>NZ_CP145335.1:0-1200000 GCF_049568105.1 Salinisphaera sp. SPP-AMP-43
TTGGCGAATACTCTTTGGCAGCGCTGTCTGAGCCACATCGAGACTCGACTGTCGGAAAAAGACGTCAACCTCTGGCTACGGCCGCTGGAAGCCCATTTCGGCGAGGACGGCCTGGATCTGATGGCCCCCAACGAGGTGGTACGCGATCAGGTCGAGCGCGAACTCCGCGCCCCGATCGCCAATGCCTTGAGCGAACTGGGCGAGCAGCCACGACGCATTCGGGTACTGGTCGGCGGCGGCAAAGCCGCCGAGACACCGGTCGAAGGTGAAGCGCCGGCTCTGACCGATACCAAGCGTCACAATCTCGATCCGCGCTATACGTTCGAATCGTTCGTTCAGGGCAAGTCCAACCAGATCGCCCGGGCCGCTGCAGAGCAGGCCTCGGACCCCGAGAACATGGCCTATAACCCGCTGTTGATCTACGGCGGTGTGGGTCTGGGCAAGACCCATCTGATGCAGAGCGTCGGTCATCGGTTGCTCGCCAACAACCCGCGCGCCCGAATCGCCTACGTCCGCTCCGAGCACTTCGTCAACGAAATGATCACGGCCATCCGCCACAATCGGATGGACCAGTTCAAGGAGCACTACCGGACCCTGGAAGCGCTGCTGATCGACGACATCCAGTTCTTCGCCAACAAGGATCGCTCCCAGGAAGAATTCTTCCACACCTTCAATTCGTTGCTGGAAGCAAACCAGCGGATCGTGATCACCTGCGATCGCTTTCCCAAAGAAGTCGAAGGACTCGAAGATCGCTTGAAGTCGCGTTTTTCCTGGGGGCTATCGGTTGCCGTCGAACCGCCGGAACTCGAGACCCGGGTCGCCATCCTGCTGTCCAAGGCCGACAACCACAGCGTCGAACTGCCGCAGGAAGTGGCGTTTTTTATCGCCAAGCGCGTGCGCTCGAACGTCCGCGATCTGGAAGGGGCGTTGCATCGACTCAAGGCATCCGCCCAGATCACCGGCGCACCGATCACGGTCGACTTCGCCAAGCAAGCGCTCTACGACATGCTCGCCGTCTACGACCGCCTGGTCACTCTGGAAAACATCCAGAAGACAGTCGCCGAGTATTACAAGATCCGGCTCGCCGACCTACTCGGCAAGAAACGAACGCGCACCATCGCGCGACCACGCCAGCTCGCCATGGCTCTGGCCAAGGAACTGACCAATCACAGCCTGCCGGAAATCGGCCAAGGCTTTGGCGGCCGTGACCACACGACGGTTCTGCATGCCTGCCGCAAGGTCAAAGAGCTTCGGGAGACCGATACCCGAATGGATGAGGATTACGTCAATCTGAGTCGAATTCTCACCAGCTAGCTGTGGATAACGCGTGCATAACCTATAAAGTATCGAAGCCGCCCCGGCCCGTGGATAAATTACACACAGTTCATCCACAGGCCAACAACAACTTCATAACGGCTTTCACTACAGGGTTTCGCATAGCGCAAGACGCTGATTTATAAATAAAAATAGAGATATTCACAGGAAATGCCTCCAGTGATTATTACTACTACTAACTTTTCTTAGAGCATTTAAGACAACAAGACGGATACCGTTCGGAGACCCTAGTCCATGCAGTTCTCAGTCCAACGTAGAGATATCCTGTCGGCGCTTCAGACCGTGATCGGTGTCGTCGAACGACGGCAAACGATGCCGATCCTGTCGAATGTCTTAATTCAAGGGACCAGCAACCAGTTGACGATCACGGCGACCGACCTCGAACTCGAGTTGGTCACACATTGCCCAGCAGTGATCGAAGCACCGGGAGAGATCGCAGTCCCTGCACGCAAGTTGCTAGATATCTGTCGCGGACTGCCGGACGACGCAGAGATTCGCTGTGTCCAAGAAGCCAATCAAACCAAGCTCCAATCCGGCCGCTCACGTTTCACCCTTGCCAGTCTGTCGGCACAGGACTGGCCGCATCTCGACGAAGTCGAAAGCGGGCAAGAGATCACGTTGTCAGAAAGTGTGCTCAAACAGCTCCTGGATCGGACCCATTTCGCCATGGCCCACCAGGATGTCCGCTACTATCTCAACGGCTTGCTGGTGGTACTGCGCAGCGATCGAGTCCGTTGTGTGGCTACCGATGGCCACCGACTGGCCCTAAGCGAAGCACCGGTCGAACTGACAATCCAGGAACCGACTCAGGCGATCGTGCCCCGTAAGGCGATCACTGAACTGGTTCGACTGTTGGGCGGCAGCGAAGCCGAAATCACGCTCTGGCTGTCCAACAAGCATTTGCGGATCCAGCTCGCCGGGCTGACTTTTACCACCAAACTGATCGATGGCCGGTTCCCCGATTACGAGCGCGTCATCCCGGACAACCCGGAGCGGCAGATGCATGCCCACCGGGACACCATCCGGCAGGCCTTATCGCGGACGGCCATCCTATCCAACGAAAAATTTGGTGGCGTTCGTCTATCGTTGTCCCAACATACGTTGAGGCTGCAGGCTCAAAACGTGGAACGCGAAGAAGCCGAAGATGAAATCGAGGTCAGTTACAACGATGAACCGATGGAAATCGGGTTCAACGTAAGTTATCTATTGGACGCGCTAGGTGCGATGGATAGCGAAGAGTTCCAACTCGCGCTATCCGGTCCAGACAGCAGTGGTCTGTTGACGGCGGTTGGTGATACCCAGAGCCGCTATGTCGTCATGCCGATGCGTCTGTAGCCATCGCAAACCGGCCGCCGTGTGCAGCTCGATACGCTCTACGTCCAGAATTTCAGATGCATAGCCACCGGTGATATTTCGTTATCGCCTCAGGTCAACTGCATCGTGGGCGACAATGCCTCCGGCAAGACGACACTGCTGGAGGCGATTTATATACTGGGGCGGGGTGAGTCGTTCCGTCAGTCCCGCCTGTCCAAGGCCATACGGCAACAAGCCGATAGCTTTACGCTGCGCACTCGTCTTTTGGGGGATCATGACAGTCGGCACCGAATCGGAGCCCACGTCACCCGGGGCAGCAATCGATTCAAGCTCGACGATCAAACCGAAACCCGTCGTTTCGATCTAATCAGTACGCTGCCGTTGCAGCATATCGACCCCAATGTGCATCGCCTGCTTGAGCAGGGACCCAAGTACCGCCGACACTTTCTAGATTGGGGCGTGTTCCACGTGGAGCATGCTTTTTTTCCAGCTTGGCGTCGCTATCGGCGGGCCTTGAAACAGCGCAATCGGGCCCTGCGTGCCCATCAACCCAAACACCAGGTGATTGCCTGGGACGCCGAACTGGTTCAGCAGGGCGAGATTATCGACGCCTGTCGACGCCAATACCTTGAGCATATCAAGCGCCGGCTGCCCGAAAGCACTCGTCGGTTGGTTGGCGATGACGACCTAACTTTCGTCTATCACCCAGGCTGGCGGGGCGAACAGGGCTTCGGTCATGCGCTCGCCAACAGCCTCGATCAGGACATCCGGGCTGGGTTTACCCAACACGGGCCACATCGTGCCGATATGCAGGTCTCGGTGGCATCGACTCAGGCCCGCGACTGGGTTTCACGCGGTCAGCAAAAATTGCTGACCGCTGCCTTGTTGTTGGCCCAGGCCGATATTCTGCATGCCAAGCGCGGCATCCGACCGATACTCCTACTCGACGACATGGCTGCTGAGCTTGGCCATACTTATAGAAAAGCCTTGGCCTCCGAGGTTATTCGCGTTGGCGCCCAGAGTTTTCTCACTTTTCTCAACCGCGAGTCGATTCCCGAATTGTTGGCCGAATCGCGGATGTTTCATGTGGAACAGGGTTGCGTAACTACGCCCTAAACCAACAGTCGTGCTAAAATCAACCGTTTATTCATGACCTTCGGGTTTGATTCGAATGGCTGAATCCAACGGCGATTACAACTCCAGCAGCATCAAGGTCCTCAAGGGGTTGGAGGCAGTCCGCAAACGACCGGGAATGTACATCGGCGATACCGATGACGGCACCGGTTTGCACCATATGGTGTTTGAGGTCGTTGACAATGCGATCGACGAAGCCCTTGCGGGCTACTGCAATGAAATCGCTGTGACCATTCATCGCGACCAGAGTATTACCGTGTCCGACGACGGCCGCGGTATCCCGGTCGATATGCATGAAGGCGAGGGCAAACCGGCCGCCGAAGTCATCATGACCGTGTTGCACGCAGGCGGTAAGTTCGATGCCAATTCCTACAAAGTTTCAGGCGGCCTGCACGGTGTCGGTGTATCGGTCGTTAACGCCTTGTCCGATCGGCTGGAACTCAATATCCACCGCGACGGCCATCATTACCGCCAAAGCTACAGCATGGGCGAGCCGATGGATGAGCTGGCCGAGCTCGGGGTGACCGACAAGACCGGCACCGCGATCCACTTCCATCCGAGCGGCGATGTTTTTAGCAACATCACGTTCAATTACGACATTCTCGCCAAGCGGCTACGGGAATTGTCCTTTCTCAATTCGGGCGTGCGTATCCGTCTGATCGAAGAGGCCAGCGAGCGGGACGTCGTGTTCGAATACGAAGGTGGTATCCGTGCCTTCGTCGAGAATCTCAACGAGAACAAGACCCAGCTCCACGATACGGTGTTCTATTTCACGACCGAGCAAGACGAAATCGTCGTCGAGGTCGCGATGCAGTGGAACGATTCCTATCAGGAAAGCGTGTTCTGCTATACCAACAACATTCCGCAGCGGGATGGGGGTACCCATCTGGCCGGCTTTCGCGGCGCACTGACGCGGGCGCTGAATGGGTATATCGAGTCCGAAGGACTGGCCAAGAAAGAAAAGGTCGCGCCGACCGGCGATGACGCCCGCGAAGGCCTCACTGCGGTGATTTCGGTCAAGGTGCCGGATCCGAAGTTCTCTTCCCAGACCAAAGAAAAACTGGTGTCTTCGGAAGTTCGTGCAGCCGTGGAATCGTCGGTGAGCGCTCAGCTTAACGATTTCCTGCTCGAAAATCCGCGCGAGGCGAAACTGATTGCCGCGAAGGTCGTCGATGCCGCCCGAGCACGCGATGCCGCTCGGCGTGCCCGCGACATGACACGCCGCAAGGGCGCGTTGGATATCGCAGGTCTGCCCGGCAAGCTCGCGGACTGTCAGGAAAAAGACCCCTCAGCCTCCGAGCTGTTTCTGGTTGAGGGCGACTCGGCCGGCGGCTCCGCCAAGCAAGGCCGCGATCGCCACTATCAGGCGATTCTGCCGCTCAAAGGCAAGATCCTGAACGTAGAGAAGGCTCGCTTCGACAAGATGCTGTCCTCGGCCGAGGTCGGCACACTGATTACGGCTCTGGGCTGTGGTATCGGCCGCGACGAATACGATCCGAGCAAGCTGCGCTATCACCGGATCATCATCATGACCGATGCCGACGTGGACGGCTCGCATATCCGGACGCTGCTGTTAACGTTCTTCTATCGCCAGATGTTCGAGCTGATCGAGGCTGGCTATGTATATATCGCCCAGCCGCCGTTGTATAAGGTCAAATCTGGCAAGCAGGAATACTACGTCAAGGACGACAAGGAGTTGTCCAACTATCTGCTGCGTCTGGCGCTCAATAAGGCCGAATTTCGCGTGAGTGCGGATGCGCCGCCGATCGCCGAAGATGCACTTTCGGACCTCGCGCATCGCTATATGAGCATGCTCGAAGACATCGATCGGTTGGCACGTCGCTTTGATCCAGCCACGCTGAGCGAGATGACCTATCTCGAGCCTGTGACTCCGGAGCTGTTTGCCGACGCTGCGCGTATGCAGGCGTGGGCAAGCGATCTCCAGGCCCGCCTCGATGCTCGCGACGAGCCGCGGCACCGCTACGAGGTTCAGATCAAGCCGGCCGACGACGAACATCCCCTGCATCTGCAGGTCACCCGCTATAGCCACGGTATTCCGCATATTTTCGTCTGGCACGAAGATTTCTTCACCAGCCCGGAATACACCCGGATTTCGGCGCTCGGCCAGCAACTGATCCAGCTGATCGGCGAGGGCGCTTACGTCACACGCGGCGAACGCGAGCAGCAGGTCTCGACTTTCGATGCGGCCTACCACTGGCTGCTCGAGCAAGCCAAGCGCGGCTTGAATGTGCAGCGTTACAAGGGCTTGGGCGAAATGAATCCGGAACAGCTGTGGGAGACCACGATGGATCCGAACAGCCGTCGGCTGATGCAGGTCAAGATCGACGATGCAGTCGGCGCCGATCAGATCTTCACCACGCTGATGGGCGACCACGTGGAACCCCGGCGTGAGTTCATCGAGCGTAATGCGTTGATGGTGTCGAATCTCGACGTCTAGCCTATACCTGCCTGGCTAAGGCTAATGAGCCACGATGCCGCGATATGAACGCGGTATCGTGGCTTTTTTTCGTTCAAGGCCGTGGGCTGTAGAACGTGGGCTGTAAGTGCCCAGTGCCTCGCCGCGCGGGCCGCCGCGGATCGCCTGGCTCAAGCGCACCGAGGCGGTACAGGGCTGCGCTGTCGTCTTGCAAAAGATCGCCCGAACCCGTCGTTGGCTTGGCCAGCCAGTACGGTCTGGATTGAGCCTGTTGTTATTGCCTAGTTGCGGTTGCGCATGGGGGCGCTCGCAAGTGCCCCGTGAGCGTCGCTGAGGCGCCCTGTCTGGCGATTCCAGACGAAAGGCAGAGAGGCTAGTGAGGGAAGGGCGATCAGGGCCGCTAATCAGCCGCCTATCGCTTCTGGCTATATCGGGGGGCTAATGACCTCGGGATCGCCTTTCGGCCACAGCCGATGTCTTCAAACGCAGCAAGCCAAGATTGCCTGCTTGTGGCCGTTGGATTGATGGCAACCCGGAACCAGGCCGGCATCCAGATGCAACGACCTCGCTCGAATTACGGCCCAAGACCCTTGTATCGATAGGCCGCGTCGTACTTGGGTACCGGATAGCACCTGCCGGATATGGGCCTGCGATAGTGGGGGGTCGGAATGTGTGCTATTGCTCGTGAGATCGTCTTTCAGCCGGCTTATCGCCCTGAATGAATACGGGCAGTCCTGCCCTAGGCGGTCATGCTTGGCTTACGGACCGCCCAAGTTGGTTGCTATTTCGCCCAGGCCGTATTCGCCACCGCCTGCCTGTCTTGGGCCGATGTGTGACGGCCGGTGTCGGCCATGGGAACGAGCGGCTGCTGGGGGCAGTGGTGCGGCGACGTGACCGCTCCCTTGAGCGCGCGGCGACGTCGCGATCGACGATGTGAGCGCTCAGGCCGGAATAAGCGCGGTACATACAACGTCCTGGCTTGGACTTGGTGTTAGGCCAGCGTTCTCATACCGGAGCCGGGCTGGAGGTCGCGCCTTGTCCTTGGCCAAGTGCGAGGCGCTGGGTCGCGCGGCACATATTGCGCCAGGCTGGTAATGTCGCCGGGCGCGCGCCGCGGTAATTGGGCATGAGCGGATGGTCTTTCCACGCAACATGGACGCAACGATCGATGTCGCGAAGGCAGGCCCGCGACGCCGATGGTGGATCTTATGTAAGTACGCGCCGTTCGCTATGCTGCGCCTTGCCGTGTGCCGTTAATTGTCGGGCGGCACTCGGCTTGGACTCGTCAGATCGATCTACAGCACCGGTAACGCAGCGGATACGACATCGACGGTTCGGGCCTTCGGGCCGGTATGCGTCGCCGGTTTGGACGCGCTGGAACCTGTCTGCGAGCGGCCCAGCGGGCCATGCCGGTTTAATTCGGTCTAGCCGTGCAGGGCGGCCTCGGATAACAGACAGTCGACTGCAGCGGATAGATCGTCGAATACAGGCACGGCGGTCCAGCAGGAGCGTGCCGGGTCGATCGGTTTGCCCGAGCGAACGCCGATCGCGTGAACACCGAGCGCTTGAGCGGCCTCGATATCGCGACTGCTATCGCCGATCATCACGCAGTCGCTAGGGCGTAGGTTCCAGCGGCCGAGTATGTCCTCAAGCAGACCGGGCCGTGGTTTACGGCAGCGGCACTGGTCTTCTGTGGTATGCGGACAGAAGAAGACCCCGTCGAGCTGGATGCCAAGTTCGCCGAGCTGGCGCGCCATTTTATCGTGAATGGCGAATAGGTCGTCATAATCGAATAGCCCACGGCCAAGGCCAGACTGGTTGCTCGCGATTACGACCCGCAGCCCGGTGTGCTTCAGGCGTGCAATCGCCTCAAGACTACCGGGCAGCGGCTGCCATTCAGCAGGCGATTTGATGAACGCCTCGCTGTCGTGGTTGACGACCCCGTCGCGGTCGAGAATCACGGTCGAAAACGTCACCTTCAGGCGGCCTCGATCGACAGACACGAAATATCGGCCACCCGTCGACATAGCCGGTCGATCGACGACAAAAGAGCCAGCCGGTTGCGCCGCAGGGCCGGATCGTCGGCCATGACCATGACCTGGTCGAAAAACTGGTCCAACGGTTCGGCCAACGGCGCCAGGGCTGCCAAGGCGGCCGTGTAGTCGCCCTGGTCAGCAGCTGTTTCGATGGTGCGCCCCTGGTCTTCCAGGCTTGCCTTGAGGCTTTTTTCGGCCGAGTCGGTCAGGGTGGCATTGTCGACCGCTGTCTCCGGCACATCCTCGCGATTACGGCGCAGGATATTGCGAATACGCTTATGCGCGCTGCACACCACGGTCGCTGTATCCAGAGCCGCGAACTCGCCTAACGCTTTGATGCGACGGTCGAAGTCGGTCATGTCGACGATATCGAGTGCAGCGATGGCATCGAAATGCGTGCCGGGAATACCCTGTTCCTGATAATAGCCGCGCAGACGTTCCATGTGGAACACCCAAAGCGCGGACTGGGTATCGGCGGCCGCGCCCACCGGCTGGATCGAGATCGCCATGTCCAGCAGTTTGGCCAGATCGGCTGCGATGCCGCCTTCGATCAGCGTACGTAGAACGCCCAATGCGGCGCGGCGCAGCCCGAACGGATCCTTATCGCCGCTCGGCCGCTTGTCGATGGCGAAGATGCCGGCCAAGGTATCCAGCCGATCGGCCAGGGCGACGCAGCGCCCGGCAGGGCTGGTCGCGATCGGTGCACCGGCACCGCTTGGGCTGTACTGTTCGCTGATCGCCTGTGCCACCTCATCCGGCTCGCCTTCACCGGAGGCATAGTAGCCGCCCATGATGCCTTGCAGCTCAGGGAACTCGTCGACCATTTCAGTGACCAGGTCTGCCTTGGCCAGCCGTGCGGCACGTTCGACGTGTGCGGCATGCGCGCCAGCGGCCGTGACCAGTTCTGCGGCTATCCGTTCGATTCGATCGGTCTTGTCGGCCAGCGAGCCCAGCGACTGTTGGAAACTGACCCGTTCGAGCTTGGGCACCTGCGCGGCCAGGCCATGGCGACGATCCTGTTCCCAGAAGAACAGGGCATCGGCCAACCGTGGGCGAACCACCCGTTCGTTGCCCGACACGACCTGGGCCGGATCGCGACTGGCGATATTGGCCACGGTCACGAACCCGGCAATCAGCGCGCCGTTTGGATGTTCGACCGGGAAATAGCGCTGGTGTCCTTCCAGGGTCGAGATCAGCACTTCCCTCGGCAGTTCCAAATAGCGTTGGTCAAAGCGCCCTGCGATGCCGACCGGCCATTCCACCAGGGCTACGACTTCGTCGACCAGGTCGTCGCTGATCAACGCCTGGCCGTTCAGCGATGCTGCCGCTTGGTTGACCTGCTGCATGACCAGTTCCCGGCGGCGACCGATGTCGGCCACGACATAGCCCGGCGACTGCAGTTGTTCGAGATAGGCCTGTGAATCTGCAATCTCGATTGCCTGCGGATGATGGAATCGATGCCCAAGGGTATAGCGATCGGCGGTTTCGCCGAATACCGTCAGCGGTACGATCGCACTGCCGTGCAAGGCGACGACCCAGTGCACCGGGCGGACGAAGGCTGCCTCGCCATCGCCCCAGCGCATGCGCTTAGGAATCGGCAACTCACGCAGCGCGGCATCTACGGCCGGCTGCAGCAGGGCCGCCAGCGGCTGGCCTTCGGCAGTCCCCCGATAGACCAGCCGGCGGCCTTTATCACTATCTTCGATGTCGAGATCGGCCATCGCCACGCCCACTGAGCGGGCGAAGCCTTGGCCGGCCTTGCTAGGCTGGCCGTCGGCGTCGAAGGCGATCGCTACGGTTGGGCCTTGTTTTTCGACCGTTTCGGCCGGGCTGGCATCTGCGGTATCGGCAATACGCACGGCCAGCCGGCGTGGAGTGGCGAAATATTCGGCCGCGCCGTGACCAATGCCGGCCTCGTCGAGCCGGGCCACCAGGCTGTCGGCAAACGATCGCGCCAGCGGGTGCATGGCCTTCGGGGGCAGTTCTTCGACGCCGATTTCGATGAGTAGGGAAGCGGTCATGCTGCGTCGCTGTCCTGTTTGAGCATGGGGAACCCGAGCGCTTCGCGGGCTTCGTAATAGGCCTTGGCTACGGCACGCGCCAGATTGCGAACACGCAGGATGTAGCGCTGGCGTTCGGTCACCGAGATAGCGTGGCGGGCATCGAGCAGGTTGAACGTATGCGAGGACTCCAGCATGCGTTCATAGGCCGGCAGCGGTAGATTGCTCTCGACCAAATGCAGGCATTCGGCTTCGAGTTCGTCGAAGCGGCGAAACAGGGCGTCGACCGGGGCATGTTCGAAATTGTAGGTCGATTGTTCGACCTCGTTCTGATGGAACACGTCGCCGTAATACACGGTGCCGGTCGGGGCATCCGACCAGACCAGATCGTAGACCGACTCCACGTTCTGGATATACATGGCAATGCGCTCTAGCCCATAGGTGATCTCACCCGAGACTGGCCGGCAGTCGATGCCACCCACCTGCTGGAAATAGGTGAACTGGGTAATTTCCATGCCGTTGAGCCAAATTTCCCAGCCCAGGCCCCAGGCACCGAGCGTGGGCGATTCCCAGTTGTCTTCGACGAAGCGCACATCGTGGATCGACATGTCCAGACCCAGGGCTTCCAGGGAAGCCAGATACTGGGCCTGGATATCCTTGGGCGAGGGCTTGAGCAATACCTGGAACTGGTAGTAGTGCTGTAGCCGGTTCGGGTTGTCGCCGTAGCGGCCGTCGGTCGGTCGTCGCGAAGGCTGGACATAGGCTGCGCGCCAGGGCTCCGGCCCGATCGAGCGCAGAAAAGTCGCCGGATGGAACGTGCCGGCGCCGACCGCCATATCCAGCGGCTGTACGACGACACAGCCACGCTCGGCCCAGAACTGTTGCAGCGTGAAGATCAGCTGTTGGAAATCCATGCCAATGCACCGTTTGATCAGGCGGCAATTGTACCGGAACGCCCGAGGCCACTGGTCGGGGCTTTTCTTGCACCATTCAAAAGCACCAATATAGAGCGGTTTTATTTTGGTGCGTAATCCGCGCTAATTTGGTGCAAGTAAGGCCGCCGAGCCGCGTTACATCGCGCCAGATGACGTGGCATGGAACCTGCCTTTATAGTGCATCCGTTGTACTGGCCCGTCCGGACAGCTCAGAGCCCAATCGAAAGGAGTCATCATGGCGAGTAGCAAAGCGCTCGAACTCATCAAAAAGACCGAAGCCAAATTCGTGGACTTCCGGTTCTGCGATGCGCGAGGCAAAGAACAGCACATGACCATGCCCGCGCATGTGGTCGACGAAGAATTCATGGAAGAAGGCAAGATGTTCGACGGCTCGTCGATTGATGGCTGGAAAGGCATCAACGAGTCCGACATGGTCATGATGCCGGACGACGACAGCGCCGTTCTCGATCCCTTCTTTGAAGAACCCACCGTCAATATCCGCTGCGATATTCTCGAGCCCAACACCATGATGGGCTATGAGCGTGATCCGCGGACCATCGCCAAGCGCGCCGAAGCCTATTTGGCGTCCACCGGCATCGCCGACACCGCGCTGTTCGGCCCGGAAGCCGAATTCTTCATCTTCGATTCCGTGCGCTGGCACAACGAAATGAGCGGCGCCGGCTTCGAGATCGATTCCGAGGAAGCGGTCTGGAACAGTGGCCGGGCCTATCCGGAAGGCAACATGGGCCATCGCCCGGGCGTGAAAGGCGGCTATGTGCCGGTACCGCCGGTCGATTCCCAGCACGACATCCGTTCTGCGATGTGTCTGGCCATGGAAGAAATGGGCCTGACCACGGAAGTGCACCACCACGAAGTGGGCACCGCCGGCCAGGGCGAGATCGGCATGTTGTTCAACACGCTGGTCAAGAAAGCCGATGAAACCCTGACCTACAAGTACTGCGTGCATCAGGTCGCCCATGCCTTCGGCAAGACCGCGACCTTCATGCCCAAGCCCGTGGTCGGCGACAACGGCACTGGCATGCATGTGCATCAGTCGCTGACCAAGGACGGCAAGAACATCTTCTCGGGTGACGAGTACGGTGGTTTATCCGAGGAAGCGTTGTACTACATCGGCGGCATCATCAAGCACGCCCGGGCCCTGAATGCCTTCACCAACGCCTCGACCAACAGCTACAAGCGTCTGGTCAAGGGCTTCGAAGCCCCGGTACTGCTGGCTTATTCGGCCCGCAACCGCTCGGCTTCGGTGCGTATCCCGTGGGTATCGAGCCCGAAGGCACGGCGTATCGAAGTGCGTTTCCCGGACCCGACCGCCAACCCGTACTTCGCCTTCTCGGCGATGATGATGGCCGGCCTCGACGGTATCCAGAACAAGATCCATCCGGGCGAAGCCATGGACAAGGATCTCTACGATCTGCCGCCGGAAGAGGAAAAAGCCATCCCGACGGTGTCGCAGTCGCTCGAGGAAGCCCTGCAGGCTCTGTCGGATGACCGCGACTTCCTCAAGAAGGGCGATGTCTTTACCGACGACCTGATCGACGGCTACATCGAGCTCAAGCAGGAAGAAGTGCTGCGTCTGAAGATGAGCACGCATCCGGCCGAGTTCGATCTGTACTACTCCTGCTAAGTCTCGCAGGAGCGATCATCGCGGCCCCGTGGCGGGCCGCGAAGACCGAAAAAGCGCATCTGCCACGGCGGGTGCGCTTTTTTTTATTGAGGACGTTGCGGATATGCGTGGGGTAGGGCTGCTGATAGCGCTGATAGGCGGACTACTGACTGGCCCGGCGGGCGCGGCCATCTATACCTGGATCGACGATCAAGGCATCCGTCACTATAGCGATACCAAACAGGCGGCCGACGCCCGTATCACTGACTTGGCCAATACCCGTGCGCGCCACCCGCCCGATGAGCAGGCAGCCACTGCGCCACGGTCTTTATCGCCGGCGTCGAACACCCGGGTATTGAAGCTGGTTCGGCCCCAGGACGGCGAGGTGTTCCATGGCACCCACCAGGGCGTTCCTGTGTTGTTGGCCGGCCGTGAAGAGGACCGGCTAGAAGCCGGCGAAACGCTGACTTATCGTCTGGACGGTCAGGTGCTGGGCAAGTCGCCGACTCGTGCGACCCGTCTGCGGTTGACCGGTATAGCGCCCGGGCCGCATCGGCTGGATGTTGCTCTGAACTATCGCGGTCACGAGATCCGACTCAGTGGACCGGTGCGGTTCACGGTAGCCGTGGCTTCGTCGACCGGCGACCTGCGGCCCGCTGCCGACCCAGTGCCGCCGCCCTCATAACGCTTTGAATTAATTTCCGGCTTCGCCACTCGTTGTATTCCGCAGTGGCCCGAACCTTGCTAGGCAGGCGCCATGCGTTCCGATGAACACAGTCGTAAAGTCCAGCCCGATAATATCCTCGACAGTCTCAAGACAGCCGTCGTCTGTCTGGATGCCGAGCTGCGGGTGACCTATCTCAATACCGCCAGCGAAATGCTGTTCGGCGTCTCGGCGCGGCATTGCGATCAGGAAATCTTCGATAAGGCCCTGCCTTATCTGGCCGATCACCGCGCCCGCCTGACTGCGGCTCTGGAAGAGGGCGCGGCCTATACCGAGCGCGAGTTGTATCTACGCGCCGGCGGCGGCGATCCGCTAACGGTGGATTGCACGGTCACCCCGTTCACTGACCGGGTCGGTGCGCCGGCGTTGCTGCTGGAGTTCTTGTCGCTCGATCGCCAGCTGCGGATATCGCGGGACGACCAGATGCGGATCCAGAATCTGGCCAATCGCGAAATGATTCGAGGTATGGCCCATGAGATCAAGAATCCGCTCGGCGGGCTGCGCGGTGCTGCCCAACTGCTCGAGCGCGAGATCGACGACGACGGGCTCAAGGAATACACCACCGTCATCATTCGCGAGGCCGATCGGCTACAGAATCTGGTCGACGACCTGCTCGGCCCGCGGCGCCCGCCCAACAAGCAGCCGCTCAATATTCACGAACCGCTGGAACACGTTCGGGCGCTGATCAGTACCGAACTGCCCGCGGGGATCGCCCTAGAGCGCGATTACGATCCGAGCATTCCCGAGATCCCGGTCGATCGGGAGCAACTCATTCAGACGTTTTTCAATCTGGTGGGCAATGCGGTCACGGCATTGGGCAGTTCGGGCAATATCCTGCTGCGCACGCGCACCCAGCGGCTGTTCACTATCAGCGGCGTTCAGCATCGCCTGGTGACCCGGGTCGACGTGGTCGATAACGGTCCGGGTATTCCCCGCGATCTATTGCCGCGAATCTTTCATCCCATGGTCAGCTCGCGTGCCGAGGGCACCGGCATGGGGCTGCCGATCGCCCAGTACCTGATTCATCTTCACGACGGGTTGATCGAATGCGAAAGCCGGCCGGGCCAGACCGTATTCAGCGTATTTCTGCCGATGGAGGCCAGCGATGGCTAACTTGACCGCATGGGTCGTCGACGACGACGAATCGATCCGCTGGGTGCTCGAGCGCGCGCTCAAGGCGGCCTCGATCGATGTTGCCTGTTTTCCCGGCAGCGCCGAGTTGCTCGATGCGATCGAAGAAGAAGTGCCCGATGTACTCATGACGGATATCCGAATGCCGGGTATCTCCGGGCTCGATCTGCTCGAGCGGGTGCATGCAATGCAGCCGCAGCTGCCGATCATCATCATCACGGCCCATTCCGACCTGGACTCGGCGGTATCGTCCTATCGCAACGGGGCCTTCGAGTACCTGCCCAAACCGTTCGATCTCGACGAAGCCGTAGAGCTCGTCCAGCGGGCCGCCCTGCTGGCCAACGAAAGCGGTGACGACACGCCCCCTGGCAAACCGGCCGCCGAATCGACCATCATCGGCGAAGCGCCCGCCATGCAGGAGGTATTTCGGGCGATCGGGCGGCTGTCGGCCTCTAATATCACGGTCTTGATCACCGGCGAATCGGGCACCGGTAAAGAGCTGGTCGCCCATGCGCTGCACGAGCACAGCCCGCGCGCCGAACGGCCGTTCATTGCAGTGAACACGGCCGCGATTCCCAAGGAATTGATGGAATCGGAATTCTTCGGCCATGAAAAGGGCGCCTTCACCGGGGCGGCCAGCCAGCGTCGCGGTCGTTTCGAACAGGCCCACGGCGGCACCCTGTTTCTCGACGAAATCGGCGATATGCCGGCCGATCTGCAGACCCGCCTGCTGCGGGTGCTCCAGGACGGCCAGTTCTATCGCGTCGGCGGCCATGTCGCGGTCAAGGTCGATGTGCGCATCATCGCCGCGACCAATCAGGATCTCGAAGCCGAGGTCAAAAAAGGCAACTTCCGCGAGGATTTGTATCATCGGCTCAACGTGATTCGGCTACGGGTACCGCCGCTTCGCGAGCGCCGTGAGGATATCCCGTTGCTGCTCGAGTTCTTTTTGAACCGGGCCGCCCGCGAACTGAATATGGAAGCCAAGACGCTCGGCTGCAGCGCGGCCCAGTATCTGACCGGGCTGGACTGGGCCGGCAACGTACGCGAGCTGGAAAACCTGTGCCGCTGGCTGACCGTCATGGCGCCGGGTCGGGAAGTCGTGCTCGACGATCTGCCGATGGAGCTGCGCCCGAAAGCCGACGACAACGCCACACCGGCCGCCATGGGCTTCGGCGCCGAAACCGCCCGTGCTGTGCCCCCACAGGACGAATCAGCCGACGGTCCGCCGCGTCTATCGTCCCAGGAATGGGATGTGTTGCTCTCGGCCTGGGCCGATGAACGCCTCACGGCCGGGGCCGACCATTTACTCGATGAAGCTATCCCGCGCCTGGAGCGGGTGATGATCCGGGCCGCGCTCGCGCATACCGACGGCCATCGTCAGGAAGCCGCACGTCTGCTCGGCTGGGGGCGGAATACGCTGACCCGCAAGATCAAAGAATTGTCGATGTCGGACGAGCCGGTCTAAAGACCAAGGGCGGTAGCCGGCGCGTCCGCTCTGCATCGTAGGACGGCTATGCGCCGTCGTTTGCCACCAGTGTGGGCCCGCTGACTGGCGTATCGGTTCGGACTTGCGGAACAGCATGATCAGCGATGCGAGCCCGTGTGCGATCGTAGGCAGTGGCCGAGGGCACGTATACAAAACCACAACGAGACTGTGACGGCCGCTACCGTTGGCCATGCAGCGGCGGCGCTGGCGAGCCCGCGCAGAAGGGGCAGAGGGCCGGCCGCCTGCAGTGCTGGATCGCGTGCCAAACCAGGGGCAGAGGGCGTGATCCCGATGGGGTTGCCTGCGCCCAGACGGCGGGATCGCCTCGGGCGATGCCGACAGGTGTTATCGCCGGGGCTGACTTCGGCCCCGGCGATCGCACGCGAGTTCGGCCGCTGGGCGCATTGCAGCAGCGCCAGCCGTTATAACGGCTCGTCCCACTGGGCTCGCCGGGCATGGGTTCCGGCCAGGTACTCGCGGTTGTCGGCCGCGACGACTGCATCGCCTGGCCCATCGAGGCCAAAGATCGCCGCCGCATGTTAGCGTTTGCCCGTGCTGAGCCAACGTCTATCCGTATGTGCCTGATCGTACTGGCCTGGCAGGTCGACCCAGGGTTCGATCTGTTGCTGGCAGCCAACCGCGATGAATTTCATGCGCGTCCGACCGAGCCGGCCCATTGGTGGCGTACCCCCGAAGGGCTATTCGCCGGCCGTGATCGGCAGGCTGGAGGCGCCTGGTGTGGTGCCGATCGGCAAGGGCGTTTCGCGGCGGTGACCAACGTGCGAGAGCTCGCGGCGCCGGCTGGGCCGCGCTCGCGAGGGGCGCTGGTGCGGGATTATTTCGCCCAGAACGGCTCGGCCGCCGACTGGGCTGAATATGTGGCGGCCACGGGCGCCGAGTATGCGCCGTTCAATCTGCTGGTTGGCGATAGCGAACGGCTGTATTTCGTGTCCAACCGGGATACGGCCAGGCCGCGGCGGGTCGAACCCGGCATTTTGGCGGTCTCCAATGGCCACTGGGGCGAACCTTGGCCCAAGACGGAGCGCGCGCGTCACAAGCTGCAGGCCTGTATCGCGCAATCGGATCTGTCGGCCGAGGCGTTGTTGGCGCTGTTGTGCGATGTCGAACCGGCGCCGGGCGAGGCGTTGCCGGAGACCGGATTCCCACAGGCGCATGAACGCTTCTTATCGCCGATGTTCATCCGCGGCGATCGTTACGGGACTCGGGCCTCGACCGTCATTCGGCGTCGTCCGGCCCACGATCTGCAATTCGACGAATGCGGCTTTGATCCGATGGGCGAACCCGTGCACCGTATACAGCAACATTGGTCCCTTGAGCCCTGTTCCACATGAAACCGATCCGCCCCTACGGCAGTTGGCCCTCGTCGATTTCGGCCGCCCATGTCGCGGCTGCCGGACGCAAGTTCACCGATCTGGTGGTCGATCGTTCGCCGGCCAACGGGGCCCAGCTCTACTGGCTGGAAAGCCGGCCAGAAGAGGCCGGTCGCAATACCATTATGACCGTGGGCAACGACGGCATCGTGTCCTGCCTGGATTCGCCGGTGTCGGCCCAGAGTGCCGTATACGAATATGGCGGCGGCGCATTCACCGTGCATGCCGGTTTCATCTGGTTCGTCAATGCGGCCGACCAGGCGATCTGGCTGCGCGACCCCGATGGCAATCTGGCGCCGATCACCGAGGTCGATGCCGATGTACGCTATGCCGATCTGCAATACGATCCGCGTTTCGGACGCCTAATCGCGATCGCCGAAGACCTGGCGGCCGATACGCCGGAACCGGTGGCCCGAGTGGTCAGCGTCCACCGCGATGGCTCGACCCGCGTGATCGCCGAAGGCCACGATTTCTATGCCAGCCCGCGCCTGTCGCCTGCGGCCGATCGGCTGGTCTGGCTGGCCTGGAACCATCCGAACATGCCTTGGGATGTGAACGAGCTCTGGCAGGCCGCGATCGATGACGACGGCCAGATCGGAGCGCCGGCGCCGCTCTGGCGCCCGGACGAGGCCTCGCTGTTCGGCCCGGTCTTCGATCCCGAGGGGCTGCTGCATATCGTCTGCGACGCCGACGATTGGTGGAATATCTACTGCGAACGCAGCGATGGCCGTGCCGGCTTTGCTGCGTTGACCGCGGAATATGGTGAATTCGCGGTCCCGCAGTGGGTGTTCGGCCAGTCGACATACACCTTCACCGACGATGGCCGGCTGTTCGCCCTGATGACCGCCGACGGCGTCTGGCAACTAGGCGAAGTCGACCGCGACAGCGGTGTCTATCGGCCGTTGCGACGCGACTGGAATTTCTATGAACAGCTGGTCGGGCTTGGCGACGAACTCGCGGTGGTAGTGGCCAATCCTGCGCGGGCCAAGCATATTCGGCGCATCGAGCCGGAGGGTGCCGGCGAGATCGTGCGTTCGGCCGACAGCCTGCCGGCAGATGCCGCCCTGTCGCGGCCCGAGTCGCTGAGCTGGCCGACCGCCGATGGCGAGACGGCCCACGGGCTGTTCTATCCGCCGGTCAGCGAACGCTGGAATGCACCGGCCGAAGAACGCCCGCCGTTGATCCTGAAATGCCACGGGGGGCCAACCGGTGCCACCACCACGGCGCTGGATGCGCGTATCCAGTACTGGACCTCGCGTGGCTATGCCGTGCTCGACGTGAACTATCGCGGCAGCACCGGCTACGGACGGGCTTATCGCATGGCCCTGACCGGCGCCTGGGGCATTGCCGACGTCGAAGATTGCCAGACCGGTGCCAAGTATCTGGCCGAAGCCGATCGTATCGATCCCGACCGGGTCTTGATCTCGGGCTCCAGCGCCGGTGGTTATACGGTGCTATCAGTATTGGCTTTTACCGATCTGGCGGCCGCGGGCGCCAGCTACTACGGCATCGGCGACCTCAAGGGACTGCTGGCATCGACCCACAAATTCGAGTCGCGCTATCTCGAACGGTTGATCGGCAACGACGAGACCACCCTGATCGCGCGTTCGCCGCTGTACCACGCCGAACAGCTGTCCTGCCCGGTATTGTTCCTACAAGGCAGCCAGGACAAGGTGGTGCCGCCCGATCAGGCTGAGTCGATGGTCGCGGCCCTGCGCGATCAAGGGGTGCCAGTGGCGTATGTGAGCTTTGCATCTGAACGCCACGGATTTCGTAATGCTGACAACATCATGACCGCGATCGAGGCCGAACGCAGCTTCTATTCGCGGGTTTTGGGAATGACCGATGTCGAGGATCTGGAGCCGCTGACTATCGAGAATTTCGACCGGGCTTGATTGACGCGGACGATGGCCGGCGCGAGTAGGGGCCATCGACGGTCTCGCGAGTCGACAGGGTTCTAGGGTAGTCTTGGATACCGAGCCGGGGGGCATTAGGTCAGGCTGGAGGGTCTCTGACTCATCTTTTGTTTCCAATGGTTTGTTGCATCCCGGAAATGGGCCGTACCGCCATGCAGTCGTTGTGAAGCCACTTTTTTCGAATCGCTATAGGGCCGCGGTAATGGGTATCGCCGTGGCTGGAACGATTGGCGCCGTGATCGGGCCGCAAGCCTGGGCCGACGATGTCAGCGTGAATATCGACGGCATCGATGACCCGTTGGAAACCAACGTGCGTAAATCGCTGTCCGTGGCCGGCGAGCAAGACCAATCCTGGTCGGCCGACCATATCCGCCGGCTGTATCGGCTGGCGCCGAACGAAATCCGGCAGGCCCTGCAGCCCTACGGCTACTTCAATCCGGAAATCGACGACCGGCTGAAAAAGCCTTCGGGTGATTCCAAGACCTGGCAGGCGCGCTTCAAGATCAAACCCGGGCCCGCGGTCAAAATTACGCGCCTGCATATCGCGGTCGAAGGGCCGGGCGACCAGATCGACGCCGTTCAGCAGGCACTGAAATCGACCCAGCTCAAAAAAGGCCAGCGTCTGATTCAGTCCCGCTACTCGGATACCAAGAGTGCGCTGTACAACGCGGCCTATAATGCCGGCTATCTGGATGCCAAGTTCAGCAGCTCAGAGCTTCGGGTCAATCCGAAGACCAACACTGCCGAGATCGATCTGGTACTCGATACCGGCGAGCGCTACTACTTCGGGCCGGTCACCTTCCGGCAGGATTTGCTCCAGGACAAGTTCGTACAGCGTTTCGTGCCGTTTTCGCCCGGCCAGCCCTACAACGCCGAAAAGCTGATCGACTTACAGCTGGCGCTTTCGGATACGGACTACTACAGCAAGATCGAGATCGACGCCAAGCACAACAAGGCAGTGCGCGCGCCGGCGGTCGACGACTGGTTCTACGATCTCGTCTATCCGCCGGAGGATTTGTTGAAATCGGCCGGTCAGCTGCGGGTGCCGGTCACGGTCGATGCCGAACCGAGCAAGGGCCAGAGTTACAAGATATCCGCCGGCTACGGCACGGATACCGGCCCGCGTCTCGGCCTTGGCGTGAAGTTTCGCCATATCAATAAATATGGCCATCAGTTCCGCACCGATCTGCGCATCTCGCAGGTCCAGCGTACGCTGCAGTCGTCCTACGACATCCCGATCGAGGATGTCGCCCACGACAAGCTGAGTCTGACGGCATCGATCAGCAACACCGAGTACGGCGATATCACCTCGACCATGTACGGCGTTGGGGCGATCCGGGATACCGGCTGGTCGCTGGGCCGCCAGCGCGCCTATATCAAGCTCGAACAAGAATACTACGATCTCGGCGACGGCAATCAGCGCAGCACGCTGCTGTATCCGGGCTATAACATCACCCTGCAGAAGGCCGACGATCTGCTGTTCACCCACAAAGGGGTGAGTTTGTCGTTCGATGTACATGGCGGCAGCGACAAACTGTTGTCGACCACCAACTTTGTCCAGGCCGACTTCAACGGCCATCTGGTGGTGCCGGTGACCTCCGACGTCCGACTGGTCATGCGTTCCGAGATCGGGGCCATCGGCACCGACGACTTCCACGATGTGCCGCCTTCGCAGCGATTCTTTGCCGGCGGCGCCCGCAGCGTGCGTGGTTATTCCTACCAATCGATCAGCCCGACCAACAGCGACAACGAAGATATCGGCGGTCGCTATCTGGCGACCGGCAGCATCGAGGGCGACTGGTTCTTCTACAAGAAATTCGGCGTCGCTGCGTTTTTCGATGCCGGCGATGTCGCCAACAGCATCGGCAATCTCGACTTCAAGCGCGGTGTGGGTATCGGCTTCCGCTGGGGATCGCCGGTCGGCATGGTCCGGCTCGATGTCGCTCATCCGCTGGACGATCCGAACAGTAACTATAGTATTCACTTCAGCCTTGGGCCGGATCTGTGAGCGAATCGCCGTCGTCTGAACCGCATACGCACGCAGAACCACCCCAAAAGCCGTCCCGGCGCCGTCGTCGGTCGCGTCTATGGCGTGTTATCAAGTGGACGCTGTTGAGTCTTCTGATCCTACTGATCGTGTTGCTCGGTCTGATCAGCTGGGTGGCGGGCACGCGCACCGGGACCGAATTCGCCTGGCAGCAGGCGCGCGGCTTTCTGCCGGCCGGCATCCACGTCGACTCGCTCCAGGGGCGCTTGATCGGCCCGTTGCGGATCACCGGCGTGGACTACAACACCGATGCTATGAAAGCCCATGTCGGCTCGATCGATTTCGATATGGATTTCTCGGCGATCTGGCATCGCACCGTCCATATCCAGCATCTGGATGTGGATAACGTCGACTACGAGGTGACCAAGCTCACCGAACAGCCGCAGCCGAAAAACGAAGGCGGCTCGTTCTCGCTGCCCGATGCCATCAACCTGCCGGTCTCGGTCGTTGTCGATCGGGTCTCGGTAAGCCAGGTTTCGGCGATCACCGCGCCCCAGGCCGAGCCGTTCAAGGTAGATCGGCTGCAACTGACTGGCGCGCGGCTGGACGATGCACAGTGGCGGATCAAATCGCTGACCGGCCATGGCCCCATGTTCGACCTGGATGCCCGGGCCGACGTCACGCCGAACAGCGGTTACAACACCAATCTGCACGCCACGGCTAAATTGCGCCTGCCGGACTATGCGCCACTGGATGCGAAGGCCGATCTCACCGGCAGTCTGCAGGATCTGCATCTGGCTGCGAACGTCGCTGCGCCATATAACCTCAAACTCACCGGCAATGTCCGCAACGCGCTGAGCCAGCCGGCCGTGCAAGCCGAATTGCTAGCCGATGGTGTCCAGACCCAGGCGATCAGCCAGACGTTGCCCCAAATCGCAGCCAACGCCAAAATCAACGCCCGCGGACCGGTCGACGACCTGGGCGTACAGCTCGACGCCGATGTCGATAGCGCCGACTACGGCCAGGCCACGCTCAACGGCGGCCTGCACTACACGCCGCAGGCGATCGCCATCGACCAGCTCAAGATTGGGGTGCCGGCCACTAATGGCCAACTCATCGCCGATGGTCAGGTCGCATTAGCAGCCGGCAACGCTATGGATCTGAGCATCGACTGGTCGAATCTGGCCTGGCCGCTGTCGGACCAGCCCAGCTACAAATCGGCGCAGGGCCAGGTCAAGCTGACCGGCACCCTCGATGCCTATGATCTAGACACCGATCTCAACTGGCAGGTGGTGGGCCAGACCGCCGGCAAACTGGCGGCCAACGGCTCCGGCAGTCTCAAGGCCTTCGATCTGAAGTCGCTGGATATCTCCGGCGGCCCCGGTCATATCACCGGCCATGCCCAGACCCAGTGGTCGCCGAAGCTGGATGTCACAGCCCATCTGGAAGGCCGCGATATCAATCCCGGTGCAGTGGTCGCCGATGTGCCGGGCGATTTCGATCTCAATGCCGATGTGACTGCCCGCCAGGTTGGCCAGGCGATCCATGCCCAAATCGAGACGCTGACCGCCCATGGGAGTCTGCGCAATCAGCCGTTGGATCTGAACGCCAAGGCGCAGTATCTGGGCGATCACGTCAACGTCGATACGCTGCATCTGGTTTCAGGGGCCGCGACCGCGGATGTCCAGGGCCGATTCGGCTGGACGCCGGGGGCCCAACTGGATGGCCGTTGGTCGGTGCATTCCGACGATCTGTCGACGCTCATGCCGGGGCTGGCCGGGCGATTGGCCACCGACGGTCGGGTATCCGGTCGCTTCGAAGCACCCAGCATCAAAGCCGATCTGACCGCTCGCGGGATCGACGCGTTTGGCAACAAGGTCGATCGGGCCGATCTGAACGCGAATGTGGATTGGTCGGGGGCCACCCAGTCGGTGGTTGATCTAGCGGTCAACGGCATCGATGCCTCGGGCCAGCGTATTCGTAAGGTCACGCTCAACCTCGACGGCACCCCGGCATCCCACGATCTATCGCTGAATCTGGATAGCGACATGGCCCGTGCCGATCTGGCCATGTCCGGCTCACTCGACAAAAAGACCTACCGCGAGCAATTCACCCTGCAGCGGTTGACCGCGGCCTATCAAGATCTCGCCCCTTGGCGTTTGGCTGGAGCGGCCTCGGGGGCGGTCTCGGCCCAGGCCCAGTCGATCAAAGACGCCTGTCTGACCTCCGGCCCGAGCCGGCTGTGTATTACCGGCCGCCACGCCAGCGATGCCAGCCAGGCCCATATCGAGCTCTCGGACTTCAACTACGACTATGCCAAGTCCTATTTCCCGTCCGGCCTTGGGATCAGCGGCGCAGTATCGGGTCAGGTAGACGCCTCGATGCCAACCGGGGGCGCGCCGCAGGTCGACGCCGATCTGCAGACCACGGCCGGCCAGGTGTCGATGACCGATGCCCAGGGCAAGACGGTACAGGTGCTGGATATGCAGCCCGGCCGGATCCAGGCGCGTATGGCCAACAACGGCCTCGACGCGAACGTCAATCTGCCGTTGGCCGGTAGCGACGGTATCCGGGCCCAGGCTTCGGTCGCCCAGGGTAGCGGCAGCCTGCTCGAGCATAGTCTCGATGGGCAGCTGCACATTGGCTTGGCCTCAATGGATTTCCTGGCCAAGCTCTCGCCCGAAATCGATACCTTCGATGGCCGTTTCGCCGGCGATCTGCGTCTTGGCGGTACGCTGGCTAAACCACAGGTGCTCGGCAATATCGGCTTGGAAGCTTCCCGGATCGTGCTGGTAACCCCTGGTCTGACGCTGACTGGGGTGAATCTGTCAGCCGAGGGCCGAGGCGATACCATCGGCATCAATGCTACGGCCGAATCCGGTGGCGGCTCGCTCAAGGCCAACGGCGAGGTCGCGTTACAAGAAGCCGGCCAGGAAGTTGATCTGTCGATCACGGGCAATAAGTTCCAGATCGTGCATATTCCGGACGTGACCGCCTATGTCAGCCCGGATCTCAATGTGGCAGTCACGCCGTCGCGGGTCGATGTCACCGGCCAAGTGACCATTCCCGAGGCTTCGATCACGCCGCGCAACCTGCCCGAATCCGGGGTGACCACGGTCTCCTCCGATCAGGTGATCGTGACCGATGATGGCGCCGACCAAGAACAGACCGTCGCCCGGGCCGTGCATGCCGATGTGAAAGTGATCTTGGGCAAGAAAGTGCACGTCGAGGGCTTCGGTCTGAAAGCCGATCTCAATGGCGATCTGCGCGTAGTTCAGGACCCCGGCGACGTGCCGACCGGCGCTGGGGCGATCAACATCGTCAACGGCTCTTACCAAGCTTATGGCCAAAGCCTGGATATCCAGGAGGGCAAGATCCTGTTCGCCGGCGGGCCGGTCAGCGAGCCGGGGCTGGATATTCGGGCGGCCCGCTACCCGGCCGAGGACGTCACGGTTGGCGTTCGGGTCCGCGGCAGCCTCAACAAGCCACAGCTCAATCTGTTTTCGGATCCGACCATGAGCCAGTCCGAACAGCTGTCCTGGCTGCTGCTGGGACGGCCGCTGGATGCGACCAACGGCCAGCAGTCCAGCATGGTCGCTAGGGCTGCTCTAGCGTTGGGCTCGTCCCGCGGCAATAAGGTGCTACAGAGCATCGGCAACAAGCTCGGGCTGGACAACGTCGGCATCGGCTCCGGCGCTGGCAAGAGCAGTAGCGAAGCCGCATTGACGGTCGGCAAATATTTGTCGCCGAATCTGTATGTCGGCTACGGCCTGGGCCTGTTCGACCAGGTCTCGACCGTGACCATGCGCTATACCTTGTCGTCGCAGTGGACGCTGGAAACCCAGTCGAGCGGCAAAGCCACTGGCGGCGACATCATCTGGAGCTTTGATCGCTAGCCGTGGTCGATACGCGACAGTGGTCGACAGGCCGGCGCCCGGCCACTAATGCGGGGCCAGGCTGCAGCCATATCCACGACGCGGTGTCTGCCATTGGGCCGGCTGCGGCGCGAGGGCGGTCGATGTGTCGTTCGAGGCCGCGCTGGCTGCCGTTGTTGGACAACAAGGCATGGCAAACGCCGTATTGTGTTCCAGGGAGCGACGCCGCGGAACGGCCGCATGGCAACGCTTGTTGCTTAGAAATGAGGGGCGCCTGTGGAGCTTCTGCGAATCTGGAGGGCCGGCCCCGAGACAGCCTCTCGCATCTATGCAGAACATGACCAACGCCAACGCGGTGCCTACGAAATCGCAACGGCCCAGGCTCTAGCGGGCCGCAATGCGGTACTACTGTGTAGCGCGCGTAGTATAGGCTGAGCCCGTGGGCCGCCGGGCAGGGGTCTGTGCAAGACAGGCGAGCGGCCTCAGGTCCGGCCGTTGGGATCGGCCGGTTTCCGGATCGAAGGACAGCGCTCGCCCGTGCGTGGAGAGCGGCCGCCAGCGGTTATTCGTCGTTGTAGCGGGCCCGTCGGCGGCGCAGGTAATAGAACAGCCAGCCGCCCAGGGCCGCGATCACGACCACTGCCAAAAGAGCCTGCTCGACGTTCTGGATATGGCCCATCGCTTGGCCGATGGCATCGGCCAGATAGTAGGCCACGATCGTGACCGTGGTCGACCAGATCAGCGTACCGATGATGTCGTAGAATAGAAAACGCCACGGCGAAATACCCAGCGAGCCGAGGATGAACGGCGTCAGTGAGCGCATGGCATAGAGAAATCGGAAACCGATCATCACGATCGGCCCGTAGCGTTCCAGCAGGGCCTCGATTTGGGTGGCCCGAGCGTGCCAGTTCGGCCGCTTGGCCAGCGCCGGGCGGCCCATCTTGTGGCCGACATGAAACCAGATGTTGTCGCCCAGCACGGTGCCGAGCGTCGCCGACAGCCAAACATAGTATTCGGTAAGAATACCCTTGTTGGCGGCGAGCATGCCGAGGAGGATCGCCGCTTCGCCTTCGAAAAAGCAGCCGGCGGCAACCGCGAAATAACCGTATTCCGCGATCAGCTGCGACAGCGTGTGAATCATACGCGTATGCTCAGGCGCTCACGCAGCCAGCGTCCTATGGTTGCGATTTCGGGTAGACAGACCTGGTGGGCCATCGGGTATTCATGCCAGTCCACGGTATAGCCGGCGGCGGTCAGTTGCTCGCGGCTGGCTCGGCCGAGTTCGATCGGCACCACCGGATCCTGATCGCCATGGGCCATGAAGATCGCGACCTCGCGATTGGCCGCACTGGCTTGTGCGGCCAGGCTGTCGTGCAGCGGCAGATAAGTCGAAAGCCCCATGATACCGGCCAGCGACGCGGCCTGGCGTAACCCGGTGTGCAGGGCCACTGCGCCGCCCTGTGAAAAACCGGCCAGCACGATCTGCGATGCCGGGATGCCGGCTGCGATTTCGCGCTCGATCAGGGCGTCGATCTCGGCCGCGCTGGCCCGAATGCCGTCGCTATCTTGTTTGTCCGCGATATCGGCGCCGGTGATGTCGTACCAGGCCGGCATCTGCATGCCGCCGTTGATCGTAACCGGCTGCTGCGGGGCATTGGGAAACACGAAGCGAACACCGTGACGCTCGCCGAGCCCCAATTCCGGGATGATCGGCACGAAATCGTTGCCGTCCGCGCCCAATCCATGCAGCCAGATAATACAGGCATGGGGTTCGGTCGGCGGTTGGATCTCAACGCAATCGAGCATGGCGATCATTTTCAACGGATATCGATGGCGAAGTCTGGACAGCACATGAACGACATGCAACAACAGCTGTGCGACATCGTTATTCAGGCCCCCTGCGACGGTGCCATGAGTTGCGATAATATCAATCGCCTCGCGACCATAGACGAACGCCTCAGAGCCGATTGGAGCCTATATGAAGTCTCGCGCCGCTATTGCCTGGGAAGCAGGCCAGCCGTTGTCCGTCGAAGAAATCGATGTGGCCGGCCCGAAAGCCGGCGAGGCGCTGGTGCGCATCGTTGCCACCGGCGTCTGCCATACCGATGCCTTTACCCTGTCGGGCGCCGATCCCGAAGGTTTCTTTCCCCGCATCCTCGGCCACGAGGGCGGCGGTATCGTCGAGGAAGTCGGCGAGGGCGTGACCTCGCTCAAGCCGGGCGATCATGTAATCCCGCTGTATACCGCCGAATGCGGTGAGTGCAAATTCTGTCGCTCGGGCAAGACCAACCTCTGTAGTGCCGTGCGCGAGACCCAGGGCCAGGGCCTGATGCCCGATGGCACCACCCGTTTTTCCAAGAACGGGCAGGATCTGTACCACTACATGGGCACCTCGACGTTCTCTGAATATACCGTCGTGCCCGAAGTTTCTTTGGCCAAGATCAGCCCCGAGGCCCCGCTCGACAAGGTCTGTCTGCTGGGCTGCGGTATCACCACCGGTATTGGGGCGGTTTACAACACCGCCAAGGTGGAGCCGGGTTCGACGGTGGCCGTGTTCGGTCTCGGCGCGATCGGTCTGTCGGTGATCCAGGGCGCCAAGATGGTCGGCGCCGAGCGCATCATCGCCATCGATCTGAACCCGAACAAATTCGAGTTCGCCGGCCAGATGGGCGCGACCGATTTCGTCAATCCGGCCGACTACGACGATCCGATCCAGCAGGTCATCATCGACATGACCGACGGCGGCGTCGATTACTCCTTCGAGTGCATCGGCAATACCAATGTCATGCGCTCGGCGCTCGAGTGCTGCCATAAAGGCTGGGGCGAATCGACCATCATCGGTGTCGCCGGGGCCGGCGAGACCATCGAAACCCGCCCGTTCCAGTTGGTGACCGGCCGTGTTTGGCGCGGTTCCGCTTTTGGTGGCGTCAAGGGCCGCACCGAGCTGCCGGACTACGTCGGCCGCTACATGTCGGGCGATATCAACATCGACGATTTCGTGACCCACGATCTGCCCTTCGAACAGATCAACGAAGCCTTCGATCTGTTGCATGAAGGCAAGGCGATCCGTTCGGTGCTGCACTTCTAGCACAGGCCCGAGGCCCTGGCTCGTTCAACGGGCCAGGGCCATCGAGAGCGATCGAACCCGACTCGAGGAGACGAGCGTGAACCTGATCGACGAACATAAATCATTCGGCGGCTGGCAGCGGCGCTATACCCATGCCTCCAAGACCTGTCGCTGCAGCATGACTTTCGCGGTCTATCTGCCGCCGGCAGCCGAAACCGAGCGCGTACCGGTGGTCTACTGGCTGTCCGGGCTGACCTGTACCGACGAGAACTTCGTCAACAAGGCCGGGGCCCAGCGCGTGGCCGCCGAGCTCGGCATCGCGATCGTAGCGCCGGACACCAGCCCGCGCGGCGAGGACGTGGCCGACGAAGACGTCTACGATCTCGGCCAAGGCGCCGGTTTCTACGTCAATGCCACCGAAGCGCCGTGGGCCTCGCATTATCAGATGTACGACTACGTCGTACGCGAGTTGCCCGACGTCTTAGCAGCGCATTTCAACGACCAGTTGGATCTGTCCACCGAGGCGATCGCCGGCCATTCGATGGGCGGCCATGGGGCGTTGGTCATCGGCCTGCGCAACCCGGACCGCTTTGCGGCGATTTCGGCTTTTTCAGCGATCTGCAATCCGGTCGACGTGCCCTGGGGCGAGAAAGCGTTTTCCACCTATCTGGGCGAGGATCGCAAGACCTGGGCGGCCTACGATGCCAGCCGCATCCTGGCTGAGGCCGAGCATCCAGCCTCGCTGCCGCCGATGCGGCTCGAACAGGGCCTGGCCGATGGTTTCCTCGAAGAACAGCTCGAGCCCGAGGCGCTAGAGGCGGCGGCCGACACGGCTGGGGCTGTGCTCGAGGTGCAGCGCCGCGAAGGTTACGACCACAGCTATTTCTTCATCGCGACCTTCATCGAGGATCACCTGCGCTTTCTGGCCCGCCATATGGGAGTCTAAGCGATGCGCACCGGCGGTAGACCGCCGGTGCGCTCCGGATGCGGTCCGCGGGTCGCATCACAGGCGATCAGCCTCTAAACTGGCCGCCGTCGCCCGGATTCCCGAGTACCGCGCATGAAGCCGACCGCTCCGGCCCTGCTTGTGTTGATCGCTATCGCCTGCGCTGGCCTGGCCGGCTGTGGCCAGAAAGGCGATCTCTACCTGCCGGGTCATAACCCCAATCCGCCGCAGCCGCTGGTTCAGCAGGTTGGGCCTTCCGACGATGCCGGCAGCGACCGTCCGGATCAAAATCCAGCCGAGGACCGTAACGATAACCGGTCGTCGCCCGCCGACTAGCCGCCATGGATCATTTCGAGTATCACAGCGGTCTGCTGCACGCGGAAGGCGTTTCCCTGGTGGATATCGCCCAGCGTTTCGGCACGCCCACCTATGTCTACAG
The DNA here is from genome assembly GCF_049568105.1 of Salinisphaera sp. SPP-AMP-43. Classification (GTDB taxonomy): domain Bacteria; phylum Pseudomonadota; class Gammaproteobacteria; order Nevskiales; family Salinisphaeraceae; genus Salinisphaera. The sequence continues at coordinate 29,781 of NZ_CP145335.1, forward strand.
CGCGGCCACGCTGACCCGGCATTACCGTGTGTTCGACCAGGCACTGGCCGGTAGCGATCACGATATCTGCTTCGCGGTAAAGGCCAACGGCAATATCGGCGTGCTGGGGCTGCTGGCCGATCTCGGCAGCGGCTTTGATATCGTCTCGGTCGGCGAGCTCGAACGGGTGATCACCGCAGGCGGCGACCCGGCTAAGGTGGTGTTTTCCGGCGTTGGCAAGCGCCGCGACGAGATCCGACGCGCGCTGGAAGTCGGCATTGCCTGTTTCAACGTCGAATCCGAGGCCGAACTCGAGCGTATCGATGCAGTCGCGCAGGATATGGGCTGCAGCGCGCCGGTGTCGCTGCGGGTCAATCCCGACGTGGATGCCGGCACCCATCCGTATATCTCGACCGGACTCAAGGAAAACAAGTTCGGTATCGCCATCGAACGCGCCGAAGCCCTGTATGCCCGGGCCGCCGAGATGGCCGGGGTGAATCCGGTGGGCGTGGACTGCCATATCGGTTCGCAGCTGACCACGCTGTCGCCGTTTCGCGATGCCGTGACCCGTATTCTGGCCCTGGTCGATCGTCTGGCCGAGCACGGCATCGCACTCGAACACATCGATGTGGGCGGCGGCCTGGGCGTGCGTTATCGCGATGAGAACCCGCCGTCACCGGCCGAATATGCCGATGCCGTAGCCGAACTGATCAGCGGCCGCGATCTCAAGCTGATCTTCGAGCCCGGCCGGGTGTTGGCTGCCAATGCCGGTGTGTTGATCACCCGCGTAGAGTTGCTCAAGCCCGGCGCGGCGGCGGACGACAAGCATTTTGCGGTAGTCGATGCGGCCATGAACGATCTGATTCGGCCGGCGCTGTACGACGGCTGGCACCGCATCGTGCCGGTCGCCGAACAGGCCGCCGCTTCTAGCCAGAAGCGGCGCTGGGATGTGGTCGGCCCGATCTGCGAAACTGGCGATTTCCTAGGCCTGGGCCGCGAGTTGTCGCTGGCGCCGGACGACCTGTTGGCCGTACGTAGCGCCGGGGCCTATGGCTTTACCATGGCCTCCAACTACAACGCGCGGCCGCGCCCGGCCGAGGTCATCGTGGTCGACGATACGGTCCACGAAGTGCGGGCCCGTGAAAGCGTGGCTGATCTCATGCGCGGCGAACGGCGCCTGCCGTTTTCCTGAGCCGTTATTGCTTTTTTCGGAAGCGTATTACTAAGACATTTTGTCCGCAGATCGACGCGGACTCATGCAAATTGCAATAAAAGTTCGAGGCGCGTCGGCGATGCGTTCGTTGTGCTATTGGCGCTTCATGTCGACATGCGAATGATCGATTACGCGTAGTTTTTGATCGGGGTCGACGGCGCTGGAACTCGTGGCGTCCTAACGCCGCAACAATGCATCACTCGATCGTCATCTGCGTGAATCCGCGTCGATCTGCGGATAGGTCTTAAGAAGATTAGCGGCCCTGTCGGTCTTGGTCTTCGCACCAAACCTGCAGGCAAGCCTCGCAAAGCGAAGCCCGCAAATGGACCCGAAAGCGTCGCGCTCTTAAAGTGTCGGTCGCACTCTTTCGTATCGTGCTCCGCACGCGCATCGTCATGTCCGAATCCAATGTCCATGGCCCGCTGATCCTGATCGACGGTTCGTCCTGGCTTTATCGTGCCTATCACGTGCTGCCGCCGCTGACCAACGGCGATGGCCAGCCGACCGGGGCGATCTACGGCATGACCAACATGCTGCGCAAATTCCTGCGCGAGTACGATTCGGATCGCATCGTGGTGGTTTTCGACCCGCGCGGCCCAACGTTTCGCAACGAGTTGTTCGCCGACTACAAGGCCAATCGGCCACCGGTGCCCGAGGAGCTGTCCGATCAGTTCGAAGGCATCCAGCACGTGATTCGGGCGATGGGCCTGCCGATCGTGCAGCTGCCGGGGGTCGAGGCCGATGATGTGATCGGCACGCTGGCCACCCGCGAGCCCGGGCAGGTGCTGATCGTGACCGGCGACAAGGATATGGCCCAGCTGGTCAACGACCGCGTGGTGCTGCTCGATACCATGCAGGACAAACGCACCGATGTGGCGCGGGTGCACGATAAATTCGGCGTCGGGCCCGAGTTGATCACCGATTATCTGGCCCTGGTCGGCGACAGTTCCGACAACATCCCTGGCGTGCCCAAGGTCGGTCCCAAGACCGCGACCAAGTGGCTTCTGCAGTACGGCGATCTATCTGGCGTGATCGACAATGCCGAAGCCATCGGTGGCAAGGTCGCCGATAATCTGCGGGCCAAGCTCGAGGATCTGCCGTTGTATCAGGATCTGGCCACCATCCGTACCGAGCTGGATCTATCGGGGATCGACGCCGAATTGCTTCGTAGCGCTCCCGATCACGACGCTCTGGTGGCATTGTTCCAGCGCTACGAGTTCAGCAAGTTTTTGGAAGAGCTGGACAGTACAGCCGCCAGCGCGGCCAGTGATGCTCCGGATGCGCCGGCCGAGACCCACTACCATACAGTGCTCGACGCGCAGGCCTTGGACGCCATGATGGCTAAGCTCGAGGCCGCCGAGCTGATCTGCGTAGATACCGAAACCGATGCCCTGTCGGCCATGCAGTCGAACCTGGTCGGACTGTCGTTCGCGGTCGAGGCCGGCGAAGCCTGGTATGTGCCGGTCGGCCACAACTATCTCGGTGCCCCCGACCAGCTGCCGATGGCCACTGTGCTCGATCGCCTGCGTGGCGTGCTGGCCGATCCGGCGATCGCCAAGCTCGGCCAGCACATCAAATACGATCTCAACGTGCTCGCTCGTTACGACGTGGCCATCGCCGGTACCCAGCACGACACCATGCTCGAATCCTATGTGCTGGATTCCACGGCCACTCGGCACGACATGGACTCTTTGGCCCAGAAATACCTCGAACGCAGTACCACCAAGTTCGAGGAAGTCGCGGGCAAGGGCGCCAAACAGGTAGGTTTCAACCAGGTCGCCCTCGACGTCGCCACGCCCTATGCCGCCGAGGACGCCGATATTACCCTCCAGCTGCATCAGCTGCTGTACGCCCGGCTGGCCGAGATCGGCCGCCTGCGCGAGTTGTACGAGACGGTTGAGATCCCGCTGATGCCGGTGCTGGCCCGGGTCGAGGCCCACGGCGTGCTGGTCGACGATCAACTGCTGGGGCGGGTGTCGGCCGAGATGGCCACGCGTATGAAGGAGATCGAGGCCCAGGCCTACGAGGCCGCCGGCGGCGAGTTCAATCTCGGTTCGCCGGCCCAGTTGAAAGAGATCCTGTTCGATCGTCTGGAGCTGCCGGTCATCCGCAAGACCCCCAAGGGCGCGCCATCGACCGCCGAGGACGTGCTGCGCGAACTGGCCGACAAACATGCGCTGCCGGCCCATATCGTGGCCTGGCGCGAGCTGTCCAAGCTGCGCTCGACCTATGCCGACAAGCTGCCGACGCTGATCAATCCGGCCACCGGGCGTATCCATACCAGCTACCACCAGGCGGTGGCGGCCACCGGCCGGCTGTCGTCCTCGGATCCGAACCTGCAAAACATCCCGATCCGGACTGAATCCGGGCGGCGGATTCGCGAGGCCTTCATCGCGCCGCCCGGCTACAAGATCCTGGCAGTGGATTATTCCCAGATTGAACTACGGATCATGGCCCATCTGTCGGGCGATCCGGGCCTGCTGGCAGCCTTCAACGAACAGCGCGATATCCATGCTGCGACTGCCAGCGAAGTCTTCGATACCCCGCTGGATACGGTCACCGCCGATCAGCGGCGCGCGGCCAAGGCGATCAATTTCGGGCTGATGTATGGCATGTCGGCCTATGGCCTGGCCAAGCAGCTGGAGCTGTCACGCGCGGATGCCGGTGCCTATATCGACAAGTTCTTCGAACGCTTTGCCGGGGTACGCCGCTATATGGACCAGACCCGGGCGGCCGCGAAATCCGATGGCTATGTCGAGACCCTGTTCGGCCGCCGGCTCTATCTGCCCGAGATCAATGCCCGCAACGGTGCTCGGCGCCAGGGTGCCGAACGCGCCGCGATCAATGCGCCACTCCAGGGCACGGCCGCAGACCTGATCAAGAAAGCGATGATCGACGTCGATGCTTGGCTGCGTGACAGCGGCGAAGATGCCCGCATGATCATGCAGGTCCACGACGAACTGGTCTTTGAAGTACCGGCGGCCGAAGCCGAGCGATTGGCGGATACGATCGCCATGCGCATGCGCTGCGTCGCCGAACTGGATGTACCGCTGCTTGCCGAAGCCGGCATTGCCGATAATTGGCAGCAGGCGCATTAAGGGACTGGCTGTCTCACATGAGTCCGCGCCTACGGTAGGACGGCAAGATCAAAACGTCGCGTAGTCGTTCGGCGCGAGACGGCCCGTACTGGATTGCGGCATAACGGCCTTTGGCCTTTCGGGCTGGGCCGTCCATGCATCATGAGCCATGGGCGGTCTGCGGCGTTGTGAGTCTGGGCCGTCGCAGGCCACGATGCGGCGCCCGCGTCGTACGGGCGCCAGCACGCAGCGCGTGTACGCAGCATCAGCACAGCGCTTGGGCGCATTCACCCAGCGGCTGTTGCGCGACAAGCCAAGCACATTGTCGAGTAGGGCGTCGTCGTCCCGAACCGATCCGTGGCAACGCCTTGATTGGACACCACAGCGCCTGAGCCGAAGGGTGGCTGGCCCGTATCATCGATCAGAGCCGAGCCACAGTAGGGCCAGGCCGCCATGATTCGTTCGCGGAGACGATTTCTAGGCGGGCGGGGGCACGGGACCTCAAGCAGCCCTAGCAGCAAGCAATCCGCTATCGGTACTGGTCGGGCTGTGGAACCAGCCTAAGTCCAGGGCAGCCTGGACTTAATCGCGGACCAGGTCGCCGATGCGTCGCTTTATAGGCGGCCCGGTTGTAACCACCTTGGGGTCTTTGCGCTGTCTTTGGGATCTTGACCGCGGCCGACCCGGACTGCTGCGGGATCGTCGCTGCAGCTCGCGTGCTCGCCATGCGCCGTTCTAGCCACTGCTGCTAAAAAATTTAAGCATTTTTTTTATTCAAAAACAGTCGCTTGAGATGTTCGGGAAATTTTTCGAAAGAAAATGGGAACTCGTTTGGACACGGCGAGTCTGACTTTATGCAAGCAACAGTGTTGTTTGCCCGCTTTTCTCCCTGAGCGGTAACCCCCAATCCGGTTTCCCCCCTTAAAAACCGGAATGATTGCCCCGACGGTACTCCCCCTGCCGTCGGGGCTTCTTTTTTTGTACTGCCAGAACGTTACGGCCGGTCGAAAAAATTTTTCGAAATGCTTGAAACTTTTTTTCGGACCCCAAGTCTTAGTCATTGTAAGCAACGCGCTTACCCGCTTTTCTCCCTGAGCGGTTATATCCGGTTCCCCCCAAGACCGGATCGGGCTCCGACGGTTCCCCCGCCGTCGGGGCCCTTTTTATTGGCTGCCTTATAGGCAGCTGCCTTGGTTCGGCTCTCGTTTCGCCGTTGCAAAAAATTTTTTCGCAAACGCGGAACTTCGATCCAAGCAAGGCGTCTGACTCCATGTAGGCATCGTGCCTACCCGCTTGTCTCCCTGAGCGGTAGTGTCCGGTTCCCCCCAAGACCGGACTTGACCCCGGCGGCGTTCCCCCGCGCCGCCGGGGCCCTTCTATATTCCCCTGACCGGTCGAGTTCTGTTATCGCACAAGCTCAGCCAGGCGTCGAGACGCCATTTCGGTTTTGCCGACAAGTGGTTGCTCTAGGTCGATGAACGCAGCGACAGGCATGGTCGGCACGGCGCCCTGGGCCGCTATTCGGTATCGGCCGGTATCAGTGCCCCGATCGCTCGCCGGGCCTCGTCTACGCCGGTCCGTTTGGACGCCGAGAACAGCTGCACGCTGGCGCCTTCGACGGTGCGGCGAACCTGGCGCAGCGTGTTGTGTTGTTCATTGCGCGATAGCTTGTCGGCTTTGGTGAGCATCAAATGAAAGGCCAGGCCGTAGGCACCGCCCCATTCGATCAGCTGTAGATCGAACTCCAGCAGCGGACGCCGTGCATCCATGATCAGCACGATACCGGTCAGCGTGTCGCGTTCGGCCAGATAGCCTTCGATCAACTTGGCCCACTCGGCCTTGACTGCCGGCGGCACCTTGGCGAAGCCGTAACCGGGCAGGTCGGCAAAGCGAAATCGCCCGTTGTCGAAGAAATTGATCGCCTGGGTCCGCCCCGGTGTTTTACTGGTCCGGGCCAGATTGGTCTGTTCGCATAGGGCGTTGAGTGCACTCGACTTGCCGGCGTTGGAGCGGCCCGCAAAGGCGACCTCGGCGCAGTCGGCGGCTGGCATAGCCTTAAAGTTCGGGGCCGACAACAGAAAACGCATGGTTCGGAAGTCGCGGGGCGTCAGTTCGGGCATCGGTTCGGCCGGGCTGGTATGTTGTGCGGCGCTGGCAATTGTACGCGCCCCGCAAGGTAGAACCATGTATCAACGACTGATCGGCTATGCAGCCGTGATGCTTTTCGGTTTGACGATCACGGCCTCGGTCCAGGCTCAGAGCCTGGTCTCGCGCTATGTCGCCGGTCAGGATTACCACCAGGCCAGCCAGCCTGGCCCAGCTCGCACCGATGGCGAAATCCGCGTGGCCGAGTTTTTTCTCTACAGCTGCCCGCACTGTTACCACTTCGAACATGAGCTCAACGGCTGGCGCGAGCAACACCCCAACGTGGCTTTTTCACGGGTGCCGGTGCTATTCAGCCAGAGCAGCCAGCCCTATGCGCGGCTGTACTACACCGAAGTACAGCTCGGCGTGGCCGACCGGCTGCACGACGCGATCTTCGATGCTATCCATCAGCAGGGCCGGCCCCTGGTTACCGAGGCGGCCATGCGTCAGTTCATGGTCGCCCATGGCGTGGAGGGCGAGCGCTTCGAAGCCGCTTATGAAAGCCAGGCGGTCAAAGCCAAGGTGCAAAAGGTCGTTGCACGCATGCAGCGGTATCAGGTCACGGCCGTACCCAGCATCAGCGTGGCCGGGCGCTACTGGGTCAGCGGGCGTAGCGCCGGCAGCAATGAACGCATGCTCAAGATCGTCGACTATCTGATCGAGCAGGCTCGCAGCGACGCTGATTCGCCCCAGGACCCCGATTAACCCGCGAGTCGGCTGACGGCGTGGCATGATGCGCGACGCCGTTTGTATCATAGCCGCGTGCCCGCCGGATCGTCGTCGTTCGAGAGGGTCCGGCCGTCCCAGCCGAAAGGCCCACGGAGATCATCATGCTTATTCCCGTACTACTCGCCGGTGGTACCGGCACCCGGCTTTGGCCGGCCTCTCGCCAGAGCCGGCCCAAGCAGTTTCTGCCGTTGACGGGCGGCGATAAGAGTCTGTTGTCGCAGACGCTTGATCGGCTCAGGGCCTTGGACGACATGGGCGATGCCCTGGCCATCGGCAGTGAAGCACACCGTTTTGTGATCGCCGAACAAATGCACGCTGCCGGGCATAAGGGCCGCATCATCCTCGAGCCGGCGCCGCGCAATACCGCGGCCGCGGTGGCCGCAGCCGCCCTGGAAGCCCGCGCGCAGTACGGCAACGATGTCGAGCTTCTGGTGCTGCCGACCGACCATGCTGTGGCCGATGCCCAGGCGTTCGTCGACACAGTAGCCTGTGCCCGGGCCGCGACCGGCGAGGGCCGGCTGGCACTGTTCGGGGTCAAGCCGGATCGGCCAGAGACCGGCTACGGTTATATCCGCATCGGCGCCAGGGTGACCGACGGTGTTCATGCTGTGGATGCTTTTGTGGAAAAACCCGACGCCGAGACGGCCGCCGAGTTCCTGACGGCTGGCGGCCATTACTGGAACAGCGGCATGTTCCTGTTCGGTGCCAACGACTATCTCGATCTGCTGGCCGAGCATGCCCGCGATATTTTCGATGGCGTCGTGGCGGCCTACGAACGGGCGACCACCGATATCGACTTTCTGCGCCTGGATGCACCAAGCTTCGAAGCGGTGCGCGCCGACTCCATCGACTATGCGGTCATGGAAAAAACCGATCGCGCGGTCATGGCCGAACTCGACGCCGCCTGGTCGGATCTGGGCAGCTGGAGCGCGGTGGCCAAGGCCCACGGCGTGGATCCCCGCGGCAACAGCACCATCGGCGATGTCTGGCTCGAGGATGCCGACGACTGCGTGGTCCGTAGCGAAGGCCGGTTGGTCGCCGCGCTTGGTACCCGTGATCAGATCATTGTGGAAACGGCGGACGCCGTGCTGGTGGCCGATCGCTCGCGCGAGCAGGACATCAAGAAACTGGTCAACAATCTGGATGCGGCCGGCCGCAGCGAGGCAACCGCCCATCGCAAGGCCTACCGGCCCTGGGGTTCCTACCAGCAGATCGCGGCCGGGCCGCGTTTTCAGGTCAAGCATATCCGGGTCACGCCGGGCGGGCGGCTGTCGCTGCAGTCGCATCACCACCGCGCCGAGCACTGGATCGTGGTGCGCGGTACCGCCAAGGTCACCTGCGACGAGCGTGAAATGCTGCTGACCGAAAACCAGTCGACCTATATCCCGCTGGGCGCCGTTCATCGACTGGAAAACCCGGGCAAGGTAGAACTGGACCTGATCGAAGTCCAGTCGGGCAGTTATCTCGGCGAAGACGATATCGTGCGCTACGACGACGTCTACGGCCGGCCCGAGTTGGAAGAACACGACACCGGCGCCGCTCCGGGCACGTCCGCCTGAGCCGCCACGACATTACAGGGAGCATCGCCGATGGGTCAGTACTATCCGTTTTTCAAAGCCTATGACGTTCGGGCCCGGGTGCCGGACGAGCTGGATGCCGATATGGCCCGCCGTATCGGCCGAGCCTTCGCTGCCGAACTCGGCGCTAAGACGGTCGTAGTCGGCCGCGATATGCGCCTATCCAGCCCGGAGCTGGCCGATGCCGTCATCGACGGCCTGACGACGGCCGGCGCCGACGTGCTCGATATCGGCCTCTGCGGCACCGAAGAAGTCTACTACGGTGTCTTCTCGCAAGACGCAGACGGCGGCATTATGGTCACCGCCAGCCATAATCCCAAGGATTACAACGGCTTAAAGTTTGTGCGCGAACAGGCCAAGCCGATCTCGGCGGATACCGGCCTAGCCGACATCGAGCGCCGGGTGCACGACGACGATGTCACCCCGGCCGAGCAACCGGGTGCGCGTCGGCCGCTAGACCAGCGCGATGACTACGTCGCTTTCTTGCTCGCCCAGATCAAGCCGGAAAACTTCAAGCCGCTCAAGATCGTGGCCAATCCGGGCAATGGCTGTGCTGGCCTGGTTGTGGATAAGCTTGCTGGCGAGCTGCCCTTTGACATCGTACGCATGCAGTTCGAGCCGGACGGCGAATTGCCTAATGGCATCCCCAATCCACTGCTTGTGGAAAACCGCGATGCAACCTCGCAGGCCGTGCGCGAGGCCGGGGCCGATTTCGGCGTCGCCTGGGATGGCGATTTCGATCGCTGCTTCTTCTTCGACGAGAACGGCGAATTCATCGAGGGCTATTACATCGTCGGCCTGATCGCCCAGATGCTGCTGGCCATGAACCCGGGCGAAGCGATCGTCCACGATCCGCGTCTGATCTGGAACACCCTGGCCCAGGTCGAAGAAGCCGGCGGCCGCGCGGTCGAATCCAAATCCGGGCATTCGTTCATGAAGCAGGTCATGCGCGAAAACGATGCGCTCTACGGCGGTGAAATGAGCGCCCATCATTATTTCCGTGAATTCTCCTATGCCGACAACGGCCAGCTGCCGTGGCTGGTGCTCGCCCAGCTGATCTCGGAAGCCGGCAAACCCTTGTCGACCCTGGTCGAAGAACGTATCGCGGCCTATCCAGCCTCCGGCGAGATCAACCGCAAGGTCGAGGATGCCGATGCGGTCATGGCGGATATGGAAAGCCACTATGCAGCTTCGGCGAACAGCGTCGAGCATGTCGACGGCCTGTCGATGGATTTCGGCGAATGGCGCTTCAACCTGCGCAAGTCCAACACCGAGCCAGTGATTCGGCTGAACGTCGAAACCCGCGGCGACAAGTCGTTGATGCAGCAAAAGACCGACGAGCTGCTCGAACGTATTGGCGGCACGCCCTGACTCGCCATGCGTGATCGGCAAGGCCTGGGACTGCGTGTTGAGGCTGGTCGGCTATGGCTGATCGACCAGACCGCGCTGCCCCAGGCCGAGCGCTGGCAGGCGATCGATACGCTCGAGGCCATGGTCGAGGCGATCCGTGCCCTGCGGGTGCGTGGGGCGCCGATGATCGCAATCGCCGCGGCCCTGTTGGTCGCAGTTCGGGTCGAGGCAGGCGATGAGCGGCCCAGCCTGCTCGAGGCGATCGATCGCCTGGTCGCCTCGCGGCCTACGGCAGTGAATCTCGCGCATGCGATGAACACGCTGCGTGGCGCGTTGGCAGCGCCAGACTGGCGCGAAGCCGTAGTCGCAGCCGCGGATGACCTGGCCGATCGCGATGTGGCTCTATGTGAGGCCATCGGCGATCACGGCGCGGCCCTGATCGGTTCCGGCGAGCGGATTCTGACCCACTGCAATACCGGCGCCCTGGCTACGGCGGGCATCGGCACCGCAGCTGGCGTGCTCCGGCGTGCCCATGAGCAGGGCAAGAACATATCGGTCTGGGTCGACGAAACCCGGCCGTTGCTTCAGGGCGGCCGGCTGACAGCCTGGGAGCTGGGCGCATTGGGCGTGCCGTATACGTTGATCACCGACAATATGGCCGCTGCCTTCATGGCCCGTGGCCAGGTTGATCGCGTGATTGTCGGCGCCGATCGGATTGCGGCCAATGGCGATGTCGCCAACAAGATCGGTACCTACGGGCTGGCGGTGGCGGCCCACTACCACGGCATTCCGTTGGCCGTGGCGGCCCCCTATACCACTATCGATCTGGCCTGTGCGTCGGGCACGGCGATCGAAATCGAGCAGCGCGCTGCCGAAGAAGTCCGCGGCGTGGCCGGGGCAGCCGGCAATCTATGCTGGGCGCCGAGCGATGCGCCGGTCGCCAATCCGGCCTTCGACGTCACTCCGGCAGCGTTGATCACGCACTGGATTCTCGATGCCGGCGTATTCGACCGCGACGCGATCGCAGCCGGCGCGCTCAAGGCTGCGATCCGGTCGGCCGAGGCTAAACCCTAGAGCAGTTCGATCTCGCCGAAGTGTTCGACCGTGGCATGGCCTTCGTGTTCTTCGGCTTTGTCCTGGGTCTCCTGATCGCGTGCGATCCAGCAGGTCTGTAGGCCGGCCTGCTTGGCGGCATCCAGCTCGCTGCCGTTGTCGGAGACGAACAACAGCGCGCCGGGCGCTTCGCCGAGCGTCTGCGCGATCGCGGTATAGCTGGCGGCTTTTTTCTTCGACCCCATACGGCTATCGAAAAACGCCGAAAACAGATCGGCTAGGTCGCCATGGTCGCTATAGGCGAACAACAGTTGCTGGGCATCGGAGGGCGCGTTGGAAAACGTGAACAGGCTGCGATGATCGTCGACCCAGGCCTGGAGTGTAGCCACCGCGTCTTCATAGACATGGCCGGTCAGATCGAAGGCGCGATAGGCATCCCGCCACAGTAGATAGCACAGCGCGGCCACCGGGCCGGAGTCGCGCTCGGCCAGCCCGAATTCGGCCAGTTCGATCAGCCGGGGCACATCGACTTCCGGTTCGCCGGCGGCCTGGGCCAAGGCTTCCAACGCTTCGGCGACGTCCGGACGCTCGGCATTGGCCTCGATCCAGGGGGCCAGCCGGGCTTCGGCATAGGGAATCAGCACATCCCGGGTGAATGCCGGGTCGCTGACCGTACCTTCGATATCGACGATAATCGCGACGACTTCCGGCGAGAGTTCTTCGAGCCGCACGCTAGGCTCCGGGGTGTGGATAACCTGCGCATGCTATCCCGAGCCGCAGCTTTGTCCAAGCGCCTTGGCGCGGTCGTATTCAGGCGCCGGCACTATCGCGGGCCAAGACGCGTTCGTGCCAGGCGGCCAACTGCGGCCGGGCGTCGCCGATGCGCAGATCGACTACCCGCGCGAAATCCACGGCGACCAACGCCGTAATATCGGCGACCGAGTACTCGGCCCCGGCGATATAGGTCTGTTCGCCCAGATGTCGATCTAAAAAGTCGAACATCTGGCCGGCCGCGACTGCCCGATCCCGGCCGTAGTCCGGAAACACCGCTTCCCGATCGGCGAAGTGGCCGGTGAGGTGACGAAACGCCATGGCCACCGGCAGCAGTAGGTGGAATTCCATCCGCCGGTTCCACATATCGATGAAGGCCTGCTCTTCGGGCGCGCGACCGAGCAGGGCGGGCTCTGGATAAAGGGCCTCGAAATAGCGACAGATCGCCATCGATTCGGACAAATGCCGGCCGTCATCGAGTTCCAGTACCGGCACCCCGCCCATCGGGTTCATGGCCCGAAAATCGTCGCTCAGATTGTCGCCGGCGGCCAGATCGAGTTCGATCGTCTCCAGGGTGGCCAGGTCGATGCTTTTTTCGGCCAAAAAGATACGCAGTCGCCGCGGGTTGGGGGCACGATGGGTTTCGTAGAGTTTCATCCGGTAGCTCCCGATATCGATCGTCGCATCCGATCATGACAGAAGCGATGCGACAGAGAGAGCAGGTTGGCGTATGCTGGATTTTGTGACAAGAGTTCGTTTCAGATATGAGCGATCGATATACCATGCCACCGCGCATCGCGATTACTGGCGCCGGCAGCGGTCTGGGCCGCGCCTTGGCACTGCGTTATGCGCGGGCCGGCTGGCGCGTTGCCGTGACCGATATCCAGGCCGAACGTGCCCGGCGCGTGGCCAAAGAAACCGAAACGGCCGGGGCCGCGGCGAGTTTTGACCAAAGCCTGGATGTGCGCGCCGAGGCAGATTTCGAGGCGTTGATCGCCCGGCTGCAGCAGGATTGGGGCGGGCTCGATGTATTCATCAACAATGCCGGCGTTGCCGCCGCCGGCACGGCCGCCGAAACCCCGGAAAAAGATTGGCAGTGGATTACCGAGATCAACCTGTTGGGCGTGGCCCGAGGCTGTCGGATCGCGCTGCCAGCGCTGCGTGAGTCCGGCGGGCACGTGGTCAACATCGCTTCGTTCGCAGCCATTGCCAATGCACCGGGCATGGTGGCCTACAACGTCACCAAGGCCGGCGTGCTGGCGTTGTCCGAGACGCTGCGCGCCGAAGAGATCGATCATGGCGTCGGTGTCAGCGTGGCCTGTCCGGCTTTTTTTACCACCAATTTGTTGGAATCGTTTCGCAGCCCACGACCGGGCCGCGAGGCGGTCGTCGAAAAACTCATGGCGCAGTCCGGGGTGAGCGCCGAAGATGTGGCCGAACAGGTCTTCGACGCAGTGGCCGACAAGCGTTTTCTGGTCCTGACCCATCGTGATACGCGTTGGCAGTATCGACTCAAGCGGCTGCAGCCGGAATGGTTCTTCCGAGCCATGTGCCGGTTCACGCGCTCGTTACGGGCCGCGCCCTGAGTCTGTGATCGAACATACCCATAAGCCCGGCGGCGTCATGCCACGGCCGCAGGGCCTATCGAGCAAGCGGAGGGCATATGGCACACGATCGACTTCTGATTTACGGGGCCTATGGTTATACGGGTGAATTGATCGCCCGCCAGGCGGTCGAACACGGGCTGCAGCCGGTCTTGTCCGGGCGCAATGCCGCCAAGGTCGCTGCGTTGGCCCAGCAGCTTGGTCTCGACGCGCGGCCTTTCGATCTGGCCGGCGACACCATTGCCGGCCAACTCGCCGATATCGATGTCGTGTTGCACTGTGCCGGCCCGTTCATCGACACCGCGCCGGCCATGGTCGATGCCTGTCTGGATTCCGGCACCCACTATCTCGATATCACCGGCGAAATCGAGGTCTTCGAGAATATTTTTGCCCGTCACGTCGATGCCCGAACCTCGGGCGCCGTACTCTGCCCAGGCGCCGGCTTCGATGTCGTGCCCACCGATTGCCTGGCGGCAGCGCTCGCCGAGGCGCTGCCGGATGCCGAAACGCTAGCCCTCGGCTTTGATTCGCGTTCCGGCTTGTCGCCGGGTACCGCCCGAACCTCGGTCGAGGCCCTGGCCGGTGGCGGCCGAGTACGCCGTGACGGCCGGATCGTGAGTGTGCCGCTGGCAGCAGATGTGCGCGAGATCGATTTCGGCGCCGGGCCCAAGCAAGCCATGACCATTCCCTGGGGCGATGTCTCTACGGCCTACCACAGCACGCACATACCAGATATCGCCGTCTACATGCCGATATCGCCGGCCCGTATCAAACAGGTCAAACGGCTCAACTGGGTCCGCCCGCTACTGGGGCTCGGCCCGGTGCAGCAGTTTCTCAAATCCCGGGCTGCCCGCATACAGGGGCCGGATCAACCCAGCCGGCAGCGGCATACCACCCATGTCTGGGGCGAAGTGCGCAACGCAGCCGGCGAATGCCGGGTCGGGCGTGTGCATGTGGCCAACGGCTACGATGTCACCGTCCACGCCAGTCTGGCGCTGGCGCGTCGGCTGCTGGCCGAGGCCCCCGAAGGCGGCGTTTATACGCCCTCCAGGCTAGCTGGCAGCGATTTCGTGGAGACCCTGCCAGGCAGCGGAACAATCACGATTGGCCCGAAATAGCCGGGGTCCGATGCCCGGATGGGCGGCTGCGAGCCGTTTCTAGATCAAAATAGGCCGCCAGCAGCGCATAGAGCTCTGGATGGGTGCGCGCCAGGGCATCGCCACGCTGGAAAAATAGTTCTGCGGCCCGGCCGAAGAACGCATCCGTATCCAGGTCGTCGGCCGGCCGGAGCATGGCCGAACCGCCTTGCTGGACGATCGAGCGGCGCTGGTTTTCCAGGGCGTTCTTCCAGCTCTGGCTGGTCGCATCGCCGCTCATGGGGGCCGAAAAATCCTGCAGCCGAGCCAGCTCGCGTACTACCGGATTGGTCTCGGCGCCGGCCAATGCCGCAGCCACGGCCGGCCATGCCAGATGCAGGCGTAGGGTTTGCCATGGCTGGCCGGTAGCCAGTTCGCCGATGTCCTCGATCACGCCGGTCCATTGGGGCTCCGGAGCCTGGGGCGCGCCGTCGGCATGGACCACGATCTCGGCCGGTAGTCGGGTCTCGGTTGGCTGCGCGCCCAGACACAGCAGCCCGATCTGGCCGGCGATCGCCAGCTGCCGATTATCGGCGAGCGGCTGTCCCTCGGCGTCGAGCACGGTGAGTTCACTCAGGACCCGGGCCGTACGCCGACACAGCCGATCCCAGCGCCGGGCATCCAGCCGGCGATGCCAGGGCAGCAGTCGGGCCAGCCGGCGCCGCTGTCGGGCCGATAAACGCTGCTCGGGCTTCAGCCGCGCAGGTACGACGACCAACAATGCCACGGCCGCCAGGGCGGCAAGCGCGACCAGCAGGCTCGTGAACCAGTTCATAGCGCAGCCTGTATCAAATTGGCGACCATCCCCGGGGCGCGGCGTGGTTGCAGCGTGTTCACAACGAAGGCAGGCGGGGGGCCTGGGGCCCGATTCTACAAAACATTTTTGCGACCGTGATGTCGTTCGTGGCCTGGTCTAGCCTGGTGTATGTTTTTTTCGTACTGCGCAACAACACCCTGGCGTACAAGCTCGAAAAGCTGATCCGTTCGGAACACCGCGACCCCGATGAAGACCGAGTGCATATCGACTGTGCCAACGGCACCAACGTTCGGGTAACCCTCCGTGACGTCCGCCTGATCACGGCCGACGTTACCCACGTCAGCCTGACCCATTTCGGCGACACCGGCGACGTGATTCGCCCGCGCCGTAATAACGACCTCACCGCCCGTCGTCGCCACTCGGTGCTGACCCGCCACGAGCAGGCAGGCTTGATCGAGCGCAATGTCGTCCAACGGCCGGCCCAGACCGCCGGCCTCTGGGCCCTGCCCGCGGCCCAGGTCGAAGACCCCGAATGGCGGTTGGCCCACCGTGTCCTGGTGATCGACTATCCGACCCTGCTCAACACCCGCCGGCTGATGAGGGTCGAAGCCAAGGCCGAGGTCCTGGCCCAGCTCAACGACGACTTCTGGCGCTATATTCTGAGCACGCGTTGTCCCGGCCCGCGCTGTGCGCAGCCGGAGTTGAGCGTCGGCAACTAATGCCGCGGGCCGAAGCGCCCTCACGGCTCGGATTCGTTGGCCACGCCGTGGGGCACATGGCCGGCTGCGACCATGCCCGAGGCCGGACCGATATGCGTGGCCTGGTCGTCGAAGAAAATATCGGCGCCAAAGGCACGCAGGAACTGCGCCTTGGCCATACCGCCAAGAAACAGGGCTTCGTCGATGCGAATATGCCAGGCACGCAGGGTACGAATGACCCGTTCGTGGGCTGGCGCACTGCGTGAGGTAACCAGCGCCGTACGGATCGGGCATTCCGCAGGATCGAATTCCGCCTGGATATGGGTCAGGGCTTCGAGAAACGCCTTGAACGGCCCACCGGGCAGCGGTTCGTCTGCAGCCGCCGATTCGGCTTCGGTGAACGCTGCAAGACCGTGCTGTTTGAAGATCCGTTCGGCATCGTCGGAAAACAGCACGGCATCGCCGTCGAAAGCGATCTTGAGCTCGCCTTCGTCGGCCGCGATCGAATGGCCGGGCACGATCGTGGCTGCGGCACAACCGGCTGCAAGTGCGGCCCGGACATCGTCCGGATCGGCCGACAAGAACAGATCGGCCCCAAAGGCCGAAACATAACGCCAGGGCGAGTCGCCGCTGGTGAACGCCGCCCGCGTGATCGGCAAGTCGTGGTGAGCGATCGAGTTGAACACCCGCAGGCCGGTATCGGCGCTGTTGCGCGACAGCAGAATGACCTCGACCCGCTCGGCTTGGTCGTTGAGCGCGAGCAGTTTGCGGACCAGCCCGAAAGCTACCCCGGGTTCGAGAACGTCCTCTTCATGTTCGATCTGGTATTCGCAATAGGCCTCACGGCCCTGGGTTTCGAATACGGCGTGGCTGTCTTCCAGATCGAACAAGGCTCTGGAAGAGATGCCGACCACCAATTTGCCGGATTGCGTGCTCATGGGCCCGAGTGTAGCGCCCCGGATCGCGCGATCGCAGTATGCAGTCGTCGTAGGTTGCGACGTATCGCGCAGGCCGACCCAGATCGGCCAGCCTGCGCCTGCGATTAGCTGGTGCTATCGCTGTCGCTATCACCGCTGTCCTTGCCGACCGTGGCCTCCGAGCGAAGCCCTTCCACTGTCTTGGCGCCGATCCCATCGACGCGGGTAAGTTGGTCAAGACGCTGGTAATCGCCATTGGCCTTGCGATCGGCGATGATGGCCTGGGCCTTCACGCTGCCGATGCCATCCAGCGTTTCGAGCTGGGCAGCGGTCGCTGTGTTGACATCTACCGCGGCTAGAGCGGTGCCGGCATAGAACAATAATGCCGCTACCGCGGCCATAAGCAGTTTTTTCATGGGTCCCATTTCTCCCTGGGTTAAATCATCGAATTTTTAAAATATGCACATTGCATAGAGATCGGCAAGTATCAATTGCGTACAGGTTAGTAGAGCCTTGCTGTAAGGTTCTGAAAGCTTGAAATAATAAATTATTCGGTAAAATTAAATAACAGGCTGAAAGAAGCGGATTCGAGGCGGTTTTCCGGAAATCAACGGTCGTGTCGTCAGAGCCGGTATGATCGGTTGGCGTATGACACCTACAACCACGAGGGCCTCGTGACACAACGCGATATCGAGTGTTGGCTGACGGATATGGACGGCGTGCTGGTGCACGAGAACAAGGCACTGCCGGGTGCGGCCGATCTGATCGATCGATGGCGGGCCAATGACACGCGGTTTCTGGTGCTGACCAATAATTCGATCTATACGCCCCGGGACCTGTCGGCGCGGCTGTCACGCAGCGGTATCGAGGTGCCCGAGGACCAGATCTGGACCTCGGCGCTGGCGACCGCGGCGTTTCTGGCCGATCAGGCGCCCAAAGGATCGGCGTTCATCATCGGCGAGGCCGGTCTGACGACCGCCATGCATGAAGCTGGCTTCGTGATGACCGATGCCAACCCCGATTTCGTGGTTCTAGGCGAGACCCGGACCTACTCCTTCGAGGCGATCACCAAGGCCATCCGACTGATCAACGACGGGGCTCGTTTCATCGCGACCAATCCAGACGTAACCGGTCCGAGCGCCGAGGGCGTGCTACCGGCCACCGGGGCGGTCGCGGCCTTGATCACGGCCGCGACCAAGCGCGAGCCCTACTATGTCGGCAAGCCCAACCCGATGATGTTTCGCTCGGCGATGAACAAGCTGGGTGCCCACTCGGAGCGCACTGGTATGATCGGTGATCGCATGGATACCGATGTGGTCGCCGGCATCGAGGCCGGGCTACATACGATTCTGGTGCTATCCGGAATCGCCAGCCGCGACGATATAGACCATTACCCGTTCCGCCCGGCTGAGATCTTCGATTCGGTCAAAGACTTGTTCGAAAGCGACGGCTCGAAAAGCAGCAGCTCGAACAACGGCAGCAGTGGTAAGAACGCCAAGAAAGCCGATAAAAAAGAAAGCTGAGCCCTGACTGGTGTTCGGTCCGAATGAGGCCTCCGGTGGCAGGTTCAGCCGCCGCCGGCCGGCCGCGGGTCAATGCGTACGACACGATGGGTTCACGCGGCACCGGCGATAGTGCTTTTGGGCGAGTGCTGCAGCGGTGTCGAGCCGATCCTGCTTTGTAAAAACAGTCATATCGCAGGATGGCCGTCCTGCCAGAGCTGTTCGCCGCAAACCCGGGTGGCAACCCTCTGACGCCGCACGACCACGCAACCTTCACAGTGCTTCGGTCTGCTACCCACCAGCCCCGGAACGAGCTCCGGGGTTGGTTAAAGTTTTGTGCGAGTCCGCACCCAGCGCTGTCATGCGGCAATCTAGCGTTGTGGCCTCACCGCGTTTTGCAGCGTTCTCTGTCTCGGGCGTGACAGGCCACCAAGCGGCAGCTCGCGCCTTGTACGACACGATAGGCGGAGCTGCCAACGCGGCGATCGCCCGACATATCAACAGGCCCTAGGACGAGCCGCCCTGAGAGGCCGTTTCTGAATCCGTGCTATCGATGTTGTCGGTATCGCGAATGAAGGCCGCGATATTGTCATGCAGCTTGTCCAGTGACGGCTTGTGGGCATAGACCATATGCCCGGAGTCGTACCAGTGATAGGAGATATTGGCCGCCAGTTGCTCGGGAATCGGCAGATGCTGCATCTCGTGAACCGCGGCATAGAACGGCGTGGCCAGATCGTAATAGCCGCCGTTGAGCATTACCTTGAGATTCGGGTTGGTTTTCATCGCGGTAGCCAGGTCCGGCATGACATTGGT
This sequence comes from Salinisphaera sp. SPP-AMP-43, assembly GCF_049568105.1. Taxonomy (GTDB): domain Bacteria; phylum Pseudomonadota; class Gammaproteobacteria; order Nevskiales; family Salinisphaeraceae; genus Salinisphaera. The sequence continues at coordinate 49,102 of NZ_CP145335.1, forward strand.
CGCACCGCGGCTCGGATGGTCGGCATGCGGTTGGGTATGCGAAAAATCCCAGCTATGCCAGAGACCGGTGATCGACCGATAGTGCATGTCGTCGCCGAAGTGCAGGGTATCGTGTACGTAGTGGTTGAAGGCCGTGACATAGGCGGAACCGATTGCCGAAGCCTGGGGGTCGTACTGCGATCCCTGCGAGAGTGGATCGATGCTGGGCCCAGCAAAACGAGTATCCAGCCGCCCGGTGGATTGATCCGCCCCGGACAGCAGATTCTTTTCGAATTCGCCGCCGGTCACGCGTAGATCGGCTTTCTTGAGATAGGCCACCGGCAGCCCGGTGAATTGATGCAGGCGCTTGGCGATCGCATCGCGACGCTTGTCCGAGAGTTGATTACCGGCCATCAAAGCCTGGGCATAGGGCCCGGTGGCAAACGCTTCGACCTGGTTCAGAAACGGCTGCAGTTTGGCCGGATGCTTGCCGGGCAGCTTATGGTGGTACCAGGCCGTGGCAGCATAGCTCGGCAGGGCCAGTTCATAGGGCAGATCCACGCCGGGGTTGGCGTTCGGGCCGTCGATGCTGGTATCGAAGTTCAAAATCTGCGACAGCAGAATCACCCCGTTGAGATCGACGCTGGCCTTGTTTTGCAGCTCGTTGGCCAGCACGGCCGAACGGGTCGTGCCATAGCTTTCGCCGAACAGATATTTCGGCGAGTTCCAGCGATCGTAGGTCGATAAGAACCGGGTGATGAATTGGGTGAACGCCTCGCCATCGCCATCTACGCTGTAGAAGTGTTTCTTGCGTTTCTTCATCAGTGCTTCGCGCGCCGATGTTTCCTTGGCCTCGGCGATCAGGCGCGAAAAACCGGTGCCCGGAGCGTCCACGAACACGACGTCGGTGGCATCCAGCAGGCTGTCGTCGTTATCGACTAGCCGATAGGGCGCGGCTGGGGTATGGGCGTCGTCCGAGGTCACCACGCGTTTGGGCCCGACCGAGCCCATATGTAGCCACACCGAGGCCGAGCCGGGGCCCCCGTTGTAGATGAAGGTCACCGGGCGCTTGGCCGCATCGGCGCCTTTTTTGAAGTAGGCGACATAGAACATGCTCGCCGTCGGTACGGCCTCTTGCTCGCCACTGCCGTGCAGGGTGAGCGTACCGGTCTTGGCGATATAGTCGATCGTCTGGCCGTCGATCGTGACCTGGCCGTCGGTGGTCGCGGTCTGGGGCTTGGCCAGGGCATGCATATGCCTAGCGATACGAGCCTCGGCGCCCTCCGGTGTCGCGCTATCTTCGGCGGTCGCGGCTGCCGGCACGGCCGCGATCGTCAGTGCCGCACAGGCCAATCCCAAGCGAATCGAAAAACAAGTCATGCACCCGTCCTTATACAGTCAGCGAATCGTCGGTCGGTGCAGTATGCAAGATTCGATCCGGTCTCGCCGGACGGCCCAGACTACCCGCCAGGCTACCGATCAGACCACTGAGCTCATGCCGCCATCGACGAAGATATTCTGGCCGGAGACGAAGTTCGAGGCATCCGAGCAGAGATAGATCAAGGTGCCGATCAGTTCGCCGAGCTGGCCCCAGCGCGCGGCTGGCGTGCGTTTTTTGATCCAGGCATCGAAATCCGCGTCCTGCCACAAGGCAGTGTTCATGTCGGTCTGGAAATAGCCGGGTGAAATACAGTTGACCTGGATGTTGTAGCGGGCCAGGTCCGCGGCCATGCCTTGGGTGAGCATGGCCACGCCACCCTTGGAGGCGGCATAGGGCGCGATCGTCTCTCGGGCCAGTTTCGACTGTACCGAGCCGAGGTTGACGATCTTGCCGGCACCGCGCTCGGCCATCGGCCCGGCCAGGGCATTGGCGACATAGAACGCACTCGATAGATTGGTCGTGACCACCGCATCCCAGTCGGCCGGCTCGAACTCGGCAAACGGCGCCCGTTTTTGCAGGCCGGCGTTGTTAATCAGGATATCCGGCAGCCCATGGGCCGTAATCACTTCGGCCACAGCCTGCTTGACCGCCGCCGCATCGGTGACGTCGAAAGCCACATGGGCGACCTCGGCCCCGGTTTCGCCGGCCAGGGTTTCGGCGGTCGCGGCCAGTTTTTCCGGGTCGCGGCCGTGTAGGATCACCCGGGCGCCACGCTCGGCCAAGCCGCGGGCCAGGGCGGCGCCCAGCCCGCGCGAGGAGCCGGTGATCAGCGCCAGCCGGCCGCTGACATCGAACAGTGCATCGGTCATGGGTTGTACCTAGAAGATGAGGAAAATGGCATAGGCGATGACAAAGGCGACGATCGACTCGAGCGCCTGTTGCACCGTCCAGGTCTTGAGTGTCGTGGCCACGTCCATGCCCATTAGCCGGCCGACCAGCCAGAAGCCGGAATCGTTGACGTGGCTGGCGAACACTGAGCCGCCGGCCGCCGCGAACACGAATGCGACTACCTGCATCGCCGAATAATCGCCCTGGGTGACCGCCGGGGCCATCAAACCGGCCGCCGTGACCAGCGCCACCGTAGCCGAGCCCTGGGCCAGGCGAATGGCGACCGCTACGACATAAGTGGCCACAATCACCGGCAGGCCGAGATCGTTGAGCGAGTCGGCCAGCGCATCGCCGATCCCCGAGGCCTGCAAGACCCCGCCGAACATGCCGCCGGCGCCGGTGATCAGCACTACCGAGCAGATCGCCGGCAGTGCTGAATCCAGAATCTTTTCCAGCGCGCTGCCGTGCTCGCCGCGACGCCAGCCCAGAACATAGGAAGCCGCCAGCACTGCGATCAGCAGCGCGACCGGGGTCTGGCCGAACAGCCGTAACACGTGAAACCACCCGGCCTGATCATTCACCCAGCCCAGGGTGGCCGCGAAATGCAGCGCCGTATTGGCGAAGATCAGCACTAGTGGAATCAGCAGCAGCCCGATCACGGTGGCCACACGGGGTGGGTTGTCGATGGTGTCGTGATCGATACTGCCGAACAGGTGCTCGGCGACCGGGAACGGATGATAGCGGGCCGCGATCTTGCCCCAGAGATAGCCCGAGACATACCACATGGGAAACGCCACGATGATCCCGGTCAGTAGTACCAGCCCGGGATTGGCGCCAAAGGCCGTGATCGCGGTCACCGGCCCGGGATGCGGCGGTACGAACACATGCATCACCGAAAATGCCCCGGCCGCCGGTATGCCGTACAACAGCAACGGCCCGTTCAAGCGCCGGGCAACGGCAAAGATGATCGGCAGCATCACCACCAGCCCGGCATCGAAGAAGATCGGAAAGCCCATGAACAGCGAGGCCAGGCCGAGGGCGAACGGGGCGCGTTTCTCGCCGAATACTTCGACCATTCGATCGGCCAGGATCTTGGCCCCGCCGGAGTGCTCGACCAGCCGGCCGAGCATGGCCCCGAAGCCGACCAGCAGGGCTACCGAGGCCAGGGTCTCGCCGAAACCGTCGAGCATGGTCGGCAATATTTGGTCCGGCGGGATCAGGGTAGCAAAGCCGGTGACCAGGCTGACCACGGTCAGCGCCAGAAAGGCATGCACCTTAAAGCGGATGATCAGCACGAGCAGCAGGGCGATCGCCGCGACCGCGATACCCAGCAGCGGCCCGGTCGACAGGGTCTGGTGCCAGTGGTCCATGGGAGTCTCCTTTGTAGGCGACAAGTCTGGGCGACAAGGGCGGCCCACCCTACCGTGGAAACGGTCCCAGGCCTGTTAGTTTTTGGTCTTAGACACAGACCACCGCCGGCTTAGGAGAGATTCGAGGGCCGGCGACGACGACGCCAACACCACCAGACGATATACCCAAGCACCGCGGCACCGGCCAGGCCCGCTGCGATATACAACGCCGTCGGGCCGAAGGTTTTCAGGGCCTTGGAGAAATGCTCGCCGAACCAGTAGGTGCCGAACCCCCATAGCCCAACCCACAGGGCAGCGCCCAGCGCGTTGTACAGCACAAAGCGTGGCGCGGCCATGCAGCCGATGCCGGCCACGATACCGTTGAGTTGGCGAAGGCCGACAAAAAAGCGGGCCACTACCACAATTACCCCGCCGCGGCGGGCGAAAAACCGTTCGACTCGGCCCAGGCGCTCGTCGGTGATGCCGACCCGTGCCCCGTAGCGCAAGACCAGACGCCGGCCGCCAAGCCGGCCGATGGCATAGCCGATATTGTCGCCGATCACCGCGCCTAGCCACGCCGCGGGCAGTAGCCAGGCGATCGGCAGCTTGCCCTGGGAGGCCAGCAGCGCCGCCGAGATCAACGCGGTCTCGCCGGGCACCGGGACGCCGAAGTCCTCGATCAGCACCAGCATGAAAATAGCCCACGGGCCGTAATCCGAAATGATCTGGCTGATATCGAGCATGACTGTATGGCCTTCGAGGGCCTGTCGTGACAGCAACGGGGCGATCAGGCACGCCTGCATGATCTGGCCGAACTGGGCCGGGCAAGAGCAGGCCGCCCATGGCCTATCGGGTGCAGTCTACACTGGCCGCTTGGCCCGGCATTTGCAATGCTTCGAGGCCATGGCTGTGCCCTGAGTGCAGTAATTCAAAAACAGGGAGTTGGGGATGAATTTGAACAAACGCGTGACTTGGCACCGACCGGCGCTGATTGGCCTGGCGGTGGCGTTGGCCGTGCCGGGGGCGGCGTCGGCGGCGCCGGATACGCTCAAGTTGCTGCGCGAGCCAACCCTGTCAGCCCAATCGATCGCATTCGAATATGGCGGCCAGCTCTGGGAAGTGTCGCGCACCGGCGGCGATGCCCATATTCTGGCCTCGGGCATGGATCGGCTGCGGGCGCCGCTGTTTTCGCCGGACGGCTCCAAGGTCGCCTTCACCGGCACCTACGACGGCAATACCGATGTCTATGTAGTGCCCGCGACCGGCGGCCAACCCAAGCGCTTGACTTGGCACCCTTCGGCGGATGTGGCCGTGGGCTGGAGCCCGGATGGCCAGCGCCTGCTGTTCCGCTCGAACCGGCATAGCACCTCCGACCCGGATCAGCTGTACAGTGTGGGCCTCGACGGCCAAGGCCTGCCGCGGCAACTGCCGCTGCCCGAAGCCGAGACTGGCAGCTATTCGCCCGATGGCAAGCAGTTGGCCTATGTCCCCGGCTTCCAGTGGGAGCCGTTCTGGAAGGATTATCAGGGCGGCCAGTACACCAATGTCTGGCTGGCTAAACTCGCCGATTCCTCGGTCACGCGGGTGCCTAACCCCAAGGGGGCAAGCGACAACAGCCCGATGTGGATCGGCGATACGGTCTATTTTCTGTCCGATCGTTCCGGCCCGATCACCCTCTATGCCTATCATCCGGATAGTGGCCAGACCGAGCAGGTGCTGGACAATCCGGGCTTCGATATCACCTCGGCTTCGGCCGGCAACGGCCAGATCGTCTATTCCCAGTTCGGCCGGCTGCATATCTTCGATCCGAAAACCGGCAAGGCGCATGCCGTGGATGTGAACGTGGCCGGCGATATGCCGCAGCGACGCCAGCGCTACATCAAGGTCGGCGACGAAATCGCGCATGCTGCGATCTCGCCCCAGGGCGTACGTGCCGCCTTCGAGGCCCACGGCGAGGTCGTGACCGTGCCTGCCGAGCACGGCAATGCCGCTAATCTGACCCATAGCCCGGGCGCGATGGATCGCCAGCCGGCCTGGTCGCCGGATGGCGAACACGTTGCCTATTTCTCGGATGCCGACGGCGAATACGATCTATACATCGCCGCCCAGAACGGCACCGGCAAGACACGCCGGATCAAGCTCGGCCAGGACAACGCCTATTATTACGATGTGCAGTGGTCGCCGGACAGCAAGAAGCTGCTGTTGTCCGACCAGAAACTGCAGCTCTGGATGCTCGATCTCACAGCCGATGATCCAGCGCCGAAGAAGATCGCGACCGACAACTACGACCAGCTGCATGCCTTCGACGCCCGTTGGTCGCCCGATGGCCGCTGGGTAGTATTCACCAAGGTGCTGGATAACTTCCTGCACGCCGCGTTCGTCTATTCGGTGGCCAACGGTTCGACCCATCAGATCACCGAAGGCGCCAGCGACGTGCGTTATCCGGTGTTCGATGCCGACGGCAAGACGCTGTATTTCACGTCCAGCACCAATACCGGGCTCGCCCACGGCTGGCTGGATATGTCGAGCATGCAACGCCCGGTCACCCGCCATGTCTATGCGGCCACGCTGAGCGCCGACCGCTCCTCGCCGTTGGCGCCGAAGACCGGCTATGAAAACGCCGACGACGATTCGGATCCGGGCAAGGACAGCGAAATGGATGCCGCCGGCGGCGATAAAACCAACGACGCCCAAAAGACCGCCAAGACCCAAAAGACCGGCAACGACAAGACCCAGCCCAAGGTCGCCATCGATTTTGATGGCCTGGCGCGGCGTGCCGTGGCATTGCCGATCGATGCCGCCAACTATGTTGGACTGGATGCCGGCGCTAGCGGTGTCTTGTATCTACAGAAAGCGCCGCTGGTCGAAACCTCGCCCAGTGAAGGGCCGCCGAAGGTCACCGTGCGACGCTTCAAGCTGGACGATCAAAAGACCAAGACCCTGGTTTCGGATGTCAGCCACGTGACGTTCACCCCGGATGGCGCCAAGCTGTTGTACCAAAAAGCCGATCACCACTGGGTGATCGCCAAGAGCGAGCCCGGTGACAAGGCCGATCCGAAACGGCTGGCGACCGACGGGGTGCGGGTCGAGATCGATCCGCAGGCCGAATGGGCCCAGATGTATCGCGATGCCTGGCGCTTCCAGCGGGCATTTTTCTACGACGATCACTACCACGGACTCGATGTAGAGGCGGCCGAAAAACACTTCGCGCCGTATCTACCCGGCATCGCCAGCCGCGACGGCCTGAGTTTTCTATTCAAGGAAATGCTCAGCTATATCTCGGTCGGACATATGTTCATCCGTGGCGGCCATCAGCCGCCCATGGAACATGTCGGCGTCGGCCTGTTGGGGGCAGATTTCAACATCGATCAGGGCCGTTATCGTATCGATCGGATCTATGACGGCGGTCTGTGGAACCCTGATATCAAAGCGCCGCTGGCCGCACCCGGGCTGAAGGTGCACGAAGGCGACTATCTGCTCGCGGTCAACGGCCAACCGCTGACGGCTAAGACCAATCTCTATGCCGCCTTCGAGAATCTGGCCGATACCCAGGTCACGTTGACCGTTGGCAGCCAGCCCGATCTCGACGATGGCCACCAGATCACCGTCAAGACGGTGTCCGCTGAGCACCGTCTGCGGCATGCCGCCTGGATCGAACACAATCGCCAGCTTGTGGATAAGTTGAGCGACGGCAAGCTCGGCTATGTCTATCTGCCGGATACCCACTGGGGCGGTTATAGCAACTTCAACCGCTATTTCTTCTCCCAGGTCGACAAGCAGGGCGTGATCATCGACGAGCGCTTCAACCATGGCGGGCTGTTGGCCGACTACATCATCGATATCCTCAAGCGCGAGCCGATGACCCTCAACGTGACTCGCTGGGGCAAGCAGGCGCTTACCCCGCCAGAGGCGATCTTCGGTCCGAAGGTGATGCTGATCAATCAGTTCTCCGGCTCCGGCGGCGATGCGCTGCCCTGGTATTTCAAGCGCGACCAGATCGGCCCGCTGGTCGGCAAACGCACCTGGGGCGGCCTGGTCGGTATCGGCGGCTTTCCCGAGCTGATGGACGGCGGCACCGTGACCGCGCCGAACACGGCGGTTGAAGGTATCGATGGTCGTTTCCCGGTGGAAAACCATGGCGTGGCCCCGGATGTCGAAGTCTGGCAGGACCCGGCCAAAATGCGCGCCGGCCACGACCCGCAGCTGGAAAAAGCCGTCTCGATCGCCCTAGACAAGCTGAAAAAGAATCCGCCCAAGCCATACCAGCCGGCGCCGTCGATCGATTACCAGCCCAAGCTGCCGCCGTTGCCGCCGCACGGTAACCCAAGTAACGACAGCGATTGAGGCACTGGTGGAATCCGGGCCGGGCATTCAATAACCCGGCCCGGGCGGCCATCGCTGCGCATAGCCTGTTTTGCAGCGATCGAGCGGGATGACATGGCCCTGGCCAAGCCGGCTCCTGTCCGGCAGCGCTATTACCGGGCCGCTGGCGCAAGCCTAGTAGGCGGCATCGTGGGTGGCGTTGTTTCGATGCCTGATGACCCGGCGGCGCGCCGTGACTGTTCGACGATATGACCGGCGTTACTGCAACCCGGCACCATCGTGCGGGTGTCGACTGTCGTGTGCGCCGGGGCGTTGGGTGTTCAAGGCCTGGGCGGTCATGAACAGTCGACCGGGGCCTTTGACCGAAAATCAAGATGGCGCTCGGACCCAATATTTGGTGAGGCCTCGGTCTGGCGAGGGGCTGTGTCGGCTGGAATTGTCGGAGGTCTCGATCGAGTCAGGGTTGCGGCTTTTAGGCATGGCGCGCGCCGTGCCTCGGCTACAAGAGCAACGGACCGAGTGGCTACCAACGCGATATAGCCGCGATCGGCATGTGCCTCCCAATACCTGGGCAGCAGCTTTGGCGGCGTCGTTGCGGTGCGTATCCGGCGACCGCGTTGGCGGCGTATGGCCGGACCGATCGGAATGGCCTCGGCCAGCGTCGAGCGAGCGGTTAGGCCCGGCTCTTGGGGCGGTAGCAACAAAAAAGGCCGCAGGGCGAACCCCGCGGCCTGATCGGCCCAAGATCGGCCAACGCCGATCAGTGGTTGATCACCAGATCTCGACGCGCTGGTCGTCGGGCCGGACCATCTTGTCGCCGGGTTCGCAGCTAAACGCCTTGGCAAAGGCCTGCATGTTCGACGGCGCACCGATGGCGCGATAGGTCATCGGCGAATGCGGGTCCGAATTGAGCTGGACTTCGAGCGCCTTGTCGCGGCTATGCCCGCGCCAGACCCGGGCCCAGGCCATGAAGAAGCGCTGCTCCTGGGTATAGCCGTCGATCTTGGTCTTGGCTTCGGCCGGCTTGTTGGCCAGGGCCCGCTGTAGGGCGTCGTAGGCCAGGGTCAGACCGTCCAGATCGGCGATGTTTTCGCCGAGTGTGAGCTTGCCGTTGACGTGCAGATCCGGCTTGCCGGGAATCGGCGTGTACTGGTTGAACTGATCGACCAGCTGCTGGGTGCGTTGGTCGAAGGCCTTGCGGTCGGCTTTGGTCCACCAGTTGACCTGATTGCCGTTGCCATTGAACTGGCTGCCCTGGTCGTCGTAACCGTGGCTGGACTCGTGGCCGATCACCGCGCCGATGCCACCGTAGTTCACGGCATCATCGCCATGGGCATAGAAGAACGGCGGCTGCAGGATGGCGGCCGGGAAGTTGATAGTGTTATCGGTCGGGTTGTAGTAGGCGTTGACGGTCTGCGGCGTCATGCCCCAGCGCTGGCGATCACGCGGCTGGCCGACGTAGGCCATCTCGTAGTCGTGATTGAACTTCGCCGCGCGTTCCATGTTGCCGTAGAAGTCGTCGGCCGAAATATCCAGGCCGTCCCAGGACCGCCAGTGCTCGGGATAGCCAATCTTGGGCAGGAACTTCGACCACTTGTCGAGCGCCTTGTCCTTGGTTTTCTCGCTCATCCAGTCGTTGTTCTGGATCCGGGTTTTCAAGGCGGCACGGATATTGGCCACCATCTTCTGGGCGCGGGCCTTGGCTTGCGGCGGGAAGTATTCGGCGACGTAGAGCTGGCCGAGCCCCTGGCCCATAGCCTGATTGACCGCGTCCAGGGTCTGTTTCCAGCGTGCTTTCTGCTTGGGCTGGCCATTGAGGGTGGTGCCGTAGAAGCCGAAATGGGCATCGTTGAACGACTCGGCGAGCAGCGGCGCGGCATCGTCGATGGCATGGAAGCGCAGATAGGCCTGCCATTGGTCGATCGGTGCGTTGCCGAGCAGCTTATCGAATTCTTTGAAGAACTTCGGCTCGGACAGCGAAAAACCTTTTTCGATGTCGGCATCCTGGGCGTCGAAGAACGCCTGCCAGTCGAAATTCGGCGTGGCCTTGTTGGCCTCGTCGAGGCTGACAAAATGGTACTGGTTCTTCGGGTCGCGCATTTCCACCCGCGACAGCGAATGCTTGGCCAGCTGGGTTTCCAGGGCCATGGCCTGCTTGGCGTTCTTGGCGGCCTGGTCGTCCGATTCGCCCACCAGCTTGAATAGCTGGGTCATATAGTCGACATAGGCCGCGCGCTGGTCGGCATAGTCCTTGGACGTATAGTACTTCGGCGTCGGCAGACCGAGCCCCCCCTGGTAGGCATAGGCGATGACGTTCTTTGCGTTCTTGTAATCCGGGCTGGCATCGAGGGCGAAGACCTGGCCCTGGCCGGCTGCAAAGGCATCGGTTAGATACTGGGTCAGCGCCGAACGCGAATCGATGTTGTCGATTGCGGCCAGACGCGGCTTGATCGGATTATAGCCGGCCTTGTTGATGGCCTTGGTATCCATGCCCGAGGCATACAGATGCCCGGTCTTGGCCTGGAGCGAGTCCGGGTCGGCCTGATCGGCCTCGGCGGCGGCTTTTTTCACGATCGTATGCTGATCGTCGAGGCTCTTCTCGGCCAGCATGTTGAACGAGCCCCAGCGTGTGTGATCGTCCGGGATCGGATTGTCAGCGATCCACTTCGCGTTCACGAAGGTATCGAGATTCTGGCAGGCACCGACCTTGTCGTTGAGATTGTCGGTATCGAAGATCTGTTTGGCAGCCGACAGCTTCATATCGGCGGCTTTGGCGTCTGTATCCGCGGCGATCGCGGTCTGCGAGAGGGCCAACCCGAGCGCAATGGCCGCGGGCGTCAGAGACTGTCGAATCATACTCGTCCTTGTTGTAGACAGCGGCCGCGCAGGCGACCGGCCGATGGATCGGCAGGGCCCCGGTCGTTCCATGCCGACCGCCGGGCGCACGGAGCGGCATTGCCAATGCATCGAGCATGCCAACCCTTGTCACCCACGAGCCAAAGGCGGCCCGGACCTCGGTAGGCGCTATCTTGGCTCGGACGCACGCACAACGGCAACCGCTATCGGTCGGCCGGTGTCCTGGCCATGACGAGCGGACAAAAAAATGCCCGGCGCGAAGGCCAGGCATTGATCGATACATCGATCACTCGATGTATCGGCTAGGCGGTTGTACCGACTCAGCGGATCGTATCGGCATCCGTGGTCTGGGCCGCGGCCGGGGCCGACTGTTGCGTGGTCGGCGTCTGGGCCAGTTCGGCGGCGACGATCGGCATCATCATCGAGGCGGCCACCAGGCCAGTGACCACCAGGCTGTTCACGATGTTCAGCTTGAACGTATTCATCATCAATGCTCCTCAAAACCGGTTTGGGCCGTGTGCTCATACGGCCCCATGTCAAATCCGGCATCTGCACTGACGAAAGCCGCTTCCCTCGGCCGTTCGGCGCAGATGCCAATTAACGAATAAAAATCAGCAAATATTGCCTCTTGGGGACAAGCCCGATGTCAGCGGAGAATGATCCATCGGAAATCGGCGCTTTGGGCCCCGATTTGTCACGATATCTCCGGCTGACGGCGGCGATTCTACGCCTAAAGTCGAATTTGACAACCCTTGTTGAGAAAAAAAATCAAGCTGTTTTTTTTGATGATAAAAATTGTTATAAAACAAATACTTAATATTTATATATGGCGGCTTTCAATCGCTGTCCAACAGGCGTGCCGATATGGCTGCGCCTCGCTCATAGGCTCGAGGGTCGATCGATAATCGGCGGGGTCGATAGCAACCCTTTATCGCGGCGATCGATTAAGCGATCGGTTATTGATACCGGCTATGCGCCCATGACCCCCTCGATCGATAATGAACGATTTCTGAACCGGTGATCGTGAGCGGCGATCGACCCGGTGATATCGATATCGGGCCAGGGGTTCGATAAGCTAGGCATATGGATTCGATACGACCTGCAACCGATCACGATTGGCCGGCGATCTGGGCCTGTCTGGCTCCAGTGTTCGCCGCCGGGCTGACCTACGCTTACCCACCGGAGATCACCGAAGCCGAGGCCCGTACGATCTGGATGCACAAGCCGGCAGCGACCTTCGTCGGCTGCGATAATCAAGGCCGGGTGGTTGCGACCTATTATCTGATTGCCAACCAGCCTGGCCAGGGCGCCCATGTCGCCAATTGTGGCTATATCGTGGCCGAATCGGCGCGCGGTCAGGGCTGGGCAAGCGCGATGTGCGAACATTCCCAGAGCGAGGCGATCGCTCGCGGTTTCCGGGCCATGCAGTACAACTTCGTGGCCGAAACCAATACCGGCGCGGTTCGGCTGTGGCAGCGGCATGGCTTCGACGTGGTCGGCCGGCTGCCGGGGGCGTTCTGTCATCCGGAGGCCGGCGATGTCGATGCGCTGGTCATGTACAAACGCCTGACCAAACCGCTCGCCGGGCGCTGATCGCCAGACTTCAGTCGAACAGGATAAAGCCGACGCAGGCCGCGGTCAGAACACCCATGATCGCATTGAACACCCGCCATGCGCGTTCGCCGTGCAGGGCGCGCCCGATCAGACTGCCGAAGCCGGCCCAGAACGACAGACAGGGCGCGCCGACCAGGAGCATGACGGTGGTCAGCAGGATCGCGTTGAGCAAGAGTGGCCCCTGTTTCGGTAGAAACGAGGCCGTCAGCGTGAGCCCCATGACCCAGACCTTCGGGTTGGCGAACTGAAACGCCGCGGCCTGCATGAAACCCAGCGGTTGCGCGTCGCCGTCGACATCGAGCGTGGGCGGCGGCGCATGGGCGATCCGCCAAGCCAGATAGAGTAGATAGCCCGCGCCGACCATACGCAGCGTGTTTTGAACGATCGGATACCGCTCGAACACTACCCCGAGACCGAGAGCCACCGCGATATATAACACCGCGCTGCCGCCGAGGATGCCGGCGATATGCCCGAGGGTGGCACGATAGCCATAGCGCGCACCGGAAGCGGTCAGCATCACATTGTTCGGCCCGGGCGTGCCGACCGTGGCCAAGGCAAACAAAGCGACCGGGATCAGAGTATTAAAGCCAAGCATAGTCGCTTATCTCCTAGCCTGAATGGCGGGTGTCCGGGCCAGCGAACCGAGGCAAGAACCCAGTGGGCGTGACTAAACAACGCATCCATCGACCGCGTTGGCCCAGGTGAATTTCAAGGACAGGCGATGTATTGTATGGGTACAAAATAGAATATATTTTCGAATAGTTTTCTTTTGATAAGAGTATTTCGGTTTTTTATGCTGTCAATTCATTTATTGTTACCATGACAATTTGGGTGCCTGCGCTGCGTGGCGAGGGGGCACGCTATCGCCAGATCGCCGAGGCTATTGGCGAAGCGATCGAAAGCGGCGAGTTGGCAGTCGCTGCGCGCCTGCCGCCACAGCGGCGACTGGCCGAAGCCTTGGGGGTGACCGTGGGCACGGTCACCCGGGCCTACAGCGAGGCCGAGCGCCAGGGGCTTGTCGAAGCGCGGGTCGGCAGCGGAACCTATGTCCGCGATCAAACTCAGCGCGGGGCCGCGTTCAGCCACGTCAGCGCGGCACGCCACGACAGCGCCTGGATCGATCTATCGCTGGCTCTGCCGCCGGCCAGCCGCGAGCGCGAAGCCTCGCTCGGCCGGGCGTTAGCTGCAGCCCAAAAGGATCCACAGGCCTTGGCGCATGCCCTGGACTATCAACCCGAGGGCGGGTTGGATGCGCATCGCGATATCTATGCTCGCTGGCTTGACCATCTCGGCCTGCCGATGGACGCCGACGAGCTGATCATCAATCAAGGCGGTATGAACGGTATTTTCCTGGCCGCGACCGCGTTGGCCGGGCCCGGCGACCGGATCGCGGCCGAGCGTCTGACCTATCCGGGCTTGATCAGCGTTGCTGGCCAGCTCGGCCTCAGACCGGTCGGGCTGGCGCACGATGCAGAAGGGCTGGATATCGAGGTGCTGTACAGCCGCCACGATCGGCAGCCGTTTTCGGTGCTGTATGTGATGCCCGAGCACCAGAACCCGACCACGGCCTGGTTGTCCGAGGCCCGGCGCGAGGCGTTGGTCGCCTTTGCCCGGGCCCGGGATGTATGGCTGATCGAAGACGGCGTTCAGCATCTGCCGCCTGCTGAGCGTGGTACACCGCTGTATCGGCTGGCCCCCGAGCGCACGATATTTCTGTTTTCGGTATCCAAGATACTCGGCGGGGGACTGCGCTCCGGCGCCATGCGAGTGCCGGGCGCGGTCTACGAACGCGTGGCTACGGCGGTGCGTAACGTCAGTTGGATGCCGCCACCGCTGATTGCCTCCATCGTCGGTCAATGGATCGCCTCGGGCGACGCCGATCGAGTGCTGGACAATCAGTTCGCCGAGCTCGATGCGCGCCAGCGGATCGCCGAACGGGAGCTCGCCGGCCACACAGTCTATAGCCGTCGCGGCGGCTTCTACCTCTGGATCGAGTTGCCCGCCGAACAACGCGCTGCCCAGGTGGTCGAACGCCTGGCCGCAGAACAGATCCGGGTGAGTTCGGCCGAGGCGTTCTGCGTAGGCAGCGAGCCGGCCCCGCAGGCGATTCGGGTCTGTATGAGCGCGGCCCGCGATCGCGCAGAACTGGCTCATGCGCTGGCCCGGATTCGGGGTGTGCTGGATACGCCGGGCCCGCGAGTCTGGCAAACGATCTAAGGCGTGTCGCCATGAGAGACAGCGCCGCCCCACGCCCCTGAAGCGGCAAGACAAGACAGCGTGAGCGTGGCGTAGCCCGGTCACGTGAGCGAACGATAATGCTGGATGGCCGCCTCAGGGGTAGGGACGCCTGCGGGTGATGCCCGCCCAGCGTGCCCGTGGCATGCCGTGATCGTGGGGCCCGCCACGCTCGGCAGCATGCGCCCTGCCCGAGACGATGGGCGGGTATCATGCGGTGGTATCTGTCATGACGACACGCCCTGAGGCCTGTCGAGGTTTTCGAGTCCGCGCTTGGCCCTTTGGTTTAGGCCGCCGATTGCGCCCTGCGGCATTACGAGCCTTGATCGTGACACGCCCAGAACCCGCGGCTTGCTTTGCCAGCCACGATTTGGGACGGCAGTGCAGCGCGTGGACGAAATATCAACAGACCCAAGACTCTGACCTACAGCCATGCATATAGAATTGCGCCGTTCGCCGAATGTGGCCGATGCTCGAGTGTTGAGCGAAGGCATCGTCGAGTTCAATCGCCAAGCCGTACCCGGGCTGGAAGAAGTCGCCTCTGAAATCCGTTTTCATGTCTTTGTGCGTGAGGCCGGCACGATCCAAGGCGGTCTACGCGCGGCCTGTTTCTGGAATACGCTACATATCGAACTGCTGTGGCTATCCGAAGCGGTCCGCGGTCGTGGTCTGGGGCGGGCGGTCATGGCCCGGGCCGAGGACTTCGCCATCGACTGCGGTTTGCACAATAGCTGGGTCGAGACCACGAGCTGGCAGGCACGGCCGTTCTACGAACGATGCGGCTATGTCTGCATTGCAGAGGTGCCGGACCGGCCGGTCGGACAGTGCAGCTTCTATCTGCACAAGCCGCTATAGTGCGAGTTGGCGTATGGCATACGCGGCGTGCGTCGGCTGCGTCGTAGCAGGCTACGACGCAACTCGCGCCTTGCAGGACACGCTGAGTGGGCTCCAACGCAGCGATCGCTTGAAACATCAACAGGCCCTTGGGCCTGTCGTCATGAGATCTGAAGCCCTAGGCACAGACCCGCGATGTAGGCTTGCGCCAGACGCGACGAGCGTCGTTTCGTGTCGCGAGGCCGCGCCGCCGTTTGCGTTGCTCGGGCGTTTTCGACCAGAGAACGCTGTCGATACAGCGCGGTGTCCAACGCGCGATGGGCGCCGGCGCCAACGACATATCAGCCGCCTATAGCGCCCTCGTGCCCATTTTGGCGCCGGATCGGCGGCGGGCGCTGCCCACCATGGCCGAGGCCGTAGGTGGGCTCGATATCGGCAGCCCGTCGGAGGATTACCCCCAAAGCTGGGCCAAGGCGCCTTCGGCGCCGGTGATCGGATCGATGGCCGGGGTCGGTAGGGCGGCAATCCGGGCTGCGGCCCGGTCGTGATCGGTTTCGCCGGGTTTGCAGATATCCCAGTCGCCGTAGCCGGCGGGATAGGCTGCGGTCAGTTCGAAATCGGCGCTGGCCGAGATCCGGCAATGGCCGGTGCCGGCCGGCAGGATAACCACATCGCCGGCGGCCAGGCGCACCGGTTGGCCGGCCTCGCCGCCCAGTACCAGTTCGGCCTGCCCGCTGAACACAGCCAGCGCTTCATGGGCATTGGAATGGAAATGGTGATAGGCGAACACGCCGCCCCGCCATTGCGGCGGCCAAGCGTTGGCCGCGAAGACCGTTTCGAAGGCTTCGGCGGTGATCTCACCGGCCGTGCCCAAATCGCGATAGACGAGCACCGGCAGCCGGTTGTTGGGCGTCCGGCCGTCGTCGGCGAAGCTGAAGGTTTCCGGCGCCGTATCGGATGGGATCGACAGCGATAGGGTCATCGTGGCCCGTCGGTTCGACAAGTAGTGATCCAGACTAGGCGCTATGTGCCGGCAATGCGAGTCTGGCGGTGGCTGGGCCCTCCTGCATACGACGCGGTCGCCATCTGCCTCTAGAAGGCGATGCCCGATGGTCGGACTCGGCCGGCCTGGTCTACGGGCCATAGCGATAGGCGCAGTGCGATCGATGGCATCGGCTATGGCAATGTGCGGTGTTCTGCACGGTTCTCCGCGCAGATTTCGGGATCGGCTCGACGGGCCGTGCGGTCGGTGGAGACATGCCGGCCGAGCGCGTGTTCGACCAACGCGCTCGGCCAGGCGCTGCAGATCACCCATGGCCTGGGGGCGGCTATACTCGGTACCCGGAGACTCGCATTGGAGGCAGCCCGCTCGTTGAGCGGATCAAGCGACCGGCGCCCGGCACGAACGCCGGCCATTGGCTCGCTGAGGCGAGTAGATCTGGCTACAGACGGACCGTCCGGCGTTCGGCCGAGGCCAGGCGCGCGGCTTCGATGATCTGCAGGCCGGCCAGGGCATTCGTGGCTGCCACCGGTAGCGGGGAGTTGCCGGCCAGGGCAGCCGCGAACTGCTGGTAGAAGGCCGGGTAGTCGCCGGCCCGGCTGGGCACCATTTCGCTATAGTCGCCGGCGCCCAGGCGGCCCCAGGCACCCTCGGCTTCGCTGCCCCAGCCGTCGCCGCCGGGCACCGCGCCTTCGCCTAACCGGGCTTCCTGCGGGTCGAGGCCGAATTTCACATAGGCCGCGGTGTCGCCGAGTACCCGGAAACGCGGCCCGAGGTCGGGGGCGACACTGCTCATCCACAGATGCGAGCGCACCCCGTTGGCATGTTCCAGAGCCACGAAAGCATCGTCGTCGACCGCGGAATCAGCATACCGGGCATCGAGTTCGGCATAGACGGTGGTCGCCGGGCCGAACAGGGTCAGCGCCTGGTCGATGAGATGGCTGCCGAGATCGAACAGAATACCGCCGGCCGCGCCCGGTTCGGCGTTGCGTTTCCAGCCGGCCTTGGGTTCGGGCCGCCAGCGCTCGAAGCGCGATTCGAAGCGCCGGACGTCCCCAAGCCGGCCGGCTTCGATCAGATCGGCTAGGGTCAGAAAATCCGCGTCCCAGCGGCGGTTCTGGAATACGGTCAACGGCACACCGGCCTCGGCTGCCGCATTGATCAGGCGCTGGGCTTGATCGGTATCGGCGGCCAGAGGTTTATCCACAACCACGGCCAGGCCGGCATCGATAGCGGCCCGGGCATGTTCGGCATGTGAGCCATTCGGGCTGGCGACCACGACGGCGTCGAAGGCATCGGCCCGGGTCCAGAGCTCGTCGACGCTGCCGATGACTTCGGCCTGTGGATAACGCGAGGCGATCGCCTGGCTGCGCTCGGCATTGCCGGTAACGATCGCCGCCAGGCTCAGCCCCGGTGTGGCATCAATCAGCGGGGCATGGAAGACCCGGCCGGCAGTGCCGTAGCCGATCAGGGCGATACGATAATCAGAGGTTGTGGATAAATCGGACATGGTCGGGCGGTTGCTGCGCGTTCGATAGACCCGCGATGCTGCCGTAAAGTCGTCGGGGCTGCCAATCCTTATGCCGGCATCCGAACAGCCGGCCCCGCGCGTGGCAGGGCCGGGCGGACGCAGCCGGTCTCGTCCGGCGGATCAATTCTTGACGACGTCGCCGCTAAAGTAGATCCCCATCTGTAGGTTGTAGCGGGTATTCCAGCTGCCGTCGTTGGGGCCGTTGAAGACCATCGCCGAATTCTTGCCGCTCAGGATATCGGCCCAGATCTGCAGGATGCCGAACGAGAAGTTCGCACCGGCAGCGTTGAACTGTACATCGCTGGTCGAGTTGGGCGCGCTGCCGGGGCTGGCGCTGTTCCAATGTCCGTCGCCGCCGGCCATCAGATAGCCGTAGTTGTCGTACAGCTGGATCGAATCCAGTGCGCCCCAGCCGATTTTGAAGGTCCGGGCGATGTTGGCTGCGAAGATCTGGCCGGAGGCCGGCATCTGATAGCCAAAGCCATAGTTTTCGACCCGGATCGAGTCGGTCGGCAGGCTGTTGCCGTCGTAGGACTGGCCATCCGGAATGTTATAGCGATAGTCGACGTACTGGCCCTGTAGCGTCCAGGGGCCGAGCGCGGCATCCACGGCCGCAGTAGCGGCCCAGCGCGTGCCATTTTCGCCGGCCGCGCCGCCGACTTCGAGCTGGCCGCCGCGTACCGCGGTCGAGACCTGCACGCTATGATCACTGCCCTTATTGAAGGTATAGGCCAGACGAATATTGCCGCCGTTGATCTGCTGATAGCCTTCGAACGGGTTCGAGCCGTACAGGCTATGCTGCTGTAGATCGTCGTTCTTGAAGGCATCGACATCCAGCCGCCAGGGCCCGTTTTCGTACTTATAGCCGAGGCCGGCTGCCTGGTTGTCGGTGAAACCGGCGAAATAGGTCAGGTTGCCCCAGAACGATTGATAGCCGAACTTGAGGTTGCCGAAGGGCACATAGAACATACCGCCCTTGATCTGGCTATGATCGCCGAAATCGTAGGCGGCCCAGCCGTAGCGCAGCAGCTGGCCGTCCGCGAAGGCAGAGTCGGACCAGCGGTACTCGGCCGCATACGACAGCTGATCGTAGTGCCCGGACGTATTGAGGGCCACGATGCCCAGCACGCCGTCGCCGCCGTCGCGCTGGTTGTCCATATCCGGCTTGAGTTGGTAACCGGCAGTGTAGGCGCCGCCGAGCGTGAGTGCTGCATCGGGTTTGCCGGGCGCGACTGATTCGGCGCTCGCCTGGTCGCTGGTCGAGGCATCGTCGGTGGCGGGTTCGGCGGTGTCCGATGCGCGTTGCTG
Organism: Salinisphaera sp. SPP-AMP-43; assembly: GCF_049568105.1. Taxonomy (GTDB): domain Bacteria; phylum Pseudomonadota; class Gammaproteobacteria; order Nevskiales; family Salinisphaeraceae; genus Salinisphaera. The sequence goes on from NZ_CP145335.1 coordinate 68,400, forward strand.
TTTGAGGTTCTTGAGCTGATTCTGCAACGCATCGAGCTGCTGTTGCATGGCCTGCAGCCGTTGGCTCTGGGCATTGCCGTCCCCGGTCTGGGCAGCAGCCTGACCGGAGCAAAGCAGGCCGGTGCCGATCAGCACGGCGGCGAAATATCGCTGGGATGGATAATCCATCGATCCCCCTTGGATTTGAAATGTCCCTTGGGGCCGTGCGCTAGCGCAGCCGGCCCAATCGCGTACCCGGGCGACGACGATAGCTAGGCCCTCTCGATCGTTCGTCGCATGCGCGATGTGATCACAACCTTAGCATGCTATTGCCGCCCGTCTCGTCGCCCCCCCATGGCGCCAGGCCAGGGGGGGGGGCACAACGCCGGCGGCCAAGCCGCCGGCGTTGTTGGGCCGGCGTTACCTGTTCTGGGCAGTGGCTTTGTCGTTGTCGCTCTGTCGATCGAGGATGCGGTTGGCCTGATCCATGAGCTGGTTCATATAGGCCATCAACGACTGGTACGGCTTGGCGGTCGCCAGATCCACACCGGCGTTTTTGAGCAGCTGGTAACCGCTTTCGGCACCGCCCTCGGACAGGGCATGCAGATAGGCCTTGCGGGTGGTCTTGTCGCCCTGCTCGATCCGGGTCGCGAAATAACGCCCGGCGGTGATCGAGGTGGCGTATTGGTAGACGTAGAAGTCGTAGTAGAAGTGTGGGATATAGGCCCACTCGATGTCGTCGCGATCGTCGATGGCGGTGATGCCCTGGTCGGCGCCGTAGTATTTATCGAGGATCTGCGAGTACATCTTGGTCATACGCGCACCCGACAATGGCTTGCCGTTCTGGGCCGCCTGATGGATCGCCAGCTCAAATTCGGCGAACTGGGCCTGCCGGAAAAAGGTCCCGCGCAGCTGTTCCAGCGCTTGGCCGATGTAGTACAGCTTGGCCTGGTCGGTCTGGGCATGCTCGATCATATAGTCGACCAGCAGCCCTTCGTTGGTGGTCGAGGCCACCTCGGCGGTAAAGATCGGATAATCGGCGGTCGCGAACGGCTGTTTTTCGTGGACCAGCAGGGTATGGATGCCATGCCCCCACTCGTGGGCATAGGTCGATACGCCCTCGTAGTCGTCGTTGAAGTTCATCAACACGTACGGATGGACATCGTAGGCCGAGCCGGCCATATAGGCGCCCGGGCGTTTGCCAGGGGCCGGATAGACGTTGGTCCAGGGCGAGCCGGTGGCTTTTTTCAGCAGTTTTTCGTAGTGCGCGCCCAGCGGCTGGGTGGCCTTGCGCGTCAGCGAACGCGCCTGGTCGATGGTGAAACGCTTGTCGGATTTCACCAGCGGCGGGTAGATATCGTAGTAGTGCAGCTGGTCGACGCCGAGCATGCGGGCGCGCAGCTTGAGATAGCGATGCAGGGTATCGAGATTGTTGTTCACCGAGTCGATCAGCTGGTGATAGACCGCGGTCGGAATGTTGTCGCTGGCGGTTGCGGCCTCTAGGGCGCTGTCGTAGTGGTGCAGGCGGGCATCGATCACGTGCTGCAGTACGGTCTGGTCGAGCAGCGAGCCGAAGCTATCCTCATACTGGTTATATTTCGACCAGAACGCCTTGAATACGCGCTTGCGTACCGTGCGGTCGGGGTTGCTGCGCCATTTGGTGTAGCCAGCTTGGTCAATGGTGCGCTGCTGGCCGTCGATGTCCAGTTTGGGCCATTGGATATCGGCGTTGGATAGCAGCGAGAAAGTATCGCTCTGGCCCATAGCTGGGCCGAGCGCGGCCAGGGCCGATTCAGTCTGGCGCGACAATGTATGCGGCGCAGCGCGCATCACGTCTTCGAGAAAATGCTGGTGTACCGACAACACTTTTTTGCCGGCCCAGGCGGCGAGTTGATCCTGATCCATGGCCACCAACTCGGGGCGGACATAGCCGGTCGCCTCGCCGAATTTCGAGGCCAGCCGATCAGCCTTGTTGCGGCGTTCCTGAGTCGCGCTGTCGCGCAGGTCTTCGTCGCCAGCTAGGCTGGCATAGACCGACAGCCGAGCCACCGATTTCTTGACGTCGTCGATCGCATCCAGTGCCTTGGCCAAGGATTTTGGGCTGTCGTCCAGCTGGCCGGAAAAACGCGACAGCTCGTCGATGCGTTGGCGGGTGCGGTCATAGGCTTTCTGCCAGGCCTTGGGCGAGGCATAAAGATCGCTCAGATCCCATTCGGTCGGGGTCTGGCTGGCGGGATGCGAGTTGCTCGCCTCGGAGGCGGCGGCCTGGCTGTTGTCGTTGGCAGCCAGGCCTGGCGTAATTCCGGCCAGGATGAGCGCGGCTACGACCGCGCCGCGTACGGCGATAGAAGACATTGATTTCCCCAAAAAAGACAGATCGAGCGCAGCCAAGGCTGCGATGGCTGGCCCCTTGCAAGAACCAGACCGCATCACCGCGGCTCATACCCTGGCCGATGACTATACCGTGTCGGCGAGCGTCGATCAGGGCGGGGGCTGGGCGCTGTTGGCCGGGGCTGGCAGGCCGCGACGAATCGCCTGCGAAAAATCATCGCCGTGGGCGTCAGCTGCGAGTGCGCGTTCGTTAATATGGCCGTGCTGGTGCAAAGCGGCCAGGCTCAGTCGGCTATCCAGCCCTCCGATCCGATAGAGGTATTCCGGCAGATAGCCGGAGGCCAGCAGCCGCCAGTTCCAGGGCAGGCCAGGCACGATCGGTTTCACCAGATCGTAGACCAGGGTGGTGCAGTTCGAGGTCAGCGTATTGTAGAAGCGCGGTGTGGCGGCGAGCGTGTCGGCCGTATCCAGATAGGCAGCGAACAGGGCGCGAATTTCGGCCGGCGGCAGGGCGACGCGATATAGATAGACGTCTTCGCCGCGGGCATTGCTGCGGGTGCGGACGATATCGCGCTCGTCGGCGGCCACCAACGCCAGCTCGCATTGACGGAATAGCCCACCCACGGCCGAGAATTCGCTGCCGGCCAAGCGCCGGACTTCGACCGAGAACACCAGATGCCGGCCGTCGGCGAAGGCGAACGACACCAACGTATGGGCAATGGTAGGCCCGCTCCAATAGGAGGCCACCAGATCGACGGCGATCAGATCGTCGAGATCGTAGTCGCGGGTCTCCCAGCGAATGCTGAAATCGTTGCGGGTATGCCAGTCGAAATTGCGGACGTTGTACAGCCGAACCCGAGAGCCCCGGCGGGCCACACCCAGGGTGCGCGCTACATCGGGCGCCCAGTCGCGGTCCGCGGCGGGCTGGATGCGCGACCACCAGATCGCGAAGGCCAGCCCGGCCATGGCGAACAGCGCCGGGCCGAGCCAGTGGGGCAGGATCAGACCGGCCAGCGCCGCGGCGCCGGCTATGCTCCAAAGCCCGATCAGAACGGCTCGGGCCAGCGGTTGTTGGGGCCCGCGGAACCACAGCGCACCGGCGCCATAGCCGGTCACGAGTATGGCCAGTAGCCCGGCAGCGACCCGGGCGGCGATCAGCGCCGCCGCGGTCACCGGATCGCGCGCGTCGTGCCGGCGGGCCGTTCCAGGCCGAACGCCGGCATCAGTAGTGGCGGTCGGCCTGGGCCGGCGGCACCCACTGGTACAGCCAGGTCTCGGACAGGGCCTGATCGCCGTTCGACAGATAGGCGCGCAGGGTTACCGGTGTGGTGTCGTCGCTAGTGGGCATCCAGTCGAACACCGCGCGATAGCCGTCGATCGGGCCCATCGCATGGGTCGCGGTATAGCTGATCTTGCCGTTAGAGGCGCTCACGTTGACCTGGACATCGGCGTCCTCGGGCAGGCTGTCCAGGGGCGGGCCGACAAAATCCACCGCGAAGCGGCGGGCATAGGTTTCCGGTGAATGGTCGCCCGGAATCCAGCCTTCCTGAACATCGCCCATGCCCGACCAGGTCTTGTCGACGATCGCCAGACTCGGAGCCACCGGCGGCCGGCGCCACCAGTAGAGGCGGTAGGCATAGTTGAGATGGCGGCCGGAGGTGATCGGCTCCTGTGGAATCCAGAAGGCTACGATATTGTCGACGGTTTCGCCGACCGTGGGCATTTCCATGAGCGCAATCTGGCCCTTGCCCCAGTCGTTTTGCGGCTCGAGCCACAGACTGGGCCGGCGGTTGTACCACGTCACTGGATCGCGATAGTCGTCGAATTCGTGATCACGTTGGACCAGGCCGAAACCGCGTGGGTTTTCGTCCAGAAACGTATTGAACTGAATGTTCGGCGGGTTATAGAGCGGGCGTGTGATCCACTCGCCGTTGCCGCGCCACATCGACAGCCGATCGGAATCGTGCATCAGCGGCGAGATGGTATCGCGGGCGGTTTCCTGGGCTGTGCCCTTGAGATACATACTGGTCATCGGCGCGATGCCCAGCCGCTTGATCGGCTTGCGGGTATAGACGTGGGCGTCGATATCCATGACCACGCCTTCGTCGTTGCCGGCGTCGATATCGAAACGATAGGCCCCGGTCGCGCTGGGCGAATCGAGCAGCGCATAGACCGTGACCTGCTGCGAGCCGTCCTTGGGGCGTACGAACCAGAACTGGATGAAGTCCGGGAATTCCTCGCCGCTCGGGATCGCGGTATCGATGGCCAGACCGCGGGCCGACAGGCCGTATTGTTTGTCCTTATCGATGGCCCGGAAATAGCTCGCCCCCAAAAACGAGGCCACCTCGTTGACGTAGGGCCCGCCCGGGTTCACGGCCAGGCGCCAGCCGGCGAAACCGAGGTTGTGGTCTTCGAGCTGGCTGCGATCCACGCCGCTGTCGGCGTAGTCGAACAGACCGGGGGCGAAGGGAATCGGATGTGATCGATCGGTCTCGGGGTCGACGGCATGCATACGCACCGGCGTATTGAAATGCATGCCGACATGGAAGAAATGCACCCGTAGCGCGACCTTCGGATCCGACGACCAGAGCGCGTCATGCCAGTCGTACTCGATTTTCTGATAGTCCAGCGGCGCCAGGCTGGTCAGGGTTTCCGGCAGCTGCTCGGTCGGCGACTGATAGGCCGTCTCAGCCATGCCTTGGGCCTTGCGCTTGAGCCAGTCGAAAGAGAAACGCTGGCCGCGGCCGTTACCGATCGGCGATTCAGCCAAGGCTGGTATGGCCGGCAGGCCGAGCGAAGTCAGGGCCAGCGAGGCCTTGAGCAGAGTGCGTCTTTGCATGGAATACCTTTAAAAGAGCATGCAATCGAAAAACCGGCAGATACGGCGCGAAGACCAGAGATGCCGGCAGGGCGTACACAATCGTCAATCGGTATTGGCCTGGGCTTCCATTTCATCGAGGAAGCTGCTGGCCTCGTCTTGCATTCTCTTGCGCAGGTCGATCATCTTGCGCGCGTAGTTGTTGAGGCGATGGCCCTGGGCAGTTTCCGGCACGAAGGTCGGCACCTGGCTTGGGTTGCCTTCGCTGTCGACTGCGACGAACACCAGAATGCAGTGGGTCGTGAAGCGTTCGGTGTCCGATTTCGGGTCGCGGGCATAGACGCTGACCGAGATATGCATGCTGGTGGTGCCGGTATGCATCAGCTCGGCCTTGAGTTCGACCAGATCGCCGATCCGGATCGGCTTCAGAAACCGGATGCCGCCGACATAGGCGGTCACGCAGTAGCTGTGCGACCAGTTCGCAGCACAGCTATAGCCGGCATGGTCGATCCATTTCATGACGCTGCCGCCAAATACATTGCCGCCGAAGTTCACATCGGAGGGTTCGGCGAGAAAGCGAAGCGTAATCTGGTGTGCGGACATCGGGATAAAGGCCTGCGAATTCACGGTTGAGTCTAATCGGCTCGCGCGGACAACGCGACTGCCCCGGTCAACCGCCTCGATCGCTGCCCGGAGCGCACCACGGTCGGGGCGATTGCGGCTCGAGTGTGGCAGCCTTGCGGCCGGGGAGCCGAACGGCGCGGCGACACTAGAGTGGGCGCGGGCCCATATAGACATGGCGCACTCGCTGGCCGTACATCTCGACGGTGCCCGCATACCGCCGATCGCCGCGTTGATAAAATTCAAAGCCATAGCGGCGGATCAGGCGCAGGCTGCCATGGTCGTCGCGGGCCAGCCCGATGCGCTTGAAGGCGAGCTCGTCGATAAAGATCACCTCGGCTTCGGCGCAGGCTTTCTGGGCCGCCCGCCGAGCCAAGGCCCGTGCGCCCATCTGTCGCCACCAGACCAGGGCGATGACCGCCAGAAGTAAAAGCCAGGGCACAAGATCAAGCATGGGCAGTGAATCGTTCGGTCGAAGGCCAGTGCGGTTATTGAATAAGCCCCGGGTGTCGTTCGGCAACCGAGGCTTGCATCGTACCGGCCGGAAAGGGCGGCGTGGTGGCCGGCTGCCGGCATGCCAGCAAGGCCTGTCCTTCGGTGGCGAATCGGTGAGGGCCAGCGTATCGAGCGCCGGCACCGGGCTGTTTAGCCTGGCTCGCGGGCAGTAGCAATATCGCACTGTGCGCGTTGACGCCGACCGGCCCCGGGCCGGTCGATATGGCCTGCGAGCGCCAGGTTGGCGCGCGCCGAGCGTGTCCAAAGGCACGAGTTGCCGGATGCCGCGTGCCATCCCGGATCCGCAACGCGTCGCCGGGTGCCGATAATCGATTTCGAAAGACCCACCTCCAGCGATTGCCAGCATGGTGACAATCCAGCGTTGGGGCGCGTGCATAGAATCACGACGCTACGGTCGCTACGTTTGGCTTGCCGTTCGGGGCCTATGCCTATGAGCGCTTGGCGCGGTTCGTACGCCACATCAACAGGCCCAGAGCGCAGGCGCTGACTCTTTTGTGATCACAAAAACGATCTTGCTGCTCGTTTTTGGTGCAATTTGCGGTCATATGAGGGGGTTGGACGCCTTCAATCGGCCAGATAGGCCGGTTATATCTTGGTCTATTGTTTGCTGTAGCCAGGTCGTACCAGAGCGATCCGGTCGGATCGTTGGTATTTGCACGCTGTTGGCGCGATTCGACAGCGACCCATGGAATGCGGCATGTTTGGTTTGTGATCACAAAATAAAGGGTTCATGAGCGATTACGTTGACAGTTATTACCGCGACTCCCGCCAAGTCTCGCTCGACCCCGCGCCGGCGCTGGCCGAAGCGCGACGGGTAGACGTGGCGATTGTGGGTGGCGGTGTGACCGGCTGTGCCACCGCGCTCGATCTGGCCGAGCGGGGGTACTCGGTGGCCGTGCTCGAAGCCCATCGGATCGGCTGGGGCGCCTCGGGGCGTTCCGGCGGTCAGATTCTGACCGGCTTCGGAACCGAAATGTCGACGTTCGCCACTGCCCTGGGCACCGATGCAGCCTGCCAGGCCTTCGAAATGTCACGCGAGGCGGTGCGCCTGACCGCTGAACGCATCGAACGACACGCTATTCCCTGTGATCTACGCGCCGGTGCGGTCTATGCGGCACTCAAACCACGCCATATGAAGGCGTTCGCGGCCGAATACGAGCATATGCGTGAGGTCTATGGCTACCAGGCGCTGCATTGGCTCGAGCGCGACGCACTGTATGAGCGGGTGCGCTGCGAAGCTTATATCGGCGGCTTGTACGATGCCGAATCCAAGCATTTGCATCCGCTCAACTATGTGCTCGGGCTGGCGCGGGCCGCCCAGCAGGCCGGGGCCACGATCTACGAACAGTCGCCGGCCACCCGCATCGAACATGGCGAGCCGGCGGTGGTGCATACCGCGCATGGCCGGCTGCAGGCCGATTATGTGGTGCTGGCCGGCAATGCCTATCTGGCTGCGGATGTCGCCCCGGAGCTGGCTGGCCAGCTGATGCCGGTAGGCAACTACATCATCGCCACTGAGCCGTTGAGCGAAGCCCAGGTCGAGAACACGCTACCGGCCGACGATGCCGTCTCGGATGCCAACTTCGTGCTCGATTACTACCAATTGTCGACCCGGCCAACGCAGGGGCCGCGGCTGCTTTACGGCGGCCAGGTCAGCTATGGCAACAAACCACCGCGTCGGCTCGCCGAGCGTATGGCCGACAAGCTCGGCCGGCTGTTTCCGGCGCTGAGTGGCATCGGCATCGACTACAGCTGGGGCGGGCTGGTCGGCGTGTCCCGCAACCGCGCGCCGCAATTCGGGCGGATTGGCCACAACGTATTCTATGCTCAGGGCTACTCGGGCCATGGCATGGCGCTTGCTGGACTGGCAGGGCGTCTGATCAGCGACGCAGTGGCTGGCCAAGCCGAACGCTTCGATCTGTATTCCCGGCTGACCCACCGCCGGTTCCCGGGCGGCGAGCGGCTCAGAACGCCGCTACTGGTGCTGGCCACCAACTTCTATCGCATGCGCGACCTGATTTAAGAGGGCGGAAATGAAAGGGCAGGCAACGACAGCCTCGATCGGGGGCGACGACACGGTCGATCAGCGCAGCAGTCGGCAGGGATCGTCCATCCAGCTGCACGGCGTGACCAAACGCTTCGCAGCGGATGCGATCGCACTGCGCGGGATCAACCTCAATATTCCGGGCGGCGAGTTCTTTACGCTGTTGGGGCCTTCCGGCTGTGGCAAGACCACGCTGCTGCGGATTATCGCCGGGCTGGAAAACGCCACCGACGGCGAGGTCGAAATCGGCGGGTCACCGGTCACCGACGTGCCCGCGCACAAGCGCAACGTGAATACCGTCTTCCAGTCCTATGCCTTGTTCAATCATCTGAACGTGGCCGAGAACATTGGTTTCGGGCTCAAGATGCGCGGGGTCAACAAGAGCGAAATCAAGAAACGGGTCGCCGAGACCGCCGAGTTCATCAAGATCGATGAACTGCTCGGCCGTCGGGTCGACCAGCTGTCCGGCGGCCAGCGCCAGCGTATCGCTCTGGCCCGGGCGCTGGTCAACGAGCCCGACGTACTGCTGCTCGACGAGCCGCTGTCGGCGCTCGATGCCGGGCTGCGCGGCGAGCTGCAGGTCGAGCTGCTGCGCATTCAGCGCCGGCTGGGGATGACGTTTATCTTCGTCACCCACGACCAGCAGGAAGCGATGGTCATGAGTGATCGCGTGGCAGTGCTCGACGATGGCCGCATCCAGCAGGTCGGGCCGCCGCAGGATCCCTATGAGCACCCCGAGAACCTGTTCGTGGCTCGTTTTATGGGTCACCAGAATCTGTTCGAGATCAAGGCTCAGGATGCCGAAGGCCTAGAAACCAGCTTCGGCCGTTTGAGCGGTGATTTCGAGCGCGGCAGCCATGTGCTGATTCGGCCCGAAACCATGACCGTAGCAGCAGCTGAGCAGGCCGAAAGCGCGCCCAACGTTTTCGCCGCGAGCGTGCGCGAGCGGCTCTATCGCGGCCATGTCGCCGAATATACGCTCGTGGTCGGCGATGGCACCGAGATCGTGGTCACCGCCAACAATATCGGTCAGCCGATGATGGAGGTCGGCAGTGAGGTGGCGGTTACCGTGGAAACCTCTGGCGTGGTGACCTTCGATGCCTAGAACCGACCAGCCCCGAACCGAGGGCGCCTTCTCGATCCGGGGCAGCGAGTCGCCCCAGCGTCGCGAGCCCAGCCATACCGGGCATCTGCTGTCGGTGATCGCACCAGGCGTGCTGTGGATCGTCATCTTTTTGGTGCTGCCCAGCGCCTATTTGATGACGATCGCCTTCATGACCAACGGCACCTATGGTCTGCCGCAGATGCCGCTCACCCTAGAGGCGTTCAAGCAGCTGGCCGGCTTCGGTTTTCTGGGTTGGTCGCCGGGTAATCTCTATACCTTGATCCGCTCCATCTGGCAGACCGTGCTGTCGACCGGTCTAGTGATCCTGATGGCTTATCCGATCGCCTATTACATCACCACCGCGCCGGCCCGGCTGCGGCCGTTGATGCTGTTGCTGGTAGTGGTGCCGTCCTGGACCAATCAGGTGATTCGGGCCATCGGCTGGATGAATATCCTGTCGCCCGGCGCCCCGGTGAGCAATTTCGCAGCTTCATTGGGTTTGATTCCGCCTCAGATGGGGCTGTTTCCCTCCAAGTTCGCAGTGGTGATCGGGCTGGTCTACAACTTTCTGCCGTTCATGGTGCTGCCGTTGTATGCGGTGTTCGAAAAGCTCGACCATGCCCAGATCGATGCCGCCCGGGATCTGCGCGCGGGCCCGATCCGCACCTTCATCCATGCCGTGCTGCCCCAGACCCTGCCGGGGCTTTTGGCCGGCACCGTGCTGGTGTCGATCCCGGCGTTTGGCATGTACGTGATTCCCGAGCTGCTGGGCGGCGGCAAGTCGATGATGCTGGGCAACCTGGTGGCCCGACAGTTCTCGGCCGCCTCGAACTGGCCGTTGGGCGCGGCCGGGGCGTTGATCATGATCGTGGCCACACTGGCCGGGTTGCTGGTGCTGCGTCGGCTTGGCAAGAAGCTCGGCGGTGATTCGCAGGTGGTGCTATGAGTTCCCGCGGTTTCAATCGAGGCCTGCGTACGTTCTGGTACGTGATGCTGTTCTTTTTGTATGCGCCGCTGGCCGTGGTGGCGCTGTATTCGTTCAACAGCATCAACTCCTCGGCGGTGTTCGCCGGCGTATCGCTGCGCTGGTACATCAGTCTGTTTAGCAACCAGACGATTCTGAATGCCTTCTATAACAGTGTGACGCTGGCGCTGAGCTCGTCGGTGATCGCGACCGTGATCGGCACCCTGCTCGGCTATGGCATGTACACCTATCGCCACCGCCGGCTTGGCTGGCTGATCTGGCTGGTGTATCTGCCGATCGTGATGCCGGACATCGTCTACGGTATTTCGCAGATGAGCTTTTTTACCTCGATCAGCAACGCGCTCGGCCTGTTCGAGCTGGGGCTGGGCACGATGGTTATCGCTCATGTGAGCTTTCAGGTGCCATTCGTGGCCCTGCTGGTCTATTCCCGCCTGGTCGGGTTGGACGCCAAGCTGTTCGAGGCCTGTCACGATCTGTATGCCAACGGCTGGCAGCGGGCCTGGTATTTCATCCTGCCGACCCTGCGTCCGGCGATCGTGTCGGCGTTCTTTCTGGCCTTCACGCTGTCGATCGACGACTTCGTGATCAGTTTCTTCACCTCCGGGCCGGAGAGCACCACGCTGCCGATCTTCATCTGGAGTGCGATCAAAAAAGGCATCACGCCCGAGGTCAACGCTATTGCCACGCTGATGATCGGGGTGGTGTTTGCGGCTGCCGCGGTCGCGCTGGCTTTTCAGTACGTCCGCGCGGCGCGCTCCAGCGATGCCTAGAGGGCGTTCGTGATCTTTCGATGGGGATAAATGTATGAACATTGTTCGACGTTTGTTGGGGCTGGGCCTGCTGGCGGTACTGAGCGCTGGCCCGGCCGTAGGGGCCCCGGCCAAGAAGCTGTATCTATACAACTGGTCGCAGTATATGAGTCCGAAGATCCTTGAGGCCTTCGAGGACCAGTACGACGTCGAGATCGTACGCAACTTCTATCACTCGAACCCCGAGCTGTTCGCCAAGCTGCGAGCCGGCGGTGATGCCCAGTACGACGTGATCTTTCCGTCCAACTACTATGTGCCGCGGCTGATCGCCACCGGGCTGATCCAGAAGCTCGACAAACGCGCGATCCCCAATTTCGACAATCTGATGGAGCGCTTCAAAAAGCCGCCCTACGACCCGACCGGCGAGTATGTCGCGGCCTATCAATGGGGCGATACCGGCATCGTCTACAACACCGACAAACTGGGCGAGCAGCCGGCCAGCTGGTCGATTCTGTTCGATGCCCAGAACAATGCCGAATATCCGTTCGCGGTGATGACCGATGCCCAAGTGGTGCTCGGCGCTGCCTGTGCCTATCAGGGCCATGACTATGCCTGCCAGGGTCGGGATAACTGGAAACAGGCTGCCAAGCAGGTGCTCGAGACCAAGCAGCGGCCCAACTTCAACGGCTTTCGCGATGGTGTGCCGGTGCTCAAGCAGATCGCCCGGGGCACCGTCGATGCCGCGATGACCTATAACGGCGACTATATTTCGCAAAAGCACGACAACCCGCAGGCCTTCAAAAACACCACCTTCGTGGTGCCGAAGCAGGGCGCCGAGCTATGGGTAGACAGCATGGCGATCCCGGCCCATGCACCGCATCCCAAGCTGGCCAATCAGTTCATCAACTTCGTGCTGGATGCCCAGCGCGGCGCCGAGCTGTCCAACTTCAACTTCTATGCGACCCCGAACCAGGCATCCAAGCCCTATCTGGACCCGATACTGGCCAAGCCGCCGGTTACCCCAACCCCACAGCAGATGAAAACGCTGCAGTTCACGCCGTCCATCCAAGGCGATGACCTGCAATTCGTCCAGCAGCTGTGGACCGAAATCCGGTCGCGCTGATCGGGCACGGCGATCATCATGGGCGATTCCGTTTCCAAGAGAATATCTGCCATGACTTTCAAAATCGGGCGGCCCGGCTTGAAGCGATCCCTGTTGGCGTTGGCGAGTCTGCTGGCAGCGACTGCCGGGGCCCAGGCTGCGCCCTACGGCGACAAGCTGGTTCTGTTCAACTGGTCGTCATACATGAATCCAAAGCTGATCCAGGCGTTCGAAGACAAATACCACGTCAAAGTGGTCCAGGATTTCTACGAGTCCAACCCGGAAATGTTCGCCAAGCTGCGCGCCGGCGGCGATTCCCAGTACGACGTGATCGTGGCCTCCAACTACTACGTGCCGCGGCTGATCGCCACCGGCCTGATCCAGAAGCTCGACAAATCGGAGATTCCGAACTACGACAATCTGATGCCGCGGTTCAAAAAGCCCGACTACGATCCGAACGGGCAGTACACCGCGGCCTATCAGTGGGGCGATACCGGAATCGTCTACAACACCGAAAAACTGGGCGAGCAGCCGGCCAGTTGGTCGATCTTGTTCGATCCCAAGGCGAACCCGAAATACCCGTTCGCGCTGGGTACCGATGCCCAAGTGATGACGGGGGCCGCCTGTGCCTACCAGGGGCACGGCTATGACTGCATGGGCCGCGAGCACTGGAAGCAGGCAGCCAAGCTGCTGCTACAAACCAAGCAGCGGCGCAATTTCTCCGGGTTTCAAGGGGGCACGCCGGTACTGCGCCAGCTCGCCCGCGGCAATATCGCTGCCGGGGTCAGCTTCAACGGTGACTATCTTCAGTACAAGGCCGATAACCCCGAGACATTCAAGAACATGAAGTTCGTCGTGCCCGCCGAAGGCGCCGAGCTATGGGTCGATACCATGGCGATCACCGACAAGGCGCCGCATCCGACGCTGGCTCACAAGTTCATCAACTTCATTCTGGATGCAAAAAACGGCGCCCAGCTGTCGGCCTTTACCCACTACGCCAGCCCGAACGCTGCGGCCGAGCCCTATCTCGAACCGGCGCTTCAGCGCCCGCCGAGCCAGCCGACCGATGCCCAGATGAAGCAGCTGCACTACACCCCGGCGCTGGCCGGCGACAAGCTGCAGTTCGTGCAACAGCTCTGGAGCGAGGTTCAGTCGCGCTAGCCATGACTCACCCAGACCGACCGAGGACGAGACCGATCATGACCAAACTCAAAACCCTGACCGGCCTGGTAACGGCCGCCGCGCTCGCGGCGTTTACCGGCCCGGCGCTCGCGGCCAACAGCGACACGTTGTATGTCTTCAACTGGTCGCAGTACATGAACCCCGAGATCATCAAACAGTTCGAGAAGAAGTACGACGTCAAGGTCGTGCAGAGCTACTACAACTCGCAGCCGGAAATGTTCGCCAAGCTGCGCGCCGGCGGCGATTCCCAGTACGACATTGTGGTGCCGTCGAACTATTACGTGCCGCGGCTGATCAAGACCGGCCTGATCCAGAAGCTCGACAAGAGCGAGGTGCCGAACTACGACAACCTCATGGATCGGTTCAAAAAACCGCCCTACGATCCTTCCGGCGAGTATGTCGCGGCCTATCAGTGGGGCGATACCGGCATCGCTTATAACGAAAAGACATTGGGCGAACAGCCGGAGAGCTGGTCGATCCTGTTCGATTCCAAGGCCAACCCGAAGTATCCCTTCGCCATGGGCACCGATGCCCAGGTGATGTTCGGCTCGGCCTGTGCTTCGCTCGGTTATTCCTATAACTGCGAAGGCCGCGACAAGTGGAAAAAAGCCGCCCAGCTGATCCTCAAGACCAAGCAGCGTGCCAACTTCAGCGGTTTCCAGGATGCCACGCCAACACTCAAGCAGCTGGCCCGCGGCAACATCGCGGCCGGGATGGCCTATAACGGCGATTATGCCTTCGATAAGAGCGAAAATCCGGAAGGCTTCAAGAACATCAAGTTCGTGGTGCCCAAGGAAGGCGCCGAACTATGGGTGGACAGCATGGCGATCCCGGCCCATGCGCCGCATCCCAAGCTGGCGCATAAGTTCATCAACTTCATCCTGAAGGCCAAGATCGGCGCCGAGTTGTCGAACTGGAACGCCTACGCCAGCCCGAACAAGGCAGCCAAGCCCTATCTGGACAAGGCGCTGACCGAGCCGCCGATCATGCCGACCGACGAGCAGATGAAGCGGCTGCATTTCACGCCGGTCCTCGAAGGCGACGATCTGCAGTTTGTCCAGCAACTCTGGACCGAAGTCCAGTCGCGGTAACCACGGCCCCGGGCCGACGGCGTCGGCCCGGATTCCTAGATTCGGGAGATTTATGAGCGAGGATACGAGCGATCCGCAGATCCGCGATTGGTTCAATACCAATCGCATCAGCGAGGTCGAATGTCTGGTGCCGGACATCACCGGCGAGGCCAAGGGCAAGATCATGCCGGCGGCGCGCTATTTGAACGGTGAACGCCCGCGGCTGCCCGACTCCATCTTCATCCAGACTGCCACCGGCGACTATCCAGAGGACGACGAGGAGATCGCCGATCCGGCTGAGCTGGATATGCAGCTCGATGCCGACCTGTCGACTTGCCGGCTGGTGCCCTGGGCGCGCGAACCCACGGCCCAGATCATCCACGAATGCAGCTATCTCAACGGCGACCCGGTGGTGGTTAGCCCGCGGCATGTGCTGCGGCATGTACTGTCGCTGTATGCAGAACTCGGCATGCGGCCGGTGATCGCGCCGGAAATGGAGTTCTATCTGGTCCAGCGCAATACCGACGCTGACTATCCGCTGCAGCCGCCAGCCGGCCGTTCGGGCCGCCGCGAAATCTCCCGGCGTGCCTACAGCATCGACGCGGTCAACGAGTTCGACCCGCTGTTCGAGGATATGTACGACTACTGCGAGGCCGAGGCGCTCGACATCGATACCCTGATCCACGAAGAAGGCTCGGGTCAGATGGAGATCAACTTCGAGCACGGCGACCCGCTGGATCTGGCCGACCAGGCGTTCCTATTCAAGCGCACCCTGCGCGAAGTGGCACTCGCCCACGGCATGTACGGCACCTTCATGGCCAAGCCGATGGCCGACGAGCCGGGCAGCTCCATGCATATCCACCAGAGTCTGGTGGACGTCGCGACCGGCGAGAACGCTTTCGCCGATGCCGAAGGCCAGCCCACGAAGCTGTTCTATCAATTCATCGCCGGGCTGCAGACTTATCTGCCCTCGGCCCTGGCGCTACTGGCGCCGAACGTGAATAGTTATCGACGGCTGATGCCGGATCTGTCGAATGCCTCGGCGCCGATCAACACCGAATGGGGCTATGACAACCGCACCGTCGGCCTACGGGTGCCGCATTCGGGACGCCGCAGCAAGCGGGTCGAAAACCGGATCGCCGGCGCCGACGTGAATCCCTATCTGGCGATCGCGGCGTCCCTGGCCTGTGGCTATCTCGGGATTCGCGAACAACTCGAACCGCGTTCGCCGGTCGCCGATTCAGCCTATGCCAAGGGCCATCGCCTGCCCTCCGATATGGGCCGAGCGCTGGAAGCCCTGGCCGCCTGCGAGCCGCTCAAGGAACTGCTCGGCAAGCGTTTCGTCGAGACCTATTTGGCCGTCAAGCGTACCGAGGAAATCGCCCACTTCAAGGTGATCAGCTCCTGGGAGCGCGAATACCTGCTGCTGCGCGTATGAGGCGATGCTGGGCAGGGCGAGTGGATCATTCGACGCCTCGGCGGGGGCGGGCGCCGGTGGTTCAGTCGGGCGATGCCCGGCGGGGCTATAGAAGCCGGACCGAGATGATCGACAGAGTCTAGAACATGATCTGGCGAGCGGTGCGGTCCGGCTCGCTGGACGCTCCACGGGAATTCGTGGGCCGCGCCACCTAGTGGGGAAGTCATGTCGAAAAAACGTGGGAGTTGGTGCTGGGCCCTGTTATGGGCCGGCCTGGTCGGTCTATCGCTGGTGGGGGCCGGGCCGGCAGCTGCGGCCGAGTCCCGGCCGACGCTGCATCTGTTCAACTGGGCCGACTATATGGACCCGGCGGTGATCACGGCCTTCGAAAAGCAATACCACGTCAAAGTGGTACGCAATTTCTACAATTCGAACCCCGAGATGTTCGCCAAACTGCAGGCCGGCGGCGATCGTCAGTACGACGTGGTCTTTCCCTCGAATTATTATGTGCCGCGTATGATCGATGCCGGGCTTGTCCAGCCGCTGGACCACGTGCGCATTCCCAATCTGGATAACCTCAAGCCCAAGTTTCGTAATCCAGCCTATGATCCGCAGGACCGTTATTCCGTGCCCTATCAGTGGGGCGATACCGGCTTGGCCTACGACACCCGAAAAATCAAAAATGCGCCCCAGTCCTGGGCGATCCTGTTCGATGCCACACGCAATCCGAACCAGCCGTTCGCGATGCGCGACGATGCCCAGATGATGCTGGGCGCGGCCTGTGCCTATCAGGGCGCGGGCTATCGCTGTACCGGGCGCAAGCATTGGACGAAAGCCGCCAAACTGTTGTTGGCAACCAAACAACGCGACAACTTCAATGGTTTTGCGGCCGGCACCCCGGTGCTACAACAGCTCGCCCGCGGCACCGTGGCAGTCGGTGTGACCTGGAACGGCGATTTTTATCATTATCGCCGCAAGGACCCGAAGGCATTCGAGCACATCAAGTTCATCGTGCCCGAGGAAGGCTCGGAGCTCTGGGTCGACACCATGGTCATTCCTAAACAGGCGCCGCATCCGAAGCTGGCGGCCCAGTTCATTAACTTCGTACTGCGCGCGGACATCGGTGCCCAGATCTCGAATCGCAACGACTACGCCACGCCCAATGCCGCGGCTCAGCCCGAGCTCAAGGTCAGCCTGAGTGGCCCGCCGGTCACCCCGACCGATGCCGAGCTGCAGCGGCTGTATTTCACGCCGATCATCGCCGGCGACGATCTGGCCTTTGTTAACCAGCTCTGGGGACAGCTGCTGTCTCGCTGAGCCGCAATTAGGACGCTCGATATGCTGTCGTTTTACGACCCACGCACCCAGATGCGCCGCTCGACCAGCGAACTGGCGGGCGGCCGGCTAGTGGCGCCGCTGGAATGCCCGGAGCGGGTCGACATGATCGCTGCGCGGATCCGCGAAGTGGGCCTCGGCACACTGTGTCCGGCGCAGGCGCACGGCCGTGCGCCGATCGAGGCCGTGCACGATGCCGACTATGTGCGCTTTATCGAACAGGCCTGGTCGGAATGGCAGGCCGCGGGCTATGACGGCGAAGCCATTGCCACGGTGTGGCCGACGCGGCGCACCCGGGGCGATTTCGTGCCGCGGCATATCGACGGCAAGCTGGGCTACTACGCCTTGGCCGCCGAGACCGCGATCGAGGCCGGTACCTGGGAGGCTGCCCGGGCCAGTGTCGATGTTGCGCTCAGTGCGCTCGATCACGTGCACAGCAGCGGCGAGCCAGCCTTCGGGCTGTGCCGCCCGCCCGGCCACCATGCTGCGGTCGACCAGTATGGCGGCTACTGTTTTTTCAACAACGCCGCGATCGCCGCCCAGGCTGCGCGCGCTGCCGGGGCGGCGCGGGTCGCGATTCTGGATGTCGACTACCATCACGGCAACGGCACCCAGCAGATTTTCTATCATCGCGATGACGTGCTGTTTACCTCGCTGCATTGCGATCCGATCGACGAATTCCCGTATTACCTCGGCCGGGCCGACGAGGTCGGCACTGGCGCCGGCGAGGGCGCCAACCGTAACCATCCGCTGCCGCCAGGGGCCGATTACGCCACCTGGCGCGCCGAGCTGGACACGGCCATGGCTGGTATCGACGACTACGACCCGGATCTGGTGATCGTCTCGCTCGGCGTAGATACCTTCGCCGAGGATCCGATCGGCAGCTTCCGCCTGGCCAGCGACGACTTTAGCGACTACGGCCGGTGTTTGGCCGGCCTGCAACGGCCAACGCTGTTTCTCATGGAAGGCGGCTATGCCGTCGATGAGATCGGCATCAATGCCGTCAACGTGCTGGCCGGGTTCGATCGTGCCTGAGGCGCGGGCGACCTATCCCGATTCCTATTACGCGGCCTCGCTCGCCGAAGGTGGTGGCTATGGGCCGCTGGCCGGCAATCGGCGCGTCGATGTCGCCGTGATCGGCGGGGGGTTTACCGGCGTAGCGAGCGCTCTGGAGCTGGTCGAGCGGGGCTATACGGTCGCCCTGATCGAAGCGCAGCGGATCGGCTGGGGCGCTTCGGGCCGCAACGGTGGCCAGGTCACCGGCAGCCTGTCCGGCGAAGCCGGGTTGAAAAAGCATCTGCGCGACGTGCCCGGTGGCGACCCGGCGGCCTTCGTCTGGGATCTGCGCTGGCGCGGCCAGCGCATCATCGAACAGCGGGTGGCCCGCTACGGCATCGCCTGCGACCTCAAGCACGGCCATCTACAGGCGGCCTGGAAGCCCGGCCATGTCGCAGCCCTCAAGGCCGACCTGGACGCTGCCCGCGAGCGTGGCATGGGCGACCAGGTACGCTGGGTCGAGCGCGATGCGCTGCGCGAACTGTTGGATACGCCGCTCTACCACGGTGCTCTGCGCAACGATGCCAATCTGCATTTGCACCCGCTCAACCTAGTGCGCGGCCAAGCTCGGGCCGCGGCCAGCCAGGGCGCCGCGATCTTCGAGGCCACGCGGGTGCTCGATATCGAGCACGGTGCGACGCCGCGCGTGGTCACCGACGGCGGCGTGATCACGGCCGACAATGTGGTACTGGCCGGCGGGGCCTATCATCGCCTGGGCCGGCCGGAACTGACCGGCAAGCTGTTCCCGGCCGCGCTCGGCATCGTCGCCACCGCGCCGCTCGGCGAGCTGGCCGGCCAGATCAACCCCGAGGATCTGGCAGTCTACGATACCCGTTTCGTACTCGATTATTATCGCCTGACCGCTGATCGGCGGCTGCTGTTCGGCGGCGGGGCGAATTATTCGGGGCGCGAGTCGTCGGATATTGCGGCCTATCTGCGCCCGCGCCTGGAAGCCACCTTTCCGGCGCTGGCTGGCGTGGACATCGATTACCAGTGGCAGGGCATGGCCGGGATCGTGCCCAACCGCATGCCGATGCTCGGCCGGCTGGCCGACAACGTCTACTACGCCCAGGGTTATTCTGGCCACGGCATCGCGACCTCGCACATCGTGGCCCGCGTACTCGCCGAGGCGATCCACGGCCAGGCGACCACCTTCGATGCCTTTGCTGGGCTCGAACATGGGCGGGTGCCGTTCGGCGAGCGGTTCGGCAATACTCTGCTGGCGCTGGGCATGACCTGGTATCGCCTGCTCGAAACCATTCGCTAGGGCCTGTTGATGCTTCGTATGGACGCTGGAAGACCGCCCATCGTGTCTGGCCAGGCGCGAGTCGTCGAGCCTGGCCTATCGCGAGACCGGCCGGCGCAGCCCTTCGGGCCGAGGATTGTCGGTCTGCACTCGCGCTATCTTCGTTCGGTCGGCCAAGCAGGCCTGGCACGGAGCGCCAAGAAATGACAACGGGCCCTGGAGGCACCAGCGTATGAATCGATCCGATGCCGCGGCCAACTACTGGGTCGACAGTGCCGAGCTGGGGGCGAGCCGCCCGGCAGCCGGTGGCCGCCACGACGTCGACGTGCTGATCGTCGGGGCGGGCTTCACTGGTCTGTGGACTGCCTATTATCTGGCCGAGCACAATCCCGGCCTGGCGATCGCGGTCGTCGAGGCCGAAACCGTCGGTCATGGCGCCTCGGGCCGCAACGGCGGCTGGGCGATCGGCAACCTGGCCGGCCTCGAGCGATTGCTGAGCGATCAGGCGCGGGCCGAGCGGCGTGCGGTCTGTGCCCAGCTGGCCGACAATGTCGACCAAATCGGCCGTGTCCTGGCGCGCGAGGCTATCGAGGCCGAATTCCACAAAGGCGGTACGCTGGATGCTGCGGCGCGCTATCCACAGCAGGTCGCGATCCAGAAAGCACACCGCGAGGCGCTGATCGAGCTGGGCCACCACGCCGACGACTGTCTCTGGCTGGATGCTGCCGCCCTGGCCGAACGCGCCCGGTTTCGTAATGGTTACGGCGGCCTGTTCTTTCGGCATACCGCGACCGTGCATCCGATGAAGCTGGTACGCGGTCTGGCCCGCGCAGTGGAACGTCGGGGCGTGGCGATCTATGAGCACAGTCGGGTGCGCTATCTCGCCCCGCATCAGGCGATCACTGAACAAGGGGCCCAGTTCAGCGCGCGGCATATCGTGCAGGCGACCGAAGGCTATAGCGCGGACCTGGCCGGGCTCGGCCGACGCGTATTATCGGTGCGCAGCCTGGTGATTGCCACCGAGCCACTGTCCGAGGCCGTGTGGGAACGTATTGGTCTGGCCGACCGGCCGACGTTCTGCGATGCCAGCCGGGTGATCAACTATGGCCATCGCAGCCACGACGGTCGGTTGGTATTCGGCGCCCGCGGCGCCTATCCGCTCGGCGGTGCACCGAAGCACGATCAGGCTATTACGCCGGACGAAGCCGAGATGCGCCGTCGCTTGCTACTCGATCTGCTACCCGGGCTGCCTACAGATGTGGCGGTGACCCACGGCTGGGGCGGCTCGCTAGGCTTGTCACGACGTTTTCGTCCGCATGCGATCGTCGATCACCGTACCGGCTTGGCCACGGCCGGCGGCTATGCCGGCGAGGGGGTCGCAGCCTCGCATCTGTTGGGGCGTACCACCGCCGAGTTGCTGACCGGCGAGGATACGCCACGCACACGGGCGCCCTGGGCCCATCCAAACGCTGTAGCCGACGATGTACTGGCGCGATGGGAGCCGGAGCCGCTGCGCTGGCTGAGTGCCCAGACCATCGCGGCATCCTACAGCGCCGAGGAATCGCTCCTACGGCGCGGCCACGATAACGCGCTCACGCATGCAGTAATGCGAGCCAACGACGGGTTTGCCTCGATCATCGAGTAACAATCGGCCGCCGTACGGCGGCCGATGCCGGGAGCGTCGATGCGCCCAAGACTGGTCGCCCCGGGCGAGACCGGCCCGGGGCACAGCAAGGCTCGGCGGCCACAGCGCTTAGCTACTGACCTTGGCCCTAGGCGCCGTATACAGCGGCGGATCGATAAACAGATGAACCGCCCAGCCGAGCAGGCCGAGCGCGACGAAGGCGAGCAGCAGGTGAGCGGTCAGGAAATAGGCCGCTAGCCCGGTGGCCAACAGGTCGATGAAAATCAACGTGAACAGTAGGCCGCGCACGAAGCGACCGACGCCGGAAGCCACGAGCAGCATCGCCAGGATCAGCAGAACCGCAGTCGAGCCCAGCACCAGATAGGTGCCGAGTGTGAAGGCGATTGCATTGCCGGTCGACACGGTATCGATGGCGGCAGTAATGACCGCAGCGAAGGCGGCTGCGAGTAAGAGCAATCCACCGTGATAGGCAGGGTAGGAACTCGAAGTCGGCACGAATAGTCTCCCAGGGCGATCGGGCGGCCAATCGAATGCGGTGGCCGCCGCCGCTGTGATGTTCAACGAACGTATTATCGGCGCACGGCGCGATTGCGGCAATATGAAGAGAACTCGGCAGCCGCATCGGCGGTCGTCGTCGGCACCGGTTCGCCGTCGACCAGTAGGTGGTTGCGGCCATTGTGCTTGGCCTGATAAAGCGCGCGATCGGAGCGCCCGAACCATTCGTCGACGGAAAACGGGGCGGTATTGTCAAAGGCGGCGCCGCCGCTGAAGCGGATGTCGCCATGGGCCAGGGGCTGGTCCTGGCAGTGGTCGCGCAGTACGGCATCCAGAGCCAAGACGTCGGCCCGGCTGCCTTGCGGCAGAAATATGCTGAATTCTTCGCCGCCCAGTCGGCCCGAAACGCCGTCGTATCGTTCGGCGGCTGCGCGCAACAGATGCGAGAAGTGGCGCAGCACTTGATCGCCATAGGCATGGCCGTGCTGATCGTTGACCTGCTTAAAATGATCCAGATCGTAGAGCAGCAGGATCGCATGGCTGGCCTGGGGTGGCCGCTGCTGCCCGTACTGCTGTAGAACCTCGTGGAAAGCGCCGTGGTTGAGTAGCCCGGTCAGGCTGTCGCGCCGCGCAGTATCCCGGGTACGACGATGCTCGTTTTCGAAGCGCTGGAAATAGCCGCGCATCAGGATGACTAGCATCGCAATCGTGATGTAGTAACTCACCGACAGATCGAGCAGGCGTTGTTCTGGCCCACTATAGGCCGGGATCCATTCGGGGTGACGATAACCTGCGAACAGCAGCATCGTGGGCACGACCAGGAAGCTGCTGATCAGGCCGAAGCGTTGCCAGGGATTGAGCACGATCGCACCCAGCGCATAGGCCGCCAGCAGCACGAACAGCATCAGCGTTGGGCCGGTGGCGCCTTGGTTGTAGAACCAGTTCAGCGGCAGGATCACGAACAGGATCAACAGGCAAAATAGAGCGGCCATGCCATGCGGGCGCTGGGTATGGCGGGCCCGTAACCACAAACCGGTCGTCACCAGGCCGACGGCCGCTAAAATCAGTACGAACAGCGCATCGGTGATGCCGGCTACGGCATTGAAGGCCGCACTGAAATAACAGCCCCATGAAGCAAAGAACAGAAACGTCAGATGCATACGCTGTTCGGGGGTGTCAGCCGCACCGTAAATGCATGCGATGAGTCGTTCGGTACTGTGCGATCTACTCGAAGTCATTCGTTGGTTTGGGTAGCCGAACGCCGGTTTTATCGTTTTTTATGGGCCGTAATAAATAGCCGGTCGTGCGAACACAGCCGCCTATGTATGGCCGGGGTTGGCCCTGCCGCTAAAGCATGCGCCGAATACAGCCACGATGCTAGAGGCTATTGCGATTTTTATGCGAGTACTGGGCGCGCTCGGCCAATACTGGGCTACAAGGTGAAAATCACCGTAGCGCGATGGCGCCAACGCCCAACACTCCGGATACCTGGATTGATGCCGCACGGCGCCCCGGCCGGGCGCTCGCTGAGCGACGATACGACGTCTGGCTGGCGCTGCGGGTACAGTGTCACGCAGCAGACGCCAAATTTTCCCAGGCCCCCGCCTGGATGGCCAGGGCCCCGGGCCGATGCCTCGTTTGGTCCCGATACCGCGGCGGGGCAAGGGTTACCGCGGGTTTCCGCATATCTCGCAAAACGGGTCGACTGCCCAAGCAGCAGCGCCTGCTTGCGCTGCCGCTTGGGCACGCCGTTGTTGTGGGTCGCCTCTGAGCTTGCGGGTTAGTCGACAGTCGGAATGATATCGCTGAGCACGTTGCAGATATGGTCGATATCGGCTTTTTCGGCGATGAAGGGCGGGCCAAGCTGGACCGTATCGCCACCGAAGCGGACATACAGACCGCGTTCCCAGGCGGCCAGGGCGATCTGCCAAGGCCGCTTGCCGGGTTCGCCGGGCAGGGCTTCGATCTGCAGGGCGCCAGCCAGGCCTAGATTGCGGATATCCACAACGTGTTTCAGCCCTTTGAGATTGTGCAGCTGGTCCTCAAAATAGGGCGCCAGTTCGGCGGCGCGCGCGACCAGGCCATCGCGCTCCATCACATCGAGTGCGGCCAGCCCGGCAGCACAGGCCAGCGGATGGGCCGAGTAGGTATAGCCGTGGCGGAATTCCACGTCGTAGTCCAGCGGCGAGGTCTCCATGAAGGCATCGTGGATGGCATCGGTGACGGCCACCGCGCCCATCGGTACAGCGCCATTGGTGATGTTCTTGGCCATAGTCAGGATGTCCGGGGTGACGCCGAATAACTCAGCGCCGAAGGTTGCCCCCAGGCGGCCGAAGCCGGTCAGGACTTCGTCGAAAATCAGCAGGACATCGTGTTGGGCACAGATTGCAGCCAAGCGCTTCAGATACCCCTGCGGCGGTACGATCACCCCGGCTGAGCCACTCATCGGTTCGACCATCACTGCGGCCACGGTCTCGGCGCCGGCATCGAGAATCTGTTGCTCGAGGGCATCGGCCAGGTCGGCGCCGTGCTCGGGGCAGCCGCGCGAAAAACGATTGTCTTCGAGCAGGGTATGCGGCAGATGGCCGGTCGGCATCATATCGTTGAAGCCGGTCCGATTGGGCTCGATTCCGCCCACGCTGGTACCGCCGATGTTGACACCGTGATAGCCCTTCACGCGCCCGATCAGGCGGTTTTTCTCCGGCCGGCCGCGACGGGCCCAGTAGCCTTTGGCGATCTTGATCGCGGTGTCGGCCGATTCCGAGCCCGAGTTGGTAAAGAAGATATGGTCGAGCCCGGCCGGGGTAAACTGTTTGACCCGGTTGGCCAGTTCAAACCCCAGGGGGTGCGCGTACTGAAACGGCGGCACATAATCGAGCTGGCCGGCGGTACGAGCGATCGCGTCGGCGATCTCGGGTCGACCGTGGCCGAAGCTGGCGCACCACAGGCCGGACAGGGTGTCGTATTTCTTGGAGCCGTCTTCGGCGGTGTAGTAGCAGCCCGAGGCGCCCACCAGCATCCGGCGCGCAGCCTTGAATTCGCGGTTGGACGTGAACGGCATCCAGAAGGCTTCGAGATCGGCGTTGCCGAGCGCCTCGGCACGCGAACGCAGATCGGAAGCAACGGAGGAGTCGAAACTGGGCTGGCTGGCCATGGGGGTCACCGGTGCAGGCAGAGTTGGGAAATAATCGGGCGCGTTCTTTTAGACCATTTGACGACGGCCCGGCCGCGCGGTGCAACCCCAGGCTCGCATGCGCGCCGCGAGCCTTCTAAGCTGGGCTGGTGTCCGGCCCGTATCAGGAGACCAGAGATTGGACGTCTCGCTTGTCGAAGTGGTGATCTTTCTCGCTGCCGCCGTGATCTCGGTACCGATCGCCCAGAAATTGAAGCTGGGCTCGGTATTGGGCTATCTGCTGGCCGGCGTGGTGATCGGCCCGTGGGGATTCGGTCTGATCGGCCAGGTCGAGGAAGTCCTGCACCTGGCCGAGTTCGGCGTGGTATTCCTGCTATTCATCATCGGATTGGAGATGCAGCCGCGGCGGCTCTGGGCGCTGCGCAAGACCATCATCGGGCTCGGCGGGCTGCAGGTTTTGGCTACCGGACTCGTATTATCGTTGCTGATCGCCTGGGGCATCCATATGCCGCTGGCGCCGGCGGCCGTGGCTGGGTTTGCCCTGGCGTTGTCATCGACCGCCTTTGCCCTGCAGATGCTCGGCGAGCGCGGTGAGCTCACCTCGCGCCACGGACGCTCCTCCTTTGCCATTCTGTTGTTTCAGGACCTGGCCGTAATACCGCTTCTGGCGCTGTTGCCGCTGTTATCGGTGGGTAATACCGAGGTATCGCTGCTCGGCGGGATCGAAAAGACGCTCAAGGTGGCAGCCGTGATCGGCGGCCTGGTCGTCGGCGGGCACTATGTCCTCAAGCCGGTACTGCGGATCGTCGCGGCCACGCGCATGCAGGAGATCTTCATCGCCATGACCCTGCTGATCGTGGTCGGTACGGCCGCGATCATGGAGGCGACCGGCATCTCGGTGGCGCTGGGTGCGTTCGTGGCCGGCGTGCTGCTGGCCGACTCGGAATATCGCCACGAGCTCGAGGCCAATGTCGATCCGTTCAAGGATCTGCTGCTGGGGCTGTTTTTTATCGCCGTGGGCATGTCGATCAATCTCGGCCTGTTCGCCTCGCAGCCGTTGTATCTGTTGGTCTTGACCCTGGGATTGTTCGCGATCAAGGGCGCGATTCTATATTTACTGGCTCGTCGCCACGGCCTCGACCGGGCGGCCTCACGCAATCTGGCGGCCTATTTGGGCCAGGGCGGCGAATTCGCCTTCGTAATCCTGTCCACGGCTGTGGCCGGGCATCTGTTTGTACAGGCCGAAGCCGATTTGCTGGTGGCGACCGTGACGTTGTCGATGATGCTCACGCCGTTTGCCGTCCAGGGCGTGGCTTGGTTCAACCGACGTCATCGTGCCGAGGATAAAACGCCCGATTACGATACTCCGGCCGAATCCGAACACCCGGTGATCATCGCCGGCTTCGGACGCGTGGGGGGTATCGTTGCCCGTATGCTGCGGGCCAAGCGCATCGGCTTTGTCGCCCTCGAGGCCAACCCCGATCAAGTCGATTTCGTGCGGCGCTTCGGGGCCAGGGTCTATTACGGCGATGCCTCGCGGGTCGAGATGCTGCGTGCCGCTCGGGCCGAGGAAGCCCGGGTCTTGGTGCTGGCGATCGCCAGTGTCGAGGTCTCGCTGCGCACCGTGCACATGGTGCAGACGCACTTCCCGCATCTGAAGATCGTGGCTCGGGCCCGGGATCGTCGGCATGCCTATCAGCTGATGGATCTGGGGGTAGAGGTGTTCCAGCGCGATACCTTTCTATCCAGCGTCGCCCTGGCCGGCGACACCATGCGCGCGCTGGGGATTCGGCGCGAGGAAATCGAACGCGCCCAGAAGACCTTTCGGGCCCACGACCAGGCCCAGCTGGCCGAGCACTACAAGATCGCCGACGACGAGGAGCGGCTGGCCCGGCGGGCCCGCGAGGGCGCTGCGGAACTCGAACAACTGTTCGAGCGCGACGTCGTCGAGACGGCTTCCGACGAATCGCGCTAGGCTCTGTAGCGCGCCGGTCTGGCCCGGCGCGCTGCTCGCTCGCGGCTGTGGCGTCCCACCCGTGATCGGCTGCTATGCGGGTCTCGACCCGTCGCTAGTGGCGGGCTCGCTGATTGAGGTATTCGGTCAGCGCGAAGCCGGCCAGTAGCCAAAAGGCACCGACCAGCAAGCCGGCGGCCACGTCGCTGGCGTAATGTACCGACAACAGCATACGGCTGAAGGCGATGGTCGCGATCAGCGCGCTTGCCCAGTAGCCGAGTTCGAAACGCAGCGCCGGACTGGTCAGGTTGCGGCCGATGGCATAGGCGATGAAGCCATAGACCGCCATGGCGCCCGTGGCATGGCCGCTGGGAAACGACGGCGTTACGGCACTGGCAAATGTCAGAAAGTCGGGCCGATCGCGATCGATAGCGTATTTGCCGACATAGGTCAGCGCCTGGGAGCCGAGCACGGTCAGCATCAGCCCAGGGATGAAGCGATGTCGACGGTCGGACCATAGAAACGCCGCCGAGACCAGCACGACCGCGAGTAGGGTCATGATGTCGGCCAGATGCGTGATCTTGGCGAACACATGCAACAACTCGTCGTTGCGTATCGGCGCCAGCGCCGCGTTGATCTGACGATCCATGGTCACGATCTGTTCGCCTTCGATCACATCTTCGGCCAGATCGCTGCCCAACGAAACCAGATAGGCCGCCAACAGTACGATCAGGCTCAACGGCAGGCCGGTGAAGCGATCGGTCGCAAAACGCGCGGCCAGCCAGCTGCAGGTGCGTGGGAAACGGGCCACCACGGTGTCGACCAAACGTTGTCGACCGGGCACACGACGCGCCGAATGCAATGCAATCCGGCCGGTCTGTGGCGTGATCCAGCAGGCAAAACGCCAAATGAGACCGGCCAGTAAGCGGCCGATAAACAAGGCTCCGACGATCAACAGGGTCAGCCACCAAAAGGACAGTGGATCGTTCACGGGCAACTCGCTTCGCTCAGTGAGCGGACCAGTATACGGATCCCGCGTGCGTAACCGGTTTGTTAAGCTGCGCCGCGGACGGCGTTCGTTTGGTCGTCGATGATTATTGGGGAAACCACATCTCTTCCATGCAGGTCGTGCGAGTGACCGTGCGCTGGCTGGCTCGTATCGGCTACGGTGCGCGCGGTCTGGTGTATCTATTTTTCGGCATCCTGGCGCTGCGCGCCGCCTGGGAGCTGTCCGAAGCCGAGGATGTCCGCGGCACCTTGGTGGCGCTGCACGGCGAACCCGGCGGCCAGATTACGCTGCTCGTATTGGCGGCCGGCCTGAGCGCCTACGGCTTCTGGCGTTTCGTGCAGGCGGTATTGGATGTCGACCGGCATGGCTGGGGCCCGGGAGCACTGGCGGTACGGGGGGCGCTGCTGGTCAGCGCGGCCAGCCATGGTTCACTGGCCTGGGTCGGCTTCAAGCTGGCCATGAGCTGGTCCAGCGATCCGCAGGGCCAGCCTATCCAGCATGCCGTGGCGACGACCCTGGAGTGGCCCTACGGCCGAGAGCTGGTGGTGTTGCTGGGGACCGCCATCGCCGGCGCGGGCGTTGCACATCTCTATAAAGCCGCGGTCGGCGGTTTTCGCAAATGGTTCGAGGCCGGACCGCGAGCCATGTGCTGGATCGATCCGGTCAGCCGCATCGGACTGACGGCACGCGGACTGCTGTTCATCGGCGTAGGCGGATTCGTGATCTATTCGGCGATTACACTTGACCCCAGCGATAGCAAAGATGTGCAGGGCCTGTTGGTCTGGGTGCAGCAGCATGTCTATGGTCGGGTAGTGCTGGCCGTCTGGGCGGCCGGTGTGATGCTGTTCGGCTGCTATAGCATGATCGAAGCTTTCGTGCGCCGGGTCGGCCTTAGCCCGAGCTCGATGAGCAGCTTGAACGATACGGCCAACAGGCCAGCCGGTGGCCGGGCTGCGGTCTAGGCAATCAACATCGCATCGCCATAGCTCAAAAACCGATAGCCGCTGCGCACAGCATGGGCATAGGCAGCCAGTACCGCCTCTCGCCCGGCGAAGGCCGAGATCAGCATCAACAGGCTGGATTGCGGCTCGTGGAAGTTGGTGAAGATCGCATCTACGGCATGAAAGCTGTCGCCGGGCTTTAGAAACAACTGGGTTTCGCCGGTATAAGGCAGCAGTTGTCCCTGGCCAGCCTGGGCGGCGGTCTCCAGGCTGCGGACTGCGGTGGTGCCGACCGCGATCACCCGGCCACCGGCGGCCCGGGCTGCGTTGGCTTGTTCGCAGACCGAGGCCGGGACATTCACCCGCTCGGCATGCAGGCTCTGCTGGCGCACATCGCCTTCGCGCAATCGCTGGTAGGTGCCCGAGCCGACATGCAAGGTCACCGTGCCGAAGGAGACCCCCAGGGCAGCCAGGCTGTCCAGCAATGGCCGATCGAAATGGAGCCCGGCGGTCGGGGCTGCGACTGCGCCTTCGTGGCGCGCCCAGACGGTCTGATAACGCTCGCGATCGGCCAGCTCGTCGGCGCGTCGGATATACGGCGGTAGCGGCATGTGGCCATGCGCATCCAGCAGGTCATGGACCGAGGCAGCGGCGCCGGCCAGGGCCAGCGTATACAGCTCGCCTTCGCGGGCGACCACCCGTAGTTCGAAGTCGCCGATCGCGATCGTGGCTTCGGCCCGCGGCGGCTTGTTGGCCTTGATCTTGGCCGTCAGCCGGCCGCTGTCCAGAATGCGCTCGAGCATGACCTCAACGGCGCCGCCGGTTGCCTTGTATCCGTGCAGACGCGCTGCCAGTACCCGGGTATCGTTGAACACCAGTAGGTCGTTCGGACGCAGTAGATCGACCAGATCAGTGACCTGGCGATCGCCGATTTGGCCACTGGCGCGCTCGAGGGCGAGCAGGCGCGAGGCCCGCCGTTCGCTCAGCGGCGCCTGAGCGATCGAGGTCTCGGGCAGATCGTAGTCGAAATCGCGCTTGTCCATGCTCGCTTCACCGGTCGGAAGCCGCGAATTGTGGCGTCACCGCGCCGAGCCGGCAAGCCAGCCCAGCGCGGTGGTGACGTTGCGGTATGATCGAAAACATGCTGCATCTGTACGAATACGAAGGCTGTCCGTTCTGTCGAGGGGTGCGCCAAGCGCTGGCTGCACTCAGCCTCGACAGCATCGTGTTTCCCTGCCCACGTGGCGGTCGGCGCTTTCGGCCGCAGGCCGAGGCCGTCGGCGGCCGGCAGCAGTTCCCACTGCTGGTCGATACTGCGACGAATACCGTGCAGTATGAATCGAGAGACATCATCGGCTATTTGCAGAACCGCTACGCCGAGGCGGCGCTCGCGCCGCCGGGCATCGGCGAACTCGGCGCGGCCGCCGAGACCGAGCTTGCTGGGCTGTCGGGGATGCAGCTGCCGGGTGCGAGCGGCCGCCGGCCGCCGGCGCGACTGTTCGAACTGTACAATGACGAGGCCAGTGCACCGGCGTATCAGATCCGGGCGCTGCTGGGATTGCTCGAGCTGCCGTATATTCTTCGAAGTCCGGCCGTGTTGGCCCAGATTGGCGAATTGCCGGGCTGGGTTCGCCGGGCCGCGCCGGAAGCGCTCGATGCTGCGCACCCGCCGGCCCCGACCTTGATCGACCCCAACACTCAAACCGCCTTGTTCGATGCCGGCAGTATCGCGGCCTATCTGCAGGAACACTATTGAACCGGTACGGCGCCGTCGTTGCGGTGCAGGAGAGGATAATGCGCATCCCGAAACGATCGATTGGATGGTTGGCGCCGGTGTTGTTGCTGGCCGGCTGTGCCAACCAAAAGCCGGTGCTGTATGCCCAGGGTGGCTCGCCGGCCGGCGGCGACCAGGCGATTTCGGCCTGTATGGATCAGGCCCGGGCGGCCGGCCTGGATTATTCCAAAGGCCATGGCCAGACTGCGCGCAAGACCGTCGAGCGCGGCGCCGTCGGCGGCGCCGGCGGCGCTGTGGGCGGCGCGATCTACGGCGATGCAGCTCGCGGGGCGGCCGCCGGTGCCGCCGGCAGTGTCGCGGCCGGCCTGGTCAGCGATATGTTCCACCGCGATTCGAGCCCGGCGCCGGCTTATCGGTCCTATGTCGATCGCTGCCTGCGCGATCGTGGCTATCGCCCAGTCGGCTGGCAGTAGCAGGGCGCGCCGCAGGCCGTAACGGCCGTGCCGGACCCGACAAGGGGGCAATGCGCGGCGGATTACCGCTTATGGCGCGTTGCGCGTTGACTCTTGGCCGGCCACCATCGGCGAGTCTACGCCAAGCCCGTGCTGGACAAATGACGATGAACGGCCCGATGCGGTATCGCGAACGTCGCCTCGTCAGCGAGCCACGACCGGGCATGGCGCGGCCTTTCGGCTTTGGCCGGCGCTAGCCAATCAACCCCAGGCGTTCTGCGGCGTTGCCCGGCTCGATCGTGGCCCGCCGTGGTCAGCGGTGCGTGCCTTGGAGCACACGATCGGCGGACGCCCACATGCCACGCCTAAGAAACTTCAACAGGCTCTGGGAACACGAATGAGTTTATGGCGCGAATTCAAAGGTTTCGCCGTACGCGGTAACGTCATCGACCTGGCGGTCGGGGTAGTCGTAGGTGGCGCCTTTGGCAAGATCGTGACCTCGCTGGTCAACGACATCATCACGCCACCACTGGGACTATTGATCGGCGGCGTGGATTTCGCGAATCTCAAGTTCACCCTGCGACGGGCGACCGAGCAGGCGCCGGCGGTCACGCTCAACTACGGCAGCTTCGTTCAGACGGTGATCAATTTCCTGATCATCGCCTTCGCGATCTTCGTAGTGGTACGTCTGCTCAATCGACTCAAGCGCCAGGAGGCCGCGCAGCCCAGCCTGCCGCCGGCCCCCTCGCGCGAAGAAGTCCTGTTGACCGAAATTCGCGATGCACTACGCGAGCGCGGTTCATCGTCACACGCGAACCGCGACTAAAGCGATCGGCCAGCAACGACCGGCCCGGCTTTTCGACCAGTCCAGCCGGTCGTTCAGGCCAGTCGGCGGGCCCAGAATTCCAGTGCGCCGCGATAGGCTAGGCGCATTTTCTGGGCCAGGACCGCCGCCGTGAATTCGGCGCCGACCGGCGTGGTGCCCCGCAGTCGGGAGGTCCAGTGGACCCGGGTACGGTTGCCGTTGCTGCCGAGCGGCTGGAGCATGATGCGCGCGCCGATGTGATCGATCGGCAACGGGCATTCGACGATCCGATAGCCTAGCGATTCACCCGGTTTGTATTCCGTGATCTGTTCGACGAACCGCATGCCGGGCAATTGGATGACCCGTTCGGCACCAATCCCGCCGGGCTCGTTTTCGCCCGGCGTACGCAGCCATGCCGCGCGCACGCCCGGCAGGCTCGTATAGCCGGCGTGATCGGCGATGACGTCGAAGATCGTGGCCGCATCGGCTTCGAAATCGCGGCAGACGTGGAGCGTTTGCATGATTCGACTCGCCTCAAAAGAAGCGCATCCTAGCGCGTTTACGCCGTCTCTGTCGTCGTTGGGCGCATGTTGCAGCTTCGGTAGCCGCGCTAGACTGATGCTTAAACCCCCACTGTGATGGACGGATGGCATGAGTATGGTGACCACAACGACCCGCGCGCTGGCCGTGATCGCGGTGGCCGGTCTGCTGGCGGCGTGCATGAATCAGCCGCCGGAGCCGCGTCATCCCGGGCCATATAACGACCCAGTGGATGCCTTCGACGCGGTGGACACCCCCTACGACCCAAATAGTGCCTCCGGCCCGGGGCATCCGCTGTCCGACGATATCGCCCATCTGCGCGATGCACGCGAAGCCTATGAACACAGCCAGGCGGTCCAGGCGGCCCGACTGCGCGATCAGCAAAAACGCTGTCGGAACACGCCGGGCGCCAAGCTCGTGCACATCAACGATGGCTCGGGCGATCCCGATGCCGTCTATTGCCAGATGCCGGCCGGCAGCAACGGACAGGGCCAACCGGTCCAAGGCTCGAACCAGAATTCGAGCCAGGGCGGAGCGCCCAGCGACCGTCAGTAGTCATCGACTGGTCCGGGGCGGGTTGTCCGGGCGCACCGGCATCACCATTTCTCTAATATGAGCGTGGTAACTGAACAATCCGATCTGTGGGCGCTGGACTGGCGTAATCGTGCGGCAGCGATGGGCATGCCTTGGTATGCGCCGCAGCAGCCGAGCGCGATCGAGGCCCCGTATCCAGTGGCTTTCAACGACGATGTCGCAGCGCTGCTGGATATCGATGCCGAACGCGCCCGCCGCGAAGGCTATGCCGAGGTACTGTCCGGCAATCGGCTGCCGCCCGGTGCCGAGCCGGTCGCCCATCGCTACGGTGGCCACCAGTTCGGTATCTGGGCCGGCCAGTTGGGCGACGGCCGAGCGATCACGCTCGGCGATATGGTCAATGCCCGCGGCCAGGTCTACGACATTCAACTCAAGGGAGCGGGCAAGACACCGTATTCGCGCTTTGCCGACGGACGTGCGGTACTGCGTTCGACCATCCGCGAGTATCTGGGCAGCGAGGCGTTGGCCGGGCTCGGCATTCCGACCACCCGGGCGCTGGCAATCGTCGGCAGTGATGCGCCGGTGTATCGAGAAACCGTGGAAACCTCGGCTATTCTGACCCGGGTCGCGCCCTCGCTGGTGCGCTTCGGCAGCTTCGAGATGCTGTTCTACGATCGCCGTTTCGACGATCTGGCGCCGCTGGCCGACGCGGTGATCCAGCACCATCATCCCGAGCTCGCTGCGATCGAAAACGATTACGAACGCTATCGTGCCTGGGTGGTTCGGGTCATCGAGTTGACCGCGTCGTTGATCGCCGACTGGCAGGCGGTCGGTTTCTGCCATGGCGTATTGAATACCGACAATATGTCGGTGCTGGGTCTGACCCTGGACTATGGCCCGTTCGGTTTTATGGACAGCTTCGATCCGGACTGGATCTGCAACCATACCGACGAAGCCGGGCGCTATACCTATAACCGGCAGCCGGCGATCGGGTTATGGAATCTCGGCCGGTTCGTACAGGCGATCCTGCCCTTGCTGGCCGAAGAGCCGGACGCTGCGGTCGAGATCGGCCAGAATCTGCTCGAGGATTATCGCAGTGCCTATGATCGGGCCTATCAAGCCCGCATGCAGGCCAAGCTGGGGCTGGTCGAGGCCGCCGAGGGCGATGCCGAGCTGGTGGCCTCCCTGCTCAAGCTGATGGCCCGGGACGGCGCCGATTTCACCCGCAGTTTTCGGGCGCTGGGTGAGGTCTCGGCTGCGCCTTCGGCGAGCGCGGCGCCGTTTATCGACGAGTTCGTCGATCGCGAAGGCGCCGAAGCCTGGCTGGCCGATTGGCGGGCGCGACTGGGTGAGGCCGAGGCCGACGATGCTGCGCGCCGTGTTCGGATGCACTTGGTCAACCCGAAATACATTCTGCGCAATTATCTGGCCCAACACGCCATCGAACGCGCCGAAAACGGCGACTACAGCGAAATCGAGCGTTTGCATGCCATCCTGCGCCGGCCGTTCGACGAGCAGCCCGAGCATGCCGACTATGCCCGGCTGCCGCCCGATTGGGCGCGCGGACTGGTCTTGAGCTGTTCCTCCTGAACCACCGGGTTCAGGTTCGAGCCTCAGGTTCGAGCCATAGAAATGGTTGTCGTGCCGCTATGCGCCATATCGCAGGGCCGGTATAGCGTTACTGCGCAAGAGCGACCCGGCTG
Source organism: Salinisphaera sp. SPP-AMP-43 (assembly GCF_049568105.1). GTDB lineage: Bacteria > Pseudomonadota > Gammaproteobacteria > Nevskiales > Salinisphaeraceae > Salinisphaera. The sequence goes on from NZ_CP145335.1 coordinate 102,902, forward strand.
CCGAGACGCACGCTCGAAGCGGCCTCGTTCTTATCTCGATTGCCCGGCCGGCTGTCTATCCCGGCCAGCCGGGCTAGCCAAGCCAAGACTGCGTTTCGAGAGAACGCCGTTCGGCGCTAGGGCGTGTTGAGGTTTCGTGCGCGTTCGTGCCCAGCGCTGTTTGCAGGGCGGTTGGGCTGCAGGCCAAGGCGCCAGTAGCGGCATCGGTGCACTACGTCCGTAAGCGGCGACGCTGGATTATGGCCCACTGCCGTTGTTTCGAAGGGTTATGCCCGAAATCGCATCGGGCCGCGTGCCGCGCCTTGATCGGAGCTCGCCCAGAACCGGCGGCTTGCGGCCGTCTGCCAGGATTTGGGGCGGCAACGCGGCGCTCGGACGAAATCTCAACACGCGCTAGCTAGCGCCGGCAACGCTCATGGGCTGTGCCGCCGCGGCGTCGTCTATGCCAAACCCTGGGCTGGGGGCGAGATCGGCCAGCGGATGGCGGCCCGTCCAAGGCGGCACAAAATGACGATCGACGTAGTTCGCAGGGACTTCGGCGACGTGCTTAAAGCGCCAGCGAGGCTGTTGGTCTTTATCGATCAGCAAGGCACGCACGCCTTCCGGAAAATCTGGATGGGCACAGCACTGCAGGGCCATCGCCAGCTCGGTCTGAATAGCCTCTCGCAGCGATAGATAGCGCCCGAATTCGAGTTGGCGATAGACCAGATGGGCGGTGACCGGGCAGCCGGCAATGAGGTTGTGTCCGGCCTCGGCCAGCCAGGCATCGTCGGCCGTAGCCAAACCGCTCAAGCGTTCCACGATCTGGGTCAGATCGGCGCCGCTCGCAGCCTGGCGGATGGTATCCAGATGGGCTTGCAGGCGAGCTTCGCCAGCCTCGGCGGCCGGTCGAGCGGCTTCGGTCTCGGCCAGTATCCAGGCAACCGTAGTTTGCGGGTCGCGCCAGTCGTCGACCGCTGCCAGACCGGCCAGCACGTCGGCCTTGGCGGCGTGGCTGATGGCATGGTCGGCGAGGCCAGCGAACAGACTATCGGCGGCATTCAGGGAGGCGCCGGTTAAAGCCAGAAAACGAGCGAGATACGCTGGCATGCGATTGAAAAACCAGGTCGCGGCACAGTCCGGAAACAGCCCGATCTTGATTTCCGGCATCGCCAGACGGCTGGTTTCGGTCAGCACGCGGTGGCTGGCCGCGGCAAACACGCCACAGCCGCCGCCCATAACGATGCCGTGCCCCCAGGCAATACAAGGCGTACTCAGGCGGCGCAGATCGTGGCAGAGTCGGTATTCGGCGGTAAAAAAACGCTCTGGATAATCGGCTTCGCCGTCGCCCACGCTACTCCGATACAGATTGACGATATCGCCACCGGCACAGAAAGCCTTGTCGGAATCGGCATCGATGACAATCGCCACTACATCGTCGCGGGCTTCCCAGGCATCGATTGCCCGCTGTAGCGTCTCGACCATATCGAGCCGCAGGGCATTGAGCGCCTTCGGATGATTCAGCGTCAGCTGACCAAGGCATCGGCCATCGTTCAGCTTTATTTCAGTTTGGTGTACCCGCGGACCCGTCATATCATAGCTCCTTGGTTTAAAAGGGCTCCCTCGGCACGCCTGATCGTATCAACATCGCGACCAAGTTGTGCTAGATTTGTTCCGCACGGTCGGGGGTTTCCGGTCGGAGCAAAGCAATAATTAGGAGTTGCTACTATGATCAAGACGATCTTCAAGACAGCTTTCGCAGCTGGCATCGTCGTTGCCGCCGCTGGCTGTGCCAGCCAGAACGGCCCGATGCAGTCCCAGGTGGACCAGGCCATGCGGAAGGCTGAATCGGCTCAATCGACCGCCAACGAAGCACAGCAGACTGCCAACCAGGCGCTGCAGACCGCCAACGAAGCGAAATCGATGTCGCAGTCCAACTCGCAGCGCATGGAGCGTATGTTCGAATCTTCCCAGCAGAAGTAAGAGCTACGTTGCCGTAGGCCGCGCACATAGCGGCTCGGCCAGGCTCTGTCGTTTGTCGACAGAGCCTTTTTTATGTCCGCGCTACGCCTGTGCTGTCGGATCCGGCTAGTCCGGGCCGCCATCATGAGTATTGTCGGCGGTATCGTCTGAGGGGATCTCGCGACTCGGATCGGTACCGATGGTATGCGGCATACCGTCGGAATGCTGGACCACGGTTTCGGCGCGCTCCCAGCCGACCGGCGCGCCCGGATTGTCCTGGGTGGCCGCGATCAAGGATTGCACCCAGGGCGTATAGGATTTGACCGGCGCATCGCCGTTGGCATCGGGCGGATGGGCTTCCATGGTCAGCTGTTTGCCCTGCCAGCCCACCTTGTAAGGCTCGCTGACGATATTTACCGCGGTGCCTACCGAAGCCATCGAGAACAGCGCCGAAATATCCTCGGGAAACAAACGGATGCAGCCATGCGAGACGCGCATGCCGATGCCTTGCGGCTTGTTGGTGCCGTGAATCAAATAGGCCGGCAGGCCAAGGCGCAGAGCATACTGGCCGAGCGGGTTGTTCGGCCCGGCGGCCACCACATCCGGTAGTGGATCGCCTTTTTCAGCATGTTCTTTTTTGATCGAGGCCGGCGGGGTCCAGGTCGGATGCGGGATCTTCTGGGTGATCTTGGTCTCGGCCAGCGGCGTCGACCAGCCCTGGCGGCCAATGCCGATCGGGTAGGTAAAGACCTTGCCGTGATACTCGCTATCCTCTGGCGGAAAATAATAGATCCGCATTTCCGGGATATTGATCACAATGCCCTCGTGCGCAACATTCGGCAGCACGTAGGCGCTCGGAATCACCACTGGCGTGCCGTCGCCAGGCAGCCAGGGATCGACATCAGGGTTGGCCAGCCGCAGTTCGCGATAGCCGACATCGTACTTGCGGGCCAGGGCCACGAAGGTATCCGAGGCCTGAGTCTTGATGTGCTGTACCTGGCCGACGATGTCCGAACCAGGCGGCGGCATATCGTAGGCCGCAGCGAACACCGGTGTGGCGGCCAGACTCAGCCACAAAAGACCCAGCCGCAGAACCCAACGCAACAGACTCATGTCATCTCCCAAACGGCGCCGCTTGCATCGCGCGGCGAAGCACGACGGCCTCGGCGGCGCCGCCTAGGGCGACAGCCGTTCGATCTCCCAGACGTCGTCGTGGTCGCGATAATAGCGCAGCCGGTCATGCAGCCGGTTACGGCGGGCCTGCCAGAACTCAATGGACTCGGGCGCGAGCACATAGCCGCCCCAGTGCGAAGGGCGGGGCACGGCTTGATTGGCGAAGCGGCTTTCGGTGTCGGCTAATCGGCGTTCGAGCGCGGTCCGGTCGGGCAGAGTCTGGCTCTGCAGCGAGGCATGGGCGCCGATCTGGCTGCCGCGTGAACGGCGTTCGAAATAAGCATCCGAGGCCGCGCTGTCGATCTTGTTCACCGGCCCACGGACCCGGACCTGGCGCTCGAGCGGTTCCCACCAGAACACTAGGGCGGCATGCGGATGGGCCGCCAGAGCTTGGCCCTTGCGGCTGTCGTAGTTGGTATAAAAACGAAAGCCGGCGGTATCGAAGCCCTTGAGCAGCACGATACGCGCCGAGGGCAAGCCGTCCGGATCGACGGTGGCCAAGGTCATGGCGGTCGGCTCACGCATATCGGATGCGCCAGCCGCGGCATACCAGTCGGCGAACAGGGCGAGCGGGTCGGCCGGTACGTTCGACTCGACCAGATCGTCGCGGTCCAGTTCGCCCTGCCAAGCGCTTGGTTGATCACTCATCGACAGAGGTCCGCGCGATCAGTCTTCGAGGGTGAAGCCGATCTTGACCGTGACCTGCCAGTGCGCGATCTCGTTGTCTTCGATATGGCCACGGGTATCGATCACCTGGAACCAGCGCATGTGCTTGATCGTTTTGGAAGCCTCGGCCACGGCCTTGCGCACGGCGTCTTCTTGGCTGGTTTCAGAAGAACCGGTGAGTTCGACGGACTTATAGACGTTGTCGCTCATGACATGCGGTGGTTTATGGAATGATCAAGCAAGCCTACGCGGTGGCCGACGCCTGCTCAAGCCTCATCAAGGCAGCGCGCTGTGTTAAAAAAACGGTGTTTTCGTAATCTAAGGAGCCCTCGGTGAAAGCACTACGCATTATCGATACCGATGATGGCCCGCGTGGCCGGCTTGACGAGATCGAACAGTCGGCGTTGACCGAAGGCAACGTGATCATCAAGGCCCGGTATTCCAGCCTGAACTATAAAGACGCCCTGGCGATCACCGGTGCTGGCAAGATCGCCCGCCAGCGACCGCTCAATGCCGGCATCGACGTGGCCGGTGTGGTCGAGTCCAGCGACGACGATCGCTTTGCCTGTGGCGACGAAGTCCTGGTGACGGGCTGGCTGCTGTCGGAAACCCGTGACGGCGGCCTGGCCGAGTATGTCCGCGTGCCGGCCGACTGTGTGACTCGGCTACCGGCCGGGCTCACGCTCTGGGAATCGATGGCCCTGGGCACGGCCGGGTTCACGGCTGCCATGGCGATCAAGCGCATGCGCGACAATTTTCAACGCCCGGAACAGGGGCCGATCCTGGTAACAGGAGCGGCCGGCGGGGTGGGCAACTTTGCCATCGAAATGCTGGCACAGGCCGGATTCGCCCCGATCGCAGTCACCCGTCGGGTCGAAGCCCAGGGCGAGTGGCTCAGTGAACTCGGTGCGACCGACGTCATCGCTCCCGAGACGCTGGATCTGGGCGGGCGGCCCATGGGTAGCGAAAGCTATGGAGGCGCGATCGATGCCCTGGGAGGCTCGGTCCTGGCCGACATGCTGGGGCAGATCGTCCAGTTCGGTAATGTCGCGGCGATCGGCCTGGCAGCCAGCCCGAAGCTGGATACGATGGTGCTGCCGTTCATCCTGCGCGGGGTATCGTTGCTGGGCATCAACTCTGTGGAATGCCCAAGCCAGTGGCGCGCAGCGATCTGGTCGGATCTGGCTGCCGAGTTGAAGCCGGCCCATCTGGATCAGATCGCCGCTCAGACCATCGGCCTCGACCAGGTGCATGACGTTTGCGATGCGATCATTGCCGGCGAGCATGCCGGGCGTACCGTGGTTGAAATCGCGCGCTGAGCCGATCAGCAGCGTGCATGGCCGGCACAAGGCGGGCATGTCACAGCGACAGGCCAGAACCCGGCTGGCCTGCTCGGTTCGGCTTGCAAGACAGTGGTCGGCGTCGCCGGCCCAGGCATGGCGGTGCTTGGTTCAAAACGAGGGCGCTGAGTGAAATCTTCGACCCTCTGGGGCGGGCTGAAAATGGGCCAGTGCGAAAGTACATGGATTAGGGCTGGCCAATACCGTGCCGGCGCCAAGCGCGGCGCGGCCTCGAGCGCCGCCGAGCCGGCCTCCGAGGCCATCGGTTTGCAGGCGAACTACGAACGTATCGGGTCGGCTGCATCGAGCGACAAGACACTGTTTTCCAACAGCGCCTTTCAGTGGGTCACCATCGATCGCTGATTTGGCACGCTGCCGGGCTGGGCCGGCATGCCTTGCGCGCTCGCATCCGGTCGCTCGGGTAGCGCATATTGCGACTATCGGCCCGGCCACGTGCCGACCGGCTTGATCCGATGCTTTGCGATTCGCGTGCGGGCCGCGACGGCACCGGCTTCGACCAGGCACCATGGGCTGGATACGGTCCGTAGGGGGCGTTCCGGCCCGGTCCGCGCTCGTTCCACTGTCGACAAGGGGGTTCTATGATTCTGGCTTATTGGTGTGTCTTGATCGCGGCATTCATGCCGATCGGTTTCGTCGGCTATGCCAAATTTGCCGGCCAGCACAAGATGGGCAGCAACGACAATCGTCATCCACGCGAATGGCTGGCCCAGACCGAAGGCGCACAGAAACGTGCCTACTGGGCCCAGCTCAACGGTTTCGAGGCGTTTCCACCGTTCGCCGCCGGGGTGATCATCGCCGTGATTTCAGGCGGCTCGATCGGTGTCGTCAACCTGCTGGCGGTACTGTTCATACTACTGCGCCTGGTGTATGGCTGGTGCTATATCACCGATCGCGCCAGTCTGCGCAGTCTGGTCTGGGCTGGCGCGACGGCCTGTACGGTCGCGCTGTTCATTACCGGGGCAATCGGCTAGCAAATCTTTGATTCGTCGTGGCCCGGGAGGGGCAGGGCCGATTCCTCCCGGTGCGCGCCAAAAGATTTATTTCCCGAACCGGCGATCGCGGTATCCTCGACGTAGCGCATATCCGAACGATAATGCGCGCTCCAAGTGATCGATCGTGCCCGCGAGGTGGCTATGCAAACCAAACGATTGAATCTGGTGGATACCGCGTGGCTGAACGTGGAGACGCCCAATGCCCCGATGCAGGTCGGCGGTCTGCTGACCTTCAAAATTCCGGACGATGCACCGGACGATTTTTGCCAGCAGTTGGTCGACCATTGGCGACAGTTCCCGCAGGCCTTTCGGCCATGGAATCAGCGTCTGCGCTCAGGGCGTCTGCGCACGGTGGTGCCGGAATGGGAGCTGCTCGATGAGATCGATGTCGATTATCATTTCCGGCATTCAGCGCTGCCGTCACCCGGTGGCGAACTCGAACTCGGCACACTGACCTCGCGGCTGCACAGCCATCCGATCGATTTCGACTATCCGCCCTGGGAATGCCATCTGATCGAGGGTCTGGCCGGTCGACGGTTTGCGATCTATCTCAAGATCCATCATTCGCTGATCGACGGCGTGGCCGGCATGCGGCTGTTGGCCCGAGCCCTGGACGGGACCGCCGAAACCCGCGGCCGGCCGCCGTTCTGGGCGATCGAGCCGAAACGGCGCCGCCGCAAAAAAGCTCCGGAAGAAGCTCGCCCGGGCCTATATCGGGCCATGGCTCAGTTGGTCGGCGGCACCCGCGACCAGGTGAGCTCGCTGTCGGGGTTCGCCGGTGTGGTCCGTGACATGCTGCGTGCGGCCCGCTCAGGCAAGAATGCGATGGGGCTGCCGTTCGCGGCCCCGAGTTCGGTGCTCAATGGTCGTATCACGGCACCACGGCGCTATGCGACCCAGCTGTATTCGCTGGCCGAGCTCAAAGGGCTGGCGAAGAATGCCGGTGGTACGGTCAATGATATCGTGCTCACGATCTGTGGCACCGCGCTGCGGCGTTATCTGATGGAGATCAATGCGCTGCCTAAGAAATCGCTGACCGCGGGTATCCCGGTTTCGGTACGCACCGCCGACAGCGCCGACGATGACGACCACGGCAACGCGATCACCTTCATCATCGCGACCATGGCCACCGACGAGCCCGACACCAAAACACGTTTCGAAACCATTGCTGCCTCGACCCAAGCAGCCAAGGCGAGCCTGGAAAAACTCTCGGCAGCAGCGATTACCCAGTACACGATCGCGCTGATGTCGCCGTATATCCTGTCGCTGGTCTCGGGCATGGCCGGGCGTACCCGGCCGGTATTCAACGTCACGGTGTCGAACCTGCCAGGGCCGCGCAAATCGCTGTTCATCAACGGCGCGGAAATGGAGGCCTTCTATCCGACCTCGCTGGTCACCCATGGCCAGGCGCTCAATATCACCGTGCATGGCTATGCCGATACCATGGGCTTCGGTTTCATCGGCTGTCGAGACAGTCTGCCGTCGTTACAGCACATCGCGGTCTATGCCGGCGAGGCCCTCGACGAACTGCGCGCGCTGTATGGGCCCAAGCCCGAGGCGGCCCCAGCGCCTGTCGAAAGCCCGGCACAGCAGCCGGCGGCCGGCGCTTCCAAAAACGGCTCGAATGCGCAAAGCCAGGCGAAAAGCCAGAACAAGGGCCAAAGCAAAAGCCAAAGCAAAAGCCAGAACAAGACGTCGGCTGGCAAGACGGCCTCGCGCAAGACCAGCGCTCGCAGTCGTACGGCTTCGAGCAAAAACTCCGGGCGTGGTTCGAAAACGCCCGATAGCTGAGTACTGTTTCCATTCGTTTCTAGGTTGTCCATGTCCGCCGATATCCGCTCCGCCAGCCGTGTGCCGTTCGACACCGTCATCACGCGTATCGCCGACTATGTCTGCGACGTGGAAATCGACAGCGCCGAAGCGCTAGAGACCGCGCGTTACTGTCTGATCGACACCTTGGGCTGCGGTCTGCAGGCCCTGAACTATCCGGCCTGCACCAAACTGCTCGGGCCGGTGGTCGAAGGCGCGACCCTGGCCGACGGCGCCCGCGTACCGGGCACGGCCTATGCCCTGGACCCGGTGACCGCGGCCTTCAACATCGGCTGCATGATCCGCTGGCTGGACTTCAACGACACCTGGCTGGCTGCCGAATGGGGCCATCCGTCGGACAACCTCGGCGGCATCCTGGCGGTGGCCGACTACGTCTCGCGGCGCAATATCGCCAAGGGGCATGCCCCGCTGAGCCTGCGCGACGTGCTCATCGCCATGATCAAGGCCCACGAAATCCAGGGCATCCTGGCGCTGGACAACAGCTTCAACCGGGTCGGGCTGGACCACGTGCTGCTGGTGCGGATCGCCACCTGTGCCGTGGTCACCCGCATGCTCGGCGGCAACAAGCAAGAAGTCACTAACGCCGTCAGCCATGCTTTTGTCGACGGCGGGGCGTTGCGCACTTATCGGCATGCGCCGAACACCGGCCCGCGCAAATCCTGGGCTGCCGGAGATGCCACCTCGCGCGGCGTACTGCTGGCGCTGCGCGTACTGCGCGGCGAAATCGGCTACCCCTCGGCGCTGACCGCGCCCACCTGGGGTTTTCAGGACGCCCTGTTTCGCGGTAACGAAATCACCCTCGGCCAGGACTTCGGCAGCACCGTCATGGAACAGGTCTTGTTCAAGATCAGCTTCCCGGCCGAATTCCATGCCCAGACCGCGGTCGAAGCCGCGCTCACCCTGCACCCGCAGGTCGTCGACCGGCTCGAGGCCATCGAGCGCATCGTCATCGAAACCCAGGAATCGGGCGCACGGATCATCGACAAGACCGGCCCGCTGGACAACCCGGCCGACCGCGACCACTGCCTGCAATACATGGTGGCCGTGCCCTTGATCTTCGGCCGGCTGACCGCCGCCGACTACGAAGACGACGTGGCCGCCGACCCGCGCATCGACGCCCTGCGCGCCAAGATGAGCGTGGTCGAAAACGAACGCTTTACCGCCGAATACCTGGAAGCCGACAAGCGGGCGATCGGCAATGCTGTCCAGGTGGTTTTCGACGACGGCAGCGCGACCGACAAGATCTCGGTGGATTACCCGATTGGCCATCGCCGGCGCCGCGACGAAGGCATCCCCGAACTGAAGACAAAGTTCGCCGCCAATCTGGCGCTCAAGATCGCGCCCAAGAATGCCGAGCGCATCCACGCGATCGTGGCTGATCAGGCGCGTACCGAGGCCACGTCGGTGCCCGAGTTCACCGATCTGTTCGTGGTGTAGATCACTTTCCCATCCCAGGAGCCCAGGCTATGGCCGAAGCGATGATCGGCTGCCCGCTCTCGGCTGATCAGGCCGAGTGCGTACGCACGACGATCGATGCGTTACGTAACGCCCCGGACAGGGTAGACCGCGAGCATGTGGTCGCCTTGATCGCCGAGCTGACCGAAACCTCGTTCGAATATCATTTTCAGCGGCCGCTGCGCGATCTCGGGGTGGGGCTGGCTACCCGCAAGAGCATCGATGTCGGCCTGTCGGGGGCGATGCGCGTGATCCGCTCGAGCATGCAGCGGGTGGTCGGCGGGCTCGCTCCGGACCGCTATCCGCGCCTGGCGGATTTTCTCGAAGATGCTTATTTCACGAGCGCTACAGACGGCCGCCCCGAATAGCCGGCCGTCTGCGATCTGGTTTCTGGCTTACCAGCGGCCGAAAAAATTGCGCTCGCGCTTGTCGCGATGCCAGCGCCGGTCATGGGCATAGCGCCGGTGCTCGCCATGCCCACGGTATTGATGTTGATACCGGCGATCGTGAGCGTATCGGCGGCTGTCGCGATGCCGATGATCACCGCGGTAGCGATTGTGACCATAGTCGCCACGATAGCCGTCTCGCCGGTGGTATTGGCTGCTATGCCGCATGGGCAGATGATCGCGGACATTCACGGTCGAATGATCGTGGTGGCCGAAATCGCGGGCCTGGGCACCGACGCCGGCGCCGAGCAGAACCAGGCCGGCCAGCGGTGCGGCCAGGCTGAGGATGAAGGACTTGTGCATAGCGATCTCCATGCCGAATGCAATCGGTCTGTCGTATCGATAATCAGCAGTCTAGATCGGTCGTATGAATCGTTCATTAATAATTGAACGGTCGTGCCGGGCGCGGATTGATCGCATCGAATATGGCTTAAAAACCGACGACGCCGGGCGATCCGCCAAAGTCGAGGCCTGCGATGGGCAGCGAGCCGTTATAATCCGCGGCAACGCATCGATGGGATAGCGATTGCGCCCTCGATCAATGCGAAGCCGATTTCGATGAGCCTGCCGATATGAGCCACCAAGACGTCCCCGCTGCCTCTGAACAGAGCAAGGCCGGCAACAATTTTCTGCGTAACCTGATCGCCGAGCAGATCGCCTCGGGCGAGCAGACCGGCGAAGTAGTCACACGCTTTCCGCCCGAGCCGAATGGCTATCTGCATATCGGGCATGCTGCCTCGATCTGCTTGAACTTCGGCCTGGCCGAGTATTTCGGCGGTCGCTGCCGGCTGCGTTTCGATGACACCAATCCGGATGCCGAAGATCAGGAATACATCGATTCGATCCAGGCCGACGTGCACTGGCTCGGTTTCGAGTGGGATGGCGAGGCGCGTTTCACGTCGAGCTATTTCGATACGCTCTACGGCTATGCGCTGCATCTGATCGATGCCGGTCTAGCCTATGTCGATGAGCTGACGCCGGACCAGATTCGCGAATACCGCGGCACGCTCACCGAGCCGGGCATCAACAGCCCCTACCGCGACCGCGATCCGGCCGAGTCTCGGGCCCTGTTCGAGGCGATGGCCCGCGGCGAATACGCCGAAGGCACGGCCAGCCTACGCGCCAAAATCGATATGACCTCGGGCAATATCAATCTGCGCGATCCGGTGATCTATCGGATCCGCAACAAGGCCCATCACCAGACCGGCGATAAGTGGTGTGTCTACCCGTCCTACGACTTTGCCCATGGCCAGTCGGATGCGATCGAGGGTGTGACCCATTCGATCTGTACCCTGGAATTCGAAGATCATCGGCCGCTCTATAACTGGCTGATCGAACATCTACCGGTGCCGTCGCGCCCGGTTCAGTACGAGTTCGCTCGGGTCAATCTGAACTACACCATCACCAGCAAGCGCAAGCTGCGGCGGCTGGTCGACGAAAACATCGTCGACGGCTGGGATGATCCACGCATGCCGACTATCTCCGGCATTCGTCGGCGCGGTTATACGCCGGAATCGATTCGCAACTTCTGCGAAATGGTCGGCGTGTCGCGCAGTGGCGGTATCGTCGATGCGGCCATGCTCGAACATGCGATCCGCGACGATCTGAATACCCACGCCGCGCGTGCGATGTGCGTGCTGGATCCGCTCAAGATCGTGATCACCAACTGGGAAGCCGGCCAGGTCGAGACGCTGACTGCGCCGGGGCATCCCAATCGCGACGATATGGGCGAGCGCGAACTGCCGCTCACCCGCGAGATCTATATCGAAAAAGCCGATTTTCGAGAAGAAGCCAACAAGAAATACAAGCGCTTGGTGCTCGGCAAAAAGGTGCGCCTACGCAATGCCTATGTGATCGAGGCGCATGACGTGGTCAAAAACGACGCCGGCGAGATCGTCGAAGTCCATTGCCACTACGATCCCGATACCCTGGGTGCGAACCCGGTGGATGGGACCAAGCCCAAGGGGGTGATCCACTGGGTTTCGGCCAGCCACGGCCGCCAGGCCTTGGTACGGGTCTACGATCGGCTGTTCTCGATCGAGAATCCGGGCCGCGAGGACGATGTGCTCGACGGCCTGAATCCGGATTCCCTGAGTGTGTACCCGGACTGCTGGGTCGAACCGGCGGCCGCCGAAGTCGCGCCGGAAACCCGGCTGCAGTTCGAGCGCACCGGCTATTTCGTGGCCGATCGCTACGATCATGCGCCGGGCGCGCCGGTGTTCAATCGTGTGGTCGCGCTGCGCGATACCTGGGCCAAGATCGAATCGCGCGGCGACGCATGAGTCGAGCCGGTGGCGATCAACTCCTGCTGAGCAGCTCGCGGGCCGGCGATACCGGCTATCTCGAGCATGCAGCAGCCTGGATTGCAGAATTTGCGGCCGAGCGCGGGCTCGACTGTGGCTTGTTCGTGCCTTATGCCGCGGTCACCCAGAGTTATTCGGCCTATCATGGCCGGGTCGCCAAGGTGTTTGCCAAGCTCGGTATCGAGCTGGCTGCGTTGCACAAGGCCGCGGATCCGGCTGCGGCGATCGAGGCTGCGCCGCTGCTTGTGGTCGGCGGCGGCAATACCTTTGCCCTGACCGCGCGCCTGCAGGCCGACAGCTTGATGCAGCCGTTGGCAGAGCGGGCCCGCCGCGGTGCTTATATCGGCTGGAGCGCCGGCGCCAATATCGCGACCCCCAGCCTGGCGACCAGCAACGACATGCCGATCGTCGAGCCGGCCTCGTTCGCGACCCTGGCTCTGGTGCCGTTTCAGATCAATCCGCATTTCATGGGCGGCTCGGCGCCTGGTCACAATGGGGAATCGCGAGAGCAGCGGCTGGCCGAATACTGCGTGGCTAACCCCGATCGTCGCGTGATTGCACTGCCTGAAGGGCGGGCACTGTTGCGCCAGGGCTCGAATCTAGCCTTACTCGGCGGCGCTGCCTGGGGGTTCGATGCGAGCGGACAGCAGGCACTGGACGAGGCAGCCGATCTGAGCTCCTGGTTGGACGATTCCGGGTCTGCAGCGGTATGAAAAACGGCTATCCTGCGCTGTCTATAAAGAGTATCTCGAGGACTCGACCGCTATGGCCATGACCGACTGGGATGCATGCAGCGAGCGGCTGGCCGCCGGTATGGATGCGCTCGGTCTGTCGAGCGCGGCCGAGGTCCGTGAACGTCTGATCGCCTATCTGCACGAACTGACCACCTGGAACGCCACCTACAATCTCACAGCGGTCCGCGAGCCAGAGGCGATGGTCACGCGGCATCTGCTGGATTGTCTGGCCGTGTCGGATCTCGTGACCGGTACGAACGTGGTCGATGTCGGCACCGGGCCGGGCTTGCCCGGGCTGGTGTTGGCGATCATTCGGCCACAGCTTGCCGTGACGCTGGTCGAATCCAATCGCAAGAAGGCGACATTCCTGCGCCATGCCCGACGCCAGCTCGGTCTGGACAATGCCGAGGTCGTACAGTCGCGGGTCGAGGCCTATACCCCGGCCAAACGCTTCGACTGCGTGACCACTCGGGCCTTCGCCACCGCTGCCGACACGTTGCGCGGCGCCGGCCATCTGGTCGCGCCAAGCGGCCGGGTCGTACTCATGAAAGGGCGCGATCCGGCAGCCGAAATGGCTGATTTGCCACGGGGTTTTTACCATGTCGAGACGCGGCCGGTGAGCGTGCCCGGCCTGGATGCCGAGCGGCATGTCGTCATTCTTGCGCCGGAACTGACCTAGCCGGATAGGCAGCGCGGCTGGACGCCCGCGCACCGGCATACGCTAAACTCACCTCGCGCGCCGCATGCGCCATGTTCGAACGCGGCGCCAACCGCCAGGCTATTTTTTCAATGAGCAACATCATCGCGATCGCCAACCAGAAGGGCGGGGTCGGCAAGACCACCACCGCTGTCAATCTGGCCGCTGCATTGGCGGAGGCCGAACAGCGCGTACTGCTGATCGATATGGATGCCCAAGGCAACGCCACCATGGGTGTCGGCGTGGACAAAAACGCCTTAGAGGCCACGGTCTGCGACTTCCTGCTGGGCGACAAAGGCGTGGCCGAGGCCTTGGAAGTGGTCAACGACGGCCAGTTCTATCTGCTCGGTGCCAACAGCGACATGACCGCGGCCGAAGTCGGGCTACGCGAGCGCGGCGATGGCCGATCGGCGCTCAAGCGCGCGCTGGGCTCGATCGCCGACAGCTTCGATTATGTGGTCATCGACTGCCCACCGGCCCTGTCGATGCTGACCGTCAATGCTTTGGTCGCTGCGCGCGGCGTGATCATTCCGATGCAGTGTGAATACTATGCGCTGGAAGGGCTGTCGGCGCTGCTGGAGACGATCGAGAGCGTGCGCAGCCGGATCAATCCGGAGCTGACTGTCGAAGGCGTGCTGCGGACCATGTACGACAATCGCAATCGGTTGACGGGCGATGTATCGGCCCAGCTGATCGATTATTTCGGCGATTCCGTCTACGAAACCGTGATTCCGCGCAATGTGCGCCTGGCCGAAGCGCCCAGCCATGGGCTGTCGATCATAGCCTACGACGGCAGCGCGACCGGAGCGAAGGCCTATCGTCAGCTGGCCGCGGAAATCCTCGGTCGCGATGACAGTGAGGTCGTGGATGCGCCGACCGATGGGGCGCGGCGTGCGGTATCCTCGCTGTTCGGGCGCCGTCGCAAGCGCGGCTGACACGCTCGTCCATAAGACATAACACGCCGGTCGGCCATCAGCGGCCGGCCGTGATTGTACAATCCGTTGCACCCGCCGCTCAGGCATAAGCGCCGTCTTTTCGACGGTTTGCGGCGAACCCGGAGTATCAGGCAGAGCTATGGCACAAAAAAAGCGGGGCCTCGGCCGGGGCCTGGAATCCCTGCTCGCGAACGACTACAACGAAGCGGCGGCTTCCGGCGCGCTGAGCGACGTGGCGCTCGATCATCTGTCACCGGGGCGCTATCAGCCGCGCCGCGATATGGATGCCGATGCGCTGGACGCGTTGGCGCAATCGATCCGGGCCCAGGGCGTGATTCAGCCTTTAGTCGTACGTCGACGCGACGACGACCCGGAGCGCTACGAGATCATCGCCGGCGAGCGCCGCTGGCGGGCGGCCCATATCGCTGGCCTGTCCACGGTTCCGGCCGTGGTCCGCGAGCTGGCCGACGATGCAGCCATGGCGATCGCGCTGATCGAGAATATTCAGCGCGAAGACCTCAATCCGCTGGAAGTCTCGGCAGCGCTCAAGCGTCTGATCGAAGAATACGGCATGACCCATGCCGCCTGTGCCGAGGCAGTGGGCCGCTCGCGGGCCTCGGTATCGAATCTGCTACGGCTTGCGGATCTGAATACCGATGTGGCCGATCGTCTGCGGGCCGGCGAGATCGAGATGGGACATGCCAGAGCCCTGCTGGCACTGGCCGGCGACGAGCAGTCGCAGGCCGCCGAGCGGGTGGTGGCCCGTCGTCTGACCGTACGCCAGACCGAGTCACTGGTCCGAACCCTGCTCGCTGGCGAGAGCGCTGCCGAACCGAAGCCGGCGCGCGACGCGACCGTGGAACGGCTCGAGTCGAGTCTTGCCAAACGCCTCGAGGCCGGCGTGCGTATCGAGCCGGACCGTCGCGGCGGTGGGCGCGTGGTGATCCGCTACACATCCGCCGAGGAATTGGACGCGCTGGTCGGTCGCTTCGAATAGTTGTATAATGCCAGCACCGCGGTGTGGGCCGCGGCGTCTTCGGCTGCGTGTTGCTCGAGTGTTACGAGGTGGGTACACTTCGTACTCATTCGGAGCGGTCTCGTGCGAGCCGCCGGCGCTTGGGAAGGCGCCGAGGGGAGACAATATGAAGCGCCGCGGCGTGCTCAACCTGTTATTCCTCCAGTTCGTGATTGTCGCGGTTGTCGCGGCGATCATTTTTTTCGTGCGCGTCGCGCCTGGTTATCCAGTGTTGGCGGCGCTCTACGGTGGCGCGATGGCCATCGGCAATACATTGTTGCTGGTGCTTCGTACTCGCCGCGCCGGCGCGGCTAAGGCCTCGCCGCAGGCTCAGACAATGGGCCTGATGATCGGTATGTTCGAGCGGCTGGCGTTCACGCTGGTCGGTTTTGGCATAGGCATGGGCTGGTTGCGCCTGGATCCGTTGGCGCTGCTGGTCGGCTTCGGTTGCGCCCAGCTGGCCTACATAGGCGGCGGCGCTTCGCTCCGGCAGATGATGCCCGGCGCGGCTGAAGTCAAGCGATAAGGGGAAGATGGTGAGCGAAGGCGTTTTCACACAAGACCCATCGTCGGTCGAATACATCCAGCATCACCTGAGCAACCTGACACTGGGTAGCGGATTCTGGTCGGTGCATGCGGATACCATCGTGATCAGCTGGGTGCTGGGTGCGATTGCTCTATTCGTGGGATGGCGCGTCGGCAAGTCGATGTCGGCCGAAGAGCCGAGTGGTCTGCAGAACGGGCTCGAAGCGATTATCGAGTTCGTCGACGGCCAGGTGCGTTCGCTGTTCCCGCGCGCAGATCCGCTGGTCGGGCCGATGGCGCTGACGATCTTTATATGGGTGTTCCTGATGAACTTCATGGACATCATTCCGGTCGACCTGCTGCCGCTGACGGCCCAATGGGTTGGTCAGAACGTGTTCGGTGTGCCAGCGCACGAGGTGGCTTTCCGGGCAGTGCCTACGGCCGACCTGGCTGTACCGTTCGCGATGGCGATCACGGTGTTCTTGCTGTCTATCGTCTACGGTATTCGGGCCAAGGGGTTAGGGCGCTATTTGAAGGGGTATCTGACCCATCCCTTCGGTAAATATTTGGCGCCGGTCAACGTCGCGATGAGCGTGATTGAAGAAATCGCCAAGCCGCTATCGTTGGCGCTACGACTTTTCGGTAACTTGTTCGCCGGCGAGCTCGTGTTCATGCTCATCGCTCTGACCGGTTTCGCCTGGTACATGGCGCCATTGCAAGTGGCGCTCGGCTGGACTTGGACGGTGTTCCATCTGCTGATCATCGTGATCCAGGCATTCATCTTCATGCTGCTGTCGGTGGTCTATCTGGCCCTGGCGACCAGCGACGACGCGCACTAATCCTTAGTGCAATAAACTCCCACTAGCACACAGCTACTCGTCTTTTCCCAAGGAGGACAAATGGATCCGCAAGCTGCTGCCATGATCTACGCCTATACCGCCACCGGTGTTGGCATCATTCTGGGTCTCGCCGGTCTCGGATCGGCGCTCGGCTGGGGCCTGATCTGTTCACGTTTCATCGAAGCCATTGCACGTCAGCCCGAGCTGCGCCCGCAGCTGACTGGTCAGATGCTGTTCGTCGGCGGCCTGATGGAGGCATTCCCGTTCATCGTGTTGGGTATTGCCATGTGGTTCACGTTCGCGAATCCGTTCCTGAGCGGCCTGCAGTCGGCAGTCGGCGGCTAAGCAGCCGGCATTCGCCCACGGACGATCGATTCGTGTCGAGATGACACCGCAGGGGAGCTAACGTGAATATTGGACTTACGCTGCTCATCGAAGTGATCAGCTTTGCGCTGTTCATCTACTTCTTCGGCAAAGTGCTGTGGAAGCCGTTGATGCAGACCATGGACGCCCGGCGGCAACGCATCAGCGAAGGCTTGGCTGCCGCAGAGCGGGGCCGACTCGAGCTGGACGAAGCAGTCAAAGAGGCCGAATCCCGGATGGCCAAGGCACAGGAAGAGGCGCGTGAGCTTCTGTCCAATGCCCAGCGCCAGGCCAACGAAACGCTCGACAAGGCGCGCACCGATGCGCGTGCCGAAGGCGATCGCATCGTGACTGCCGCCCGCGAGGAAGTCGACCAGGCTGTGGCCTCGGCCAAAGAAGACCTGCGCCGCGAAGTCGGCGAGTTGGCCGTGATCGGTGCCGAGCGGATCTTGAAGCGTGAAATCGACGCCAAGGCCCACAACGACATCATCGACGACCTCGTCGCGGAGATTCGATAGCCATGGCCGATCGCTATACGTTGGCCCGCCCGTATGCCGAGGCAGTCTTCGAGATGGCCGAGGCCTCCGCAGGCGATGGTTTGTCGCAGTGGTCGGATGCTCTGGCCGGGCTATCGGCGATCGTGACCGACGATACGGTCGCGGCGTTGATGAACAACCCGCGGGTGTCAGACGACACATTGGCCGAAGCCATCATCGAGATCGGATCGGCCGATTTCGGCGAAGGGGCGCGCAATCTCGTGCGTCTGCTTATCGACAATGATCGTCTGTCGTTGGCGCCGGAGATCGCGGAACTGTTCGAGATCGAGCGTGCGGCGGCCGAGGATCGGCTCGATGTCGAGGTGTCCTCGGCCGTCGAGCTATCCGAAGCACAGCGAAAAGCTCTCGGCGAAGCGCTGGAAAAGCGTTTCGACCGTAAGGTTTCGATGTCTTTCGAGCAGGATGAATCGGTGATCGGCGGTGCGGTGATCCGGGCCGGCGATGTCGTGATCGATGGCTCGCTGACGGCTCAACTCGAGCGGATGCGGCAGTCACTCGCCCATTAAGGTCGACGCCGTCGCGTGGCCCACGCGACGAGAAGGATAAAGAGGAACAGATCAATGCAACTCAATCCGGCGGAAATTTCGGATCTGATCAAAAAGCGGATCGAGAACTTCGAGACCGTCACCGAGTCGCGCAATGTCGGTACCCTGGTCAGCCTGGCTGACGGCATTGCCCGTATCCACGGGCTGGCCAACGCCATGCAGGGCGAAATGCTCGAATTCCCGGGCGGCACCTATGGTGTTGCGCTCAACCTGGAGCGGGATTCGGTCGGCGCCGTGCTGATGGGCGAATATCGCCATATCTCGGAAGGCTGCGAAGTTCGGACCACGGGCAAGGTGCTGGAAGTGCCGGTCGGCGAGGCGCTGCTCGGTCGCGTGGTCGACCCGCTCGGCAACCCGATCGACGGCAAGGGTGAGATCGCCACCGATCAAACCTCGCCGATCGAGAAAGTCGCTCCGGGTGTGATCGCGCGCCAATCGGTGGATCAGCCGGTTCAAACCGGCCTCAAGGCCATCGATGCGATGGTACCGATCGGCCGTGGCCAGCGTGAGCTGATCATCGGCGACCGCCAGATCGGTAAGAGCGCGGTCGCGATCGACGCGATCATCAACCAGAAGGGCACGGGCATCAAATGCATCTACGTGGCCATCGGGCAGAAGAACAGCTCGGTCGCCAACGTGGTGCGCAAGCTCGAAGAACACGGCGCGATGGAGCACACCATCGTGGTGGCCGCTGGTGCCGCAATCTCGCCGGCTCTGCAATACATGGCGCCGTACGCCGGCTGCTCGATGGGCGAATATTTTCGCGACCGGGGCGAAGACGCACTGATCGTCTACGACGATCTGTCCAAGCAGGCCGTGGCCTATCGCCAGATTTCGCTACTGCTGCGGCGGCCGCCGGGGCGTGAAGCCTATCCGGGTGATGTGTTCTATCTGCATTCGCGTCTGCTCGAGCGTGCCGCGCGCATCAACGCCGACTACGTCGAAGAACTGACGGGCGGCGAAGTCAAGGGCAAGACTGGTTCGCTGACCGCGCTGCCGATCATCGAGACCCAGGCCGGCGACGTGTCGGCGTTCGTGCCGACCAACGTAATTTCGATCACCGACGGCCAGATCTATCTGGATACCGACAAGTTCAACTCCGGCAACCGCCCGGCGGTGGACGCCGGTCTATCGGTCTCGCGTGTCGGCGGCTCGGCCCAGACCAAGATCATCAAGAAGCTGGGTGGCGGCATTCGTCTGGCGCTGGCCCAGTATCGCGAACTCGCAGCGTTCGCCCAGTTCGCCTCCGACCTAGACGAGACGACCCGCAAACAGCTCGAGCATGGCGAACGCGTGACTCAGCTGATGGTGCAGAACCAGTATTCGCCGCTGTCGATCGCGTTGATGGCCTCTTCGCTGTTCGCTGCCGAGCAGGGCTATCTGGACGACGTCGAGACCGAAAAGGTCCGCGATTTCGAGACCGCCCTGCATCAGTATATGCAGTCCGAGCAGAAGGAACTGATCGACAAGATCAACCAGACCGGCGACTACTCGGATGAAATCCAGCAGGGGCTGCATTCGGCGTTGAAGTCCTTCAAGGAATCGCATACGTGGTGATCACCGCGCGCCATGCGCAGGTGGGCCGGGTAACGGTGCGCCTGCGCATGGCGGCGTTCGATAACGGAGTCCAGTGATGGCTGGTGCGAAGGAAGTCAAGACCAAGATCAAAAGCGTTCAGAATACGCAGAAGATCACCAAGGCCATGGAAATGGTCGCGGCCTCCAAGATGCGGCGTGCCCAGGAGCGGGTCGAAGCCTCACGGCCGTATGCCGCCAAGATCCGGCGTACGGTCGGCCATGTGGCACATGCCAATCTCGGCGGCAAGCACGATTTTCTGACCGAACGCGAACCACAGCGGGTCGGCCTGGTTGTCGTTTCGACCGACCGCGGTCTGTGTGGCGGCTTAAACATCAACCTGTTTCGACGGGTGCTGTCCGAGATCCAGGGATGGAACGCCAAGAACGTCGAGGTCGAACTGGTGGTCATCGGCCGTAAAGGTTTGGGGTTTTTCAAACGCTTTGCCAGCGTCAAGGCCGACGTGGTGGACCTGGGCGACCGGCCGCATCTGCAGGACCTGATCGGCACGGTCAAGGTGATGCTCGACGACTATCGCGAAGGCACGATCGACCGTGTCTTTCTGATGGGCAACGAGTTCGTCAATACGATGACCCAGCGACCCTACCGCCAGCAGCTGCTGCCGGTCGAGGAGAGCGAAGACGAGGAACTGTCCGATCGCTGGGACTATATTTACGAACCCGAAGACAATGGCCTGGTCGAAGATATTCTGATTCGTTTCGTCGAATCGCAGGTCTACCAGGGTGTGGTCGAGAACGTGGCCTGCGAGATGGCCGCGCGCATGGTAGCGATGAAGTCGGCCTCCGATAACGCTGGCGACATCATCGGCGACCTGCAGCTGGAGTACAACAAACAGCGTCAGGCCGCGATTACCCAGGAACTGTCGGAAATCGTGGCCGGCGCCGCAGCGGTGTCCTAGCCCGGGCCGTTTGACGACGCCCCACGTAACGCAATCAGAGAACAAGATACGCGGCAGCGCAGGCTGCCCAGTCGAGGAAACGCTATGAGTCTTGGAAAAGTCGTACAGATCATCGGCCCGGTGGTGGACGTCGAGTTCGACCACGAATCGCTGCCGAACATCTTCGATGCGCTCAAGCATAAAGAAACCGGCCTGGTTCTCGAGGTCGAGCAGCAGATCGGCGATGGCGTGGTGCGCTGCATCGCTATGGGGGTGACCGAAGGTCTGACCCGCGGCGGTGAAGTCGAGAACACCGGCAACCCGATTTCGGTGCCGGTAGGCCAAAAAACCCTGGGCCGTATCATGGATGTGCTGGGCGAGCCGATCGACCAGCAGGGCGAGATCGGTGCCGAGCAGACCGCGCCGATCCATCGCGATCCACCGACGTTCGAAGAACAGGCGGGCGGCCAAGAGCTGCTGGAAACCGGGATCAAGGTCATCGATCTGCTCTGCCCGTTCGCCAAGGGCGGCAAGGTCGGCCTGTTCGGCGGCGCCGGCGTGGGCAAGACCGTCAACATGATGGAACTCATCCGTAACATCGCCGCTGAGCATTCGGGTTACTCGGTGTTTGCCGGTGTAGGCGAGCGCACTCGTGAAGGCAACGACTTCTATCACGAGATGCAGGAATCGAAGGTCATCGACAAAGTCTCGCTGGTCTACGGCCAGATGAACGAGCCGCCGGGCAACCGTCTGCGCGTGGCGCTGACCGGGCTGACCATGGCCGAGTTCTTCCGTGATGAAGGCCGCGACGTGCTGATGTTCATCGACAACATCTATCGTTACACGCTGGCCGGGACCGAGGTGTCCGCGCTGCTGGGCCGTATGCCATCGGCGGTGGGCTATCAGCCGACGCTGGCCGAGGAAATGGGCCTGCTGCAGGAGCGCATCACTTCGACCAAGACTGGTTCGATCACCTCCGTCCAGGCCGTGTATGTGCCGGCTGACGACCTGACCGACCCGTCCCCGGCGACTACCTTCGCGCATCTGGACGCCACCGTCGTGCTGGCCCGTTCGATCGCCGAGCGCGGTATCTATCCGGCCGTGGACCCGCTGGATTCGACCTCGCGTCAGCTCGACCCGAACATCATCGGCAACGAGCACTACAACTGTGCCCGCGGCGTTCAGCAGACCCTGCAGCGCTATCGCGAACTCAAGGACATTATCGCGATTCTGGGTATGGACGAACTGTCCGAGGACGATAAGCTGGCCGTGGCCCGGGCGCGTAAAATCGAGCGTTTTCTGTCGCAACCGTTCTTCGTGGCCGAAGTGTTCACCGGCGCACCGGGCAAGTATGTCTCGCTGGCCGAGACCATTCGCGGCTTCCAGGGTATCGTCGACGGCGAGTACGACCATCTGCCGGAGCAGGCGTTCTACATGGTCGGGACCATCGATGAAGCCATCGCCAAGGGCGATGAGATGGCCAAGAAAGAAGACAAGGCGGCCTGATCAAGGCTGTTCGTCGCACGGCGGCCGCAATCCGGCCGCCGTCTGTGAATCGTCAGTGGCATAGGCAAGTGTTATGAAAATTCACGTCGATGTCGTCAGCGTGGAAGGCGAAATCTTCTCCGGCTCGGCCAGCATCGTGTACGCGCCCGCCGAAATGGGCGAGATCGGCATCATGCCTCGTCATGCGCCGCTTCTGACGCGTCTCAAGCCCGGTAACCTGCGCATTCACGACGAAAACGACGTCGAAGAGCAGGTCTTTGTTTCGGGCGGCCTGTTGGAAATCCAGCCGCATCTGATTACCGTGATGGCCGATACCGCCGAGCGGGCCGAAGATATCGACGAAGCGGAAGCCGAGAAAGCCAAGGAGCGGGCTGAACAGGCCGTATCCGAGGCCGAGGGCGAGGTCGATATCGAGCAGGCTCAGGCAGCTTTGACCGAAGCCGCTGCGAGGCTCGAAATGGTGCGCAAAATCCGTTCCGGCCACTAAGGTCGAACGGCTGACATTGGCCGTTCGGCTTTTAAGCGCTGGTTCACCGCGGCCGGTGGTGCCGATTGAGGCGAGTCGTTTCCGGCGGGCGCCTGCATCGCGGCTTGACGTGTCTTTCGTCTGAAGCGCTCTGCGTGGTTCGAATCTTGCAGGCTATCAAACCCAGCGGCTAAAGCGTCTGCCCATACTGGAACGTTAGATGGCTCGATGGCAGCCGATGCGATGCTGAATGGCTGGGGCAGCCTACGGGCCAGCCCTAGGTGGCCGGGTCGTATGGTCGCGACGCCTGGATAGTTCGACACGTCGATACCGGTGGGTCATTCGGTTGGGCAAGTGCGATGGCGAGCTTGGGGGGTCTGGGGCGACCAGGCGGCTCGGTGACTTGAGTCAGAGGCGTGCCCACGCTATATTGTTGCAGTGCGTCATGAACTATGGATGCGCCCTTCAGTTTTATACAAGCCATGCGAAAATACGCTGGATTACAGCATAACTTCGCTAGAGCCCTGTTGGTGGGAGGGCTGGCCTGCGTCGCCAGTATGGCCCAGGCCGATGGCAGCGACACGTTTTCTGTGTTTAGCGCCGACTTGAACCGCCAGGTACACGGCAGCAAACGCGCCGTCGATCTATCCGCCGGGCCACTGCGGTTGGGCGATGCCTCGGCATTTTTTGGCGTCGATTCCCTCAGCGACGATATGAACCACTATCTGACCAGTGGTCTACAGTGGGAAAGTGGCAAGAGCGGTAACACGCCGCTGATGTCGGTCGGCGCCATGCATACCGTATCGCGCGGGGCCAGTTTTTCCAGCCAGACCCTGGTCCGCGCCGAGACCCAGCTCGATCTCGGCGGTCGCTGGTATCTACCCGATCTGACGCTACAGACCGACCAGCTATCGAGCGGTGGCGGACAGGGGCTCGGTCTCAATGGTCGGGCCACCCATTTCGGCTTCGGAAACGATTTCGACAAAGGGGGGTATCACGTCGCTTATTTTCGGGCCGATAGCGACTACACGCCCTGGGGGGGGGCGCTGACTGCAGGCGACCGCGGCGTTGAACTGAGCGGCCGGTACAACCTCGGTAGTCGTTGGCGTTTGAGCAATACGCTGCAGCTTCATGATGGCGATATCAAGACTGGCACCAATCATGCTGTTGTGGATAAATGGCAGCTGAGTGGTGTCAATGCGCCTACCGATATCGGCCAGCCATGGCGTCTGAGTGCCCAGCTCGGCGATGTCGGGCTGAATGATCGCGTGGATCGCACGCCGCTGGCGATCCAGTTCGCCTCGCAGACGCATCGCTGGCGTGATTGGCACATCGATTCGGCGCTGGGGTGGTATCAAGGTCAGGTGACGACCCCCTATGCCATGCCGATCGACGGCGGGCTGTGGGAAGTGTCGGCCAGCCACTATCTGGATTTCGGCGGCCTGCGGACGCGACTGCGCCCGAGCTTCTCGATCGGCGGCAGCCGCTATGGCCAGCAGGCACTTGGCAGCCGAACCGGTGTCGCGATGGGCTTTCCCGGTTTGCTCGACAATGTGGCATTGAGTGTCGACTATCTATCGGCCGGTTGGGGCCCGACCGCCGGCCGGCCCGATATGCAGTTGTCGTTAAACGTCAGTCAGAATGCCGGTGCGCTGCTGCCGCGTCTGAACTCGCTGGTCGATCGCCTGCGAGGCGGCTGGTTCGGGCAGTAGTCGCGCGGCCGGTGGCGATGCCAGGGGGCGGTGCGGGCATCATTCGAACACGGCGATTTGCGGCACAAGGTATGATGTCTGTAGGACGAATCCTCTCGTCCGGCGATATTCCCGGCACCGTTCATTTCCCGGTCATCCGTTTTGGCGTGTCATAGGCAGCTTATAGCCAGGCATTTGTCTGCTCATGCGCGATCGGTACGAACTATGCTTGTCCGGTCGTCGCAATAAAGCAAAAGGTTTTGTGTTCATGCGCATGTATTCGATCGACCCGCGGCGAAAGCTGCACACTGCCAGTCGTTGCGCGGGGTTGGTTCTGCTCGGTGCCACGCTGATTGGCCCGGTCTATGCCGCCGCGTCTGAGTCGGACGCCTCTGCCTCTACACAGGCCGATCAAGCCAAGCACAAAAACGACAACGCCAAGTCGGATCAAAACGGTCAATCCTCGGCCCCGGCCAAAAAGGATGCCTCAAAATCGGCCGAACAGGGCAAGGACCAAAACAAGCCGGACGAGCAAAAGCAGTCCAAACCGAAGCAAACCTTTGGTTACGAGCAGCTGATTGAGCGTGCCAAGAAACTGTCCAAGGACGACTACAACGCGCCGGACCAGATTCCGCAGTTTCTTTCGAAGCTGAGCGCGAACGATCTATCGAAGATCAACTACAAGCGCGATGCCGCGCTTTGGCATGCACAGAAACAGCCGTTCCAGGTGATGTTCTATCACCCGGGTTTGTATTACGACCACGCGGTTAAAATCCATGTGGTGAAAGACGGTCAGACGCAAACCTTCAAATTCGACAAGAACGACTTCGACTATCCCAGCGACGATTTGAAGAAGAAGGTCCCGGATGATTTGGGATATGCCGGGTTGAAGATCCTGCATGCGCTCGGCGACTCGCAGAAGATGGATGAGGTGATGTCGTTCCTTGGCGCCTCCTATTTTCGGGCGCTAGGGGCTGGTGAACACTACGGCCTATCGGCGCGCGGCCTGGCGATCGATACCGGTAATACCCAGAAAGGCGAGGAGTTTCCGAACTTCACCGATTTCTGGCTGGTCGATCCGGGCAAGCAGTCCGACGAAGTCATGCTCTATGCTCTGCTTGATTCCCCGAGCGTGACCGGCGCTTACAAGTTCGTGATCTCCCCCGGGCAGGCCACGCATACGCATGTCGAGGAAACCCTGTTCACGCGGACGGCGATCAACAAACTTGGCATTGCGCCTTTGACCAGCATGTTCACCTGGGGTGAAAACAGCCTGGCTCGGCTCGACGACTATCGGCCTGAAGCCCACGACTCGGACGGTATGCTGGTGTCGGCCGCCAACGGTGAATGGCTATGGCGGCCGCTGGTCAATCCCCAGCAACTGTGGATGAATCAGTTCGATGCGACCAACGTGCGTGGCTTCGGCTTGATGCAGCGCGACCGCAAGTTCGACGATTACCAGGATCTGGACTACGAGTACGAAAAACGCCCCAATGCCTGGATCACGCCGGACGGTGACTGGGGCAAGGGCCATATCGAGCTGGTCGAAATTCCCTCGGATTCAGAGGTTAACGACAACGTCTCGCTGTACTGGGTGCCGGACGAGGCGGTCAAGGCCGGCCAGCGTCTGCATTTCGCCTACGATATCAAGTGGTCGACCGACTTGGCCGTGCCGAAATCGCTAGGGCATGCCGTTGCGACTCGCGTCGGCATGGCAGCGGTAGCCCCGGGCCAGCAGAAAAACCAAGTTCGGGTCGCGGTCGATTTCGTGGGCGGCGAACTGTCCAAGCTGACCGATGCCAACTCGGTCCAGCCCAAAGTCAACGCCACCCGCGATGTGACGATCAATAATATTCAGGCGGTACGCAACCCGAATACTGGCGGCTGGCGCCTGACCTTTCTGGTACCGACCGGAGCGCTGGAACAGCCACTCGAGCTTCGGGCCTATCTGGCCGACGCCAACGGCGGCGGTCTGACTGAAACCTGGAGCTATCTGCTGGCAACGCCGTGATCGAACAAACCACTACACAAGACACACCGCTGGAACGCGTCGACGCCTATCTGGCCGAGCTGAATCTGGACAGCGCTCGGGCGACCGAGCTGCGCGAGCAAGTTCGGAGTGCTCAGCCGAAGACCCACGAGGCCGCGTTAACGGCTCTCTATGAGGCCTTGGCCAAGGGCTATGCAGACGCAGATGGGCGAGCCGCTGAGGAAGGCGCGCTCGCAGCCCGCATCGAAGCAGCCTACCCGGCCTTAGTGAGCCGTCGCCACGCCGTGGGTGGCGCGGGGTATCGGGGCGCCTCGATGCCCCGGCTCAATCGCTGGTCGATGTCGCCGGCGGCAATGGATCGCCGCCCCTGGCGTTTTTTAGCCAAGCTGCTGCCCCGGGTCGAACTGCGACTGCGTTTGCCTAAGTCCGTGCCCAGCCGGCTGCGTAACATCGTGCGTCTGCGCCAGGCGTTTCTATTCGTTCTGGTCGCACTGCCGGCCGCCGGCGCTACGTTTTATATGCTCACAGTCTTGCCGCATCAGGGTAAGACGGCGCTCGAAGTGGTCATCTTGGCGTTGGCTGCCCTGCTGTTCGCCTGGATTCTGGTGGGGTTCTGGACCGCCATGGCCGGTTTTTTCGTGCTCTGGCAGGGCGACAAGTATCGCGTCTCGGCCGACAATGGTTCGCCGGTCGAAGACTATGCACGGACGGCGATCGTCATGCCGATCTACGAAGAGGACGTGGCGCGGACGTTCGCTGGTCTACGATCGATGTACGAATCGCTCCAGGCTACCGGCCGGCTGGATGAGTTCGACTTCTTCGTGCTGAGCGATTCGGTCAAGCCGGATACGATCGCCGCCGAGGAACGGACTTGGGCTGAGACCTGCCGGACGCTCGATGCCTTCGATCGGTTCTTCTATCGGCGCCGTCGGGCCCGGGTCAAGCGCAAGAGTGGCAACCTGGCCGACTTCTGTCGGCGCTGGGGCGGACACTATCGCTATATGATCGTGCTCGATGCGGATTCACTGATGGTTGGCTCGACGTTGACCGCCATGGTCGATCGCATGCAGGCCAATCCGGGCGCCGGGCTGATCCAGACGCCGCCGACCGCGGTTAATCGTTCGAGTTTTTTGGCTCGCGTGCAACAGTTCGCCACCCGGGTCTATGGCCGGATGTTTGCTGCGGGCCTGCATTACTGGCATTTGGATAACGCCCACTACTGGGGCCATAACGCGATCATTCGTATTGCGCCGTTCATGGCGCACTGTGCGTTGCCGCGTTTGCCCGGTCGGGGGGCGTTGTCCGGCGAGATTCTGTCGCATGATTTTGTCGAAGCCGCGCTTATGCGCCGGGCAGGCTGGGGCGTCTATATCGCCTACGACCTGCCGGGCAGCTATGAAGAAGTGCCGCCGACTCTGATTGATGAACTCGGCCGAGACCGGCGCTGGTGCCAGGGCAATATTCAGCATCTGCGCCTGTTGTTCTCGGATAATCTCGCGCCGGCCCACCGGGCGTTGTTCGCCAACGGGGTCATGGCCTATACCTCGGCTGCGATCTGGTTCGTGTTTCTCGTGCTGTCTTCGAGCGAAGCAGTCATGGAAGCACTCAAGACACCGGATTACTTTCCGTCGCCCGGGGCGTTGTTCCCGTCCTGGCCGGTTTGGCAGCCGATCTGGGCGGTGAGTCTGTTCTGTGCCACGTTGGTAGTGTTGTTTCTGCCCAAGATCTTGGGCGTAGCGATGATCATTGCTCGTGGTCGCCAGAAAGACTTCGGCGGCGTGGGGAATCTGATTGGCTCCACGCTGATCGAGATCGTGCTGACTTCGTTACTAGCGCCGGTACGCATGCTCTCGCATACCCTGTTCGTGTTCACTACGCTGATTGGCAAACAGGTGAAATGGAACAGCCAGCAGCGCGCCGATTCCCAGGTGCCGTGGCTGACTGCGCTACGCTTCCATCTGCCGGGCATGTTGCTGGCCGTGGTCTGGGGCACGATTTTGTATGTGTATACGCCGGGCTTTTTCCCGTGGCTGCTGCCAATTCTGGTGCCGCTGTTCGTAGCCCCCATCCTGACCGTGATTACCTCACGGGTGGATATCGGCGTATGGATGCGCAACAACGGGCTGCAGCTGATTCCCGAAGAATGGCGACCGCCGACCGAGCTAAGGCGGGTGACCGATATCGAATCCGAGCTTCGAGAGGCGGATTTCTTGGATATCGTGGCTAACCCGAGCCTGAGCGCGCTGCATGTCGGCCTTCAAGGCGGCCCCCGACGGCTGGATCCGGCGGTAGCCCATTATCGCGACGAGATCGCCCAGCGCGCGCTGGCCGAAGGCCCGAACGCTCTCAATGCCCAGGAACAGGGCACTTTGCTGGCGGATCCGCAGCGTCTGGAATGGCTGCATCGTGCGATTTGGTCCGCCGAGGTGCTGCCGAGTTGGCTGGCCGAGCGGATCAATCGCACAGACAGTCTTACATCGGTCACGGCATCGGCTGTATAGTCGCAGCGATAGGTCGTTTGGGGGCGAGAATAAGGGATGAGTCTGCACATCGTCATACTGGCGGCGGGCCAGGGAAAACGCATGAATTCGGCGTTGCCGAAAGTGTTGCAAACGCTGGGGGACCGACCGCTGCTCAAGCACGTCGTCGAGTCCGCCCAGGCCTTGGACCCGGCCCGCATACACGTCGTCTATGGCCACGGTGGGCAGGCGGTCCAGTCGGCCCTGGGTTATCTGGACGTCAACTGGGTGTTCCAGGCCGAACAGCTCGGTACAGGGCATGCCGTGGCCCAAGCTATGGATGCCATCCCCGATGACGCCCAGGTTCTGGTGTTGTATGGCGATGTGCCGCTGGTTCGTCCGGCCACGCTTGGCCATCTGGTCGGGGCCGCAGGCCAGCACGCGCTGGCTCTGCTGACTGTCGTGCTCGACAATCCGGCCGGCTACGGCCGGGTGCTGCGCGATGACAATAATCGTGTGGTCGGCATCGTCGAGGACAAAGACGCCAGCACCGACGAGCGCCATATCCGTGAAACCAATACCGGCCTGCTTTGTGCTCAGAGCAATCATCTGCGCGACTGGCTCGCACGGCTGACCAATGCCAACGCCCAGGGCGAGTATTATCTGACCGATTGCATCGGTCTGGCGGCCGAAGACGAGGTGGCGGTGGTCGCCGGCCAAGCTGGCACCGTGGCTGAAACCCAGGGCATCAACAACCGGCTCGACCTATCGCGGGCCGAACGGCTGTTCCAGCGCCGACAGGCTGAAACACTCATGGCCGCCGGGCTGACGCTGCGCGATCCGGGCCGGTTCGATCTGCGGGGCACGCTCAAGGCCGGCCGCGATACCGTCATCGATATCGATGTGGTCATCGAAGGCGATGTCGTGCTCGGCGAAGGCGTCACGATCGGCCCGCACTGTGTACTGCGGCATTGCCAGATCGAGGACCACACTCAGGTGGCTTCGCATACGGTGATCGAGCACGCCAGCATCGGCGCGCGTTGCCAGATCGGCCCGTTTGCTCGCCTGCGTCCTGAAACCCGGGTCGCCGATCGGGCCAAGATCGGCAACTTCGTCGAGACCAAGAAAACCACGCTGGGCATCGGTAGCAAGGTCAATCACCTAAGCTATGTTGGCGATGCCCGCGTCGGGCGCAACGTCAATATCGGTGCAGGTGTGATCACCTGCAACTACGATGGCGCCAACAAGTACGTCACCCAGATTGGCGATGATGCCTTTATCGGCTCCGATTGCCAGTTAGTGGCGCCGGTAGCGGTCGAGCAGGGCGCCACCATTGGGGCCGGTACGACGCTGACGCAAACGGCGCCGGCGAACAAACTTACGCTTGGCCGGGCCCGTCAAACGACGATCGATGGCTGGCAGCGGCCCAAAAAACATAATCCCGGCCACCAGTAGGTCGGCAGTCGCTTCGGAGAGAATCTATGTGCGGTATCGTCGGTGCCAGTGCACAACGTAACGTTGCCCCGATCTTGCTCGAAGGGCTGCGACGGCTGGAGTATCGCGGCTATGACTCGGCCGGTATGGCGCTGGTCGATCAAGGCCGCCTCAAGCGCACCCGCGCGGTCGGCAAAGTCCAGGCGCTGGCCGATGAGCTCAGCGACCACAACCCGGGCACGCTGGGCATCGCCCATACCCGCTGGGCTACCCATGGCGGCGTGAACAAGACCAACGCCCATCCGCATACCTCGAACGATCGGATCGCGGTGGTACACAACGGCATCATCGAAAACCACGAGGCGCTGCGCAAGCGTCTCATCGATTCCGGTTACCGCTTCGATTCCGAAACCGATACCGAGGTCGTAGCCCATCTGATCGACAGCTATCGCGCCGAGTCGGCCGATCTGGCTGAGGCCGTGCGCCGAGCCGTTAGCGAACTGCATGGTGCCTATGCGCTCGCGGTAGTCTGCACGGACGATCCGGAAACGCTGGTCGCCACGCGTAGCGGCTCGCCGCTGGTGCTCGGCGTCGGCATCGGCGAGCATTTCGTGGCCTCCGATGTCGCCGCGCTGTTGCCGGTCACGCGTCGCTTCGTCTATCTCGAAGAAGGCGACATGGTCTCACTCACCCCGCGCGGGTTCGAGGTGACGGATACTGATGGCCAGCCGCAGGAGCGGCCGGTTCAGGAATCCGGGCTGTCGCTGGATGCCACCGAAAAAGGCAGCTACCGGCACTTCATGCTCAAGGAAATCCATGAGCAGCCGCGGGCCCTGGCCGATACCTGGCAGGGTCGTCTGTCGGATACCGGCGTGCTGACATCCAGCCTGGGCCCCCAGGCCGATGAGCTGCTCGGACAGATCGAGGCCGTGCATATCGTGGCCTGTGGTACCAGCCATCATGCCGGGCTGGTAGCGCGCTACTGGATCGAGGCCGAGGCGCGGATTCCCTGCAACGTCGAACTGGCCAGCGAATACCGCTATCGCGATCCCGTGGTGCCGCGTAACTGCCTGTTCATTACGCTCAGCCAGTCCGGGGAAACGGCCGATACCTTGGCGGCGCTACGCTATGCGCGATCGCTGCCGGAAGGCCAGGGCTATCTTGCGACCCTGGCGATCTGCAACAAGCCTGAAACCTCGCTGACCCGCGAATCCGACCTGATCATGATGACCCGGGCCGGCCCGGAAATCGGGGTCGCATCGACCAAGGCCTTTACTACCCAGCTGATGTGTCTACGGCTGCTGGCTGGCATGCTCGGCCGCGAACGCGGTGATGGCCATGCCCTGTCGCGGGATATCCGCGATGTCGAAGCCGCTGTAACGCGCGTTCTGGAACTCGATGAGGCCATTGCGCACCTGGCCGAACAGTTCGTGGACAAGCAGCATGCTCTGTTTCTCGGACGCGGGCCGATGTATCCGATCGCCATGGAAGGCGCGCTCAAGCTCAAGGAGATTTCCTATCTCCACGCCGAGGCCTATGCCGCTGGCGAACTCAAGCACGGCCCGCTCGCCCTAGTCGACGAAGACATGCCGGTGATCGCAGTTGCGCCGAACAACGAATGGCTGGAAAAGGTCAAATCCAACCTGCAGGAAGTCCGGGCCCGCGGCGGCGCACTGTATATCTTCGCCGATGAAGACTCGGGCCTAGACACCGGGGCCGGTATTACCGTGCTGGATATGCCGCACGTCGCCGATGCCTTGGCACCGATTGCCTATACGATCCCGCTGCAACTGTTGGCCTACCACGTCGCCGTGGCCAAGGGTACGGACGTCGACCAGCCCAGAAACCTGGCAAAGAGTGTCACAGTTGAATAAAAAAGCCGGCATAGGACTTTTTAGACTCTGAAAGGCAATAATATAGCCTGGTGCAAAACCGAGTCTAAGCTTGTGCTTTGGATAGACATTGAATTTCTCGATAATTCTTAAGGTTTATCGCAGAGGTTTCCTATCACTAACTGGCCATAGCGGATATCGAAATTAGGCGTGTTTTGAAAGGTGCTACGGGTCGTTGGGATCGTATGGTGTCTTGGATTAGTTTGAGGTCTTTGACAATTCAAGCGACACGAGCCAGATCGTCGCTTACCGAATCCCTGACCGTGCAAAGAGGTCGAGTGAGATAGCTCACGCTTTGTATGCAGCTAGGGGCGATCGGGTTAACGGGGCTTTGCTCGAACGCAGATGCGGACTGGCCCTTAATCAGAGT
Source organism: Salinisphaera sp. SPP-AMP-43 (assembly GCF_049568105.1). Classification (GTDB taxonomy): domain Bacteria; phylum Pseudomonadota; class Gammaproteobacteria; order Nevskiales; family Salinisphaeraceae; genus Salinisphaera. The sequence goes on from NZ_CP145335.1 coordinate 135,560, forward strand.
ACTTGCATCGGCCATTGTCGGCCAGAATCCGTCGCACGGCACTTCGGTCTTAGATGCGAAGCGATAGCCAAAATGGTTGCCTGAGACACATCCTTTGGTATTGAAAGCCGTTGTCTTGGTGCACGTACACTTTCGACTCTTTAAGCATTGACTATTTTTCGCTCTACTCTAGTAGCCGCCAACCATCGTCTTCGCTTCTCTTGAGAGGCTGAGTTGGAATATCGGTTGGCCGATGACTAGGGCTCTATAGTCGTGCGTGAAGCGTTGCTCTGTTGGCGTTATTTTTCGGTGGAATGCGGTATTGGCTGGCGCTGTTCATCTATAGCTCACAATGGGTTGTGAGTATGTTTGATGCGATGTTCCCGGCATTTGTAATGGCGGAGCAGACTCGATGTATGCGCCGCCAATAGTTGCCGCCGACGTTGCAAGGACGCTACGCACAGATTTTTAAGTTCGGAACGTGAATCCTGCGCGAATGCGCAAGGCCGGTTGATTAGCTAGTTCAAGCCGAATGGGTAGACTGACCAGCATCGGAAATGGCTATTGTTTGTTCCAAGCTGATGAGAACAAACTGCCGCGATAGGCTTAATAACGTCTCGCTAAGAACCGGTAAGCGATTCCAGCAAGATATCTATGTCAACATAGCCGTACTATAGAGATAATCTCGAACCACAGCGAGGTTAAGTGGCAACTCTGATCAGTTGGCTGGCCAGTTTCCACAAACGTTTTGCATTGGATTGATCAAGCGCATAGCACGCCACGCCATTAGGCAAACTATCCGAACGCTCCGCAACCGGCAAAGCCTCGTTGCAGTGATCGAAATACCGACCAGTCACGCCATCTAGCAAGGGCGAAGCAGCCAGCAGGACCGAGGTCGATGCGCCCTGCTGCGGTGTCTTGCGTAGGTGCTCTGGAGTCCTCAGGCCGCCCGTATGCCGCTGCAGACTGGTTGCTATAGCGCCGGGGTTGAGAGCGTTTGAAGCAATGCCGTCATCCGACCAACGTAGAGCAATACCTACTGAAAGCAATATGCAGGCAGTCTTTGATTGTGCGTAGGCAAGCAGTGGATCATAGGGAATGAATCGGAAGTGTGGGTCATCCCAGAAAATGGGGCCGAACAAGCTCCCCGTAGAGCTAACCGAGACAACGCGGGCTCCTTGCGCATTCGCCAGATGGGGACGCAGCCCCCTAGTCAGAGCGAAATGTCCAAGATAATTTGTGGCGAATTGCATCTCACAGCCTTGAGCCGAGCGTTCTAGCTCCGGCAGGGCCATGATTCCGGCATTATTAATTAGGGCGTGAATTGGTCTGTTCCAAGCTTCGACAAAGCGGCGCACTGATTGCAAGTCGCTAAGATTGAGTGGCTGTACGAAGATGCGTGGGTTGCCGGTTTCCCGACGAAGCGTACGAGCAGCCTCTTCAGCGGCCTTAGGGCGTCGTGCTGCAATCGTCACAGCAGCTCCTGCCGTTGCCAAAGCTCGAGTGGTTTCTATGCCAATGCCGCTTGCACCACCGGTGACTATTATCGTCTTCCCGGTCAGGTCGATGTCTGCGAGCACCTCACTGGCAGTGCTGGAAAAGCTGAAGCGTGTTTGGATAGATATATTTGCCATTAACGCCGGATTAGTTGTAGCAGATATGGTGTTATGCCAATCCAAAACCACCATCAACAGTGATGATTTGGCCGGTCACCCAGCATGCAGCGGGCTCGGCCAGCGATACGATCCAACGCGCCACTTCCGCCGGTTCACCTCGTCGTCGTAAAGGAACATCCAGTCGTTCTTTATCTCTGACTTCCGAGGCTGCTTGACTAGAGAGTCCCATCATCCCGGTCAACGCTCCAGTATTGGTTGGTCCAGGAGCAACTGCGTTGACACGGATTTTTAGCGGCGCCAGTTCCAAGGCCCAGCAGCGGGTCAGATGTTCCAGAGCGGCTTTACTCGCAGCGTAGTGTGCAAGACTGGCTGTGGCCCGCTGTCCTAGAGTACTAGAGACATTAATGATGGCACCTTTCGTTGCTGTCAGGTGTGGCAGCGCAGCTCGCGCATGAAGGCTCGGGCCCAGAACATTGCCAGCGAAGACGGCGGTAATCCGGTCTGTAGTTGTCTCTATCAGTGGCATGATGTCGCCTGCGCCAGCATTGTTCACCAGCACGTCTAGCCGGCCCCACAGAGTAATCGCTCTGTCTATCGTACGGTCGGCATCTTCGGCTTTGGTTGCGTCGGCCACCAGAGTTGAAATCCGATCATCATTAGATGCCAACTCCTTGAGAGGCGCATGACGTCGCCCTGTAACCAGCACATGGGCCCCATGCTCGGCGAATTGTCTTGCAGCGGCCAAACCGATGCCAGAGCTGCCACCCGTAATAATAACGACCTTTGTATTCAAGAAATCTGTTGGATACGTCATGGCCAGATCTCGACAAGAATGACGCGGGCAAAAGTAATGCAGGGGACGTTTTTATAGACACAAGGCAACCGGATCACTCATCGGAAAAGTTATATCTGCGGCTTCATCGGAATCTTTCGCTACCCGACCAGATCCTGATATTGGTTTTTTCCTGCGCTAGAGCTAACAACCGAACTATCGAGCCTGTGTAGGCTCGGAACGTAAAAGCTGCTGTCTGAGGTGGCGTCTCAAACGGTTTGTTTGCGATCGGCTTTATGTTGCAACCTGAAGCCGATTGCCAGCCGGTTCCAAGCGTTAATAATAGCGATTCCGATCGACAGTGCGATCAGCTCCTCGTTAGTGAAAAAACGGTTGACCGCATCGTAAGCTTCGTCGGGCGCGTGGGTTTCAGCAATCAAAGTAAGGGTTTCCGCCCATGCCAGTGCAGCGCGTTCCTGCGCCGAATAAAGACGAGACTCGCGCCAGGCGCTCAGGAGCAGCAAACGGTCTTCTGTTTCACCCAATTCCAGGGCGGCCTGTCGATGCATATGAAGACAGTAGGCACACCCATTCAGCTGCGATACTCGTACTTTTACGAGCTCTATAAGCTTCGAATCAATCTTTTCGGCGAGCCATTTTTCGGTGGCAATCAAGCCGTCGATTCCTCCATTTTTTTGACTGAAGAGGTTTATACGGTCAGACATGATGCAATCTCCGATATCGTCGCACTTCTTATAGATCCAGACTCGGACAACTCAGCTTTTTATAAAGGTAAGTAGATCCTCGTTGACACGATCTTGATGCGTTGCCGTCAGACCGTGCGGCGCCCCTGGGTAGTAGATTTCGGTTGCGTCGCTGATGAGTTCAGCAGACTTCCTAGCGGAATCGTGCACCGGCACGATCTGATCGTCTTCGCCATGCAATACCAGCGTGGGCACATCGATTTTCTTCAGATCGCCAGTGAAGTCTGTCTCTGAAAAAGCCTTAATCGACTCATAAGCGTTATGTCTTCCGGCTTGCATGCTCCATAGCCAGAACTGCTCGAGAATACCCTGAGAGACAGTGGCTCCCTCACGGTTTGCACCATAGAAGGCGATTGCAAGATCTCGATAATACTGGGAGCTATCACCGGCGACACCGGCTCGAATCTCGTCAAAAACCTCCAACGGAAGTCCTTCTGGATTATCTTTTGTTTTCAGCATAATGGGAGGCACGGCAGCAACAAGAACCGCCTTTTTGACGCGTGACGTACCGTGCCGACCAATATAGCGTGCGACTTCGCCCCCGCCCGTTGAGTGACCAATCATGGTGGCTTCTTGAAGATCAAGATTTTCCATTACAGCCGCAAGATCGTCGGCATAACCATCCATGTCGTTATGATTAAAAGCTTGCTCAGAGCGTCCGTGACCGCGGCGATCAACGGCGACGCAGCGATAGCCCTGATGCACCAAGAAAAGCATCTGTGGATCCCAAGCATCGGAGTTGAGCGGCCAACCATGTGAAAAAGTAACTACTGGACCGACACCCCAATCTTTATAAAAAATCTGCGTGCCATCGAAGCTTTTTACGGTTCCCATAGCCATGACTCCTTGACTTGGTGTGAATCGAGTGCTTTGCTTCTGTGTACCTGAGTGGCCGAATGTTGTAACCGGCACATTAAAAGCGAGCCCGGCTAAAAGCCCTCCGAGTAACACTTTCCGGCGCGAGGCATGTACGGCGGGTAGACGGGTGTTACGCATGTCTGAGCTCCTCGAGGCGATTCGATAGCTGGTCTTGGCTGATGGGTCATGTGAAGGCTAGTAGGCGCCATCAGAGCGACGCGAAAGCTTTTTGTCGCTGAGTTTTATGTCGTTATTTTGGCCATATCGGCATCATGCCCCGACATCTTCGGGATTGCTTCCAAATACTCTGGGTTTTTGCATGTATTTAGATTGAACATTCATCGGGAAAACATCGCCGGAGTCGGGCTAGAGGGGCGGGTTTGTCACCCTCGAAGAACGACTGTACGAACTTGACTAGAAGCCAGCACTCGATGTCGGGCCAAAGAGAGAAAGCCAAGTGCCATTCGTATTCGAAAACTATCTACTCGATATCGAACGGCGGGAGTTGCTTCGGGAATCGGAAGCAGTGGCGGTCGGGCCGCAGGTTTTCGATCTTCTTGTCTACCTAATAGAAAATCGTGAACGTGTCGTCAGCACGGAAAATCTGCTACAGGCGGTATGGGGCCAACGAATCGTCTCGGAATCGACTTTGGCCAGCTACATCAGCGCCGCACGCAGCGCGATCGATGACAATGGTCGCGAGCAGCGCCTGATTCGGACCGTGGCCCGCAAGGGCTTCAGATTTATTGGGCAAGTAAAGGCGACCTCAACGCTGCGGGATGACTCTCTGTCTCCAAGTTTTACAAAAACCGGCCGCTTGTCGGATAACCACGATAGAGCCCGTCTTTCTCTTCCCAGCAAACCCTCCCTCGCTGTTCTACCCTTCGTGAATCTGAGTGGAGACCGCGAACAGGAGTATTTTGCGGACGGCGTAGTGGAAGATATAACCACTGCTCTGTCGCGCATTCGTTGGCTATTCGTGATTGCGCGAAACTCAAGCTTTACCTACAAGGGGAAAGTAGTAGACGTCAAGCAGATAGGGCGTAAGCTTGGGGTACGGTATGTGCTGGAGGGCAGTGTTCGTAGAGTATCGAAGCGTGTGCGTATCACCGGCCAACTCATCGATGCGAGCACCGGCGTTCATCTCTGGGCAAACCGGTTCGAAAGCACTTGGGCCCATCTTTTCGAAATACAGGATGAAATAACCGAAAGCGTTGTAGGTGCTCTCGTACCTCAGCTCGAGCAAGCTGAGATCGAAAGGGCGAAACGCAAGTCAACCGATAGCCTCGATGCCTATGATTATTATCTGCAGGGTCGAGCTAGCGTGAACCGCGGCACGAAAGAAGATATAGATAATGGCCTGCCTATGTTTCGCAAGGCTATTGAACTCGATCCGGAGTTTGCATCGGCCTATGCTATGGCTGCTTGGTGCATCGTCTGGCGTAAGATCAACCGCTGGATAGTCGACCGCCCGCGAGAAATCGCTGAAGGCACGTATCTCACTCGTAAAGCCATTGAACTCGGTAAGAACGATGCGGTTGCTCTGACTCGAGCCGGTTCTGCGCTTGCCCACTTCGAAGGTGATCTGGACGGGAGCATAGCGTTGCTCGACAGGGCACTTGCCTTAGACCCAAATCTAGCAGCGTGTTGGTTTTTAAGTGGTTTTCTGCGAGTAGAACGGGGCGAGCCGGAAGAGGCCATTGATTATTTTCAACGTGCCATGCGTCTCAGTCCGTTGGACCCAGAGATGTTTAGAATGCAGGCAGGCATGGCGCTTGCACATCTTTTTGCTAAGCATTTCGATACTGCCTCGGTCTGGGCAGAAAAAGCTTATCGAGACTGGCCGAATTTTCTGCTCGCAATCGTGATTGTTGCTGCGAGCCATGCATTGGCTGGACACATGGCGCAGGCACGCCAAGCTTTGCATCATTTACGCCGGCTCGACCCTGAGCTGTGTATTGCGAGCTTGGAAGAGTGGATTCCTATTCGTCGCTCGGAAGATTCTGACATTCTGGCTCAAGGTTTACGCAAAGCAGGATTACCGGAGCGCACTCCTGTTTGAAATTTGTGGTACCGACCGTCGAATTGAATCAGTCGAGTATACAGTCGAGAAATATGATATCTAGCAGCTATTGGCGATGCTCGGCGCAGTCGTTTCAAGATTAGTTAAAGTTTCAATATATATTGTCCGTAAGTCCAAACTTGAGGCCGGTGTTAGATATTTTCTGGATTTATAGCGAGTAGCGCGACATAGTCAGCAACTATAAATAATTAAAAGCCAATTTTTTTAATAGAGGTTGGTGAATTTTATTAAGTCGTTTCGGCCAAGCGGCATAAGTTAGGTTTGACTTTTATTTTGTACTATAAAATTAACTTTAAATTAGAATTAAATGCAGCGATTATTTTATTAAAAAGGTCCAGTTCGCGTGCCTTGATAGTGTTAGTTGGCATGTAATTCTGGAAAGCTGGTGGACTATCTTGGAGATTGAAATCACAACGTAGTTGAGATGTAGAGCAGCACAATGGCTGAAGTGGCAACGCCGCATGGCGCGTTCAGCGCCAGCTTTCTCAGAACATCAGCGAATTCATTGCCTGCGACAGATATTTGCGCTGTGAGTAGGGTGTTGCCCACATCCGGTCGGTCAATTAGCCATGTCGCGATCCAGTAGACACGCAATAAATGCGCGGAGGGCCGGCGGTACATGGCGACGGCTCGTGTAATACAGATACAGGCCGGGCATCGTCAGCGACCAGTCGACTAGGACGCGTTTGAGCGCGCCACTTTCTAATGCAGCTGAAATCCCATCGTCGTTATACGCATAGACAATACCCAGCCCCTGCAGCGCGGCCGGCACGCTGATGTCTTGGTGATTAGAGACAATCGGGCCGGCAACCATGACGGTCATGCGTTCGCTGGCATTTTCGAACTCCCATTCGGCTATTTTTCCACTCCCGGGAAACCGCCAGTTGATACAGGCGTGATGCTGAAGGTCAGCAGGGGTTTGGGGGGCACCGAATCGATCGAGATAATCGGGAGAGGCGACCGCGAGTAGTTTTATATCGGCTGTGAGCCGAACCGCGATCATGTCATCTTGCAGCCGACCGCCGACGCGGATGCCGGCATCGAACCGGCCGCTTACAATATCGCTCAGGCCATCATCGATCACGATATCGAGCACGACATCGGGACACATCGCATGGAAACGCCCGAGCCGCGGCGCGATAATCTTTTTCGCCGCCATACTGAGGGTGTTGATCCGAAGCGTGCCTGAAACGCGGGCGGCCGAGCCGACGGCCTCGGCCACGGCGTCATTCATTTCACCGAACAACGGGGCAATGCGCTCGTATAGACGCTGCCCGGCCTGCGTGGGCGCAACGCTCCGCGTCGTTCGGTTGAGCAGGCGTACATCGAGACGCGACTCGAGCTGCCGAATGATCTGACTGAGTGCCGATCGCGAGACACCCAGATGATCGGCGGCGCGCGCAAAGCTTGCCCGCTCGACTACCGCCAAAAACGCTTTCAACTCGGCGAATTCGGAGCCACGCATTATGCGCTGATTGCTACATAAGGTCGTTAGATCATAGGCCATTCTCTTGCCGGTACAAGCAGGCGATGCTCGTGCTATCAGCGCAACAGGAGTCATCCGATGAGCCGAGTGAGCCTACCCGAGCCTATAGCTGCGTATTTCGAAGCGGACCGTCAGAATGGTCCTGCGGTGGCACGCTGTTTTACGAACAATGGCGTGGTTGTTGATGAAGGACAAATCCATTCTGGCCTGGCTGCGATCGAGACCTGGAAGACAAAGACGTCTGCCCAAACGCCTTATATTTGCGAACCGATCTTGTTTGAACTGCAGGGCCGAAAGCGAGTTGTGACCGGGTTAGTCGCGGGCAACTTCCCGGGCAGCCCGATCTTGCTGCGATATATCTTTGTACTCGAACGCGGCCAGATTGCTTCGCTGGAGATCACGCCATGAGCTTTGATCTTCGCATAGCAGGACAGCGCGCTTTGGTCACCGGTGGTGTTCGCGGCGTGGGTGCGGCAGTCGTGCAGGCTTTGGTCGAAGCCAATGTGCGCGTGATGGCGGTCGCTCGCTCGAGTCCAACACAGGCAGTCGATAGTGTGCGCTACATCAGCGCCGATCTGTCGACTGCGGAAGGCGCGAACCAGACGGCACAACAAGCGCAGGCATATTTCGGCGGCGTGGATATCCTGGTCAACGTCGTGGGCGGGTCGAGCGCGCCTTCCGGCGGCTTCGCGGTATTGGATGATGCCGAGTGGGCAAAAGAGCTCGATCTGAACCTCATGGCTGCTGTCCGACTCGATCGCGTTTTATTACCCGCAATGATCGCGCAACGGGCCGGCGTCGTAGTGCACGTGACCTCGATACAGCGGGTTCTGCCTTTGCCGGAGGCGACGATCGCCTACGCTGCCGCCAAGGCTGCGTTGTCTACGTACAGCAAGGCGTTATCTAAGGAGGTGACGCCCCACGGCGTTCGCGTTGTACGCGTGTCCCCTGGCTGGGTCGAGACCGAGGCTGCGGTCGCCCTCGTCGAGCGGATCGCCCGCCAAGCAGAGACGGACTATGAAGGTGGCAAGCAACTCATCATGGATGGGCTAGGCGGTATCCCGCTGGGGCGACCAGCCAAACCCTGCGAAGTCGCTGATCTGATCGCGTTTCTGGTGTCGCCGCGCGCGGCTTCCATCACGGGCGCCGAGTACGCGATAGACGGCGGTACGGTACCCACGGTCTGAACAGATCATACTGGAAGCTACCGCCCGATGTGCCCGCGATGGCGTCGCGAACCTATCGTTGCGTTCTGCGTCGGTCTTTGGGCGTGGACCGCGGGAGAGTGTATGCCATGCCCGGTCATAGCCACAGCGCTCGAAGTCACACGCGGGTACTTGCTGGGATACATACCCTTGCCGAGTCTCTGGACTTGCCAAGCGCGCCTATGCTGGAAACCAGCAAAACATGCCAGTCGGGGATGACGTTCATCGAACTGGCTTCTCAGCGGCCCAACGCCGGAATGACCGAGCCGATTCGTGACGAGGCATTCCTGATCGCGCTTCAACTTCAGCCCTGTGCGGATTTCGACCTGTACGCCGACGGTCGCTTGATTCGCCCTCGTGGATTCGCTGCCGGCTCGGTCGCCCTGTTTGATCTTCGAGCCAACCTGGCAATGGATCGTCGAGATCCGTTTCACGCCATCGACCTTTATATTCCCCGCAGAGCGCTCAATGCGCTCGCCGACGATGCGAACACGTTTTGGGTGGATGAGCTGCGTCATGAACCCGGCAGGGCCTTGGCCGACCCCGTCGCACGGCATCTTCTGTTGGCGGCGCGTCCGGCGTTGTCCGCGCAACAGGGTGCAAGCGCGCTCTTTATCGATCAGATTGCGATGGCGCTTGCGACGCATGTGGCGCATACGTATGGCAGTATGCGCACCCGGCCGGAAGTGAAAACCGGCGCGCTGGCCCGCTGGCAGGAGCGGCGGGCTAGAGAGCTTATTGCTGCGAATCTGGCAGGCAACCTCACGCTTGCCGACTTGGCCAGCGCGTGCGAGCTGTCGATCCGGCATTTCACGCGTGCGTTTCGCCAGTCGACTGGCATGTCGCCGCATGCGTGGCTGCTGCAGCTTCGCGTGGAAAAAGCAAAGAATCTACTGGCCACTTCTCGTCATATGCTGGCCGAAATCGCTCTCGATTGTGGTTTCTCGGATCAAAGCCATATGACGCGGGTTTTTCAGCGATATCTGGGCGTGACGCCGGCCGAGTGGCGGCGGCTGCAGCAACGCTGAGCGTTAGGGCCGGCTGAGGTGCGGTCCGAGCCACCCATTGAGACTCGCCTATTGCGTCTGGCAAGACGGGCAAGGCCTCGGGCGCCTAACGCGCGATGATGCATTGGCAAACCGGCAAGGTCGCTTTGTCGCTGAAATCCAATACGCCGCTATTGGGGGTAAGACGCTTGTTGACGACGGCTCGCACGAAATCTCAATACGTATTACACAAGCTTGTCCCAATCGTTCAATGAGCGTCTCTTTCGTTCAAGAGGCATGAGCGAAATGCCGTGATTATTTGCTCTCCGATACACCGCCCAGACGGAGAAGCAAAATGAAAGCAACCAAGGTTCTCAGCGCGGCGCTGCTGGCAGCGAGTACGGCGATCATGCCGGTTCAATCGGCATCACTGGCCGTGTCGCAAGACGCCCATCCGGTACCCAATGTTGTTTTGGTACACGGCGCCTTTGCAGACGGCTCTGGCTGGCGCGGCGTCTACAACGAACTGACACAGCGTCGGTACCGCGTCACCATCGTGCAGAACCCGCTCACCAGCCTGGCCGACGACGTAGCGGCCACCCAACGCGTGCTCGACCGTCAGGACGGCCCGACCATCCTCGTCGGCCATTCCTGGGGTGGCAGCGTGATCACCGAGGCCGGCATTCATTCGAATGTCGTCGGACTGGTGTATGTCTCTGCGCTCGCGCCCGACGTGGGCGAGTCGACAGCCCAGCAGTATCAAGGGTTCGCAACACCGCCCGAGTTTGTCATCGATACCCAGAAAGACGGGTTCGGCTTTCTGAGCCTTGAAAAATTCAAGGCGGCCTTTGCGCATGATGTCAGCGACCAAGAGATTCCCTTTCTGCGCGATTCTCAGGTGCCGATCGATACGGCAGCCTTCGAGACCAAACTGACAGCAGCGGCTTGGCGGACCAAGCCGAGTTGGGCCGTGATCGCAACAGAAGACAGGGCGTTCGACCAGGCCATGCTGATCTATATGGCACAGCGCATCGGTGCCAACATCACCCAAGTCTCTGCTAGCCACTCGGTGTTCATGACCCAGCCGAAAGTGGTGGCGGATACGATCGAGCGGGCTGCGAAAGAGACCGCGCGGACGATCGGACAGCAGTAGTGCAGCAGGAGGCGACTGCGATGTCGATATCTTCCGATCGAGTACTGGTATTTGGCAATACCGGAGCGACGCTTCTTGGGCATTACGACTTCATTGTGTGCGGCGCCGGTGCGGCCGGTTGCGCTTTGGCAGGGCGGCTGGCAGAAAACTCGGCCATCAGCGTTTTACTGATCGAAGCCGGCGGACGCGAAGACGTGCCGGAAGTGCTCGAACCCGGCCGGTGGCCCCTCAATCTCGAATCCGATCGCGACTGGGGCTTCGTGGCACAACCGAATCCGCATCTCAACCAACGCTCGATTCCGCTCAACATGGGCAAGGTTCTTGGGGGCGGCTCCAGTATCAATGTCATGGTGTGGGCACGCGGCCACCAGAACGATTGGGAACATTTCGCCAAGGAGGCGAGCGATGCGCGCTGGGGATACCGTTCGGTGCTGGAGATCTATCGTCGCATCGAAGATTGGCAGGGAGCGCGGGACCCTGGCCGACGCGGTGCCGGTGGGCCGGTGCATGTCGAGCCGGCCCGCAACCCGCAACCGGTCGCGACGACTATGATCGACGCCGCACGTTCGCTTGGCATCCCTGCGTTTGCAAGCCCTAATGGATCGATGATGGAAGCCCGCGGTGGCGTTGCGATCAGCGAGCTGACGGTCAAGGACGGACGGCGCACTTCCATGTTTCGATCCTATGTTCTCCCGAAAATGGACCAGCCCAACCTCACGGTTCTAGTCCATACCCGGGTCAGCAAGCTGGTGCTGAGAGGCAGCACCGTCATCGGCGTAGAAGTCATTCAGGGGGCGAAGCGCTCGCGAATCATGGCGGATCGCGAAGTCGTGCTGTCGATGGGCGCCATCAATACACCCCGGGTATTGATGCAGTCCGGTATCGGTCCGGCAGAGGAGCTACGCCCGCACCGGATTCGCATGGTCGAGCATCTGCCAGGTGTGGGCCGCAATCATCAAGACCACGTGTCGTTCGGCTGTATCTTCGAGTCGAATGAACGATCGCTGGTGAGCAACGGTGGATCCGAGGCCACGCTCTATTGGAAGACCGATCCGCGGCTCGATGCTCCGGATGTCTTTCATTGCCAGCTCGAATTTCCCGTGGCCACCCCCGAAACCCGTGGGCGAGGCCTACCCGAACACGGTTGGATGGTTTTCGCCGGGCTATCGCATCCCAAAAGCCGTGGTTCGCTTCACCTCACCGGCGCCAAAGCCAACGATCCACTTCGTATTGAAGCCAACACGCTATCGCATCCCGACGACATGCGCAGTGCCCTAGCCACTATCGAGCTTGCGAGAGAGACGGGACATGCGCCAGCGTTCAAGCGTTTGCTAAAGCGCGAAGCGATGCCAGGCCAACTCGCCCGGTCCGAGATGGAAAATTACATCCGCGACTCGGCAGTCACGTTTTGGCACCAGGCATGTACGGCCAAAATGGGCACCGACGCCATGTCCGTCGTAAGCAGCGACTTACGGGTTTATGGCATGGATCGATTGAGAATTGCCGACTCTTCGATCATGCCCAGCCTACCCAGCGGTAATACCATGGCGCCTTGCGTGGTCATTGGAGAGCAGGCGGCGGCCATGCTCAAGGCGGATCATCGGATCTAGCCTGAAATGTTGCTTGGGGCTGTTGAGGTTGCGCAGGAGTCCGCACCAAGCGCTCCTGACAATCGGCTATCAGCGGCAAGACGAGGCATAGCGCGCGCCATCGTTTCTACGGCCAATATATGGCCCGCGGTATGCGATACGCATATGAATAGGCAGGCGCCGTATTCTGATCGGCGTACCTATGCCAAGAGCGGCGGTCGGCACGTCGCGGCAACTCGGCTCGAAAAACAGCCGCCGACGATTCCGGACCCGCGATGCAGCATAGAAACGTGGCGGGCATGGCCAGGCCGGTCTACTGCAGGGTCTCGGGAGCCAGCATGGGCTGGTCTCGCTTTGGACAGAGGCAGGCCGCCGCCGGTTCGAACAACACGAAAAGCGTGGTTAGATCGTCTGACCGCCGTCGACGATGAGGGGCGCTTCGACTGTGACGCCGGCGGTTTCCAAGCGCATCCAGAGCGCCTTGCCGACGATTTGGGCCGGATCGCCCGCCGCCCGATTGTCGCCTGGGCGATCGCTTAGGTGGCATCGCCGTGCAGGTCGATCATGGCCGCTTGGGCATAGGCTGCTGTGAAGGGGGGGCGGGCTGGCTTTGCAAGTGCTGCTGGCTGCGCCCGTGAGTGGCTCTCGTTATCGTACGGCGAAGCCATGGCCTCAAATGCCGGACCAGGGCAGGCGTTTCGATCGATGTCGCGCCCGAACCGCTGGCCTGACTTTCTGGGGCAGCGGCGCGTTCTCCCGACCAGCTGGTGGGCCAGGTCGCGCGTGGCCTCACGGCTTCTGGAGACGTGGTTGTGTGTTCGTCTGTCATTCTTGCCGGATCCGATGCGTTGGCTGCAGTTCGGCCTTACAACGCGATATCCTCGATTGCGGTTGAGGCCGCGGCCGCCCAGGTCGTGGATAACGCCCATGACAACGATCGACGCGAGAATGCAATCGTGCTCGGCTGTCGAGCGATACCGGCGGCAGGCAGGTGTTGCAAGCCAGGACCGGGCTGACATCGTCCGGTAAGCCAGAGCTTGGCGGCGCTGCTGTGCCGCTGTGCGGCTCCGATCATGCGTCGGGCGCTTGACGGTGTTAGAGCGCCTACAAAACCCGGCTCGAACAGCCACTTTTGGCGATGGTGCGTTGCTAGCGTGCGGCGTGGCAGCCGAGTCTTGCTGCGGCGGGGCCCCGGCGTGGCCGGTTCGTCGCCCATTGGCCAGCGGCGGATTGTTTCAGCGCGATCTTCTCGGCCTGGGCCGTGAAACCGTATAGACGGTGTTGTTCTAGCTCATTTTGATCGACTACGGAATCGTCATGAAACGTATCTTCATTACCGGCAGCACTGATGGCCTCGGGCGGGCGGCTGCCGAAACGCTCATCGACCAGGGCCATGCGGTACTGTTGCATGCCCGCTCGCCGGAACGCGCGGCCGAGATCGACGATCTGGTGGCCCGCTCGGCCGGCGTTGTCAGCGGCGATTTGTCACGCCTCGAAGAGGTCTACGATATCGCCGATGAAATCAACTCGTTGGTCCGGCCGGATGTCATTATCCACAACGCTGGGGTGCTGTCTCTGCCCGATCGCGCGCCGACCCCCGAGGGCCATGCCACCCTTATGGCCGTCAATTTATTGGCGCCCTACATCCTCACTGCTCGTATTCAGCGGCCGAAGCGGCTGATTTATCTATCCAGCAGCATGCAGGCCGGTGGACCGGACCAACTCGACGATCTCGATTGGCAGAAACGAGCCTGGAATACGACCGAGGCCTATTCCGAAAGCAAGCACTATCTGGCAGCTCTGGCGTTGGCGGTCAACGAGCGCTGGTCTGATGTCGCCAGCCATGCGGTCGACCCGGGCTGGATCGCGACCAAGATGGGCGGTGCGAGTGCCCCGGGGGATCTGCAAAGCGGACAACGCACCCAAGTCTGGCTGGCAACCCAGGACGATCCGGCTATCCAGACCGGCGGCTATTGGCGTGACTGCCAACGGCAAAACCCACCGGCTATGGCGGCCGATCACGATTTCCAGAGCCGCCTGTTGGATACGCTGGCCGAGTTGACCGGGGAGCGGCTCTAGCTCAGGCGAGTGATGAAACCCTGGGCAACGCCGTCTGTCTAGAGACTCTCGATCGCATAATTGAATCGCTGTGCTTCGGTGGGACGAGATCCTTAGCCATCAACCGATCGGACAGATCGATAGGCCAGCCCGAGCACATCGTCGCGGCCGCGGTAGGGCTCGGGGGATCGGAATCGAGCGTCGTGCGCAGGCCTGCACTGGCGGTCGATGGTAGGGGAACGGTCTGATCGATCGCCCGGGCCGCGATACGCGCCATCTGCGGGGCCGGCCGGCAGGCGACTCAATTACGGATGCGCTCGACGATCAGTTCGGCGAGCGAGTCGGCGGCCTGGGTCGCGCGCCCGGAGCCGCGATACAGGCGGATATCGATCGATGGCAGCGCCGGCAGGCCGGCCTCGTCAGGCTCGAGGATCTGCAATTCCGGATCGACCATGGTGGGGATGGCGATGGTGACGGCCAGACCGGCCAGGACGGTGGCCCGCAGCGCACCGAAGGCCTGGCTTTCGTAAGCCGAGCGCCAGGGATGCTCAGTTGCATCGAGGGCGGCGGTCGCCGCAGCGCGAAACGAGCAGATATCGCGCGGCCAAGTGGCCAGCGGTAGGGGATCGCGTAAGTGGGCACGTGAGCCCGGGGCCGTTACCCAGACCAGGGGTTCGCGTCGCAGCAGGTCGGCGCCGGTTTCTTTCGATTCCCGAGTTACGATCGCCATGTCGATATCGCCCGCGGCCACTTGCTCGACCAGCGTCACACTGAACTCGGAACGCACTTCTAGCTCGACCTGGGGATGTCGTTCGGCGAACTGGGCGAGGGTTCCCGGCATATACAGGGCAAAATCCGCCGGTAGGCCGAGCCGTACTTTGCCGGCGATTTCGCTATGCGACAGGCGCTGCTGGAGTTCGGAGCTCAGGCGCAGCATCTCGCGTGCATAACCTAAGGTTTCACGTCCTGCCCGAGTCGGCTGTAGGTGACGCGATGTGCGTGCCAGCAGGGCCACGCCGAGCGCGTCTTCCAACCGTTGTAGCTGCATGCTGATCGCCGACTGCGAATAGCTCATCCGCTGGGCGGCAGCCGTAAAGCTGCCGGTTTCGACGATCGCCACGAAACTCTGCAGTGCTTTGAGGTCGAGAACCGGCGTGCGCATTATTTATCAATTTTGTTGATAGGCCGTTCAAAAAATAGCGTTTAAAAGATCGATCCAGCAAGTCCATGGTTGCGCTTGTTCAAGGCTGCGCACGGGTGCGATATGACACGACACAGTTTAGGAAGAGACACCACGCCCGGGGATCGGACGACCGAAATCAAACGGGCCCGCCGTGATCGCAGCGGTGCTGCTGATCGCGGGCACGATCGGCGGCGATCCACTAAGCGCGATCCTGACCGCTCGCTCGCATCCGGCCTGTCGTTCTGCTTCGTGCTGCTGACGATGTACGACACGCTCTATCGCGCTATGTCGCAGGCGTTTGCGCCTGATCGTTCGGGCGGCGGCGCCCGGGCGCACCACGCCAGATGCTATGGCCGCGACATCGAGCCCACGGACTTGGGGAGGCCGCGATGATCATTGATGTCAGACCCAACGGGTCGAACGGGCGTCTTCTCGCACTGAGCATGTTCGTGGTCGCAATGTGGGGGATAACCGCGTGGCTGCGCCAGGTCGCCAGTGAGCTGGCGCCGTTGGAACTGACCGGTTTCGCTATGCTGGCCTCGGCTGCAGCAAGCCGGTTTGGGGCCAATACGCGAGGTGCATTGGCACGTGCGCCGCGGGCCCACCCCTGGTTCGCCTGGCTGTTTGTATCGGGCGGGCTGGCCGGCGGGGCCGGATTTTATTTCGCGGCCCTGGAGTTCGCCCCTGCCGCCCAGGTGGTGGTGGTGACCTATACCTGGCCGCTGCTGTTCGCCTTGGCTAGCGATGTCTACAGCCGGCGTCGGCCCTCGGTGATCACCTTTTTCAGCCTGTTGCTCGGTCTCGCCGGCGTGGTGGTGATGAATGGCGGCGCCGAGATGCCGAGGGGCAGCGCCTGGATCGGCTATGCAGGCGGCCTGCTGGCGGGCTCGAGTTGGGTGGCCTATTCCTTGTTTCTACAGGTCTATGAGCGGCCGATAGCCCAGGATTTTCCGGCGTTTTTTGCCGCAGCCGGTCTGTTGGCCCTGGTTTTGCAATACGGGGTGCACGGCGGGCTGGTGCTGCCTTCGGACTGGCAGACCTATGCGGTCGCGATCGTGCTGGGTGTCGGGCCCTACGGCCTGGGCTTTATCGCCTGGGGGCACGTGGTTCGCAACGGCAATCCGCGTGTCATTCCGGTGCTGCCCTATGCGGTGCCGGCGGTGGCCGCAGTCACCCTCGTGGCCGCAGGAAACACCCAGGCCAGCGTATCGTTGTTTGCCGGCTGCGGCCTGGCTGCCATGGCTTGCGTCAGTGCACTGCGCCAGTGACGGGCGGCGCTGGGCGTTTGACAGGCAAGCCTGCCGCAATCCGCGCGGCAAGCGCTTGTCTCAGGCTAGTTTGTACCGCTCGGCTTCTACCAGACAGCTATTGGCTGCGGAGCCCTGCGATAGCCGGGAGGCCCGTGCGTCCTGGGTGACTGCGTTCGGATTGCCGGCGGTCTCCAGACTCGCTGGGTGAGCCGGCTCCTGTGGGGTATACCAGGCGCCGGTCGGCAATAGCACCACGCCCGGCATCAAAGTCGCCGAGACGGTCACGCCGACCAGGCAGGCGCCGCGGGCATTGAATAGCCGGGCCGTTGCCCCCGGGCTAAGCCCGCGGGCGATAGCGTCTTGTTCGGCGAACACGGCCGCCTCGCGGGCCGCGATTTTATCGCGCTGGCTGGCGCCGACTGCATCGAGCTGGCTATGCAGACGGTTGGCCGGCTGGGGCGAGAGTAGATGCAGCGGATAGGTTTTGGCCTGTTCGCTACCCAGCCACTCGCGGGGCGCGATCCAGCTGGGATGGGGCGGGCAATCGGCATAGTCGAAACCGGCGATCGTTGCCGAGTAAAGCTCGATGCGCCCGGAGGGGGTAGCGAGCGGATTCGTCTCAGGATCGGCTGCGAAATCGGCGAGCAGCGATCTCGAGCACGGCGCTGCCTGGTCTGCGTCTAGGGTATGGATGCCGTGTTCCCGAAAACTGCGGTAGTCGGGCAGTTCGGGAAAACGCTGTCGATAACCGTGATAGAGGTGGGCTAGCCAGTCTTGGGGATCGCGTTGCTCGGTGAATTCGGTAGCCACTCCGAGGTGGTCTGCGATCATCGCACAGATCTGATGGTCGTCGCGGGCTTGACCAAAGGGTTCGTGCACGGCGCGATTGAACACTATCGTCCGGTCCTGACTCGAGACCACGATATCGTCACGCTCGAAGGGTAGCGTCGAGGGCAATACGATATCGGCATGCGCGGCGGTTGCGGTCCAGACCGGCTCGTGCACCACAATCGTTTCCGGCCGTTGCCAGGCCTGGCGCAGACGATTCAGATCCTGATGATGATGGAACGGATTGCCGCCGGCCCAATAGACCATTCGAGTATCCGGCAGTCGCAGTCTCTGGCCGTTGTATTCGAGCTCGCCACCGGGATTAGCCAGCAGATCGGCGATCGCGGCGACCGGAATAAAGTCGGTGACCGAATTGCGGCCCTGATCGACGCCGGGGGCCTTGAGGCGACGCACCGGTTGGCCCACCGAATTGACCGAACCCAGCCCGAAAGCAAAACCGCCGCCGGGGCGGCCGATCTGGCCGCGTAGGGCGGCGAGCGCGATCGCCATCCAGTAGGGCTGCTCGCCGGCGGTGGCTCGTTGTAGCGACCAGCCGAGGTTCAACAGACTGGTCGGCACCCGCAGGGCGGCGATGAATTGCTCGATCCGGGTCTGGCTGGCGCCGGTGATACGTGCGGCCCAGGCCGGCGTTTTGGCGATCCCGTCGGGCTCGCCCATGACATAGGCTGCCAGTGCATCGAAGCCGACCGTCAGACGCTGGATCTGGGCACGATCGATCTCGTCGTTGCAGATGAACGTATAGGCACAAGCCAAAAGCAGCGCAGTATCGGTGTTAGGCCGGATCGCCAGATGTTCGGCATTGGGATGCTCTGGCACATCGGCCCGGTCCGGGCTGACCACGATCAGCCGCAGGCCGCGATCCAGAGCCCGGCCGAGCCATTGTTCGACCGTATGCTGCCCAACTCCGCCGGGGTCGCACTGGGCATTGCTCAAGCGCAGGCCGAAGGCCACCAGGCAATCGGTATGCTCGGCGATCTGGTCCCAGCTCGGTGCGCAGGCGTTGGTATCGGCATAGTCCGGGCCGAGGATATGCGGCAGAAAGGCACTGGCGGTGCCATAGCTATAGCTGTGCCGGCTGGCGGTAAAGCCGCCGGCCAGGTTGAGCAGGCGCTTGATCTGGCTCTGGGCATGATGAAAACGCCCGGCGCTGGCCCAGCCGTAGGAGCCGGCGAAAATTGATCGATTGCCATGGTGGGTTCTGATCCGCTCGATTTCGCTGGCTACCAGCGCAGTCGCGCGATCCCAGTCGACGGCGACGAACGTATCGGCCCCGCGGCGCGCGGCCGGATCACCGGCCAGCCAGCCGCGTCGTACCATCGGCTGTGCGATGCGGCAGCGATGCCGGGCCAGATCGAGATAATCGAGCCCGAAAGGGGTAGGGCGCGGGTCGGCTCCCCAGCCGGCCAGGCGCGGCCCGGCGGGCGTATGCGCAACCCGATACGTGCCGAAATGGGTCGCGAAAAAATGCGCGCTCACGAACGGGCTCCTGTCGATACAGCGAAAACCACGCGCCGAGTATGCCGGGAACCAATCGTGCCTCGCGAATGCGCTCAATCGGTGCCCACTCGGGCGGGCTGCTCGATTCGTCGCGTATCTATGAGAACGCCGCCGCCGGCCAGAGCGATCAGCCCCATCCCGAGCAGCGTCCATCGATTGGGCAGTTCGCCGAACAAGACGAATCCCCAGAACGCTGCAAAGATCAAAAAGCTATAGTCGAAAGTCGCGATCACCTGGGGCCGCGGCGATTGGTAGGCACGGGCCAGACCCAGGCTGATGCCGAGCATCAACAGCGCCAGCACTACGATGATCTGGCCATCCGCGAACGTCATCGGCTGCCAGGCCGACAAGACAAACGGATAGTCTCTCGCCAGGGTCGTTTCTGCGTACTCGAGCGCCAGGCTGGCGCTCAGCCCGCTCAGCAACAGTGTTGTATTGAGCCAGAAGGCAAGCACGGATGCCGGCACATGTTGGCAGCGGGCGCGCGTGATCACGGCGGCTAAGGCATATAGCCCGGCCGCGGCTACGGGCAGCAAGGCCCAGGGTTTGAAACCGGCGGCGGACGGCTGAACCACCAACAGCATGCCGGCGAATCCAATCACAATAGCAGTCCATTGTCGGCCCGTGATCGGTTCGTCCAGCCAGAGTGCCGACAGGCCGACGATGAACAACGGCCCGGTATATAACGAAGCCGCGACCACCGATAGTTGGAGCCAGGGAATGGCGGCATAGATGGCGAGATACATCAGCGTCAGTGCCAGGCTGCGCAACAGAATCCAGGGCAGGGGCCCGGTTCGGAGAGCGCCATGCGCCAGCCCGAGTAGAGCCGGTAGTACCAGGGCCGATCGCAGCACATAAATCTGCCATAGCGTCATATCGGCACTGGCTTTTTTGACGATGGCATCGGCCAAGGCCATGGCAAATACCGTCACCACGATCATGACAACACCCCTCAGGGTGGCAGAGCGTTGGGGCAGCAGTGGGCGCATAGACGTGTTGTGTAAAAGCCGTGAAACCAGCTTTTCAGGGTGCGACCATGTCGTATAGTCGGGTAAGTCGTACTGCAGTGTTTGAAAAAATCGAACAATGAGCCGTGCCGAGCATCGCGCCCAACTGGCAGCGCTCCAGGTCTTCATCACTATCGCCGAGCAGGGTTCGCTGCGCGCAGCGGCCCGGGTGCTCGGAGTCAATCCGCCGGCGGTATCGCATCAGTTGAAGGCGTTCGAAAAGCGTCTCGGCACGCCCTTGTTTCTGCGCACCACGCGATCGCTGACGCTGACCGACGCCGGACAGGCGGTGTACGACAGCAGCGCCCATCTGTTGCATGCGGTCGAAGAAACGCTGGACTCGGTCCGCGATGCCAGCCGGCTGCGCGCAGGGCGGCTGCGCATCACGCTGCCGTATCGGGCCTGGCAGCTGCTCATCGCGCCGCGCATGGCCGCGTTTCAGGCGGCCTATCCGGGCATCGAACTCGACCTGCGCATCGATGAAGCACTCCTAGATCTAACTTCCCATGGGCTGCATGCCGGTATCCGGCTCGGCGATCATCTGCAGGACAATCAGGTCGCAGTGCGGCTGTCGTCGCAGGAGCCGGCGGCCTATGTGGCTACGCCGGCTTATCTGGCGCGCTACGGGATGCCGGCCGAGCCTCGGGATCTACTACACCACCTCTGTATTCGGCATCGCCAGCCGAGTTCGGGGCGAATCGCGGCATGGCGTTTTGTAACCGAGAGCGGCGAGGTCTCGGTCGAGCCAGGCGGTACGCTGATTTTCGATGATCTAAGAACAGTGGTGGCCGCGGCTCGCCAGGGCCTGGGTATCGGCTGGTCCCTCAAACGCGGGGTCCAGGACAGCCTCGATCGTGGCGAACTGGTCCAGTTGCTCACGGCGTTCACGCCTGCACGGCCCGGTTTTTTCCTGTACTACCCGCAGTCGCTGCGCCAGCTTGGGTTGCTGCGGGCCTTCATCGAGCATTTTCGCCAGGAATGAGCCGGGTCAGTCGCCGGTTCCGGCCGGATCGCCCTAGCTTGCTGAATCTCCGGCCCGGGACGGCGCGGGCCAAGACCGGCCGAGCACGCGCTCGATCAGGGGGCGATAAACGGCTGCAGCGGCTCTAAATCCGCCTGGGTCGTCAGCCGCTCGCTCGAAAAAGGACCAGTCCGCTTGTCGATCGGGTTGTCGTTGGGCATTACGGCCAGCCCAAGCTCGCCGGCGACTACGCCAGCAATAGCAACCGGCGATAGAGGCGTTGAGGCTGAGGGCAGGCCGAATCGATCGGTAGGCGATGATTCGTAGCGGCTGGGGCGCGAAGTGGCGGCATTATAAGACGAAATGTCTAATTTTTTAAATAAATGCGTTTGATCACGGAGTATCGAAAATCACAGCGGCGAAAATTTTATCGAAGTTGTAAAAAATCATCCAATGCGAGGCTTAGGCCAAGTTCTAATGGGAGAATAAAAGCTTATAATACAACGAATAGCGCGGTTTTATTCAGAATTTAAGGTCATTTGTGGCAGATATGGTCTTGCATATGGCCATAAACGATATAAAGTAGAAAATATCGGTGGGCAGGCGAGTGTCACGAGGCCGCGTTGCCGGGTTATAAGCCGCGCGCCGCAAAGTATCGTTCCAAACCGGTGGCGGTATTGTCTGATCGCTTATTTCGAATGCTGGCCTTTCCGGCGCCGTGGGAAAGGCTGTTTTCGTTTGGCTGGCCGGCGGCCGCCGAGCGCCAGACGGGCTGGGTAGCCGTCTGGTGCGTCGTCACGAGACACGCCGCCGCACCCGTGGTCCTGCGGCGGCAAGCCAAGGCATCGTGAGCGTGGCGTGGTCTGGCCACGCGAGCGAACGATCACGCCGGAGGGCCCAGCGCCCCGTGGGTGATCCTGCCTATCGCGCCATATGGTGTTGTCGGCCTTGAGCGGGGGCCCGCTACGCGCACGGCCGATGCCTTGCCTGACCCGATATGGGGGCGTCATGCGACGGCGTATCTCGTGATGACGCGCCCTAGGATCACACGGCGTGCTGGCCCATCAAGTCATCCAGCCGGATCGGCAGGTCGCGAACGCGTCGCCCGGTTGCATGATGGACCGCGTTGGCGATCGCCGCAGGCAGCCCGGTCAGGCCGATCTCGCCAATACCGCGGGCGCCGAACTCGCTGAAATTGGTATCCGGATAGTCCAGCAGAATCACATCCACTTCCGGAAAATCGGCGTGGGTGGGCACCAGATATTCGGCATAGTCGTTATTCACGGGCCGCCCCGAGTGTGGATCGTATTCGGTGGCCTCGAACAAGGCCATGCCGATGCCCATAGCGATCGCGCCTTCAACCTGATTGGCGGCCATGCGTTTGTTGACCACCCGTCCGACGTCGATGGCGCTGACCACCCGGGCAACGCGCAGCCGGGAAATCCCCGGGTCCCAGCGTACTTCGACGAAATGGGCGCCGAAGGAGTGATAGGAATAGTCTTCGCTCAAACCGGCCTCGGTCTTTGCCTCGCCGCTGGCGGACGCCAGACGCTGCGGGGCGAGCACTTCGGCTACGCTGAAAGAGGCACCATCCGTGGCTTCGAGGCGGCCTGCGTCGAAGCCTAAAGTTTCGGGATCATGGCCTTCAAGTACGCCGCCTTCGGCCACTGCCTGGGCCTTGAGGTCGGCCACGGCGGCATCGGCGGCTTGGGTCACGCTCGGCACGACCGAGGCCGTGACCCACGATCCGCCGGAGATCGGCCCCGGCTTGTAGCGCGAATCGCCGATATCGACATCCACCGAGGCGGTCGGCACCCCGAGGTGGGCAGCGGCGACCTGGGCAAGCACGGTATAGGTGCCGGTGCCGATATCCTGGGTCGCACAGGAGACCTGGACTCGGCCATCGCGACCGAGGGTGACGCGGGCACTGGCGCCAACCTTCTGGGCTTCCCAGTTGGCCACTGCCATTCCCCAGCCGAGGACGTCGTGGCCCGCGGTCATCGAGCCGGGGCGCGGATCACGTCGCGACCAGCCGAAGCGCTGGGCGCCCTGTTCCAAGGCCTTGCCGAGATGGTTGCTGGAAAAGGGTTTGTCGAGGCTGCCATCGATGTCGGTGTAGTTGCGCCGCCGGAATTCCACTGGGTCCAGGCCGGTCTGGAGGGCCATTTCATCCATGGCCGATTCTAGGGCGAACATGCCGGGAGTGGCGCCGGGCGCGCGCATCGAGGTCGGCGTGCCGTGGTTGATCGCGACCGTGGCATGCGTCACCTGGACGTTGTCACAGGCATAGAGCAGCTTCGTGCAGCGCCCGCACTGTTCGACATAGCGCCCGACTGGAGAGGTCGAGTTCACAGTATCGTGGGCCAGACTCGTCAGCCGGCCCTGGGCGTCGGTGCCCATGCGGATGTGCTGGTGGGTCGCGGCGCGATGGCCGGTGGTCGTGAACATATACGCTCGCGGTACGACCAGTTGGACCGGTCGGCCGACGCGGCGCGCTGCGGCCGCACAAGCCACGGCATGCGGCCAGATCCAGGCCTTGCCGCCGAACCCGGAGCCGATATAGGGCGAGCGGGCCTCGACCTGCTCCGGGGCCAGGCCGAAGATGGCGGCCATAGTGTTGCGGGCGAACATCACCCCCTGGGTGGATTCATAGAACATCAGGCGTTGCTGCGCCTCGTCCCAGGCAGCCGTTGTGGCATGCATCTCCATCGGATTGTGGGTTTCGACCGGCGTGGTGTAGACCACGTCCAGTCGATGGGCGGCCTGTGGCCAGGCCGAATCGACATCGCCGCGCTGGTGGCCAGTGCTTGGATCAGGCTTGGGCGTCTGGGCTGCCATGCCCTGGGCCAGATTTGTGGTCGGCGGCTTGTCTTGATAAGACACCTCGACTTGCGCAGCGGCACTGCGGGCGGCGGCAAAGCTATCGGCCACCACCAGGGCCACGAACTGGCCGGGATAATAGACTTGCTCGTCTTCGAAGGGCAGACGGGGTTCGTCGACCTTGGTGCCGTTGGCAAACTGGTTCGGTGCACGGTGCAACTGCGGAAAGTTGCCGTGGTGGAGTACTGCGATCACGCCGGGCATTGCCTCGGCGGTAGCGGTGTCGATCGATCGGATTCGGCCGGCAGCCACACTCGAGAACACGCCGTAGGCATAGGCGAGACCGGGCGGGTAATGATCCGCGGCATAGGTGGCGGTACCCGATAGCTTGGCTGGCCCGTCGATACGCGGTTTGGCGGCACCGATGATCTCGCGACTCATAAGCTGCTCCGTTGTCCGGTAGACGGCGCGCAAGCTGGGTCGGCGCCGTCTGTTAATACGCCTGAACGGCCTGGGCAGGCTTGGTTTCGGTCCGGCGAATTGGGCGGTCGGTTGAATTCGAGTGTAGCGAATATGACCGGGCCACGTGTTCGGCGTGGTTGGTCGGCTGCGTACCTTGAAGGGATATCGAGATCCCGGCTCCGGGCTGCATCGGCGCGCCGCGGATATGGGCTGTAGAAACAGTAAGTCGCGCCCGCCCGATCGGGCCGGTCGCAACAAGATACGCAGCCGGCCGGTGTGGCTCGTGGCCCAAGCCGAGGAACTTGGCGCGGCGGTTCGGTGGTCCAGCGCGCTGGCGACGCCTGACTGTACGGCGTCTGTTTGGCCTTGCGTTGTCGCCGACGCCCCAGCGACGAATCGCTTGATCGGCCCTGGTTGATCCGTCCGAGGGCGTGTAGAGGTTTCGTCCGAGCGCCGCGTCGTTGCACTAAATCGTGGCTGGCAAGGCGCGAGCCGACGGTTCTGGGCGTGTCTCGGCCCAGGCTTGTAACGCGGCTAGATGCGATTTGGGGCGCACTCCTTCGGTTGGGGCGCCATCCCGCGTTGCCGCTTACTGACGTCGCGCAACGACGCCGCACTTGCGGTGTAGCCCAACAGCCCTGCAAAACAGCTCTGGGCGTGGACTCGCACGAAACCTCGACACGCCCTAGCGCGGCAGGTCTTCGGGATCGTAGCCGGGGCGGCGGTACAGGCATTCTGCTTTTGGTGCGATCTCTACGTCGTAGACGTCGTTGGCCCAGTTCTTGGGCTCGACGTCTTCAATCGCTACCGAGATCTGGGCTGGATTGGCACCGGCGATCCGGACCAGGTCGTCGGCGATCGCCTCGGCCAGTTCGTGCTTGATGACATCGGATCGGCCGGCGGCGATTTTCAGATTGACATGCGGCATGGCTGTACCTGTGATGGTCGCAATAAAGAACCCGCGGCGCCGTCACAGCGCCGTAGGCAGGGATCAGATCGGTTGGGCGGTCGGCCGATACAGGATTTCGTTGATATCGACTTCGGCCGGCTGGCTCATCGCGTAGTACACCGCGCGAGCAAAGGAATCCGGCGGAATGGCCGCCGACTGGTAAAAGCCGTTGATCGCTTCCGAGGCCTCCGGATCGGTGATATGGGAGGGCAGCTCGGTAGCGACCGCGCCGGGCGAAATGATGGTCGTGCGCAGGTTGTAGTCCTTGACCTCCTGGCGCAGGCCTTCGCTGATAGCGCGTACCGCATATTTGGTCGCACAGTAGACCGTGCCGGCCGGTGTGACCTTGTGCCCGGCGACCGACGACACGTTGATGATGTGACCGTCTTTCTGCTTCTGCATCTGGGGCAGCGCGGCGGCGATACCGTACAGCGTGCCCTTGATGTTGATATCGATCATGTTGTCCCACTCGTCGATCTTGAGTCGTTCGAGTGCGGACTGCTGCATCAGGCCGGCGTTGTTGAGCATTACGTCGATCCGCCCATACTCGGACACGGCAGTGTCGACCAGCTTCTGAACCTGGCTGCGGTCGGTGACGTCAGTCTGGACTGCCATCGCTTGGCCGCCGTTGGCCTGGATGTCGTCGACGATCGCCTGCAAACGGTCGAGTCGGCGGGCGCCAAGTACGACGGTGGCGCCGTGCTCGGCCAAGTGGCGTGCGGTCACTTCGCCAAGACCACTGCTGCCTCCGGTAATGACGACGATTTTATTTTGAACGGGATCAGTCATCTTACAACTCCGCTACGGATCGTGACCTGGCATAGCCCAGGCGCCGATTAATTAAGATGAATATCGACCAGCGTTTCGCGGCTGGGGGCTGCTGGCTATCAGTTGGACTGTGAATCCGTGCTCGAACGAGATTGGAACACCTGCTTGAATACGGGGATCGCCGAAAAGACTTTCGGCCAGCCAGAATAAAAAGACAGCTGGGTCAGGATCTCGGAGGCTGCAGCCTGGTCCAGACCGTTATCCATGGCCCGATTGAGATGGAACTTGATTTGCTTGTCCTGGCCGGTCGCGACCAGAGCCGCCACGGTAACGAGGCTGCGGTTGCGCGGGCTCAATGCAGGGCGCCGCCACAGATCGCCAAACAGGACATCGTTGGTGAACGTCACTACACCCGGCGAAGCCTCGCCGGCGATGTTGTCGACCGAGGCGCGGCGTTTGGCTTCGGTCTGCTTGTCCACTGGGGCCAAATCCGGCTTGGACGGGGCCAGCTGGTCTTGGGACACGCCGCGCTTTTCGAACAGAGGCCGAGCGACGTTGACGGCATCCATGGCGTTGGGCCAGCCGGCATAGAACGCCATCTGGGTGATGACTTCGCCAAGTTCGGCCGGGCTGACTCCGTTATCCAGGGCCTTGTTGAAATAAAACGTCATATCGCCGGTCTGATCGCGGGCGATCAGGGCAGCGACCGTGACCAAGGCGCGATCGTGGGCCGACAGCGCATCGCGTTGCCAGAGATTGTCGCGGATGGCATCGCGGGAATAGCGCTCTAGTGCCGGTGCGACTTCGCCGATCTGTTCCAAAGTTGGCGTTTGTGACAGATCTGGCTGGGCGGGCGAGGATGCAGTATCCGGGGCTGCAACGGCGTTGGCCGAACCGGCCAGCATCAGGGCGAAAACAGTCGCCCGCAGGCGGCTCCGCGCGCTTCGATCTAGCATGGGCATATCCTGTTGAGGCCGGCGCCCGGCGTGGCCCGGGCGCCGACGCAAAGGCCTACTCGCGGCCTTCGTATTCGGCGTCAGTGACCTTTTCCATCCAGGTCACGGGGCCATCTTCGCCTTTTTCCTGGATCGCGATGTGCGTCATCGCAGTATCCGGGCCGGCGCCGTGCCAGTGTTTTTCTTCCGGCGGGAACCAGACCACGTCGCCCGGATTGATGGTTTCGATCGGCCCGCCTTTGCGCTGGACACGTCCACAGCCGGCGGTGACGATCAACGTCTGGCCATAGGGATGGGTATGCCAGGCGGTGCGTGCCTTGGGCTCGAACGTGACGCTGGCGCCGGCCGAACGGGCCGGGTCATCGGCGTTGAATAGCGGATCGACACGCACCGTGCCGGTGAAGTAGTCGTCGGGGCCCGGGTTGGACGGCCGGGTGCCGTTGCGGCTGATATCCATGATGGATTGATTCCTTCGCGGTTGAATAAATTATTAGATGTCGTCAGTCGGCCTGGTACTCGGCATCGCTAACCGGGCCGAGCCAGTGGACATTGCTGCCATCGCGCCGTTCCTGGATCGCGATGTGGGTCATGCTGTGATCGGCGCTCGCGCCGTGCCAATGCTTGACGTCGGCCGGAATCCACACCACATCGCCGGCGCGAATAGTGCGTTTGGGCTGACCTTCGATCTGCACCCAGCCTACGCCGTCGGTCACGACCAGCTGCTGGCCGATCGGGTGGGTATGCCAGTTGGTACGAGCGCCGGGCTCGAAGGTCACGACCGCACTGGTGGCCTTGGAGTCGTCTTCGGCCGAGAACAGCGGGTTCACCAGAGCTTGGCCGGTGAAGTACTTCGATAGATCGGTGCGTGTCGGACGGTCGGCTTCGTGCGTGATCTTGAGCTTTTTATCCGCCGAATCGGTGGCGCCGGACTGGCTGGCGGCTACTGCGGTGCCAGCAGTGGTCACACTGGCCAGTGCCAGGGCAAATACTGCGAGATAGCGATGGGTCATACTCATCCTCTCTATTGAAAACCGGTGATAGCAACGGCCGGCATTAGATATAGACATACTCATTGCTAAACGAGCATGCTGGATTGCGCCCCGATGACGTCAAATCTTGATCCGGCTCGCCCGGTGCTTCGATTATTTCGTGAGCCGGCGGCACGCAAAACAGGCTCGGCGGCGCGGCCATGGCCACTAGGGTCTTGATTGCGCAGCCTAGCAGGGGGGGCTCGATTGGTTCGTTGTCTGTATTGCAGACGGCTTGGTCGGGGTAGGCCGGAGCGTCGAGATAATCGGTCAGCCAATGCTCGGCCCCGTCCAGTGCCGGCTGGTTGATGCCAGAAACCTGTGGCTTGATACAGGATACGAACACGCCGAAGGGGCGTACTTCCTCGGCCAGCGAACGCGACAGGCCTTCGACCGCGAAGCCGGTAGCATTGACTGCAGTGCAGCCGGGCATATCGGTTTGGGTCTCCGAAGCGCCGAAGTTAATCACCTGGCCATAGCGCTGCGCTCGCA
Source organism: Salinisphaera sp. SPP-AMP-43 (assembly GCF_049568105.1). Classification (GTDB taxonomy): domain Bacteria; phylum Pseudomonadota; class Gammaproteobacteria; order Nevskiales; family Salinisphaeraceae; genus Salinisphaera. The sequence goes on from NZ_CP145335.1 coordinate 164,331, forward strand.
TGCAGGGCAGGGCAGCCTGAGTCAGGTGAATGGTGGCCAAGACATGGGCCGAAAAGGCGTTTTGGTAGTCCTCGGCGCGCAGTGCTTCGAAATAGCCGAGGCAGGCAGCCTGGATATTGTTGATCAGGACATCGATGCCGCCGAAGCGTTGGATGCCTTTTTCCACAGCGCCGACGATCTGCCATTGGTCGCGCCAGTCGATCTCGAGGGGATACAGATCAGTGGCATCGCCGTATTGTGCGCCCAGCGTGCAGCGCAGTTGCTGCGCATCGGCGGTGATCGCGATCACCGCCTGTTCGGCGGCTAATGCCGAGCGGGTGAGCAATAGACCCAGCGCGGAATCGGCGTCGCCGATCAGCCAGACTTTGGACATCCCATCCCCTCTTTGGTGAGCGCCGGTTCATGCGGCAACGGATGCCCTTATTCTTGTCGCCAGCGCACCGCATATCCATACTCGGAAACCGAATAGTCTTATTAGGCTAGCTTCTTAATTCCCTGCCGAGTCCAGGTTGCCTGATGCCGCGTCGCTATTACGACGATCTGTTTTCTTTCGTTATTATTGCCCGCGAGGGCAGTTTCACCCGGGCGGCGGCCCAGCTGGGCGTATCCCAGTCGGCACTCAGCCAGTCGATGAAGTCGCTTGAGCAGCGGCTCGGGTTACGGCTGCTGGCCCGTAATACCCGCAGTATCTCGACCACCGATGCCGGCGATCGGCTGCTGGCCATGCTGGGGCCGCGCTTTGCCGATATCGAAGCCGAGGTTGCCGAGCTGCAATCCCAGCAGCAACGTCCGGCCGGCACCATTCGTATCAACACCTTCGATTTCGTGGCCGAATATATTCTCTGGCCGCGTCTGGAAACAGTGATCGAGCAGTATCCCGAGATCACGGTGGAAATCGGTACCGATTACGGGCTGACCGATATCGTGGCCAGCCGCTTCGATATCGGCGTACGGCTGGGACCGGACATTGAGCAGGACATGATCGCCGTGCCGCTCCAGGTGGAACAGCGCATGGTGATCGTGGGCACGTCGGCCTATTTCGCCCAGCATTCGCGCCCCGAAACTCCAGACGATCTAACCCGCCACAAGGCCGCGAATCTGCGGCTGCCGACCCGCGGGGCGGTCTATCCCTGGGAGTTGGAGTGCAAAGGCCAGGCGGTGGATGTGCGTGTGCCCGGACGCTTGGTTTTCGATACGCTCTATCAAATCCGGCGGGCGGTACGGCGCGGTTTCGGGCTCGGCTTTTTGCCGCTCGAGATGGTGCAGTCCGACCTCGATGCCGGCCTGCTCGAAACTGCTCTCGACGATTGGGCGCCCATATGGCCGGGGCATCATCTCTATTATCCGTCGCGGCGCCAGTCTTCTCGGGCCCTAAGGACGGTCGTCGATGGTTTGAGATATCGACCGCCGGGTGGGTGACATCGAATGCCCTTGGGGCAGGCCAGCCGGATCGACCGCTCTGCCGTTGTTTGAAGCCCTCGCCCACGGCAGGCGTACTGATGACTTAAGCGAGCTGTGCCCCCGCGTCCTGTCTTGGATATGGGTTCGATCTGTCATACAGAAGCACTCGAATAACCGCGGCCGGCCCGCTCCCTGCTCGGGGTTTGGCTCAAGGCCAGCCGCGGAGCCGCCGCGGCTACTTGCCGTGGACCGAGTGCGTGAGATTGTCGAGAATCCGGTGCAGCGCAACGGCCTCGTCGAAGTTGGGGGCCGTACGCGTGTCGTTGGCGATATCGTCTGCGATCCGGGCATAGACGCCCGCCACGTTGCGAGCGACCGAAGTATCCGGCAGATCCGTGTAGTCGGATTCCGGTGGCATTACGGAGTACCGTGCCTGATCACCGGCGCGGGCGCCTTCGAGTGAGAGCTGTACGATTTGAGCATGGCCGTTATCGCCGGTGATTCGGATATCGCCCTCGCTGCCGTGGATTTCCCATAGCAATCGGGTGCCGTGCGACAGTCCGCCCCGGTAGTGCATGGACAGGGCGGTGCCGTCGACGAGCCGTCCGGTTGCGGTGATTTCGTCGGCCGCGGTTTTTTCGAAGGTTTCGCCGGTGTCCTCGATCGTGACCATAGGCCGGCGAATGCTCAGGTCGGCCGAGAACTGTTCCACGTCGCCCAGCACGTCGCGCAATGCCGCCAAGGTATGGGCGAACGGAATCATCAACATCGTGGCGCCGTTCGCGGCATCGTAGAGATAGGCTAAATCGGCGCTGGTCCGGTCGGCCCAATGGCCGCCGTCGGCGATGATCGAGGTCGACAAGACCTGGCCAACGAAGCCGTCTTCGATAAGGCGACGTAAATGCAGTACTTCCGGTGCGACCCGTGCCTGGGTGCCGATTGCGGCGATTACGCCTTGACGCCGTGCCAGGTCGGCCAGTTCCTCGGCTTCGGCCAAACCGTTGCCGAGCGGCCATTCGCAGTAGACATGCTTGCCGGCTTTCAGGGCTTTGGTGACCAGGCTGTGGTGATGCGGCACCTTGACCGTGACCACCACCAGATCCACCTCGGGTGAGGCGACCAGCGCATCGGCGTCGGGAAACGCATGGGCCAGGCCATAGGCTTCGGCCGAGCGTTGGGCGCTTTCGGCGCTGCTGTTGGCCACACCCACCACTTCGAATTGGTCCTTCAGCGAAGCCAGGGCCGGCATATGCGCGGTTGCAGCCCAGTGCGAGTCTGGGTTGAGGCCGATAAAGCCAACACGAATCACATTGCTAGTCATGCGGGATCCTTTCGTCAGTCCAGAAAATAAGGGGTGAGCGCTATCCGATTCGGTGACCGGGCGTCGGGGCGTGCATAAACGATGATCATCGGCGCCTGGCGGCGCTTGCTGGGCGCTGCAGCACTGCCTTCCAGTGGATGAACGAGTGCCGATGCATAGGCCAGGTGCGGCGAACGAGCCCCGCATACGCCCGCGTTCGAAACAGTGTCGTTTGGCGGGCCCGCGGCATGGTAGGCGAATGGCGGTGGGGCGCGGACGCTTGGGATCGAGTGGTTCCAGGCTGGTCGCGCTGCCGTATCGGCCTTGCCGAGCTGGATGGGGCGGGGGGGGCCAGGTCGCCCATCCTCTGGTTATCGAATCGGCTGGCCGGCTCGGCCGCTGCCATCCATCGACGTACTGGACAGTTTTTGGATGACTGGCATGCGATCGGTGTCATGCGCGCCAGACCGAGACACGATGTGGCCATGCAAACCCGAAGCCACTGTATAAAGCCGTCCCATAAGATCGAGCCATAAGCCTGTGGATATCTCGGTTCAAGATAACGGCAAGCGACTCGATCGATCATCGGCGCTGGCTGAAAAGGCTAATAAGTCTGTCTTATTAATCTCGGATTGGGCTGCGTTTGCCGGTCTCGGGCCGCCGGCGAAGCCCATACTGGGCGAACGAGCCATAGGGCTCGAGGCATCGTGGATGCTGGTGTCGCGCCGCGGAACCTTCCAGGGCATATGGATGATTTATTCGGGCGTCATAGGGCTGGCCCCCAATCGCGGCAGCTAAGAGATCTAAGTTTTAGGGGGGGTAAATGAGTGGCTCAGCTGTGCCGTATCGGTCGATCGAACGGAAGCCCCTGAGACGGGCATGATCGTTGATCCGTCAGCGGCTGCTCGGCTGGCAGCCGTGGTATGGCTCAACATAGCGGGCGCCGGCCTGGCTGCGGCGAGTCCTGGTGTTCGACCGGCCAGGCTTTCGGGCCGGTCGAGGCTATGGTTTTATGTCGTTCCGATGGGAATATCATAATCGACCGGATCGACGATGCCCTCGAGCTTGCCGATTTGGAAGAAGTCTTTGTTACTGAGGATGTTGTCGATATTGGTGTTGCTGAAGGCGAGGTTTTTGACCACATGAACACGGGTAGGCATGCCTTTGCCGTTGATATCCATGATCCAGGCCAGAAAGCCGCCGGAGAATTTGGCCAAACTACCGATCGGATATAAGCCATAGCACTGGATGTATTCGACAAGAATGGTTTTGTCGAAGCTTTCGGCCGCGTCATTGACCCAGCGATAAGCCGACAACGGGGTACGCGAGGCCGTGCCGTTGCGCTCATGGACGAGCTTGTTGACGATCTTGATGACGGAAATCAGCCGTACGCGCTCGGACAGTTGATCGCCGCGCTTGCCGGAAGGGTATCCGGAGCCGTCGAGCCGCTCATTGGCATTGTCGAGTATATCCAGGCAGGTCGGACTGGGCGTCCAGCCTAAAGATTGCAATTGGTCGCGTAGAGTTGCGACGTGAGTACGCAATATCTCTTTCTGGCGGGGCGTGGCATTGGCCTTGAGCGAGGGCAATTCCTGTCCGATCAACAAGGGTTTGCCCATGGTGTGCATCAGTGCGCCCAGCATCGCTTCACGTACATGAATCGAATGTACGTCGCGGATCAGCATCATGTCGCCGAGTTGGGCCGCGACCTGGACAGCATGACGTACCCATTCCGGTTCGTCGCGTAGGAACGCCAGCGCGTAGAGCAGGGCTTTGCGGTCCTGGCCGAGCAGGTACAGCAGGGTATCAGCGCAGTCGTACAGAATTTCTTCTGGGAAGAGATCGCGGTTTTTCATATACATCAGCGCGACCTGGAGTTGATGGGCGATTTCCATTACGCCGCGTTGCATCGGCGATTGGCGTTCGCGCTGTCGACGTTCCTGCTCTTCGCGGCGCAGAGTCTGTTTCTCCTTCGTGCTGGCAATAAACAAGCGGGAATGGGTCGTCAGCTTATTATTGACGCCCGAGCGGTAGGCGGCTTCGCGTTCGGTTTCGTTGACGAAATGAAATAGCGATTCCGACTGGGCTGTAGCCAGATTGAGGAATTCGATCCCGAGGGCGACCTGGCCGTGGTTGCCGAACGGACGCATGTGGCGTACGCAGCCTTCGACGAACAGGCGCTCACCGTTGGGAAATTCCAAGGTAATGCCCGGTAGGTTCTGGCCGACCGCGAGCGCGATGCTGTCGGCGATGGGGATATCGACCTTGCAACCGCCTACGGACAAATCACGCACCCGACCATCAATGATGAGCTCGTGCGGGTAAACCTCGAGACTGGCCCGGGCGTACATGCCAAGGATGAAGGGGATACGAATCGCCCCACGGTATTCCTTGACGAAAACTGAGTCCGGTAGCTGGCAATCCAGACGGTAGGTCGTGCTGTCGGTTTTGACAGATCTCGCGACCACGTTGCTCAAGCTATAGGCTTCGCGTTCATCGGGCTCGGCAGGTTCGAGCGTTTCGATGTCGAAATTTAGCCGGCCGTCGTTGAAGTAGCGGTCGATATCTTTGCCGCTGTATTCCACTTCGAGCACCAGGTGACCGGACTCAACGTCGAGCTCGGCGACTTGCGCAGTCAGGGCGTAGATCGCGTTTTTCGCGTACACCGATAGCTCGTGTTCGTGCTTGAGTAGTGATCGAATGACTTGGGCCGACGGGTTTTCGGAGCGGCGAGCGGGAGCCATGAGCCATGCCTATTGAAAATTTAAGGAAATTTTTATTTCCTTAAAAACAGAGAGTTACGCATCGATCAAGGCCTAAAGGCGGGCAAGGGTCGCGATAAGAGTTGCCTGACAGGGCCAAGCGATACGAGATGGGGTCGAGAATCTGGATTGTTTTGACAGCCACAATAGGGCCGATATTCAGAATGGCAAACACGCTACTGCTTTAAGTACCTATTCCAGACAGCAGGGTAACCGTACAGAACTTCTGGCTCGATTGGGCTCGATTGGGCTCGATAGCAGCGTGTTGGCCCGATTATAGCCTGCGTTGGTGACGTTATATCTTTAAATATACGCAAATTATTTGTTTTAATTGAGCGGCCAGGGCCAATCGTTGCAGGATAATCGCGGGGTATGACCGGTGTGCAGGGCGTGAGCGCTGATTGCAGCCGCAGGGCTAGCGCCCGGCGGCCGGATAGTCGGGGTTCTCAGGCCCATGAATGCAGCTCGGATGGTGGTCGGCGATGTCGGGTCCGGCTGAGAAATACGGCAGGCTGATCGCTGTGTCGTCCGCGCTGCAGACTCATTACAATCCAAAGCAGATGCGGACATCGTAGAGGTCGATCGTGGCAGGCTGCTGTAGCGAAGAAGATGCCCATTTGCAGGCCCTGCAGCAGCGTCAGGCACGCATGCTCTGGGTGGTATTGTTGATCAACAGCGTCATGTTCGTGGTCGAGTTCGGAGCCGGTTGGTGGGCCGGTTCGACTGCATTATTGGGTGATTCGCTGGATATGCTGGGCGATGCCTTGGTGTATGGGCTGAGCCTGTTCGTCATCGGGCGCAGTCTGCGCTGGAAAGCGGTGTCCGCAGGCGTCAAGGGCGTGATTATGCTGGGCTTCGGGGGGTTGGTCTTGGGCGAGGCGGTGGTCAAGGCACTGTATGGACAGGCGCCAATGGCACTTTCGATGGTTGGCATTGGCGGGCTGGCGCTGGCTGCGAATATCGTCTGCCTGTGTCTGCTTACTCGACATCGGGACGAAGACCTCAACATGCGTTCGTCCTGGGTCTGTTCGCGCAACGATCTGTTCGCCAACAGCGGCGTGATCTTGGCGGGTGTACTAGTGGCCCTGACCGGCAGTGTGTGGCCGGACGTGCTCATCGGTACGGCGATTGCGGGCCTGTTCCTACAATCTTCGATAGGCGTGCTTAAACAGGCGCGCCAGCGTTATAGTGACGCCGCGCCGACTGCTGTCGCTGGGGGCGATGCCGAAACGCGTCCGTGATGCCGCCCGGCCTTGGAGCCGCTGGGGGTCTCAGCCGCTAGCGATTGTACCGGCGCTCTAGTCGGGATTCGTGCACTACGCCTCGTGTGGGCTATGCATTGCTGGCGGCCGAGGCTGTGCCACGCTCGTCGGGATGTACCGGCAGTTCCAGAACAAAGCCGGCGCCTTGTTCCAGGTCGGTTTCGACCCGCAGCTGGCCGCCGTGCTGCTCGGCCAGTGCCCGGCTTAGCGCCAGCCCCATGCCCATGCCGTCGGTTTTGTTGCTGGAAAAAGGCTCGAAGATCGAGGGCAGTTGTTCGGAATCGATACCGATCCCGGTATCGCGCATGCGCATACAGACGACATTGTCGTAGACCATGTAGATATCGATGCGTAGCACGCGTTCGTCGCAATGCTGCATGGCATCGAGCGCGTTGGTTGCCAGATTGATCAGAATCTGCTCGATCTGGGCCGGGTTGCCTTGTACGTTGGGCAACGATGAGGCCACGGCCAAGCGGACATCGACATCCAGTTCGCGGGTACGGCGTTCGACGAAGGTGATGGTGTCATCGACGATCCGGCGCAGATCGAAGCTCTGTTCGGCATGGTCGCCCTGGCCGATCACGTTCCGGGTATTAGTCAGGATGCGATCCGCGCGGGCGATCTGGTCGGACATACGGGCGGCCAAGCCTTTGACGTCGGTCGCCGGCCGGTCGTTGTCCAGCATCCGGATGATCGCATCGGCATAGTTGCCGATCGCCGACAGCGGCTGGCGAATTTCGTGTGCCAGGCCGGCAGCCATTTCACCGATTAGCGCCATCCGCTGCAGATGATTCTGGCGTTTGTGTTCGCCCGTGCCGCTGGTTTCCTCGTAGAGCTCGACCGACCGGGTCTCGATCGGGTCGAACAGCAAAAAGACCCCGTCGATGCTATCGTTTTCTTCGCAAGGAATGGTCTCGAGCCGAAGTCGTTCGGTATCGCCGCACTGATTGCCGCAATCGAGTTGGGCGTTTAGAGATTCCGCCCGCGAAATCGTGGTCTCGAGATAGTCGTCGACCGCGGGCGAGCAAACGCCTTTGAAGAAGTCACAGGCGCGGGTCGCCCCCTCGGGCGCCCCGAAGCGTTCGTCGAAAGCTGCATTGGTCAACTGGAAGTATCGATCGCGATCCAGATAGGCCACTGCGGCCTTATTGATGTCTGCCAGCAGTCGCAGCTTCTTGTCGGTCCATTGAGTGCAATCTTGACCCGACTGCTCAGGTGAAAGCATCAGTAGTCACTCCCGTTCAATCGATACATTCCGTCAGCTGACGATGGCCAGCAAGGCTCGGCCCATTGTTCGCGGCATGGTTTGAATTTCCTGTGGCCGGCGATCGGCTTGCGATCCCGGTGCATGAGGGAAAACCGGTTCAGCGCGATAGCGGCGGGCACCGCAGCCGCTTGGGTTACGACCACTCGCTCCGGTTTTATAGCAGCCTGAACGACTATGTATTTTATATGCCCAGCCGGCCGGATAAGACTCGGGATTTCCCGAGGGGCAGTGCAATAATCACGAGGCTGTCCAGTCGTATCGAACTCGGCCAGCCCGTTTGAAAGGGGCGTTGTCCGCAGCGCTGATCCGATTTAAGGCTGGATAATCTATATAGTTTCCCGGATCAGCCCGAGCCGAGGCGCGCATGTAAGCTGTCCGGGCAATCGCCGGCCTGGACCCGCGATACCGGCAACGATCTGTGCCGGTATGGGGCGTGTCGGCGAATAGAGACTCGAACCTGGTTTCGAAAAAAATCAAAGCCGGCCGGTGGATCGGTGGCCTGCGAGCTTTTACCTACGACGCAACTTTCGATCGTATGTCTTGGCGGGAAGCGAACTAGGAAAACAGGGTCTCTATGCACGGGCGGTCGAGTCCGAAATTCTCTATCCGCCGGCGTTTCGTATTATTTCGCTTGGCCTGGTTCTATGTCTGAAGCTCCCTTGATTGCGGTCGTCGATGATGACGTCGCAGTGGCGAATTCGATCATCGCGCTTTTGAAAAGCGACGGTTTTCATGCCCGGATGTTCACATCTGCTGAAGCATTCCTAGGCGATACGGGCAACAGCGACTATTGTTGTCTGATCGTCGACTGGTTGCTGCCGGGCATGAGCGGCGCGGCGCTATGCCGACGCATGATCGGTAAGGCGCCGATTATTTTCATGACCGGCGCCTATCTGGAATCCCGGCGCGTCAGCGCCGTGGCCGGAGGCGAAGTAGAATTCCTGAGCAAACCGTTCGACCCGGAACAGCTGCTGGCAACGATTGCACGAGTGTGTGGCGAGCTCGAGGTCGTACCCGATCTCGCCCTCGGCGCCGGCGAGTTCTGAGCGGCCCTGGTGCCGCCAGGGCGGCTAGCCTGTTTATAGAGTCTGGGCTACGAAAACGTGCACGGTTGGCCCGCAGCCGGGCGAATCCGATGTTGCTTCGACAAGCGAGACGAATGTCATGACCGCCGAAATCACGGTACGCGAACCCGATTTGGATGACGGCAGTCGGCTACACCAGTTCGTGCGTGCGCTGCATCCACTGGCCCAGAACTCGGTCTACTGCAACCTTTTGCAATGTACGCATTTTTCCGAGACCAGCGCGGTCGCCGAGCGCGACGGTGAGCTGGTCGGCTTCGTCAGTGGCTATCTGCATCCGAAAAAAGCCGAGACCTATTTCCTCTGGCAGATGGGGGTCTCCGAGGCCGGTCGTGGGCTGAAACTGCCGGTCACCATGCTCCAGCATATTCTGGCGCGCCCGATATGCCGGGGCGTTGCAACGCTGGAAGCTACGGTCACGGCCAGCAATCGCGCCTCGCAGGGCGTGTTTCATTCGCTGGCCCGGGCCGAGGAGGCCGAGTGCCAGGTGGTCGAAGGCTATCTCAATGCCGAGCGCTTCGGGGCCGACAACGATTATCCAGAAGATCTATACCAGGTCGGCCCGTTGCGTACGCCGAAGACCGGAACCTGAGTCGCGCGCCGGTCTTTGGCGGTTTAATCAGCCATGGCGACTCGATGGGACAGCGGGCGGACCTGCTGTAGCAGCTGGCCGGCCCGTATGACCCGTTCGTCGCCGTGTCGATCGCCGACGAACTGGGCGCCGACGGGGCGGCCATCGTCGCTGAAACCGCAGGGTACGGTGATCGCCGGTTGGCCGGTCAGATTCCATAGCCAGGTGAATATAGCCCAGCTGGTCCAGCGCTGTTCGGACCATCCGGCCGGGGTTTCGCGGCCGGCCTCGAAGGGCAGTACCGGGGCGGTCGGGCAGAGTACGAGATCGTAGTCGCGGTGGAAGTCGGTCATCCGCTGCATCAGATCGACCCGCCGGCTGTCGGCATCCAGATAGTCCGAGGCCAGGGTATCGATATATCGGCCCATCATGGGCTGCAGATCGGCATCGAGCTGTTCGAACTGGGCCTGGCTCCAGCCGCGCGCCATCACCGCGGTCTCGGTGAAGAACAGAGTGTGATAAGCCTGTCGCAGTGTGTGTCGGTCGGCGCCGAAATCGGGGTCGGCACGAATCACACGGGCGCCTTGGCGCGATAGGGCTTCCGCGGCCTGGTCGAGGGCCGTCTCGATTTGTGGATCGATATCGATATCCAGACCCAGATAGGGACTATAGGCGATCCGCAGACCACGTACGTCGCCGGCGATTGGACGCGGCTGGCTTCCAGCCTGCATACCTTGCTGGGGGGTGCTCGGATCGCTTTCGGTGATCACGTCCAGCAGGAGAGCGGCATCGCGCACGGTCCGGGCAATCGGGCCCCGCTCGGTGAGCTTGTCATGGTGGCTGCCCGGCAGCACCGGTGCATGGCCGTGGGAGGGCTTGAAGCCGACCGCGCCGCAGAAGCTGGCCGGCACCCGGATCGATCCGCCGGTATCGGCACCTAGCGCCAACGGTGTGACCCCGGCCGCGACGGCCGCCGCGCTGCCACCGCTGGAGCCGCCCGGCGTTAAGTCGGGATTCCAGGGGTTGCGGGTGATCCCAGTCAGCGGTGAATCGGTGACGGCCTTCCAGCCGAACTCCGGAGTCGTGGTCTTGCCGATCGGTACGAAGCCGTGGCGACGACAGGCCGCCACGGTCGGTGCATCGAAATCCTTAGGCTCGCTATCGCTCAGCCGCGAGCCGTCCCGGGTCGGCCAGCCAATCATGTCGAAGGCGTCCTTGACCGCCACCGGCAGTCCATCGAGCAGGCCGAGCGGCTGGTTCATCCGATAGCGTTCATCGGCGTTGCGCGCGGTCTCGAACGTGGTCTGTTTCTGCAGGCGACAGAACGCATTGAGATACGAGTCGGTGGCTGCGATGCGCTCGAAGGCACATTCGGCCAGTTCCTTGGCCGTGACCTGACCGGCGTTCAATCGCGCCAGCAGGTCTGTCGCGGTTAGGTGCGCATACTCGTGACTGTCCATATCGGTGCGACCGGTAGTGAGAACTTCAGACGCCGTAGCGGGTCACGCTGCGGTTCCAGTTATAGGAATAGACGCGGCGATCGTCCTCGTAGGCGTCGATCTCGGCGAAGATATAGAAATACTCCGGATCGGCGGTCAGCACGGTCCGGGTACGGACGTACACCGACCAGTCATCGCGCTCCAACGTGCGATGGGCCACGACTTCTGCGGCCGGCGAACGGAAATCGCCGTCCTTGAAGCTGTAGTATTCGCGGGTGTCGTGGGCCACGGTCAGATCAATATCTTCGATCCGGAACTTGCCGCCGTCCTTGATCACTTCCAGCTGCGACTGGTTGTTGTACAGATCGCGATGCACCAGCCAGCGCTGGTCGCCCTCGGCGAGTTGTTCGATCGGCATCGGGGCCAACTCGCGGGGTTCATCGAAGCCGATCCGGCTGTCGCTGGGCTGGCGCGGACGATGCGGCAACCGCAGCCGCGAATTCTCGGTATGCACGGTCAGACGGGTCGACTGGGCCGGCGGCCAGGCCAGCGGATAATAAGAGCAGGACACGCTCAGCCGCACACAGTGGCCGGCCGAGAAGATCTGGCCGAGCTCGTTGAGCTGGACCAGGACCCGATAGCGCTTGCCCGGCTCGATTTCCTCGATCTGATCGTGGCCGTTGCGATGGGTTAGATTGAGCAGCCCGTAGGTACAGCGCGTCGCACTGCCGTCCGGCGCCACATCCGATAGCCGCACCGCGACGATGCCGGTCGGCTGGTTGCAGGACAGCTCCAGCTCCGCGACCGGGGCGCCGAGCAGTTCAAGATCTTCTTCGAGAATTTCGGTATCGAAGACCAGGGCGCCGCCGTCTTCTTCGCGCTGGTCGTGGGGCAGATCGGCCCCCAGCGAATAAGAACACCACTTGCCGGCGTACAGGCCGACGCTGAGCGGCGACTCGACGTCGTGGTTTCCAACTACCGGATCGTCGAAGTTCTGGGTGAGCAGGTCCGGTTCGAGCTGGTAGACCCGTTCCTCACGCTGCGGCGGCCAGCTCATTTCGCCCGCCCAGTAGCCGGGCCGGTAGTTGTAGCTACCGGAGGGCGGCGCGCTTTCCTGCATCCAGGCGCGCAGCTTCGGTTCGTCCTCGATGCCGTTGTCGTGGCCCTTGAGCCAGCGGTCCCACCAGCGGATCGCCTCGCCTTGGAAATCGATGGCCGGGCCGGGGACGCCCTGATGCGGGTACTTATGGCTCCAGGGGCCGACCAGGCCCTGGGTCGGTACGTCCAGATTGTCGAGCATCCGGAATACCGAGTTGGTATAGCCGTCTGCCCAGCCGCTGACCGCCATCACCGGGGTCTTGACCGAGGCATAGTCCTCGCAGATCGAACCGTGCTGCCAGTAGTCGTCACGGGTCTGGTGCTGGAGCCATTTCTCTAGCCACAGACCGCTGCCTTCCAGGCGCTCGAACCACATGTCCCGCCATTTATCGCCGACCAGCGCCGGATCCGGCGGCAGCGAATTGAAGGCGAACATCACCGATGCCCACGACAGATTGTCGCCCAACAGACAGCCACTCATATAGTGGACATCGTCGGCATAGCGGTCGTCGGTCGAGCAGACGCTGACCACGGCCTTGAGCGGCTCCGGCTGGCGGGCGGCGATCTGCAGCCCGTTGAAGCCGCCCCAGGAGATGCCGATCATGCCGACGTTGCCGTCGCACCAGGGCTGCTCGGCCAGCCAATTGATGACTTCGATGCCGTCCTGGAGCTCGCGCTCGAGGTATTCGTCCTCGAGCACGCCCTCCGAATCGCCGCTGCCGCGCAAATCGACCCGGATGCCGATATAACCGTGGGCGGCGAATACCGGATGCAGGCTTTCGTCGCGATCGCGGGTGAAATCCCGCTTGCGGTACGGGATATATTCCAGGATCGCCGGGACCGGATGCGTATTGGCATCGCTCGGCATCCACATCCGGGCCGCCAGTTCCGTGCCATCGGACAACGGAATGGTCACGTGTTCGATGACATCGACGGCTTCGTCTTCGTTGGCTAGCGCTGTTTGGCTCATGGGGTCGCCTGTGTGGGCGTCGTGAATGTCATTCGTAGTTCGTACGTACCTTGCGCGAAAAACGAAAGCCCAGGATCTTCATCGCTTCCCGGAAGTCACTGGCCAGTTCCTCGTAGGCGTCTGCACCCAGAAACAGATCCGCCAGCTCGTAGCTATAGCTGTCCTGGTTGGGCAGATCCTCGAGCTGCATACCTTCTGTCACATGGCTTTTGAACATGGCGTGCGGGAACCGTTCGCGCAGCCGCTCGACATCGGCTTCGGTCGGCACGCGGGTGACGCGGGCGGTATCGTAGGACCGCGGCATGAACTTGGCCGCATATTTGTACGGGCCGCCGCCGTTCGGGAAGTTCGGCGTCTTGTTCATGGCCACGTCGATGGCAACTTCGTGATGTGAGGCGCCTTCGACCAGGAAGAACAGCGGCGAATGCGACTTCGAGATACGCGCGTTGACTTCGAGCAGTTTGAGATCGTCGTGCTCTTCGTCCCAAAGAAACTCGATGTTGAACGGCGTATTGTCGAGGCCGATATGCGTGGCCAGTTGCTTCGACTTCTCGGTCATGTGATCGAGCACAGTCTGCGGCAGGTTCGATGGATAGGTATACCCTACGAAGCTCGAGCCGCCTTCGGCGCGCAGCGAATCGATCACGCCGTAGACATAGGCTTCGCCGTTCAGCACATAGCCTTCGACCGTGCAGCCGCTGCCCGAGATGATGCCTTCGGCGACACAGTAGTTGCCCTGCAGTAGGGCCCGCTGGTCGCCCAGCAAGGCGCGTTGCATGAAGGTATCGAAGGGGGCGGCGAACTTGCCGATGCCCTGACGGATTTGTTTGAGCGCATGCCGCAGATCCTCGCGATTATCGACGCGGAAACCCAGCGTGCTGGAGAACGCCACTACCGGCTTGAGCCAGAACGGGTAATCCAGCGGCGGGTCGTCCAGCAGCGCATCGTCGTTTGGATCGACCAGGGCGAACGGCGGGGTCAGTTCCGGCGCCACTTCAGAGGTCGCCAGACGCGTGCCGTATTTGTTCTCGCAGGTCAGTGCGGCTTTCAGGCTCGGCGTATTGTGGCCGGCCTGATCGCGCAGGATCGGCAGCAGGCTGGTGGTCGGGAAATCCCAGTGGCCGACGATGGCGTTCAAGCCCCCCGGCACGTTATCCATATCGTTCTGGGCCGAATGGATGAAATCCTCGATCGGATACTTGTCGGGGTTAACGATCTGCTCGTAGTCGATCAATCCGGAAAAATTGTATCGCTCGGCATCCCGAACGGTACGCAGCATCTCAAGATTGAAATCATCGAGGCCGATGACTGCGATGTTCTGCTCGTCGTTCATGATTGAACGCCTCTAGCCATGAAACCAGTTCTGTTCGGCCCGAGCTGACCGCTGTTCGAGCAGCCCCACCCAACCGAAGGAAGCGACGGTAGAGGTTGGCCCGCTTCGGTTGGAATAAGTGAAACCCCGTGCTTGGTTCAGAAGTTTTGCCCGAAGCGGCTGCTATTCTAGGAAAACGTTGCGCGCAATATGAAATAGCAATTTAATTTGGATTGCTCGTTACTGGCTGCAGTCTTGAACTCGCGTTCTTTGAAGGGTTCGAGGTCTTTGAGGGGGTTGGATTTTTAGAACGGAAACGCGGCAATCCGAGTTCATAGGGACAACCCCTAGGGCTTTATATCGTTCATGCGAGGTGCTCTACCTGCAGGACAACCCCATGCTCCCGCCTCAAAGACAAAGAGGCTCGGTATGTGGAGTACTTTCGAGAGCAACGCGCCCGCCATATCGGCCTGCGCCGGATTTTTTAGTTTTATTATTTGGCTGTTTTTTGCCGAGATCTTTCGGCGCAATATGAGCCGCAGCCGTCGGGCGCGCATCATGGTCAACCAAGGTTGGGGCGAACACCTAAATTCCGTGGTGCTGGTCAGCAATATGAGTCATGAAGCCATTCATATGCATGGCGTCGTGGTTAGCCTGCGCCGTCAGGAGGGTCAGAAACTCAGGACGTTTTTACGCGATACTGGCGATGCCGATAACTGGCGTCGGCGCAAGGATCCCGAAACGGTGCTGCGTCAGGGGCCGCTGTCGCCCGGCGAATTCATGAATCTGGGCACGTTCCGAGGGCTGGTCGACGAGGCCATGAACAACTTGGGCTATCCGGACGTCGACAACGGTGTCATCGAGTCGCTGGACGTGGATTCGATCAAGGTCACGGTAATCTGCAACTACGGCCCGAATGGGCGTTTTATCGGCGCGCAACGGCGCTTCGACGTGGCTGCCCGGGACCCGGTCAGGCTGCGTCCGGCTACGGTCGAGAGCCGGACGCTGTGGGGCCGCAAGGCCGCCCGTAAGCTCGAACGCTGGCTCGATGCCGAATTCGTGCACGTCAAACCCGGGACCTCGGCCAGCGGCTAGGCGGGCGATACGTCGTATGTGCTGTGCCTGACCCCGGCGACGACGACGGTTACACTAGCGCAGTCGCGTTCGACAGGGCTGTTATGAAAGTCGTTGCAATCGGTGCGGGTGCCTGGGGCAAGAACATCATCCGCAATTTGGAGGATCTCGGCGCTTTGTCGGGTATTGTCGAAGGCAATAACGAACGCCTCAATGCCTACGCTAAGGGCCATCCAGATCTATCGCTGTATGCCGACTGGCGGGCCGCACTGGCCTCGAGTTGCGATGCCGTGGCGATCGCGACGCCGACCCCGACCCATCATGAGATCGCGATGGCGGCGATCGCAGCGGGCAAGGATGTGTTCGTCGAAAAACCGATGACCCACAGCTCGGTCGAGGCTCGCGAACTCGCGGCTGCCGCCGATGCAGCCGGGCGTATCCTGATGGTTGGCCATTTGCTGCTTTATCAGCCGGCGATCGCCTGGATCAAGGACTACATCGATGCCGGCGAAATGGGCGAGGTGTTTTCGATCCGTCACGAGCGGCTCAATCTGGGCCGAGCCCGTAGCGCCGAAAACGTGATCTGGGATATTGGCGTGCACGATATGGCCATCATGCTGTATCTGATCGGTGCCGCGCCAGAGCGCGTACGCGGCACCGGGCATCGCATGCTGGGTCTGTCGGTGGAAGACGAGGTGCATGTGCATCTGGAGTTCGCCGGCGGCGTACGCGGCAATATGCATACCTCTTGGCTGTGGCCGGAGACCCGGCGTCGGACCATGCTGCGCGGTTCGAAGGGCATGCTGGTCTATGACGAGGTCGCTCAGACGGTGACCCATCACCGCAAATGGATCGATAACGATCTACAGAACCACGATGACGGCAGCGAGGTCGTACACCGTGGCGACGGCCAACCGCTGCGCCTGGAGTTGGCGCATTTCATCGACTGCGTGCAGCAGCGCAGCCGGCCCCGCTCGGATGGCGCAAGCGCGGTCATCGTCATTGAAACACTCGAGCGCATCAACGCAGCGGTTGCCGAATCCAGCCGCTACTGATGAACAGGCCCGGTTGACGCGATAGCCGCGGATGCGCCCGCTGGCGTCGGGGGCTTGGCTGCCCGGTGTCGCAGCGGATTGGGCTGACTCTGCGCCGATCAGAGATCGAATCGGCCCACCACCGGCACGTGATCGGACGGCCGCTTGCGACCGCGCTCGCCGACATGGGCTTTGCATTCGGTGCAGGCCGCGGCCAGCGCGCTGGAGGCCAGTACGTGGTCGATGCGCAGGCCGGCGTTACGTGCCCAGCCGCCGTTGCGATAGTCCCACCAAGTAAAGCGATGCCGGCCTTCGCGCTCGTCGAACAGCCGCCAGCAGTCGGTCAGTCCGGTATCGAGCAGATTCTGTAGCGCGGCCCGTTCGGGCGGCGAGCAGAGGATGCGGCCTTCCCATTTGTCGGGATCGTAGGTGTCCTCGGGGCGCGGGGCGACGTTGAAGTCGCCGGTCAGTACCAGGCGCTCGTGGCGGCCCAGTTCGTCGGCCAACCAGTCGTTGAGGGCGGCGAACCAGTCCAGTTTGTAGGTATAGCTCGGCGACTCAAGATCCTTGCCGTTCGGGCAGTACACGCCGATCACGCGAGTATTGTCGAAGGTGGCCGCAATCGCCCGTTTGTGATCGTCCTCGAAGCCGGGCAGGGCCGTGACCACGTCTTCGGCCGGGGTGCTCGAGATCAGGGCCACACCGTTGTAGGTCTTCTGGCCGGTAAAGACACAGTGGTAGCCGGATTCGCGCAGGGCCTCGACCGGGAACTTGTCGTCGGTCAGCTTGGTTTCCTGCAGCGCCAATACCTCGACCGGGTTGTTCTCCAGCCAGGCTTGGACATGCGGCAGGCGCACATTGAGCGAGTTCACGTTCCAGGTCGCAATCTGCATGGGCGTTCGTTTCGAAGACGGTGAATGGGCTACAGCGCGGCCATTGGGGCTGGCCGGCGGATCGGCGAACACGGCATTGTAATGCCAAAAACGCCGATGCAGGCAGGGCACAGTCCCAGTAGGGGGTCGTTATCGTGTGGCTGCGGCCCGCTTCAAAACCGGCTTTGGGCGCCGTGCCGTGGTGCAGGCGCTAGGGCATGTCGTCATGAGGTACACCGCCGCACCTGCGCCCTGCGGGGCAAGCCAAGGGATCGTGAGCGCGGCGTGGCCACAGCGTGGCGTGGCCACGTGAGCGAACGATGACGCCGGATGGCCGCCCTAGGGGCACGGGTCCCTGGGGGGCCGCCCATCGTGCCAGGCAGCGTTGCCTGCCTTGAGCATGGGGCCGTCACGCCCGGCGGGCGTCATGCAGTGGCATATCTCACGATGACACGCCCTAGAGGTGTACCAAGCGCAGAACGGTCTGGGCGAAGGCGATCGAGGTGCCGGCCAGCAGACCCACGGTGCAAGCCGCCTGCCAGGGCGGCAGTTGCCAATACTGGATGAGCCATTGGGCGGCTGTGATACCGGCCGCCAAGCTGACGATTTCTAGGCTGTTAGCGCGCACTGAGCGCTTGGTCAGCGAACCCGGAATCAGTCGCTGGAACACGACGCACGCCGCAGCGCCGGCCAGCAAGGCACTGACGAAACAGACAACAGCCGAAAGAAAGGACATCGCGGCCCCTGATGAATACCCGCGTCGACCCTAACGCGTCGACGCGGGCGCAGGTCAATCAGGCCGCTTTCGGTTCGTGCAGGCCGCTGTGGCGCAGCAGGGCATCGATCGAGGGCTCGCGGCCACGAAAGGCCACGAAGCTGTCCATGGCGTCGCGGGTCGAGCCGCGCTCAAGTACTTCGGTCAGGAAACGCCGGCCGGTTTCGGTATCGAACAGGTCGGTTTCCTCGAACGCCGAGAAGGCATCGGCCGAGAGCACTTCGGCCCATTTATAGCTGTAGTAGCCGGCCGCATAGCCGCCCGCGAAGATATGCATGAAGCTATGCGGGAAGCGGTTGAACTCGGGTGGGGCGAGTACCGCCACTTCGGCCCGGACATTGTTGAGGGTGTCCATAACCGCAGCACCGTGCTCGGCATCGAAATCGCGATGCAGGCGCAAATCGAACAGGGCGATCTCGACCTGGCGCAGCATTTGCCAGCCGGCCATGTGATTACGGGCCGCAGCCAGTTTGTCGAACAGATCCTGGGGCAGGGTCTCGCCGGTTTCGTAATGGGCGGCGAACAGGTCCAGGGCTTCCCGATGCCAGCACCAGTTCTCCATGAACTGGCTGGGCAGCTCGACCGCGTCCCACTCGACGCCGGAAATGCCGGCCAGCGAGCTATGCTCGACCCGGGTCAGCATGTGATGCAAACCATGGCCGAATTCATGGAACAGCGTGGTGACCTCGTCGTGGGTCAGCAGCGCCGGCCGGCCGCCGATCGGTGGCGAGAAGTTGCAGGTCAGAAACGCGACCGGGTTCTGGATGCCGGCGTCGTCCACGCGCCGGTTCTGGAAGCCGTTCATCCAGGCGCCGCCGCGCTTGCCCTCGCGGGCATAGGGGTCGAGATAGAACACGCCGCGCTGGGTACCATCGGCG
Source organism: Salinisphaera sp. SPP-AMP-43 (assembly GCF_049568105.1). Lineage (GTDB taxonomy): Bacteria > Pseudomonadota > Gammaproteobacteria > Nevskiales > Salinisphaeraceae > Salinisphaera. The sequence continues at coordinate 183,428 of NZ_CP145335.1, forward strand.
TCGGCGATCTCGTAGACCGTGACATCCTTATGCCAGGTGCTGATGTCGTCGCGGGCCCGGATGTCGACGTCGTAGAGTTTCTGGACGACCTTGAACAGCCCGTCGATCACTGCCGGGGCCGGGAAATAAGGGCGCAGATCCTCGTCCGAGAAGTCGTAGCGCTGCTGCTTGAGTTTTTCGGCGTAGTAGCCGACGTCCCAGGCTGCCAGTTCGTCCACGCCGTCGGCTGCGGCCAGTTCGCGTAGGTCGGCGAGCTCGGCCTTGGCGACATCGAAGGTTCGCTCGGCCAGATCCAGTAGAAAAGCCTCGATCTGGGCCGGCGAGTCGGCCATTTTCTTGGCCAGGGACTGCTCGGCATAGTTGGCGAAGCCAAGCAGGTTGGCGGCTTCATGACGCAGGGCGAGGATCTCGTCCATTAGCGCCGAGTTGTCATATTCGCCGGCATGCGGGCCGGTGTCTGAGGCCCGGGTGGCAAAGGCTTCGTAGACCTCGGTCCGCAGACCGCGATCGTCGGCATGGGTCAGCACGGCGATGAAGCTCGGCGCATCGAGCGTGATCAGCCAGCCTTTCATATCCTTGTTGGTGGCGTTCTGGGCCAGCAGGTCGAGGGCGGATTCGGGCAGACCGGCCAGCGCCGCCTGATCGGTGATGTGTTTCTGCCAGATCTGTGTGGCGTCGAGCAGGTTCTGCTGGAAGGTCGTCGACAGCTCGGACAGGCGCTGGGCGATCTCCTTGTAGCGGGCTTTGGCCTCCTCTGGCAGGGCCACGCCAGCCAGTTCGAAGTCGCGCAGTCGGTCGTTGATCACGCGCTGCTGTACAGCGTCTAGCCGGTCGAATTCGGCCGAGTCGCGAAGGCGTTTGACGGCTTCGTAGAGCGCGGTGTTCTGGCCGACTTCCGAAGAAAAAGCGGTCAGTTTCGGCACGCAGGCCTGATAGGCCTCGCGCCACTTCGGCGAGTCCATGACCGCATGCAGATGCCCGACCGGGGCGAACACCCGCTCCAGGCGGTCCTCGCTGGCTTCTAGCGGCGCGATCAGATCGGCCCAGGTCGCCGGTACGTCCTCGGTCGTGCAGCGTTCGATCGTAGCCTTGGCCTCGTCAATGAGCGCCTCGACCGCTGGTTCGGCGTGCTCCGGCTCGATCGCCTGGAAATCCGGCAGTCGGCCGGTATCAACCATCTCGATGAGCGGGTTGGAAACGGGGTCGGTCGCAGCACTCATGATTGTCTCGCGGGCCTGTGTCGATGATCTGTCTGATGATGCGGCATATGCGGCCTCAATCAAGGGCGAGGCTGGCCCGGTCTGTAACGGCGTGCCTACAATGCAGGCCTTCATTGCGTCAAAGAAATCGATCATGGCCGATCATTATGATCTGCTGGTGCTTGGCGGCGGCTCCGGCGGGATCGCCACGGCGCGCCGGGCAGCAGCACACGGGGCGCGCGTGGCGCTCGTCGAGCGCGGTCTGCTAGGCGGCACCTGCGTGAATATCGGCTGCGTGCCGAAGAAAGTCATGTGGCATGCGGCCGAGTTCGCCCAGCATGCCGCGCATGCCCATCACTACGGCTTCGACTCGGTGCCGCGCGAGCACGACTGGACCCGTTTGGTCGACAATCGCGAAACCTATATCCGGCGTTTGAACGGCATCTACGATCGCAATCTCGACAAGAGCGGCGTGACCTATATCGCCGGTGAAGGGCGGTTCGTCGATACCCATACCGTCGTCGTGGATGGTCGTCAGCTGTCGGCCGAGCATGTGTTGATCGCCACCGGCGGCAAGCCGCGCTGGCCGGAGATTCCAGGCGCTGCGCTTGGCACTGATTCGGATGGTTTTTTCACCTGGCGCGAGCGCCCGCAGCGGGTCGCGATCGTCGGCAGTGGTTATATCGCCTGCGAGCTGGCCGGCGTGCTGAATGCGCTCGGCAGCCGGGTGACTCTGCTGTTGCGCAAGGACCATGTACTGGCTGATTTTGATGCCATGCTCGGCGAGACCCTAATCGAGCGTATGCGCGAGGCCGGCATCGAGATCCAGATGCAGCGTCGGACTGTCGAGCTGACCGAAACCGATGACGGCATCCAGGCCGTGTTCGACGACGGCGATACCGCGGGCGGCTTTGACGAACTGATCTGGGCGATCGGGCGTGAGCCCGCGGCCGACACGCTGGGTCTGGAAAAGATCGGGCTCGAACTCAATGCCGACGGTACGGTGCCGGCCGATGACTGGCAGGACACGCCGGTCGAGGGCATCCACGCGCTCGGCGACGTGACCGGCCGGGTCGAGCTGACCCCAGTGGCGATCGCTGCCGGCCGGCGGCTGGCCGATCGGTTGTTCGGCGGTATGCCCGAGCGACGGCTGGACTACCACAATATTCCCAGCGTGGTGTTCACCCATCCGCCGATCGGCACGGTCGGGCTGACCGAAGCCGAGGCACGCCGCGAATACGGCGATGCGGCGGTGCGGATCTATACCAGCCATTACGTGGCGCTGTACCACGGTGTGCTCGAGGACAAGACGCCTTCGGACATGAAGCTGGTCTGTGTCGGCGAGGATGAGAAAGTCGTCGGTGCGCACGTGATCGGCGACGGTGCCGACGAGATGACCCAGGGCTTCGCGGTAGCCGTGAAAATGGGCGCGACCAAGCGCGATTTCGACGATACGGTGGCGATCCATCCCACTAGCGCCGAAGAATTCGTGACCATGACGTGAAGCGCAGTGTCGCGCGTCTTCTGGGCCGGGCCGCGGCCGTGACGGTGTTGGCCAGTCTCCTGGCGGCCTGTTCCGGCCAGTTCTGGGTCAATACGCTCGTGCCGCGCTGGGGCTATGATCGGCACTCGGATATCGACTACGGCGCACAGGCGCGCCAGACACTTGATATCTATGTGCCCGACAACCCGGCGCCGGGTCATCCGGTGGTGGTGTTTTTCTATGGCGGGAGCTGGCAAAGCGGCGACAAGCAGGGCTATCGCTTCGTCGGTCAAGCTCTGGCCTCGCAGGGTATCACCGCGGTATTGCCTGACTATCGGCTGTATCCGCAGGTGAGTTTCCCAGCATTTGTCGAAGACGGTGCAGCTGCGGTGGCCTGGACCCGGCGCCATATCGGCGATTACGGCGGCGACGCGGCACATCTGTTCGTGGCCGGTCATTCGGCCGGCGCCCATATCGCGGCGTTGTTGGCGACCGATCCGGCTTATCTGGCTGCTGCTGGTCTGTCGCGAAACGATCTGGCCGGATTGATCGGCCTGGCCGGCCCCTACGATTTCCTGCCGATTCGAAGCCCTACACTGCAGCGGATTTTCGCGCCCAAAGCCGAGTGGCCGCGGACCCAGCCGATTCGCTTTGTCGACGGCAGCGAGCCGCCGATGTTGTTGTTACACGGGGCCGCCGATGCCACGGTCGAGCCCAAAAACACAACAAATATGGCTGCGGAAGTCGAAGCTAAAGGCGGGTCGGTAAAAGTAAAAATTTATCCCGACGTGAACCATGTCATGCTGCTGGCGCCCTTGGCTGCGACGCTGCGTTTCAAGGGCGACGAGCTGGCGCGTATCGTGGATTTCATAAACGAACAGATCCTGGACAGGCTCGGTTCAGTTTGACTGAATAGAATCCCGCGCTCGCAAATAGCCGAGGGGTCGGGTATGAACCGGAAATTAGTCTCTTCTGCGTTGGCGGCCAGCGTGTTCGTGCTGGCATCGGGCAGCGCCAACGCAGAGTCTGTCGAGTGGCAATCGCTGAGTGTGGCCGCCACGGCCTATAACTCGGTGCCCTCTCAAACTACGCGCCATCGCCCGGCAACGGCGGCTTGGGGCGATGTGCTTAAGCCTGGCATGCGGGCGATCGCCGTCTCCCGCGATTTGATCAAAAAAGGTCTGACCCACGGCACCAAGGTCCGGATCGAGGGGCTGCCGGGAGTGTATGTCGTACGCGACAAGATGGCCGCACGCTGGACCAATAAAATCGATATCTATATGGGTCAGGATATCGCCAAGGCCCGCGACTGGGGAATCCATCACGATATTCGTATCCGCTATGCCGAAAACGACAAGAGCTGACCGCACGGTCGCGCTTGCGTTAATCTAGCCTTCAATACGTTGAACCGAATCAAGGAGAGGTCATGGCGGGCCAGTTGGTACTTCTGCGCCACGGACAGAGTCAGTGGAATCTCGAAAACCGTTTCACCGGCTGGGTAGACGTTGATCTGACCGATACCGGGCGCGAAGAGGCCGCCAAGGCCGGTCGCCTGTTGGCCGAAGAGAATCTGCGCTTCGATATCGCCTATACCTCGGTGCTCACGCGGGCGATCAGCACGCTGTGGATCGCGCTCGGCGAGCTCGGCCAACCCTGGGTCGACGTCGAACGCCACTGGCGGCTCAATGAGCGGCACTACGGCGGTCTTCAGGGCCTAGACAAGTCGGAAACAGCCGAAAGGCATGGCGACGAGCAGGTGCATATCTGGCGCCGCAGCTATGATACGCCGCCGCCGGAAATGGATGCCGACGATCCGGGCCATCCGCGCCACGATCCGCGCTATCGGCATCTCGATGCGCGCGTGCTGCCGGGCACCGAATCGCTCAAGCTCACTCTGGAGCGGGTGCTGCCCTACTGGCACGATGCTATCGCGCCGCGCTTGAAGGCCGGTGACAACGTGCTGGTCGCTGCCCACGGCAACAGCCTGCGGGCGCTGGTGAAATATCTCGACGGTATCGCCGACGACGAGATCACCGGGCTGAATATCCCGACCGGCATTCCGCTGCGCTACAAGCTTGATGACGAGCTCAACGCTATCGAGTCTGGTTATCTCGGCGACGCCGAGGCCGCCGAAGCGGCAGCCCAGGCCGTGGCCAACCAGGCCAAGAACCAATAGCTCGGCACATCGGCGAGGCGGCTAGGCCGTCTCGCCGGTATGGCTGTTAGCGGCTGCGCACGGCTGAAATCACACGATCGGCGTTCGGCTCCAGCAGCCCCGCTTCGATCAGCCAGGCGCGGGCATCCTCGGCGTCGCCTTCAAACCAGGCAGCGGCGCTGCCGAGCCGAAAGGTATAGCCCCAGGCATCCATGTCGCGGCACATCGCGCCCCGATCCATGCCGGGCAGTCGGTCGCAGACCATGATCTGCCAATAGCAGACGGCATTTTCTTCGTCGTAGTCGCCACCGGCGTCGGTATCGAGTACCGCTCGGCGTGCCGGGTCCATGCAGACATAATGGCCAGATTCATGCAGGGCCGAGTGGACCGGAGTATCGGTGCGTACCAGCAGCTGGTTGCCCTGCAGGCCAGCCTCGGCCTCGCCCCAGAAACTACCCGGAATGGCTTGATCCTCGGGTATTTCGACCAGCGTCAATCCGAATTCGGCCAGTAGCCCGCGTAGGTTTTCGAGGCCGATGTCCGATACCGGTGTGACGTTCGGCAGCGGGCTCGAGTTGGGCGTCGCAGTGTCGGCGGTCGCGCTCAAGTCAGGTCTCCAGAGATGGGGTTGCCGATCCTATCGTATCGGCGATGCCTAGGCTTCGACCATTGAATGAGGACCACGCGCGTAAGCCAGGGCGCGGCGTCGAAATACACGGCTTGCAAGCGGGTTGAGCCTCGCGAGGGCTCGGTTGTGCCGGCGGCCGCGGGTCGACGCTGTATAAATTCAGCGTATCCTGTTCAGGAATCGCTAGGGCAGGCATGGCCCGTGGCGTACGGGCTGCGCAGGAGGGTTGCAAAGCGAGACACGATCATCTCGCCTGTTCTGGGTGTAGCGGACGGCAATAGCCGCTCGACGCCGGTTCTGCCGGTAGATGCGCAGCGGCCGCGTGCATGCGCTGGACGACAGGCGAAAGAGCTGACGAACAAAAGGGTTTTTTTAAGTGCCAATCATTACCGATGACGCAACCATCCGCGAAATCCTGGCGCAGGTGCGTCGTATCGCGGTGGTCGGGCTGTCGCCCGATCCGGAGCGCCCCTCGAATGGCGCGGCCAAGGGCATGCTCGATGCCGGCTACGACATTATTCCGGTCAACCCGAACGCCGATCGGATTCTCGGGCGTAAAACGTTCGCCGATCTGCGCTATATCGGCGATACCATCAATATGGTCACAGTCTTTCGCGATCCGGCGCATGTGCCGGATATCGTCGAGGCCTGCATCGAAAAAGGGGTGCGCAATCTCTGGCTGCAGGAAGGCGTAGTGCATCAGGAGGCTGCCGAATATGCGGCCGAACATGGCATTCACGTCATTATGGATCGCTGTATGTACAAGGAATTCCAGCGTTTGCTCGGCTAGGCGCCGATGCGCTTGCATGAATCTTGCTTCGACTGCGGCGCCATCGGAGGTGGCCGACGAAGCCACGGCGGGCTGCGACTAGTGTCGCCTTGCCCGTCGTTGTTAGGCCACGCACTATGACCTGTAACTCCGACTTTAAATTTTCGAGGAGACTCGCACTATGGCGGATCTGAGCCCGGTAGCCCTGTTTATTATTCTTGCGGTTTGTGTGGTCATTGCGTTGGTGATCGGCTATCTAATCGGCAGCCGTTCCGGCAGCGATCACAATGAAGCTGCCGAGCGCGAAAAACAGAAGCACGACGAGTTGCAGGCCGAGGTGCGCGAGCATTTCCAGCAGACCTCGGCGATCATGTCGCGCATGGTCGATGACTATCGAGAGATGTACCAGCATGTGTCCGACGGCGCCGAGAAACTCGGCGGCCTGAGTAACGAGCAGCTGGTTGCACCGCCGTCTCCGGAGGCGATCACTCGGGATAAGCAGGCCGGTGACGACAAGCAGTTGGCTGCGTCGAGCCAGGCGAGTTCGGCTGATTCGAAAGCGTCCGAAGCCAAGGCTGGTCATCACAGCGACAACGCCGGCCACGCCGAGACCAAAACCGCGGACCGCACCTCGACCGATAGCAGCGCCAAGCCGCAAGCCGCATCCTCTGCCAGTCAGGCCAAAGGCACGGCCGGGTCTGCCAACGGCAGCAGCCAGGAAACACGGGGCAAGGCTGCGAGCGTGAAAAGCCGTGGCAGTGAAGGCCAGAGCCAGAAGGCCGGCCCGTCTGGGCAATCCGGCCAGACCCAACCGTCCAGTGCCCAAAAGGCGCCGGCCAGTGCGGCCGATGCCAAGGTCACCGGCGGTAAGCCCGGCGAAGCCGAAACCCGTCAACCCTCGGACTCAGCGACCCAATCGGCCAAGAAGAGCCAAGGCAACGGTCAGGGCAACGGTCAGGGCAACGGCGCGGATAGCAGCCAGTCGGCGGCGAGAAGTGACCAGACCCAGACCAAGGGCCAGTCGGCCTCTGCTGCGAGCGGTCAGAACTCGGGCGCCAGCAGCAAGCAAGGCGCCAGTAGCGCCAAGAAATAAGCCAGAGACAGCGCGCCGGGCGGTTCTGCCCGGCGCGCTTGTAACTCAGTTCAGGCGTTCGGCGGCCGAGCGCTGGATGGTCTCGACCATCGAATACAGGCCGTTACGGCGATTCATGGTGATGTGCTGCTCGAGATTCAGGTCGGCGAAGATCTGATTGATGTCGGTCTCGGCGATTTCCTTGGGCGTTTTGTCCGAATAGATCATCAACAACACGCCGATCAGGCCGCGCACGATATGGGCATCCGAATCGCCTCGGAAGTGCAGGCGTTCGTCGTCGGTATCGTCGGCGACCAGCCAAACTTGGCTCATACAGCCGCGTACCCGTGTGGCTTCGTTGCGTTCTTCGTCGGCCAGGGGTTCGAGCTTGCGCCCCAGATCGATGATGTAGCGATACCGCTCTTCCCAATCGGGCAGCATCTCGAAAGTCGTCTTGAGCTGTTCGACGCTCTGATCCATGGCTATATCGATGACAGTGGCTATGCGGATAGGGTTGGGCCACAGGCATAGGCAGTCAAGCCGGGCTGCCGGGGTTAAACTGTTCAGCTATGTCTGGTCATCCCGTATGCATTGCATTGCGACAGGCGATCCGCTGGCTAGTGGTGGCTTTGCTACAGGCGCCGATCGTTGCATATCGCTGGCTGGTCTCGCCGCTGATCGGCCCGCGCTGTCGCTTTGCGCCGAGTTGTTCGGAATACGCGCTCACCGCTTTATCCGTGCATGGACCTATTCGGGGCAGTTGGCTGGCCATACGGCGTATCAGCCGCTGTCATCCGCTCAACGAGGGCGGCTACGATCCGGTGCCGCCGCGCCGTCGCTAGGCATGGCTTGGCTTTCGGATGAGTCGACGCGCGGGGCTGTTTTACGGCCATGCCGAGGCACACGCCTCTTGTGTCGCCATTAGGACCCAGCAGCGATGGCGCTGGACGACACACCGCAACCCCTGTCTCAACAGCTTGGACAACCATGGGAAATCACAACGGGCGCCCGGCCGCGGGGGCGGGTCGCTAGCGTGGCCTGCCGCGAGACAGCGGCTCTCGTCTTGCAGAGCTGGGTGGCCCATAGCCGCTGTACGGATTAAACAGCGACCCGAGCCCAGCGCACCCGGGGCCCATGGCCAAGCACAGGCGGCTGTCATACGGGCTAAAAGCAGGTGCTCGCCGCCACGGCTCGGACGAGCGCGGCAGGGCCGCACCACCCAACCCATGCATAGCGGCGCGTCAAGGTTTATAGTAGCGCGCGATCCTAAGGGTCGTTTGCATTCCGATGCCGGATGATCGCGGGCGCTAGCCGCTCGTGTTCGGGCCATGCACGGCCGCCGGCCGCACGTTCGTCAAACAGCGTAGCCAATCATGAGCGGTTTTTCCGAGCACAAGCCTTTGAATTTGCCGGCGGTCGAGACCGACGTTCGGCGCTGGTGGGATGAGGCCGAGGTTTTCGAAGCCTCCACGGCCGCCCGCGCCGACGGCCCGACCTTTACCTTCTACGAAGGCCCGCCTACGGCCAACGGCCGGCCGGGTATTCACCACGTGCTGGGCCGGACCATCAAGGATGCCTTCTGCCGCTACAAGACCATGCGCGGCTATCGCGTCGACCGTAAGGCCGGCTGGGATACCCATGGCCTGCCGGTGGAGATCGAGGTCGAAAAAGAACTCGGCCTGCAATCGCGCGAGGACATCGAAAACTACGGCATCGCCGCCTACAACGCAGCCTGTCGTGAATCGGTGCTGCGCTACAAGAACCAGTGGGACGAACTGACCCGTCGGATCGGCTACTGGGTCGATCTGGATGCCCCCTACGTTACCTTTTCCAACGAATACATCGAATCCGTGTGGTGGCTGCTCAAACAGCTGCATGTGCAGGGCCTGCTCTACAAAGGCCACAAGATTCACTGGTATTCGCCGGGCTCGGGTACGGTGCTGTCTTCGCACGAAGTCAGCCTCGGCTACAAGGAGGTCCAGGACCCGTCGATCACGGTCAAGTTCTTCCTGGAAGACGAGCCGGAGGTGGCGATCCTGGCCTGGACCACCACGCCTTGGACCATGCCCTCCAACGTAGCGTTGGCGGTCGGCCCGGGTATCGAATATGCCAAGGCCAGAGCCGAGGACGGTTCGCTGTATATCCTGGCGAAAGACTGTGTCGCCGCCACGCTCGGCGAGAACGCCGAGATCCTCGAGACCTTCGGCGCCGATGTGCTGATCGGTAAACGCTACAAGCCGCCGTTCGATACCTTCCTCGATCACCCCGAGGCCGAAGCGGCCTGGCGGGTGATCCCGGCCGACTTCATCACCACCGACGACGGTACCGGCATCGCCCACGAGGCGCCGGCCTTCGGTGCCGACGATTTCCGCGTGACCTCGGACGCCGGCATGCCGGTGTTCAATCCGATCGAGAACGATGGCTGTTTCCGGGCCGATTTCCCGCTGGTCGGCGGGCTATGGTTCAAGGATGCCGACAAGCCGATCGCCCGCGATCTGAAACAGCGCGGCCTGCTGTTCGAGCAGGGCGTCACGGTTCATAACTACCCGCATGACTGGCGCAAGGGCACGCCCTTGATGAACTACCCGGTCGAGTCCTGGTTCGTGGCGACTCAGCAGCACAAAGACAAGCTGGTCGAATACAACAACCGCATCAACTGGCATCCACCGCACGTCGGTACCGGCCGCTTTGGCGACTGGCTGGCCAACAACGTCGACTGGGCGTTGTCCCGGCATCGTTACTGGGGTACGCCGCTGCCGATCTGGGTCAACGACCAAAATCCGGACGATGTGGTCGTGATCGGCTCGATCGCCGAGCTGCGTGAGTACGCGGGCGACCAGGTCGCCGCCGACGACACGCTCGATCTACACAAGCCGCAGGTCGACGAGATCACCTGGCGCGCTGCCGACGGTGGCATCATGCGCCGCGTGCCCGAAATCATCGACGTCTGGTTCGACTCCGGTGCCATGCCGTTCGCCCAGTGGCACTATCCCTTCGAAAACAAGGAAATCTTCGAGGCCAACTTCCCGGCGGATTTCATCTGCGAAGGCGTGGATCAGACCCGTGGCTGGTTCTACTCGCTGCACGCGATCGGCACGCTGATCAAGGATTCGCCGGCTTACAAGAACGTCATCGTCAACGGCCTGCTGCTGGATGCCAACGGCGAGAAGATGTCCAAGTCCAAGGGCAACACGGTCGACCCGTTCGAAGCGCTCGACGAACACGGCGCAGACGTCATTCGTTGGTACATGCTGTCCAACAGCCCGCCCTGGGATAACACCAAATACGCCGATCGTGGCCTGCGCGAGACGCGCACCAAGGTGTTCGGCACGCTGGAGAACGTCTATTCGTTCTTCGCGACCTACGCCAACATCGACGGGTTTAGCGCGGACACGCCGGCGCCCGCGGTCGCCGAGCGGCCCGAGTTGGATCGCTGGATCCTGTCGCGGCTGCAGTCGACGGCAGCCGAGGCCGCGGCGGCACTGGACGACTACAACCCCACGCGGGCTGCGCGTGCCGTCGAGCGTTTCATCGATGCGCTATCGAACTGGTATATCCGGCGCTCCCGGGCACGCTTCTGGGCCGGTGCCCGGGCCGACGAGGCCGGCAGCGCCAGCGAATCCGAGGTGGCCGACAAGCGTGCGGCCTACCACACCACGCTGACCTGTCTGACCGAGACGGCGGCCATGATGGCGCCGATCGCGCCGTTTTTCGCCGACTGGCTATACGGTCAGGTGACCCAGCACGAGGGCGCTCGGGCATCGGTGCATCTGGCCGATTTCCCGACCCCGGATGCCGCGATCACCGATACCGATCTGGAACGGCGCATGGCCCTAGCCCGGGCGATCGTGGCCAACACCCTGGCGCTGCGCAACGAGGCGGGGCTGAATGTCCGCCAGCCGGTGGCGCGGATTCTGGTCGTTGAGGAGCCGGGTGTGGCCCGGGCCGACGTCGAGGCCGTGGCTGCGATCGTGCGTGACGAAGTCAACGTCGATGCCATCGAATTTGTGGCCGGCGAGGGCGATCTGGTCAAGCGCAGTGCCAAGCCGAACTTCAAGCAGCTGGGCAAGCGCCTTGGCAAGAAGATGAAGCCGGTGGCCGCTGCGGTCGCCGAACTGGACGATGATGCCATTGCGGCCTATCTGCGCGACGGCACGATCGCGGTCGAGGCCGACGGCGAGACCATCGAACTCGGCGAAGGCGACCTGCAGGTGGCTGCCGAAGGCGTGGCCGGCTGGCTGGTCGGACGCGAGGATGGCGTTACGGTGGCACTTGATAGTACACTAGACGATTCGCTGATCCAGCGTGGTCTGGCGCGAGAAGTCATCAACCGCATACAGCGGCTGCGCAAACAGGCCGAATTCCATGTCGCCGATCGGATCCGGGTTGAATACCGGGCCGAGGCGAGCCTGGCATCGGCAATTGAGGCCCACGCTGAACTGCTGACGCGTGAAACACTCGCGCGAACGCTGACGGCCAGCGAGGCGCCCGATGGCGACATCGATGCCTCGTTCGAGGTCGGCGACGGTGAGTTGACCCTGGCACTGACCCGGGTCGCTTGACGGCGCGCCGCCATAAAAAGACAGTAACGGATTTTCACGATTCGCAACGCGACGGTCAAAAGATCATGAAACAGGATATCCATCCCAACTATCGCCCGGTGGTTTTCAAGGACATGGGCAGTGAGTTTGCCTTCCTGACCCGTTCGACCATCGAGTCGGACGAAAACATCGAATGGGAAGACGGCAACACCTATCCGCTGATCAAGCTGGAAGTGACCAGCGATACCCATCCGTTCTACACCGGCAAGCAGAACATCATGGATACCACCGGTAAGGTGGAGCGCTTCCGTCGTCGCTTCGGCGCGATGGGCAAGCGCTAGAACGAACGCTGCGTTCCGGGCGCGGGCCGGTGACGGCGCGCCCGGAAAGACCGTTTCGTGGCAAGGCATTGGCCGTTCGTGCGGCCGATGCCTTCGTGCGTCCAGCGTTCGTGCCCGAGCTTGGCTGCGCTATGAGCCGTTCGCTCGTGGAGTGATCGAGAGCCGTGGTAGGCCGCGTGCGGCCGGCAAGGCCGATTGGCCTATGAGCTGGATAAGCCTGCATACGTGCCTAGCCGCCTATGGCAGGCGTGTCTTGTATCGCGTCGATCATGGCGAGCCCAGGTTGACCCGATCGCGCTGGCGTCAGGCTCCGTCGGCTATTGACGGGCTGCTGGCGTCGATACGGCCACGGGCAGTGAATGAAAGCCTGTATCGTGCTCGGTAGGAATATGGCGGTCTGTCGGGCAGCCAGGCCGGGCGATGATGCGCTGCCGCGACCTGTCTGAGCGTCAAGCCTTAGCGGCCGGCCGCCGCCCGCTGTGTGCTGTTGGCCAGGCCGGGCATGGCGGATCGGTCATTCGGACGTAGTCCGAGCGCTCGGTAGCCGCACCAACGGCCCCTCGGTGGTTATTGGGTATCCAGCCCATACGATGCCTTGGTGCGCGACTAAAACGGCGTTTCAGCCGCTATTCCGGCACGTTTCGACCGCCCTGGAGGCGCGTGCCGCCTGCTGTGATGGCGATAGGCGCCAGACTCGCTCTGCTCTGACCGAGGGCGTTGTTATATCGGCCGTGCTGGGGGCGTAGTCGTCAGCAAAAGCCCCCTATGCGTGGCAGCCAACGGGTCGGGATGCCGCTGGCCTACCAGCCCAGCCTGACAGGCGATCGTCAGGCCCAACGCATCGGGTGTTCCTCGCGCAGCACGCCGTCCTCCCAATCGGCCCAGCCGGTGAACGGGATCGGCGTATCGATCGGCAGTCGGGCGACGCGCTCGCTCCAGTGCTGTTTGGCTGCGGCCAAATGTTGTTCGAATGCGCCCTGGTCCTGATAAGCAATGCCACCACCTTGCACGCCGTAGCTGACACAGGGCGGCAGGACATCGAAGCCCATATAGTGCAGTGAGTAATTGATTGGCCAGAGCAGGCGCTCGATCGGCCCGCCGCGGCCGTAGGGCGAAAACGTATGGGCCGGGCCGCCCGTGGTCACCGAACAGACTGCGCGCCGGCCGCGAAAATGGCCTTCGTCATAGCGCCGGCGGCTGGTGTAGAGCTCGCCGTAGACGAACACCCGATCGAACCAGCCCTTGAGCATGGCCGGTTGGGCATGCCACCAGAGCGGAAACTGGAGCACCAGCAGGTCGGCCCGTTCGAGGCGCTCGATCTGGTCGGCGATATCGGTCGGCCGTTGGGCTTCGCGCTGTTCCTTAAGCGCCGAGAAATAATCGGGATCCGCAGGCGGGGCGTAATGCCGTGGGCCTTCCACCGGATCGAAACCCTCGGCATAGAGATCGGCGATCTCGACCGTGGCTGCCATGTGGGCCAGCGTATCGCGGGCGACGTCGGTGAGCGCGGCGTTGAACGATTGCGGCTCCGGGTGGCAATGAACGATCAAGGCATGCATAGCGATATCGTGTTTGAGCGATATAGCCAGCATGCGATTTTCGGTTTTGAAATAGAATCCTCTTAAATCGCAATCGCTATTTGCATGAATGCAAGATTTGGACTGGAATGCCCTGCGGCTGGTGCTGGCCATTGCCCGCTCGGGATCGCTGGCCGGGGCGGCCCGAGGACTCGGTGTCGCGCATGCCACGATTTTTCGTCGGTTGAACGCGGTGGAGCAGCGTATCGGGGTGAGTCTGTTCGAACGGGCGCGTAGCGGCTATCGGCCGACCGCGGCCGGTGCCGATATGGTCGCGGCCGCTGAGCGTATCGAGCGCGAAGTGATTGGCGTCGAGCAGCGGGTGCTCGAATGCCAGGCCCAGCCTTCGGGCACGGTGCGCCTGACCACGACTGATACTCTGTTCGAGGGGCTGTTGGCCGCTATTCTGGCCGACTGTCGGCGCGACTATCCCGACATCGCGCTCGAGGTCGCGGTCTCCAATGACACCTATAGCCTCACCCGGCGCCAGGCCGATATGGCGGTACGGGCGGTCAATCAGCCGCCGGAACATCTGGTGGGGTGGCGGCTCGGGCAGGTGGCCATGGCGGTCTATACTCAGGCCAACGCAGCACCGAGGGCGGCATACGAATGGGTCGGACTGGACGATAGCGTGTATTTCCCGGCGCTTGAGGCTTGGCTTGCCGAGCGCGGCGATATCGCGAGCCGCTGTGGTTATCGGCTGGATACGCTACTGGGTTTGCGAGCGGCACTCAGGCACGGCGCGGGCCGCGGGGTATTGCCTTGTTACCTGGGTGATAGCGATCCCGATCTGGTTCGGGTCGACGAGCCGATCGAGACGCTGGGCACCGATCTATGGCTGCTGGTGCATCCGGATTTAAAACGTGTTGCCCGTATCCGGGCGGTGCGCGATCTGCTGTTCGCGGCGTTTTCCGAGCCCGAGTACCAGCAGGCCCTGGCGGGCCGGGCCATGTGCCGCTGAGCCTCGAGACAGGCCTCGTACTGGAGGCCGGCTTCAACACCGCCCAGAAGGCCCAGCCGCCATGGCGTGCTTTGGTCTGCGCCGGATGCCCGGGCGTCATGTTCTGGCCCAATCTCGGCATCAAGAGAGCAAACGATGCAAAGCGGCACGTTTTTGGGGCGCGAGACACCCGTGCTATGGGGCGCGTTTTTGCCGAGCACTGGCCGTGGCCTGAACGCGTACCGCGCGATAGTGCCTAGCTCGATCGATCAGGCGCCGGCGGATTCGGCGGATTCGGCGTCTTCGCGTTTTTCGACCTTGTGGCGTTCTTCGTTGCTGCCCAGTTTCCAATAGCTGGAGATATACAGATCCTCTTTCGCCACGCCGCGTTCGTCTTTCAGATGGGCGCGCAGTTTGCGCATGCTGGCAAATTCGCAGGCCACCCAGATCGACGGCCGGCCCGCAGCCCAGTTCAGCGCGCGCACGGCCTCGCAGAGCACGTCGCTGTCGCGCCCGGGGCGGGCATTGATCACCCAGTCGAGCTGGATGCCTTCGGGGGCGCGCAGATCCTGGATATCGGCTCGGTCGATCACTTCGATCACGGCCCGCCCGCGGGCGTTGGCCGGCAGGGTTTCGAGATTGGCGCTGATCGCCGGCAGGGCAGTCATATCGCCGACCAGTAAAAACCAGTCGGCGCGGGGATCGACGCGCTTGGCCGGGCCGGGGCCGCCGATTTCGATGGTGTCCCCCGGTGTCGCCTGGTCCGCCCAGCGTGAAGCCGGGCCGCCATCGTGGTGAAGTACGAAGTCGATATCGATGGCGTCCTCACGCTGCGACCGTACGGTGTAGGTACGCAGGAGTGGCCGGTCGCTGTGGGCCTGGGCGAAGCGCAGCTTCACGTAGGCGCTGGCCTGGTCCGCCGGGAAATCGACCATGCCCGCGCCGCCGAGGGTGATCCGCAGCATATGCGGGGTGATTTCGGTCTTGTCGAGCACGGTGAACTGGCGGGGCGGGGTACGGCTCATGGGGTCTGTTCCCGTTGGTCGAGATTGGCGGCCATCGCATTGGCCAGACCAATGAAGTGGGTGAGTTCGTTCTCGGACAGGCCGGCGCCCATGCGTTGGCCGGCTTCGGTCTCGATGTCGACGATGCGGCGATACAGGCGTTCGCCGGCGACGGTCAGCGTCAGCTGCTGGCTGCGGCTATCGGCTGGATGCGGCTGGCGGTCGATCAAGCCGGCCGATTGCAGACTTTTGATAAGTCGGGCGATACGGGCTTTGTCCTGGAGCATGCGTTCGGCAATCGTCTGTGCCGTGCACTGGGCAGCCCGGGCGATGCTTTTGAGCACCCGGATTTCAGACACCGTGAGTTCGATGCCGGCTGCCGCATAGCCTTCGCGTAGGGCGCGTTTATAGGCATGCAGCAGGCGATGGAGCGATTCCCCGATCGCGGTGGCGTTCATAGCAGATCAGTTGACAGTATCAACTATATGTTCGCGGTTGGGGTTGATAGTGTCAACCATCGTTTCGCAGGCACCGTGCTGGGCATGGCGCTGGCCGGGATTGTTAGACTATGCGCCTTCGCCAGCCGGCCCGACCAGGTAGAACCCCCATGTCTGTCGTTACCCGTTTCGCTCCGAGCCCGACCGGTTATCTGCATATCGGTGGCGCCCGTACTGCCTTGTATTCCTGGCTGTATGCCCGGAAACACGGCGGCCGCTTTGTGCTGCGTATTGAAGACACCGATCGCGAACGTTCCACCGACGAGGCGGTACAGGCGATTCTCGATGCCATGCACTGGCTCGATCTGGAGCACGACGGCGAGATTTACTACCAGACCCAGCGCTTCGACCGCTATGCCGAAGTCATCGATTGGCTCCTGGCCGAGGGCTGGGCCTATCGCTGCTATTCGAGCGCCGAGGAAGTCGAGGCCATGCGCGAAGCGGCCCGTGCCCGCGGCGAAAAACCCAAGTACGACGGCACCTGGCGGCCGATGCCAGGCAAGACCCTGCCCGAGCCGCCGGAAGGCGTTGATCCCGTGATCCGGTTCGCCACGCCGCTCGAGGGCACGACCGTGATCCCGGATCTAGTCAAGGGCGAGATCGCGATTGCCAACACCGAGCTGGACGATCTGATCATCGCCCGGGCCGACGGCACGCCGACTTACAACTTCTGCGTGGTGGTCGACGATATGGATATGGGCATCACCCATGTCATTCGCGGCGACGACCACGTCAACAACACGCCGCGTCAGATCAATATTCTCAAGGCGCTGATCGGCGAAGATGGTGAGTTGCCCTACTATGCCCATGTGCCGATGATCCTCGGCCCTGACGGCAAGCGGCTGTCCAAGCGCCACGGCGCGGTCGGCGTGATGACCTTCCGCGAGCAGGGTTTTCTGCCGAGCGCGCTGCTCAACTATCTGGTGCGTTTGGGCTGGGCGCATGGCGATCAGGAGATCTTCACGCGTGAGGAGATGATCGAGCATTTCGATATCGCCAACGTCCAGGGCGGTGCCTCGACCTTCGACCCGGAAAAGCTGCTGTGGGTGAACCAGGAGCACATCAAGGCTGCCGAGCCGATGGATCTGGCCAATGAACTGGCCTGGCATCTGGCCCGGCACGGCATCGAAGGCGTCGATGCGCATCGTTTGGCCAAGATCGCCGCAGTCCAGCAGGCCCGCTGCAAGACCATGGCGGAAATGGCCGAGCAAAGTCTGTTTCTGTTTCGAGAGGTCGACGAATACGCGCCCAAGGCAGTCAAGAAGCACATCAAGACCGCGACCCCGGATCTGCTGGCCCAGGTGCATGACGGTCTGGCCAAATTGGACGCCTGGGAAGAAGAGGCCGTCGCTGCGACCGTACGCGAGGTGGCCGAGTCCAATGAAGTCGGCATGGGCAAGGTCGCCCAGCCGATCCGGATCGCCCTGACCGGCGGTCCGGTGTCGCCTTCGATCGACGATACGCTGGTGCTGCTCGGCCGCGAGACGACCCTGGCCCGCCTGGATGCGGCCGTATCGGCGTTCCGTGAATTAAAGGCCGACTAAGACCTCGCACGAACAGCGAAGATAGGCCAGCAGCAGCCCGGGCCTTGGGTTGTTGCTGGCCTATGGCACTATGCCAATGGCCGCTCGCACCGCGCCCTTCGGCGTCTGAAGCGCGCTGAAAGGATCTAGAGTGGCAGGAATCGCGGCCATTAGGGGGCTTAAGCGCGGCCTATGGCAGTCGACTGTGTCCGCAGGTCTGCGCTGCGGGTGCTTTCGAACCCAAGGCATATGCAGCGGTTCGCGCTACAGCCGATGCGTGGTGGATTTGGGCTCGGCTGTCGGTGGGCGAGGTCGGTCTATGCCGATCGTGCCAGTCGAAGGCGCCAGCGGCCCTTGATGCTAGAGTGTGATGCTAGAAAAGGGAGAGCCCTTACCGGGGCCGCGATCGGACGCTCATGCCGCGGGCTTGGGCATGATGCGGGATCGATCAGGACCTGCCGCTCTGGGCTGGGACGCCGGGTAGTGGAGGGCACAGTCGGCTCAACGCCACCCGGGTTCCGATCACTAGATCAATTGGCCTTACCGGCTTGGTCGGTGTGCGTTGTACGTTAGTGGCCGCACGCGTAGCTGCGACCGCCCGGCCGGCGCCGGTCGGTCCGTACCGCAGCAGCCGGATCTGGGACAGGGGCGGTGCTGATTTCTGTAGTGACCATCGATAGTAATTTGCTATTCGACTGCGCAATACCATAACGTCAGCCGTATCGTTACAATGATTATTCAATTGTAGAGGTCTCTATGGCCCTCACCGTCAATATCGCGACGCTCGATTCGGGCCGTACCGACCGCATGGCCGAGATGTTTCGTCTGCTGGGCGAGCCGAACCGGCTATCGTTGGTGTATGCCTGTCTCGAGCAGCCGCAGAGCGTGGCAAGTCTGGCCGAGCAAATCGACATCTCGATGTCGCTGGCCAGCCATCATCTGCGGCTGCTGCGTGCAGCGCGGCTGTTGGCGGCGGAACGCCGTGGCAAGCAGGTGTTCTATGTGGCCGCAGACGACCACGTACAGCGCGTGCTACGCGACATGATCGCGCACAGTGCTAAGGAGGACAGGCGATGAGCACCTCGCATTCGCACGACCACGCACACGGCCACGAGCACCCCCACGAGCACGGCTGCGGTCACGACCATGATCACGGGTTGGGGGGGCACCATCATCATGGCAGCGGCAAGGTGCTGGTGTTCTCGCTGTGCTTTACGCTCGCCTTCGCCGTGGTGGAAGTCGTCGGCGGTTGGCTGTCGGGGTCACTGGCGCTGCTTTCCGATGCCGGGCATATGTTCACCGATTCGTCGTCGCTTGCGATCGGCGCGGTCGCGGCCTGGCTATCCCGGCGCCCGGCCTCCAATGCCCATTCCTTTGGCCTACAGCGCGCCGAGGTGCTGGGCGCCTTAATCAATGCCGTGCTCATGATCGGCGTCGTGGTCGCGATCGCAGTCTCGGCGGTCCATCGGCTGTTCAATCCGGAGCCGGTGATGGGCGGTACGGTGATGATCATCGCCGGTATCGGGTTGCTGGTGAATATCATCATCGGTGCGATCCTGTTGCGCGGCGAGCAGACCATGAACGTACGCGGCGCGCTACTGCATGTGCTGGGCGATCTGCTGGGCTCGGTGGCTGCACTGGCGGCCGGCTTCGTGATCATGGCCACCGACTGGACGCCGATCGATCCGATCCTGTCGTTGTTCGTCTGCCTGCTGATTTCGATCTCGGCTTTCCCGCTGCTGCGGGAAGTCGTGCGGGTATTGATGGAAGGCGTGCCCAAGGGTGTGGATGCGACCCGGGTGAGCCAAGCGCTGGCAGGCGTGGAAGGGGTACGCTCGGTGCACGATCTGCATATCTGGAGTCTGTCTTCGCACCAGCGGGCGTTGTCGGCGCACGTCGAGATCGGTCGGCTGGCCGATTGGGAAGCGATTCTGCCACGGCTGCAGGCGTTATTGGCCGAGCGTTTTTCGATTACCCATACCACGCTGCAACCCGAGGATCAGTCGACCGCCCGGGCCTGTGTCAACGATCTGGACTGCGGAATCGCCACCTGATGTATCTTGGGCGGGCCGGGCTAGGCGAACGGCGCGATCCGTTGCTGCAAGAGTTCAGCCGAGTGCATGAACGCTTCGTGCTCGGCTGTATCCAGTGGCAGTTCGACGATGCGCTCGACCCCGTGCCGGCCGACCACGCAGGGCACGCTCGCATAGACGCCCGATAGCCCGTAGGCGCCGTCGAGCCGGGTCGATACCGCCAGGACCGCATGTTCGTCGTTGAGAATCGCTGCACAGATGCGATCCAGCGATACTGCGATGGCATAGCTGGTATGGCCCTTGGCCTGGATGACTTCGTAGGCGCCGTCGCGGGTGGCTTCGGCCAGCTGCCGACGGCGACCTGCGCTCAGCTCGATCGGCGCACCGGCGACATTGGCGTGGCTCCAGACCGCGACTTCGCTATCGCCGTGTTCGCCGATCACATGGGCATGGATATGCCGTGCATCCACCTTGAGATCGTCGCTCAGCAGCCACCGCAGTCGGGCGCTGTCGAGCACCGTGCCCGAGCCGATCACCCGTGCAGCCGGTCGCTGCGAGCGCAGCCAGGCAATCTGGGCCAGGGTATCGACGGGGTTGGTGGCGATCAGCAGTATGGCGCTGTCGTTGAGATAGACCATGATCGAATCTACGATCGACTGCATGATCACGGCGTTGCGTTCCAGCAGCGCATCGCGGGTTTCGCCCGGTTTCTGGGCGGCGCCGGCGGTGATGATCACGATATCCGCGCCGGCGCAATCGCTATAGTCGCCGGCCCGGACCCGCGAGGCCCCGGCCAGGGCGCGGCCGTGCTGGATATCCAGAGCTTCGCCGCGAGCGCGTTGGTCGTCGATATCGATCAGTACGATCTCGGTCGCGCGTTCACGCAGGAACAGGGTATAGGCGGTATCGGCGCCGACCGCGCCGGCGCCAACGATCACGATACGCTGGCCATTGCGGCCGCCCGCGGTGGCAGGGCTCGAAGTCATGAAAGGCTTTGTCGATCGAATGATGGCGCCAGACTAGCCGATCGATATGCGCCGGGCTTGATACGGATCAACAACACCGGCGCGTCGTTCGTTTGGTGCCCTGCATACAACAAAGCCCGGCGAAGCCGGGCTTTGTTGTGGTCGATCGGAGCCGCCGATCAGGCGCTTTTGCTCTGATAATAATCCATCAGAATCTCGGCCACCTCGGGCCGGGAGAATTCTTCCGGCGGGGCCTCGCCACGGCCGAGCATTTCGCGTACGGCGGTACCGGACAGCAGTACGAAGTCGTCCTTGGAGTGGTCCGGGGCGTCGGACATCATCACCACCTTGCCGAGCTTCTTGGAAAAGGCGGTGTGGTCGGCCTTGAAGATCTCAATCTCCAGAGCGTCGTCCGGCACCTTTTCGTCGAAGATGGTCTGGGCCTCGAAGGCGCCGTAGAAATCACCGACGCCGGCATGGTCGCGGCCGACGATCAGGTACGAACAGCCGGCGTTCTGGCGGAACACCGCGTGCAGTACGGCCTCACGAGGCCCGGCATACATCATGTCGAAGCCGTAGCCGGTGATCATGACGCTGTTTTCTGGGAAGTAGACATCGACCATCTTGCGGATGGCAGCATCGCGCACCCGCGCCGGCACGTCCCCGGGCTTGAGCTTGCCGAGCAGCATATGCACCAGCACGCCGTCGGCGCCGGTGGCCTCCAGGGCCATCTTGCACAGTTCCTCGTGGGCCCGGTGCATCGGGTTGCGGGTCTGGAACGCCACCACCTTGTCCCAGCCGCGCTCGGCGAATTCGGCGCGGATCGAGGGCGCGGTACGGAAGGTGTCCGGGAAGTCGGCCTCGAAATAGGAGAAGTTCAGCACCTGGATCGGGCCGTGCACGATATAGCGGCCGAGGCCCTTGAAGGTCGCCACGCCCGGGTGTTCTTCGCTGTCGGTGCCGAAGATGTTGATGACCATCTCGTCCATCTCGGCATCCGAGATCTCTTCGATGCCTTCTACGTCCTGCACGGCGATCGCCCGCTCGCCTTCGACGTTCGGGTCCTTGAGCGCGATGCGGGCCGCGCCGCGGATCGGTTCCGGATCGGCCACGATATTGACGATCGGGATCGGCCAGAACAGCCCGTCAGTGGTGCGCATGTCGCGAGCCACGGACAGGGCGTCGGCCTTATTCATGTAGCCGATCAATGGGTTGAAATAGCCCGCTCCGAGCATGACCGCATTGGCCGCGGCGGCCGAGCTGACCGTGATCGACGGCAGTTCGTGGGCTTCCTGGACGAGCAGGCCGCGGGCGTCGTCGTCGGCGACGAACAGCGGATTGAGCGTATCCGAACCGTGGGGCTTGATCATGGATGTGCTATCCCGTGTTGTCGCAGCCAGGAGCCATGCATTGAGCCCACGGTGTTATGACCGCGGGTTATGGCTGCGAATCATGTTAAAGCGCAGAAGTCTAACGAGGGGGTATGACCGGCGGCAACCCAGCCATCCGGTCTAACGACATTACGAATTATTCTTGCCGGTCGTGTCGTTTTCGCAGTTCGCAGCCTGGCATTCGCCGTACAGCACGAGGGTGTGCTTGGACAGGTCGAAACCCGATTTCTGGGCCACGTCGCGCTGGCGCTGCTGCATTTCGTCGTCGAAGAATTCCTCGATCTTGCCGCACTTCACGCAGATCAGGTGGTCGTGCGGGCCCTGCTCGAGTTCGAACAGGGCATGGCCGTCCTCGAAATGGTGGCGGATCACCAGTCCAGCATCCTCGAACTGGGACAGCACCCGATAGATGGTAGCCAGGCCGATGTCCTCGTCGCTGTCGAGCAGCTTGCGATACACGTCTTCGGCGGACAGATGATCCTGTCTGTTCTGTTGCAGGATCTCCAGAATTTTCAGGCGCGGCAGGGTTGCCTTGAGCCCCGCCTTGCGCAAATCGCTGGTTTCCATACTCGACACCTCGAAAAACGCACGCTTCGGCGTGGCGTGGGACCGCGACGACGCTGGTGGATGCAGCGTGTCCGGGGGCTGTCAGCGCCGGTCGTAGGCCAACGCCTCGCCGATGCAGCCTTGGCTAAGTTTACCGCCATGATACGCCAATTGGCCAGACACGAAGGTGCTGACCACCCGGGCATCGAAGGTATGCCCGGCAAACGGCGTCCAGCCGCATTTGGCATACACGGGCTCGTCATCGACCACGGTACGCCCAGTGGGGTCCACCAGGACCAGATCGGCCCAGTAGCCTTCGCGTAGATAACCGCGCTCGGCGATATCGAAGCGATCGGCTACATTGTGGGCGGCTTTTTGGACCAGCTGCTCGAGCGTGAAATGACCGGCCGAGGCATGGTCGACCAGCGAGATTAGAGCATGCTGAACCAGGGGTAGCCCCGAAGGGGCCGAGAAATAAGGATTATCCTTGTCGGCGCGGATATGCGGGGCATGATCCGTGGCCAGCACGTCGATAATGTCGTTGCTCACCGCTTTCAATAGCGCATCGCGATCGGCCGCGGTCTTGATCGCCGGATTGCATTTGATCAGCGTGCCCTTGTCGGCGTAGTCATCTTCGGTGAAGAACAGATGATGGACACAGGCCTCGGCAGTGATCTGCTTGGGCGCCATCGGCCCGGCCGCGAATAGATCCAGTTCTTCGGCGGTGGTGATATGCAGGATATGCAGATTGGCGCCGTGCCGGGTCGCTAGGTCGATCGCTTTTTTCGACGAGGCGATACAGGCTTCGCGGGAGCGGATCACCGGATGTTGGCTCATCGGCACGTCCTCGCCGAAGCGCTCGCGGGCTTTGGCCGCGTTGGCTTCGATCATGGGCGTGTCCTCACAGTGGGTGAGGATGGTCAGCGGCGAATGCTCGAAGATGGCTTCCAGGGCGGCTTCGTCGTCGACCAGCATCTTGCCGGTGGAGGCGCCCATGAAGATCTTGACCCCGGCGGCCATCGACGTATCGACGTTTTTGATCGCCTCGATGTTGTCGTTGGTCGCCCCCAGGTAGAAGCCGTAGTTGGCCGTGCAGCGGCCCCGGGCCATCTCTAGCTTGGCGGCGAGCGCTTCGTTGTCGATGGTCGGCGGCTTGACGTTCGGCATGTCCATGAAGCTGGTGATGCCGCCGACCACGGCCGCCCGCGATTCACTGGCCATATCGGCCTTGTCGGTCAGCCCCGGTTCGCGAAAATGCACCTGGTCGTCGATCATGCCGGGCATGAGGTAGCAGCCGGCCCCGTCGATGACTTCGGCCCCGGCCGGGGCCGCGATGTCGCCGTCGATGCGTTCGATATGGCCGTTCCGGATCAGCACGTCGGCGATCGCGCGCTCGCCTTCGTTGATCAGCGTGGCGTTGGTGATGAGATAGTCGGTCATGCGGCGACCCTTGGGTTCGGGACGAAAAATATTATCAGGCCGGGGCCAGTCGGGCGCGATCGCTGGCGCAGCGCGTGGCGATCGCGCCCTTGCCGACCCCTTCATAGGCCCGTACCCGGATCAGCCGGCCCGGATACCGCGCGGCGAGTTCGCCGGCGATGTAGTCGGCGATGTTTTCGACCGTGGCCGGGCCGTCGAGCAGCACACAGTGTGCGGCCGCGATGTCGAGGGCGAATTCGCCCTGTTCGGCAGCGTAGGCAAAGCCAAGCCGCTCGGCGTCGTCGACGGTGCTCAGATGGGCCCGGCTGCCGATGAACACGCCTTGCCAGCGCTCGGCCCAGGCGCCGGCGATATCCGGCCGGTCCGTGCCGTCGATCGCGATCGACAGCCGACAGCGATGGCCGTGGGCCAGACGCTGGCAGTTGCCGTCGTGGGCGGACAGGCCATGGGTGTAGTCGTAGGCTGGCCCAGCGATGCGTTCGGGGCGCAGATCGATCGCCAGTCCATCCACATTGGCAGGCATGTTCGCAGCGATGCGCTGCTCCAGCCAGCGCGCCAGTGCTTCGGGCGCGATCTCGACCATATCCAGCACGGTGACCGCGCTGTCCGGGCCGGTATAGCGATAGCGATCGCCGCCGGTCGTGGTCAGGGTGATCGTATGGCCGTCGATGGCGATACCGGGGGCGGCTGCCGGCACCAGCAGCCGATGGTCGACCAGGGCATCGATCTCGGCCTTGAGCAGGCGCTTGGCCGGGCCGAAGTCGAACAGCATGCCGTCGTCGCCGCGGCGTCCGGTCAGGGTGGCATCGACCAGCCAGGTCGCGCCGCGCAGACCGAAATCAGCATCGAGCACGCCGCAGTCGATATGGGTGACGTGTTCGACGAAAAGCTGGAGTGCGTCGTCGGCTGCGTTCACGAGGGCAGGGCGATGCCGCGATCAGGCAGCATGATCGGAATGCCATCGTCTATGCGATAGCCGGTGGCCCGGTCGCGGGTGATCAACAACGCAGCCACGCGCTCGGTGACGGCGCTGCCATCGGCGTATTCGGCGGTGCCGTTGTCGATAGCGGTATTGAGCGCCTCGATATCCGCGGCCGCGGCCGGTGACAGCGATAATCCGGTGACTGGGCAGACCAGAATCTCGAGCAGTTGTTTATCCATGAAAAACGGCCGATGCGTGGCGTGGCTGGCCCTAGTCTAGGGTCTGTTGATATTTCGTGCGAGTCGCGCCCAGCCCCGTGGGGTGGCAAATCGAAGCACAGCGAGGATCGCGTCACGGTTCGGCCGTAGAGCGCTGCAGGGCCGGATCGTGATCAGACAGCCTCGGGCGCGAAAGGCCGGTCGCGCATGAACACGACGAAAGGCGCCCAGCAACAGGGCGAGCCCAGCTGCGGTGCGCCACGAGACCGCGGTCGGCGAGATGCGAAAGGCGGACTCTAGCGCGCTACGCGAACGACGCCGCGACAGATCGCAAAAGAGCGCGGCCAAGCCAGCAGCACAGCCAGCGGGGCTCGATGGGTGCAACTGGCGTTGGGCGTCTTGGGCCGGTATCGGCCGAATCATGGCGAAGGCGGTGGTTCGAATCTGCGAGCGCCCACTCGGCACGCGCCATGGCCAAGGTGTCGTCGTCCCAAGCCAGTATTAAAGACTCAGTTTGAGCCCGAGCACCGCGATCACCAGCCCGGCGATCCAGGCCAGCCGAGCCGGGCGGGCCGAATCGCCCCAGAACAGGATGCCGAGTGCCGTGCTGCCCAACGTTCCGAACCCCGTGAATACGCCGTAGGCGACGGCCATGGGCAGGTCGGCCATCGCGATATGCAGGCAGGTCAGGCCGGCTGAGAATGCGCCAACTGTGATCACCGCCCCGGACAGGCGTCGGCCATGGCTGAGCCGGACAAAACCGGCCACGCCAAGAATCTCGAAGCCGCTGGCGACCAGTAGCCATAGCCAAGCGTTCATGAGCGGGCGCCGGCGTTGCCGGTCTTTTTCAAACCGACGATGCAGATCAGAAGCAGGGCCAAAAAGCCGTAGGTGGCCGGATGCAGGGACGCGCCTAGAACAAATGTTTCGACCAGCACGGTGCCGACCGCGCCGAGGCCAACGAACAGGATATAGACCGTGGTCGCCGGCAGTTCGCGGCTGGCTACAAGCGCCAGTATCAAGCTGGCCAGTGCGCAGCCTACGGTGGCGGCCCAGGCCACCGGCGAGGCCGCCAGTTTCAAGCCCGCGACCCAGCCGATTTCGGTGCCGGTGCCCAGTGCAAGCCAGATCCAGGATTTCATGAGAGCCTCGCAATACGCGCGAACGAACGGTCGGTAGTATAACAAGGCCTGTGACTTGTGCCCAATCGTTCGAGCCGGCAGGGTATGCTGGATTATGGCAACACAATGCCCAGCCCAACCTACCGTAGAGCGCGTACATGAAATCGCGCTGTCGTTGTTTGCCCGTCAGGGCTATGAGGGCATGTCGCTGTCGCAGCTGGCCGCCGAAGTCGGCATTCGTAAGCCGTCGTTGTACAACCACATCGACAGCAAACAGGCTCTGTTCATGAGCCTGGTCGAGCGCGTGCAGGCGGCGTTTTTCGAGGCCCTGGATACCAGTATCGCTCGGCACGCCGAGGCCGATGTGCACAAGCGCCTGTTCGAACTGGTCTGCGATCTGTCGCGCTTCATTCTGACTGAGGCCCAGGGAGTGTTCTACAAGCGCTATCTGCTCTTTCCCCCGGAGGCCTTATCCGATCAAGTGCGGGCGATCAATGCGGATGGCGAGGCCCGGATCGATGCGGTCCTGCATGCGCTCTATGTCCAGGGCCAGCAGGAGCAGGCCTGGGGCGAACTGAGCGAGCGAGGGTTTCTGGATGCGTTCTATTGTCTGATGGATGGCCTGTTCAGTGAACGCTTCATCTACTCGGGTGATGAATACGATCGACGGGTAGCCTCGATCTGGCCGATCTTCTGGTCAGGGTTGACCGCTCGCGCGGATCGCTAGCGCTGCATATACCGTGACCGAGCCGAGCGCAGCAGGCCTGGCCAGGTCGGGCAACGCCCGTGGGGTAGCCTTCGTAGCTCGGCCCGGGGTGTGTGTTACGCCCCGTTATCCTGGCCAGACGGTATTAACCTTCGGATGGCAGTTCTCAAACCCGTTACTGGAGCAGTCGAGGCTGGGCCGGGGGAACCCGTTGCGGTTTGTGAAGCGCCCAGCGTGGCGCGCCATGCGCCGACCGGACCCGGCCGTAGAGCGGCTATTGAAGGCTTTCGTCTCGGGTTGGTAAAGCCGTTGCCGCTCTGTGTTGTCATGCTCTAGGGCGTGTCGAAGTTTCGTCCGAGTGTCGCGTTGCCGTCCCAAATCGTGGCTGCCAAGGCTCCGATGCGATTTGGAGCACAACCCTTCGGGCCACGGTCTGTTGGGCCGCACTCCAGCGTTGCCGCTGACGGGCGCCACTACACCGCACTCGCGGCGCCTCAGCTTGCAGCCCAGCAGCCCGTGGCGCGAAATTTCAATACGCCCAGCGCGAGGATCAATACACGGGTGTTAGGGCCGCATCCTGATGCAGTCGTATGCGCCCTGTTAGGGCTTTGGAGCGTCGGCCGTGGGCTCGCTCTTTTCCGGCTCGGCTGATTAGAGACGTCTGGGCGTATTTGAGCATTGTAATGCCCGGAGTCGGGGTACGGCGGCGGCTCGTACGCCTGGCTGTAAGGCACATCGGTCGATAGGCTGTCTATTTTGTAAAATGTTATAAAGTAACGTAAGCTATGCGACGTCAGTGCTGCCCGGATCTGTTCATGGCTTGGGTAGCACGTATTTTTTCGGCCAGTGCTTGTATGGCAACGCCGCCGATCTTTGTCATTCACTACAGGGGAACCCATGAGTCGCTCTAGCCCGCGGCCGGTCGTTGCGTCGGTTTTTGTTTCGAGTGTTATGTTATCACCTATTGTTTCTGCAGCAGCCGACGGCCCGCAGCAGGGCGCCCCCGCGCCGGTAGCCCAGCCTGCGCCTGCCAGCGCGGGTGAGGCGCCCACTGCTGATTTGGGCACGGTATCGGTGACCGGCGTGCCGATTCCGGGCAGCCCGTTGTCGCAGGCGCCGGATGTAGACGTGGTCAGCTCCGACGACATCGAGTCCAAGGGCGCGGCCAATCTCGGCCAGGCGCTGGACGATCTGGCCGGCGTGGACAGCATCGGCACCGGCAATACCGCCGGCAAGCCGGTGATCCGCGGGCTGTCCGGCGAGCGGGTGAAGATTCTTTCCGGCGGCGTGGGTGTGGCCAGCCAATCGTTCGGCGTGCGCCACATGCCGGTCACCGATCCGTTTCTGCTGGACCGGGTGGAAGTCGTGCGTGGGGCCTCAAGCGTGCTCTACGGCTCGAGCGCATTGGGCGGTGCGATCAACCTGCTGCCGCCCGAGATCGAATACGACAAGATCGCCAAGGGCGAGCTGCTGGGGCGTTACGATAGTAATAATCGCGAATGGGATACCGGCATCAAGTCGAGCGGCGGCAACGGCCGTTTTGGCTATGCCTTCGGTTTGATCCGGCGCGACGGCGGCGATATCCATACGCCGGACGAGGGCAGCTACTTCCCCGGGCCGAAAGCAGCCGCGCACTCGACGGCGCCGGCCTATACCGGGCGCCTGAAATATACCGATTTCAACCAGGTCAACGGCGATGTCGCGGTCGGCATGACCGACGATACGCTCGGCGACTGGACGCTGCGCTATAGCCGCTGGAACGACGAACACAACTTCTTGCTGCCGCCGCCGGCCGGGATCAAGCCGCCAAGCGAGGGCCCGGAGGGCGTCGGCCAGTTCATCGACGATCGCCAAGTGGCGCTCAACGGCGAGATCGACGCTGGCGGCATCACCTGGACACCGAAGCTGATGTGGCAGAACAACCGGCGCCGCTCGAACGCCGGGGGCTATCCACGCGATCTCGGCTTCGATGGCGCGATCGATCTGCAGTTCGACCAGTACACCGCGCGTCTGGTTGGCCAGCACGGCCCGGCGTTCGGTCTCGACGGCGGCAAGATTGGCGTCGAATACGTCAACAAGCACCAGGTCTCGCGTGGTCGCACCCAGCTCTCGCCGGGCGGCGAGGTTAACAACGCCGCTGTGTTCGCCTTCGAAGAAAAAGATCTCGGGCCGCTGACCCTGCAGGCCGGGCTGCGCTATGACTATCACGACGTCGAGGCGCTGGCCGGCAAGACTGCCAACCCATCGGAATCGGTGCGCAACGCCAGCAAACAGACCTACAACGTGGTCACCGGCTCGCTGGGCGCGGTCTATGCCTTCACCGATCATCTGTCGCTGGCGGCCAACGTCGGCCGCGGTTTCCGGGCGCCGAGCCTGTTCGAGCTTTATGTCGCCGGCCAGCACGGCGGGGTCGCAGCCTATCAACGCGGCAATCCCGATCTGGATGAGGAAACCTCGATCGATACCTCGGTCTCGCTGCGCTGGCATTCGGACCGGCTGCAGGCCAAGGCCACGGTCTATCGCAATGCCATCGACAACTATATCTATCTGCAGGACAGCGGCCAGATGCGCGCCGGTCTGCCGGTGTTCGATCATGCCCAGACCGATGCCGAATTATACGGCGCCGAAGCGTCGTTCCAGGCCGAGGTCACGTCGTGGATGTCGCTGCATGCGGCCGGCGAAGTCGTCGAGGGCCGCCGCCGCGACAATCACGACGATCTGCCGTTGGTTCCCGCGAACAACGTACGTCTTGGTGCGCGCTTTACCCCACAGGGCGCGTATTGGCCGCGCCAGGCCTATGGCCAGATCGATGTCCGCTATTACGCCAGCCAGGAAGCTGCCCCCGGCGAGCCGTTTTCGCAGTTCGACAGTGCGCCGTTCGGCACGGCCTCGACCTCCGGCTACGGCCTGGTCGACCTGGGCGCCGGCATCGCACCCAAGATCCACGGCCAGGAAGTCCGCTTCGATCTGAAGATCAATAATCTGTTCAACAAGGCGTATCGCGGCTTTCTCGATACCTATAAGGGCTATGCCCTGTCGCCGGGCCGGGATATCCGGCTGACTACCCGAATTCCTTTCGATTTATAGAGGGCGAGACATGAATGCGTCGATTTTCCTGTCCCGGGGCCGGCCGCGCGCCGGTGAGCCACGGGCCGGACGCTGGCTGCCGGCCGCGGCACTGATCGGTGTCTGGCTGCTGGTGCTGGCACTGGGCGCAGCCACGGCACGCGACAAACTGGTAGTGATCGGCCTCATGGCCGGTGCCGCCATGGTGGCCGGCTGGTGGCTGGCCGAGCGGGTAGTGCCGACCGGCGGTTGGGGCATCGCGGTGGCCGATGGTCTGGCGGCTGGGGCCATGATCGCCAGTGCCTGTATCTTCTTGCTGCCATCGGCGCTGGCCGGCGATGCGCGCCACGGCGGGCTGGGGGTTACGGCCGGGCTGTTGCTCGGCATCGCCCTCGACTGGTTGATGCGGGCGCATGAGCCAGAGGACGCCGGCGGCGACAACGCCTTGGTCGCGATCACGCTGCATGCGGCAGCCGCCGGTGCCGCCATGGGTCTGGCCTATGCGGCCGTGCCTTCGCTGAGCGTGCTGCTGGGCGTGGTGATCGTGGCCCACAAGTTACCGGCCGGCTATGCCCTGGCCCGGGCACGACAGGGCCTGGGACGTTCGCGCTGGCCGATTCTGGCGCCGTCTTGTGCGGTCGGCCTGGTCGCCATTCCGGTCGCGTTGTGGGCTGGCCCACTGCACGCCGGCGTCGATAATGCCTGGTTGTCCGGTCTGGCGACCGGCGTGTTTCTGCACGTCGGGCTGGACTTCGCCCGGCAACCGGCCGCCGGGCAGTTGGTCCGCCGAGGCCCGTTTCTCATCGCCACGCTTGGTGCCGGGCTGGCGGTGGTCGCGGCCGGATTCGGCTTTAGGTAGTCGGGCACGATGAGCCGGCGGCGACCGGACTCGGTATGCATTCCTCGATCCATGCGTGCCGGGAGATGCCATGTCGGTTGACGATGGGTCTATCGCTGTATGGGTCATCGGCCTGGCTGTCTTAACCGGGCTCGACATCGCTCGCCCGTATCGATGACGTTAGGGCCGTCGTTGGTCGGATACAGCGCTGGCTGCAATCCGCCACGGGCCTGGCCACGACGGGGGCCGGTTGGCGTGGGTGCGATCGCTGTGCGCCGGCTCTCTGGGCTGCTGAATAGATGGTCGCTGCCGGTACCGGGAGTGGTTGGCGTCGGTGGGCTGCGGCTGGATGCGGTTAAAAACGGCCAGCACCTGTTGTGCCACACGGTTTATTTGTTTGGGCGTTTGCATCGCGTGCACCACAGCGACAGCGCGATTGATGCGAGCACGGCATTGCGTATGACGCCAGGGCAGCGCGTGATCGGGATGGATATATCGTTGCTGGCCGTGCTGCGCGAGCCCCTGCTGTTGTATACCCATGCCGAGTTCGGCATCGGCCAGCGCATGGATCGCTGATTGCGTCGGGCACTCGTGCGCCACGTACACCGGATCCATCATTCCGTGGTCGCGCCGCGCGCACGATCACAGCGACGGCCTGCGTCATGCCTTCCGGGACGCTCGTTCGACACCTAACTTGCCGAATCATGGGTTGGCGAGGGCGCATGTCGCCTTGGGTATCGATGGCCAAACACTGCCGGCCCAGTACCTGGACGCCCGGCTTGGCCTGTCCGTTGCTTAGCATGATCCTGGCTTGGCAGCCGCCCGGTCGACGGCGGGGAAGCCGGAATCGAGCCCCGGTCGTGGCTGATTCGAACGCCGTGGGCCGGGGCTCTGGTTTAAGCTGTCGGGCTTTGACGATTTGTTTGAGGGCGATCCGATGTCGCAATGGCTGCGACTGGCATTTCTATTGGGTTTTTTACTGGTGAGTCCGGCGCTCTGGGCAGCCGGCGAGACTCTCGAGTCGGTACATCTGAGCGCAGATGGCGACAGCACCATGGTGCGTTTCGATCTTGATCGCGTGCCGAAGTATCGCTATTTCGCGCTCGACGATCCGCCGCGCGCGGTCATCGATTTCGAATCGACCCAGGCTGGGGCCGTGGATAGCGTGTCCGGCGGTGCGGTCGGCGGTCTGCGGATCGCACGGCATGCCGACGGCAGCCTGCGGGCCGTGCTCGATTTGGCCGACCGGGCCAAGCTGGCCGGCGTCCGCGTCGACGGCAGCGACCTGGTCGCCACCATTCAGGGGTCGGGCGGAGCGCAGACGGGCAATGCCTCCCAGCGCGCCTCGTCGCACGCAAAATTAGAGCCGCAACCGAGCCAAGCTGCCCAGGCCGGCGCTTCATCGAACCAGGCGGCCCGGCAGCCGGCCGGTACCGACGAACCCAAGGCCTTGTATCGGGCTGCGGCCGAGACCGGGCCGGTCGTGGTGGTGATCGATCCCGGCCACGGCGGCCACGATTCTGGCACCCGAGCGGCCAGCGGTTTGATGGAAAAGACCGTCACCCTGGCGATCGCCAAGCGGCTCTATGCCCGGCTCAAGGCCACCCAAAATATTCATCCGGTACTGACCCGCGACGACGACCGCTTCATCACCCTGCGACAGCGGGTTCGTATCGCCCAGCAGCATCACGCCAATTTGTTCATTTCGATCCATCAGAATGCCTATCCGGACGATACCGGGGTCGACGGGGGCACCTGCTATGTGTTGTCCCAGCACGGCGCCACAGACGCCAAGGCTGCTCAGTTGGCGCATTTCGAGAACTCGGCGGATCGCAATGTGGCCGGGGTGCAGTTCTCGGATACCGATCACACCCTCAACGCGGTACTCACCGATCTATACCAGAACGCGTCGATCGACGATGCCGACGATCTGGCCCACGCCATCATCCGTCAGTTCGGCCAGGTCGGCCCGATCTATCGGCATACGCCGCCGCGGGCGAATTTCGCCGTGCTGCGCGATCCGATGATCCCGTCGGTACTGTGCGAAACCGCGTTCCTGTCGAACCCGCGCCAGGCGCGTAAGCTCGAGGACAACCGGTTCCGCCAGCAACTGGCCGACTCGATGTACCACGGCGTGATGAGCTATTTCCGCAAGCATCCGCCGGAACGGATGCAGGCCACTGGTGGTTCGATCTATACCGTCAAGTCGGGCGATACGCTGTCCCAGATCGCCGCGCGCGAAGGGGTCTCCTCGGATGTGCTGATGGATATCAACCATCTGCATACCAAGAATCTACAGGTCGGCCAGAAACTGGAGCTGCCGGGCGGGGGCAGCTGACGCATGCCCGGACCGGTTCAGGCGCTGGTGCGCCAGGCCGGGAACGGGTCGTTCATCGACTGCCAGCGGCGCCAGCCGGCGGCGCACTCGGCATCGGTGAGCAGGCAGGCATCGAGGCGGCGCTCGAGCTCGGCCTGGTCCATGTCGATGCCGATCACCACGAGTTCCTGGCGCCGGTCGCCGTATTCCGGATGCCAAGCCTCGTGTACGGTTTTAAGCACCTCCGGATCGGTAGGAAGCTGGCCGCCTGCGGTATCGCTGGCCCACCAGAAACCGGCGGCCTGATGGGTCAGCGCCCCACCGGCCTGGCTGATCTCGCCGACCCATTCCGGCCGGCTGGCCAGCCAGAAGAATCCCTTGGAACGTAGCACCCCCGGCCAGTCGCCGTGGATCAGCTCGAATAGGCGCTCTGGATGGAACGGCCGTCGCCGCCGATAGACGAAGCTCGAGATGCCATAGGCCTCGGTCTCTGGCGGATGCGGTTCGCCGGCCAGTTCGCGGGCCCAGCCGGGGGCCTGGGCCGCCGTTTCGAAATCGAAGCGGCCAGTGCCGAGCACTGCGGCCGGGTTGATCTGGCCGTATTCGGTTTCGAGCACGGTCGCGCCTGGGTTGAGTGCGGTCAGCGCCGCTTTGGCACGGCTCAGGGCGGTGGCATCGACCCGGTCGCTTTTGTTGAGCAGGATCACGTTAGCGAATTCGATCTGCTCGACCATCAGATCGACCACCGTGCGCTCGTCCTCGGCCGCCGCGGCTTCGCTATGCTCGGCCAGCAATGCTGTGCTGGCGTAATCATGCCAAAACGAGGCGGCATCGACGACCGTCACCAGCGTATCCAATGCGGCGATATCGTCGAGCGCGAAGCCTTGTTCGTCGCGCATGGCAAACGTGGCGGCGACCGGCAGCGGCTCGGAAATACCGGTCGCCTCGATCAGCAGATAATCAAAGCGGGCTTCGCCAGCCAGGCGTGTGACCTCGGTGAGCAGGTCGTCGCGCAGGGTGCAGCAGATACAGCCGTTGGAGAATTCCACTAATTTTTCGTCGATGCGTGATAGGCCGCCGGTCTGGCGCAGGGTTTCGGCATCGATGTTGATCTCGCTCATATCATTGACGATCACCGCGACTTTCAGCCCGGCGCGGTTGGCCAGCAGATGGTTGAGGACGGTGGTTTTGCCGGCGCCGAGAAAGCCCGATAGAACGGTGACCGGCAGTTTGGCGTGCGACGACATGGCGGACTCCTTTTCTTAAACGTTATAACATAACATATAGGAGGCTAGCCAAAGACATCGATAGATCCCGTCCGTAAGACTTTTGGGGCCGGGTTGCTAGCCGCGCAGCTGGGCGGCACAGGAAGCACACAGGCCATCGACTTCGATAGTCTGATGGTCGACCACGAAGCCAGTCTGCTTGGCCTCACTGGCGATCGCCTCGTCGATTTCCGGGCTTTGGATCTCGGCCGCTCGGCCGCATTCGCGACAGATAAAGAACTTCGGCGGATTGCGGTCGTGGTCGATCGCACAGCCGATGAAGGCATTCTGAGATTCGATCTTGTGAATCAGCCCGGCATCCAGCAAAAAATCCAGAGCGCGATAGACCGTGGGCGGCGCGGCATTGCCTCGCTCGTTGTTGATCTGGGCCAGCAGATCATAGGCCTTGGTCGGTTGGTGATTGGCCCAGATCAGTTCCAGTACGCGCCGTCGAATGGCGGTCAAGCGCAGCCCGTGTTCGCGGCACAAGGTGTCTGCGCGTGTCAGGGCATCGGCGATACACGCCTGATGATCGTGGTTCGAGTGGCTGAGTGCCACCTGGGAAAGATCGGCCATGCTTCTGTCCGGCATGCAGACAAGTCTAGGCGCGCATTATCTCGCGATCGGTGGCCACTTGCGACCGCCGCGATCGTGCCGGCTGTCAGCGCGATCGTAGGAAGGGCGAACCGACGTGCCGGGGCGGGCCGGTTCGAAACGGGTCTACGGAACTGCGGTGTGGCCGTTTTTAACGGTACGATAACCTCTTGATCGGGCCGGGAATTGGCCCAGCTTATTTTGCGTTATTGCATAACATCGAGGGGCAAGCATGCGGTTTTCGTCAATCAGGGTGTGGACCACTGCAGCCGTGCTGGTTTTATCGCTGACCGGCTGCGGCCAGTCCGATCCGGCCGCCGACTGCGGCGGTCTGCAGATCGACGATGCCTGGGTCGCCCCGGCCCATACCGGTTCCCGCGAGATGCTGGGTTATTTCACGCTCCGCAACACCGGCTCGCAGCCGGTCCGGGTGGGCAGTGTGGCCAGCGATGCCTTCGATCGCGCTGTGTTTCAGGACAAGGCCGCAGCGGCGAAGTCCTCGGACGATGCCCAAGGCGGGGCTCAGCCGCTGGCGCCGTTCACGGTCGCTGCTGGCCAGGCGATGGTGTTCGAACCCGGCCAACGCGAAGTCGCGCTGTATTCGCCCAGCCGGAGCTATCAAGACGGCGATGCGATCCAATTACGGCTGGTCTGCGGCGCCGATAGCCAGGCCACGCTGACCGGCCGGGCGACCGTGCGTGACCGGCACAACGATCTGCCGGCCCCAGCCGATGAACAGGACGAGGCCGACCGCAAGCAAGTGCTCGAAGATGGGCGCGACGGCGGAGGCCCTGGGGCTTCCGATGATTCCAAGACCGCGAATTGAACGATATGGCACTGGCATTCACGAAGATGCAGGGGCTGGGCAATGATTTCGTGGTCCTGGATGCCACGGCTGCCCCGATCGCGCTCGACGCAAGCACGGCCCGGCATATCGCCGATCGCCGCTATGGCATCGGCTGCGATCAGATTCTGATCGTCGAGCCGGCACGTAGCGCGAACGCCGATTTCGGTTACCGCATCCTCAATGCCGACGGTAGCGAGTCTGGCCAGTGTGGCAACGGCGCCCGCTGTTTCGTGCGCTATGTTCGCGAGGCCGGGCTAACCGACAAAAACCGTATCGTGGTGGACATCCGCGATGGGCAGATGGTGCTCGAAGCCCTCGACGAGGGGGATTTTCGGGTCGCGCTCGGGGGGCCGCGCTTCGAACCGGCCGAGATTCCGCTGGCTGGTTTCGAGCGTGCGGCGCGCTATCGGCTGGATGACGTGGCCGGGCAGAGCGTTGAGTTCGCGGCGGTCTCGCTTGGCAATCCGCATGCCGTGCTGCGCGTGTCCGACGTCGCGAGTGCGCCGGTGGCCCGGATCGGCCCGGCTTTGGAAGCGCATGCCGCGTTTCCCGAGCGGGTCAACGTCGGCTTTATGGAGATCGTGGCGCGCGATCATGTTCGCCTGCGCGTGTTCGAGCGCGGCGCCGGCGAGACCTTGGCCTGTGGCAGCGGCGCGGCCGCGGCGGTGGTCACCGGTATCGCGGCGGGCGATCTGGCGGCCGATGTACGGGTTGATCTGCCCGGCGGCCGGGCGCGTATACAGTGGCAGGGCGCTGGCTATTCGGTGTATTTGATCGGTCCGGCCGAGCGCGTATTCGAGGGTAAACTGGTATCGTCTGACTAAGATCCGTTGCTGTTTCGTTCGTGACCGTGCCCCAGGGCTGTTGTCCCGAAGGGCGGTTCGCAGACCGAGCCCACAGCGCTGCGAGTCCGTATCGTGACACCCCACGATGGGCCGCTCGCGCCCTGTAGGATGCGCTCTGCGGATGCCGACGCGGCGCGCGTGCGATACATCGACGGGTCTGGCTGGCTCTGTTCGGTGTCGTCCGGCTCTGCCGCAGATGCCGGGCCATCAGCCGGCCTGCGGTGATGCCGGCCCAGAACGGCCGAGCGTTGGCCGTAGGCACCGGACGGGGTTACCGAATCTGCGGCAGTACTACTTAGAGATCAGAGATCGCCTGCCATGAATGAAGCCGAAAAACAGCGCGTGTCGATCGACCTGGACGAAGCCGATGTCGCGGCCTATCTGGCTGCCCATCCGGATTTTCTGCGCCGTCACCCAGAAACATTCGAAGCCCTGGATGTGCCCCATGCCTCGGGGAATGCGATCTCGTTGATCGAGCGCCAGGTGCGGGTGCTGCGCGAAACCAATACCCGGATCCAGGCGCGTTTCGACGAACTGATGTCGACCGCCAAGAGCAACGAAGATCGGGTCATCCAGCTCAATCGGGTCGCCCGTATCATGGTCGGGGCGGTATCGGCCGATGCGTTGGTCGAGTCCCTGGTCGAATGCCTGCGCACCCATCTGGACGTCGATCATGTTTATGTTGGGGTCCAGGGCGAACTGCCGGCCGACATCACCCACATTCATCATCTGGCACAGGACAGTGCCGAAGCCCAGGCGCTGACTAATGTCTTTCGTCGTGGTAAGCCGCTCTGCGGCGAGTTGAGCGCGGCCCAGTCTCAAGCCCTGTTCGGAACCGAGCCTGATCAACCGCTGGCCAGTGCAGCCTTGGTGCCCTTGGGCATGAACGGGGTCCACGGCGCGATCGTGTTGGCCAGCGGCGATCCCAAGCGGTTTTCAGCCGATATGGGGACGTTGTTCGTAGAGCTGTTCGGGGATTTGTTGACAGCCTCGTTGCGGCGCCTGCTGGGACGGGAGCTTTTGCCCTAGGGGCGCCCTAGGGCGGCTTCGGTTTGCGCCCGGCGTCGGTATCGGGCATCGCATCCTGCAGGACGCCTTGGTTGATCTGTTGCGGATGACCGAGTCCTGCGAGTCGAACGCGCGACGGCGGTCGAGGCGTTTCAGGGCAGTAGACGGTGCCCGCTATGCCTTCGGCCGGCTGCGCGACCGGCGACGAACCTGGGCGCTGCTTGGGAATTCTGCATGACCAAAGACACACGATACGACGCGGCCCGGGCTGCGCTCGAAGCCGACATCGACGATTACCTCGCCCATCTGGCGCATGTCCGGCGGGCTTCGACGCATACCATCGATGGCTATGCCCGCGATCTGGCAATGGCCGCCGATTACTTCGCGGATCGCGGTATTGCGGCTTGGCCGCGCGTGGCCACGGCGGATGTGCGCGAGTTGCTGGCCGCACGCCACCGTAGCGGCGCCAAACCAACCAGCTTGGCCCGGCTGGCTTCGGCGCTGCGCAGTTTCTATCTCTGGCAGATGCGCCAAGGCCGGGCCGAGAGCAATCCGGCCGCTGACGTCCGGCCGCCGAAAAAACCGGCCCAGTTGCCGGAGACGATCGACGTCGATGATCTGGCCCGAATGCTCGACGCCACGCCCGGCGATACGCTGGAAATTCGTGATCATGCGCTGCTCGAGCTGTTTTATACGGCCGGCATTCGATTGGCTGAGGCCGTAGGCTTGGATCTGGGCGATCTGGATCTGGCCGCTGGCGAAGCACGAGTGCTGGGCAAGGGCAATCGCCAGCGCAGCGTACCGGTCGGCCGACGCGCGGCGGCTGCCCTGCAGAACTGGCTGGCCGAGCGCCCAGGGCTGGCGGCCGAAAACGAAACCGCGCTATTCGTCTCCCAGCGCGGGACCCGACTGTCGCGCTCGAGCGTGGCCCGACGCATGGAGCGCTGGGCGATCGCCCAGGGCCTGCCCGTGCATCTGCATCCGCATAAACTGCGTCATTCCTTTGCCACCCATATGTTGGAATCCTCGGCCGATCTGCGCGCGGTTCAGGAGTTGCTCGGGCATGCCAATATCGCGACTACCCAGATTTATACGCATCTGGATTTCGCCCATCTGGCGCGGGTTTACGATGCAGCCCACCCGCGCGCGACAAACCGCGGCGATACGGCCGATACCGAAGGCACCGACGCCTAGCCGCCGGTTGCCGGCTCGGCGTGATCGCTCGACTGGCGATATTCGCGCGGGCTTAAGCCCGTCACACGTCGGAAGTGACGGTTGAAGTTCGATAGATTGCTATAGCCGGCCATAAAGCAGATATCGGCGACCGTATAACGCGGGTCGAGTAACAGCCGACAGGCATGGTCGATACGCAGCCGGCGCACGAAGGCTACGAAGGTATCGCCGGTGGCCTGTTTGAAAAAACGCGAGAAGGTCGAGGGCGTCATGCCTTGCCAGCGCGCCACCGCGGCCATGCTGATGTGGCGATTAAAATGGCGATGGACATAGGACAGAATGGCGTCGACCTGTTCAGAGCGTACCCCGGCCTGGCCCAGGTGATAGTTTGGGCTGGCCAGTTGCCGATAATCGCTGCGCGATAGCCGCCCGAGGAGATCGATAAGGGTCGATACCCGGCTGACCTGGTCCTGATGTTCCATAGCCTCGAGGCGCGTGGCCGCGGCCGCGGCGTCGTCGAAACGCACGCCGCGGCCGCAGTCCTTGATCAGCGTTTCCACCCGGCGCAGTTCCGGGCATAGCCGCATCAGTGCTTCCAGCCATTCGCCGCGGAACTGCACCACTACGTCGCGGCGTTCGATGATCTCATCGTCGCGAGCCAGATCCGAAAACCATAGATGCGGCAGATTGGGCCCGACCAGAACCAGGTTGCCGGGGCCGAAACGCCCGGCATAGTCGCCCACCATGTAGTGGCCGTGGGAGCGTCGGATCAGATGCAGCTCATACTCCGGATGAAAATTCCACTGGGCCAGTGGCGAGGGAAAGCCATGGGTATGCCAGTAGAAGCTGTGCCGCGGATCGTGGGCGATGTTTTCGAATACCGGGTCGCCGAGTTCGCTCGGTCGAGGATGCAAACGGGTCATGACCGTCCGGCCTGCCTGCGCAACGCGCCGGGCCGACCCGGCGAGCGCCGGCCACTCCAGCGGCCGATCAGCCCCGGAACCGCTCCTGCTTTAGTCGTATCAATTTGTGTATCAAGCATTTATCAACGCGTTCAATGTGCTTGTAACTATCTATTATTACTGCACTATTTATGAGCAGGGGTTCGGCTCGTGAAAAAAAATACAAGTATGGCGGAAAATCCGCGCTAGTGCGCTCTATCCGGCTCGCAGTAGCGTCGATAACAAGCCAATCAACGATGGCATCTATTCGAGGAGGCGCGATGCAAGCCAAGGCCCTGGTGCTCGAGCGCCAGCACGAACTGTCTCTGCGCGAGATCGACGTGCCGAATGAGCTCGGCCCGCGCGATGTTCGCGTACGCACGCACACCGTGGGTATTTGCGGCAGCGACGTGCACTATTACACCCATGGCCGAATCGGCCCGTTCGTGGTCAACGAGCCGATGGTGCTCGGCCATGAAGCCTCAGGCACGGTCACCGAAGTCGGCGCCGAGGTTCGCGATCTCGCGGTGGGCGATCGGGTATGCATGGAGCCGGGTATTCCGGACATGACTTCGCGGGCGGCCAAGCTCGGCGTCTACAACGTCGACCCGGCCGTGCGTTTCTGGGCCACGCCGCCGATCCACGGCTGCCTGACGCCGGAAGTGGTCCACCCCGAAGCCTTTACCTACAAGCTGCCGGACTCGGTGTCGTTTGCCGAAGGCGCAATGGTCGAGCCGCTGGCGATCGGCATGCAGGCCACGGTCAAGGCCCGAATGACGCCGGGCGATGTCTGCGTGGTCACCGGGGCCGGGCCGATCGGTCTGATGGTGGCGTTATCGGCGCTGGCCGCCGGCGCCAGTGAAGTGATCGTCTCCGATCTGGTCGACGAAAAGCTGACGATCGCGGCCCGCTATGACGGCATCACCACGGTCAACGTGGCCCGCGAATCGCTCACCGAGACGATCGCGGCCCGCTGTGGCGCCGATTGGGGCGCCGACGTGGTGTTCGAGGCCAGCGGCAGCCCCAAAGTCTATGACGATGCACTGGCCTGTGTACGCCCGGCGGGCACGCTGGTGCTGGTCGGCATGCCGGTCGAGCCGGTGACCTTCGACATCGTCGCCGCCCAGGCCAAGGAAATTCGGATCGAGACAGTATTTCGCTACGCCAACGTCTACGACCGCACGATCGCCCTGCTGGCGTCCGGCAAGATCGATCTAGGGCCGTTGATTTCCGAAACCTTTGATTTCGAAGACAGCGTAGCGGCCTTCGAGCGCGCCGCCCGGGGCGAGCCGAGCGACGTCAAACTGCAGATTCAACTG
Organism: Salinisphaera sp. SPP-AMP-43; assembly: GCF_049568105.1. Lineage (GTDB taxonomy): Bacteria > Pseudomonadota > Gammaproteobacteria > Nevskiales > Salinisphaeraceae > Salinisphaera. The sequence goes on from NZ_CP145335.1 coordinate 224,712, forward strand.
GATAAATAGAAACAACGATAAGGACAGCAGCCATGGCAAGCCGACACACGCGACGCAATATCATCAAGGGTCTGGGCGGGGCCGCTGCGCTGACCACATTGGGCGCAGGGCCGCTGCGTACCGCGCTGGCCAAGACAATGGCCGACGACAAGACCTGGAAGCAGGTCAGCGGCACCACCATCAACTTCATCTCCGAAAACACGCCGCCGACCACGGCGATCTCGAAGAATATCGAGTCGTTCAAGGAGTTGACCGGCATCAATGTCCAGATTACCCAGCTTCAGCTCGGTGATCTGGTCAAAAAGGTCGCCCTGGACTTCGGCTCCGGCCGCAGTGCCTACGACGTGATCTATGCCGATCCGTGGCAGGTGCTGTCGCCTTATCACAAAGCACTGGTCGATCTGAATACGCTCAACGGCAAAGATGGGCTGCCGGCGGTGCCCAAGGGGCTGGATGATTTCATCCCGACCCAGCTGGCCGGCGCCGGCTATTTTGGCGACCGCGAAAAGCTGTATACGCTGCCCTATGACTGCCCGACCATGATCTGGATCTATCGCCGCGACTTGTTCGACAAGTACCACGATCAGATGCAAAAGGATCTCGGCTTCGACCCGACGCCCTCCGACAAGATCACCTGGGAGCAGTACTACCAGATCGCCGAGTGGTTCAACGGCGATCAGGCCAAGGAAGTCAAATACGGCACCGGCCACCAAGCCAAGCAGTACGACTCGCTGATGTGCGATTTCACCAACGTGTTGATGGCCTACGGCGGCGAATACTTCAAAAATGGCGACAAGGTCGGCCTGCTCGGCAGCGCCGAGCCGGGGCCCTGTACGTTGGATCAGAAACCGGCCATCGAAGCCGCCAAGTTCTACCAAAAGCTGCTCAAGATCGCCGATCCGGGCAGCACCAGCTGGGACTGGACCGGTGTGGCCAATGCCTTCGAAAATGGCCGTTTCGCGATGATGCCGGAATGGCACGAGTTCGCCGGTTCGTTGGAATCCGGCCCGCTCAAGGGCAAGGTCGGCTATGCGCCACTGCCGACCGGCCCCAAGCGCAGTGCCAACCTCTACGGTGGCACCGGTATTGCCATCAACGGCAATGCGCCGGACGAGCAGAAGAAAGCAGCCTGGCTGTTCCTGGTCTGGGCCACGTCGCCGCAGACCCAGCTGGCCGGACTGAAGGCCGGCGGCGGCACGCCGACCCGGACTTCGGTCTATGACATGCCCGAGGTGAAAAAAGCCAGCCATCCGCCGACCGACATGCCCAATATGCTCACGGCCGACACCATGAAAGTCGCCTGGGATAAAGACCATATTGGTCTGCGACCGAAGATCCCGGTCTGGAACCAAGCCGATACGGCCATCTTTACCGAGCTGTCGAAGATGCTGGCTGGTCGTCAGTCGCCGGAACAGACCATGAAGTCGGCCAAGGACAAAATCGATTCGGCCACCGGCGCCTAGTTCGGTATGACGCGGCCATCGGGAATCGCCAGGGCATTGAAACTTATGGAAAGACAGTCGCTTTCTCAAGTTGTCGGGCCGGTGCGCCCGGCTGCCGTGGCAGGCGGTGGCCGCGGCCCGGGCGATCGCTCCTTAGAAGTCTTCGGAGGCGCGCGATGAGCGAGCTCGGGCGCAAGAAAAAAAGCCAGGGATTCGAACTGGCGATGATGACGCCAGCGCTGATCCTGCTGGCGATCATTTCTTTCGTGCCGCTGTTCACGATGATCTGGATGAGCCTGAACAAGGTCGGGCTGATCGGCGGGCTGTCGTTCGATTTCATCGGACTCGACAACTGGGCCAAGTTGTTTAGCGATCCCGATATCGGTTCCAGCTGGATTCTGAGCCTGATCTACTTCGCGGCGGTGGTCGGGGTCGAGATGATTCTGGGCACGGCGATGGCGTTGTTGATCCACAGCCTGATCAAGGCCCGCAACATCGTATTGTCGCTGGTACTGATCCCGATGTTCATCGCGCCGATCATTGTCGGCCTGCTCGGACGCTTTTTGCTCGATCCGAGCTTCGGGCTGTATTCCTGGATTTTATCTACGACTGGCGTTTATGACGGCAATATCCTGGGCACGGTCGGCGCAGCCATGGCGGCGGTAATTGGGCTCAACGTCTGGGAATGGACGCCGCTGATCGCGTTGATCGTGCTGGCCGGGCTGACCGCCGTGCCCACCGATATTCTGGAGGCCGCCGAGGTCGACGGCGCCAGTTATCGGCACAAGTTGGTGTCTATCATCCTACCGTCGATTTTGCCGATTTTGTTGGTGGCCTTGCTGATTCGCTCGATGGATGCGATTCGTTTTTTTGCCATCATCTTCATCACCACGAACGGAGGACCGGCGGATTCGACCAAGATCATTCCGATCCGGCTGTATGACATTGCCTTCCGGTTTTTCGATCTCGGCTATGCCTCGGCGGTCGGCCTGACCATGCTCGTATTCTCGATTCTGATTGCCACTGCCTTCGTGCGCGTGCTCAAACGCAAGGAGACCACGGTATGAATGCCCGGGCTCATCCAGCCAGCACGGCCATGCGTTGGGTACTCGTGGCTTTGATGCTGCTTTGGACACTGATACCGATCGTCTGGATGGTGCTGTCGTCGTTCAAGACCAATTCCGCGATCACGGCCTATCCGCCGAAACTGTTCTTTTCGCCAACTCTCGAGCACTACGGCGCGCTGTTTTCGGGCGGCAATAATCTATGGTCGAACGTTATCAACAGCCTGATCGTGACCGGCGTATCCACGCTGATCGCGGTCGTGCTGGGGGCAATGGCGGGCTACGGTCTGTCGCGCATCCAGATCCGCGGCAAGGATCATCTGGCGTTCTGGATCATCAGTACCCGCATGGCGCCGATCGCGGCCGTGATCGTGCCGTTGTATCTGATGTTTCGCTATTTGAATCTGTTGGATAGCTATACCGGCCTGATCGTGGCGTATCTCAGTTTTAATCTGCCGTTCGCGATCTGGCTGATGACCGCGTTTTTCGACGATCTGCCGCGCGATCTGGAAGAAGCCGCGACCATCGACGGGGCGACCAAGTGGCAGGTGTTCTGGCATGTCGCGCTGCCGCTGATGAAACCGGGTATCGCGACCACCACGATCCTGTGCTTCATTTTTGCCTGGAACGACTATGCCTTTGCCGCGACCTTTGCCGGTCCGGGCACCCAGACCATTCCGATCGCGGCCGCCCAACTGCTCACCCAGACCGGTATCGACTGGGGCAAGCTGCTGGCCATCGGCACGGTCGTGGTCTGCCCGATGGCGGTGTTCGGCCTGTTGGTCAAGCGTTGGCTAGTGACAGGCCTGACCCTGGGCGCCGTCAAATAAGTGAACGCGAACAGCCGAGAACTCAAGGACAGTGATCCACCGATCGAATACACGCAGCTCGTATGGATCCGTGGACAACGCAGATCTCAAAATCCAAAAGACGAGTCGTTTGATTATTAGGACGGGGTCGGCTCGGCGGCGAGCAGACACAAGAAGGTCTGCGGTAGGGCAGGAGCCGCCGATGCCAGCGTATGAATCGGTACTGCGCTGCGGGCCAACCGTCGTTGCTGCCATCCGCACACTGACAATTAGACGCGGCTCGTACCGCATGAGGAGCAATTGATGTCCGTAATGTCGAAATTCGATCTGACCGGCAAGGTGGCTGTGGTCACCGGCGGCAACGGTGGAATCGGCGAAGCTCTAGCCCATGCGCTGGCCGAGGCCGGGGCCGCGGTGGCGATCGTTGCACGCCGCGTCGATAAAGCAGAAAACGTGGCCGCGGCCGTTCGCGAAGCCGGCGGTCAGGCGATAGCCACCGGTGCAGACGTGACCGATATCAACGCGGTCGAACCGATGCTCGACGCGATCGAGGCTGAGCTCGGCCCGATCGATATCTTCGTTAACAACGCCGGGACCTGCGAGCACAAACCGGCGCTGGATGTGACGCCTGAGGGTTGGCGCCAGATCTTCGACGTCAACGTGCATGGGCTGTGGAACTGTTGCCAGGCAGTCGGTCGGCGCATGAGTCAGCGCGGCGGTGGCAATATTATTAACGTCGGCTCGATTTCGGCCGAAATCGTCAATCGGCCGCAGATGCAGCCGGCCTACAACGCCTCCAAGGCGGCAGTACACCAGCTCACCAAGTCGCTGGCGGCCGAATGGGCAGCGAGCGGCATTCGGGTGAATGCGATCGCGCCGGGCTATGTCGGCACCGATATGGCTCCGGTCGATGACCCCAAGTTCAAGCCGTACTGGATCGACGACGCGCCGATGCAGCGAGCCGCCACCCCGGAAGAACTCGGCCCGAGCATCGTCTATCTGGCCAGCGAGGCTTCGAGCTTTATGACCGGTTCGATCCTCAAGATCGATGGCGGCTATACGCTCTGGTAGGTCGCAAGCCAAAGGCTCGGGCGGTGTAATAAAAGGGCGCAATCCGTCCGCAGATCAACGCCGATGCGCAGATCGAATTCAGGTCAAAAGTATTGACCGGCAGATTGCAGCCATTTCGCAAGTTTGAAGAAAGAGTTAAAGGACTGGGTGATTTCAGCTTACGCAATTCCGGCTCAGAGTCGCGGAGGCCGTAATGGTAGCGACGTCGTTAGTCCAGCAGTTGTCACCAGGCCCATCGGCGTGAATCGGCGTCGATCTGCGGATACACAATGTCGGTATTCATTCGCACGATCGCTGCGGATCGGCGGACAGACAGAGTTTCAGAGGAAAGACCCATGGCAGTCGTAGAACTCAAAAACGTCGGCAAGCAGTATCCGGGCGCGGACGAACTGGCGGTCGAAGACTTCAACCTGGTCACCGAGGACGGCGAATTCGTCGTGCTGGTGGGCCCGTCGGGCTGTGGCAAGACCACCACCATGCGCATGATCGCGGGCTTGGAAGAGCATACCCAGGGCGCGATCAAGATCGGCGGCCGGGATGTGACTGGCGTGGCGCCCAAGGATCGCGACATTGCCATGGTGTTCCAGAGCTATGCGCTATATCCGCATATGAGCGTGCGCGACAACATGGCGTTCTCGCTCAAGCTCAAGAAATACGGCAAGGCCGATATCAAAAAACGGGTCGAGGACGCGGCCGAAGTACTGGGTATCACCAACCTGCTGGATCGCAAGCCGCGGGCCCTGTCCGGCGGCCAGCGCCAGCGAGTGGCCCTCGGCCGGGCGATCGTGCGCCAGCCGCAGGTCTTTCTGATGGACGAGCCGTTGTCCAATCTGGATGCCAAGCTGCGGGTCGACATGCGTGCCGAGATCGTCAAGCTGCACCGCAAACTGGGGGTGACCACCTTCTACGTCACCCATGACCAGACCGAGGCCATGACCATGGGCCAGCGGATCGCGGTGATGAAGGACGGCATCGTTCAGCAGATCGATACGCCCAACAATCTCTACCAGCAGCCGTCGAATACGTTCGTGGCTGGCTTCATCGGGACGCCGGCGATGAATTTTCTGGACGCCAATCTCAGTGACGGCCGGGCGAGCGGCCAGGATTTCGGCATCACGCTTGACGAAACCCGCCGCCAGGCTGTCGATGGTCTGGGGCGGGTGCGTATTGGCATCCGGCCGGAGCATCTGCATCTGCCTGAGGCCAAGACGCCGGAATCCCGGCTGACCGGCACGGTCGAGGTGGTCGAGCCGCTAGGCTCGCATACCATGATCCAGGTCAAGGTCGGTGAGTCCACGCTCACCGCCCAGATCGAGCCACACCAGCGTGTGGCGATGGGCGATACGGTGTCGCTGACCTGTGCGGCCGATCGGCTGTATCTGTTCGATGTCGAAACGGACAACGCGTTGGTCGGCATCGACAACGGCCAGTACGACGAACAAGCTGCCTGAGCCGCTACAGGCTTTATGCAAAACGCGGGTCAAAGCCTGGCGATGCGCCGTTATGACTCGTATGAAGGGCAGATGAACCGGAAACAGCGTCGGTGCTTGAATCGGGTGAGGCCCGGCCCCACAACCCTGTTCACGTGACACAACACGGGGTGACCCGGTGAAACAATTCGACGGCACGACGATTCTTTCCGTACGCCGTGAAGGCCAGGTGGCTGTGGCCGGCGACGGGCAGGTGTCGATGGGCGACACCATGTTCAAGGGCAATGCGCGCAAGGTGCGTCGTCTGTACGACGATAACGTCCTAGCGGGCTTTGCCGGCGGCACGGCCGATGCCTTCACGCTGTTCGAACGTTTCGAGACCAAGCTTTCCCAGCATAACGGCCAGCTCGTGAAATCTGCGGTCGACATGGCTAAGGACTGGCGTACCGATCGCGCCTTACGCCGTCTGGAAGCGCTGCTGCTGGTCGCCGACAAGACCGCGACTCTGATGCTGTCCGGCAACGGCGACGTGATGGAGCCGGAACACGGTTGCATGGCGATCGGCTCGGGCGGCTCCTATGCCCAGGCTGCGGCCCGTGCCCTGATCGAAAACACCGATATGAGCGCGGCTGAAATCGCCGAAAAGGCCATGCATATCGCCGCCGATACCTGCATCTATACCAACCACTACATCACCGTCGAGGTGCTCGACCATGAGTGATACCGCCTCTGAATCCATCGAAGCCGACCGCGGCCAGACTGCGCTGCCGCGTGCGCAGATGACACCGCGCGAGATCGTCGCCGAGCTGGACCGTCATATCATTGGCCAGGCCGAGGCCAAGCGCTCGGTGGCGATTGCGCTACGCAACCGCTGGCGTCGTATGCAGCTCGACGAGGGGATTCGCGGCGAAATCACGCCCAAGAACATCCTCATGATCGGGCCGACCGGTGTGGGCAAGACCGAGATCGCGCGGCGTTTGGCCAAGCTCGCCAATGCGCCGTTCTCCAAGATCGAGGCCACCAAGTTCACCGAGGTCGGCTACGTCGGCAAGGAAGTCGACTCGATCATTAAGGATCTGGTCGAAGTCGGCATGAAGATGACGCGCGAGGCCGCCAAAAAGCGCGTTCAGAACGATGCCGAGACCGCCGCCGAAGAACGCGTTCTCGATGCGCTGTTGCCCAAGCCGCAGCACAACGAATGGGACGAATCCTCCAAAGCCACCGAATCCACGGCAACCCGCGAGGTGTTTCGCAAACGGCTGCGCGAAGGCAAGCTCGACGACAAGGAAGTCGAGCTGGAGCTGCGCCAGAGCCAGGGCGGCGTCGAAATCATGGCCCCGCCGGGTATGGAGGAGATGACCAATCAACTCCAATCCATGTTCCAGAACATGGGCGGGCAGAACAAGACCAAGCGGTCCAAGATCAAGATCAAGGACGCCTATCGGCAGCTGGTCGACGAAGAAGCTGCCAAGCTGGTCGACGAAGAGCAGATCAAGACTCAGGCGATCCACGAAGTCGAGAACGGCGGTATCGTCTTCATCGATGAGATCGACAAAGTCTGCAAACGCTCAGATGCCGGTGGCGGTTCGGGCGGCGATGTCTCCCGCGAAGGCGTGCAGCGCGATCTGCTGCCGCTGGTCGAAGGCTCTACGGTTTCGACTAAGTACGGCATGGTGCGTACCGACCACATCCTGTTCATCGCCTCTGGGGCCTTCCATGTCGCCAAGCCGTCGGATCTGATCCCGGAACTGCAGGGCCGTCTGCCGATCCGCGTTGAGCTCGATGCGCTCAAGGCCGAGGATTTCGTACGGATCCTCACTGAGCCGCATTGTTCGCTGACCGAGCAGTACATCGAGCTGATGAACGTCGAGGGCGTGACCATCCAGTTCACCGATGACGGCGTACACCGTATCGCCGAAATGGCGTTCAACGTCAACGAAGGTACCGAGAACATCGGTGCCCGGCGTCTACACACCATCATGGAGCGCTTGATGGAGGAAATCTCCTTCGAAGCACCCGACAAGGCTGGTGAGACGCTGACGGTGGATGCGGCCTATGTCGACGGCAAGCTCAAGGATCTGGCTGCAGACGAAGACCTGTCGCGCTATATTCTGTAGTCGACAGGTCGGTTCGAAAGCATCGAGCCTGTGCTTTCGGGGCCGGAGCAGGATTAGCCTGCTCCGGCTTTTTTTATGGGTGTTGGCGCGCTATCCCTTATAGGGGCGTGTGAATTCGGGGCATAGAGCTAACGGCCCCACGCGGCTGGCCCGTGGGTTGTTCAAAGCGCTTTGGCTTGGGATCTGGCGTATCTGATTTGAGCCACGAGGTGAGTTAGAACTCGGTTTCGCACTGCTGTGCGAGTCCCTTTATTTGCTTGCCCAAATAAAGGAACCAAACAAAAGGCACCCGAACACGGCGCCGGCTACGCCAGTGCACTCCGATGCTCGCGGCGACGGGATGCGGCCAGAACTCGCGTCGCTTTGGCGACGCTCAGACAGCTGGCCGCACCGGCGCTGTGCGCCGCACACCCGTCGCCGCGTCACGGGACTCAATACAGGCACCCACTGCGACATCGCGGGCCCGCTCTGTATTGGGTCCCTTGGGCGCAGCGCCGAGCAGCGGAGGCCGCAAGCGATAAAGACGGCCGGATGTCTGAGTCGTGCGTAGCACGGCGAGTTTCCGGCCGTCCGCTTGCGGCCGTAGCCGCGCAGGGCACCGATGCGCAAGCATCGGCGCAAGACAGGGTGCCCTTTGTTTTGGCTACTTTTATTTGGGCAAGCAAATAAAAGTGGCTCGCGCATCAGCGCGAAACAGCCCGGTGTGGCCGGCACGTGGGTTGTTCAAAGCACTCGGGTTCAAGGCTTGGCGTATCTGATTTGAGCCACGAGGTGAGTTAGAACTCGGTTTCGCACTGCTGTGCGAGCCCCTTCTTTTGCTTGCCCAAAAGAAGGAGCCAAGAAAAGGGCACCCGAACACGGCGCCGGCTACGCCGGTGCACTCCGATGCTCGCGGCCACGGGATGCGGCCAGAACTCGCATCGCTTTGGCGACGCTCAAACAGCTGGCCGCACCGGCGCTGTGCGCCGGACACCCGTCGCCGCTGCGCGTCTGCGTCGCCGCGTCACGGGGCGGAATACAAACCAGGCCATCCACGGTATCGCCGGCCCGCTCTGTATCCAGCCCTTGGGCGCAGCGCCGAGCAGTGGAGGCCGCAAGCGATAAAGACGGCCGGATGTCTGAGTCGTGCGTAGCACGGCGAGTTTCCGGCCGTCCGCTTGCGGCCGGAGCCGCGCAGGGCACCGATGCGCAAGCATCGGCGCAAGACAGGGTGCCCTTTGTTTTGGCTACTTTTATTTGGGCAAGCAAATAAAAGTGGCTCGCGCATCAGCGCGAAACAGCCCGGTGTGGCCGGCACGTGGGTTGTTCAAAGCACTCGGGTTCAAGGCTTGGCGTATCTGATTTGAGCCACGAGGTGAGTTAGAACTCGGTTTCGCACTGCTGTGCGAGCCCCTTCTTTTGCTTGCCCAAAAGAAGGAGCCAAGAAAAAGGCACCCGAACACGGCGCCGGCTACGCCGGTGCACTCCGATGCTCGCGGCCACGGGATGCGGCCAGAACTCGGGCCGCTTGGGCGACGCTCAAACAGCTGGCCGCACCGGCGCTGTGCGCCGGACACCCGTCGCCGCTGCGCGTCTGCGTCGCCGCGTCACGGGGCGGAATACAAACCAGGCCATCCACGGTATCGCCGGCCCGCTCTGTATCCAGCCCTTGGGCGCAGCGCCGAGCAGTGGAGGGCGCAAGCGATAAAGACGGCCGGATGTCTGAGTCGTGCGTAGCACGGCGAGTTTCCGGCCGTCCGCTTGCGGCCGCAGCCGCGCAGGGCACCGATGCGCAAGCATCGGCGCCAGACAGGGTGCCTTTTGTTTTGGCTACTTTTATTTGGGCAAGGCAAATAAAAGTGGCTCGCGCATCAGCGCGAAATAGCCCGGCGCGGCTGGCTCGTGAGTAACCTAAAACACTTTGCTCGGGGGCTGGGGTATTGATTCCAGCTATGAGTCGAGTGAGATCCTGGTTTCGCACAGCAGTGCGAAACACCCAATCACATCGAGCTCACGAGTTCAGTTACCGAGGTGGGTTCGCGGGCTCATCTCTTGTGTTGCGGGCAGTAGCAAAGCTTTCAGCATGGTTGATTCTAATGCACCCACACGCGGATCATTGGGGCCCCAACGCCCGAACGGATTCTCCGCCATGGCCGATGCGCCCACCGACATCACCCTCCATCAGAAATCCAAGATCCTCGAAGTCGTCTTCGAAGACAAAACCTACAACCTGCCGCTGGAATACTTGCGGGTCTATTCGCCCTCGGCCGAGGTCCGCGGCCATGGCGGGCCCATGCAGCTCGTGACCGGTAAAAAGGATGTCGGCGTCGAACAGATCGAGCCGGTCGGTAACTACGCGATCCAGCTCTACTTCGATGACGGCCATAATACCGGCATCTTTTCATGGGAAACGCTGCGCGAACTGGGCGAGAATTACGAAACCAACTGGGCGGCCTATCTACAGCGGCTTGAAGAGGCCGGCGCAACGCGGGACAAGCTCTGGCATTGAATATCCAGCCCACAGACCATCGAGTTTAATGTACTGATTTAGGCCGCTGTGCTTTAGGCTAATACTCTAGTAGCGCCGCGCCGCGCCGCGCCGCGCCGCCCGACTCGGGCCGGCTTTTTCGCTCTGGCGACCGTGGATAAGTCTTATAAAGCAATAAGACATGTAGAGAACTATCGTTTATGAACAGCAAAGAGCGTTTTAAGCCACGAGGGCAAACATTTTATGGCGTTGAAATGTTTCGTGGTATTGCGGCCTTGATGGTCGTTTTCTATCACATATCACGCCATTTTGAACAGAATTTCGGTGTTATGCCGTTTTCCAAGGCGACTGGTTTTGGTCATGCAGGCGTCGATTTTTTCTTCGTTCTTAGTGGCTTCATTATTTTATTTATACACCGTTCTGATATCGGGCAGCCGAGCCATGTTCTGAACTATATTAAAAAAAGAACGGCTCGAATATATCCGTTCTATTGGTTCATGGTCGTTATTACGATGGTGCTTATTCCGTTCGTATCGAGCGCTTCTTTCCCCGGAGTCGAAAATCTGCTGAAGCAGTTCGTACTCTGGCCCCAAGGCATGAACAATCTCATTATCGGGGTCTCCTGGACGCTAGAATTTGAGGTGCTGTTCTACTTGCTGTTTGCTTTGCTGATTCTTAATCGTTGGGTCGGTACGCCAGTTTTGTTCGTATGGTTGGCAGCTGTAGTAGCGAATAACTATCTTGGCCTGCTACATATCGAATCGCCGGTTATTTTATCCGCGTTTAATATTGAGTTTTTTATGGGGATGGTCTGTGCCTATCTATTGTCCTTATTCGAGCTCAAGTATGGGTTTTATATCCTTCTCGCTGGCGTTTTGGCATTCGGTGCTGTGGCTTATAGCGAGGTATCAGGCTTAATCGACGGTTACGGTGCCATGGCGAGGATATATTACGGTGTCGCCAGCATGCTATTGATTACCGGGATGGTGAGTTGGGAGCGGCAAGGCACCGTTTATATTCCACGTTTGGGTAAGCTTCTAGGGCGATCATCGTTCTCGATCTATTTGTCGCATCTGTTTTTCGCGGGCATTGTCTATAAAGCCCTCGCGGTGGCAGGCGTGCTCGCGATATTGCCCTACTATGTAGGCGCTTTGCTGGTTATCAGCCTTGTACTGGGTTTGGCAGTTCTATGCTCGGTTTGTATTGAGCTACCGCTAACCAGGAAAACGAGAAATATTTTATTAAGGGCTTGATCGTTAAGTCGTGTATTCGGCGAGCGAATCGCAAAGTTCGAATCATGCCCTCGATGCTGGTGCCGTTGAGCTTATATTAGCTTTTCTAAAGCTTTAAACGACTTTCGGTGCGCTGCTACACCGGTAGGGCAATGAATAGTGAAGAATTGGCTAGTTTCCAGTAAGAAAGCGATCGAGGCACTTAATCTTGTTGTGCATAAATTTATGAGAGGTAGCAGCGAGCTATTGTGCGGAGGGCGGCGTTTTGATTGAAAGCTGGGGCTTGCGTACCGATGCGTTTGCTACTGCGCTCGTTCTGAGCGCGGCCACGGTAGGGCTCATGCAGAATCGTTTGCACGCTATTTGGGGCGTGCTATAGGCGATTTGGGTGCCGGCGTGGTGACTCCGTGACGCAACTGTTCGCGGATGAACGGCCGCACTGGGGTGCCGTTATGTCCGAACCAAAGCAGACGGTTTTGATATGACGTACCCAGTGCGCAATCGGGCCTGCCTATGTTGCTGCCGCGGGTGGCAAGAATTGTCCGCTAGGACGTAGCAGGCCGTGCGACAGTTTGATCGAAGCGCTGAATACCAAACTGATAATGTCGTTTAAGTCTGGCGCAGCATCCTGGGCCACCAGCGTGCTGTTTCAAGCCGGTTGCAAACGCAGCACGCCGTACTCCGTGACGTGCTGGTCGCAACATTCGCGATAGTGCCCAAAGACGCTGCTATGGATTGGTCGTCTGCCACCGAGGTTTTGAACGGCGCATAGGCCCCTAATGCCTAGCGTGCTAGAGGCTCTGTCTCAAACCGGGCTGAGTCATGAAGCAATGGATACAGCCGCTAATGTAAGCCGAAGCGCGCCGGCGGGCTGGTATCCATAAATCGGCTCATCCGTTTGATCGAGGCCTTGCACATATTGAAGTGAACATGCGGCGTATCGAGAATGCGCTCGAAGGCGAACCCTTTGTGAATGGCAGCAGCGATCAGGGCACCGTTGGTCGTATGGCCATATGATTCGTGCACGATCAACGTCAGATCATAGCTGCTGTATTTATGGTTGATCGTCGGGCTGGCATCGATATGTGCGATCCAGTTGAAAGCGAACTGGAATGCTTCATGGCCTTCCAATAGCGATTTTTGTTGCTGTGCGAATTGCCGGGCCCGTGCAAAGGGATCCGGCGCTGGATTGTCGATGCCGATTCCGGACGCTGTAAGGTCTGGAATGCGTCGAATTATTTGTCCTATCGTCAACTCGATGGCCCCCGGTGTCATTGCGTTCCCCCCGCGTTGTAGACCGCGAGAGTTTAATTCGGAGGGGGGGCGAGTCAATCGTTTTGATTGGAAAATTTAATTAACGCGGTAAGTTATTTAAGAATCGCGATCGAAAGTAGGTCTGTTTTTAATTGGTTATTGTGCTAAATACACTCGTATACTTTTAATCGTTTTCCAATAAAATATTCTAGGTAATGAAAAATATTATTGATTTATTCGTTTGAATCAAGTTTATCTTATATTCAGCTATTGAAGATGCCGATGCGGGGCGACACCGTCTGAAATCACAATACGAATTGTGATATTACCGCTGGCTTCGTGCATATGATCGATTCATGCGCATCATATGCAGACGCTTTCGTTGCCGCCGTGGTCGGATAAGCGCTGTGTCGGTAGGGGCCGCCTAGCGTCGTATTGCCGTAGGTCAGTGCATGCCAGCCGAGAGTCGAACGGAGCAAGGCCCGTTTCTCGTGTGGCTTTGAGTACTATCTCTTTTAAGGGCCAGCGAGGGTTAGACGCGGCGCGACGGCTCTTGTATCGGCTTCGAAGTTGTCGTTTATGGGCCGACACAACGCCGTCGCGATAACGAGCCCGCCGGCTGAAGGGGGTGAGAACCCTCCCCAGCCGGCGTTGGAGCCTTCATCCGATAGCTCGGCGTTACGAGGCGATGAGCTGGCCCTGAGTCATCGGGGCACTGGCGTCGAAGCGATGCTGCTGTTTTTTCATTCCGACCATGATCAGGGCTAGCCCGCCAATCAGGAACAACCAGTTTGCACCGGGCGCAGGCACTTCAGGCGTTCCGCCGTTGCCCCCATTGTCGCCGCCGCCATTACCCGGGTTAGCGATCGCAGACAGCGATGCCTGAGAATGACCGATCACAATGTCCCCGTTTAAGACGCCCAGGCCCAGCAGGGCATCGTTGAAGCTTAAATGCAGGGCATTGGTGATCATCGAAGCGTTGCCACTGCCGTCGTCACTCATTGTTTGCTCGTTGAGTACCAGACTCAGGCCGAGCGGGTTAAGTAAACCGGGCAGTATGGCCGTATTCGCTGCGGCGTTCGCATCCAGATCGATCGTCTGGCCGGCGACACTCAGACTAGCATTGGCCAAATTGCTGCTGCCCATGGGGTCGATGCTGCCATAGTCACCGCTAATGTTCGCGGAAGAGGTGATCGTATCGGCGGTCAGCGTGAGTAGCGGCGAGTTAATAGCCAGGCCCACGATTTCGCTTTCGCCCAAAGCATAACGGTCGCCTGCGAGGCCATCGATATTCGATTGTGCGTGACCTGAGACCGCATTGGCACTCAAATTCAACAGCCCTAAGGTGCCGACATCAACATTCGCGACTGAGTCGCTGGTGTCATATGGGGCCGGGGCCGAGCCCGAGGCGCTATTCGGCAGTGGGCCAACCTGTAGGCCTACAACGCCACTCAAGTCGACGTTGGCGCCATAGCCGCTGCTGCTGCCGCTGACGACTGTGGCCGAAGCCGAAGTGGCCAGCAGTACTAGACCAGCTGTGGCCGCCAGTTTCGCCGCGAAGTGGCGTGATGAGTGATTCATGTTGTGTCCCCTTTCTGTGTTGTAGACGCTACGAACAACGCCAGAATCGGGCCATTTTCATAAGGTCATGAAAAGATTGCGGAAGGTTAAATATCGCTAGGCAATTTATTGTTCGAGGGTAATATAATTCGACACTGTTTAAAGGAAGAAGTTGGCAAGTCTCTGTTTGTAAAAAACTGAGACTGTAATATAAAACGTCATTTAACTATATTTTATAATGTAAAATAAAGCGCTAAAGACTGTAACGCTAGTAAAAAATGGAAATAATTATTTCCATTTTAAGGTTTTTGAAAAAAAACTGTTCTGCGTGATCAGTCCCATGCCCAGTTTTTTTTACGGCTTGTCCTGCTCGAATTCCTGGAAAGCGTGCATTAGGTCGTCGTACTCATCGGCCTGTTCGGCGGCACGGTCAGCCATGGCGTCGAGCTCTTCAGTTGGTGCGTCTTGAGCAGTGGGTGGTATGTCGGCGCTATAAGCCGGAGTGCCGCCATAAGCGGCCGGATCTTCCGTGACCTTGGCATCTCGGGCGGTGGGCTTTGGCACCGATTCGGTCTTGCCCTTCGACGTGCTTTGCGCGGGTGCAGATGGGCTGTTCTCGCTGGCGGTTTCGCAGATGCAGACTTGATCGTCGGTCCATACGATCTGGGTGATCTGCGCACGCCACTGTTTCTTGGCGCGGGTCACGATGCGGACCGTGTCACCAATGTCGACAGGTTGCTGGGTTTTGCAGCCCCAATTGCCATTGCGCAGTTTGCAGGGGCTGGCTTCGATCAAGTCGTCTTCACTCATGGGTCTATCTCGGTTCGACGGTGGGCCGGTGCAAATCCGGAGCGCACGCTATGTGTATTGCAGACAAATTTCCAGCGCTGGCTTGCATAGCCGGCGGGTCATCGCTGTTTGGCGAATGCACGGCGGCCCTTGGTATGCAGTGCTTGAGGCATCAGCAGCGATCGGTCGAGCGCCTGGGGTGGATTGCGGCGTGAAGCGGGTCGAGTGGCGGCCTTTAAAGAGGCAGGGCCGGCTATTGGCCACTATATGGCGTGCCTGACCGCAAAAGGTATCGCCCGCCACGCGGCGTCGGAGCCGATATTTGGCCCGCGACCCGCGAAGAATCGGGCGCCAGAGCCGACAGCACATTGTGTTGGGCCACACGGAAGCGGCCGTTGTGGGTAATGGCTGGTTGCGCCAGACAAAGTAACGGTTTGGTGGTCACTGCATGGTCGACGGTAATTGATTCCGATCAAACCCGCGCCGAATGGGGCGCCGCAAGCTGATCGCTAAGCCTCGGCGAGGCGGTGCATGGCAGGGTACGACAATGCCGAGTCAGAAGCTGATCGACTATCTGAATCACGAGGGCGTGAAATATAGCCTGGTTCATCATTCACACGCGGTGACGGCCTCCGAGATTGCCCAGGCAACGCATATTAGTGGTCGCAACTTGGCTAAAACAGTAGTGGTCGATATCGATGGGCGTTTGGCTCTTGCGGTGCTACCGGCCACGAAGCAGGTGCATCCGGACGAACTGGCCAAGGATGTCGGAGCCAAAGCGGTGCGTTTGGCCAAGGAATACGAATTCGAGGATCGGTTTCCGGATTGCGAGGTGGGGGCAATGCCACCGATGGGAAATCTTTATGGCCTTGAAGTGTTTGTCTCTCCCGAATTAACGGCCGACGAGATGATCGCGTTTAATGCGGGCACGCATGAAGAGGTGGTGCAAATGCCCTATGCCGTGTTCGAGCGTCTGGTCAATCCAATATTGCTGAAATTTTGAATCATTCGTTCGATGTTAAACCGGCCGTACGCTGGCCTTTGTGACCCGAAGCTGTGGTTTGTTGTACCGATCAAGTGATTACGGTCTCGGTTGGTAGAAGAACCAGCGACGCACCGCGAACGCGGTTTATCGGCCACCGTCGGTCCAGTTTCTTTGCATTTCCAGAAACAGAAACGAAGCGGTCCAGGTAATGAGCAGCAGGCCAGTCAACGATTCGATGCCGGTGAGATAGCGTACGCCCTTGATCGGCTCGATGTCGCCAAAGCCGAGCGTGGTGAAGGTGGTGAATGAGAAGTAGGCGCAGTCGAGCAACGAGCCGTTGAACTGGCCTTCGAAGTATCCGACACCGGCCCAGTGGATCAGGCCATAGTAAGCGATGGCAAAAATCCATACTTCGATTGCATGGGCACAAAGCGCGCCGAAGACACCCAGCACGATACGGGGGCGGTGACGTATCGGTAGTCGTGGCAATAAGCTCGTGAGCCAGTGCAAAAATTCATAATGAATAACAACAACAAGCGCGACGACTACGATGTTGACGGCAATGATGCCGAGCACGAGCGGTTCTCCCTGCTGATTGAGCCTATGGATATTTTGTGCCGGGCGACGTCGTTATTTTGAATCGTATTCGTCGATACGGTGGCCGTCCGTTAGCCACGGTAATGCACGATCCGATCCGGCTGTCTTAGCAAGCTCCACCTTGGCGAGCCAACAAGCGGCTGTCGACGCGAGCAACAGTAGTCACTCGATATTTGAAATGGGCTATGCCAAGGCAGGCTCGTTGCGCTTTCCCCGGCTATCGGTATGGCCTCGCAAGCTTTCAAATCAGACTATAGCAGGTCCGAGATCGAGTCTTATCAGACTGGCCTTGATGCCTTCGCCTGAGCATGCAGGGTCGCCATGCCGTCGCGGCGTATGGGTTTTGCTGGCAGGACCTTTCCAGTCTGCCCAGTTCTTTTTGGAGTAAAAAAATGCCTGTAATCCTGGGGTGGGCAGTTAATTACACTCTTTAAATGACCGAAGGTCAGTTTCGAGTGCGGCGATTTATTCAATATGCAGTGGTTTACGCCGTTCAGCGAACTGGTCATCTGGATCTAACGCTAACAGATGCTGATTTTCGTGCGCGAGCTCGTTGGAGTTGTCTTGCTGACGGACCTAGGCAAACGCTGGATCGAAAAATGGATCAAAAATATTTGTGTGTATAAAGAAGCATTAAAACAAATGTTGGCCATTTTGCTTAATTAATTGTATTTAAATGTTTTATATAGGAAATTTTACGTAATCCGTATGACGCAGGGTGTTGCTTCCGAGTTGGTTTTCTACACCTTTTTATCAAGCAAAAAGACGTTGCACAGTGGAATGTACGTTGAACAAAAAGAATCGAAATGGATTTCGAATAGTTGCTAAGTTTTTGAGAAAAAAGAAAAGCATTTTGGTAAAAATTTTTTACAATGTATATATATAGAATAATTAAATATTAGTCAATTTCACTGCGGTATGAGTATATGGCGTTAATTAAATTAGTTTTTATAACAAAAATATTTCAATTTTTCATGTATGAAATGGCTTGAATATTTAAATATTCGAGCGGAAGCTCGGCCCCTGAGATTGATTTCCGGTTATCTAAGACGCCGGAAAAATATTGGGTGAGGCTGGTTATTCGTATAAGACAGTTAATAAAAACAGTTGCTTGTTTAAACGCTAGGTCCTTTGACTAGATCCTTTCGGGGTGTTTGATGAACGAGGGTTGCCGTAGACCCTGCGGGGAGATGGGTGCGTCTTGTTGTCGTGATTTTGCAAACCAAAGTAGTCGCAAATTGATCAACGGCAGCTATGTGCCTGCCGTTAGTATTCAAAAAGATCGTCGACGCGTCGGCTTTGATACGCGGCCGCTCGTCTGTTTGCTGACGCTATGTTGGGCAGGGGCGCCGTTGTACGTGAAAGCACAAGATTTAGATCCGGCTCGTTTGCCTTTGGCCGGCCAACCGGCCTCGGCTTACGGTCCGGCGGTACGGCCCGGTCGGCATCATCCGAATGCCAACGACATTGCCGGCCTGGCCGAGCGTCAGCGACAGGAAGGGCATCCGTCTGCGGCTCTACAGTTGGCCACGCGGGTTCGGGCTTATGCGCCGGACAACTTGCAAGCCATGCAGACCGAGATCTCGTCACTAGCGGCACTTGGGGCTTTCGATAAGGCTTATCAGCTGGCTCTGCGTCCGGAAGCCCAGATCGACGGTGCCACGCTTCGGCGCCTGCGTGTGGATAGAACGGCAGCGCATATCCGACACGCGCTAGATGCCCGTCGTCGGATGGAAGATCATTTTCACTATGCCCGCCGGAACGACGCCTTGGTTTCGGCTCTACAGGAGATCGAGGGCAACTTCGCAGCGTTTCCAAAACAGAGCACAGCCTACCGACGAACCCAATTCGATCGTATCTATGTGCTCAACAAGCTCGGCCGTATGCAGGCTGTGATCGAGGGGTATCAGCAGCTCAAAGACGAGGGAGTGGACATCCCTTCGTACATCGAGCAAGCGGCCGCCGATGCGTACGTCGCAGTGCACGAGCCGGGAAAAGCCTCGCAAATCTATGAAAAGCTGCTAGCCGCGGAAGAATATCCGGAAGTCGAATTGTCGATCGCGCAGTACTACGCCCTGGTCGACGCCGAACATTACGATCAGGCGGCCAAACTATTGGCCAAGATCGACCGTAACACGCCTTATGTTCAGAACCGTTCTCGGCCGGGCAGCCAGCGTGCACCGAACTGGGAACGGATGAGCGTCGATCAGCTCAAGGTGATGGATGCGAACTATCGCAATCATGCGGCCGAAGCGCTTCGACGGATCCAGGAGCTACGTGACCGGGCGCCCGGCAACGTTGATCTGATTAATACTCAGGCCACCACGGTGCGCTGGCGGGGGGAGCCGGAAAAAGCACAGCAGATCACCAAGCTGGCCGCTGCCTATGCGCCCCGATCGAAGGACACACGGCTGAATCTGGCCAGCAACGCCCATGATCTCGGGCATTACGATCGGTGGCGAAACTACGTCAATGCGTTGGCGATCGAGTTTCCGAACGATACGGCGGTCCATAAGAGCCTGGCTGAGGTGCAGGATCGCAAACGGCCCTCGTTCAGCGTGGAGACCCAGGCCGGGCGCAGCGATGGCGGCTCCCAGGTGACCGGCAGCCACGATGTAGAAACCCAGGCACGACTGAATTCGCCCTGGACGGATAACGGCTGGCGCGCCTATGCGGGCTATTTTTATAGCTATGCCAGTTTCGAGGAAGGCTCAGCGCGGTTTAGCCGGCCGAGCCTGGGCGCGGAGTGGGCATGGGACCGTAAGCATGCCTGGGGCGAAATCGGTGACGACCGGTTCTCCGGTGACGAGATCGGGGTCGCACTGGGTTGGTCGCAATGGGTGACTGACCACTGGCAGTACCAGCTGTCGGCGGATACCTATTCACACGAGACGCCGCTGCGCGCCGAACGCGCCGGCTACCAGGGGCGGCTCTATCAAGGCGCGGTGACCTGGCGACAGAACGAATCGCGATCGGCCTCATTCAACATGGGCGCACTCGATATCAGCGATGGCAATCTGCGCTCGATGGTCTCGGCCCAGTTTACCCAGCGTATTCAAGCCAATGCGCATCATCTGACCCAGGCCACGATCGCCGGCTTCGCCGAGCATAACGATCAGCCCGGCGGCGCTTATTTCAATCCCAAGAACTCACAGTCGGCCGGGGTCACACTGCAACACGACTGGATCACTTGGCGCGCATACAACCGCTCTTTTACCCAGACCTTCCAAGTCGATGCGGCCTCCGACTGGCAGTCGGGCTATGGCGCAGCGGCGGGCGTCAACGTGCAGTACGAGCATAACTGGGATGTATCGCGGACCTGGTCGGTGCATTACGGCGTCGGCTGGTCCAGCCATGTCTATGACGGCGATCGCGAACAGCGTTTATACGGCATGTTCGGCTTGTCGGGGAGCTTCTGATGCGTTGTATCCAAGTAGTGATCTTCATGTGTGCGCTGCTGCTTGGCGCCAGTGCCTGTGATAGCGCCACCCCAGATGCGTACAGCCGCTCGTCTGCCGGGGTCGCTCAGATTCCCGAAGGCAAATTCATCATTCTGTGTTTTCACGACGTTCGCGACGACGTGCAACCAGACATTGACCGCGATGCGAACGCCATCAGCACCGACCGGCTGGCCGCGTTTTTCGACTGGATGCAGGCACACGATTGGCATGCGGTGTCGGTCGACCAGATTATTGCAGCGCATCAGGGCGGTCCGGAATTGCCGCCCAACCCGGTATTGCTGACCTTCGACGATGGACTCGAGAGCGCGTACTCCCGTGTGTTTCCGCTGCTCAAGGCATTCGAATATCCCGCGGTCGTATCGTTGGAAACCGGCTGGCTGCGCCGGGTACACGGCAGCACATCGACCGATACCTCAGACACAGAGCAGGCCGCCGACCTGGAGTTGGATGAAGCCGAGGCGGCCCGGTCGCCGAACCTTCGGCAGCCGAACAAGGTGTTCTACAACGGTAAAGAACGCGGCTCGGAAGGTTTTCTGACCTGGGGGCAGGTCAAGGAAATGCAGGACTCGGGGCTAGTGGAGATCGCGACGCATACCGATGATCTTCACCACGGCATTCTGGCCAACCCCCAAGGCAATACCGAACCGGCGGCGATCACCCGGCTGTATCGGCCGGAAACAAAAACCTACGAGACCGACCGGGAATTTCGACAGCGCATTCGCGACGACCTCACACGCAGCCGCAACACCATCCACGACCAGACCGGCCAGGCACCGCGCATTGCGGTTTGGCCCTATGGCGCAATGTCCCCGGAAGTGGTGTCGATCGCTCGCAGCGTCGGATTTTCGATATCGTTCGGCCTCAATGACGACGATGTGCCGTCGATCAAGAACATCGAAAGGCCGGGGCGGTTTCTGATCCTAAACGATCCGAAGCCGTCAGAGATCGAAGCCCAGGTCGCACGTGCGCTCGATCCGCCGAGCAAAACGATCCGGGCACTGCATATCGACATGGACGACGTCTACGATCCGTCGCCGGAGCAGGTCAACGATAACCTCGGTGCACTGCTCGATCGCGTCAAGTCGATGGGGGTGAACACAGTCTATCTGCAGGCGTTCGCCGATCCCGATGCCGACGGCACGGCCTCGTCGCTGTATTTCCCGAACCGATACCTGCCGATGCGCGCCGATCTGTTCAATCGCGTGACCTGGCAGCTCAAGACCCGGGCCGGCGTGCAGGTCTATGCCTGGCTGCCTCTGTTGGCCTTCGATCTGCCGAACCATGCCAATACCGGTACGCTCGCGGTCAAGGTCGAGGGCGACGACGGTGAACCGGTGCCGACACCCCACGATTACCGGCGCCTGAGCCCGTTTTTGCCAGAATCGCTCGACATCGTCTCCGGCATTTACGAAGACCTCGCCAAGAATATGTCGGGGCTCAACGGCGTGCTGATTCACGACGACGCCTATCTGGAAAGCGATGAAGACATTTCTAGCTGTGCGCCCGAGGCGCGCTGGCCGGGCAACGGGCAACCGATCGAAGACTGCAGTCTGAGCGCCGGGGATAAAACCCAGGCCCTGATCGATTTCGGGCAGGCGGTGATCGGCAACATGCGGACCTATCGCAACATCAGCAACAGCTTCAACGTGGCGCGCAACATGTACGCCCGGGTAGTGATGGACCCCTCGTCTGAAGTGCGTTTTGCCCAGGCGCTCGGTCCGTTTCTCCGCAACTACGACTACGTTGCCCTGATGGCAATGCCGTATCTCGATGGTACGAACCTGCCGCCCGAGCGCTGGCTGATCGACCTGGAAGAACGGGTCGAAGAAACGCCCGGGGCTTTGGACAAAGTCATCTTCGAATTGCAGGCCCGGAACTGGACAGACGACGAATGGATCCCGGGCGACACGCTGCAAAGCTGGATGAATGCGTTGATCGTGCGTGGTGCGCTCAATCTTGCCTATTACCCGGATGATTTCCTGATCAATCAGCCGCCGTTCGAGGCGGTATATCCGGTCATGAGCCTCAACTCCTTTCCTGCGAAAGGAAGGGGCGACAAGCCATGAATGTCGGTTTGGAGTGGGTAATGGCGCTCGATGCGCGCCAGATTCTGTTCGGGTTCGCTTTTTACTACCCGTTGTTCATGGCCTGGATCTGGATCGTCGGCGGGATCTGGTTCTATGTGCGTCGCGAGCGTGGTACACGGGCCCGGGTCGATGTCTGGGCCGGCAACGATTCGGCTCCGCCTTGCAGCATTCTGATTCCCTGCATGAACGAGCAGGACCAGATCGAGGACACCGTCGGCTACGCGCTGGCCTCGCACTACCCGCGGTTTGAGGTCATCGCCATCGACGATGGCAGCTCGGATGAGACGCCAGCCATGCTCGACGAGCTGGCCGAGCGTCACGACAACCTGCGCGTCATCCATCTGGCAGAGAACCAGGGCAAGGCAGTGGCGTTGCGAACCGGGGCGCTGGCGGCACGGTCCAATTATCTGATCTGTATCGACGGCGATGCTCTGCTGCATCCCTATGCCGTGCAATGGATGATGTCGCATCTGGCGTCCAGCGGGCGTGTCGGGGGCGTGACCGGTAACCCCCGCATCCTCAATCGATCCAGCCTGCTCGGCAAAATCCAAGTAGGTGAGTTTTCTTCGATCATCGGGCTGATCAAAAGGGCACAACGCGCCTATGGCCGGATTTTTACCGTCTCCGGCGTGATCGCAGGTTTCAACCGAGCGGCCCTGCAGCGCATCGATTACTGGCGTGACGACATGATCACCGACGATATCGATATCTCCTGGCGGCTCCAGCTCGACCATTGGGACATCCGCTACGAGCCCAGGGCGCTGTGCTACATCTATATGCCCGAGACCTTGAAGGGGCTATGGAAACAACGGCTGCGCTGGGCCCAGGGCGGGGTAGAGGTCTTGCTGCGCTATGGGCCCAAACTATTGCACTGGCGGCAGCGTCGCTTCTGGGGTATCGGTCTCGAATACCTGGTAAGCCTGATTTGGGCCTACTGCATGCTCTTGATTTTCGTCTTGTTCTTTGTCGGTCTGCTATGGCCTCTGCCGGCGACCTGGCAAGTGTCGAGTCTATTGCCGCGGTGGAATGGGGCGTTGCTCGGCGCGACCTGTCTGACCCAGTTCTTGGTCAGCCTCTATATCGACCGTCGTTATGAACATCAGCGTTTCATGAGCTCGTATTTCTGGGTGATCTGGTATCCGCTCATGTACTGGCTGCTGTCGATGCTGACCGTAGTTGTCGCTTTTCCCAAAACGCTATTCCGAAAAGGTCGCACACGCGCGCGTTGGGTCAGTCCCGACCGAGGTTTTCGTCCTTAAACCGTGGAGATACTCATGACGACATCGCACATGAACTATACCGAGCAATGGGCCAGCGACGGCTATTTTCCGGATCAGGTCGAGTGGCCGGCCATCCCGACGATGGCAGAAACGATCCGGTTGCCGAACATCATTCATCGGCCCGATTTGCAGAACCCGCTGCGCCGGGGCGGCAATGGGTTGGTCACTATATTGGCCTGGGCAGTCTGGATCTATCTGTTTCTACCGGCCTTGGAAGTGATCAGTCAGCTGCTGGGCTATACCCAGTTTCCGTTCGGCTTGCGTGCGCCGATCAGCCCAAGCACCGACCAAACGATCACGACGCTCATCGTCTACGGATTTCTGGTCGCGATCGCCGGTGGGCTGCTGGTGGTCTGGGCGACCTACAACTTGGTTCGTTTTCGCCAGCGTGAACGTCGTCGGGGCCCAGAGCAGATCCGTACCCGCGAATTAGCCGACAGCGACCACGTCACGATGAAGGCACTGGGCCGCCTGCAGGCCAGCCAGATCGTATGGCTCGACCACGACGAGCGCGGCGAAATCACCGATGTGCGTCCGCGGGTCAAGTCTGTCGGCGTGTCGGCTTAGGCTGGTGCGCCGCGTCGGCTATGCTGCATGACACACCTCAAAGCCGGCATCAAACGGGGGACTCGGCGGTCAGGCCGTGTCCGGTGGTTCGGGCCGTCGGGCCCAAGGTGTCGAATGGCTGACGCCGTGAGCTGGCTGGCGCGGATCGGCGGACCATTGCATGACTTGCTGGGTGACCTCGATGGCTCGGGTCGACGTTCGGACGGCGTTGAGCTCGCGGCAGTACGACACCCGCTTTGACGGTTACCGATACAGGCATGCCGGCACTCCGGCTGCGCCTGTTGGGGAGATATCCGCTTCGCAGCGCTCATGCATGCACAGGAACATGGTATGGGGTCTAGGAACGATGATTTTGCGGATTGCGCAACATGGATGAACGCGAACGGGCAGCATCTGCGTATCGCCCAGGTGCTGCGTGACGATGGCCTGACGCGGCTAGTCCGGATCGAACCGTCACGACCTATCGGGGGATCGGTTCTGGTCAAGTATCGTTCGGGGGCCTTCACTCCGGCCAAGGCCGTCTGCCTGCGGTCGGACTACGAAATTCTGTCGCGTTATGCGCTGGCATGCGCGCTGCCTCTCGAGCGTTTCGACGAAGTCAGGCAGGAAACAATTCTGCGCTTTCGCGATCCGGGCGGGCAGCTATTGTCGGCGATCGGCGGCCAGTCGACCGAGCGGCGGCTGGACTGGGCGATCCGGATGACCCAGGCCGTCGATGAACTGCACCAGCAGGGCTTGCTGCATCGGGATCTGCGTGCCGACAGTTTTTTGCTGGCCGACGATCGGGTTTATATCACCGATTTTTCACAGGCGGTTCGGGCGCACCGCGAATATCCGGATCTGCAGCTGCCCGATAGCGACCTGCGACGCCTGCGTTACATCGCCCCGGAGTTGACCGGTCGTTTCAATGCGCCAGCAGATTTTCGGGCTGATTATTACAGCCTCGGAGTCGTATTCTATGAATTGTTTACTGGCCGCCTGCCATTCACTGCCGATGAGCCTTACGAGTTGCTGTATCAGCACCTGGCGGTCGAGCCGCCGGCGCCGGAATATTCGGCGCCGGGCCTGCCCTCAACACTGTCTCGGATTCTGCTGCGTCTTCTGAGTAAAGATCCGGGGCGGCGCTATCAATGTACCCATGAACTCATCGACCATCTGCGTCTCGCACGGGATGTGGTTCGCGGGGTGTGCGGCGACGACGTCGAGCGCATCCCACTCCGCTGCGTCAAGCCGTTTCCGTTTGACGCGGCCGAGCGGCTTTATGGGCGGGACAACGAACGCCGGGTGCTGCTCGCCGGTCTCGAACGAGCGTTCCAGGGCCGGCCACAGGTCGTCTGGGTAAGCGGCTCTTCGGGCATTGGCAAGAGCACGTTGATTCGCGAAACCTATCTACCGGCGACCCGCTACCGGGCTATTTTTGTCTCCGGCAAGTTTTCGCTCCAGCAGCAGGATTTGCCCTACGGTGCCTGGCGCAGTGTCATGGACGCACTGGTGCGGTTTGTATTGGCTGAACCGGCCGAGGCACTGATCGAATGGCGGGCACGGATCCGGCGAGCTGCTGGCGCCCAGCTTGGTATGCTGGTTGCGCTCGTGCCGATGCTGGCAACGCTCATCAGCGAGATACCCGACGAGCATAGCCCGTCGCCGGAGGAAGTCGGCAAACAACTCGCCGAAGCATTCATGCGGGTTCTGGGCGTGTTCGCCGATACCCAGCGGCCGTTGGTGGTCTTTCTGGATGACCTGCAATGGATCGACGATGCATCGTTGGGCGTGCTGGCGCGTATGGTCAGCGACCAGCGGCAAGGCCCGTTATTGTTGATCGGCGCTTATCGGGACGACGAGATCGCGCCCGCGCATCCGCTTGCGCAGATATTGAACGAGCCGCTTGGCGACGGCGGGCTCGAGCGGCACGAGCTGCGGCTGGCGTCGCTGGCGCGCTGTGATGTCACGCAACTACTGTCCGAAGGCATGCAACGGACGCCGGAACAGGTGCAACCGCTGGTCGATCCGCTGCTGCGCCGTACCAACGGGAATCCGTTCTTTCTATGGCAGCTGCTGCGGAC
Source organism: Salinisphaera sp. SPP-AMP-43 (assembly GCF_049568105.1). GTDB lineage: Bacteria > Pseudomonadota > Gammaproteobacteria > Nevskiales > Salinisphaeraceae > Salinisphaera. The sequence continues at coordinate 250,987 of NZ_CP145335.1, forward strand.
CATGCACCACTATGGCTGGCTGTCGATCGATCGAGCCCGCTGGGTATGGGATCTCGAAGCCATGCAACAGGCCGAGTTTGGCTGCGACGTATTTGGGCTGATGCAGCATCGTATCCGCGGCCTGCCCGAACGCAGCCAGCGGGCGCTGGCCTGGGCGGCCTGTCTGGGCCGCTGCTTCGATATCGAGGAGCTGTCTTGGGTCGTCGATCGCGATCGGCAGGTCGTTCAGAAAGACCTGCAGGCCGCAGTCGATGAAGAGTTCATCCAGCCGGTCGGCGCGGCCGAACTGGTCTCGGGCGGGGTGATGCGACGTCGATTCCGGTTCCTGCACGACCGAATCCAGGAAGCGGCTTACCGGTCGATTCCGGAAGATGACATCGCCGAGCGGCATCATCGCATCGCGACGCTGCTGTACGAGCGTCTGTCCGAGGCCGAAGCCAAGCAGCGGATCATCGAAATCGCGGGCCATATGAACCGGGCTCGGCAGCGGCTGTATGCCGTGTCGAACGAGGTCGATTTCGCACGCCTGAATCTGCAGGCAGCGAATAAGGCCAAAGCCGCGGGCGCCTTTGGCTTGGCATTATCGTATCTTCGTCAGTGCATGGCCGAGCTGCCGAGCGACCTTTGGGACCGTGATCCCGGCCTGGCCCATGCGCTCTATCGGGACCGCGGCGAGCTCGAGTATCTCGATGGCGACTACGAGGCAGCCGAATGCTTTCTATGTCAGGCGATCGAGCGTGAAACCGATAGTTTTCGGGGGGCCGAGTTGTATCGCATGCGTGTAATGCAGCTCACCCTGCGGGCCGAGTATGGCCGCGCCGTGGCGGTAGCCAGACAAGGCCTGGTACTGCTCGAAGAGCCCTTGCCGGAGTCGGATCTGTGGCCGGCATGCCTGGCCGAACTCGCGATCGTGCGCGACGGCCTTAATGGGCGCTCCTGGGAGACATTGGGCCGCTTGCCCCCGATGCAGAATGCGCGCGTGCGAGCCGTGGTTCGCTTGCTGACCAGCCTGGCGCCACCGTGCTATAGCACGTTCCCCGAGCTTTGGTCGTTGGTCGTGGCGCGCGCCGGTCGGCTGTGTCTAGAGTACGGCAGTCTGGGCAGCGCCAACTATATCTATCCGGCTCTGGGGGGCTTGCTCATTCATGCCGGCATCGGTACGGGCCCGGATTGCCGGGCCTTGGACGCGGCTGTCCAGCAACTCATGACGCGCTTCGACGACCCGGCCGAGACCAGCACCGGCCATCTGATGGTGGGGGGTTCCTTGCGGCATTGGTTCGCGCCGATGCGCACGGCCCTTGAGGATTACCGGGCTGCAGAGCAGGCCGGCCAGATCTCGGGCCATCTGCAGTATGCGGTGTATGCGTTCGCCCATAGAGCCTGCTGTCGCTATTTTCAGGGCGATCCGCTCGACGAATTGATGGCCGAGACGCTGGGTTCTTTGGAATCGGCCCGTGCCCGTCGTAATCATTGGGGGATCGATCTGCTCACCGGGGCGATGCGGGTATTCGAGCTGCTGCATGCAGGCAATTTCGGACCGGACTGGCCAGGGCGGCATGAGCCCGAGGCGAACTATTTGGCGCGCTGCCAAGCCAGCTGCAACGAACAAGTGATTTGTATTTATCACGTTATGCGGGCCTATGCGCTGCTGATACGCGATGCCCCGGGCGAGGCGGCATATAGTCTGCGCGAAGCCGAGCGACGGCTAGCGCTGATTTCGGTACAGGGCCTGTTGGCGGCGACGCAGTTTCCAGTCCTGAAAGTGCTGGCCGCGATCGAGACGCCGGCGGCAGCAATCGATCCAGGCGCTTCTCTAGACCGCCTGATCGCCGAAACCTTGGCCCGTTATCGGGACTGGGCCGACAGCGCGCCCGACAACTTCAGTCATTGGTATCGTCTGCTGCTGGCCGAACAGGCCGGCCGGGCCGACGATCTCGATACGCTGATCAGTAACTATGATGCCGCGCTGGCGGCCGCACAGCAGCAGGGCTGCTGGCCTGCGATCGTGTTGATAGCCCGACGCGCCGAGCGTTTCTGGCAGCAGCGCGGGCATACCGCGTTCGCCGCGGTCTATGGCCGACGCCAACGACAGGCGTTGCAGATCGGCCATGCCGCCGCGGTTGTCACCACCGAAGACGACGAACGGCCGGCCTTGGACCCGGCCGCTGATGGTGCGCGCATGAACGCGGTGATCAAGATTGCGCAGGCATTGTCCCTGCATACCGATCTAGAAGAGCTCGTACCCGAGATCATCCGGCATGTAGCCCGCCAGACCGGCGCGCAGCGCGTGGTCTTGCTGCTGGCACAGGGGGATACGCTGCAGATGGCTATGGACAGCGGGCTCGAGCAATCGCACTACTATCGAGTGCCCCGGCCGCTGGAGTCGACATCGAACCTGCCCCATGCGGTGATTCGCTATGTGGCGCGCTCGCAGCGCATGCTCCGTTTCGGCCCGCCCGACATCCAGAACATGCTGCTGTTGAACAACGATCCGTATTTCACCCGCGATCGACATGCCGAGTCGTCCGGGTTCCACGGGGCCGGCTGGTGCGTGCCCCTGAGCTATCTGGGTCAACTATTGGGTATTTTGTACCTGGAACACGAGCGTTCGACGACCGCCTTTGATGCCCATCAGGCGCCACTGGTGGAATTTCTGGCCGCCCAGGCCGCGATCTCGATACGCAGTATCGAATTGACCTCGCGGTTGGCTGATGAAGGCCAGGCACGCCGCCAAGCCGAAATGCGTATGCAGAGCGCGGACGCCGAGATCATGGCGCGCCAACAACAGGTCGAACAGTTCGAGAAGCTGGCGAATACCGACGATCTGACTGAACTGGCCAATCGTCGCCTGTTCATGGAGGTGCTACAGATCACCCAGGCCCACGGCGAGACTACAGAACGGCCGGTATCGGTGCTCATGCTCGATATCGACTGTTTCAAGACGATCAACGATCGCCACGGTCATGCCGTCGGGGATGAGGTCCTACGGCATATTGCCGGACTGTTTCCCAGCGCTCTGCGCGATGACGATCTGGCGGCCCGTATCGGCGGCGAGGAGTTCGCAGTGTTGTTGCGCGATACCGGATTGGTCCAGGCCATGGAGATCGCGGAACGGCTGTGCCGGCAGGTCGACGCCACGCCGCTCAGGCTGGATAGCGAAGATATTGCATATACCGTCAGCGTCGGCGTGGCCCAGATCGAAACGGCCGATGCCTCTTACGAAGCGGTACTGCGCCGGGCCGACAGTGCATTGTATCGAGCCAAGGCCAATGGCCGGAACCAAGTCAGCGGCTAAGCCCATGGCCGACCACCGGAAGCGGCCGCCGATTTGAATCCATCGTCAATGCCTGATCCTACGCATCGCCAAATACGGTTTGTCTGCTACGCTCAGGGCGACGTTCCAAACGACAGCAGCATCTTATGACCGATAAACCGAACCGCACCGAATGGGAAACGCTCGAACGCGATGCCGAGCGTGGCTATGAAGTCATGGGTAAGGAAGGCCTGAACGGCTGGGAAGTCGAAGTACGCTTCGACAACGGCAGTGCGCCCGAGCAGGCCGAACGTTCGGCGCCGACCCGTGAAGAAGCCACCAAGATTGGTCGGGAAATGGCGACCATGCGTTCGTCCTAGGCCGACAGCGCTGCGCCCCGGCTGTTGCGACAAAGGCCGGGTCGCAGCGTGTCGCTAGCGCCTGTGGCTGCCGTGACACCTCGACAGGCGCCTAGCGCGTGTTGAGGTGGCGCCCGAGCGCCGCGTGGCTGCTCCAAAGCGTGGCGGGCGAGGCGCGAGCCGTCGGTTTGGGGTGTGCCTCTTCGAAACAATGGCGGTTGGGCCGCAATTCCGCGTTGCCGCTCACGCACGTCGCGCAACTACGTCGCACTCGCGGCGCCTCGGCTTGCGAGCCACAGCCCGGTGCGTGGACACGCGCGACACCGCCCCATGCCCTAGAACACATTCAACGGAATCTTGAGATAGCAGGTGCCGTTGGACTCCTCGGGCGGCAGGTGCCCGGCCCGCATGTTGACTTGGACCGCGGGCAGTATCAGCCGCGGCATCCCCAGTTCCGCATCACGCGCCTGCCGACGCGTAACGAATTCTTCCTCGCTGATCCCTTCGCGGACATGGATATTGCGTCGACGCTGCTCGCCGACCGTGGTCTGCCAGTGGTAGCTCGTCCGTCCGGCGGGCAGATAGTCGTGGCATAGGAACATCCGGGTCTCGTCAGGCAGGGTGAAGATCGTCTGTATCGAGCGATACAGTGTGCGTGCGTCGCCGCCGGGAAAATCGCAGCGTGCGGTGCCATAGTCGGGCATGAACAGGGTGTCGCCGACGAATAGCGCATCGCCGATGAGATGGCTCATGCAAGCAGGCGTATGCCCTGGGGTATGTAGCGCCCGGGCTGGGATGTCGCCGATGCGGTATTCGGCCCCGTCGGCGAATAGCCGATCAAACTGGCTGCCATCGCGTGCGAATTCCGGGCCGGCATTGAAGATCTCGCCGAAGACGCTCTGTACAGTCTTGATGTGCTCGCCGATAGCCAGCTGGCCGCCGAGCCGGCTCTGCAACCACGGGGCGGCGGAGAGGTGGTCGGCATGGGCATGGGTTTCCAATAGCCAGTCGACCGTCAGTTCGCGCTCGCGAATGCGGTCCACGAGCCGCTGTGCGCTCTCGTAGCCGGTACGGGCGGCATTGGGCTCGTAGTCGAGCACCGAATCGATCACGGCACAGTGACGTGTTCTCGAATCGATCACGATATAACTGACGGTATTGGTCGCGGGGTCAAAAAACGCTTCAACGTCGGGGCTGGGTGCTTTCATCGGTGACTCGTCATCCACCGCGGGGTTCGCTTCGCGTGATCAGTGTCCAACGGCACCGCCGCAGCTAGAATGACCTGCATCAAACGGCGTGTAGCAAACAGGCTGTAATAGTGGCGGTAGCCATGTTTTGTAGCGGCCCCCGATCCGGCTAGGATCCAGCCCGCGGCCTTCTAAAACCCAAGAATGGGTGATGAAGCCATGGTGAGCCGAGGCCGGATTGGCTTTAGCATGGCTGGCCCAGGGATGGCTGAAGATGCGTTGTTGAGGTGCCATGGACCCACAGGATCTCGAAAAATTAGTCACGCGTTCTATGCCCTTCGGGCAATACGCAGGGCGTTTGATTGCCGATTTGCCCGGAGGATATCTGGCTTGGTTCGCACGCCAGGGATTTCCGGCTGGCGAACTGGGACGTCTGCTGGCATTGATGTATCACATCGATCACAACGATCTGCGCGGCCTGCTCGTACCGCTGCGCCGTGAGGCCCGGTAAGCCGGTTTTCTGAACAGCAACCCGGGCTATTGGGCCTGGCATGATGAGCGACCCGCATGCCACGCGCGGTATCGGCATCGCCTTATGACGCTGGCTCGTGGCCGGGCCGGCACGATCTGGCCGTCGATCGTCGTGGGTCCGCTTGAGTGGTATGGCCGGTAGCTGAGGGGGCCAGCGCCGAGCCATGCAGGAACTGGCATCGGCAACGGCGGGTCTCCGGCTCCAGCCGGGGGCACGCTTCGAGGCACGCCCGTCCTGTCGGTAAAGGGGCGTATGGCCGGGAGGCCCAGCCACGGCCGGATGGCGCACTCGGCCGAGTCATGCTGGATGTGTGTTCAGGCCGGCTGCCTTCGGGCGCACCGCATGAGGTCGATATCAACACGTGTGGCCGTGCCCGAGACGATGCAGCCGGCGCCGGGCCGCATCAGCCCCATTAGCCCGGGTCAGCCGGTACTGAGTCGAGATTCGGCGACCCGAGCGAGCACGCTCGCGCCCACCGGCAGAATGGTCTCGTCGAGGATGAAACCGGGGTTGTGCAGCGGCAGATCGCCGCCGTGACCGACCCAGCAGTAGGCGCCCGGTACAGCATGCAACATGTCGGCGAAGTCCTCGCTGCCCATCATCGGGGCAGGGGCTGTGAGTACGCCGTCATGACCGACGATATCGGCGGCCGCGGTCTGCAGGTGGGCAGTTTCGGCCGGATGGTTGTCGAGCACCGAGAAGACGTTGCGAATATCGACCTCGATATCCACGCCGTGGGCCACGGCGATGCCATTGGCGATCTCGCGAACCCGGGCTGCGACCAAGTCGCCCACGGCCTCATCGAAATAGCGGATGGTACCGGCCAGCGTGGCGGTTTCCGGGATCACGTTATAAGCCGAGCCGGCATGCAGCTGGGTGATCGACAGTACGGCCGATGCCATCGGCGAGACATTGCGCGCCACGATGCTCTGTAGGCTCTGGGCCAAAGCGCTGGCGATGACGAGCGCATCGCGGCTGCCCTCGGGCATGGCGGCATGGCTACCCCGGCCGTGGATATGGATATCGAAGAAATGGGCCGCGGCCATGGCCTTGCCTGGCGCGATGCCAACCTGGCCCGGGGCCAAATGCGGGGCGTTGTGCAGAGCATAAATCTCGCGACAGGGAAAACGCCCGAACAGATCGTCGGCGATCATCGCCCGGCCGCCGCCCAGGCCTTCCTCGGCGGGCTGAAAAACCGTGACCGCGGTGCCGGCAAAATCACGGTTGTTGGCCAGATAGCGGGCCGCACCGAGCAGCATCGTGGTATGGCCGTCGTGGCCGCAGCCATGGAAGCGACCGGGGTTTTGCGAGGCGAATTCGAGGCCTGTCTGTTCGTCCATCGGCAGGGCATCCATGTCGGCCCGCAGGCCGATCATCGGGCCGGGGCGGCGGCCTTCGACAACCCCGACCAGACCGGTGCTGCCGATCCCGCGATGGACGTCGATGCCCCATTCGGTGAGCTTGTCGGCGACCAGGGCGGAGGTGCGCTGTTCCTCGAAGCCAATTTCCGGGTGGGCATGGATATCGCGTCGGATGGCGACCAGTTCGTCGGTCCAGGCTTCGATTTCGGGCAGTGTCGGCATATCGGTTCTCGACTCAATCGGTTGCGCTGGCCTGCTGGCCAGAAGCGTGGGCAACGTCGGTATCGGCGGTCGGCGCGATCAACGACACGCCGATCAGCGCCACGGTATTGGCGGTCAGCCCCCAGAGCCCGGCATGGATATCGAACGGGGTAGCGGGGCCGAAAGTGAACAGCAGGGTGACCAGGGCACCGGTGATCAGTCCGGCATAGGCACCGGCCCGGCTGGCTGCCGGCCAGAACAGCGAAGCCAGGGTCAGCGGCAGCAGTTGTACGATTACACCGTAGGCCGACAACAGCATGGTCACCAGCGACGACAGATGCAGCAGCGATAGGCCATAGGCGAGCGCACAGATCACGATCAGCATCGCCCGGGTCAGCCGGACCATGGCGGCATCGCAGGCCTGGCGGGCGAATAGGGTGCCGATCAGGTCGCGGGCCGTGATGGTGGCCGCCGAATGGGCCAGATTGGCGCCCGTGGACATCGCTGCGGCCAAGGCGCCGGACAGCATGATGCCGATCACCCACGGCGAGAAGTGCGCCACGTGAACTACGATCTGCAACAGCACGCGGTCGGGATCGGCGAGCGGCTGGTCAGCAAAGACCAGCACCCCGGCGAAGCCAATCAGCAACAGCGGCACCAGCAGATAGGCATACAGCGGATAGAGCAGGGTCATCTGCTTGATGGTGCGATCCGAATGGGCGGTATAGAACTTCATGAACAGATGCGGCCACATCATGCCGCCGAGCCCGCTGACGATGATCGCGCTGGAGAAAGCGGCCCAGTTCATGCCAGCGCCGCCGCCGGGAATGGTCAGATACTGCGGCGCCCGGGCTGCGATCTGCTCGAACATAGGCTGCACGCCGCCGAATAGGCGATCGGCGACTGCCAAGCCCAGGAACCAAGCCACGCCGACCATCATCATGCCCTGGACTAGGCTGGTCCAGCCGATGCCGCGCAGACCGCTGGTATAGACATAGATGGCGACCACGAAAAACGCCGCCAACGCGCCCAGCCAGAATGGGATCTGGCCTTCGGTGGCAGCTTGGAACAACAGCCCGGCACCGGTGATCTGGATGGTCAGATAGGGCACCAGAGCCGCTACGCTGACCAGCGCGATCACCGGTGACAGTAGCCGGCTGCGGAAATGTCCGGCGATCAAATCGGCCTGGGTGAGATGACCATAGTCGGCGCTCAGACGGCGCAGCCGCGGGCCGACCGCCCACCAGACGCCGACCCCGAGGGTCAGATAGGCCACCAGATACAGCGCCGGTGCGCCCTTGGTATAGGCCCAGCTCGGCCCGCCGAGAAAGGCAAAGGCAGAAAAGACTTCCGAGCCCATGATGAAAAATAGCAGTACCAGCCCCAGCTGGCGTCCGCCGGCGACATAGCCGGCTTGGCTGGTGGTGTGCCGGTCGCGAGCTGCCAGCCCGACGCCGAGCACGAACACCAGATAGACGAGGGTGATACCGGTTACGATCTGCCAGCCCGCCATCAGTCCTGGGCCCGGTTTTCCAGGATGTACAGCATTGCCAAGCCTGCGAACAGCACGAATACCCAGGCGACATACCAGAAGAAAAAGAACGGCAGGCCAAGGACATAGGGCTGGATGCGGTTGGCGATCAATGCACCCGGCCAGATCATGGCCAGAATACAGACCGCATAACCTAGGCCAGCCAGCCAGTAACGGCGTCGAGCGTGCATGGTGGGCCTTCTCCGCAGCGGATAAGTCATGCGTTTAACGCAAAAACCGCGCCGCTTGTTCATGGCCGAACCACCATAGCGCGCAACGCCTAAGACATGACAAGCCTGGGCCAGGGCGGGCATCGTCAAAGCGGGCACGAACCCTGTATGGCGCCGTTAAGCCTCCGGCGGCCGGGCTGGGAGCGCGGTAGGGCGCATCTATGGGCCGTGACGAGACGCTGCGCTTGGAGGTGCAGGCCGCTTCGATCGCGTGATCTGGATTCGCGAGGTCGAACACGCTGCACCGTGCTTGGGCAAGCTGAGACCGCGTGTGCATTGAATATTTGACTGAGCTCGGTGCAATACAGCGATCCGAATGCGAACCCCTGACGCGCTCGGTACCCAAACCCGACACGACCGAACAGCCTCGGCCGAGGATGGGGTAGGCGCATGGGGTGCGGCGTCACCCGCCCGGCGCCACAGGCCGTCAAACAGTGCGGGGCTTGGCCATCAACCCTAGAAGGTGGCCCATTCCTGGGGGTCGTCGTCTTGCTCGACCGAGAGATCCTTCGAGGCATCGGTCCGGGCCACGAAGGTGGACGAGTCCGGCCTTGAGGGCCTAGCGGCCGATGAGTCAGGCGCGTGCTGAGTGGCCAGCACAGCGGTAGCCGTGGCCGGCGGCGGTTCGACGGGTGCCCTGGCCACCAACGGAGCGGCCGCGGCGAGTTTGAAAAAAGCCATCTTGGCGAACAGGTCGCGGGAACGGGTTTCCAGCTCGCGGCCGGCCGCGGCCGATTCTTCGACCAGGGCCGCATTCTCTTGCGTGCTGCTATCCATATCGCTGACGGCGCGGTTGACCTGTTCGATGCCGCTGGCCTGTTCGCGGCTGGCGGTAGCGATTTCGGATATGAGTTCGCTGACCCGGTGCACACTGGCCGTGATCTTTTCCAGCGTTTGGCCGGATAGCGTGACCTGCTCGGAACCGTCGGTAACCTTGCGGGTACTGTCGGCCACCAGGGTCTTGATTTCCTCGACCGCGCTGGCGCTCCGGTTGGCCAGATTGCGGACCTCGGTGGCCACCACGGCAAAGCCCCGCCCTTGCTCGCCGGCCCGGGCTGCCTCCACCGAGGCATTCAGGGCCAGTAGATTGGTTTGGAACGCGATGTCTTCGATCAGACCGACGATATCGTTGATCTTGCGGCTCGAGGCATCGATCGCCGCCATGGCTGCGACTGCCTTTTGGACAACGACGCTGCCCTCGTCAGCGCGGGTTTGTACTTCGTTGGAGACGGCCTCGGCTTCGGCTGCATTGTCGGCATTCTGTTTGACCGTGGCAGTCATCTGTTCCATCGAGGCCGAGGTCTGCTGCAGATTCGCGGCCTGGCTCTGGGTGCGCGAGCTCAGCTCGTCGCTGCCGCTGGCAATCTGGGAGGCACTGGCGCTCACCGCTTCCGAGGTGCTGCGTACATCGGCCACGGTATCCACGAGTCTTTGTTGCATGCCTGCCAGGGCAGCCAGCATGTCCCCAAACTCGTCACGACGCTGGTGCGGGATGTCGTTATCGAGGCGGCCTTGGCCGATGGCTTCGGCGAAGTGCTTGGCTTGATCCAACGGTCGGGTGATCAAGCGCACCAGGACCGTGGCCACCACAAGGCCGACCAGAATGGCCGCTGCGCCGGCGCCGCCGATCAACCAGCTCAGCCACTGGGCGGTTTGATTGCTTTGTTGATGGACGCCCTTGGCCGCTGCGATTTGGCTGTTACGTAAATCGTAAAGCGCCTTGCCGGCCGCGGTCAGCGGCATCGACAGCTGGGCGTTATAGAACGTATTGGCCATCGAGGGATTGCCCTGGCCCAGAATATCGACGAATTTATCCAGGCGCGGTCCCAGCCCCTGGAATGTCTTGTAGGATTCGCGAGCCTGTTGTAGCTCGGCCTCTGAAGACACGCGATTCGGATAATAATCGCTCCACTGCTGGTTGAGTGTTTCGCGGTCGTGTGTGAGTTCCGATGCCAGGGCCTGGATGTCGTTGGGTTTGCCGGCATTGAGCCGGCCCCGGATATTGGCCAGCATCGTGGCATAGGTCTGGCTCGTCTCGGCCAGCGCGTTCACACCGAGCAAGTTGGTCGAATACAGCTTGTCGCTGTGGCCGTCGAGCTGCTGGATCGCGAATAGCGAGATCGCACACAGTAGGGCCCAGAGCACAATGGTTGAGGCGAATGCCAGTGTGACCTTGGCCTTGATGCTTCGCAGAATATGCACGCCGACTCCCCGTTCCGAACATGAATCCGCCCGTCTCCCCGAGGCGGGTTCGTTTCATCGATATCGCGTGCCGATGGTTATCGGCTGTGAGTCGGCGATCTTGAGGGCAGGGCGGCGAGAGGGCGCTCGTCTGCCGCCGTGGCCTGGGCTTCGTTCAACAATGCATCGATTAAACGCCGGACATGAGCTCGCGATAGGCCAGTTGATCGGCATGCAGGGCCCGATAGACCCCATACTTGGCCTGATGGAAGGCTTGGCGCTCGCGGCTGGGTTGGATCACGCGATCGGTGGCGCTCATCCGCGCGGCTGCGGTGCGCAGGTCGGGCTGGTCGCCGCAGGCGGCCGCCGCCAGCATGGCGCTGCCCAGCAGTACGGTCTCGGGTTCGGCGGGGAGTTCGATGGGCAGCCCGGTGGCATCGGCGGTCTCGGCCAGCCAGCGTTCGTTTTTCAGCACCCCGCCGCATAATCGCAGCCGGGTGACCGCATGGCCGTGGGCGTTGAGTGCTTCCACGATATGCCGAGTGCCATAGGACACCGCCTGCAGCGTCGCCAGATAACGGACCGCTAGGTCGTCGATGCTCTCGGCCAGGGTCAGGCCAGTGACAGTGCCGGTCAATGAGGCATCGGCCAACGGCGAGCGATTGCCGTAGTGATAGTCCAGCACATGCATATCGTGGGTCAGTTCGCCGCCGGTCTCCGTCTCCCGGCGCGTCAGCCGCTCGTTGAGGACGTCGAAATGGCTGCAGCGGCGTCGTTCGGCTTCGGCCTGCAAGGCTGCGTAGGCGGCGCTATCGCGAATCATGTGATCGATGAGTGCGCCCACGGCGCTCTGGCCGCCTTCATTGATCCAGCCGTCGGGCAGTACTGCGCCCCAGTACGGCCCCCAGACCCCAGGCACGAAACAGGGTTCGCGCGAGAAGGCGATATGACAGGTCGATGTGCCGGCAATCACTGCCAGGCTGGCCTCGGGGTCGTCGCCAAGCATGCCCAGTGCGCCGGCATGGGCATCGATCAAGCCGGTGGCGACCACTACCTTGTCCGACAGGCCGAAGGCCTCGGCGGCGGCCGCCGACAAAGTCCCCGCGGCCGCGCCCGGTGCCTGGATCGGGCCGGCCATGCCGGGTTTGTCGAGTAGCGATGTCAGCCCGATATCGGCCAATAAATCCTCCGGCCAACGTTGTTCGTGGGCCAGATACAGCCATTTGCAGACCTGGGTACAGATACTTTTTGTGGGTCGGGCATGGGCGCCGAGGGCGCCGACCGCGCGGGCGACCATATAATCCGCCAGGTCGAGATAAAGCGCAGCGCGTTGATACTGGTCGGGGCGATGGCGGGCCAGCCAGAGCAGCTTGGGCAGCTCCAGTTCCGGGCTGACTTGGCCGCCGATATAGCGCAGGGCCTCGTGTTCCGTGGCCGCGATCTCGCTGGCTTCGGCGGTGGCCCGATGATCCATCCACATCACGATGTTCTGGGCATCGTCGTCGCTGGGCGATACCGATACCGGCTGTCCGTCAGCGTCGAGTGCGACCAGCGAGCAGGTGGCATCGAAGCCGATTGCCCGAATGCTGTCGGCGGTAACCCCGGACGCTGAGAGCGCGCTACGCACTGCGCTGATGCACTGGTTCCAGATGTCGTCGCTGGACTGCTCTACGAAATCCGGTTGCGGGCGGAACTGGGCAATGTCGGCCGCGGCCTGGCCCAGGCAGCGGCCCATAGCGTCGAACACGCCGGCCCGGACGCTGCCCGAGCCGACGTCAATTCCAAGATAGTTCCCGGCCATGCGGCATCTCCCAAGGTGGGTTGCGGCGAGCCGGTTCGGCTCGGCCTGCGTTATCGGGCGCCTACTATGCCGGCTGCCGGGGCGGGCGTCGCTGGTTGTCGGTTCCGACTTTAGTCGTCCTATCCGAAAGACGTATTGCCGCAGTTTTTGCATTCGAACTAATGTGAAATGACAACGTCAACATTGCAAAGAACGTTGCAATATCCAGATAGAAGACGAATTTGTTTGGCTTCTGCTGCGATAGATCCAGAACCGGAGGAGATCCATGATCAAGTTCAAGACCGATTCGCTGCGTCGGCTGGCCGTACTCGCGGCCATTCCCCTGGCGTTGGTGGCGATGGCGGCCACGGCGGCCGACAAGCACGACAAATCGAACGATCAGCTCGTGATCGGCATGTCGTTTCAGGAGCTCAACAACCCTTATTTCGTGACTATGCAAAAAGCCTTGCAGGACAAGGTCGACAAGATGGGAGCGAAGCTGATCGTGACCGATGCCCGGCACGATGTGTCCAAACAGACCAACGACGTCGAGGACATGCTCCAGCGCGGCATCGATATTCTGCTGCTCAACCCCACCGATACGGTTGGCATTCAGTCGGCGGTGGTCTCGGCGCATAACGCCCAAGTTCCGGTGGTCGCCGTAGATGCCCAGGCCAAAGGCCCGGTCTCCGGTTTCGTGGGTTCGAAGAACTTCAAGGCCGGCTATCAGGCCTGCAAGTATCTCGGCCAGAGCCTGAACGGCAAAGGCGATGTCGCGATTCTCGACGGCATTCCGGTGGTGCCGATCCTGCAGCGGGTCAAGGGCTGTGAGAAGGCCCTCGGCGAGTTCTCCGAGATCAAGGTGGTCGACAAGCAAAACGGCCATCAAGAGCGCAATACGGCGATGAACGTGACCGAGAACATGCTCCAGGCTCACCCCGAGTTGGATGGCCTGTTCAGCGTCAACGACGGCGGCACGCTGGGGGCGCTGGTCGCGCTCAATTCTTCGGACAACCACGTAAAGCTGGTCAGCATCGACGGCAACCCGGAGGCGATCAAGGCCATGCAGCAGCCCGATTCGCCGCTGATCGCGGACGTGGCCCAGCATCCGGCGACCATGGTGCGCAAAGCGCTCGACCTGGCGCTCAAGAAATACCACGGCGAAGACAGCCCGGACGAGATTCCGGTAGACGTGACGCTGATCACGCCCAAGGAGGCCGGCCAGTTCCACTGGGGCCAGTAATTACCGACGACCGTGCCAGGCCGGTCGCGCCCGGGCGCGACCGGACGGCAGGAGCCAGTCCATGACCGCAGTCCTGTCGCTCCAAGGCGTGAGCAAAAGTTTTCCCGGCGTGAAGGCGCTGGACGACGTGAGCCTGAACGTCGACGCTGGCGAGATCCATGCCCTGCTCGGCGAGAACGGCGCCGGCAAGTCGACGCTGATGAAAATCCTGTGCGGGATCTACCAGCCGGATGCCGGCGAGATCCGCCTGGATGGCGAGATCCGGCATTTTCATAACTATCGCGATGCCTGTGCCGCCGGTGTCGGCATTGTGTTTCAGGAGTTCAGCCTGATTCCCTGGTTGTCGGTGGTCGACAATATCTTTCTCGGCCGCGAGCCGCGCAACCGGCTGGGGCTGATCCAGCATGCCCGGATGCGTGCGGCGGCCCACGAACTGTTCGATCGTCTGGCTATCGATATCGATCCGGAGATCGCAGTCCATCACCTGAGCGTGGCCGATCAGCAGTTCGTCGAGATCGCCAAGGCGTTGTCGCTCAATGCCCGGGTATTGGTGCTCGACGAGCCGACCGCGCCACTCACTCCGCGCGAAGTCGAACGGCTGTTCGCGATCATGCGGCGGCTGCGCGCCGACGGCGTAGCGATGGTGTTCATTTCGCATCATCTAGAAGAAATCTTCGAGATTTGCGATCGGGTCACGGTGCTGCGTGACGGGGCCTATGTGGCCAGCTGCGCGGTGATCGAGACCGATCCCGAAGAGCTGGTCGAGATGATGATTGGCCGCAAGGTCGACAATATTTTTCCGCCGCGCCAGCCGCGTCCGGCTCATGCGCCGACCATTCTGGAAGCCGAAATCGGCATGCCGGGTACCGACCATACCGATACCCTGCGGCTGGAACAGGGCGAGATCCTGGGCTTTGCCGGGCTGGTCGGTTCTGGGCGCAGCGAGATGGCGCTGGCATTGATCGGGGCCTATCCGGCCCGAGTGGCCCATATCCGCCTCGACGGCCACGAGGTGCATTTCAAGTCGCCGGCCGATGCCCTGGATGCCGGTATCGGCCTGCTGCCCGAGGATCGCAAGCGCCAGGGGCTGATCCTGCCGTTTTCCTGTGGCGACAACATCACCCTGAATCATTTATCCCAGTTCTATCGGCCGGCGCCGTTCATCAGCCGGGCCCAGGAGGCCGACACGGTCGATGCCGCCATGGACCAGGTCCGGGTCAAGGCGCCAAGCGCAGAAACCCCCGTGCAGTCGCTATCGGGTGGCAACCAGCAGAAGGTGGTGATCGCCCGCTGGCTGGATCGCGGCTGTCGCATCCTGATCTTCGACGAGCCGACCCGCGGCATTGATGTCGGCGCCAAATCCGAGATTTATGCCCTGATGCGCCGACTGGCTGCCCAGGGCATATCGATCATCATGATTTCCTCGGAGTTGCCCGAGGTCACCCATTTGTGTGATCGCGTGCTGGTCTTCAGCCACGGCCATATCGTGGCCGAGCTGGCCGGTGATGACATTCAGGCCGACGCGATCATGACCCACGCCGTGCGCGAGCCGCGACGCAATCACGATACCCCAACCGCTACCGAGGACGCCTAATGAGCGATTCCACTCGACCCGTGGCCAGCGAGGCACCACGCCGGCAGCGGCGTTCGCGCCTCGCGCGCATGCTGCATTCGCCGATGTTCTTCCCGCTTTTGGGGTTCATCGCTGTGTTCATCGTGATGGGGCTGGTCAACGACCGCTTCCTGGAGTTTTCGAATCTGGCCAACGTGGCCCGCCAGGGCTCGGTGATCGCGATCATCGCGGTCGGCATGAGCTTCGCCATCTTCACGGGCGGCATCGATCTATCGGTCGGCCCCGTGATGGCCTTGTCCGGCACCGTCATGGCGGGATTGATGGCGGCCGGCTGGCCGGCGCCGGTCGCGATTCTGGCCGGTTTCGGCGTCGGCATGCTGTTCGGCGGCTTCAACGGTTTCTGCGTGGCCTTCGGCCGTATGCCACCGATCATCGTGACCCTGGCCACGATGGGCGCGGCCCGCGGGCTGGCGCTGATCTATACCGGCGGCTATCCGATCTCCGGGCTGCCGTCCTGGTTTTCTTGGTTCGGCCGCGGCGACCTGGGCGGGCTGCAGGTGCCGATCATCATCATGCTGGTGGTCTATGCCGCAGCCTATGTGGTCATGCACCACACCGCCTTCGGTCGCTATGTCTATGCCATCGGTGGCAACGAAGAGGCCACCCGGCTGACCGGTATCCGCGTGCCGCGCACCAAGCTGCTGGTCTACACCATCAGCGGGCTGACCGCGGCGATCGCCGGTCTGGTGATCACCTCGCGCCTAATGAGCGGCCAGCCGAACATCGGCACCGGTTTCGAACTGGATGCAATCGCTGCCGTGGTGCTCGGCGGCGCTGCGATCTCGGGCGGCCGCGGCGTGGTACTCGGCACCCTGGTTGGGGCCATGCTGCTGGCGATCCTCAACAACGGCCTGAATCTGATGGGGGTGTCGCCCTATCTCCAAGACGTGGTCAAGGGCGGCATCATCTTGCTGGCGGTATATATCGGCCGCGGGCGTAACGCTTGATTTTTCGATTGAACGCCGCGCCGCGGCACAAGGAGTTCCAACCATGAGCCAAACCACCGCGAACGCACCGGCAACGATGCAGGCCGTGGTCTGCCACGGCCCCGAGGATTATCGCCACGAATCGCGCCCGCGGCCGAGCGCCGGCCCCGGCGAAGTCGTGCTCAAGATCGGTGCCTGCGGCATCTGTGCCAGCGATGTGAAATGTCGCGGCGGTGCCGCGATGTTCTGGGGCAACGATAGCCAGCCGTCGTGGGTACAGGCGCCGGTGGTGGCCGGGCACGAGTTCTTCGGCGAGGTCGTCGAACTCGGTGAAGGCGCGGGCCGGCGGGCCGGGCTGGCGGTCGGCGACCGCGCCATCGCCGAGCAGATCGTACCCTGCGGTGAATGCCGATACTGCGACTCGGGCCATTACTGGATGTGCGAAGTACACAATATCTTTGGTTTCCAGCGCGAAGTAGCCGACGGCGGCATGGCCGAATACATGCGGGTGCCGGCCAACGCCCGGCTGCATCGTATCCCCGAAGCGTTGTCCCGGGCCGATGCAGCGTTCATCGAGCCACTGGCCTGTGGTATCCATGCCGTCAATCGCGGCGATATCCAGCTCGATGACACGGTGGTGATTGCCGGTGCCGGCCCGATCGGCCTGGCAATGGTCCAGGTCGCCCGGCTCAAGACACCGAAACGCTTGATCGTAATCGACATGCTCGATGAGCGCCTGCGTCTGGCCGAACGCTTCGGCGCGGACGTCACGCTCAATCCGGGGCGGGACGATGTCGGCGCCCGGGTCCGCGAGTTGACTGACGGCTATGGCTGCGACGTCTATATCGAGGCGACCGGCTCGCCGACCGGGGTACGCCAGGGCCTGGATATCATCCGCAAGCTGGGTCGGTTCGTGGAGTTCAGCGTGTTCGGCAAGGAGACTTCGGTCGACTGGTCGATCATCGGTGATCGCAAGGAACTGGACGTGCGCGGCGCCCATCTGTCGCCGCGGACCTTCCCGGTGGCCATCGACCTGCTGGCCCGCAAGCGGGTGACCACCGACGGCATCGTTACCCACGAACTGCCGCTGGCCGAGTTCGAAGAAGGCTTTCGTATGGCCACGGCGGCCGAATCGATCAAGGTGCTGCTGATTCCCTAAGCCCGCTGCGGCGGCGCAGCGCGTATGCGCCGCCGCTACTCGATGAGTTCGCCGCGGACGGTCAACGTTTGAGGCGGCAGTTCTGGATCGGCGATGCGTTCGAGCAGCAGATCGAGGGCTTGCTGGCCGGCCCGGAAACCGTCGTGGACCACGCAGGGCACGTGGATATCGAAAAGATCCAGATACGGCAGCCGGTCGATGCTGATCACGTCCAAGGCATCGGGGGCGATCCCGTGGGATTTCATGGCCTGCAGGGCGCCGAGCGTAATCAGCTGGTTCATGCCGAAGATCGCCCGCGGCATGCCATGGGCCTCTAGATAGTGGCTGACCTGGGCGCGGGCCGGCTCTAAAGTGTAATCGCCCCACAGCACATCGACCGCGATGTCGCGTTCGCTTTCGGCCAATGCCTGATGTACTCCGGCCAGGCGTTGGCGTGCGATCCGTGAATGTTCCGGCCCGGCCGCGACCAGCAGGCGTGACGAGCTCTGGTCGCCCACAGACGGCCCGGCGAACACGCGTTCGAGTAGATGGGCGGCTGCGCATTGGCCGGCCCAGCTATTGTCGAGGACGACCGAGCTGAAAGCGGCATCGTGCAGGGTACGATCGAGCTGCACTACGGCGACATCGCTATGGATCAGGCGCTCGATATAGTCCGGCTGATAGTCCGGCTCATCCGAGACCGGTGACAGTATGATCCCGGCGGCCTGGTAGCTGAGCAGGGTTTCGATGGCATTGGCTTCCAGCCAGGGCTCACCGTCGGTGTCGAACAGCAAAATCGCATAGTTGTGCCGCTTAGCATGGCGCGATACGGCCTTGATCATCTCGGCATAGAACGGATTGTCGACGCTGGCGGTGACGAAGCCGATCAGCCGGCTGCGGCTATGCTTGAGCCCGCGGGCGAAGGCGTTGGGTACATAACCCAATTCGCTGGCCGCGGCTTCGATTTTAGAACGGGTTTCCGGTTTGACCATTTCCGGGCGGTTCAGCGCTCGGGACACGGTGATGTTGGTCAGTCCCACCCGGGCGGCAACATCGGATATGGTCACACGGCGATTGCGGGGCATGGAGCGGTTTCCGAATAGACATCGCGACAAGCTGTATGCTGCATCTTATCGCATAGAGTGCGGGAAAATCCGGTAAACATGGAGATGCATGTGCTCATCTTACGCCGTTTCGCTCCCTGGGCGGGCGCGATCGCTCGAAAAGCGGACCCGGCGTATCGCTGTCTAAGCCTGACTTTGGGGCCGCGACAATCGATACGTTGGGCGTTTGACATAGAAATCGGCGCCGCAGGCCTCGTGTAGACAACGAAGGCGGTCGCCAGCGGCGACAAGCCAAGTCAAAAGCTCGTCAAACAGCGGCCGGGCTGCTTGTCGCCGGATCAGCCGGTGGGACAGGCCTCGCGCAGACAGCGGGCCGGGCCGATCGATTCCAGCCGCTCCAGATGTTCGGCATCGGTGACCAGCAAGGCGCCTGCGAAGCCCAATGCATTTATTTCGATGCCGCGGTAAGCCGCCTGTTGACGCGGTACGAGCCACAGCCATTCCCGAGTTGCCAGCAGATTGTAGGCGCCCGCCTGTTCGGGGCCGGCGCTGGCCAGGCCGACGGCTTCGAGCAGTTCGTGGTAGCGGGCATGCAATAACGCAGCCCCCTTAGCCGGCGTGGCCCATATCTCGGGCGATAGACGGGTCGCGGCATGCGGAAACGGCAGGGCCATACTACGGCCGATCCCGGAGGCTGGCAGATCCCGAGCCAGGGCATCAGCCACCGGCAGGGCCGGGCCAGTATTCGCCAGGGGCAGGTCGACCACTTGCAGATGTTTGTGAGGCTGGCTGGCGCCGGCTTCGGGGCCGCCGTTGTAGAACGCCAGCCCATCCCAATCGTGCAGGACCCGCAGCAGTGCCTGGCAGTCCTGCTGGCCGAGCAGGTGGGTTTGGGGCTTGTCGTCGGTCGTGACCAGCAGCAGATGAGGATCGAGCACCGGAAACTTGTTTAGCAGGCCTGCATGCGCAGGCGCCAGTTCGCCGACCCACAGGTCCGGATCGTAGGGTGGGGCGAACGGGTCTTTGGACGAACCCTGGAATGCGCTGCGCGGTTTCTGTTTCAGGCCATGTACGAGGCGCACGAGATAGGTCAGCCCGGCGTCTTCGATAAGCCGGATGTCGGTATCGATGGGCGCGAGCGCATGAGCAGCCAGTGCCTGCGTATGGGCTTGGCGGGTTGCGGCTTTCCAATTCATGGCCTAGAGCCTGACCCGTTGAACACCGGCAGTGCAAACGGATCGAACCCCGGTCAGGCTTGTTCGAGCCGGCGGTAGTCGCTGCCGGCAGCGAGTACTTCGGCGGCCGGAGCTGGGCGATGGAAATAGTAGCCCTGGAAACGGGTGAAGCCTTTTTTGACCAGTACATCCAGCATGGCGGCGGTTTCGACGCCTTCGGCGATGACGTCCAGCGATAGCGAGGCCGAAATATCGGCGATCGAGCCAATGACTGCACGGTCGATCGGGTCGCTTTCGATGTCTTGCACAAAAGAGCGATCGATTTTGATGCCGTCCACAGAAATCCGCTTGAGCATATCGAAGCTGTTATAACCGCTGGCGAAATCATCCAGCCATACAGTGAAACCGCGTGCCCTGAGGGCTTTGACCAGAAGCGGATAGTTGTCGCCGGTAAGTTCTTCGCTTTCCGTGATTTCGAAGCTCAGACAGCCGGCTGGGATCGTTCGGGCATCCAGGGTCTCAAGTATTTCCTTGTGAAACATCGGGTTGGTCAAGCTGGCCGGGGTCAGGTTGACGCTTAGATAGTGGTCCTTGGGCCATTTGTCTCGTAGGCAGTGGTCGCGGATGAGTTGGACTGCCGCGTTCACGACCCAGCGATCGATACGCAGCATCAACCCCAGGCTCTTGGCCGTGTCCATGAAGACTGCCGGACCGACCAGGGCGTCTTCGGTCTGAAAACGCAGCAGTGCCTCGTAGCCGACGCGGTTTCCGCTGGCGTCTACGATCGCCTGCAAATAGAGTTTGAAGCGATCCTGTTCCAGCCCGCTGTGCAACAGCTGGGCCGAATCCATATACGCCTGGGCCTGGGCGGCGACGGACGGGCTGGCGCCGAACAGGTAGTGGCGGCCACGGCCGGTGTTCTTGGCGGTGTACAGTGCTGCATCGCCATGGATCAGCGACTGCTCGGGCGAGGCCAATCGACCGTCGAGCAACGTGATCCCGATGCTCGCGCCGACCGAGATCGGCCGCTCGGCATAGATGAACTTGAGATCGGCGATGGCGCGAATGAGCTTATCGGCTATGAACTGCGCCTGTTCATCGCTGTTGACGAACACCACCGCTGCGAATTCATCCCCGGCCAGACGCGCCAGTAAGGCCGTACAGGGCAGCCGGGCGCGCAGTACGTGCGCGATATGTTTGAGTAGCTCGTCGCCCGCGGCATGGCCGTGGGTATCGTTGATGATCTTGAAGCGATCGATATCGATATAGAACAGATAGGCCGTGCCGGCCCCGGAACGGCTGCGCTGCCAGGCCGCAGTGACGGCTTCCTCGAAGCCACGGCGGTTCGGCAGGGCGGTCAGCACGTCGTGATTGGCCTGATAGACCAGCTCGTCGGTCATGCGATGGGTTTCGCTGACATCCTGAAAGACGAAGACTGCCCCCCGGATCAGGCCGTCGGCGTTATGGATTGGCGACACCGAGTCGACGATTGAGATGTGGCAGCCGTCTTGGCGCTTGAGCCGAGTGAAGATCGGCACCCGCAGACGCTGACCGCGACGCAGTACTTCGTCGACCGGATCGGGCAGTTGCCGGTCCTGTTCGGCATCCAGCAGCGTCACGCAATCGGCAAATCGTTGCCCGAGTAGCGCGGCCGCGTCGACGCCGAGTAGCGATTGCGCGGCTGGGTTGGCCTGGTTGATGCGCCCGGCGCGATCCACCCGAATCAAGCCTTCGCCGATCGCGCCGAAGGTGACTTCGGCCAGTTCTTTGGCTTCAAACAAGGCGCTTTCCGAGCGCTTACGCTCGGTAATGTCCTGTATGTGGCAGATGAAGTGCAGCGGCCGATCGTCGCCATCGTGCAGCAGCGACATATCCAACTGTACGTTGATGGCCTGCCCGGCTTTGTGGAGGTAGCGTTTTTCGCTGCGCCGGGTTGTAAGTCGGCCGGCGAGCATGTCGTCCATGCCGGTCAGCGCGATCGGCAGGTCCTCGGGATGGGTGATGTCGCGAAAGCTGCGTGCCATCAGTTCGGCTTCGGTGTAGCCGAGCATGGCGCAGAGCGCGTGATTCACATGCAGCCACTCGCCAGTTGGCGCGATCAACGCGATGCCGATCGGCGCGTTGGCCAGCGTATCGGCCAGCCGTTGTCGGTCGCGTTGGGCTTCCTGTTCGCGGGCCTTGCGTTCGCTGATATCCGACAGCACCCCAATCAGGCGCGGGCCCGAAGACGCTTCATCCTCGACCAGTCCGGCGATTTCCTTGATCCACAACGGCTCGGCGTTCGGCAGGCACAGGCGGTATTCGCTTTGGTGCACCGGGCTCTGTCCGTCGATATGGGCCTTGAGACTGGCCTGGCGATTGGGCTGGTCCTCCAGGTGCACATAGCTGTCCCAGGTCCGTCGTGGCAGGGTCACTTCGGGATTGCGGCTCAGGCCGATGCGGCGAGCAAAGCCGCCCATGACACGATAGAGATCGTCGTCGAAATCGAACTGGAGCAGACCAAGGCCGGCGCTTTCCCCGGCCAGGCGCCAGAGCTGTTGCTGCTCGGCCAGGCGTTGTTCCAGACCGCGACGGATATTCTGTTCGACCACGATATGCTCGACATCGAGCAATAGCCCGGTCGTGATCGTGGCCTGCCCCGGGCGTTGTTCGGCCTGGCCGATCGAATGGACGTGGCGCATGACACCGTCGGCCCGGATCAGCCGCAGAAACATGTTCCAGCTGTCGCCGGAGGCGACCGCCTCCCGCAGGGCTGCCTGCGAAGGGGGATCGAAAAACGACAGCCCGGCTTCTAGCGACGGGGTGAAATGTCGGGGGTCGAGTTTGTGAACGGCATAGATGCCGTCCGACCACCAGAGTTCGCCGGTTCCGGCATCCAGCGACCAGGTGCCACCTTGGGCGTGTTGATCCAGTACGTCGATCGCGATGCGCTTCACGTCTAGGCCTTACGCTGGGCGGTCTCGGTTCGAGCGACCGCAGGGTTTAGCGCCCTGTGCCATCGGCCGGTTTCGAAAGAAAAAACAGCCAGATGTGACGCAGCGTTAGAATAGTTTTTATAAAACCGCATGGTCATGGGGCACTACGATAGCCGAAACAGCCGCGTAGGCGCAGGAAGGCATATTTATGCGCCACTATAAGCGCTAATCATCGGGGGGCAATGACCGTTCGGCGGATTGTCGGATAAAAAACTAGTTATCGCTCGGCACCCTGCGGCGTTGGGCAAGGGGCGACTGAATTTTCAGCCACGATTCGCGCCATGGATAGCGCCAGCACAGCGGGTCGGGTTGGGCGCCGGTGGTTGGAAATAAAAGCCTTGAAAGCGTGCGATGCCGGCCTTGGCCAGCAGGGCAAAGCTGGTTTCGGTCTCGACGCCTTCGGCAATCATGGTCAGGTCGTGGCTGCGCGCGACATCTACGATAGCGCGCAGTACGGCCCGATTGATCGTGTCTTGGTCTAGTGAGTGAATGAATGCGCCATCGATTTTAATACCGTCGACATGGACACGTTTGAGTAGGTCGAAGCCCTGGTAGCTGCTCGCGAAGTCGTCGAGCCAGACCTCGAAGCCGCGGGTGCGGATCTGGTCGATCAACTCTGGATACTGCGCGCCGAACAGGGCATCGCTTTCGGCGATTTCGAATACCAGCCGCCCGGCATGCTGCGGGTTCGCATCCAATCGGCTCAGCAGTACCGCATGAAAGCGGGCATCGGCTAGGCTGAAAGGATTGAGATTAACGCTGAGATAGGCGCTTTCGGCGAGACCCGATGTCGGGCTATCAAGCAGTTCCAATGCCCGTTCGACGACCCAGAGATCGATCTCTGGGGTCAATCCGAGCCGTTTGGCGGCCGGCAGAAAAGCACTGGCCGGTACGACGTCGCTGCCGTCGCTGCTGACTGCCCGGAGCAAGGCCTCGTGCCCAATGGGTCGTGAATCGCAGTCGACGATCGGCTGTAGATACAAACGGAAGCCATCGTTGTCCAGCCCACGCCGCAGGAGTTCGGCGTCGTCCGGTGGGGCTGCAGCGCTCTCGGCCCGGTCGGAATTCTGGAATAGCCGGTAACAGTTTCGGCCGGCCTCTTTGGCGGCATACAGGGCGCTATCGGCCTGGGCCAGCGAAGCCTCGGGGGCATCCAGGGCCGCATCCAGGGCTGCGATGCCCACGCTCAGGCCGACCCGGTACGTTCGCCCGTCGTAGACGAATTCCAAGGCCTGGATGCTGCGGATGAACTTGTCGGCGACCACCCGAGCGCCCTCGGCTTCGCGGGCATGTACGATCGCGGCGAACTCGTCGCCGCCCAGGCGTGCCAGGACGTCGCTGTCGCGCAATAGACCGCGCAGATTGGAGGCGACCCGGAACAGCAGTTCGTCGCCTGCGGCATGGCCACAATTGTCGTTGACTGCCTTGAAATGATCGAGGTCGAGATACATCACGAACGCCCGCAGCATGCCGCTGCGTACTCGCTGCCAGGTCGCGGTCAGGCCTTGTTGGAAACCACGCCGGTTCGGCAGCCCAGTCAATGTGTCGTGGCTGGCCTGATGAATGAGTTCCTCGGTATGGCGGCGAGCTTCGCTGATGTCCTGAAATACGAACACAGCGC
Source organism: Salinisphaera sp. SPP-AMP-43 (assembly GCF_049568105.1). Lineage (GTDB taxonomy): Bacteria > Pseudomonadota > Gammaproteobacteria > Nevskiales > Salinisphaeraceae > Salinisphaera. The sequence continues at coordinate 275,377 of NZ_CP145335.1, forward strand.
CCCGGATTTCACCGTTCTCGGCGCGGATCGCCGATAGCGAGTCGGCGATCGGGATCAGGCTGCCGTCGCGGCGGCACAGCCGGGTGAAAAGCGGAACCTGGGCACAGCCGCCGTATTCGAGGACCGCCGGCAGCGGATGCTCGATCGGCTGGCCGTCATCTGGGTGATAGAACGTGATGCGATCGATGAATCGATGGTGGAGCAGGCTGTTGCGGGCTTCGCCGAGCAGATCGCAGGCCGCGGTGTTGGCTTGCTGGATGATCCCATGTCGGTCGATTCGGATGACCCCTTCGCCAATGGCCTCGAAGGTGATATTGGCCAGTTCGTGGGCCTCGAACAATTCGCGATGCTCGCGCCTGCGTTCGCTGATGTCCTGAACCTGGGCGATGAAATACAGCGGTTGGCCGGTCTCATCACGCAGCAGCGAGACATCGAGTTGGATGTCCACGGCGTGACCGGCCTTGTGGAGATAGCGTTTTTCTAGCCGATAGCCGAGAGTGTGCCCGGCCAGTAGACCTTCGGCCCGAGCCAGATCGTCTGCGAGGTCGTCGGGATGGGTGACATCCTGAAAGGTCAGGGCCAGCAGCTCGGTTTCGGAATACCCGATCATCTCGCACATGGCCTGGTTGACCGTCAGCCAACGGCCTTCAGGCGAGACCAGCGCGATGCCGATCGGGGCATTGCGCAGCGTCTGCTGTAGACGACGCTGGGATTGCTTGAGCGCGCGTTCGGCCTGCTTGCGGGCATCGATATCGGTGAGCGTACCGATGACCCGAACGCGCCCATCCTCGTGCCATGCCTTGCCGGCTTCGCGTACCCAAATCATTCGTTGTTCAGGCAAGCACAGCCGGTATTCGCAATCGAACAATGCACTGCGGCCATCGGTATGGGCTGCCAGCTTGTGCCGGCGTGCTGCGCGATCGGCGTCATGCATGAGTTGATACCATGCGGCGTGGTCGAGCCGGGCTTTCTGTTCGCTCGTCAGGCCCAGGCGCCGAGCCAGTACGCCCGACAGGCTGATTTGGTCGGTGTCCAGATCGAGGTCGATCAAGCTCAGGCCGGCGCTCTCGCTCGCGGTTTGCCAGCGCAGTGCCTGTTCGGCCAGCTGTTGTTCCAGACGACGCTGGTTCTGGCGCCTTTCGGTTTCGTCGTGGACGTCAAAAAAAGCGCCGGCCAGCAATGGGGCGTGCCCGGCTCGCGGCTCGGCACTGCCGATGCCCTGCATATGGCGTAACACACCATCGCTACGCTGCATCTGCAGCAAAAGATTCCAGCCTTGGCCCGTGGCTAGGGCGTGTTCGATCGCGGCCTGTACATGCGCCTGGGATTCGGGCGTCAGATAGCTCAGTGCCTGTTGCAAAGTAGGCCTGTGGCGCTCCGGATCGAGACCGTAGAGCCGGTATATGCCCGGTGACCACCATAGTTCGCTGCTGTCCGGGTCATACCACCACGTTCCGGCTCGCGCGTGGCGTTCGATGATCTCAATCGCGGTGGTCGGCATATTCGGTTCGGCTTGTGATTTACGGCCGGCGTCCGGCGGCTATCGGAATGGCCCGGCAGACAATCCGGATACGAAAGACTCGGTACAGCCGGATGAACTCGTTTCGGTTGCACTGAGCGATACGATCGGGCGCCCTGCCATGCGGCAGCATGGCAGCCGCGAGTGCGATCGTATTCCTGGCATGGGCAGAGCGCAGCAGGTCATCTCGCCCGGCCCCGGCCTTTTAATATGTATCCATTGCCATGGTAACGAACATAATCGGTGCCGCTCGATAAAACTCTTACAGCCGGCCGATTGGATCGAATGACCGGGGCCGCTGTTTAGCCGCGACGCTCGGCGGGCGGCGGTTGTTCGGCCGGCTCGCGGCGATACAAGACCGCCATACCTGTGGCCAGTGCCAGCCCGATCAGAAATATGGCAGCGAAAATCAGGAACGTATCGTGAAAAGCCGCTGTGATCCCGGCTAGGGCCTGGCTCGAAGGTGGGCCATCTTGGTATAGCTGGTGCAGACCGATGGTGCCACCCAGGTGGTGGGCGGCACGAATCTCCAGCAGCAGTGCAAGCAGATTCACGCCGAGCGTGCCGCCGAGCTGGCGGGCAAAACTGATCACACTCGAGCCTTGCTGGGTGAGCGTGTTCGGAAGCCCCCGCAGACCGCCGATATTCAGCGCCGGCATCATGATGCCCAGCGCCATTCGGCCAATGGCGACCAGCGCGGCCAGCAACCAGAACGGTGTCGTCGGATCGGTCAGGGCCAGGCCGAAGGTGCCCAGGGCGCAGCCGGCACAGCCGATCAGATTGAGGCGGTGCGCCGGGAACCGATCGGCCAGCCGTCCGCCGATCGGAAATATGGCCAGTAGGGTCAGTCCGGCGGGCATCATCACCAGCCCGGTGGTACTGGGCGACAATCCTTGTACGCTCTGGGCCAACAGCGGCACCAGATAGGTCGAGCCATACAGCCCGGCGCCATAGAGAATCGAGATGCCGCTCGCCAGAATGAATCGCGGATAGGCGAAAACGGCGAGCTGGATCAGTGGCTTGCGGGTTGTCAGTAGACGTGCGACAAAGCCGATGCTGCCTGCGAGCCCGGCCGCGACCAACAGCCCGCCGAGCATTGGATCGTGTTCGGACAGCTGGGTCAGGCCGGTCAGCAGCAGGCCGAGGGTGGCGGCCAAGAGGGCGAAACCGAACCAGTCGAAAGCGACCCGCTCACGGGCCCGGTGCTCGGGCAGGAAACGCCAGGCCCCGAGTAGCCCCAGGACACAGAACGGAATCGAGGGCAGAAACACGGCCCGCCAGGACAGCCAGTCGATAAGTATCCCGCCGACCGCCGGCCCGACTGCAGGCGCCAGTACCACTCCCATGCCGTATATCCCGAGTGCTCGGCCGCGCTGGGTATCGTCGAAGGCCTGGAAGATTATCACTAGGGCCAACGGTTGGATGATACCGGCGGTCGCACCCTGAATGATGCGGGATACGATCAGTACCGTAGTGTTCGGGCTCGCAGCCGCGAGCACGCAGGCCCCCATAAAAACCCAGAGGCACAGGCCAAAGGTGCGCCGCTGCCCCAGCTGTTCCATGATCCGGGCGCTGCCCAGCATGGTTGCGGTCATGGCCGCCAGAAAGCCGGTCGAGATCCACTGTGCGGCGGCTTGGCCGATGCCGAAATCCGCCATGATCGGCGGGATAGCGACGTTGACCACCGTCGCGTTGATCACGACCGCGATCGTCCCCATCAGCACAGTCAGGGCGATCAGCCAGCGATGGGGCGGTGCGGCTGGCTCGGTGGTGGGCTGTGGATCTGTCATGACCGTGGGTACCGACATCTGTCGAAGGGCAAGTGGGCGCCGCCGGGAGGCTTATTCGTGCGCAAACGGACCCTGTCGTCTAGCCCGGCGCTTTGGGCGAGACCCACACCCCGAGGCTCGAAGCGCGAACCGCACGCTTCGACAGCGTTATGGCGCTGCCACCACGGGTGTGTTGCATGGCGGCAACCCCGAGAGGTCGCCACCGTGCGTTCTGTGTATGCTGCACCAAAAGACCGGAAGAGCATGCCGCATTGTAATCACAACCGGCCGCCGCCGCGGGGGTGGGGGCAAACTCAGGATTAATCAGGATAGTGTTCATGGCGCGTGGCTTTCATGCTGACAGGTCATTATTTGATTACCGGCTTCAGCCAGGAGCGCCATGCAGACCGATCAATTCGTTGCCCATGTCTACGAGTCATGCCCGCAGCTCGCCCCCGACGTCGTGCACCAGTGCACGCTGATCACCCTCGACTCGCTCTGCGAGCAGCTGCCCAAGGACCAGACCAAACGCATGGCCGAGCAGCTGCCCGACGAGATCGCCGATGCGGTCCGGGCCGGCGGTGATCGGGCCGAAACGTCCTATGTCCCGATCTCGCTCGACGAGTTCTACGGCAAGATCTGCTTTCGTACCGAACTCGACATGGAAGACGCCCAGCAACTCGTCTCTGGTGTCGTTAGCGCTCTCGAAAAAGCGCTCGACGACGGCGAAGTCGAGGGCGTGAAGCTCGATCTGCCCAGCGAGCTAGATCAGCTGATGCAATAAGATAGAACAGGTGTATCCGGCTGCGGCCGGGTACGTCTGCTTGTCGCCTGTGGGCCGATCGGGTCGGCGGCAACCGCTTGGGCAGTAGCGTCTGCTTGGCGGCATATGGCGCTATGGCCTCGCTCAGAGTATCGCCGAAAGGATCAGGCGGGCTGCCATTGGAAAACGTTCCGAAAAAGCCTGTGAGGCAAACGCGGGTTTCAGGTCGTCCGGTACCGTGGCGAGATCGCGCTGCGCGGTGATATCGAACTGTGCTGCGCCCTGCATTGCCATCATCAGAACCGAAGCCGTCTCGCTGGCTCGTTCCAAAGAGGCACCGCTAATTCGAGCGATGACTGCGGCGACCCGGTCGCCATAGCCATGCATCGTGCGTTTGGCCTCGAACAATGGGGGATCCGCAACATTGGCCTCGATCACGGCGACCAGCCGTGCCAGAAGCGGTAAGAACAGGGGCACTTCCTGCGGTACACGTCCCATGAGTTCGGCCAGATTGTGTTCGGTCGCCTCCTGTTCGATACGGATGACCAGGGTTTCCAGGGCATCCACGAACAGCGCCAGAAATAACTCTTCCTTGCTGTGGACGTAAAGATAGAGCGTGCCCTTGGACAGCCCGGCCCGTCGTGCCAAGGCGCTCATCGTCATGCCGTCGAAACCGGTGTCGGCAATCATTTCCTGCGCTGCGACCAGAATCGCGGCGCGTCGCGCTTCCTTCTCCTTCTCGGAGCGCGCTCTTTTCTTGTTTTTTCTCAAGGTCATCCGTGGCTAGCCCTCACAATCGCGCAGTATCTTCTTGCGAGCCGACCATTGACCAATATATAACTGACCAGTAGTCATATAAAGTTAGGCTCAATCTGTAGCCGTTTAACGAACATCGTTTAAAGAAGTAGCTTGCCGGCGTGCTTCGCTGTCTGCGCCGCTGTCGGAGACGAGTATGCGACAAGAATACAGCCGATGGACGTAACGCATTGGACAGAAGCCGATATTCCCGATCTGACAGGGCGCCGTGCCGTTGTGACCGGTGCCACATCCGCACTTGGGCGTGAGATCGCGCGAGCTCTGCTGGCCAATGGCGCCGAGGTCATTCTCGCGGTACGTGATCGCGCCCGGGGCGAGGCCTTGGCTGCGCTCCTGGGCGCCCGCGATCCGGCGGTGCGGCCTGCTGTACGCGAACTCGATCTGGCGAGCCTGGGCTCGATCCACAGTTTTGCGGCTACGCTGATCGCCGAGGTCGACCGGCTGGATCTGCTGGTCAACAGTGCTGGCGTTGTCATGCCGCCGCTTGGCCGTACCGAGGACGGTTTCGAACTCCAGATGGGGACCAATCATTTCGGGACGTTCGCGTTGACCGCACGGCTCTGGCCGTTGCTCAAGGCAACGCCGAACTCGCGGGTCACGGTCACATCGAGTATCGCTCATCGTCGCGGCGGCCCGCATCTGGCTGATCTCGACTGGCGTCTGCGCGAATACGACGCCGGGCAAGCCTATAGCGACAGCAAGCTCGCCAATTTGCTGTTTGTCTACGAGTTGGACCGACGACGTACCGGAACTGAGCCCAAAGTCTGTGCCTGTCATCCCGGCTGGATCCGATCCGGGCTGCAGCAGCATTCCGGTATGGCGCGTTTTTTCAGGCCGATCAGGGGCATGCCGGCCGCGCAGGGGGCGCTCGCGACGCTACGCGCCGCGGTCGATCCAAACGCGGTATCGGGTGATTTTTTCGGCCCCGACGGGGTTCTGCAGATGCGCGGCTATCCGGTACGTGTCGAACCCGTAGAGTTCGCCAAAGATCCAGGGCTGGCCCAAGACCTATGGGAGATTTCGGCTGAACGGACCGGGATCGATTTCAAACTAAATGAGAGTGAGGGTGTCTTTGCCCTCTGAGTCGAATGGCCTCACCCGCAGACGCCTGCTGGCCGCTGCGAGCGCGGCGTTGGTGGTATCCAATGTGCCCTTCCAGGCGCAATCGGCCGTGCCCCGGTCGTGACAACCGACGTTGGCCGTGTACAGGGGCGGCGACTTGACGGCGTGGACCGTTTTCTCGGGATGCCCTATGCACGAAGTATCGCCGGCTGGAATCGATTCGCGCCGCCACAGCCGGTTGAAACCCTGGTCCGGGGTTCGCAAAGCGTTGCGCTATCCTCAATCCGCGCCACAGTCCTAAGATCAGAACTACTCGCCGGCGCCCCCGTTTTAACGCCGGCCGATAACGTCACGCCCGGCGACGACTGCCGTGCGCTTAATGTCTGGGCGCCGACCGATGGCTCGAAAGATCGGCCGGTAAGGGGCTGGTTGCACGGTGGCGGCTGGGCCTCGGGTAGCGGCCCGGCCCGATCTACGATGGGGCCAATCTGGCCCGTCGTGGCGACGTGGTCGTCGTCACGATCAATCACCGACTCGGGGCCTCCGGACTGACTGATTTGTCGCAGGTGCCGGGTGGCGACTTTTCGGATTCGGCCAATCTCGGCATCCGCGACCTGGTCGCTGCCTTGGCCTGGGTACGCGACAACATCGCTGCGTTCGGTGGCAATCCGGATCGGGTCACGATCTTCGGCGAATCAGGCGGCGGCTGGAAAATCGCGACGCTACTGGGCGTGCCCTCGGCTAAAGGGCTGTTTCCATCGCGCGATCATCGAAAGTGGCCCGCTCACGCGCTTCGTGGCACCAGAGCAGGCCGACGAACTCGCCCGCGCCGTGCTGTCCGCGCTCGAGATTACTCCGGAGACGGCTGACAAGCTACACGATCTCAGTTGGGAGCAGGTGGTCGCCGCCCAATCCCAGGTGCTGTCCGAGCAGCCGATGTCGATGCAGACCCCGGGGTTTCCGAGCGGCTTCTGGCCGGTGCTCGACGACCATCTGATTCCGGCGCATGTCGTCGATCCGAAGGCAGTACCGAGCAGCCGCGATGTGCCCTTGCTCATCGGCCAGAACGGCACCGAGTTCACGCTAATCATGCTGGGCGATACTGCCTATTCGCTCGACAAGGCTGGGCTCGAGCAGCGTGTCGAACACATCTTTGGCGCCGAGACGGCCGCGCCGATCCTGGCCAGCTACCGGCGCGATTTTCCGGACTACGATCTTTCGGGGCTATGGGTCCGGATATTTTCCGACTATGCCATGGGCACGCTGAGTTCGGCCGTTATAGAGGCCTGGACCATGTCCGATGCCGCGCCTGTCTATAGCTATCGCTTCGACTGGCAGACGCCGATTGACGGCGGCAAGCTTTATTCCCCGCACACGATCGAAATCCCGTTCGTGTTCGCCAATGCCAATGTACCGGCAGGGCAGGTGATGACCCAAGGCGGGCCCGAGGTCGCCGATTTGGCCGAGACCGTGTCCAGCGCCTGGGTCGCGTTTGCTCGACACGGTCGGCCGTCGGCACCGGGGCTGCCCGATTGGCCGGCGTACACCCAACAGCGCCAGAGCATGCGCATCAATACCCGAAGCCGGGTCGGGCCGTATATGGATCCGGATATGGACGAGCTGTTCCACAACAAGCTCTGGAAGGCGGCCGGGCTGGCTTGAGCCGGTTGATCTCCAACCAAACACTGCGGCTGCCCAGACAGCCATGCGGCCGCATGGTCTAAGGCGGCCAGTTTGTTGCAACCAGCATGTTCGACCCGGTCGAATCGTCGGAGCGGTTCGTCGATCCCATAGCGGGCTGGGTTACACGGCCGGGCGTGAGCCGTCCGCCTTAGGTACCCCACCCCGGTTGGCGGCCAGGTCGGTCATGACGTGCAGCGCTGCTTTGCGGCAGCCAACCGTTCGGGCTGCATCACAGCTCTCTGCTCATCCTTAGGGCGATGTTGCACGAACCGGCGGCATGCGCGGCGTTGCATGCAGGCTGGCCTGGGTTCTGTGCGCTCGGCGCTTGGCAGGCCAGGGCTGTCGAGTGCCGACCAGGCCGCCGCCGTTAGGTGCCAGCGCTGGGCCCGCGCGCTTATGGATGCCGAGCGTTGGGGACGTTCGGGGGCTCGCTCGGTGTCTTTGGCGCGGTTGCGGCAGTACCCGGGCGGGTGTCGATCGTCGTGATCGCACATGGCAAACGAGAAACGCTCGTGCGATCTATAGACCGAGTTCGCTCAGGCCCGGCTGATCGTCGGGGCGTGGCCCCTGGGGCCAGTAATACAGCCGCTCGGAGTCGGCGATCGGTAGGTCATTGATGCTGGCCAGGCGCTGTGCCATCAAGCCGTATGCGTCGAACTGCCAGTTTTCGTTGCCGTAGGCGCGATACCACTGGCCCGAGTCGTCGCGATATTCATAGGCAAAGCGTACCGCGATACGGTCTTCGCCGAACGCCCACAGTTCCTTGATCAGCCGGTAGTCGAGTTCGCGGCGCCATTTGCGGGCGAGAAAAGCCTGGATTTCGTCGCGGCCGCTCAAAAATTCTGTGCGATTGCGCCATTGGCTGTCGGGGGTATAGGCAAGCGCGACCTTGGCTGGATCGCGGCGGTTCCAGGCGTCCTCGGCCAGGCGTACTTTTTGGATTGCGCTTGCCAGCGTAAACGGAGGGACGGGCGCTTTGTTTTCCATGCCTGATTGGGGCGAGCGGGCGGCCAATGGCCCGATGGTAGCGGGGCCGAGCATCGCTGTCTGCCAAGCAGGGCTCGTTGATGCCTGCAAGAGGCTCGGGAGGTACTTAAAACAAGCAGAAAACGTTGTTCAGCGCCGTGGTACTGCTTAAGACGCGGCAAATACGGTATGGCTGTTGTGTGGCGCAGGTCGGGCGGGTGCCCTGGCCGTCGGCCTCCAAGCCGCTCCAAGGCCCGTTGGGCAGTCTGGTCTCGAGCGATCGCGGCCTGCGCCGAACAAGCCTAGCCACGTTATGGAACCCGCGGTTCACCGACGGACTGATCTCGGGGAATAACGCACGGTAGTGCCCGTGGTGCCTGTTGTATAACGCGGCTCGGGGCGGCGTCGTACGAGGTTTCGGCAGTAGATCGCCCGAATGACCGCGCCGCCTAGAATGCTCGGGGAATAGCCCGGTACCGATGAGTCGGGTACCGGGCGGTTTGTTGCGCGTGTATTAGGACGCGTCGTCGCGAGGCATGCCGTCACCCACAGGCCCACGGCCCTGTGTCGGCTATCCGGCGTTATCGTTCGCTCACGTGGCTACGCCACGCTCACGATGCCTTGGCCTGCCACTACAGGACCGCGGCGGTGTGCCTCGTGACGACGCGCCCTAAGACAGTCGCGCTGGATACGGAATGCCTTATCAACCGGGCGCCGGATAGAAATCCCGGTCCGATGCGACCCCGGCAGCATGTGGCGTGGCCGCGTCGCCGGGGGCCGGAGCGTCGCTTTGCTCGAGCCGGAACCCCGAGACCAGCTGCTGGAGCCGATCCGTCTGCTCGTGCATGGATTGTGCGGCAGCAGCGGCCTGTTCGACCAGCGCGCTGTTTTGCTGCGTGTTCGAATCCAGATCGTTGACTGCCTGGTTGACTTGTTCGATACCGCGACGCTGTTCTTCGCTGGCGTTGCGGATCTCTTCCATGTACTGCGTCACGCGGCGGATTTCGTCGACCACGCCTTGCATGTGCTCGCCGGCCCGTTCGGCCAGTTGCGCGCCGCGGCCGACTTTTTCGTTCGAGCCTTCGATGAGCTCGCGGATTTCGGTTGCCGCATCGGCCGAGCGTTTGGCCAGGGCCCGGACTTCTTCGGCCACCACTGAAAAGCCACGGCCGTGTTCGCCGGCCCGGGCGGCTTCGACCGAGGCATTCAAGGCCAGAATGTTGGTCTGGAAGGCGATGCTGTCGATCATGGACAGAATGTCCACGATCTGCTGAGACGAGCGGTTGATGTCGTCCATGGTCGTGACGACTTCGCCGACCACTTCGCTGGCCTTGCCGGCCCGGGTCGATGTTTCGATCACGACTGCGTTGCCCTGTTGGGCGCGTTCGGCGTTGTGGGCTACGGTAGTGGTCAATTCCTCCATCGAGGCCGCGGTTTCCTGGACCGCGCTGGCCTGGTTTTCGGTCCGACCCGATAGGTCCATATTACCGTCTGCGATCTGGCGTGCGGCTCCGGCCAGTTCGCCGCTGGCCTCGGAGACCTGTTTGAGCATCGACTGCAGGCGCTCGACGAAGCGATTGAAGCTGGTCGAGACCGCCTCGAATTCGAGGCCGCCATTGACCGGCAGCCGACGGGTCAGGTCGGCATCGCCCGAGGCCAGTTCTTCGATACCGCTCTGTAGCCGGCCGATGCGCTGCATGATCATGCGCAGCCCGAGTACCACGAAGGCCAGGAACAGCAGAGCCAGTGGGATCTGAGTCCAGCCGAGGCGCGACAGTACTTCGCTGCTCTTGGCCATTAGAAGAGGGGTCGGTACGGCGCTGGCCAATACCCAGGGGGTGTTTTCGATCGGACGCAAGAACAGGGTTTCGTCTTCGCCGTTGGCCTCGAAGCTGGTCTTGGCCGGCTGGGCGCCGTCAGTGCCCGAGGTGCCGAGCGCCTTGGCTACGGCCACGGCCATCGGCGACCGGCTGGCCAGACCGGAAAGTTTGTCGAGCACGATCGGTCCGTCGATCCGAGTGCTGTTGCTGACGATCGTGCCGTCCTTTTCGACGATCAGGATTTGGCCCTGGATCTGCTTTTCCATATCGGCGACCAGGCCATTGAAAAAGCCGAGTGTGACGTCGATGGTGGCCACGCCCCAGCGCTGGCCATCGCGGAAAATGCTCATCGCACAGTTGGTGCGCGGCTCCGGGCTGGCATCGTCTTTATAGGCCTTGGCCCAGGCGCACTCGCCCTTCGGGGCGGCCAGGCCGTGCTTGTACCAGGGCTGCTCGAAGTATTTGTCGGAGTCGGACGTATTCCAATAAGTATTGAGCGTCAGACGGCCGCTGCTGTCGCGGTTGAAGAATGTGCTGTCGCGCTGGCGGCTCGGGTCGCGCTTATAGGGCAGGGGCCAGATACCGCCGCCTGAAATACTGGTATCGCCGTACTGATCGACCAGCGAAGGCAGGACCGGTTGGATCTGGTCGTTGTCCAGACTCGCGACCGTTTCCGTGATGGTGCGCATCTGGGCGTTCACCCGAGCCAGCCGTTGCTGGATGGTGTCGGCGATGTTGCCGACGCGCTCGGAGACGATAGTTTCGGACTGGTGCCGTAGTTCGGGCGCGATATAGCTTTCGATGACCGCAACGGTCACCCCGGTGAGAAGTACGAAGAACGCTACGGCGAAGACCGTATAGCGAACTTGGAGGGATTTGAGCCAGCCCATGATCTCGTCGACTCCTGGCAAATAACGATGAAAAGCGTTATCGGCAGGCATCGGCCATAATTTAGATCTTTGCGTGAGTAAAAGGCTGTGTTGTATACACTCGTTTGTTATAGCCGCTGGCGCTGGCTGCGACTGGAATGCGTTCCGAAGTCCGAAATAAAGGACATACGAATACCAGAAGCGCCTATGGTTCTATTTTTTTAAAATAGATTAATAAAACGGCGGTTTTCGGGCGCGCTAGGCAATATTTTGTAACGTGGTCCGATACGGTGTGTATGGCGTTGGCGCGGGGCCGTAGCGCATCAACGGTGGCGCGGTTATCGCGCGAGCCAGGGTATAGGCCATGCTCAAGTTGTCGCTTTATCCCTCGGCGTTTTCGATACGCACCGACGTCACGCCGTCGAGTTCACCCAACGAAATGAACAGAGGATGGGGGGATGAACGACCGGCGACATGCAGTGTGGCGCGCGCGGTATCGGTGGCTTCGATGCCGGCTTCGGCCATGGCCTCGGCCAGATCGACCGGCAGCCAATCGTGCATCAGCCGATCCATGCCCGGCGCGATCCAGGGGGCGGCCGCTACCGCCGACGTCTTTCGCCGGTGGTCGCTGAAGTTGGTGAGACGGTCGAAGTGTATGTCAGTGGCGGCTTCCGAACCGGCCGCCATGTGCTGGGCGCGATGGGCGCCAGGGCAGCCGTTATCGGCTGGCCGGCGCTCTGGGCGTTGGCGATCGGTGGCGATGCTGGGTTGCTGCCGAGCTTATGAACCGCGGGCGGCTGATGCCGACAGCGGATATGCCTGGCGTTTGACCGGGTCGGCGGCCATCGCCTGTGCGAGCGCTTTGGGATGGCTCAGGGCATAGTCGACCACGGCATGGGCGACTCGATAGGCATTGGTGATCGCGATTTGGCCGCCGGGGTACTGGCCAGCGGCCAGCATGGCGTGGGCCGTCTGCTCCGCGGGCGGCTGGTCGAAATCGCTGATCGTACGAACGCTGGCATAGCGCGACAGCAGGCCACGGCGCAGCAGGGCCCCGGCATCGCCGGTTTCTTCCATCGCGGTGCTGGCATAGTGGCTGGCGTGGTCGCTGTAGCGAGCGACGATACGCCCGGCCAGTTCGGATAGCGCCTGGCCCGACCAATAGTCGTCGCCGCTGATCGTGGCGCCGACTGTAATCGTCGGTTGACGCTGCTCTTGGCCAGGATATTTCTTCCGGTCGGCACGGGCGCTCGGGTCGTCGGCCAGTTCGGTGTTTTGACTGGCTTTTTGGGCCAGTGCGAGCAGTTTTGGATTGAGCTGGAAGGCATGGGTATCGATGGCTGGCTCGGTGGGCGACAACGGCCGATAGATCGGTTGCGACTGACCGTGGGAAGTCGCACTCAGATGATGGCCGAGATCCCAGGAGACGACCCAGTCGCTCCAGACCGCGCCGCCAAGCGTATTGGCGCCGTCCGGCGGCCCTCCGGCAATGCCGGCACGCAGGAAAAACGTCTGCCCCAGATCGAGTTTGTCGCTGGCCAGGAGTGCGGCCATGCTGGTTGCGGTGTTGACCTCGCCGATGCCGGTCTCGGTAACACACACGCGACGCGAGTCGCACCAAACAGGTGCATAGGCGCCATCGATATCGATCGGTTCGGCTTCCGGCATATGCTCAAGCCACGGCGCGAGTTCCGGTGGAAACGCCGTGAGCACCAGTACTCGAACCGGTTCGCCGGCCTGGGCCGCCAAGCTGGCGACCAGCCATAGCGTCAGAAGAACGAACGCGCGAAACCTATTGCGAGACAAACCATCCATAGAGCATGGCGGGCCGAGCCCGGGATAACGATTGGTGCGGTTGTGCAGGCAAGATTCCGGCCACGAGCCGGTACACAGGCTCCGTAGGCCTGCGGATAGACGCGCCGCGGGTCGACTTCGAGACTGGGCGCAGTTTCTAGATCACGAAAAAGACAAGGCAACGCTTATGCAAACTGAAGAATTCGTACGTGAAGTGGCCGATATCGCCGGCCTGAGTGACCAAGACACCGCAGCGGCGATCAGCCGTGCGACCGTTGAAACCATCTGTGCCTATCTGCCGGCCGAGCAGGCTCGCGATCTGGCGGCTCAGCTGCCGAGCGAACTGACCCGTGCTGCCGAGGCCGGCATTCAGCAGAATATCGATGCGCCGGCCAAGATCACGCTGGATGAGTTTTTCCAGCGTGTGGCCACCCGGGCTGAAGTCGATCGCGATAGCGTCGAGCCGGCTTCGCGGGCGGCAGCCACGGTGTTCAAACGGGCTTTGAGCCGGGGCGAGAGCACCGATGTGGTCATGGATGCGCCGCCGGAGCTAGATGCTCTGCTCAGCGGCTGAATCCGGAAGGCAGACCCCGGCGACCCGTGTATCCACGGGCGCCCGGGGCTGATGTATCGCGACCGTGGAGGGGGTCGGGCATAATCAAGTCCTATGCCAACACGATTCGCGATGACTTGGCTTGATACTGCTCCGGGCTCGGCCAGGCGAGCCAGGTGCCGATGAGCAGCGCGCCGATAAGCGCTGCGCCTTTGCTGACCGACAGCCGCTTTGTTCTGCGTAGCCGGTTCTTTCGTTTGTTCGGCGGCGCCTACGAGCTTTACGACGCGTCTGGTGCGCTCTGTCTGTATGCCGAGATGAAACGTTTTCGGCTCAAAGAAGATATTCGCATCTATGCGGATGCCGGGATGCGCGACGAAATCCTACGCATCCGGACCCAGAGTGTGTTCGATTTCTCGGGCGCCTACGATGTCGAAGATGCCCAAACCGATCAGCGTGTTGGCACGCTGCAGCGCTCGGGGATGCGCTCGACGTTCATGCGCGACCACTGGCGCATGCTGGATGCCGACGGCGAACCGGTCGCCGAGCTTCAAGAAGACTCGATGGCCAAGGCGCTGGTCCGACGGCTGATCGACATGGCCGGCGCTCTGCCGCTGATCGAATGGCTCGGCTATCTACTGCCACAGCGCTATGATCTCTACCGAGACGAACACAAGCTTGCCCATTACCAGCAGCATTTCAATCCGCTGATCTACAAGCTCGATATCGATTTTTCTAGCGACGCCGATCAGGCGGTCGATCGCCGGCTGGGGATCGCGATGGCGGTATTGCTGGCTGCGATCGAGGGCCGACAGTAACGCCGGCCCATGCGCTGCGGCTTCAGGCCACAGCGACCGCCTGGCGGATATCGTCGATCAGCGAATCGATCAGCTCGGCCGATGTGTTCCAGCTGCATACGAAACGTACCCCGCCCTCGCCGATGAAGGTATAGAAAGTCCATTGCCGGGCGCGCAGGGCATTCTGGGTAGCGGCCGACAGTTCCAGGAACACGCTGTTGGCCTGGGCATCGAACATCAAATTGACGCCGGGCAGGTCGGTCACGCCGTCGGCTAACCGCCGGGCCATGGCATTGGCATGCTGGGCATTGGACAGCCAAGCGCCGGTTTCGAGAAGCCCGAGCCAGGGCGCGGCCAAGTAACGCATCTTGGAGGCCAGTTGGCCGGCCTGCTTACAGCGGTATTCGAAGTCTTCGGCCAGCCGCTTGTCGAAAAAGATCACCGCTTCGCCAAAGGCCAGCCCGTTCTTGGTGCCAGAGAAACACAGCACGTCCACCCCGGCCCGCCAGGTCAGCTCGGCTGGTGAAACATCAAGCGAGGCACAGGCATTGGCGAAACGGGCGCCATCCATATGCACGCGCAGGTCATAGCGGTCGGCGACCTCGCGGATCGCGCGCAGCTGTTCCAGATCGTAGACCGTACCGACTTCGGTCGCCTGGGTCAGCGAGACCACCCGCGGGCGGGGATAGTGGATATCGCCGCGCTTGGTGACCGTGGTTTCGATACCCTCTGGGGGCACCCGACCGCCATCGCCGGGCACGGTCAGGAGTTTGGAGCCGTTGGAAAAGAATTCCGGGCCGCCGCATTCGTCGGTTTCGATATGGGCCAGCTGGTGGCAGATTACGCTGTGGTAGGACTGGCACAGCGAGGCCAGTACCAACGAGTTCGCGGCCGTGCCGTTGAACACGAAAAATACTTCGCAGTCGGTTTCGAACAGATCGCGAAAGGCGTCGCTGGCTTCAGCCGTCCAGCGGTCGTTGCCATAGGCGAGATCGTCGACTTCGTTAGCCCGGTGTAGGTACTCGAGCGCTTCCGGGCAGATGCCGGAGGTGTTGTCGCTGGCTAGAAAACGCGGTGCGCTGACGGTGTCGTCGTTACTCGATGGCGCGGTAGAAGAAGTCTGGGACATGCACGAACCTCAATGAGAGACAGCCGTTCCGACCGGCCTTGAATCAGCAGGCGGGCACCGGTTCGATTGACCATGCCCGCGATGTCTTCGCGGTATGCACGAATCATGCGATGACGGCGCAGATACAGAACGGGCTCGTCCAAACGTCGGTTATGGTACGCCGCGCGTTCGGCGTGGCAAATGAGGCCAGTTGCTGCCGGGCAGGGTACGCCGGACGGCCTCGGCCCAGGTTAGCCACAGCGGCGGCCGCGGCGTCGTATCGACGCCGCGGACCGCCGTTTTGATCCGAGAGGCTTCAGATCTTTTCGCGCAGGATGCCGAGCATGCGCTTGAGCGGCTCGGCGGCGCCCCAGAGCAGCTGATCGCCGACCGTATAGGCGGTCAGGTATTCGCCGCCCATCGCCAGCTTGCGGATACGCCCGACCGGCACGGTCATGGTGCCGGAGACCGCGGCCGCGGTCAGGTTCTCGAGGGTGGCGTCCTTATCGTTGGGCACGACTTTCACCCACTCGTTGTGATCGGCCAGCATCTGCTCGATCTCGGCGGTCGGGATATCTTTTTTCAGCTTGATGGTGAACGCCTGGGCATGACAGCGCATAGAGCCGATACGCACGCATAGGCCATCCATCGGAATCGGGGCATCCTGGCGGCCGAGGATCTTGTTGGACTCGGCGCCAGCCTTCCATTCTTCCTTGGATTGGCCAGATTCCATCGGCGAGTCGATCCAGGGCAGGGCCGAGCCGGCCAGTGGATAGCCGAACTGCTCGACCGGGAAATCGGCGCTGCGCATGGCTGCCGTCACATCGCGATCGATATCCAGGATCGCCGAAGAGGGCGTATCCAGCTGGGTCTTGACCGAGGCATGCAGATCGCCCATCTGGTTCAGCAGCTCGCGCATGTGCTGGGCACCAGAGCCAGAGGCCGCTTGGTAGGTCATGGCCGACATCCACTCGATCAGGTCGCGCTCGAACAGTCCGCCGAGTGCGATCAGCATTAGGCTGACCGTGCAGTTGCCGCCGCAGAAGGTCTTGGTGCCTTTTTTCAGTTCGGCGTCGATGACGTCGCGATTGACCGGATCGAGCACGATGGTCGCATCGTCGGCCATGCGCAGCTTGCTGGCAGCATCGATCCAGTAGCCGTCCCAGCCGGCTTCGCGCAGCGGGCCATAGACGTCGCCGGTGTAATCGCCGCCCTGGCAGGTCACGATTACATCCATGGCCTTGAGCGCATCGATATCCTTGGCATCGGCCAGCGGTGGCACATCGCGGCCGATATCGGGGCCGGGCTGGCCCGCCTGGGAGGTGGAGAAGAAGACCGGTTCCAGGCCCTCGTAATCATTGTCGGCGAGCATGCGTTGCATGAGCACCGAGCCGACCATGCCGCGCCAGCCGACGAAACCGACTTTCAACATTGTATTTCCTCGATCGTCATCGCTTGAGTCATTCGGCATCTAGTCTAGGGCGTGTCGGGGTTTCATGCGAGGCCGGGGCATGCCTGGCGTAGTCCCGGGCGACGGTGGCCGGGCGAGGCGAGGGCGCACTGGCCGGCGACCGGTGGCGCAAGCAAGCTCAAGGCGTGGTTTGTAATCACCGCGCTGCGGGCGGTCTGGCTTGAGCGTAAAACAGGCGCTGACACAACCCGGCACTGTATTTAGGCTGTGACGCGATATGTAGTGGTATGAGGGCGAACGACTGGCCGGTTTGCCCTCAACGTTCTAACGGCCGACGGTGCCCAATACCTATGAAAGACTGGTTCATTTCCAATCCCTCCAACCTCGTCTGGGTCGCGCTGTGTACGTTTATTCTGTACCTAGTCGTGGTCGCCGTGGCGCGTTTGTCCGGCGTGCGCAGCTTCGCCGAGATGTCGACGTTCGACATCGTGGTCACGATCGCGCTGGGTTCGATGGTCGCCAGTGTCGTGGTCACCAAGAAACCGCCGTTGCTACAGGGCGTGGTGGCCGTGCTTACGTTGTATGCGCTACAACTCGTGGTGTCGCACCTGCGTTCTCGCTATTGCCATATCGAGGCCGTGGCCGACAATCGGCCTATCCTGCTGATGGGCCCGGGGGGCGAGATCAAGCATGCGAATCTGCGGGTGGCCCGGGTCACCGAGGACGACCTGCGTTCGCATATGCGCAAGGCCAATGTCTCGGATCCCCGTCAGGTTCAGGCTATGGTCATGGAAGGTACCGGCAACATCAATGTGCTGCACGGCGAAGGGCATGATCTGAGCGATCAGCCGTGGATTCTCGACGGCGTCCGCGACTATACCCGCTGATCGCTGATTGAATCCGGTGTGGTTCTTGCAATGCGATGAGCTCCGTAGCCCGCCCAGCGGTCCCGACTTGCACGGGGCCACGCGGCTGGCCAAGCTTGTGGGTTCATATTGTTGGAGGACCATCCCAGGATGAACAGGTTTTTACGCCGTACTCGTTATCTTGCCGCGACCACGCTGCTCGCCTTGAGCGCCGCCGGCCCCGTTTTTGCCGCGGGCGCCCCGGTGACCATCTATACCGACAACTATGCCGGCGACGAAGCGATCAGCCGAGTAGCCCGCGATCTCATCGAAGCGCACTACGACACCTCGGTCACGCTTAAATCGGTTTCGGTCGGCGTATCGTTTCTTGGCACGGCGAAAAACGACAACAGCGTGTTCCTCGCGGCTTGGCTGCCCAAGACCCATGCCGACTACATGGCCCGGGTCGAGGATCAGGTCGACAATCTGGGCACTATTTATCCGGGTGCCCGGATCGGCTGGGCTGTACCGAACTATGTGCCCAAGGATCAGCTCAACAGCATCGCCGATCTGAAAAAGCCCGAAATCGCCGACAAGCTCGGCGGCAAAATCCAGGGGATTTCTGCCGGGGCCGGCGAGATGCAGTTGTCGCACAAGGCCATGGAAGCCTACGGTCTGGACAACATGAAGCTGGTCACAGCCAGTGGCCCGGCCATGACTGCGGCCCTCAAGCGGGCGATCGCTAACCACGAATGGATCGTGGTCACAGCTTGGAGCCCGCACTGGATGTGGGAGCGCTTCGATGTGCGCTATATCGACGATCCGAAAAACATCCTCGGCGACGAAGACCATGTGGACGTGATCGCGAATCCGTCGCTGAAAAAAGACAATCCGGAAGTGGCTGCTTTCCTGTCCCGGATGGAATTTTCGATCGATCAGATCAACGCCATGCTCGCCGAGGCCAACAAAACCTCCTACGACGCGGCGGCCAAGACATTCATCGCCGAGCATCCGAAGGTGGTGAAATCCTGGCTGGCCGAGAGCTAGGCCTTAGCCCCTTGATGGGAAGCCGTATCGGGCTGTTGTAACCTCACTCTCGTATGCGGCGGGAGCCCTCGCGTGGCGCGTGCTTCAGCGCGCCAGGCGAGGGCCTGGCATCGATTCATTCGGCTGGCCTACTGGCGCAGCGCATAGCGCCGCTCGACCTGGTCGAGCAGCAGGGTAACTGCGCTCACCAACACCAGATAGATCAAGGCGGCCACGAGAAAGATCTGAAAGTATTTGAAGCTGTTGGCGCCGATCATCTTGGCCTGGCCCATCAGCTCGGGCACGCTGATGGCAAACGCCACCGAGGTGTATTTCAACTCGATGACCACTTCGTTGGTCCACTGCGGCAGGGCGATACGCCAGGCCTGGGGCAGTGCGACATGGCCGATCGACTGCAGCCGCGACAGCCCGATCGCTCGGGCGGCCGCCAGTTGGCCGGGGCGAACCGCGCGAATCCCGGCCCGGAAGTATTCGGCCTGATAGGCCGCGGTATTGATGCCGATCGCCACCATCGCCGCCACCAGCGGTGAGAATACGATGCCGATCTGTGGCAGGCCCTGATAGACGATGAACATCTGGACCAGCAGCGGAGTACCGCGGATCAATTCGATATAGCCGGTCGCCAGGGTTTTGGATACGGGATCGCCATAAACCCGGGCTACTGCCAAGACCCAGCCGGCGACGAAACCACCGAGCATGGCCACGACCCATATCTCTAGCGTATAGCCGGTCCCGGCCAGAAGCGCCGGCAGATTGTTCCAGGCAAAGCCCAGCCAGTCGTTCATCGTGTGTCGGCCTCGGCTTCGCCGACCAAGGCGGCAGCGATGCCATCGATGAAATCCCGGGTGCGCTGTTCGCGTGGATTCTTAAAAATCTGCTCGGCGGAGCCTTCTTCCACCACCCGTCCCTCGGCCATGAACAGGATGTCGTCGGCCACGGCTTCGATGAACGCCATTTCATGGGAGACGATGACCATGGTCATGCCTTCGGCGACCAGTTCCCGCATCACCCGCAGTACGCTGCCGACCGATTCCGGATCCAGCGCCGAGGTCGGCTCGTCGAACAGCATCAGCTCTGGTTCCATGGCCAGCGCCCGGGCGATCGATACCCGCTGCTGCTGGCCGCCGGACAGTTCCGCCGGATAGGCATCCCATTTGCTTTCGAGCCCGACCCGGGCCAGTTCGCGTTTCGCGATCTCGTCGGCCGAGCGGCGATCCAGGCCGCGCACCTTGCGCAGGCCCAGCCGGATATTGTCGGCCACGGTGAGGTGGGTGAACAGGTTGAAGTCTTGGAACACGAAGCCGATGCGTGCCCGCAGGCCGTCCAGATCGGCTTTTTTCGCGGTCAGCTCGGTGTCGTCCAGCCAGATTTGGCCGGCATCGATCGGTTCCAGGCCGTTCAGACAACGGATCAGGGTGGATTTGCCGGCCCCGGAGGGGCCGATCACGCCCTTGACCTCGCCGGCCGCGACATCCAGTGAGATATCGTCCAGCACGGTAGTCTCGCCGAAGCGCTTGGTCAGATGCGAGACCCGCATCAGGTATGAATCGGTCATGGCAGCACAACGCGGCTAGTGAGCGAAACCGGGCACCCGCAGGCGCCGGTCCAGGCGGGACAGCCCCCAGGTGGCGGCCAGCGACAACACGAGATAGACAGCGGCCGCAGCTGAATAGACGGCCAGGGTATGGCCGTAGTTGGCCGAAACGATGTAGTCGGCCTGACGCATCAGCTCGACCACCCCGATGGTATAGGCCAGCGATGTGTCCTTGAGTTCGGACAGGGCTTCGTTGGTCCAGGGGCCGATCGCCTGCCGGGCGGCCTGGGGCAGTACGACGTTCCAGATCGCGGTCCGCTGTTTCAGGCCGATCGCCCGCGCCGCAGCCATCTGGCCGGGCGGTACCGAGGCAATCGCACCGCGCACGATCTGGGATTGATAGGCCGCCGAGCGCAGCCCCAGCGCGATAGCTGCCGCCGTAAACGACGAGATGTCGTAGACGCTGGAAATACCGTAGTAAAACAGAAACAGCAGCACCACGGCCGGGATCGCACGCAGCACCCGTTCGACCAAAGTGGCCAGCGCCCAGGCCAGCCGGCCGCCGTAGCTCTGGGCCAAACCGAGGCCGGTGCCGACCACCAGCCCGATCGCCAGCAAGGCAACGGCCAGGGCGATCGTTACGGCGGCGCCTTCGGCCAGATACGGCAGATTTTCCCAGATGGCCTGGTAGATCATCGCGTGTCGATCGGTGGGGGCATGACGTTAAAAAGGCCGGCGACCACGGGCTGCGATCGCCGGCCGAAACACGAGCCGGGCGGTGCTACTGCGACAGTCCGGGGATCGGTGTTTTGTAGGAGTCGATACCGGCTGGCATTTCGCCGGGGACTTCGCTGACTTCGGCATTGGGCATGTATTGGTGCACGATCTTGGCCCACTGGCCGGACTTGTAGATCGCGACTTCGCCGGCGTTGAGCTGTTTCAATAGCTTCGTATTGCCCTTGGCTACGCCTAGTGCATAGACCTGCGGCGGCTGCGGGTTGATCTTGCCCGCGATCTTGACCTTGTCCGGGTTGTCGGCGACGAATTTCTGGGCCGTATCATCATCCAGGAACTGGGCATCGATCCGGCCGATCAACAGATCCTGCAGGGCCGTAGTGCCTTGTTCGTAGGTTTTGATATTGATGTCCTTGCCCTGGCCGGCAACCTGGTTTTTTAAATAGTCGTAGTTGCTGGTGCCGGTCTGCACGCCGATGGTGTGGCCGTTGCCCAGTGCCTGCTCGGCGGTCAGGTCGGAATCGGCGGGGACCATCACATCAAGCTTGATCTGCCACCAAGGCACGGTGAAATCGATCTGCTGGGCGCGTTCCGGGGTAACGGTCAGGCCGGTGACCAGGATATCGATCTTGCCGGCCTTGAGCGCCGGGATCAGCGATGAAAACGACATCGAGCGGAACTTCACGTCGAAGCCCTGCTGCTTGGCGATTGCGCGCACCGCATCCGGGGCGATGCCGACCACCTTGCCGTGATCCATCGACGCCCAGGGCGGGAAGGACGGTTCGATCCCCGCAACGAAGGTCTTGGCCCAGGTGGCCGTCGAGCCCAGCATCGCGGCCAGGGCGATCAACAAAATACAGATCACGCGCATTGTGAGTTCCAGTTTGTCGTACCAAAAGACGCAATCCACCCGGGCGTCTCCGGTGACGCGCCAAAATACGGTGGTCGGGTCTTATTGAAGCATACCCCGATTGTAGATTCAGCATCGTAGCGGCGAATCGTTGCTTAGCGCAGCAAACTCTGGTTAGTTGATTCCCAAAGGGGGAGTTGCCTTGGGATTATTATTATTATCTACGCTGGCCTATCTGCCATTAGTCGCTACCGTGGTTCTCAATATCATCGTACCGGCGCGCCGCCGGCTTGCCAGCGAACAGGCGCGCGGCTCGTCTGATGTCGATGCCAGCCGAGTGGCCGGCCGCCAGACGCTGGTCGGCGTTGGCCTGATTTTCTTTTTGACGCTGGGCCAAGGCGGGGTCATGGCTTATTCCCTGCACGAGGTGCAGTCCAGGGCCCAAGATGCACACCCGGGCGTTATTCTGGCTCGACAGACAGATTAGCCGTCGCCTGCCCGAGTGGCCAACGCCGGAGCAGTTCGCCGGCCGAACCTGGCTGGCGGCGCTGGTCGCGTTCTGGCGCGGCGGTCTCGCGGGCGTGCTCCAGATCGGTGTGATGTGGGGGCTCGATCGAGTACTTGCGCAGCGCCTGGATGAGCTTTATGAGCCCGCCTTCGTCGTGATGTATAGCCTCGGCTCTGCTTTTCTTGGGGTTGCCGGTTGGTATTGGCGATGCGGCTATAGAGTAGGGGCAGTGTTCGTCGGCGTGCTCGGCGGGGTGGCTGCCTTTGGCCTGGCAGCTCTAGTTCTGATGGCCTGAGCGCCCGGCGCAATTTTTGTATATCGGCAGGTCTGGGCAAGCAAGCGTCCAGCCTGCCTGTTGGCGCTATGTCGTCACAGCGCAGTCGAATCACGATATTGGGGACAATGTGAGCGATACCAGTAGCCCGCGCACTGGCGCGGCCGAACTGACCGTACGAGGGATCATTCTCGGCGGTCTGATCACGTTCTTTTTTACCGCAGCCAACGTCTATCTCGGGCTCAAGGTGGGCCTGACGTTCGCGACCTCGATCCCGGCCGCGGTGATTTCGATGGCCGTGCTACGGGCGTTCGCCGACTCCACGATTTTAGAGAACAATATCGTTCAAACAGTGGCCTCGGCCGCGGGCACGCTGTCGGCGATCATCTTCGTGCTGCCCGGTCTGGTGATGATCGGTTGGTGGCAGGGCTTTGATTTCGTCACCACGGCGGTCATTTGTGCCACCGGCGGCCTGCTGGGCGTGATGTTTTCGGTGCCGTTGCGGCGCGCGTTGGTGGTGGATGCCGATCTGCCCTATCCGGAAGGCCGGGCGGCTGCCGAGGTGCTCAAGGTCGGGGCCGGCTCCCGCGAGGGGGCTGCCGAAAGTGCGGCCGGGTTGGCGGTGATCGTGGTCAACGCGCTGGCCTCGGCAGCGTTTGCCCTGGCGGCCCAGATGAAACTCGTGGTTGGCGAAGCCGCGCTGTGGTTTCGCACCGGCGCCGGGGCCACCGGTATCTCGGGGAGTCTGTCGTTCGCGCTGCTCGGGGCTGGGCATTTAGTGGGGCTATCGGTCGGCATGGCGATGCTGATCGGGCTGGCGATCGGCTGGTGGGTCGCGCTGCCGATTCTCACGGCATGGGCCGGTGTCACCGGCTCGGCCGAGCATGTGGCCACGACCGTGTTTTCGGCCGACGTACGTTTTCTGGGCGCTGGGGTGATCGGCGTGGCGGCGATCTGGACCCTGCTGCGCATCATCGGGCCGGTGATCGCCGGCATTCGTTCGGCGCTCGCAGCCTCGGCCGCAGCCAAGGACGGCGGCGAGCGGCCGGTGATCGAGCGCGATATGCCGATTGGCATCGTCGGGCTGGTGGCACTGCTCACGCTGGTGCCGATCGGCATGCTGCTATGGCATCTGATCGCCGGCGGTGTGCTGGCCGACTCGGCGCCAATCCTGATCGCGGGCTCGCTGTTGTTTGTGGTGGTCGCCGGGCTGGTCATCGCCGCGGTTTCCGGTTATATGGCTGGGTTGATCGGGGCCTCCAATAGCCCGATTTCGGGGATCGGTATTCTGTCGATCGTGGCGGCCTCGCTGCTGTTGGTGGCACTGTTCGGCCGCGATCACCCCGAGGGTACAACCCAGGCGCTGGTGGCCTATGGGCTGATCGTGACCGGCGTGGTATTCGGTGTGGCCACGATCTCGAACGACAATCTGCAGGATCTCAAAACCGGGCAGTTGGTCGGCGCCACGCCCTGGAAACAGCAGCTCGCTCTGGTGTTCGGCGTGGGCTTTGGCTCGCTGGTGATTCCGCCGGTCATGGGGCTGCTCAATACCGCTTTCGGCTTTGCCGGGGCGCCCAACGCTACGGCCAATGCGCTGCCGGCGCCCCAAGCCGCGCTGATCTCGTCGCTGGCCAAAGGTGTATTGGGCGGCAATCTCAACTGGTCGATGATCGGCATCGGCGCGGCCATCGGCGTGGTTGCAGTTGTGCTCGATGAAGCCCTGGCTCGGACCGGACGAATGCGTCTGCCACCGCTGGCAATCGGCATCGGCGTGTATCTGCCGATGGCGGTGACGTTGCCGGTGGTGGTCGGTTCGGTGGTCGGGCGTTTCTATGACCGCTGGGCCCAGCATCAACGGCATGCCGATTTCGCGCGTCGGCTGGGCGTGCTCACGGCGACCGGGATGATCGTAGGCGAGAGTCTGTTCGGGGTGGTGTTCGCCGGAATCGTCGCGGCCACCGGTACGGATTCGCCGCTGGCCGTGGTGGGGTCGGGATTTGCGCCGGTCGCGCTGGGGCTCGGCACGCTCGTATTCCTGGTCGTGACCGCGCTGCTGTATCGCGCCACGATGCGGCGTGCGCGAGGCTAGGGCGTTTAGAGGTTTCGTCCGAGCGCCGCGTGGCCGCCCCGAATCGTGGCTGGCCAGGCCCGAGCCGCCGGTGCTGGGCGTGCCCCGATCAAGGCGCTTAACGTGGCCCGGTGCGATTTAGGGCGGCCCTTTCGCAACAACGGCTGTTTGGCTGCAATCCAGCGTGGCCGCTTATTGATGCTGTGCCACGACGCCGCACTCGCGGCGCCTCGGCGTGCAGCCAGCTCCAGGCGCGGCGTTTTAGTTGGCGGCCGTGGAACGCCCCGTTGTTTTGTGGGCCGCCTGCCCGCGCTGGCCACCGTATCCGGCCAAACCGCCACCGTCGGCTGGCAGAGCCTCTGTGCTGCTCTTGGCGGCGCGTACCCGCCTCCGATCAGACACGGCGGCATCTGGCGTAGCGTACGACGCCGGATGTACGGGCCTTCGTGTCTGGTCTAGCTCGCCTGGTCTGCGGCCGCCGCACCAATCACGCCACAGGCTTGGCGGGCCCCGGCGGCGCCGATCGGCGGCTGCGCGGGATCGTTGGGCTTGGCGTGGATGATCACGCCGCGGCCGATGATCGATTTGGCCCCCGAAAGCTGGCCGTTTTCGAGCCGGCCCGAGTCGTGGGCCGTGCCGTCGTCGGCGACGTCCAGATTGCCGAGATCGCCAGTGATGCGGTCGATATCGGGCGGCGGATTGGTGGAGCTGCCTTGCAGGTTGAAGTGGGTGCCGGCGGAACTGCCATCCGCGGCCGAGCAGTCGCCATACAGATGGATATGATAGCCATGCTGGCCCGGCGGCAGGCCTTGGGCATCGGTGGTGTAGGCCAGGCCGTTGTCGGTCGGGCGAAAGCGGATGGTAGCGCTCGCCTCGGGATATGCCTGGGTGCCGTGCAATATGGCGACAGCGGCCTGGGGTGCCTCGGCATCGGTCGCGGCCAGGGTCGGGGCTGAGGCCGCAAGGGCCAGGCCCAGCAAGATCATCGTGCGATAACGGGGCATAGCGGATATCCCAGTAAGCATGAGAGTCGAGTAAAGCATCTTCGGCTCCATTGAGGCGACTCCCGGCGGCACGCCGCAGTATGGAACCCCATATTCGTATCTGGATATTAGACTAAAGTATGATGCGCAGCGGTGGCCGGTCACGGAAAGTGATTCGGAATTGATTCTGCCGGCGCGAGACTGTGGCTGGCTGCAAGGAAACGACATCGATATGTCCGATACACCACGCATCGTGGTCGTTGGCGGTGGCGCCGGCGGTCTGGAACTGGTCACGAACCTGGGGCGCAAGCTCGGCCGTTCCGGCAAGGCCGAAATCACGCTGGTCGACGCTAATCCCACCCATATCTGGAAGCCGCTGCTGCACGAAGTGGCTACTGGCGCGCTCGACCAGAGCCTGGACGAAGTGTCTTATCCGGCCCATGCCCGGACGCATGGCTATCGCTATCAGCTCGGCGCGATGGCGGGGCTGGATCGCGAGGCCCGCACGGTACGGCTAGCGCCGATCCATGACGATGACGGCGAGCAGATCCTGGCCGAACGCGAACTGCCCTACGACTATCTGGTGTTGGCGTTGGGCAGCGTATCCAACGATTTCGGCACCCCGGGCGTGGCCGACCATTGCTATTTTCTGGACAGTACCGCCCAGGCCGAGACCTTCCGGCGGGCGCTGCTCAATACGTTTTTGCGGCATAGCTCGGGCGGGCCCGATGGCCAGGCGTCGCGATTGTCGATCGCGATCGTCGGTGGTGGCGCGACCGGGGTAGAGCTGTCGGCGGAACTACTGTCGGCGACCGACATGCTCTCGGCTTACGGCTATACCAAAATCGAACGCGAACAGCTCGACGTACATTTGATCGAGGCCGCCCCGCGCGTGCTGCCGGCCCTGCCCGAACGGATCGGCAGCTCGGTCGCCCAGCAGCTCAAGAATCTGGGCGTGACCATCCATACCGAGACCATGATTACCCAGGCCGACGAGGCCGGCTTTCTGACCAAGGCCGGTGCGCGTATCGATGCCGATCTGACGGTATGGGCAGCCGGCGTACGTGGTGCATCGCTACTGTCGGAACTGGGCTTAACGACACGCCCGAACAATCAGATCCAGGTCCACGACACCCTGCGCAGCCTCGACGACGAACGTGTATTCGCCCTCGGCGATTGCGCGGCCTGCCCGATGGGCGAGGATAAATGGGTGCCGCCGCGAGCCCAGTCGGCGCATCAGATGGCGACTACGGTGTATCACAACCTGCTTGCTGCCATGCACGACAAGCCGTTGAAGTCGTTCAAGTATCGCGATTTCGGCTCGCTGATCTCGCTGGCCCATTTCGATGCCGTGGGCAGTTTGATGCGAGGTGCGGCAGCCGGGCGCAGCCTGTTCATCGAAGGCAAGCTGGCCAAGATCTTCTATGTCTCGCTGTATCGCATGCACCAGCGGGCGATCCACGGCGTGTTCAAGACCACGCTCAAGGCGATCGTCGACGGCATCAATAGCGTGCTGCGGCCGCGTTTGAAACTACATTGATCCAGCCGGCCGGCGCTGTTTTAAGCGCCGGCCAGGGCATCGATCAGCCGTAGCGCTGCGATATGGCCGGACAGCCAGGCGCCTTCGACCCGGCCGCCGGCCAGCCAGTCTCCGGCCAGCGCCAGACGTTGGCCCTTGTCGACCCAGCAGATCTGTTCCTCGTCCGGGGCGCCACGGCCCGGGCGGGCATAGCGCCAGCGATGGCTGCGCACGAGCGATATATCGAGGGGCGATTGCGCCGTAGCTGCGGCGAACTCGGCGATCAGCTCGTCGGCCAGTTCGGCGGCCGGCGTGTCCACATGGGCATCGCTGTAGTCGGCGTCGGCATGCAGCGTCCAAAGGTGGCGATCACGTAGCCGGCCAGCCTTGTGGGTATTGTCGGCCACCCAGGATAGTCGTCCCGACTTGAAAAAGATCGCCTGGGTATCGACCAGCGGCGGTGCTTCGACAACCACGGAATGACAGGCCGACAGGGCGCTGTCGGCCGCGGCCAGGGGATCGATCGAGCCTGCATGCTGGCCCAGCAGAGCCGCGCTCTGGGCCGCCGGCGGAGTCAGCAGCACGGCCGGCGCTGTTTCGGCGTCGCCGTTTTCAAAGACAACGCGCCAGCCGTTGTCCTCGGCTGCCACGCTTTGGACCAAGCGCTCGGTTTCGACCGTCAGGCGGGCCGCCTCGAGCCGCTCGCGTACCCAGCCGTTAAGACCGCTCGGGCCGATCAGGCGCTCGCGTTCGTCCGGCGAGGGCGAGACCAGCCAAGTGCCGACGACCTGCTCGGCGAGCGCCACCTTGGGCGTCCAGTGGGTCAGGCGGCCGGTAGCCAGGTCGGCATCGACGATGCGCCGGAAGGCGTCTTCGCGCACCGTGAAGTATTGGGCGCCGTAGTCGAACCAGTCGGCATCTTGCGCGGCGTCGACACGGCGTGTCGCGCAGCGGCCGCCAGGACGACGCGCCTTATCGATCAACCGGGGGGTATGACCGGCGCGGACGAGCTGCTCGGCGGCGGCCATGCCGGCCACGCCGGCTCCGATGATGAGAATATCGGTCATGGTCGATCCTTGCGTGGTAAAGGGTTCGGGTATTTAGTTATGAATCATCAATAGCTTGTAGCCATGTGCCGCTAGTTTATCGGTATGATGAAGCAAATCGATTCATTGTTTCGGGAGGCTCGTGGTTACAGTTTCGTGGCGGCGGTTGGCGAGTGTACTCATGCTCTCGTGGGCCGTGGCGGGTTGCGCAACACAGGGGGGGGAGTCCAAATCCGGCCCCCCGGGTGCTGCGCCGAACACCGAGTCAGCGCAGGCGGCCGATCAACAGATCAAGCCGTATCCGTTCAAAAAACCGTTAACGGCGACCGTGCTTGGCACGCCGTCGAAACTCCAGGCCGATCTGCCGACCAAGGCGAATTTTTCGATCCGGACGCTCAAGCCGCTGGTCGAGCGCGATACGCCGGATACGCTACGCTATGCGCGCCCGCTGCAGTACCTGCTGGCCGCTCAGGACCATCCGGCGCCGCTGGCGTTCGTGATCGCCGGCACCGGTGCGTCGGCGTTGACCAGCAAATGCGTCACCCTATCGCGGGCGTTGTATCAGGTCGGTTACAGCGTGGCCTGTTTGCCGTCGCCGACCAGCGTGACGTTCATGCTGGGTGCGGCCAACCACCCGGTGCCCGGTCGTATGCCGAGCGATGTACGTGATCTGTATCGCATGATGCAGGCCGTACGCGATGACGTATCGAACGGCCACGACGTCACCGGTTATTCGTTGTCCGGATGGAGCCTCGGCGCGACCGAGGCCGCGTTCGTCGCCCATCTCGACCAGCGCCGCCAGGTGTTCGATTTCGATCATGTGCTGCTGATCAACCCGGCGGTGAGCTTGTGGACGTCGGTTAAGCGCATGGACGATCTGCTGAGCGAGAACCTGCCCGGCGGGTTCGATGCGGTACCCGAGTTCTTGGCTCAGACGCTCGGCCAGATCGAGCAAACCCAGGACAGTGGCCAGCCGCTGCGCTTCGATGAAGACACGCTGTACCAGGCGTATCGGAGCGGGGCCTTCGA
This sequence comes from Salinisphaera sp. SPP-AMP-43, assembly GCF_049568105.1. Lineage (GTDB taxonomy): Bacteria > Pseudomonadota > Gammaproteobacteria > Nevskiales > Salinisphaeraceae > Salinisphaera. The sequence continues at coordinate 304,745 of NZ_CP145335.1, forward strand.
TCAGAAGCAGATCGGAGCGATCGTCGGTCTGGCGTTTCGGCTGTCGCTGGCCAATATGGCGTTCGCCTCCGATGTGCTCACCCATTCGGATGTGATCGTGCCGGAAAACGTCACGCTCGGGCCCTACGACTCGCTGGGCGTGTACTTGCGCCGATCGTTTCGCATGTCGTTCGCCGACTATATCGATCAGCTGCTGCTGCCGTACTGGAATCGCGACGGCCGTGACCTGAGCCGCTCGCGGCTCACCTCCGAGGCCGATCTGCACAGCATCGCCCCATTTTTGCGCAACGACGACCGCATGGCGGTGTTCACCAACGCTGACGACCCGATCTTGAACGACAGCGAAGTCGATTTCTTGCGCAATACCTTCGGTGATCGGGTACGCATCCGGCCCCACGGGGGGCATCTGGGCAACCTGAGCTACAAGAAAACGATCCACGCGCTGCAGGATTATTTCTCGCAATGACTGTCTTGTTCTCTATCCGTTCGAGCCGGCAGGCGCTGGCTTTGATGGCGCTGTGCCTGATGCTCGGCGCCTGTGCTTCTACGCCGCCGCCCGACACCGTCGCCAAGTCGACACCGGACGGTACCCCGGCCAGCCAGACCACAGCCAATCCGTTGGCGATCGCGGATCCGCTCGAGGGCTACAATCGACGGGTCTATCGGTTCAACGCGCTGGCCGACCAGTACGCGTTGCTGCCGGTGGTGCACGTCTACGATCGGTATACCCCGGGTTTCGTGCGTACCGGGGTAGCGAATTTCTTCTCCAATCTGGATGAGATCACCACCTTTACCAACAGCGTGCTACAGCTCAAACCCAAGAGTTCGGCGGTAACGGCTTCGCGGTTCGTGATCAATTCCACCGTAGGGTTAGCCGGCCTGTTCGATCCGGCCACACCGATGGGGCTGGAACAGCGCAACGAAGACTTCGGCCAGACTCTGGGCCACTATGGCGTTGGCACCGGGCCGTATTTGGTGCTGCCGTTCTTCGGGCCGTCCAACCTGCGCGATGCTGGTGGATTGGCGGCTGATCAAGGCCTGTTCTATGCCCTGGACCCATTGCAAACCAGTGGCAATCTGCCAGGCAGCGTGGCCTATAACCTGATGTATGTGCTCAATAAGCGCGACCAGACCAACTTCCGCTATTACCAGACCGGTTCGCCGTTCGAATACACGCTGGTACGGTTGGTCTATATGAACTATCGCGCTTTGGAAGTCGCGCACTAGCCAGGAGCATTGCTATGAATAGGCGCCGGCGTTGTGTTCGGTGCCTTTCTAGTGTCTGTGGTCCGAGGGCCGAAGAAAACTCGGACGTGAGTAAAAAAATCGGGGTTTAACTCGCCTCGTGGCCAGAATCAGCTACGCCAGATCCCAAGCCAAAGCGCTTTGAACAACCCACGAGCCGGCCACACCGGGCTGTTTCGCGCTGATGCGCGAGCCACTTTTATTTGCTTGCCCAAATAAAAGTAGCCAAAACAAAAAGCACCCTGGCTGGCGCCGATGCTTGCGCATCGGTGCCCTGCGCGGCTGCGGCCGCAAGCGGACGGCCGGAAACTCGCCGTGCTACGCACGACTCAGACATCCGGCCGTCTTGTTCGCTTGCGCCCTCCACTGCTCGGCGCTACGCCCAAGGGACCCAATACAAGCACGGTACGCCAGAGCTTAGCGTTGCGGCGTTTGTATTGAGCCCCGTTACACGGCGACGGAGACGCGCAGCGGCGACGGGTGTCCGGCGCATCGCGCCGGTGCGGCCAGCTGTTTGAGGGCCGCTAAAGCGGCCCGAGTTCTGGCCGCATCCCGTCGTCGTGAGCATCGGAGTGTACCGGCGTAGCCGGCGTCGTGTTCGGGTGCCTTTTGTTTGGTTCCTTTATTTGGGCAAGCAAATAAAGGGACTCGCACAGCAGTGCGAAACCGAGATCTAACTCACCTCGTGGCTCAAATCAGATACGCCAAGCCTTGAACCCGAGTGCTTTGAACAACCCACGAGCCGGCCACACCGGGCTGTTTCGCGCTGATGCGCGAGCCACTTTTATTTGCTTGCCCAAATAAAAGTAGCCAAAACAAAGGGCACCCTGTCTTGCGCCGATGCTTGCGCATCGGTGCCCTGCGCGGCTCCAGCCGCAAGCGGACGGCCGGAAACTCGCCGTGCTACGCACGACTCAAACATCCGGCCGTCTTTATCGCTTGCAGCCTCCGCTGCTCGGCGCTGCGCCCAAGGGACTTAATACAGCGCAGGCTCGCCACGCGGCAGCGGGCGGTCGATCTGTATTCCGTCCCGTGACGCGGCGACGGAGACGCGCAGCGGCGACGGGTGTCCGGCGCACAGCGCCGGTGCGGCCAGCTGTCTGAGGGCCGCCAACGCGGTCCGAGTTCTGGCCGCATCCCGTGGCCGCGAGCATCGGAGTGCACCGGCGTTAGCCGGCGTCGTGTCGGGTGCCTTTTGTTTGGTTCCTTTATTTGGGCAAGCAAAAGAAGGGGCTCGCACAACAGTGCGAAACCGAGTTCTAACTCGCCTCGTGGCCAGAATCAGATACGCCAGATCCTGAGCCAAAGTGCTTTGAACGACTCACGAGCCAGCCGTACCGGGCTGTTTCGCGCTGATGCGCGAGCCCCTTCTTTTGCTTGCCCAAATAAAAGTAGCCAAAACAAAGGGCACCCTGTCTAGCGCCGATGCTTGCGCATCGGTGCCCTGCGCGGCTCCGGCCGCAAGCGGACGGCCGGAAACTCGCCGTGCTACGCACGACTCAAACATCCGGCCGTCTTTATCGCTTGCAGCCTCCGCTGCTCGGCGCTGCGCCCAAGGGACCCAATACAGGCACGGCACGCCAGAGCTTGGCGTTGTGGCGTTTGTATTGAGCCCCGTGACGCGGCGACGTAGACGCACAGCGGCGACGGGTGTCCGGCGCACAGCGCCGGTGCGGCCAGCTGTCTGAGGGCCGCCAACGCGGTCCGAGTTCTGGCCGCATCCCGTGGCCGCGAGCATCGGAGTGCACCGGCGTAGCCGGCGCCGTGTTCGGGTGCCTTTTGTTTGGTTCCTTTATTTGGGCAAGCAAATAAAGGGACTCGCGCAGCAGTGCGAAACCGAGATCTAACTCGCCTCGTGGCCAGAATCAGATACGCCAGATCCCGGGCCGTAGTGCTTTGAACAACCCACGTGCCGGCCACACCGGGCTGTTTCGCGCTGATGCGCGAGCCACTTTTATTTGCTTGCCCAAGAAAAGTCACCAAAAGAAAGGCACCCTGTCTAGCGCCGATGCTTGCGCATCGGTGCCCTGCGCGGCTCCAGCCGCAAGCGGACGGCCGGAAACTCGCCGTGCTACGCACGACTCAAACATCCGGCCGTCTTTATCGCTTGCGGCCTCCACTGCTCGGCGCTGCGCCCAAGGGCTGGATACAGAGCGGGCCGGCGATACCGTGGATGGCCTGGTTTGTATTCCGCCCCGTGACGCGGCGACGCAGACGCGCAGCGGCGACGGGTGTCCGGCGCATAGCGCCGGTGCGGCCAGCTGTCTGAGGGCCGCCAACGCGGTCCGAGTTCTGGCCGCATCCCGTGGCCGCGAGCATCGGAGTGCACCGGCGTAGCCGGCGCCGTGTTCGGGTGCCTTTTGTTTGGTTCCTTTATTTGGGCAAGCAAATAAAGGGACTCGCACAGCAGTGCGAAACCGAGATCTAACTCACCTCGTGGCCAGAATCAGATACGCCAGATCCCGGGCCGTAGTGCTTTGAACAACCCACGTGCCGGCCACACCGGGCTGTTTCGCGCTGAAGCGCGAGTGGCTTTTCTTGCTTGCCCAAGAAAAGTCACCAAAAGAAAGGCACCCTGTCTGGCGCCGATGCTTGCGCATCGGTGCCCTGAGCGGCTGCGGCCGCAAGCGGACGGCCGGAAACTCGCCGTGCTATGCACGACTCAGACATCCGGCCGTCTTTATCGCTTGCGCCCTCCACTGCTCGGCGCTGCGCCCAAGGGCTGGATACAGAGCGGGCCGGCGATACCGTGGATGGCCTGGTTTGTATTCCGCCCCGTGACGCGGCGACGCAGACGCGCAGCGGCGACGGGTGTCCGGCGCACAGCGCCGGTGCGGCCAGCTGTTTGAGCGTCGCCAAAGCGACGCGAGTTCTGGCCGCATCCCGTGGCCGCGAGCATCGGAGTGCACCGGCGTAGCCGGCGCCGTGTTCGGGTGCCCTTTTCTTGGCTCCTTCTTTTGGGCAAGCAAAAGAAGGGGCTCGCACAGCAGTGCGAAACCGAGTTCTAACTCACCTCGTGGCTCAAATCAGATACGCCAAGCCTTGAACCCGAGTGCTTTGAATAACCCACGTGCCGGCCACACCGGGCTGTTTCGCGCTGAGGCGCGAGCCACTTTTATTTGCTTGCCCAAATAAAAGTAGCCAAAACAAAGGGCACCCTGTCTTGCGCCGATGCTTGCGCATCGGTGCCCTGCGCGGCTGTGGCCGCAAGCGGACGGCCGGAAACTCGCCGTGCTACGCACGACTCAGACATCCGGCCGTCTTTATCGTTTGCGGCCTCCGCTGCTCGGCGCTGCGCCCAAGGGATTAATACAGCGTGGGCTCGCGGCAGTTTGGAGTCGTAATCGGCTGTTTTTTCGTGCCTCTGTGCGGGACCTAGGTTCCGTTAACCTCGGGATTCGAATTAGTACCCTGTGTATCCAAACACTGGCTGCAGAGATAAATCGCAAGCCCGGTCGGCACGTCGGCGTCAGAGCCAGTTCTTGTGCTTGAAGTACAGATACGGCGCGATGCCCGCGGCGATCATCAGACCGATCGCCATCGGATAGCCGTATTGCCAGGACAGTTCCGGCATGTGGGTGAAGTTCATGCCATAGATGCTGGCGACCAGGGTCGGCGGCAAAAAGACCACGGCAGCGATCGAAAAGATCTTGATGATCTGGTTTTGTTCAATGTTGATGAAACTGACCGTCGAGTCCATCAGAAAGTTGATTTTGTCGAACAGAAACGCGATATGGCTCATCAATGTGTCGACATCGGACAGAATCTCGCGGGCGGTGTCGCGCTCGGGCGCCCGGGCCGGCAGATGGCGCATGATGAACGAAATCGAGCGCTGAGTATCCATTAGGCACAGCCGGATCTTGCCGCAGGAATCCTCTAGTTTGGCCAGGGCGTCGATGGCCTCTTCGTAGTCGGCGTCTTCGTCCTCGAGCACGCTGTGGCTGACTTTTTCCAGATCGAGATGGATATCCTCGACCGTATCGGCGAGGTTCTCGACTTTCTGGTCGAACAATGTCACCAGCAGCGATTCCGGCGAATCGACCTCGACCTGACCGGCTCGGGCGCGCATGCGCAGCAGCCGGAAATCGGCCAGATCATCGTCGCGCAGGGTGATCAGACGTTCTTTCTGCAGAATGAAGGCGACCGTCTCGGTGTCGTGACGGCCTTCGCTCTGGGATAGAAACAACGAGTGGACGTGGATACCGTCCGGATCGACGAAGTAGCGGGCCGAGGACTCGATCTCCTCGACGTCTTCGTCCTCGGGTAGCTCATCGGCAAGAAAGCGGGTGAGCTCGGATCGCTCGGCGTCATCGGCCTCGAGCGCATCGATCCAATGGGCATGGGCCAGTCGTTCGGACAGCGGCGTGTCCGACGAGCGGTCCTCGACGATGCGGCCGTGGTTGATGGCGAAGCTTCGCAGCATGGCCGTTCTCCGGTCGGAAGGGGCAGGCGCGGCCATGATAGGGCAGCGCCAGGGCGCTGTCGTGTCAGCGTGCCAGGTCGGTGATCCGCGAGGCCAGGGTGCGGCCAATTTCGGTCAGCCAGCGGGCCGGCTCCGCGATCGCGGCATCGACGCTGCCGGCGCGCTCGACCAGGGTATAGGTGGCTGCGAAATAGTCGGCCAGCTCGTCGCGGGCATCCTCGGCAATCGCGCCGCTGACCAGGATCGTGGGCGTTGGTCGCGCGGCACGGGCCACTGCCAGCGGCAGTTTGCCGGCTAAGGTCTGGCGATCGGAGCGGCCCTCGCCGGTAATCACGCAGGTGGCTTCGGCCATGGTCGCGGCCAGGCCGGTGATCTTGAGGATCGCTTCGGCGCCGGATTCCAGGCTGCCGCCCAGTACGGCTAACGCAAAACCCAGTCCGCCGGCAGCGCCGCTGCCGGGCCACTCGCTCTTGTCGCGGGCTCGGGTCTGGTCGGCGAGCTGCTCGAAGGCCGCCTCGACTTCGGCGATATCGTCCTCGGTCAGGCCTTTCTGTGGGCCATAGACCCGGCTCGCGCCATTGTCGCCGAGCAGCGGATTGTCGACATCGCAGAGGATGCGTAGCCGGGTCTCGGCCAGCCGGGCATCGAGGCCGGCCAGATCGATGCGGGCGAGCTGCAGCAGGCCGTTCATGCTCGGGGTAACGGGCTGGCCGGCGCTGTCATAGGCAGTCGCGCCGAGCGCGCTCAGCAGACCCAGTCCGGCGTCGTTGCAGGCACTGCCGCCCAGGCCGATCGCGATATCCCGGGCGCCACTGTCCAAGGCATCGGCGATCAGTGTGCCCAGGGCATAGCTGCTGCGTTCGGCCAGCGGCGGCGCTTCGGCGCAGGCCTCGATCAACGGCAGCCCGAGCACGGTCGCCGATTCCAGCACCGCGGGGCCGTCGTCCATGGCATACCAGGGAGCATCCAGCGATTGGCCGTGGATGCCCAGCAACGTGGTGTGATGCCATTCGCCGGCGGTGGTCGCCGCGACCGCATCGAGCGTACCCTCACCGCCGTCAGCCATGGGTGCGATCCGGGTGGTCGGCGGCGTCTCGCCGCTAGCCAAACCATCAGCGAGAGCTTGGGCCACATCTGCGGCCGACAGGCTGCCCTTGAAGCTATCCGGTGCGATCACGACCGTATGATCCGACATGCGTGTCTTCCCTGCTGCTGGGTGGTGTAGGCTCGATGCCTTCAGTTTACGATACCGCGGCCATCGGCCGTGACGGCGACAAATCGGCGATGTATTACTTTGCCTACGGCTCGAATATGTGTACCGCGCGGTTGGCGCGGCGTGTGCCCAGTGTCCGGCCGCTGGGCCCGGCTTGGCTGGACGGACATCAGCTGCACTGGCATCTGATCGGCAACGACGGTTCGGCCAAGTGCAATGTCCGGGCCACCCAAGACTTGGCCGATCGCGTACACGGCGTGTTGTTCGAACTGGATGCCGAGCGGCTCGACGATCTGCATGCGGCCGAAGGCCCGGCCTATCATTTTCTGGAGCTGGAAACGGGCCGAGCGCAGGGGCCGGTGACCGCGGCGATCTATCGTGGCCGTAGCGAATGGCTGGACGATAGCCTGACGCCGTTCGGCTGGTATCGGGATTTCGTGGTCGCTGGTGCAGTCGAACATGGCCTGCCGACGGACTGGATCGATGGTCTGGCGGCGGTGCCGGTGGCCACCGATCCCGATCCCGAGCGCATCGCGGCCAATCGGGAAATTCTCCAAGAGACGCCCGACAACGTTATTCTCGAGCGCCGCTGACCCGAGCCGGAGCTGTATCGCCGTGGTTGAGCCGGCGCGCCAGTTCGCCGGCCACGCCGGCCGGGGTCAGCGCCTGGCCTTCGATGGTCGTGCAATGCTGGCCCAGCGGGGCATAATCGCTCGGCCGGGTTGCGCGGAACAGCCCGATGACCGGCGTGCCGGCCGCGGCCGCCAGATGCATGGGGCCGCTGTCGGCGGCTACGAACTGGTCCATGCGCGAAATCACAGCCGCCAGCTCGGTCAGAGGCTTGACCGCGATATGAGCGATCTCCGGCACGATCGGATCGGCGTTGTCGTCCGGCAGGATTTCAAGCAGCACGACCTGCGGCGCGGCCCGTCGGACTTCTAGAATCCAGGCTTGCCACCAGTGCGGGCGCAGTGCTTTGCGTCCGGTGGCGCGGCTGAAAAAACCGACCACCGGGGCGCCGGAATTCGCATAGCGGCCCAGCGCGTTGTGCCAATGAGCCTCGGCGGCCTCTCGGTCGGTCTCGTTGGGGAACACCGCCAGAGTGTCGAAGGTGGTCACTGGCGGCTCGGAGATCGCGTTGCGCAACAGCTCGACCGCCTGCAGCGCCTGGTGACGGCTGCTCGGCCGGCCGGCAGCATGGGTGAGCGGCAGCCATTGATCGTTTTTGGCAAACCCCAGGCGCTGTCGCGTGCGTACCAAGGCGACGGCGATACGATTGCTGGCCGAATTACCAGTCGGGTCGATGGTCAGATCGTAGCGCCGACGCCGTAGACGGCGCAGTAGGCGCAGCGTGCCGAACAGGTTGGGCTCCTGGATCCAGACCCGATCCACCCCGGGTAGGGTCTGTAGCAGTTTCTGCTGAGCCTGGCTTTGGATGACAACGTCGATACGGGCTTCGGGCAGGGTCGCGGCCAGGCTACGCAGCATTGGGGTGAGGAACAGAATATTGCCGAGCCGCTTGTTCAAGCGCACGACCAGGATCCGGCGCGTATCGGCGGCCAGCGGCCGTCGCCGGGCTTCCGGCGTGCCCAGTAGGCGCGCCAGCAGTTGGTTGAATCGGCGGCGATTGTTGCGTCGCCATTGCCGAGAGCGGGCCGCGAAACCCTTTGGAGGGTGTTGTTGCTTGTTCTTGCTCAAAGCTTGTCGCCTTCCTGTGATCGCCCGACCCGCCCGGCCAGAAAGATAGGCCAGAAAAAGCTTGTCGAATAAGCTTGTCACCAACAGATCAGCGCGAGATGAACGCCGCTGTCAGAACGCTGGTCAGTTCAGATCCAACTCGATCCGCGTCCCTTCATTGGGCCGGCTCGCGACTCGAATGCGCCAGTCGTAGCGATCAGCGATCCGCTTGACCAGATATAGGCCCAGGCCCAAACCGGCACCAGGCCCGTAACGATAACCGCGATCGAAGGCGTGTTCGAGTACGTCGCTGTTCATGCCGGCCCCGTTGTCGGTCACGATCAGCCGATGGTCGGCCAGCGTGATGCGGATTTGGTTGCCGCCGTGGCGGATGGCGTTGCGTAGTAGGTTGCCGAAGGCGATCACTAGGGCGATCCGTGGCGCCTGGATTTCACAGGCATCTAGGGTGCCGATTTCGGGCTGTTTTTTCGTCATCAGCGGTCGATAGGCATCCACGACTTCGCGGACCACCTGGTCGGCCTGGCAGGTCGGATGGGCGCCGTCGAGTTCGGGCTGCTCGTCGCGTGCCAGAAACAACAGTGCTTCGATCAACTCGGCCATTTGATTCGAGGCCCGGTCGATCCGGGTCAGCGGGCCGCTGCCCGCCAGCTGTGGGTTTTGCTGTAATACCTCGACCGCCCCCTGGATCACGGCCAGTGGCGTACGCAGTTCATGGCTGGCATCGGCGGTGAAGCTGCGCTCGCGTTCAACGAATTCCTCGAGCCGGCTCATAAAACGATCGAAGGCGCGGGCGATCACCCCGACTTCGTAGTGTTCGAACTGCTGGCCCAGGCGCGTGGTCCGCGGGCCCGGTTGCAGGCTGGCGACATGATCGGCCAGGGCGTTGATCGGCTTGAGGCTGATACGAGCGATCCAGGCCCCCAGGGGCACAGCCAGGGCAAGCACCAGCAGCGCGGCCGCGATCGCCACCAGTTTGAACATCGATTCGCGATTCTCGATCGCGGTGATGTCGTAGGCCAGATAAGCCTGCTTATCGCCGATTTGCTGGGTGCCGACGCGATAGGTGTGGTCGTCATAAGTCAGCGTCACGCCGTCCACGTCGGGACCGAGTCCGCGCAGTGCTTCGGGCAGCTGATCGCGTTCGCTCGGGGCGACCACATAGCCAATCAGATTGGCCGAGTGGGGGATGGCCGAATTGCCCTCGGTGGGGTAATCATCGACCAGTTCCGACATTTCATGCGCCACGATGGCGTTGAGCAGTTCGGTTTTGAGCCGCCCGTTGATGGTGAACAGCGCCAGCAGCATGGCGCTGATCACGATCGCCACGAACAGTGCCAGCGCGAAAGTCACCCGGAATTGGAGACTGTCGCGGGGGCGGGAAAACAGTCGGCTAAGGCCTGCCTTCACGAGATATACCTTTCGCACCAGGGAACATGGATGAGCCGGCGGCAGCGCGAGTATTCAGACATGCCCCACGAGCCGTCAAAGCGAATGTGTCGAAAGCGCCGCAGTATGGCGTATCGGGCGGACCCGGCGCGTCGATTCATAGCGAATGACCTTATCAGGCCCGGGCGAGTAAGCCGGATGTCGCAGGCAGGAATCGTTCGATGCGAGCCGGCACGCGCCGGGGCCCGCCTAGCGGCGCTTAGCGCTCGGGCTGGACTCGACACGGTTCGGCGTCTGCGGCGAGAGCATGCGAGACCTCAACAGAGGCTATGGCGTATTGAGGTTTTGTCCGAACGCCGCGTTGCCGCCCCAAATCGTAGCGGGCGGGCGCGAGCCACCGGTTCTGGCCATGCCATGCTCAAGGCGCGTAACGCGGCTAGATGCGATTTGGGGCGCAACCGTTTTGGGCAAAGGCTGTTGGGCCGGAATCCTGCGTTGCGGTTTACGGAAGTCGTGCCCTAGGCCACATCCGGGTCGACCAGGCGATATCCCATGGTCGGTACGGTCTGCAGCATCGCCCGTGAGAACGGTTTGTCGATGGCGGCCCGCAGGGCATGGATATGGGTGCGCAGCGCCTCGGAGTCCGGCGGGTGGTCGCCCCAGATCGCGGTTTCTAGTTCGGAGCGACGCACCAGCTTGGGCGAGGCACGCAGTAGGACTTCGAGCAGCCGCAGGGCGGTCGGCGTCAGGCTCAGGGTCTGGCCTTCGCGTTCGGCCTGCCAGGTATCGAGATTCAGACATAGCCCGCCGGTCTTGAGCTGGTGGGTGCTGCGTCGCGGCCCACGGTTGCCGAGCGCTTCCAGACGGGCTTCGAGCTCCAGCAGCGAAAACGGCTTGATCAGATAATCGTCCGCCCCGGAGGAAAACCCGGCGAGCTTGTCGTCGATCGTATCGCGCGCGGTGAGAATCAGGATCGGTGTCTGCTTGTCGGCTTCGCCGCGTAGGCGTTCGCACAGGGCCAGACCGTCGATGCCGGGCAGCATAAGGTCCAGCACGATCGCATCGAAGCTCTCGACCACGCCGAGATGGAGGCCGGTGACCCCGTCGGTCGCACTGTCGACGACGTGGCCGCGGGCCGAAAGGAACTCGATGATGTTGGCCGCGAGGTCCTCGTTATCCTCGATGACGAGTATGCGCATGGGGGCTCGACTGTGTCCGGGACCGGAGATTCTAGTTCAAATCTTGGCTGCATTATGAGGGCAACGACCAAAGAGTGATAGCTGCGCGGTCTCGGCAGTCGGGATAGACTCGAAAGCATCGTTCCCGGCGACATGCTCATGTCCGAATCTTCGCGCCAGGCCGTGGTGTTCACCGATCTCGACGCCACCTTGCTCGACCACGACAGCTACAACTGGTCGCCGGCCGCCCCGGCGCTATCCCGACTCGTCGAGCGCGGTATCCCGGTCTGTCTGTGTACCAGCAAGACGGTCGCCGAAGTGGGCGAGTTGCGACGTGCTCTGGGCAACACGGCCCCGTTCGCGGCCGAGAACGGCAGTGTGGTCGCGGTACCGCGTGGTTATTTCGAGCCCGGTGGCGCGGCCGAGCCGCAGGATCTCGAGATCACCACCTTGGGGGCGGCTTATGACCAACTGCGGGCATTGGCGGTGGCTCTGCGCGAGACCCATGGCTATCGCTATACCGGCTTTGGCGACATGAGCGTGGCCGAGGTCATGGCGGCCACCGGGCTGGACCGCCAGGCCGCCGCAGCCGCCCAGCGCCGCGATGCCTCCGAACCGCTGCTTTGGCAGGACAGCCCGACTGCCGAGGCCGATTTCGCGGCTCGGGTCGTAGCCGCCGGCCAAACCACGCGCCGCGGCGGACGCTTCGTGCACCTGTTGGGCAGGGCCGACAAGGCAGATGCGCTGGCGTGGCTGCGAACGCGTTTTGCCGCGACCTGCGGCCCGATTCTTGCAATTGCATTGGGAGATTCCGCCAACGACGCCGATATGCTTGCTGCGGCCGATATTGGTTACTGGGTGGCCAAACCGGATGGCAGCTACCAGGCGCCGGCGGCCGGATCGATCCGGCATGCGCCGGGCATTGGGCCAGTCGGCTGGGCGGCAGCGATCGACGCCTTGCTCGACAACAACGAAATCTAACGCCGCCCGTGCCGCGACGGGCCTCCCGAGGAGGGGACTGCCATGGCCGATTTTCACCAGAACGGCATGATCACCACGCTGCATCGCCTGCACGAACGACCGATCGACGATCTCGAGGCCGAGCTCGCGGCGTATTCGCGGCGCCGGCCGATGTCGCTGATCCTGCCGTGTCTGTATTCCGAACTCGAAGGCGAGGCCCTGCCGGCGATCGTCGACAAGCTGGCCGATACGCACTATCTATCCGAGATCATCATCGGCCTGGACGGCGCCGATGCCGACCAGTTCGCGCATGCCAATGAATTCTTTGCCCGGCTTGGGCCGCGCCATCGTCTGCTGTGGAACGACGGGCCACGGCTGCAATCGCTATACCACCAGCTGGACAGCGAAGGCCTGGCCCCAGCGCGCCCGGGTAAGGGGGCGAATGTCTGGAACTGTCTAGGCTATTTCCTGGCCTCGGGGCGAGGCCGGGTGCTAGCCATGCACGACTGCGATATCCGCACCTACGAGCGCGACATGCTGGCTCGGCTGTTCTATCCGATGGTGCACCCGAACTTTACCTACAAATTCGCCAAGGGCTACTACGCGCGGGTGGCCGACGGCGCCATTAACGGCCGCGTGGTACGCCTGTTCATGACCCCGATCCTGCGGGCGTTGACCACCGTGGTCGGGCATATGGACTATCTCGATTACATGGATAGCTTCCGCTATCCGTTGTCCGGGGAATGTGCGATGAGCGCTTCGGTGGCCGATTCCATTCGTATCCCCAGTGACTGGGGGCTGGAGGTCGGCATTCTGGCCGAAGTGCATCGCACCTATGGCCCCAATGCCGTCTGTCAGGTCGATATCGCCGACTACTACGACCATAAGCACCAAGAGGTCTCCAACCACGAGGCCAATTCCGGGCTGGCCAAGATGAGCGCGGATATCGCCAAAGCGCTGTATCGCAAGCTGGCGACCTACGGCGTGACCATGAATCCAGAAACCATCCGTACCATCAAAGCGGTATATCTGCGCAATGCCCTGGACGCAGTGGAGCGCTTCTATTTCGATGCCCAGATCAACGGTCTGGAGCTGGACCGGCACAAGGAAGAAAAAACCGTCGAAGTGTTCGTCGAGTCCATCATCAACGCCGGTGAGGAATATCTGGCCAATCCCATGGAAGTGCCGTTCATGCCGACCTGGAACCGCGTACGGGCGGCGTTTCCAGAATTTCTCGACGACTTCTATGCTGCGGTAGAGGCCGATCACGAACAGGTGCGACGCGGCAGCTGATTGCAATATATGAGACGGCAGGCGCGCCAGCGTTTTCGCCGGCGTCTTTATAAGCGAACAGGCATATCTCGAGGCAGCCGATGCCTGCTGGCGGGAACCGCCCTAAGAATGTGAACCGTAAGTGATCATCAGCAGCTCGGCCGGCGTATCGCCGTCGTTCCAGAACTCGTGGCGGGTATCGGGCGGGACCGTGATCATCGAATCGGTTTGTAGCGCGAATCGGCGATCGCCGATTCGGGCGGTCGCGCTGCCAGCGGAAATTACATAGAACAGAGTGGTCCAGGGGTCGCTCTGGCGGCCCGAGTCTTGGCCGGGGCCCTGGGCATTGATATGGTCGCCGGGCTCAATCGTATAGCGCGCGGTCCGAATGCCGCTAGCATAGACGCCGACATTGGCGTGGCCGCCGTGGACGCGGCGGCTCTGGCTCGCTGCGAAGTCGATGATCTCGGGCTGGCCGCGTAGCCAGAAATGCTGATTGACCGGCCGGAAGGTGGTTTCGAAGAAGTTTTCCGAGCCGTTCTGGCCGTTGACGAGCTGGATATCGAGCGGTGCAGCATCGCTGCCGTAGGCTTTGGCTTCGGTGGTGTTGGCCAGCAGCTTGCCGCCGGCGATGCGTTCGAGCGTGTCACGATCGGTGACCCAGACCCAGGTTGCAACCTTTGGTCGGCCGCGGGTTAGGGTCGTTGCCCAGGGCTGGTGCTGGCCTTGGCGCTCGATGGTCACCGTGTAGGTTTGATCGTCGACCCGGATACCAAAAGTCGTGGTCACGGCCAGCGGATCGTGGGCGTAGTCGGTGACGTAGCTTTGAAGGATCTGCCGAGTCGATTGAGTCGCCACATCGGGCGCTGTCGCACCGGCGGTGGCTAGGCCGCCGGAGATTAGAGCAAGCCCCAACAGGGTCGCCCGGCGCCCTATGTGCCGTATGCCTGGTGATCGATCGCCTATGACTCGCGTGCCGTGTCGGTAGCGCATCGATGCGATCAGTCGCTGATCCAAGCGATTTCATATGGCGCCAGCGAGATCGTACGTTGGGCGCCGCTGATCTGGGTGCCGGCGGTGACGTTCCGGCGCACGCGCGCTTCCGGCAGCATATGCCCGGGGACCTTGACCGGTTTGTCGGTGACGTTGTGTAGCGCCAGGATCGTCTGGTCGCGCGATGTGCGCTGTACGGCGAATAACGACGGCCCGAGATCCACGATCGCTTGCGCGGCATCGGGATGGAAGGCCGGCTGCCGGGCCCGGACCACGAGCAGCCGCTTGAGGCGGGCAAGCACCCGGGCATGTGCTGAGTCGATGCTGAGTTGGTAGTTGATTTCGCCCAGATCGTAGCGCCGCCGATTGATCGAACGGCTATGCCCGGATTCCTCGACACCTTCCTGGTCGTTGTGGGTGCCCACCAAGCTATGGAAATACAGCGCCGGAATGCCGGCCAGGGCCATGGAGATCGCCTGGCTGACCACGAACCGATCGATATGCGTCTGGCTATCGCGCTCTTCTGGGGCGCCGAGCAGATCGTAATAGGTGATGTTGAGTTCGTAGGGCCGGGTGCTGCCGTCCGACATCGCCCGGGTCGAGACGAATCCGCCGCGAGCGCGCGTGGTCTCGACCAGCGTATCGCGTTCGGCATCGTCCAAAATCGATTCCACCGAGCGCAGGCCAATACCGTCATGGCTGGCCGTAAAGTTAAGGAAATGACAGCCGTTCGGCAGCGGCGGCAGGCTCGTGGCCCACTCGGTCAGCCGCCGTGCATCGCCGGTCAGCAGGGTATAGGCCGCCAGCGGCGGTAGCACGAACTGATAGGCGACATGGGCTTCGTCGCCGTCGGTGAGATAAGAAATATTCTCGGCATGCGGCACGTTGGTTTCGGTGATCAGTTGGGCACGGGGGGCATAGCGTTCGAGAATCGCCCGGAAGAACTTGATGACCTGATGGGTCTGCCAGAGGTGAATGCAGGAGGTGCCGACCTCTTTCCATAGAAAGGCCACGGCATCCAAGCGTAGCAGTCGGGCGCCACGGGCGACGTATTCGAAGATGATGTCGACGAATTCGTTGAGCACCTGGGGATTCGAGAAATCCAGATCGATCTGGTCGTTCGAAAAGGTCGCCCAGAGATGCTTGGTGCCACGGGCAGTGGCGACCTCGGCCAGGAGTGGACTGCTGCGTGGGCGCACCACCGAGCGCAGATCCTCGCTCGGATCCACTTCGATGAAGTAGTCGCGCCCGGGGTCGGCATCGGCCAGGTAGTGGGCGAACCATACGCCCTTGCGCGAGGCATGGTTGAGCACGAGGTCGAACATCAGCGGCTTGTCTTCGGCCAGTGCCGCGATGTCTTGCCAGCTGCCGAAATTCGGATCGACCTCGCGATAATTCATCACCGAGAAGCCGGCATCTGAACTGTGCGGGAAAAACGGCAGGATATGCACTGCCGTGATCGCATCGCCCAAATTTTGTGCAATAAAATCGCGCAGGGTCGCCAGCGGGGCCTCGCCCGGGCGTTGGACGATATCCGGATAGGTGATCATCAGATTGAGCGACTGGTCGACTGCCATATCGGTTTCGTGAGGCAGACCATGGCGGCGCGCGGCCTCTTCGGCGGAATCGATACAGTCGCGGGCGGCGGCTTCGCCATACAGCGGGACCAGCCATTCGATTAGGGCATCCCGGGAGGTCTGCTCGGGAGCTAGGGCAACATCGTTCATGAGATCGGTTTGTCCCTCGTGGCGAACACGGCAGTAGAGCGCGGCCCATGGCACTGTTTTGGTGCGAAAGATAGCAGGTACGGGCGCTGTTCAAGAAGAACCAAGAGTCGTACCAGGCTGCATCGATCGGCGCGCGCCACTAATATGAGGCTATGAACGTGACGATGCGAGACATCGCGATCCTGTGGTTGCCGGCGCGCGCCGGTGGACGCTGTGTTGCCGCTTTGAAGAGCCCGCCATGCGTGTTTTGATTAAGACCTTGGCCTGGGGCATGGCCGTACTCGTTCTGATCGGCGTGGCAGCGCCGGCCGTGATCGGCTGGGTGCTGGCTTCGCGTTTCGATCGGACGGTCGACGAGCTGGCAGTGCCGGACTATCTCGAAGTCGTCAGCCGCGATTTCGATCGCGGGTGGTTCCAGTCGCAGGCGCAGGTGGTGCTCAAGCCGATCGGGCCACTGTGTCATACCCGGCCATGCCCGGTGCTGACGCTGAAAAGCCGGATCGACCAAGGCCCGCTGGCCTGGGGCGCCGATCAGGATCGGCTGACGCCGGTATTGGCCGTCGTGCACACCCGGGTCGATCCGACCGAACTTTGGCCGCGCTATGTGTTTTCGCCCACGCCTGGGCCGGTGACATTGGTCTCCCGGGTTGGGTTGGATACACGCGGTCGGGCGCGGCTGACCCTGGACGGCATTACGTTCGATGTGGCGCGACAGAACCCAGTTGCCCATCTGGAAACCGCGACCGTCCGCGGCGAACTCCAGTCCAGCGTGCTGGGGCGCTCGCTGCATGGGCTGCGACTGGACTGGCCGTCGTTTTCCATGGTCAAGCAAAGCGGCGGCCATATCGGCTGGCGTGGCCTGCACGTGGAGGCCGATGCCGGGCCGGCCGGAATGCTGACTCAGCGTCGGCTGTCGGCTGATTCGTTCACCCTAGATAACGGCCAGGGCCAGGCCACCCGCCTGAGCGATTTACGTCTGACCACCCGCGAGCAAAGTGGTGGCCGTACTGCGGTCTCGATGCATATCGACCGCCTGGTGCTGCCCGATAACACCCAGGGCACGTTGATCGTCGAGGCCAACGAGCAGGGCTTGCAGCCCGGCGCCTGGGCCACCGTGGCGGGACGTTGGCAGCAGCTTGGCGGCTGGTCCGGGGGCGCCCTGAACGAGCCGGCGCTCTACCAGCGGGTGCTGCCGGGCCTGTTCGCCGACGGCGCCGATGTTCATGTGCAGCGCCTGGAATTGGCCACCGGCGACGGGGCGATTCGTATCCGCGGCGACATGAGCGTGCCGCCTTCGCTTCGGCCGGTCGAGACCGCGACCGACTGGCTGGCCCAGTTGGATCTGGATTTTCGACTGTCGTTGCCGGCAGCGTTCCTGCGCCGTCTCGTGGCGCAGACCGCGGCCTCAGCGTCGCCTGCTCGAGAAGTCGAGGCCCGCCTTGCTGCGCTGAACCAGCGTCAATTGATCGCGCCGAGCGACAACGGTAAAAACTATAGCGTGCACTTAAAGCTCCATGACGGCCGGATGACGATCAACGGCCGTCGGCGCCCACAGTGGCGTAGCCTCATCGACCAGTTCCAGGCCGCAGCACCGGGGCTGTGACGCTTTTCTAGCCGCTGCAGCGTCGCGCAAGCCCAGACGCCGCCCCGGGACCGTTGTATGGCCCGAATATTGGAGCGCCGGGCATCGCCGGAGCTATTGATCGCGCGCGCAGGCGGTAGGCGAGTCGGATTTGTGCTCCAGTTTTATCAGGAATGGTGGCAAAGCGTTATAATCGCGCGTCTATACGGCGCCGACAGCAAGGCGCCCGTCGCCGTTGTGGCGACGACAACGGGCGGCACGCCCCCGGTCGAGCCGCCCGCCTCATTCGAATATCGATGCCCGCATGGGTGTAAATCATCATGTCCCATAGCCAGACCCAATTCGATGTCATCGTGGTCGGTGGCGGCCACGCCGGTACCGAAGCGGCCACGGCGGCTGCCCGGTCCGGCGCGCGTACGCTGCTGTTGACCGACAATATCGAGACCATCGGCCAGATGTCCTGCAATCCCGCCATTGGCGGTATCGGCAAGGGCCATCTCGTGCGCGAGATCGATGCGCTGGGCGGCGTTATGGGCCGGGCCGCCGATCGCGGCGGTATCCAATTCCGACGGCTGAATGCCCGCAAGGGCCCGGCGGTCCGGGCCACGCGCGCCCAGGCCGATCGCGCGCTGTACAAGGCCGCGGTCCGCGAGATGGTCGAAAACCAGCCGAATCTACATCTGTTTCAGCAGTCGGTGGCCGATCTGATCGTCGAGGACGGCCATGTGGCCGGCGTGACCACGGCGATGGGGCTGTCGTTTCAGGCGCCGAGCGTAGTGCTGACGGTCGGCACCTTTCTTGGCGGCACGATCCACGTCGGCGACAAACGCTTCGGCGGCGGCCGGGCGGGGGACGCGCCCTCCAACGCCCTGGCCGAGCGCCTGCGTGGTCTCGATCTACCGGTCGGCCGGCTCAAGACCGGCACGCCGCCGCGTATCGATGCCAAGTCGATCGACTATTCGCGGCTAGCCGAACAGCCGGGCGACGACCCGGCGCCGGTGTTTTCGTTCATGGGATCGCGGGCCGAACATCCGCGCCAGATCCCCTGCCATATCACCTATACCAACGCCCGTAGCCACGACATCATCCGTGAACGGCTGCACGAATCGGCGATGTACAACGGCACCATCGATTCCAACGGGCCGCGCTACTGTCCCTCGATCGAAGACAAGGTGATGCGCTTTGCCGACAAGGACAGCCACCAGATCTTCATCGAGCCGGAAGGGCTGACCGCAGCGGAAGTCTATCCCAACGGCATCTCGACCAGCCTGTCGTTCGAGACCCAGCTGGCCGTGGTGCGCTCGATAGAAGGCTTCGAAAACGCCCATATCACGCGCCCGGGCTATGCCATCGAATACGATTATTTCGACCCGCGCGCGCTCAACTATACCCTTGAGACTCAGGCCATCGGCGGGCTGTATTTCGCCGGCCAGATCAATGGCACGACCGGTTATGAAGAAGCTGCAGCCCAGGGGCTGTTGGCCGGCATCAACGCCGCGCGCGCGGCCGCCGGCGAATCGGCCTGGTGGCCGGGCCGGGCCGAGGCCTATCTCGGGGTGCTGGTCGACGACTTGATCACCCGCGGCACGATCGAGCCCTATCGCATGTTCACCTCTAGAGCCGAACATCGCTTGCTGCTGCGCGAAGACAATGCCGATCAGCGCCTGACCCCGGCCGGCCGCGATCTGGGTCTGGTCGACGATGCCCGCTGGGCCGCGTTCACCGCCAAGCGCGATGCCGTGGTCGCCGAGCAGTCGCGGCTGGCAGCGATCACTATCAAGCCCCAGGATTTGGGTGAGGACCGAGGCGCGGCTCTGCTCGGCAACCCGCTCAAGGAAGCCACGCTGGCAGCCGAACTACTCAAACGCCCTGGAATAGGGCATGCCGATCTGACCTCGCTGGCGGTGATTGGCCCGGCCAATACCGGCGAACTGTGGGCCGAGGCCGCAGCCGCAGTCGGCGAGCAGGTCGAGATTCAGGCTAAATACGCCGGCTATATCGCCCGTCAGGCCGACGAGATCGAGCGTGCCGCGGCCCACGAGGCCACGGCGCTGCCGGCCGATATCGATTACACGGCGGTCACCGGCCTATCCAACGAGCTGAGCGGCAAGCTTGCCGAGGTACGCCCGGCGACTATCGGCCAAGCCTCGCGGATTCCGGGTATGACTCCGGCCGCGATTTCGTTGCTGCTGGTACATCTGAAAAAATCCGGCGCGAAACTTGCTAAGAGCGCCTAGACCGCATCCACGGCGGCCAGGCATCGGGTCTAACCCGATGGTCTAGGCCGCGGGCGGGGTTGGTTTTTTTGCTGTAGTCTGCCCGCTTTTGGGGGCCTGGATTGAGGGGTTGTATGCGTCGGTTTCGTGTTATCAGCATCGCGCTGCTGGTCTGTATCGGGCTGGTCGGCTGCGGTTCCGATAACGACGGCTTCGCCAATCGCCTCCAGCCGGCGATCCAGTCCGACGGCACCAAGGTCATGCGTTACGGCAATGGCTCGGAGCCGGGTTCGCTCGACCCGCACAAGGCCTCCGGTGTGCCGGCCTCCAATGTGCTGCACGATCTCTACGAGGGGCTGGTGATCACCGGCGACCATGCCCAGATCGTGCCGGCTGCGGCTCAGTCCTGGGATATTAGCGACGACCGGCTGACCTATGTCTTCCATCTACGACGCGATGCGAAGTGGTCGAACGGCAAGCCGGTCACCGCCGGCGATTTCGTGTTCAGCCTGCGCCGCAGTGTCGATCCGAAGGTGGCCTCGCCGTATGCGGATATCCATTCGCCGATCGTCAACGCCGATGCGATCATCAACAACGAAAAGGATCCCGATACGCTCGGCGTGAAGGCCTTGGATCCGCACACCCTGCAGATCCGGCTCAAGGAGCCGACCCCGTTTTTCCTCAAGACTCTGGCGCATCCGAGTAGCGACCCGGTCTATCCGCCGGCGGTCAAGAAATGGGCCGATTCGTTTACCCAGCCAGGCCATGCCGTAACCAACGGCGCCTATACCATGAAAGCTTGGCGGGTGAACGAGCGGATCGTGCTCAAGCGCAACCCGTATTACTGGGACAATGCGAATACCCGGGTCGATCAGGTCGAGTTCTATCCGATCGACGATGCGAAATCCGAACTGTCGCGCTATCAGGCCGGCGGTCTGGACTGGACCTATCGCGTGCCGCCAGCCACGATCGGCGCGCTCAAGCGCCATCTCCCCGATCAGTATCACTCGATACCGACGCTCGGCATCGCCTATCTCGGGCTGAACATGAGCCGGCCGCCGTTCAAGAACAGCCGCAAGTTGCGCCTGGCGCTGTCGATGGCCCTGGATCGCGACGTGATCACGCAAAAGATCCTGCGCGGCGGCGAAAAGCCGGCCTATAGCCTGGTGCCGCCGTTCATCAACGACTACGATCCGGTCACCTACCAGTGGAAAGACTGGTCGGATGAGCGCCGCGAGGCGATGGCGCGCAAGCTGTATCACGAAGCCGGCTATTCCGAGGCGCATCCGCTCAAGGCCGAGTATCTCTATCCGTCCGGCGGCCAGGGCGAGACTGTCGGCATCGTGGCCGCGGCCATGTGGCGACGCGTGCTCGGCGCCGAGGTAACACCGATCAACCAGGAATGGCGGGTATTCATCCAGAGCGCCCGCGAAGGCTACGACACCCAGATCTTCTGGGGTGGCTGGATCGGCGACTATGAAGACCCGAACACCTTCTTGTCGGTGTTTAACTCGTCGACGCCGCTGAATTACAGCCAGTACGACAGCTCGACCTACGACCAAGCCCAGACGCGATCCAGTCATACGCCCGATGGCCCCAAACGCCGGGCCTTGATGCACAAGGCCGAGGCCACGCTGTTACACGATGCGCCGATCATCCCGGTGTGGTTCTGGACCAACCATCATGTGGTCAAGCCCTATGTGAAGGGCTTTAGCGGCAACGCCCTGGACAACTACTACACCAAGAATTTCGACATCGTGCCGGCCGGGGCCGGTGAGCAGACGGACGCCAAGGTGGTCGACGATGCGCAGTGAGTGGTGCCTCGCCCGCCCAGCCTACCGAGGGAGTCGCTAGATGCTGGCCTATACCATCAAGCGATTGTTGGGTGCGATTCCCACGATCTTCATTCTGCTGACCCTGACCTTCCTGCTGGTGCATCTGGCCCCGGGGAGCCCGCTGGATACCGAACGGCCGATGCCGGCCGAGATTCGGGCCAATCTCGAGGCCAAGTATCATCTCGACGAGCCGCTGATCCAGCAGTACGGGCGTTATCTGCTCAATATTGCCCAGCTCGATTTCGGCGCCTCCTACCAGTACAAGGACACATCGGTGAACGATCTGATCGCCACCGGTTTTCCGGTCTCGCTGGCGGTTGGCGGTTTTTCGTTGCTGTTCGCGCTGCTGCTCGGGGTGCCGCTGGGGATGCTGGCGGCCGTACGCCAGAACAAACTGGCCGACTACGGGGCGATGGGGCTATCGCTGGCCGGTATTTCGATACCCAACTTCGTGCTCGGCCCGCTGATGATTCTGGCCTTCGCGGTCTATAACGACTGGCTGCCGGCCGGCGGGCTTGGCGGCTGGCAAAACTATGTCATGCCGGTGCTGGCCCTGGGCACGATGTATCTGGCCTATGTCACCCGCCTGATGCGGGCCTCGACCATCGAAGTGCTGCGTTCGCCGTTCATCCGGACTGCCCGTGCCAAGGGGCTGTCCGAATGGCGGGTGTTTTTCGTGCATGTGCTGCCGGCGGCCATGCTGCCGGTGGTGTCGTTTCTCGGGCCCGGGGCTGCAGCGATTCTGACCGGCTCGGTCGTGGTCGAGCAGATTTTCGGCATTCCCGGGCTGGGGCGGTTTTTCGTGACCGCGGCGCTTAACCGCGACTACACGCTGGTGCTCGGTATCACGCTGTTTTACGGAATCATCATCATTTTCTTCAATCTGCTGGTCGATGTGCTGTATGGCTGGCTGGATCCGCGGGTGACGTACTGATGCTGGGCCGCAAGCGCAAAGCCATGGAAGCCGCCGCCGAGCAGGGCAACAGCCTAGGGCGCGACGCCTGGCGCCGGCTGCGGGCCAACAAGGCCGCGATGGTCTCGCTGGGGCTGTTGATCCTGATCAGCATCGCCGTGGTCGTAGGGCCGTGGCTGTCGCCGTACAACTATTTCTCGCAGGACTACAACGCCATCTGGCAGGCGCCGAATCTGGCCAACGGCCATTTCTTCGGCACCGACCGGGTCGGCCGCGATCTGTTCGTGCGCAGCATGACTGGGGGACGGATTTCATTGATGGTCGGCATCGTGACCACCCTGGTCAGCCTGATCATCGGGGTGAGCTACGGCGCGATCGCCGGCTTCGTCGGCGGTCGGACCGATTCGATCATGATGCGGGCGGTCGATATTCTCTATTCGCTGCCGTTCATGTTCTTCGTGATCCTGCTGGTGGTGTTTTTCGGCCGGAATCTGTTTTTGCTGTTCGCCGCGATCGGTGCGGTCAGCTGGCTGGATATGGCGCGTATCGTTCGCGGCCAGACCCTGACCATCAAGCACCAGCCCTATATCGAGGCGGCCCGAATGTCGGGCGCCGGCATGGGCCATATCCTCGCGCGCCACGTGGTGCCGAATCTGCTGGGGATCGTGGTGGTCTACGTCACGCTGACCATCCCACAGGTGATTCTGTTCGAGTCGTTTTTGAGCTATCTGGGGCTCGGTGTGCAGCCGCCGGCGACCTCCTGGGGCGCGTTGATCAACGACGGCACCGGCGAAATGGGAATCGCCCCCTGGTTGTTGATCATCCCCTCGATCTTTCTCGCCGTGACTCTGTTCTGCTTCAACTTCATCGGCGACGGCCTGCGCGACGCGCTCGACCCGAAGGACCGCTAACGTGCTGCTCGACGTCAACAACCTGAAAATCGATTTTAAGACCCACAGCGGCTGGATCGATGCAGTCCATGATCTGTCGTTTTCCATCGAGCGCGGCGAGTCGGTGGGCATCGTCGGTGAATCCGGCTCGGGCAAGAGCCAGAGCGTGCTGGCGCTGATGGGGCTGCTGGCCGATAACGCCCGCGTTTCCGGTTCGGCCCAGCTGGCCCCGGAGAAGGCGGGCGGCCAGCCGGTCGAGCTGGTGGGCGCCAAATCGCGGGTGCTGCGACGGGTGCGCGGCGCCCGCGTGGCCATGATCTTCCAGGATCCAATGACCGCGCTCAATCCGCATCTCAAGATCTCGACCCAGATGGTCGAGCTGCTCAAGGCCCACCGTGGCATGGGCCGGCGCGAAGCAATGAAAGCGGCCATCGAGATGATGGAGGCCGTGCGCATTCCCGAGGCCGCACGGCGAATCAAATACTATCCGCACCAGTTCTCGGGCGGCATGCGCCAGCGCGTGATGATTGCCATGGCGCTATCTTGCGAGCCGGAATTGCTGATCGCCGACGAACCGACCACGGCCCTGGATGTCACGGTACAAGACGAAATCCTGGACGTGATCGGCGAACTGCGCGAGCGCACCCATACGGCCCTGCTGTTGATCACCCATGATCTGGGCGTGGTTGCCGGCCAGTGCAGCCGGGCGTTGGTCATGCGTGCCGGCGATCTGGTCGAGCAAGGCACGATCGAACAGGTCTTCGAACGGCCCCAGGCACAATATACCCGCGATCTGCTGGCTGCGATCCCGCGCTTGGAAGGCTAGGGCGGGTCAAGGTTTCGTGCGAGACCTGGTCCCCAAGGATTGCGCCCCAAATCGCCTTGGGCCGTGTCACGAGCCGTGATCGTGGTACGCCCAGAACTGGCGGCTCGCGCCTCGACGGCCACGATTTGGGGCAGCACCGCGGCGCTCGGGCGACACCTCAACAGGCCCTAAAGCCGGGCAGCCCTTATGGGCCACTCACGGCGCGCAGGCGGGTTTTCCGATCAGCGGCCGGCGGGCGGCTGTTAAGATCGCGATAATACGTGCGCGTGCCGACCAGCACGGCCTTCCCCGAAATAATGGACTCCAGCAGCATGACCAGCCGGCAGCCGAGGCAGCGGTCTGAGCGCCGCCTGTCGCAACGAACCCAGGCAATGCATCGATGAATCTCGGCGACGACGTTATCGCGGCCATCGAATTCTGGGTGCCGATCGCGATTGTCGTCGGGAGTGCGCTCGCCGCTGCCCTGCATGCCCTGTTGACCCGCGAAACCCCGAGCAGCGCCTTTGGCTGGATCGGCGTGTCGCTGCTGTTTCCGCCGCTCGGTCCGCTGCTCTACTACATGTTCGGGGTCAATCGCGTACGGGTTCGGGCTCGGCGTCTGGATCGCGATTCGCGCCACGGTCTCGGTGCCCATCGGCCCGGGGCAGATGCGGCCCTGCGCGATTACGACACCTATGTGCTCGATCGCCGGTTGGGGCTGGCCGCGGCTGGCGACCGGCTGTCGGCCTGGCCGGTCGTGGAAGGCAACCGGGTCGAGATGCTCAACAACGGCAACGAAGCCTATCCGCAGATGATCGAGGCGATCGATGCGGCCACCGGCTTCGTCTATCTGACCACTTATATCTTCGAGACCAACCAGGCCGGCCGGCGATTCATCGACGCGCTGGCCCGGGCCGCGGTGCGTGGCGTGGACGTGCGCGTGCTGATCGACGGGGTCGGCGAATGGTATGCGCTGCCCGGCCGGCGTCCGGTGCGCATGCTCGAGGATGTAGGTGTGACCGTGGCTCGATTTCTGCCGCCGCGGCTGTGGCCGCCGTCGTTGCAGCTGAATTTGCGTAACCACCGCAAGATTCTGGTGACCGATCGCGGTATTGCCTTCACCGGCGGTATGAACATCGGCGATCGGCATGTCGTCTCCGGCAGTGCCGGCGTGATCGACATGCACTTCAGCCTGACCGGTCCGATCGTGCGCCAGGTCGAGGCCGTGTTCCTGTCCGACTGGGCGTTTGCCACCGGCCGCCAAGACATGACCAGTTCCCGGATCCAGACCGAGCAGGGCAGCGCGGCCTGCCGTGCGGTCGAGAACGGGCCGACCCGGGATATCGAGCGCCTGAACGTGCTGCTGGTGACCGCGGTGACCAGCGCCTATGAACGGATCCGGATCGTCACGCCGTATTTTCTGCCTGGGCCGGCTCTGGTCGGTGCGCTGCAGGCCGCAGCCCTGCGTGGGATCGAGGTCTCGATCGTGCTGCCCGAGGCCAACAATCTGCCGTTCGTGGCCTGGGCTGCGCGCCACGATCTGGGCGAACTGCTAGAGCGCGGCGTGAATATCTATTTCCAGCCGCGGCCGTTCGCCCATACCAAGCTGTTTATCGTCGACGACGATTATGCGTTGATTGGCTCGCCCAACGTCGATCCGCGCAGTCTGCGGCTGAACTTCGAGCTGGCCGTGGAACTGTTCGACGAGGCCACCGTTGGTCGTCTGTCCGAACACGTGGCTAGCCTGGTCGAGCGTAGCCGGGTCTATACCCATGCTGATCTGGCCTCGCGCGGCTGGTTGGCGCGGGTCCGCGATTCTTTTTTCTGGCTGTTCTCGCCCTATCTATAGATCGGCCGACAGCTGGCGGGCGCTCAGCCGATCGCTGCCGAGCCGGTGCGCTCCAGTGCATGGCCGAGCGGCTGCGGTAGGCCGATCTGCATTTCGACCGGCCGATGATCGGACAACAGCGTATCGATCACCCCGGCCCGGTGTACCGGCAGGCTCGGCGAGGTCAGGATATGATCGATGCCGCGGCGTGGCCGCCAGCTCGGGAAGGTGGCCAGCAGGCGATCGTAGACGCGGAGTCCGCTGGCCGCCAACGCCGGATCAGCCAACAGATCGTGGGCGCTGCAGTTGGTGTCGCCCATCACGATGACGTGTTCGTCATCGGCGATCAGGTCGCAGATCGCGGCCAACTGCTGGCTGCGACTGCCCGAGCCCAGCGACAGATGGGTTACGACCACGGTCAGACTGTGGTCTGGGCTGCCGAAGCGGGCGATCAGGGCGCCGCGACCGGGCAACCGACCAGGCAGTTTGTGCTCGGTGACCGAGAACGGCTGATAACGGCTGATCAGCCCCAGACCGTGCTGGGCGACCCGGCCCAGATCGCGGTTGACCTGGACCCGCCAATAGGCAAAGCCGGACTGTTCGGCCAGCGACTGAATCTGGTTCACATAGCGGCTGCGGCGGCTGCCGGCATCAATTTCCTGCAGCCCGATGATGTCGTGTGCACTGAGCAGTTCGCCGATCCGGGTCAGGTTGTCGCGCACGCCCTGGCTGGGCAGCACATGTCGCCAGCCGCGAGTCACATACTCGCGATAGCGCTTGGTGCCAACCCCGACCTGCATGTTGAAGCTCAAGACCGACAGGTCGGCAGGCGGTGCCGAACGACTCATGATTCACCTTCGTTTGGCTGGCAACCGGCCGGCATGCCCGCGGCGGATGCGCCTGGCCCGCTTCTTGTATGCCGGCGGGCAGCCAATGATAAGCAAACCGCGTTCCGTTTCATGCATCGGGCCATCGGTAGGGCCGGCTGGGCGATTGGGTCCGGCCAGCGTACCATCGGCCTCTCGGAGTTTTTGTGAGTCGACCCCATATGCCCAGCGAATCGGTGCTGACTGCCGACGATATCAAGGTTCATTTTCCGCTACGCGCCGACTGGCCGTGGCAGAAGGCCCCGGTTCTGCGCGCAGTGGACGGCGCCAGCCTGGCGCTTTCGGCCGGTCATACGCTCGGGCTGGTCGGCGAATCCGGCTGCGGCAAGTCGACGCTGGCGCGGGCGTTGACCGGGCTGGCCCCGGTTACGGCCGGGCGGCTGCATCTGGGCGAACGCGATATCACCCTCGGCTCGACCCGCGACTGGCAGGCCCTGCGCCGCGACGTGCAGATGATCTTTCAGGACCCGTTGGCCAGTCTCGATCCGCGCATGACGGTCGGCCAGATCATTGCCGAGCCGCTGCATCATCTGCGCCGCGATCTGTCGCGCGAGGAACGCCGTCGCCGGGTCGCCGACATGATGGACCGGGTCGGCCTGTCCCAGGCCCAGCTCAATCGCTATCCGCACGAATTCTCGGGCGGTCAGTGCCAGCGTATCGGGATCGCCCGGGCGTTGGTGGTCGAGCCTCGGGTGTTGATCTGCGACGAACCGGTATCGGCGCTGGATGTCTCGATTCAGGCGCGTATCGTCGAACTGCTGATGGAGCTACAGCGCGAAACCAATGTCGCGATGCTGTTCATCGCCCATGATCTGGCGGTGGTACGCCAGATCAGCGACGACGTCCGGGTGATGTATCTGGGCCGGCTGATGGAGCAGGCGCCTTCGGATGCCTTGTTCGACGCGCCGCGCCACCCCTATACCAAAGCGCTGCTGTCGGCTGTGCCGCGGCCCGATCTGGCGGCCGAACGGGCGCGTCAGCGTATTCGCCTGCCCGGCGATCTGCCGTCGCCGGCCAATCCGCCGTCCGGCTGTGTGTTCCGCACGCGCTGCCCCTGGGCACAGCCGGATTGCAGTGAAAGCGTGCCCCAGCCTAGAGCGTTGAATGGCGGCCTGGTGGCCTGCCACCATGCGGAATCGATCGACGCCGCGGCATTGGCGCCGGCCTGAGTCGCCCGTCATGCAGGTGCGCAGGATCGGGCGACGGGCGCTGATAGCGATCGCCATACTGGCGGTCGTGGCCTTGCTGGGCACGGCGCTGGTTCGATTCTGGTGGGCACGCCACGGGGCCGGCTGGACGCATGACCCAGAAGATGCCGCCTGGGTGTTGCCGGCCGCTTCCCAGCAGCTCATCGAGCGCGCCTTTGCCGATGCCGACGATCGGCCGGTACTCGATCGCCGTGCCCTGATCGTTTCCCGCGGGCAGTTATCCGGGCCGGGGTTTTCCAACGACAGCCGGGCCAATGGCCGGGCTGGTCCGAGCATTGCGGTGTGGCTATCGCGGCGCCTGCGCGATGAGGCCGCCGGCGTGGTGCGGCCCGAGACCGCAGATGCCGACTATGTATCGCGTCTGGTGCGCCAGATTCGAGCGATGCCGGGCCCCTATCGCGCCCGGATCATGGCACGCGACGGCGTATTCGACGACCAGGGCGTGCCGCGTATCGACAATGCCGAGCCGACGGTCGCCAACGCCTATGTCGCCTGGTTGGGCCAGCGTGCAGCCCCGCTGTTGGCGCCGGTGGTATCGATCCATCCACAGCGCCCGGATGCCGACCAGGCACTGGTGAAGTGGGCAGCCAAGGGGGTCGACGAAATCGTCTGGTGGCCGGTGCGCCAGCGTATCGATCCGACCGGCGCTGCCGCGAAGGCCGCCTACAAGGTCATGGCCGAACACGACATGCGGCTGGTCATCTCGGTGGGTCAGCTGCGTAATGCCGATGGCGAGAGCCGCTGGATTGCGCCCGCGGCGATTCGGCCGGCCCTGAAAGCCGGCGTTTCGGTACGGCTACGCCTGGGGCGTGCCCATGGCGCCGAGGACCAGAACCTGATGCCAGCCCTGTTTCGGTTGCTGCGCGAAACAGGCGACGACGAAGTCGATTTGACCGTAAGCCTGGCTGGACTGTTGACCGGCGACCGGCCGGGCACCGAACTGGAGCCGCTGCTCGAGCATCCCCAGTTCTTTGCTCGGCTGCGCTATGCCAGCGGCTATCCGCGAATCGCACGGGCCGGGGCGATCGATCTGGACCGCTTGGCGGCCGAGGGTTTTATCGCGCGGGCCGATGTTGCCCCGCTGGCCGCGATCTACGACGTGAATCCGTTGTTGTTCACCTTCGTGGTGATGCGGCATGTGCATTTGCCGGGCACCGGGTTGGCCTTGCCAGACACGGTGTTTTTTGGCCCGGCATCCGACAGCGATTGAACGACCAGCAGCGGGCCGGAGCCGATCGTATCCAGCTTTCTGGCCGTCGCCAGATTCAACAAGGCATGCAAAACAGTGGCGGCCAATACAGCCTTGCCCACCGCCGGCCGCGGCGACCGTCATAGACGACGGGCCAGGCGCTACCGCTCAGATGGTAGCGCCTGTTTTGGGGGGCTGTTGGAAGGTCGTATGAGTCGCGACCAGTGTTTCCTGGAAAAGACGATGGCGAGCCGATGAGACGTCGCGAACGATAACGTCGAAGAGCGGCACAACAGCGCGCGCCCCATCGAGGCAGGTATGTAGAATCAGCCATGGCGCCCGCGGCGTCGCGTGTTTGTGGTTCGGCGAGGACATGGCCCGTGCGCCTTGCACAACACAGAGGGCGAACGCCAAGGCGGCGCTCGTACCACAGCACGACAGGCCTTGGGCCGGTAAGCCGCCGCCTCACATCCGGCCAGGACTTTGAGGCCAGCTCGAACGCCGAAGACACGGTCCGCGGTCAAGTCGCATACAAAAAAGCCGACAGCGTATGCACTGCCGGCTCAATCACGGCCTTCAGCAGCAATCCAAGCGTTTGGATTGAGCCTTGGTCATCCGTTTTTAGAAGCGACGCGGACCGCGGCCGCCACCACCGCCGCCGCTACGGTTTTCGCGCGGGCGGGCTTCGTTGACGCGCAGGGTTCGACCCTGCAGGTCCTTATCGTTCATGCCTTCAATGGCTTCCTTGGCGGCATTGTCATCGGGCATTTCGACGAAACCGAAGCCGCGCGAACGCCCCGTCTCGCGATCCATGATGACTTTCGCGGAGGAGACTTCTCCGAACGCTTCGAAGGCGGCGCGCAGGTCGTCGTCCGTGGAGTTCCACGAAAGGTTGCCGACGTAAATATTCATCTCAACTGATCCTAGCTAACAAACATGTGCCATTAACTTGAAAACCGTCCGGACTCGTCAATGACACCAAACTAAGACCAGCGGAGCGCAGCACGACGGCCACCTGATTTCGGAGTCTACAGAACTTAAGCCGGCCCGCAATAGCCTTTGTCAAACCGGGCGACGAGCGGTGTTACGGGTGGCGGCAATTCGGGTGATGATCGGTTTGCTGGTATAGCTGCATGGCATGATCCATATGTGAGCTAAGCGCCTGTATCCGATTATCGTTGGACGGATGAGTCGACAGAAATTCGTTGGGTTGTTCGCCGTCGGACGCCTTGCTCATGTTCTGCCAAAGTTGCACAGACTCACGAGGATCGAAGCCGGCGCGGGCCATCAATTCCAGGCCGATCACGTCGGCCTCGCTTTCCTGCGCGCGCGAAAACGGCAGCAGAATGCCGACCTGGGCGCCGACGCCGAGCGCCGACATGATCGCCTGGCTGCCGGCGCCGCCGGCGCCACCCAGAAAAGCCGACAACACCGACAGCCCGCCCTGGGTCGCATACTGCTCGGACATGCGTTCGTTGGGATGCCCGGCGAGTACGTGGCCGACTTCATGGCCGATCACGGCTGCAAGCTGGGCGCCATTTTCGGTCACCGGCAACAGCCCGGAATAGACGCCGATATTGCCGCCAGGCAGAGCAAAGGCATTGACCTGGTCGGATTTGAAGACCGTGACTTGCCAGGGCCCATCGGCGGCCTGCTGTACGCCCTGGACCGAGGTAATGGCGTTGGCCACGCATTCGACAAAGCGATTGGCGGCGGTGTTTTTGTCGACCTCGGTTTTGTCTTTGAGCTGGGCATAGCTCTGGTCGCCCATCGCCGACATTTTCTGTTCGCCGAACAGTTTGAGCTGGTTGCGCCCAGTCGGCGAGGTCGCGCAGCCGACCAGTACGGCCGACAGCAGACAGAGCATGAGCGCACGAAGGATAAAACGCGGCATGGACGGGTCATCGGTCGATAGTTCGACCTGAGATTACCAGTGATTGCTGAACTTGAGGTGTCCTCCTTTGGTTACAATTCACGGATGGACGATGTATCCGCAATCCTCGACGGTCTCAACGATGCCCAACGCGAAGCGGTCGGTGCGCCGCCGGCGCATATGCGTGTGCTGGCCGGTGCCGGCTCGGGCAAGACCCGTGTGCTCATTCACCGTATCGCCTGGCTGATCGGCGTCGAAGGCGTCTCGCCCCAGTCGATTCTGGCGGTGACCTTTACTAATAAGGCGGCCGGCGAGATGCGGGCCCGTCTGGAGCCGATGCTGCGCGTGCCGGCGCGTGCGATGTGGGTAGGCACCTTCCACGGCATCGCGCATCGGCTGCTGCGTCTGCATTACAAGGAGGCCAAGCTGCCGCAGGCGTTCCAGATCATCGATTCGGACGATCAGCTGCGCCTGATCAAGCGGGTGATGCGCGGTCTGGAGATGGACGAGCAACGCTGGCCGCCGCGCCAGATGGCTGGCTTTATCAACAGCTGCAAGGAAGACGCCGAACGCCCGCAGGACCTGGCCGATACTGGCGACTATGCCCGATCGCAGATGATCCGGGTCTATACGGCCTATGAATCGGCCCGCGAGGCCGCCGGGCTAGTCGATTTCCCGGAGCTCTTGCTGCGTGCCTACGAGACCTGCCGCGACAACGCCGAGCTGCTGGCCCACTATCGGCGGCGGTTTTCGCATCTCATGGTCGACGAGTTCCAGGACACCAATGCCCTGCAATATGGCTGGGTGAAGCTACTGGCCGGCACCCACGGCAAGGTGTTCATCGTCGGCGACGACGACCAGTCGATCTATTCCTGGCGCGGGGCGCGGGTCGACAACATCCTGCGCTTCGAAGAGGATTTCGCCGGTACCCAGACAGTCCGGCTAGAGCAGAACTATCGCTCGACCGGGACCATCCTGGCAGCGGCCAACGGCCTGATTGGCCACAATATCTCGCGGCTCGGCAAGGAGCTGTGGACGGCCGGTGCCGAGGGCGAACCGATCGACGTCTATGCTGCCTACAACGAATACGACGAGGCCCAGCACGTCATCACCCGGATCCAGAACTGGATCAGCGAAGGCGGCTCGCGCTCCGATATCGCCATCCTGTATCGCTCCAACGCCCAGTCCCGGGTGCTGGAAGAGCGCTTGATCGCCGCCGAGATCCCGTATCGGATCTACGGCGGCCAGAAATTCTTCGAGCGCGCCGAGATCAAGGATGCACTGGCCTATTTGCGCCTGATCCAGTCGCGATCCGACGATGCCGCCTTCGAGCGGATCGTGAATACGCCCACCCGCGGTATCGGCAATACCACGGTCGACAAGATCCGTACCCATGCCCGGGCTTCGGCAATGAATCTCTGGCAGGCTGCCTACGAGCTGGCCGAAAACGGGCTGGCCGCGCGGGCGGCCAAGTCGGTGATGAACTTCATCACGCTAGTCGACGACCTGGATGCGGCCATCGAAGACATGGCCTTGCACGAAGCCGCCGAGCACGTGGTCGAAACCACCGCGCTCAAGGCCCACCACGGCAAGGGCAACGACGAAAAAGCCGAAGCCCGCCAAGATAACCTCGACGAACTGGTCTCGGCGGCCCGAGCGTATACCCCGGACGACGACGAGACTATGGACGAGATCACCCAGTTCTTGGCCTATGCCTCGTTGGAGGCCGGCGAGGCCCAGGCTGGCGAATGGGATGATTCGGTCCAGCTCATGACCCTGCATGCGGCCAAGGGCCTGGAATTTCCGCTGGTGTTCATGGTTGGCATGGAAGAAGGGCTGTTTCCGCACCAGCGCTCGGTCGAGGACGATAACGGGCTAGAAGAGGAACGCCGGCTGGCCTATGTCGGCATGACCCGGGCGATGGAAAAACTCAATATTTCGCATGCCGAGGTACGTCGGCTGCACGGTCAAGAGAATCTGGCTGCGCCGTCGCGTTTCTTGCGCGAGATCCCGGGCGAGCATCTGCGCGAGACCCGGCCCCAGGCCGGCATCTCCCAGCCGGTGTTCCGGCCCGGGCCGATCGGGCGCAACGAACAGAGCGCCGGCGGGCTGAATCTCGGCCAGCGGGTGGCACATAAAAAATTCGGCGAGGGCACGGTACTGGCCTTCGAAGGCGACGGCGCACGGGCGCGGATCCAGGTCAACTTCGATTCGGCGGGCAGCAAGTGGCTGATCGCCGGCTATGCCAAGCTCGATCCGATCTAGCCATAGCCACGACAGGCAGTCGCAATCCAGCGCCACGCATCGACCCGGCTTGGCTCATAAAAATGGGCCTTGGATCTAAGCGGTCGCGCCGATCCCAGCCTTGGAGTGCCCACCACGGGCGCGGTGCATCGCGGCCGCTGCCACCGCCGTAACCGGCATGGTGGCCGGTCGCTGTAGCGAGCGGAGGATAATCGGAATAACCCGCGCTATACTCGGCCAAACGATGGATAGTCGAATCTCAGGGGATCTATGGGGCATCGCGATGTCGCGGCCGGAGCCCGCATTTCGCGGTTCATGTTGGTGTTGCTGTTGTGTCTTTTAGGGGCGCCGGCCTTTGCCCAGCAGCCAGCGCCTGCAGCCAGTGCCCTGCCGGACGATGAGGTCGGTACCACGCTGCGGGTTGGCACCAAGACGGCGCCGCCTTTCGTAGTGCGCGATACCCAGGGCCGGCTGTCGGGTCTGTCAATCGCGCTATGGCAACGAGTGGCCGACCAGCTCGGGCTCAAGTCCAACTACGTCCAGCGGGATCTGCCGGGTCTGTTCGCCGGCCTGGAAAACGGCGATCTCGACGTAGCGGTAGCGGCCCTGACCGTGACCGAGCCGCGCGAGGCACGGATCGACTTTACCTTTCCCTTCTATACCACCGGTCTGGCGATAGCCGTGCCGGCCGACGGCAACGGCGGGGCCTGGCGCACCGTCAGCCGGGTGTTTTCCTGGCCGTTTTTGACCGCGCTGGCCGCCTTGGCCGGTGTGCTGCTGCTGGTCGGCGTTGCCGTCTGGGCTTTTGAGCGCCACCGCAATCCCGAAGAGTTCGGCGGCGGCGTGCTCAACGGGCTGGGCAGTGGCTTCTGGTGGGCGGCCGTGACCATGACCACGGTCGGCTACGGCGATAAATCGCCACGGACCTTGGGCGGTCGGCTGATCGGGCTGGTCTGGATGTTCGCCGCGATCATCGTCATCTCCAGTTTTACTGCAGCGATCGCAACGTCCTTGACCGTCGACAAGCTGTCCTCGGGGATCCAGAACGTCAACGATCTGGCCCATGCCCGAGTGACCACGGTGGCTGGTTCGGCGGCCGCGGTATCGTTGGCCGACCGGGGCATCACCTTCAACCGCCGCGCTTCGCTCGAAACCGCATTGACGAATCTGGCCGAGGGCCGGGTCGATGCAGTGGTCTACGATGCGCCGTTGCTCAAGTATCGGATTCGCCGGGACTATGCCAGCCGCCTGAGCGTGCTCGATCATACCTTCGAGCGTCAGGACTATGCCTTCGCGTTGCCCCAGGGCAGTCATCTGCGTGAGCCGGTCAACCGGGCGATCCTGGCGATCATTGACGATCGCCAGTGGAGCCGGCTGGTAGCCCGCTATATCGGTTCGCCCTAATGAACGTTTGGGGCTAAGGCACGGCCCATAGTCGTTACCGCAGCCCGACATGGCCCGGTACGGGTGTTTCGCGGCCGCTGTGCGATAGAGCTTTAAGGGCGTATCGGCTGGCCATATGCCGGCCTTCGCTCGCCGGGCGTGTCGCGATCGGGGCGGAGGCTATGGCGTGGTTGGGGCCAGCCTCGGCGGCGAGCGAATGGGCCGTTAAGCGCAGCGGCCGTCTCGGCCGGGTGGGTATTCGGTCGAGACGGGCCGAAGCGGTCTAGTCGGCGTGTCGCACCATGGTCTCGATGCCGTGCGACTTCAGGCGCTGGGCGAGATTCTGGGCTTTGGCGCGTGTATTTACGGTACCGCTTTGTACGCGATAGACCGTTTTGCCTGAAGACGTCTTGACGTCGACGATACGCGCGGTCACGCCCAGCAGCGCAAGCCGTGCCTTGCGATGATCGGCATCGTCGTGGGTCGAAAACGCACCGGCCTGGATGACATAGCCCGTGCCAGCATCGCCGGTGCTGTTGTCGGAAGGCGCGTTAGAGGCCGAACCACTCGACGGCTGATGCGAAGTCGAGGCTGGCGCCGGGGTCTCGACCGCGGCCTCGGCCTCGTGGGGCGTATGGGCATCGACCGGGGCTGGCTGTGTATGGCGTTGGTTCGCCGGTACTTCCACCTTGTAATTCGGCAGCATCTTGTAGAACGAAAACCGCGGCTCGGACTGACCGTCGTCGGCTGCCTTGGGGGCGGCGGCTGGTGGCTGGCTGTTCGAAGTCTCGGTGTCGTTGTCTTGCGACTGGTGCGGCACGTCGATCGATACACTTTCTGGGCCGTGTCCGGCCGGCCGACTGGCGATGTAGTAGATCGAGCCGATCACGATCGCAACCAGCAGCCCGCAGGCGAACCAGACCCAGCCGGGCGCACCACGGCGTGTGGCCGTGTTCCTGCGCGGGCTGGAACCGTTTTTCTTGGCGCTGCTTTTCGGCTTGGATCGCGCCGAGGTTGCTGCCGGCTTCGCACGCTTGGGCGTCTTGCGTTTGCCGCTGTTGCTGTTCGGCGGATCGTTGCGGCGCGAGGAATAATCGCGAGCCATTTACAACACCTCGTCGATCGATGCCAGGGTCACATTCGCTCCGGAGCGGACACGCCCAGCAACTCGAGACCGTTGGCGATCACCTGCTGTGCCGCGGCGACCAGGGCCAATCGTGCATTGCGCAGCGCCTCGTCCTCGAGTACGAATTTCTGGGCGTTGTAGTAGCTGTGGAAGATATCGGCCGTATCGCGCAGATAATGAGCCACGCTCTGAACTGCGGACTCGGCCGCGGCCGCCGAGACCATCTCCGGATAGCGCGAGAGCGCCGTGATCAGGCGCTGTTCGTGCTCGGAATCCAGCCGGTCCAGATCGGCTGCGCTCCGGTCGTAGGTCAGCCCTTGTTCGTCGAGCTGGCGAAACACGCTGCAAATCCGGGCGTGGGCATACTGGATGTAATAGACCGGATTGTCTTCCGACTGGCTGCGGGCCAGGTCGATATCGAAGGTCAGCTGCGAATCGGACTTGCGGGCGACCAGGAAATAACGGGTCGCATCGCGTCCGACCTCGTCGATCAGGTCGCGTACGGTCACATAGGAACCGGCGCGCTTGGACAGCTTGA
Organism: Salinisphaera sp. SPP-AMP-43; assembly: GCF_049568105.1. GTDB lineage: Bacteria > Pseudomonadota > Gammaproteobacteria > Nevskiales > Salinisphaeraceae > Salinisphaera. The sequence continues at coordinate 341,357 of NZ_CP145335.1, forward strand.
CCTCTTCGCCAGAGCGCATGACTGTGACCATCTGGTGCAGCACATACGCCGGCCAGCCCTCGGGAATGCCGATATCCAGGGCCTGTAGCCCGGCCCGCACGCGGGCGATGGTGCCGTGGTGGTCTGCGCCCTGTTCATTGATCGCGTGGCCGAAACCGCGTTCCCATTTGGCGCGGTGATAGGCGACATCGGGCACGAAATAGGTATAACCGCCCTCGGCCTTGCGCATCACTCGGTCCTTGTCGTCGCCGTAGTCGGTGGTCTTGAGCCACAGGGCGCCGTCGGCTTCGTAGGTATGCCCGGCCGCGACCAGGGCATCGACCGTAGCCTCGACGCTGCCGTCGGCATACAACGCCGATTCCAGGGCGTAGTGATCGAAGGACACGCCGAAGGCCCGCAGGTCGTCGTCCTGTTCGCGACGTAGATAGGCCACCGCGAATTCGCGGATCGCCGCCAGATCGTCGGGATCGGCAGCCGCGGTGACTTCGCGATCGTCGGCGGTCACGGTCGCCCCGTCCAGATAAGCCGCTGCCACGTCGGCCAGATATTCGCCGCGATACCCGTTTGCCGGCCAGTCGGCATGCTCCGGGGTCAGACCGCGACAACGAGCGGCCACCGAGTGGGTCAGATTGTCGATCTGCACGCCGGCATCGTTGTAGTAGAACTCGCGGGTCACATTCCAGCCGGTGGCGTCATACAGCCGTGCCAGGCAGTCGCCGACCGCAGCCCCACGCCCGTGGCCGACGTGCAGCGGCCCGGTCGGATTGGCCGAGACGAACTCGATCAATACCTTGCGGCCTTCGCCGTCGTCCGAGCGGCCGTAGTGCTCGCGGCTGGCCAGAACGTCGTCGATCACGGCGCGAAAAGCCGCTGGGGCCAGAAAGAAGTTGATAAAGCCGGGCCCGGCGATCTCAACCCTGGCGATGCGCTCGTCGTCGCCCAGCTGGTCCACGATCGCCTGGGCGATCTCGCGCGGATTGCGGCGTGCGGCCTTGGTCAGCTGCATCGCCAGATTGGAGGCGAAATCGCCATGGGAGGCATCGCGCGTGCGTTCGACGTGCGGCGCGGCAGGGATATCGAGATCAGGCCAGGCGCGCGCAGCGGCGCCGGCCAGCAGCTGTTGAACGAGTGCTTTCACGGCGAAACGAGCCAGATCGGGGTGAAAACCGTGCAGTCTAACGCTGGCGCCGTTCGCCGGCTATGTTTCAGCCTCGAGTAAACAAAAGGCACGCTGTGATCCACGCGGCCCGTAGGCCACCCCGGGCAGCTCGGTATCGGGCAATACCCGGGCCCGGGCGAAGCCGGCCGCCTCCAGGCCGGCCAGGGCCTGATCCTCGTGATAGCACAGCGTCGAGCCGGGGCGCGCCGCCCAGCGTCGGGCCAGGGCCGCGCTCGGCCCACGCGGGGCGAATCGGCGTAGGGGGTAGACCTCGGTCAGATAGCGGCCGCCGCCGAGGCGTTTCAACAAAGCCGCGATATGCGCCCAGGCCCGTTGCTTGGCGTCCCGATTGAGATAATCGACTACGCCTTCGGTAAGCGCGACCACCGGCCCATGGGCCGGGGCGGCGATCTGCGCGCCGAGGTCATCGCCCAGCAGATCGCCAACGGCCAGATGATAATTGGCCGGCGGCGGACCGGCCGGCGAGGCGCGCCGGGTCGCGACCATGCCGGGCAAATCCAGATCGTGCCAGCGCGTTTCGGGATGGGCGCGGGCATAGGCCAGCCCGCGGGTCGACAGGCCGGCGCCGATCTCGATAGCCAGGCTCGGTGCGATGCGCGCGACCCAGGCCGAGAACCAGTAGTGGCGCCAGTACAGCAGAGCTTCGCCCGGGGCCAGTGCGGGGAATATCGGCGACAGCGCCCGGGTACCGCATCGCAGTGCACCGAGCATGGTCCGGCCGCGGCGGCTATCCCAGGCCTCGGCTTCGGCAAAACCGTAGTGGGCCCAGGCGGCGGCGGTGGCATAGGCCGTCGGGCTGATGCGTGGATCGCCCTGGGGCGGGGCATTAGAATCTCGACTCATGGGCTGAGACTGCCAGAAATCCAAGCCCAGGGGTGCCGAGCGGGCGGCCCGGCACGTTCGGCGCGGCAGGCCGTTCAGATCAGATCCTGGGGGTCGACATCGATCGACCAGCGTACCCGGCGCGCGCCCGGCAGCTCGGCCAGTTGATACTGCCAGCGATCGAGCACCGGATGCAGCAACGAACGGCGCGCGGCGTGCAGCAGCAGATGGGCGCGATAACGCCCGGCCCGGCGGGCCATCGGCGCCGGTACTGGGCCCCAGCAGGCCAGCTCGCCATCGATCGGAATGGTATCGGCCGCCGCGGCCAAAAAATCGTGCGGATATTGGGCTTCGTGGGCCTCGGCCCGCAGTAGCGCCAGATAGCCGAACGGCGGCAGGGCAGTAGCCTCGCGTTCGGCCAGTGCGGCTTCGGCAAAGCCCGGATAACCGCCGCTGAGCAGTCGGGTGAGCATCGGATGTTCGGGATTGCGGGTCTGTAGCCAGACCTCGCCGGGCCGATCCGCGCGTCCGGCCCGGCCAGCGACCTGGGTGACCACCTGGGCCATGTGTTCGGTAGCCCGGAAATCGGCCGAAAACAGGCCGCCATCGACATCCAGTACGCCGACGCAGGTCAGGCGGGCGAAATCGTGGCCCTTGGCGAGCATTTGGGTGCCGACCATGAGCTGGGTGGTGCCGCTGGCGACATCGGCCAGCTGGGCTTCCAGCCGGCCTTTGCGGGCCATGCTGTCGCGGTCGAAGCGGGCGATCGAGACATCCGGGAAATGGCTGCGCAGGGCGCCGGCCACGCGCTGGGTGCCGGCGCCCAGCGACACTAGATTCGCGGCGCCGCAGGCGGCACAGGCTGCGGGCGCGTCGGCGTTCGCGCCGCAGTGGTGGCAGATCAGCCGGCGCCCGCCGCCGTGTACGGTCATCGGGGCATCGCAGCGCTCGCAGGGCGCGATCCAGCCACAGTCGTGGCAGGCCAGTGCCGGGGCAAAGCCGCGCCGGTTGATGAAGATCATCACCTGATTGCCGGCTTCGAGATGGGGGCGAATCCGGCTGATCAAGGGATCGGACAGGCCGCCGTCGAGTGGCCGCGAACGAATATCGATCAGCTTGATTTGCGGCAACGCGGCCCCGGTCGCCCGACGCGCCAGCCGCTGGTAGGCAAAACGTCCGGCACGGGCATTGTGCAGGGTCTCGAGCGCTGGCGTGGCCGAGCCGAGCAGGATCGGGCAGGCCGTAGCCTGGGCGCGTTTCAGGGCCACGTCGCGGGCGTGATAGCGCAGGCCGTCGCCTTGTTTGTAGGAGCCGTCGTGTTCTTCGTCGACCACGATCAGGCCCAGCCGCGGCATGGGGGTGAACACTGCCGAACGGGTGCCGACCACGATATCGGCCTCGCCAGCCGCGGCTGCCTTCCAGACATCGGCACGCTCGCCGTCCGAGCGTTGCGAGTGCAACACGCCGATCGCGGCGGCGAAACGCGAGCGCAGCCGGTCGATGAGTTGTGGTGTGAGGCCGATCTCGGGCGCCAGGAACAGGATTTGTCGCCCGGCAGCCAGCACGTCGGCCATGCGCTGGAAATAGATTTCGGTCTTGCCGGAGCCAGTCACGCCCTCGATGAGTGCCGGGGCAAAGCCTTCGGCAGTGCGCAGCCGCTCGATCACGGTGTGCTGGTCCTCGGTCAGTTCCGGCGCCTGGCCGGCACTGCCGGTTTCCAGGCCGCCGGGCAGCTCGACGGCTTCGATCAGGCCGCGCTCGGCCAGCGTCTTCAACGGTTTCTGGGCCGCGGGAAAACGCGCCAGCAGGGTGCTGTGGGCGATCGGATGATCGGCATCGCGCAGCACGGCCAGTAGTTCGCGCTGGCGAGGCGCGCGCGAGAGCGCGGCCTCAGCCTCGGTCGGCGGTTCGGCGCTCGCCTGCCAGCCACGATTGCGGTTGGTATCCTGCTCGCTGCGGGTCCGTCGCAGCGCTGCCGGCAAGGCGGTCGCGATCGTTTCGCCCAGCGGGTGGTGATAATAGCGAGCAGTCCAGCGCAGTAGCTTGAGCACTGCGTCGTCGAGTAGCGCCTGATCATCCAGGACCGCTATAACCGGCTTGAGCCGGTCAATGGCGACTTGGCTGTCGACATCGACGGCCACGATCACGCCGACCAGCGGCCGCCGGCCAAAGCGAACCTGCACCCGGGCGCCAATCGTCGGGCTGGCCTCGGGGGCCACTTGGTAGTCGAATGTGCCGTGCAGCGGCACCGGCACGGCGACACGAATGACTCTTAAAGCCTGCACGCTCAAGAGTCTATGGCCTGTGGATAAGTTGGTGGATTAAATTTGGACAGCCGCTCCATAGGTTTCGTCTAATATCTGCGATTGTACGAAAGGGTAAATAAATATTTATTAATATCAGATGCTTATATTTTTTATGGCCGCTCGCCTGGTAATAGATCGGTGGCTGGAACCGCCCATACAAGCTGTGGATTTGTGGAAAAACAAAGCGTCATAGACCTGCGGCGATGCCACGATATGTCGGCCGTCGCGTCGAGCCGACTGCCGCAAAAGGGCAGTTTGAATGCTCATGGATGAGCCTGACGATGCCCGACGCGGCGTAGTTCATCGAGCATCAACAGCGTCAAACCCCAAAGTTTTCGTCCTTGGCCGCAGTCGTAACAGGGCATGGATTTGGCCAGGCGGCCGATGCGCCAGAGCATTCGCTGACGGCGCTCCGGTTCGTCTAGCCATGCCAGCGCCAGCCATTGCCAGGCCGCGATTTCATGGTTGGTCGTAATGGTCGCTTCGGTCGGGCAGCGATAGACGAACGGCGAGACGATCATTGGCCGTCGCCGGCTATGGTCGGGGACCAGCCGATCCGATAGCCGGCCGATGCCCAGGCTGCGCTCCAGCACGAGTCCGGTCTCTTCGGCGGTTTCGCGACAGGCCGCGGTCGAAGCGCTGGCAGCGTCGCAGTCGTCGATCCGGCCGCCGGGCAGGCCCATATCGCCCGACCAGGGGTCGCCCGGGCGCTGAGCACGTTCGACGACCAGCACTTCGGTGCCCTGTCGGGACTCGCGCAGGATCACGGCGACTGCAGCGCGCATCAGACGTCGACGCAGTGGATTGCGCCGTGCGCGATAGCGAGCCAGGGCAGTGACGATCGGGGCGAGCTCATGCATGGGGGCTCAGGATACGAGCGATCGGCCTCGACTGCATGCTCAACAAAAAAAGCCGCCCGCAGGCGGCTTTGAAAAACAGCGCATGCGCGCTGGGTGTTCGACCCGGCAAACGCTAGATCTGTTTCAGGCCGCTGGTCAGATCGGCACAGACCTGCTTGGCATCGCCGAACACCATGCGGGTGTTGTCGCCGAAAAACAGATGGTTGGCCACGCCCGAAAAACCAGTGCCCTTGCCGCGCTTGATCACGTACACCTCATGCGCGGCATCGACGTTGAGAATCGGCATACCGTAGATCGGGCTGCTCTTGTCTTCCTTGGCGGCCGGATTGACCACGTCGTTGGCCCCGATCACCAGCGCTGCGTCGGCATTGGGGAATTCCGGATTGATCTCTTCCAGGTCGTAGATCAGGTCGTAGGGTACGCCGGCCTCGGCCAGCAGTACGTTCATATGGCCCGGCATGCGCCCGGCGACCGGGTGGATAGCGAACTTGACGTCGACACCGTGTTCCTTTTGCAGCGCCTGTACGTACTCCCAGAGCTTGTGCTGGGCCTGGGCCACGGCCAAGCCGTAGCCGGGCACGATGATCAACGAATCGGCATAGGCCATGGAGGCGGCCGCGTCGAAGGCCTCTACCGATTTCATCTCACCTTCCGGACCTTCGGACTGGCTGCCTTCGTCCACGCCGAAGCCGGCGAACAGGACATTGGTCAACGAGCGGTTCATGCCTTTGGCCATGAGGTAGGTGAGCAGCGAGCCGGCCGCGCCGACCACCATGCCGGCGATAATCATGGCCGGGTTGTCGATCACATAGCCTTCGAAGGCCACGGCCAGGCCGGTAAAGGCGTTGTACATGGAGATCACCACCGGCATATCGGCGCCGCCGATCGGCAGCGTCAGGAGTACGCCGAAGGCCAGGCTGACGATAAAGAACAGGGTGACCAGCACCGGGGCGCCAAAGTTCGAGGCCACGATCGACCAGCCGAGGATCACCAACAGCAGCGCCAGCACGCCGTTGATCACCTGCTGGTAGGGCACCCGCATGGTCTTGTCGAGCTTGCCTTCGAGCTTGGCCCAGGCGATCAGCGAACCGGTGAACGAGACGCCACCGATCGCAGCGCCCAGCACGGCCATGAGGATCAGCCCGAAGCCGGCGCTGAAGGCCTCGTGCGAGTACATCTCGATCAAGGCGATCGCGGCCGCGGCGCCGCCGCCCATGCCGTTGTAAAGCGCGACCATCTGCGGCATGGCGGTCATCTGGACCCGCTTGCCGGACACCCAGGCCGCGCCGCCGCCGATGGCGATGGCGATGAGCATCAGAATGTAATGCCAGGCGCCGGCATGGATGGCCGGATGGAAGAAGGTGAAGACCACGGCGACCAGCATGCCGATGCCGGCCAGCTTGATGCCCTTCTTGGCAGTGCGTGGCGAGCCCATCTGCTTGAGCCCGTAGATGAATAGCACTGCCGCCACGAAATAGCTGGCGTTGACCAGAAAGCCCCAGAATCCCATAGGTCTATCCTCTTATTGTTGTCGTTTTCGGATCAGTCCTTGGAGGACTTGAACATTTCGAGCATGCGCTCGGTGACCACGTAGCCACCCACGGCGTTGCCGGCGGCCAGGATGGTACCGACGAACCCGATCAGGGTTTCCCAGAAGCCGTCGGCATTGCCGAGTGCCACCATCGCGCCGACCAGCACGATGCCGTGCACGAAGTTCGAGCCGGACATCAACGGCGTATGCAGGATCGTCGGCACCCGGCCGATGATCTCGTAGCCGGTGAATGCGGCCAGCATGAAGATATAGAGCGCAACAAAACCGGTAATCATAATCTCCTCCTAAATCGCTCGACGCGCGGGCAGCGCGGTTATTCGGCCTGGGTCTGCAATGCTTTGGCGACCGCTTCGTTGACTATGCGTCCTTCGTGGGTCAGCACCGACTTGGCCAGGATTTCGTCGTCCCAGTTGAAGTCAAGCCGGTGGGTCTTGTCGCCCGGTTTGGCGTCGTCTTGGCCTGGTTCCTCGACGAGAATCAGCTGTAAGAAGTTGAACAGGTTCTGGGCATACATTTCGCTGGCGTGCTCGGCGAGCAGGGCCGGCATGTTGGAAGGCCCGTGGATCGTGACCGCGCCGTGGGTGATGACTTCGTCGGGCTGGGTCAGCTCGCAGTTGCCGCCGCCGGCGGCCCCCAGATCGATGAGTACCGAGCCGGGCTTCATGGCTTCGACCATGGCTCGGGATACGATCTTCGGCGCTGGCTTGCCGGGCACTGCCGCGGTCGTGATCACGGCATCGGCATCGGCCATGTTTTGGGCCAGCATGTCCTGCTGTTTTTGTTTTTCGTCGGCGGTGAGCTCGCGGGCATAGCCGCCCTCGGCTTCGGCCTTTACGCCTTCGGCGACCAGAAACTCGGCACCCAGCGATTCGACCTGTTCCTTGGTATCGGTGCGTACGTCGTAGCCATAGACCTTGGCGCCCAGCCGCCCGGCGGTGGCGATCGCCTGTAGCCCGGCGACCCCGGCACCAATCACTAGCACCTTGGCCGGGCGAATGGTGCCGGCTGCCGTGGTGAGCATCGGCAGAAACCGTTCCAGCGAATTGGCCGCCATCAGGGCGGCTTTATAGCCCGCCGCATTGGCCTGGGACGACAGCGCATCCATGGACTGGGCGCGGGTGATACGCGGGATCAGCTCCATGGCGAAGCAGGTGATCTCGTTTTTCTGCAGGGTGGCGACTACGTCCGGATTGTTGTGCCCCTGGACGAAGCTGATCAGTACCGAGCCGCGGCGCATCTTGTCGATCTGCTTGGGCTCGGGGGCATTGACCGCAAGCACGACATTGGCGGTATAGATCTCGTCAGCGCGGCCGGACAGCATCACCGGCTCTTCGAAGGCCTCGTCCGGAATCCGGCTGCCTTGCCCGGCACCTTTGGCCACGGTCAGCGCGACGTCTAGCTTGCCGAGCTTCTTGGCGACTTTCGGCACCATCGCGATACGTTTTTCGCCGGCGGCGGTTTCTTTGGTCACTGAAATGGATACGGTCATATTGTTTCTCGGCTTTGAAGATGTCGAGGTGTTGTTATCTGGGACCGGTTAAGTGCGATCTCCCCTGCACTGTGATCGGATGTAACCACAGATTCGTACCTGTCGCGAGCACATAAGAATAGAATTCGATGTTCGAACGCGGCCATCAAATCCTGTGCCAAAACGGGTGTTTCGAATCAAATTGGTGACAACCGTTTTTATTGCGTCGTCAGTTTCTCCGGTTTCTGTTCAATATAGCCGTCCGGGATCGCGAATCGGCTGTCCGGAATATCGGCGTGGCTGATTGCCGCTAGCGAACGCCGTTCGCCGGACACGCTATCGACGAAACGCACCGGCATGCCGGACAGGTCGCGATAGGGCAGGCCGATGCCTTCCAGGCCGGTGCCTTCGAGCATGTCCTGTAGCAGTGCGAACATCGATCGCACGGTCGCGAAACTGTCCTTGGATAGACCCAGCGCGTCCGCACTGGCGACACACATCTTGTCGGCGGGCTGGCCACCGCGCACGATCTGGATCACGTTGCAGGCGATGCCGTTGACCTGGTCGGTTGCCCCGGTGCGGTCGATGCCGACCGAGCGACTCTTGCCGCTCAGGCCAGGAATTTTAGCCACCATGGCCGCACGGGCGGCCGGGCGCTGATCCTTGGGCAGCTTCTGCAGCCGGTTTTCAATTCGTGCCCGCAGCGCATCCATCTGGTGCCGGATCTCGCCGGCGGCGTTCTTGTCCAGTCGGGTATAGGTCTGCTCGGACGGTGTGACCGACACGATCGCCGGATCGTCGGCCCGATAGAGCTGCCAGCTATCGCCGTCGCCGTCGATGCGTACCGCCTCGGCGGTGATATAAACCTGGTACTGGCCGCTGGCCCCGACATAGGTCAGGGTGGTGTCGGCCTGAGCGGCGCTGAATAGCCCGGTCAGGGCCAGGATCATGGCAGCGCCGGCCAGGCGCCACGTGCTGCGAGTCATAGACAATCTCCGAATCGTACGAATCGATGGCGCATGGCGCACACCGGCGATCGATCAGTACACTAACGATATGCTGCTGATCGACGCCAGCGTCTATATCTTTCGTGCCTTCCATGCGCTGCCGGACAGTATCACCGGTCGCGGTGGTCGACCGCTGAACGCGGTGCACGGCTATGCGACGTTCCTTACCGGGCTACTTGAACAGGTCGACGACGACCAGATCGCGGCCGCGTTCGATGAATCGTTGACCAGCTCGTTTCGCAACGAGTGGTTTGCCGATTACAAGGCCAATCGAGAAGCCCCGCCGGCCGAGCTGGTCGACCAGATCGCGGCCTGTCGCGAGCTGACCGAGGGACTGGGCATTGCCACCCTGTCCAGCCCGCGCTACGAAGCCGATGATTTGATCGGCAGCCTGGCCGCAGGCGCCCAAGCGCCGGTTACGATCGTAACTTCCGATAAGGACCTGGCCCAGCTGCTTGGTACCTCCGATGTGCTCTGGGACTATGCCCGCGAGGCCCGCTACGATCGGCAAGCGATTCAGGCCCGGTTCGGCGTGGTGGCCGAGCACATACCCGATTATCTGGCGCTGGTCGGCGACGCGGTCGACAATATCCCAGGCGTGCCTGGCATTGGAGCCAAGACAGCAGCTGCCCTGCTGGCCCGTTTCGACAGTCTGGAGACCATGCTGGCCGATCTCGAAGCCGTGCGTGATTCCGGCCTACGCGGGGCGAAGTCGCTGGCTGGCAAGCTCGATACCCATGCCGAGCAGGCGCGGCTGTCGCGCCGACTGGCGGTGATTGTGATCGATATCGAACTCGAGCCGGCACAGCGCGATATCCGCCGGCGCGCGGCCAATCTCGAGCGCCTTGATGCGCTGTGTCAGGCGATCGGCGCCGGCCATCGCCTGCGGCGCCAGCTCGGGCTGTCCGAATACAAGGAAGCGAACCCATGAGTGTATGGCAAGCCATTGAAGCCGCAATCGAGTCCGCGACCGGGGCGGCATTTGCCATCGACGACCAGCGCGCGGCGATGGGCGGGGACATCAACGATGCCCATGTGCTGAGCGATGGCCGCCACCAGTTCTTCGTCAAGACCAATCGTGCCGATCGGCGCGCGATGTTCGAAGCCGAGGCGGCCGGTCTCAAAGAGCTGCGGCAATCCGCGGCCCTGCGCGTTCCCGAGCCGATCACCGTCGACAGCAGCGACGATACGGCCTTCATCGTGCTCGAATATGTCGAACTGGAGCGGCCGACCCGCGCTGCGATGAGCGCCCTAGGCGAGGGGCTGGCCGAGTTGCACGGCATCGTTGCGCCGCGCCACGGCTGGGATCGCGACAACACCCTAGGCCCGAATCCGCAGCACAACACGCCGCATGCCGACTGGGTCGAATTCTGGCGCGAGAATCGGCTGGCCGTGATGCTGGATGCGTTGACACCGAGCTACCCGGAGTTGGCCCGCGAGGGCGACCGGCTGTTGGCGGCCTTGCCGGACCTGCTGGCCGGGCACACGCCCGAGGCCTCGTTGCTGCACGGTGATCTGTGGGGGGGCAATGCCGGAATGGACAGCGCCGGCACACCAGTGATTTACGATCCGGCGGTCTATTACGGCGACCGCGAGACCGATCTGGCCCTAACCGAACTGTTCGGCGGTTTCGCGCCGGAGTTCTATGAAGCCTATTGGGGCGCCTGGCCGCCGGCACCCGGCTACCGGGAAATCCGGCGGCCGCTGTATCAGCTGCATCATCTGCTCAATCATGCCCGGCTGTTCGGCGGCGGCTTCGCCGGCCAAGCCCAGCGCGTTATGCAGCAGCTCGTCGCCCAGGTCTGACCGTTTGTCCGGCCAGCCCTGGGGTTGAGCCCATCGGCGCCGTTACAATACGCGCCCAGCCAGTTCAAGCGCGGCATGCCATGAGCGAAATCCCTGTCCTCGATACCCGAGCGCCGGCCGGTCTGACCCCCGGTTCGGTCGCGGCCAACAAGTTGACCAAGCGGCTACGGCGCCAGGCCGGGCAGGCGATCGTGGACTACGGCATGATCCGCGACGGCGACCGGGTCATGGTCTGTCTGTCCGGCGGCAAGGACAGCTATACGTTGCTGGATACGCTGCTGTATCTACAGCAGGTGGCGCCGGTCTCGTTTTCCCTGCGGGCGGTCAATCTCGATCAAAAGCAGCCCGGCTTCCCCGAGCATGTATTGCCCGAATATCTGGCCGACCTCGGCGTCGACTACGAGATTATCGAGCAGGACACCTATTCGGTGGTCACCGAAAAGATCGCCCCGGGGGCGACCATGTGCGGGCTGTGTTCGCGCCTGCGGCGGGGCATTTTGTATCGCTATGCGCGCGAGAACGGTTTTACGCGCATCGCCCTGGGCCATCATCGCGACGATATCGTGGAAACCATGTTCCTCAATATGTTCCACGGCGGGCGCATGGCTGGCATGCCACCCAAGCTGAAATCCGACGATGGCGATAACGTGGTGATCCGGCCGCTGGCCTACTGTGCCGAAAACGATATCGAGAAGTACTCGCGGCTCAAGCAGTTCCCGATCATTCCCTGCAATCTCTGCGGTTCCCAGGACAATCTGGCCCGGCAGAACATCAAGCAGATGCTAGTCGACTGGGAAGCCGAGGATCCGGGCCGCAGCGAACGTATTTTCCGCGCCATGACGCGGATCGCGCCTTCGCAGATGGCTGATCGTGAGCTATTCGATTTCGTCGGCCTAGAAAGCGACGGCCCGACGGACTCATGATGCGGGCGGATTGTGTGCAGTGATCCGTGGAAGTACCCAGCCCGTTCTTGAAAACGATTCTCACCCACCGCATACTAAAAGCCGCTGTGCACGTTTGTGCACTACAGCTATAGAAAGAGAGTTTCCCACGAGGTTCGCCTAGCAATGAGCGAAAAAACCAAGCGGTTCAGGTTTCCGCAAAATCAACACATGGACGACCACTTCGATTGGTGGAACTTCATGCCCATGGCCCTGATGCACCTGGGTCTGATCGGGATCTGGTGGACCGGGTTCACCTGGACCTCGGTCGCGATGTGCGCGTTTTTGTACGTAGCGCGTGTGTTCGGCATCACGGCCGGTTACCACCGCTACTTCTCGCATCGTGGCTACAAGACCAGCCGCGGCTTCCAGTTCGTACTGGCGCTGTTGGGCGCAACTGCGTTGCAAAAGGGTCCGCTGTGGTGGGCCGCCAAGCACCGCGAACACCATCGCGATACCGATGAGCCGGAAGATGCGCATTCGCCGCGCCAATACGGCTTCTGGGATGCGCATGTCGGCTGGGTCTATCGCGAAGCCCGCTCTAATCCGGACATGGATCTGATCAAGGATTTCTCCAAGTATCCGGAAATTCGCTGGGTCGAGCGCCATCAGTATGCGCCCGGTATTGTCCTGGCGTTGCTCTGTTTCGCGATCGACGGCTGGACCGGTCTGTTGGTGGGTTGGTTGTTGTCGACCATCCTGGTCTACCACGCCACGTTCACGATCAACTCGCTGGACCATATGTTCGGCCGTCAGCGCTATCTGACCGGCGACGACTCGCGCAACAACTGGTTGATGGCGCTGCTGTCGATGGGTGAAGGGTGGCATAACAACCATCACTACTACCCGGCGACTGCCCGCAACGGCTTCTTCTGGTGGGAGTTCGATCCGACCTACTACATGCTGGTCGGACTCGAGAAAGTCGGCCTGGTATGGAATCTGCGCCAACCGCCGAAGTCGATTCTCGCTAACGAGAAACCGCCGACCCAGAAGATCATCGACAAGTGTGCGGTGTATATCGCGGAAGGCTTCTCGGCCGAGCGCATCAGCGCCAATATTCGTGAGCGCTGGGAAGGCAGCCACGTCATGGACGATCTGCGTAGCCATGCCCGCGATACCTGGAGCGCAGCCGAGAACTATCTGGCCGAGGTCGAACTGCCGGAATTCCCGAGCGCCGAAGAACTCAAGGCCCGGGCCCACAAGCAGTTCAAGATCCGCCACGAAGGCTTGGATCGGGCAATCGAACGAGCGCAGGACATGCTGCGTCGTTCCGTCTCCCAGCGTCTGATCGAAGACGTCCAGGCCGAGCATCGCAGCACGGCCTAAGGCTGGATGGTCGATTCGAACAGCCTACAGGGTTGTTCCGAGCCTCGAAGCCCGTCGCGATAGCGGCGGGCTTTTTTTATGCATGGCATGCGTCTTAGGGCGTGTCGTCATGAGCGATGCCAGCGCATGACGCCCGCCCATCGTGTCAGGCCAGGCGCATGCCGCCGAGCGTCGCGGGCCCACGGTCGAGGCCTGCAATGCCGCCTGGCGCGGTGGACGGGCATCCCGCGCAAGCGCCCGTGCCCCTGAGGCGGTCATCCGGCGTTATCGTTCGCTCATGTGGCTGGGCCACGCTCACGAGCTCTTGTCTTGCCAGCTCAGGGGCGCGGGTGGGCGGTGTCTCTCATGGCGACACGCCCTAGGCGTGTTGAGGTCGCGTCCGAGCGCCGCTTGGCCGCCCCAGTCGTGGCTGGCCAGGCGTGACCGCCGGTTCGGGGCGGTCGTGCCCCGATCAAGGCTCGTAACGCGGCTAGAGGCGATTTGGGGCGTCGCCCTTCGATAACAACGGCTGTTGGGCCGCAATCCAGCGTTGCCGCTTGCTAACGTAGCGCAAGCCGCACTCTCGGCGCCTCGGCTTGCAGCCCAAAAGCCCTGCCAGCAGCTCTGGGCGCGGACCCGCACGAAACTCAATGCCCCTAGCAGCCGCTGGGCAGACATGGCGCGAGATTCAGTCGAGCTTGTCGCGTGCTTTCTGGCGCGATTCGTCAGCCGGCTCTTCGTCCGGATCGTGGCTTAGATCGCCGCCACAGAACTTGCAGTAGGCGGCATCGATCTCATGCCCGCTGCGCTCGCAGTGCGGGCACTGGGTGTTCTGGCGCTGGTTGGAGATCTCGTTGGTCAATTCGGCGGTGATGATGCCGCCGGTCACGGCCAGCAGGGCATAGCCGCTCATGATCGCGACCCCGGCGATCGTCTGACCGAGCGGCGTGGACGGCGAGATATCGCCATAGCCTACGGTGGTGATGGTCACAATCGCCCAGTAGACCGCTCTTGGAATGCTCGTGAACCCGTGTTCCGGGCCTTCGACGACATACATCAATGCCCCCAGGACCGTCACCATCAGCGCCAGCATGCCGAGAAAGATCTGCATCTTGCGCTGGGCATGCCGCAGGGCCCGGGTCATGATGTTGGCGTCGTTGGCATAACGCACCAGCTTGAATACCCGGAAGATACGCATTACGCGTAGCACCCGGACGGCCACGAAATAATGGGCGTTGGGCAGCGCCAGCCCGATGTACAGCGGCAAGATCGACAATAGATCGATCAGGCCATAGAAGCTGACGATGTAGGCCCAGCGACGACGAGCAGCATAGATGCGCGCCGCATATTCAGCGCTGAAGGCCAGGGTCAGAAACCACTCAAAACCGTTCAGATACGGCCCGACCCGGGATTCGATCGCCGCCACCGAGATCAGCATCATATTGATGACGCTGGCCACGATCAGTACCAGTAGGGCGATATCGAAACCGCGCCCCGCAGGGGTATCGGTACCGAAGATGATGGTGCGCAGCTGGGTCCGCAGCCAGGCCTCTTCGTGGGCTGAAGTCAAAACGTGGCCATGGGGGTCGCTCTATAGACGAGAGTTGGCAGGAATCCGGCGCGATTGCCAGTAATGATCGCGCCAGTAGATATTGTCCAGGCGTGAAATCGTTACGCCCTGGCTGCTGGAGGCATGCATGAAGCGGCCCTGGCCGAGATAGATGCCCACATGATGGGATAGGGCGCCGGTCTTGAAGAATACGAGATCGCCGGTTTCCAGATCGGCACGTGCAATCGACATACCGACTCGTGCCTGCTGAACCGTGGTGCGCGGCAATTCGTAGGATTCGACGGCGTCCAGCGTCTGGCGTACGAAGCTCGAACAGTCGACGCCGTTCTGACTGGTGCCGCCATAGCGATAGGGCGTGCCGGCCCAGCGTTCGTAGAAGCGGTGCAGGGCCTGTTGGAGGCGATCAGCGGCCGCGCTCAGCATGCTCGGTTCCTCGGCTGCCGGCGCGGTGTATTCGCGAGGCGCGGGCGGCGTGCTCGCTGCCTGGGCCGGACGATGCTGCAGGCCTGGGCTGGCACAGCCCCCGGCGGCCAGCAACAGCAAGCCGCCCGCCACAACTCGCAGCCAACGATCGACTGACCGTTGTGACGCTGTCTGAAAGCGTATTTTGACCACGCCAACGGCTCGGAATACCGCTTCATTCACATGTGCCCCCTCGCAACCCCTGCACAAGCTGCTTAAGATAGTCGTATGGCCAGCGACTTGAAAAGCCCTCCGGCATGACCCGGCCCATTACCGTTGCTGCTGTCGATCTCGGTTCGAACAGTTTTCATATGCTTGTCGTTAGGCTCGAGAACGGGCATCGACGCGTCGTTGATCGCATTAAGGAATCGGTGCGCCTGGCCGGCGGGTTGGGCGAGGACGGCCAACTCGACGAACCAACCCAGGCGCGCGCCCTGGACTGCCTGGCGCGCTTTGGCCAACGGCTGCGCCAGTTCGACGAGGCCCAGGTGCGGGCCGTCGGCACCAATACCCTGCGCCAGGCCCGCGGTGCCGGTGACTTTCTGGCGCGCGGCGAGGCCGCGCTGGGCCATCCGATCGAGATCATCTACGGGGTCGAGGAGGCCCGGTTGATTTATGCCGGCGTAGTCGAGGATTTCGAAGCTCGAGACGAACAGCGCCTGGTCGTGGATATCGGCGGCGGCTCCACCGAGTTGGTGATCGGTCGCGGCGAGGAGGTGCTGGAGGCCGAAAGCGTCGCGCTCGGCGCGGTCACGCATACCCAGCGTTTCTTTCCCGATGGCAAGATCAACAAGACCGCCTGGAAGGCCGCAGTGACCGAAGCCCGGTTGGCGCTCGAGCCGTTGGCCTATCGCTATCGCGAGCGCGGCTGGTCGATCGCCATCGGGGCCTCGGGCAGTATCAAATCGATCCTGCGCGCAGCCGGTGCCGATGAGCCGGGCGGGGTCATCACCCCCGAGGCGCTGGCGCGGCTAAGCCGGGCCGCCCGCAAGGCCGGCTCGATCGCCAAGCTGTCGCTGCCCGGTGTGTCAGACGATCGACAGGCGATTTTCGCCGGCGGGCTGGCGGTTTTAACCGGCGTTTTCGATAGCCTAGACGTGGCCGAAATGCGGGTCTCCGACAAGGCCCTGCGCGAAGGCGTGATCCACGATCTGCTGGATCGGCTGGCGGCCCATGACGTGCGCGAGCACGGCATAGCGGATGCTGCCCGGCGGTTCGTGATCGATGCCGAACACGGCCGTCGGGTCGCTGATACTGCGACCCGGCTCTGGTTGTCGGGCCACCCCGGGCTGGATTCCGAGGACGATATCGCGGATCACGCAATGGCCGAGGCCCGGCGCGGTCTGCGCTGGGCGGCGATGTTGCACGAACTCGGTCTGGCGGTGGCCCACCGCGGCTACCACAAACACGGCGAATATCTACTCAGCAATGCCGATATTCGCGGCTTTTCCCAGGCCGATCAGAAACTGTTGGCCACCTTCGTACGCCTGCACCGCGGCCGCCTGCGGACCGAATTGATCGACGTGCTGCCGCCGGCCTGGCAGGCACGCGCGCGACGGATCGTGCTTGCGCTGCGTCTAGCGGTGATTTTGCACCGCGGCCGCGATCCCAGAACGCGGCCACCGGCGAGCCTCGACTATGGCGATAACGGTGTGACGCTGTACATCGACGGCGATTGGCTCGAGGCCCGGCCGCTGACCCGGACCGATCTCGAGCGCGAGGCCGAGCGGCTGGACAAGGCCGGGCTGACCCTGGCGTTGATTACCGAGGCCGATTGCGCCACCGGCACCGGCTAGGCGCCGGTGCGCCTAGCCTTTGCTGCCGGTATTGAACTCGCGTACCGAGGCGAAGCTGATCTCCGGCCAGCGTTCCTCGGTGAGCTGGAGCTTGACCCGGGAAGGGGCGAGATAAACCAGGGCCCCGGAGTGATCTTCGGCCACGCCGGTGTCCATGCGATTGCGAAAGCGCTCGATCTCGCGATCGTCGCCATAAATCCAGCGGGCGGTATAGACCTCGACGCCCTCGAAGCCGGCGTTGACGTTGTATTCGGTCTTGAGCCGCTCGGCGACCACGTCGAACTGCAGGGTGCCGACAGCGCCCAGGATCACGTCGTTGTTGTGTAGCGGCCGGAACACCTGGGTCGCGCCTTCCTCGCAGAGCTGGTCCAGCCCTTTGTGTAGCGCCTTGGCCTTGAGCGGATCGCGTAGGACCACGCGCTGGAATAGTTCCGGTGCAAAGTTGGGAATGCCGGTAAAGGCCAGGTCCTCGCCTTCCGAGAAACAGTCGCCGATCGCGATCGTGCCGTGGTTGTGGATGCCGATGATGTCGCCCGGCCAGGCGGTTTCGGCCGCTTCTCGCCGGTTGGCCATGAACGTCAGCGCATCGTTGATACGGATGTCCTTGCCCGCGGTGAGATGGCGCATCTTCATGCCCTTGCGGTAGTGACCCGAACAGATGCGCATAAAAGCGATGCGATCGCGATGCTGTGGATCCATGTTCGCCTGGATCTTGAACACGAAGCCAGACAGGGGCTCCTCGCTCGGCAGCACCTCGCGCGAGGTGGTCTCGCGTGGCCGCGGGGCGGGCGCCCATTCGACGAACGAATCCAGCAGCGGTCGGATACCGAAGTTGTTGACCGCAGAGCCGAAAAACACCGGCGTGACCTGGCCATTGAGATACATCTCCAGATCGAAGCCGTCGCCGGCCTCGCGCACCAGCTCGATCTCTTCGAGCAGCTCGTCGTAATAGTCGCCGGCGATTTCCTTAAGGCGTGGATCTTCCAGGCCGTCCATAGTCACGGTCTTGCCGCCGGCTTCGTTATCCGAGCCTTCGTAGAGATAGACCTTGTCGTCGAGCAGGTGATAGACGCCCTTGAAGGCGCGCCCCATGCCGATCGGCCAGGTGATCGGTGCACAGGCAATGCCCAGCACGTTTTCGATTTCGTCGAGGACTTCCAGCGGCGGCCGGCCGTCGCGGTCCATTTTGTTAATGAAGGTGAAGATCGGCGTCGTGCGCAGTCGACAAACTTCCATCAACTTGATGGTCCGCGGCTCGACGCCGCGGGCGATGTCGATGACCATCAGCGCCGAGTCGACCGCGGTCAGCGTGCGGTAGGTGTCTTCGGAAAAGTCTTCGTGGCCCGGCGTATCCAGCAGATTGACGATGCGATCGTTATAGGGGAACTGCATCACCGAGGTGGTCACCGAGATCCCGCGCGACTGCTCCATGGCCATCCAGTCGGAGGTGGCATGCCGCGATGCCTTGCGCCCCTTGACCGTGCCGGCGAGCTGGATCGCGCCGCCGAACAGCAGCAGTTTTTCGGTCAGCGTAGTCTTGCCCGCGTCCGGGTGCGAGATGATCGCGAAAGTACGGCGAAGCGCGGCTTCCTGCGCAGCTAGACCGGATTGAGCAGTGGCGGGCTGGTTCATTTTGCGCTCCGATCGGACGACCGAACGTTCGTATGTCGCTGAGTCGACTCGAAATAATATTTGTATAGTACAACGCTATACAACAATAAAAGAAATTTAATTAGTCGCATGCTGGATCTGCGACTATATTTTCAATCAATGGCAACGGCGCAATACCGTTGCCAAGCAGAAACGGTGTTCCCCCTTCACCGAATCTGCCCTGCATAGCCGAATCCTACCCGAGTCGATCGGCTGTGCTCAGAGGTGTCGCCCGCCCCCTGGCGGCACCCAATGGCTGGCCCGGATCGGATGCCCTCCCGATCCGGGCCTCTTTTTTTGGGGGACGCTACCCCAAACGCACCATAGATCCCGGCTGTTATGCGACCGTAAACGGCGAGGGCAGATCGCTCTCGGCTGCGGCTTGTTCTTCAACCTCGGTGACGCGGGCCATGCCGGGGCCGTGATGTAGCCAATCGCGCAATCGATCCAGGGCCGAGGCCTCGCCGCGAGCGATGAGTTCGACATCACCATCGGCTCGGTTGCGGACCCAGCCGGCCAAAGAAAGATCGCGCGCGGCCGCGCTGGTGGCGGCACGAAATCCCACGCCCTGAACCCGGCCGCTGACACGAAAATAGCGTGTTTCTGACATGGTGCGTCGCAGGCGTATACTTGGATGCCAGATTGTACATGTTCGAAGGTCCGCGCATGTGGCAAGCCCTAAAACGCCGTGCGGCTGGCTGGAATATCGGCTCGGCGATTGATCGTAGCCGGCCGCGCGATGCCAGTCTTCAATTCAAGCTGCCCAATCCCTATGGCGGCCCGGCCTGGGTCACGGCGACGATCGCCGTATCCAGCCGGCCACGCGGTATCGGGGAAACCGTACGCCTGCGCGGCCATATCGACAGCTGTTTCCGAATGCCGTCTATCGCCGGTGATCGCACCGCCTTGCCGCATGACGATGGACAACGCTCGGCGCGCTCTCTGGCGCGCTACGGGCGTGAAGCCGCAGCGTCATTGGCGCGGCGCGCGGTCGAACATCTGCCCGAGGCGGCCGTGGGTCGATTGGCTGCCCAGCGCCACCGCAGTTGGCTCGATGTACAGATCAGTACTGCCCCCCTGGATGCCGGCGCTCGGGCGTTGATGCCCGAGCCATTGCGGGCAGTCTACGGCGATCGCCTGCCTCAGGCCGGCCCAGGGGGCCCGCGGGTCGGTGTTTGGGCCGGGCCGGCCGGTGGGCTGCGTGGTGGTATGGCACGGTTGGCGATGGTGCAGCTCGACCAGAACGATCTTGGCGAGCGTGCGCGCGCCGAATCCGGCGAACAGCATTTCAGCCTGAATCTGAGTATGGCTGAACTGGTGGAGCCGGCAGGGCCGCCCGATGACGATCGCCGGTCGTCGTGACCGACTCCGATAGCCGGTTTGAGATGCGGTGAGCATGCCGCTGCATCGTGTGCGTTGCGAGACGGGCCGGGCAGCGAGACCGCCGGTACTCGGCCCGAATATCGTAGGCTGTCGATAGCCGCGTATCGGGCGGCCGAGGCATCCTGGCCAATACAAAGAAGATAAAAGGGAAACCGATAATGACCAATTTCTCGATCTATATGATCGGCGTGATGCTGGTGACCGCCGCCCTCGGCTATGCAGCCTATGCACTGGGCGCGGCACCGATGTGGGTCGGTATTATCGTGGTGGTGTTGTTGGGCATGGGGTTGATGGGCGCAGCCAAAAAAGCCGGCTTGGGCAATAGTACAAAACAGAGCCGTCCGCCGCGTTAGTGACCTGTACCGGGGCGGAGGCTCGTGCCCGGCCAGCAGCGCCTCCGAGGCCCGTCATGGTCACGATGCACAGCCGGCGTGCCTGACGGCTGTGTAGAACATGGGGCTCAGCAGCCAGCCGCGGCCAGGGCGTGAACGCTACCGGGCGGATCAGGTAAGCCACGGTGGTATTTGCGCTAGGCTTGTGTTCGCCACATACGGCCCGGTCTGGGGCAACAGGCGGGTGTTTGGGCGTGTTGAGGTGTAGTCCGAGGCGGCCTTGCCCATCATGTGCTGTGCTGCGCGAAGCGGTGCCTCTTGGCGTATCTCGGCTCAGCCGCGCGACCCTGCAGGGCGTCGATAGCGTCCGTATGAACCACGGCCCAACCCCAAAAGATAAGCGCCTGAGGGCACAGACACGAGGGCTATCCCGTGTTGTCATGCACCGAGGGGCGACGTGCAGCGTGCGCTACGCGGCCTCAGGTTGCCTATCGTGGCGTGTCGAGTAAGCACTGGGCCCAGACTCGCGCGACATCTCGATGCACCCTAGCGTTTTCAAGCCGTGTTCACTCTGTGCGGGGCACCACGGGCCGTAATGTCTGGTCGTCGCGCCGGCTGCGTGGGGCCCTGCCGGCCGATTGTCCAGCCTGGTTTACGAGTCGTTGCTCTGGATGCCCAGCCGCGCCAAAAGACCGTCGAATTCATCCAGGTCGTGAAATGCAATGCGCATTTCACCGCGGCGTCGGTTCGGGTCGTAGGACAGCTGCACGCGATTGCCGAGGGCTTCGCTGAGCTGTTGCTCCATGGCGGCCATATCGGCTTTGCCGCTTGAGCTTGGCGGTTCGGCCGGCGCGGCGCTGCGTTGGCGGACCCAGCTTTCAAGCTGGCGTACGCTGACTCGATCGGCGGCGGCCTTGGCCGCGAGTTCGGTCTGAGCCGAGGTATCCAGCCCAGCCAGAATCTTGCCATGGCCGATGCTCAGTCGGCCTTCGTCGAGCAGGGTCTGAACCGGCTGCGCCAGCTGGCGCAGCCTTAAGAAATTGGTTACATAGACCCGTGATTTGCCGATCCGGTTTGCAATCGCGTCGTGGGTCAGGCCATGGGCTTGGCCTAGCCGTGCAAGGCCGTGCGCGGTGTCCATCACCCCGAGCGACTCGCGCTGCAGGTTCTCGATCAGCCCTAGAACACCGGCCTGTTCCGCATCCAGATCGTTACGCACGATGGCCGGCAGCTCGGCCAGACCGGCGCGCTGGGCGGCCCGCCAGCGTCGTTCGCCAGCTAACAGGCGAAAACCGCGTTGGCCGTCGCCGGTGACCACGACCGGCTGGATGACGCCCGAAACCCGGATCGAATCAGCCAGTTCCGCGAGTGCGGCTTCATCGAAGCGGGTACGCGCCTGATCCGGATCGCGCGCGATGCGCTCGATGGGCAGTCGCTCGATGCGGGGCTCGGCGTTATCGGCGGCAGAATGCTTGGATACAGAACTCAAGGGATAGTGCGGTTCGGCGTGCTAGGGTTTAAACGGGACCAGAACAAGTGTAAAGGAATCGTCGGATTCCTAGATCGACAAAGGCGGGTCGATACCAGGCCTGCTAGGGAGGAGGGCTATGCGTACCCGGCAGTTTCTCAAGCCGCGGACCGTATCTCGAGAGGTCGAGGCGCTTATTGACCGGCTGCCGATGGGCAATATCGGCAGTCACGGCTACGATCCCTGGGGGCTGAATCCGGATACGGCCAAGATCACCTTCATGGCCGTGCAATGGCTCTATGAGCACTATTTCCGGGTCGTGGCCCACGGCTTGGAGAACGTGTCCGGCTCGGGGCGGCTGCTGATCGTCGGCAACCATAGTGGCCAGCTGCCGATGGACGGCGTATTGGTCTCGTTCGCGGTGGCGAATAAGAACGAAGAAGCGCGATTGCCGCGATCGATGATCGAGCGCTGGTTTCCGTCTGTGCCGTTTCTGGGCAACTGGATGAATTCGGTAGGCGGGGTGATCGGCGACCCGAAAAACTGCGCCAAGATGCTTGATCGGGAAGAAGCGATCGTAGTCTTTCCCGAAGGCGTGCGCGGTTCCGGCAAGCCGTATCGGCTACGCTACCAACTGCAGCGCTTCGGCCATGGCTTCATGCATCTGGCCATGGAACACAATACGCCGATCGTGCCGGTCGGCGTGGTCGGCTGTGAAGAGACCATGCCCTCACTGGTCAATATCCGGCCGCTGGCACGCATGCTGGGGATGCCGTATTTCCCGCTGTCGCCGCTGGTGCCGCTGCCGGCCCGGGTGATCCTGAATTTCGGCAAGCCGATGGCCTATGCCAACGATGTGCGTAGCGAACGCGATGTCGAGTGGCGGGTAGAAGAGGTCAAGGATGCGATTCGCGACTTGATCGATATCGGTATCGCTCAGCGCAAGAGTATCTTCTAGATCATGACACAGCGTAGCCAGGACGACGGTTCGAATACGGTGAATAACGCATCCGCGACCGGCAGTTCGGGAGATGCCCGTCGTGGCGGGCGTAAGATGCCAGCCCGTCGTGCCCCGGTCGGTGCGCCCCGCAGCGCGGCCCCATCGGTGGGTACAGGGCGTGGCCATCGCGGCAAGATCATGGTCACCGGGGCCGCCGGGGCGTTGGCCCAGCACGTCATCGCCGATCTGATCGAGCGTGGTTATCAGCCGATCGGGGTGGAGTTTCGTGGTGTCCAGCACGAATATCCGGATACCGTCGACTATGTCGTCGATTTCAACCAGCGCCCCTTCGAGGATGTCTTTCGCGAGCATGATTTCGTCGGTATCGCCCATCTCGGGCGGATCCGCTTCACCCAGTCGACCCGGGGGCGGCGCTATTCGGCCAATGTGGTCGGCACGGCCCGACTACTGCGCCTGGCGCGCAAATACGGAGTGGAGAAGGTGCTGGCGCTGTCGACTTTTCATGTCTACGGCGCGGATGCCCGCAACCCGAGCCTGATCGACGAAGAATATCCAATGCGGGCGGCCAATCTCATGCCCGAGATCGTGGATGCCGTCGAGCTCGAGAATCTGTTCAACATCCATCTGTACAAGCACCCAGAGCTCAATATCGTCATTCTGCGCCCCTGTAACATCGCCGGACCGGGCATCAAGAATGAAATCAGCCGCATGCTGGCGCAGCCGATCGCACCTTGCCTGATCGGCTTTTCCCCACTTATGCAATTTATTCATGTCGCCGATATGTCGTTGGCGGTAGTCGCAGCATTCGAGCAAAACAGCCCCGGCGTATATAATGTGGCGCCAGACGACTACGTGACTTATCAGGACGCCCTGCAATTCGCCGGATGCCGCCGTCTGTTTTTGCCCTCGGTTCCCCCGTCGCTTGCCCGGCGGGCCGTAGGTGCACTCGGACATTGGGCGCCGCCGGACTATTTGATCAACTTCTTTAAGTATTCCGTGATCATCGATGGCAGCCTGTTTGCGCGTACCTACGATTTTGAGCCGCAATATTCGTTATCGGAGCTGTTTGCCCACTACCGCGCTCTGAAATAGCGCGGCGGGGGTGTCCGTTCCTTAGGATTACTCATGCTGAAACCATTGCGATCTAGCTTCAGCCTGGCAGGCCTGTTGGCCGTGCTTGTTTTGACCGGCTGTGCCCACAGCCCTCCGTCCGATCCCTGGGACCCTTTGGAAAAGGTCAATCGGTTCAACTACAAGGTCAACGAAAAAGCCGATAAAT
Source organism: Salinisphaera sp. SPP-AMP-43 (assembly GCF_049568105.1). GTDB lineage: Bacteria > Pseudomonadota > Gammaproteobacteria > Nevskiales > Salinisphaeraceae > Salinisphaera. The sequence goes on from NZ_CP145335.1 coordinate 365,505, forward strand.
ATGCGGTGCGGCCGGTGGCCAAGGGGTATGACAAGGTCGTGCCCGCCCGGGTCCAGGCCAGCGTCAGCAATTTCTTCGACAACATTGGCCAGCCGGTGACCATGGCCAACAGCCTGCTCCAGCTCAAATGGGGCAAGTTCAACCAGTCGTTGGGGCGGTTCATGGTCAACACCTCCTTCGGTGTTGGCGGGTTGTTCGATGTCGCCACCAAGCTCAACGTGCCGAATCCGGATGAGGATTTCGGCCAGACTCTGGGCTACTGGGGGCTGGGCGCCGGACCCTATATCTATCTGCCGCTGCTCGGGCCAAGCGATGGGCGCGATCTGGTCGGCAGCGCCGTCGATCAGTTCGCCAACCCGATCGATTATCTCGACGAATTCGATGAGATCGACGACGACTATCCGTGGGTGCCGTATGCGCTACGTGGTCTCGAAGGGATCAACCTGCGGGCCAGCCTGTTGGGCTTTGATCAGACCTTGCAGCAGCAGTTCGACCCCTATGCTTTCGTGCGCAGCTATTATTTGGAAAACCGCCAGAAAGCGGTCTACGACGGCAATGTGCCGCCCGAGCTGACCCGCTCGGACGACGACGCCGACGACTTCCCGGCAGCCGCGTCCGAATCGGACAGCAGCGACTAGTCGAGCCGTGTCCGACGCTTCGGACCTGAAGGCGCTCACGGCGATGACGCGCACGCAATTGCATGCGTGTGCCACCCGCTACTACAAGCGTGGGGGCGGTACCACACCGGATGTGGCGCTGATCGTCTATGGCAATGCCGAGGCCGTATTCAAGGATTACGGCCGGGCGGCCTCCGGCGGCTTCGGCCGGGTAATCGCACCGCTGCTTTTATGGCGTGAGGCGACTGCGCTGAATGCGCTCGACGGGTTGACCGGTGTGCCGCGTGTGTATCGGCGTGTGGATGCCCGCGGCCTACTGATCGAGCATTGCCCGGCGACCGTCTGGCCGCAGGCCCGGGCCGGCGACGCCGCCTATGCCCGGCTCGAGGCGCTGGTGCAGGCCATGCACGACCGGGGTATCGCCCACGGCGATCTGCGCGGCGGCGGCAACATCCTGGTCGACGAGCAGGATCAGCCGTATCTGGTCGATTTCGTCTCCCGCATACGCCGCGGATCGACTTGGAATTGGCCCTGGAACTGGCTGTTCCGGCAGTTCGTGACCGCCGACGAGAGCGCGCTGGCCAAGCTAAGACTGCGCTATGCCCGGCACCTGGCCGAGCCGGACGACGAGCGACGCGCCCATCCGGATACACCGCTCACGCGGGCCGCGCGCTGGATCGGCCTGACCGTACGCCGCTGCGTGCGGTGTTTCAGCGCAAGCGACTGAGGCGGTCATGACTCGTATACTGCTGCGTCTTCTGCTGGTATTCATGCCCTTGCTGCGCTGGCCGCTACGGGCCTGGATACGGGTGCGTGTCTCGCCGTCAGATCTAGGCGAGCTGGCGCTCGATCAGGACAAGCCGGTCTGCTATGTGTTGCCGGTGGCCAGCCTGGCCGACTGGCTGGCGTTGGAAGCCGCCTGTGCGGCCTACGGCATGCCGCGCCCCTATCTGGCCGGCAGTCGCCCGCCGACGGTCAAGCGGGCGGTGGTGATGGCGGTGCCGGTCGGGCGCTCGCGCCAGCGTTCCCAACTGCAGCGGCTCGTGACCCGCGGCCTGCATGATCACAGTTTCGACGTGCAATTGGTGCCCGTTTCGGTGTTCTGGGGGCGCAATCCGGTTCAGGAAACCTCGATCTTCCGGATCTTGTTTTCCGACTCCGAGCGTTCCTCCCGACTACGCAAGATTCTGATTGTGGCCGTGAACGGTCGGAATACGTTGGTTCATTTCGGCCAGCCGCTGGATTATCGCGAGGTGGTTGATGCCTCGGCCACGCCCGGGGTGCTGGTGCGCAAGCTGGTACGTGTGCTGCGGGTGCATTTCCGGCGCCAGCGTGCGGCCACGCTGGGCCCGGCCGTGTCTCGGCGCACCCAGCTCATCGATTCGCTGATGGCCGACCCGCGGGTGATCGAAGAGATCACCGAGGCCGCCCGACGCGAGCGTAAGAACGTCGCCGCGACCCGGGTCCGGGCCCGAGAATATGCCGACGAAATCGCGGCCGATTATTCGAATATCGCGATCGGTTTCATGTTGCGGGTGCTGACCTGGCTGTGGCATCGCATCTACGACGGCATCGACGTCAAACATCTGCCGCGCCTGCGCGAGGCCGCCCACGACAATCGCGAGGTCATCTATCTGCCGAGCCATCGCTCGCATATGGATTATCTGCTGCTGTCCTACATCCTTTACCAAGAGGGTTTGGCACTGCCGCAGATCGCGGCCGGGGTGAATCTGAATTTCTGGCCGGTCGGTGCGCTGCTGCGTCGCTGCGGGGCTTTTTATCTGCGCCGTAGCTTCAAGGGCGATCGGCTCTATGGCGCGGTGTTCCGGGCTTATGTCGAAACCCTGGTGGCGCGCGGCCAGCCGATGAAGTTCTATCCCGAGGGCGGGCGTAGCCGTACCGGCCGTCTGCTGGCGCCCAAGACCGGAATGCTGCAGATGACCGTGGCCAGCGCCCTGACCACGAGCCAGAACGCGCCGGTGTCGATCGTGCCGGTCTATATCGGCTACGACCGGGTGATGGAGGTCAACGGCTATTTCGACGAGCTGCGCGGTACCCGGGTGAAAAAAGGCGAGAGCATGGGTGATCTCGTGCGCGGCTCGACCAAGGTGCTGAAACGCAAGTACGGGCGAGTATTCGTATCGTTCGGCGAGCCGATCGAGCTACAGGCGTTCGCCGATGCCCACCTGCCGGACTGGCGCGAGCGCATGAGCGAGCTGGCCGTCGATGCGCGCCCGAAATGGCTGCAGCACTTCGTCGATGATCTGGCCGAGCACGTCATGTGCGGCATCAACGCGACGGCAACGCTGAACGCGACCGGGCTGGCATCATTGATCCTGCTCGGGGCGCCGCAGAAATCGGTGGCCGAGGATGAGATGGTGCACAGCCTCGAGCTGCTGGCCAGGCTGGCCCGCAGCTGTCCCTATTCCAAGGATGCCAGTGCGCCCGAGCCCGACGGCAAGGCCCTGCTGGCCGAGGCCGAGCCGTTGATGCGGTTGATCCGCGCCCCGCATGCCTGGGGCGATATCTTGACCGTCGACTCGCGCCAGGCCGTGCTTCTGACCTATACGCGCAACAACGTCATGCATTTGTTCGCGCTGCCTTCGCTGATCGCCAACTTTTTTGCGCATTTCGAACAGCGCAACGAAAAAGCCCTGCTCGATGATGCCGTAGAGCTGTACCCGCTGCTGGCCTCCGAGCTGTTTTTACGTTGGCCGGTCGAGGAATGCCGCGAGGCCCTGCTCGAAGCGATCGAGGGGCTGATCGAGTGCGGGCTGCTCGCCCGAACGGCCAAGGGCGCACTGCGTCGCCCCGAGGCCGGCAGCCAGACTTTCGCGGTCTTGATGAGTTTGGCGCGCATCATGCGCGAGTCACTGGAACGCTATGCCATGACCGCGACGCTGTTGTCCCGAAACCTGGACGCCGGGGTGGTCGAACGGGGTCGCTTCGAGCGCCAATGCCAACTCATGGCCGAGCGCATGGCGCTGCTGACCGGCCGCAACAGTCCGGAATTTTTCGATTCGCGTCTGTTTCGCAACCATCTACAGACGCTGGTGAAAGTCGGGCTGCTACGCCAGGAAGGCAACCGGCTGTATATCGACGAGGCGCTGCGGCATCTGGCCGACCATGCCCTGCGCCTGCTCGGTTCGGATATTCGCCAGTCGATCGCACATCTGACGTCGATGCCCCAGTTGGAGGACGCCGCACCAGGGCAGGCGCTGGCCTGATGCCGGTCATGGCTGGTCAACGCGCCAAGCCGCCAGTACGGCCGTAGGCACAGACAAGCTAGGGCCGGAGTACGGATGTTCCAGATTGCGGTCGGTATCGCCGCGATTATGGCGGCCTTGGAAGGCCGCTGGTTCGTGTCCCCCTGGATGATGGCGTTGAGTATGAGCGGGCAGGCTATGGGCTTTGGGGCGCATTCGATGATCGCACAGGGCCTGATGTTCGCCAGTTGTGCCTGCACGTTCGTAGGGGCAGTGTTGCTGGGGCGCTTGGTGCGGGTTTATGGCCGGCGAACGCGCCAATAGCGTCGCTCAGACGCGCCGGGGTGGCTGGTCAGCGTGATGTTTGGCAGATTGGTATGGGTATGCCAATCTGCGGCGAAGGGGATGAGCGATGATCAACTGGGCCGTTATGGGCTGTGCCTCAGCCGGGGTGCTGCTGAACATCGGCAATGCCTGGCAGCGCCATAAACAGAACGGCCGCTGGGATCTCGGCCCCGGGCTCATGATCGCTGGAATGAGTGGGCTGATCGGGCTCCAGTTTCTGCCGCCCGGGCCAGCGAAAGAGATCGTCCTGTTGGCGAGCGGTATTGCGGTACTGATCGCTACCGCTTTGATCGTGCGGCGTTTTTGGCGCAGTGACTGGGTGAAAAGGCGAGCCTGCGGCCCCGGTCCAGGTTAACGCGCGCTGCCGCGCCACAAATAAAGCGGCTCAGCGCCGTTGAACGAGCTGTTGGCGCCCATCTGTGCCAGCCAGCCGGCCACGGCCGCAGGCCGGCGGGCCGCCGAAGCCGCAGCGGCCACCAGCGTATCCGGTGCCTGTCGGCCCTGGTAGTAGCGGATGACCTCGGCTTGATCCACGCCGGCGGCCTGTCGGGCGGCTGCTAGGACATCGTTCTGGTGGCCGATGGCGTCGACCAAGCCCAGGCGCTTAGCCTGGGGCGCCGGGAAGATACGCCCGTCGGTGATCATCGCCAGCTGCGAGCGATCCAGCGCGGGGCGATTGCTTGTCACCACGCTCACGAAACGGTGGTACAAGCCGTCGACCACGTTCTGCACGATCGCCCGCTCGTCGGCTTTGGGCTTGCGCAGCGGCGACATGATGTCCTTGTGCGGGCCCGAGGTGATGCTGGTATCGGCCAGGCCAAGCTTGTGCATCAGCCCGGCAGCGTTGACGTCGACGATGATTACCCCGATCGAGCCGGTGATGGTGGTTGGCTCGGCGATCACCCGGTTCGCGCCCATGGCCACATAGTAGCCGCCGGAGGCTGCAACGCCGCCCAGGCTGGCGATTACCGGGGTGCCGGTATCGACTTCGAAGCGCTTGATGCGGTCGTAGATTTCGTCGCTGGCCGCGACCGTACCGCCGGGACTGTCGATGCGCAGCACCACGGCCTTGATATGGGCGTCGCCCTCGGCCTTGTCGAGCACCCGGGAGACCCGGGTCAGCATCGACGGCTGGCGTACCAGGCCCAGCGCGTGGCTGGACGGCGAGGCCGAGATGAAGCCATCGATATTCAGCCACAGGATCTTGGCGTCGCCGTGGCCGCTGATTCGGGTTTCGTGGAGGCTGTTATCGCTGCCGCCGCCGAGCGGTGTATTAATGGTGATACAGCCGGCCAGGGCCAGACAGGACAAAAGCGCCGTACCTACGAGCGCGAGCGTACGCGATCGGCGCATCAGTGGGCCGCGTCGCCTTGCCAGACTTCGATGGCGGCAGCGATCTGCTCGGTGGCCTGAGCCAGACAATGCTTGGCGTCTTCGCGGTCGTCGTCGTCCAGATGCGACCAGCCCATGGCGATATAGCGCGAGCCGCCGTCGATGACCGACTGGTCGTGGACCTGCTGGTAGGCGGCCTCTAATGCGGCGAGCATCTGGCCAATCGCATCCGGCGGCAGTTCGGCTTCCTGGAAAACCATGACGCAGGCAGCGGTGGCGGCATTGTCGAGCAGGACCGGTTTTTCGGCCGCTGCCTCGGGGTAGTGCTCGCGATACAGATCGGCCAGCCGGGTGACCATCTCTACCAGTGCGAGCATGCAGGGCAGGTCGTCGAATAGGTATTTGTGGCCGCGTTTGGCGGCGGTATCGGCCGCTGCCTGCAGCGCTGGGCCAACGATGCGGTGATAGGTGGCCGGATCTAGGGCATCGGGATCGACGGCGTCTGGGTTCAGCGGCTTATCGTGATCTGCAGTCATGGGCGATATCTTGGCATGAGGAGGCAATACAGTGGGCCCGGCGATCAGCTGTCGGGAATACGGACCAGCACGCGGGCGCCGCCCTCCGGGCTGTCGGTCAGTTCGATCGTGCCATTATAGGAATGCACAATCTCGGCGGCCACGGCCAGGCCGAGCCCCTGGCCTTCGCGAGAGCTGTCGGCGCGTACGCCGCGTTCGAGCAAACGCTGAGGCGGTTCGTCGCCAAAGCCGGGGCCGTTGTCGTCGACCCAGATCGACAGCGTGCTGTCGTGGCGCGCGGCATCCACGATCACCTGGTCCTGGCCGTATTTGGCTGCGTTGTCCATGAGGGTGCCCAACAGTTCGGTCACGTCGCCTTCATCGAGTGGCGCCCGCAGATCGGCTGCGATGCGGACATCGAAACGGGTACCGTGTTCGGCATAGACCTTGGTCAGCGCACGGCCGAGGCGCTGGGCGATCGGCGCTAGGGCCAGGCGTCGGGTCAGGCTGCGCTTGCCGGCCGCTGCCGCTTTTTGCAGCTGATAGTCGAGAATATCGTTCATGCGCGCAAGCTGGGCGCGCAGCGGATTACGCTGTTCGGCCGGCAGGGTCTGGTCCTCGGCGATACCGCGCAGAATCGCCATCGGGGTCTTCAGGCTATGGGCCAGATCGCCCAGGGCATTGCGGTAGCGGGTCAGCCGGGCCTGGTCGTTGGCCAGCATGGTGTTGAGGTTGTTGACCAGCGGCTGGATCTCATCCGGATAGTGGCCAGCCAGGCGGCGATCGTCATCGGATTCCAGATTGGCCAGATTGCGCGCCAGTCGGCGCAACGGCGCCAACCCCCAGCGTAGGATCAGCAGCTCCATGATCAACAGCGCCAGGGCCGAGACCGACAACAATGTCCAGAGTACGCTCTGGAAACGCTGCATCTGTTTGGTGAAAGTCGCCGTGCTCTCGCCGACTACCAGGGTGTAGCGATAGTCCTTGCCATCGTTGGTGACCCAGCGAAAGCCAAACGACAGGGTCAGCAGGGTATGGCCGTTGTCTCGGGTCACGCGGCGTTCCTGCCACTGGCCGACGGCCGGCAGACTTGGCATGTCGATGCCGCCGAGCAGCGACGGCGAATGCCAGATCATCTGCTGTTGCTCATCCAGCACCATGGCATACAGCCCGGAATCCGGGCGCGACAGATCCGACTCGGGCAACACCCGCGGGGCTAGGTTGAACTGTCCGTCGTCGGTAATTTCGGCGCTGCCGAGCAGGGCATAGGACAGGCCCTGCAGCTGGTCGTGCTCGGCCTGTTCGGCGCGTTCGCGCACAGCGGTCTGCAGGGCCACGCCGGTCAGCCCAATAAAGGCCAGCAACAGCACCGCGGTGGCGGCCAGAAGCCGCGCCCGCAGCGAATTGATCACGAGGCAGCGTCGTTCGCGGTGCTGCGCGGGCGGTCATCCCGGGCCAATCGATAGCCGCGCCCGCGCAGCGTCTCGATCGGTTTGCGGGTGCCGTCCGGGTCGAGCTTGGCGCGCAGACGGCGTACGAACACTTCGATCACGTTGGAATCGCGCTCGGCGTTCTCTTCGTAGATATGCTCGGTCAGCGCGGTCTTGGAGATCACTTCGCCAGCATGCAGCATCAGATATTCCAGCACGCGGTATTCATAGGCGGTGAGATCGATCGACTGGTTGCCGACGAAGACTTCTTGGCGCGAGGTATCGAGCACGATATCGCCGGATTCGAGCCGCGGCTGGGCCCAGCCGCGCGAGCGGCGTACCAGCGCCTGGATCCGCGCCGACAGCTCTTCCGGCTGAAACGGTTTGACCACATAGTCGTCGGCGCCGGCTTCTAGGCCTTCCACCTTGTCCTGCCAGCGGCTGCGCGCGGTCAGGATCAGGATCGGGTAATCGAGCCCGGCTTCGCGCACTTCGGCGATGATATCCAGCCCGGTCGGCCCCGGCAGGCCGAGATCGATGATCGCGATATCGATCGGGTATTCCTTGGCATAGAACAGGCCTTCCTCGCCTTCGCCGGTTTCGTCGACGGCATACCCATCAGCGCGTAGACGGTCGCTGACCTGGGTCCGCAGTTCGACATCGTCTTCAATTACCAGAGCTCGCATGCAAGGATCCTGTCGCCGCGGCCGGGCTTAACGACGCGCGTCGATATCCACTACGCGAACCCGGCCGTGTTCTAAAATTTTAACCCGATAGTAAGGCCCGCCCGGGCCGCGTTCCAGTACGACGTTGAGCACACGTCCACCAAAGCGTTGTCGTGCGCGTTCGGCGGCGGTTTCCGGGGCAATCGCAGCCTGGCGCCGGGAAGCGTTGCCGTTGTTCCCGGTGTGCTTCGAGTGCTCGCGCGAGCGGCTGTCGATCGGCTGGGCCGTGGCCGGTTGAAAAGCGCGATATTCGGCCGTCTGGATCGTGGCCGCGGCCTGAGTGGCACCGGCCAATAAAAGCCACAGTACGACCAGAGTGACTACGCGTAGAGACGCCTGTGCCGCCCGCGGCGGCACAGGGCCTACGACCGACGGTGGTAAGCGATCCAGTGCGCGATGCATCAGTAGCCCAGCGTTCGGCGCTGCTGCTGACATTGCTGATAGCGATTGTCTTCCATGCGACGTGCATTCCATGCGCCAGCTGCCACACCGGCGGCTGCGCCTACGCCGGTCGCAATATCCTGGCCACTATGGCTGCCGAACTGGTTGCCGATCAGTCCGCCAGCAGCCCCGCCGAGCATGGCTTGGGCTATTGGACTGGTCAGGCCCTTGACCGCGGTATTTCTCGTGTCCGGGGCATAGGCACATTCATAACGGCCTCCCGGCACGGTTTCGAATATCGGATCCACCTGTGCTTGGGGATGGCTGGCACACGCCCCAAGTGCCAGGACAGATCCTATGCAGATGACACGGAAACAGAGTGTTATGCGCATGATCGAGCCTCGTTGAAGCTCGAATCTATTAATCCCGGGCTGAATTTATCCTGAAGCTATCCACGCGGCGCGCACCTTATCGCGACTCTAAGGGCCGCTATGGCCGCCGAGCGCGGGCCGGAGCCGCCGATACGGAGCGCCCGGCCCGGTGGGCTGATCGGCATGCATCGCATGCACCTATAATATGGCTGGCGCATGCGATGCCGGGCCCCAGGGGCAGACTATGGCCGTTGGCCCCGTCCGTTCTAGGGCGCGCAGCGGGGCAGCCAAAATTACTGCGATTGGCCTTCTTGCGGCTGATCTGCCTGGGGCTGAGCGCTCGACTGACCCTGGCCCGCGTTTGACGAGGTGTCGTTCGAGCCTTGCTTGGGCGTCTTGTCGGCGTTGTTGCCGGTGCCTGCATCCGCCGGTTTCGGGGCGCCGTTCTGGCCGTCGGCCACTTCGAGCTGGTCGTTGACATTGGCCACGCCGGCCTGGTCGCGGACCACCTGGAGTGCTTTTTTGTGGGTTTTTTGGTCAGGCACCGTGCCGGTCAGGGTCACTACGCGGTTGTTGACGCCCACCGAGATTGCCGACTTGGCGAATTCGTCCTTGTTCAGCACGCTGCGCTGTAAAGTCCGGAACAGGACTTCGTCGTTGACCGTTTTGTTAACGGCCTGGGTGGCCGCGATGACCTTCTGGCGCGCTTCCTGGAGCTTGTCCTGTGCCTTGTCCAGCTCCTGCTTGGCGTCTTTAACCTCTTTCTTGGCGTCGGCCACTGTGTCCTTGGCCTTCTGACGCGCCTTTTTCGCATCCTGCAGCTTGCTGGTGGCGTCGTTGTATTTTTCCTGCGGGGATTCGGAACAGCCCGCGACGGCCAGAGCCGAAAGCAATACACAGACGATAGCGATGGAGCGCGGTTGCCAGTGGTTCATGAGCGTTGGTTTAGAGTCGGAATTATGGGCCTCAAGATACCAGTTCACAGATGAACGTCACCCGGCCGATGGTTCGCGGCCGCTGCCGTAGGCCGCAGCCCAGGGTATCGCGGGTGTTGCCCGGCCAGGCCTGGCGGCGTTCGCAATGCATCGAGCCCGGTTGAGCGGTTGGCGCCCTGAGCCGGGCTAAAACCGCCCGAATGGCGCGCTGCATCCGCTCGGCGTCGGTCTGTGGCGGCCTAGGCCAACCGGCCAACCGGCCAACCGGGCAAGCGCCCACCGAATTAACTTCTCGATGGTCATCCAGCGTTGTGGCATGCCTGTGCTGCATGCCTGTGTACTACGCCTAGTCGCGTCGTTCCTCGGCAATTTTCAGTACGCGTTTGGCGCGGCCTCGTACGAAACACTCTCAGGCCCTAGAATCCCCTGCCATGGAGATCGCGGGCTATCGTTTTCCCAATGCACTGGCGCTGGCGCCCATGGCCGGCGTGACCGACCGCGTGTTTCGTAGTCTGTGCCGGGGCTTGGGGGCCTCGGTGACGGTCGGCGAAATGGTGTCGGCCCGGAGCGAACTGCGCGATACCCGTAAATCACAGCTGAGACTGGATTTTTCCGGCGAGCCGGCGCCGCGGATCATCCAGATTGCCGGCGGCGATGCGGCCGATCTGGCGGCCGCTGCACGCATCAATGCCGATGCCGGGGCCGATATCATCGATATCAATATGGGCTGCCCGGCCAAAAAAGTCTGGCGCAAGGCCGCCGGTTCGGCGCTGATGGCGGATATCGACCATGTTGGCGAGATCCTGGCGGCGGTGGTGGCGGCCAGCCCCGTGCCGGTGACGCTCAAGATGCGCACCGGGGTATCGGCCGATCGGATCAATGCCGTGGCCATCGCCCGGCGCGCCGAGGCGGCCGGCATTGCAGCACTCGCGGTGCACGGCCGTACGCGCGACCAGCACTATCGCGGCGAGGCCGAATACACCACCATCGCCGCGGTAGCCCGGGCTGTGTCGATCCCGGTCTGGGCCAATGGCGACGTGGATTCGGCGGCCAAGGCCGCGGCCGTGCTCGAGGCTACCGGGGCCGATGGGCTGATGATCGGCCGGGCGGCCTGTCGCCGGCCGTGGCTGTTTCGCCAGATCGCGGCTTATAACGCCGGCCGGGCGTTGCCGGCCGACCCAGATCTGGCCGACGAGCGCGAGCTCATTATCGGCTTGATCGAACAGATCCACGATTTCTATGGCGAAACCCAGGGTGTGCGGGTCGCCCGCAAGCATATCGGCTGGCTGTGCGAACGCCGTCCGCCGCATGCAGCGCTGTATATGGATTTGATGACGGCGCTGACGGCGGCCCGCCAGGTGCGGTTGCTGGAGTGCTATTTCGATGCTGCCGATGCCGCGCCCTCGAGGATTGGCCGGGCGTGACGAGCCGGTGGGGCAATAGGCTTGGGTCGCTGATGATTTTGATCTAGATCAGAATCGATGCCTGCGCGCCGGCCTACCGTAGGCCGAGTCCGCGCTGCGGGCGATCGCTTTTCGATCCAGACCGAGGATACCCAATGAGCTATAAAAGCCTGATCGTGGCCGTTACGGATGCCGAGGTCGGCGCTCGTGCGCTGGCGCAGGCCGCGGCACTGGCGGCCCGCCACGATGCCCATCTGACCGCGCTCTATGTCTACGAGCCGCCGTATTATCGTTATCCGGTGGCTTATCCGGAGATCATCCAGGTCGATCCCGAGGCTGCCCGCGGTGAAGATGCAGCCACCTTGGCAGTCCGCGATGCGTTTCAGGCGAGTTGTCGGGCCGAAGGGGTCGAGAAATACGAATGGCGGTTTGTCCGCGGCGAACGACTACATGTGCTGGCTTTGCATGCCCGCTATGTGGATGCGCTGGTCATGGCCCAGGGCGATCTGGCGGCCCAGGTAGCGATTGCCTCGCCGCGCCCGGTGATCGCAGTGCCCGCCGAAGCTTCGGAACGGGCGCCCGGACGTCGAATCATGCTGGCCTGGAATACCAGCCGCGAAGCCACGCGGGCGGCCACCGCGGCGTTGCCGCTGATGGCCGAGGCCGAGCGGGTATGGGTACTGACCATTGACGCTGCGACCGGCGACTGGCGCGGCCATGGCGCCGAGCCCGGGGCCGATATCGCGCTGTATCTCGCGCGTCACGGTATCGAAGCCGAAGTCCGCCAAGTCGACAGCGATACCGACGGCGTGGCCGATACGCTGATCACCGAGGCGATCGAGATGAATGCCGATCTACTCTGTATGGGCGCCTATGGGCATTCCCGGCTGCGCGAACTGGTCCTGGGCGGGGTCTCCCGGGAAGTCATGCGCGGCCCACTGCCCATGTCGGTGTTGATGGCCCATTAGTACGGACGACTAGAGTACGGACGACTAGGCCCGGCCGTGACTTGGTCCGCGTCGGTCTCATCCACAGGCTGGACGGTCACAGCCGGCATGCCGTTGCAGCCGGCTCTGGCGTCGCACACTCGTGGCAGGGCGATGCAACGAGCTTGATTCCTGGCGGGGCCATGCCGTGGGGGCCGTGTCTAGGCGAAGTCCGCCGGGCGAGGGCGTGTTGAGGTTGCGCGCGAGTCCTTGTCCCGAAGGGGCGCCCAGATTGCGTCGGGCGGCGTTACGAGCCTTGATCGTGACACGCCCGGAACCGGCGGCTCGCGGCTGGCCGGCCACGACTTGGGGCGGCAACGCGGCGCTCGGACTTAACCTCAACACGCCCTAGCGCGATGGGCCGGTCAGCTCCTGGGCCTCCAGCCGACCACGCAGCTCGCGGATTTCATCCATCAGTTCCAGCGCCAGGGCAATGCCCGAGGTATTCAGGCCCAGATCCTGGGCCAGGCGTCGCGCGGTATGTACGCGGGGCAGATGGGCGGCCGCGAAGCGCCACTGTCGTTCCTGCGGGGCGATCGGCTCCAGAATGCCTTCTTCGACCAGTAGCGTGACCCATTCGGCGTGTACGCCACAGGAGCGACAGATCTGGCCCAGGGTCATCGTTTCGCTGTGTTCGACGATCTCGCAGCGGATCGCGGTGTAGCTCTTGTCCTGCATGTCGTACCCCGGTTATAGACCCAGGCTCTGGCGTGGATTGAAATCCATATCCCGGGCCATTTGTTCATAGAGTCGGCGCGCGGATTCATCGGTATTCGGCGGCAGCACAATCTTGAGCGTGACTAGCAGGTCGCCCGGCGTCTTGTCGGGCATGCCGCGCCCTTTGAGTCGCAGCCGGCGCCCGCTGTTCGAACCGGCCGGGATCTTGAGATCCACGGCGCCGGCTGGGGTCGGTGTTTTGACCGTGGCCCCGAGTGCGGCCTCCCAGGGGGCGACCGGCAGTTCCAGAGTCAGGTTCTTGTCGTCGACCCGGAACAGCGGATGGGCCCGGAATTCGACTTCCAGATAGAGATCGCCGGCCGCGCCACCCCCCAGGCCCGGCATGCCCTGACCGCTTAGGCGCAGCTGTTGGCCGGCGCGTACGCCCTTGGGGATGTTGACCCGTACGGTGCGCTCGCGGCTGATGGTCCGGCCATGTGCATCGATTTCCGGCATGCGTAGCGACAGCGTCTTTTGGCCACCCCGGAAGCTGTCTTCCAGATCGAGGGTGATCCGGGCGGTCTGGTCCTGGCCGCGCAGGGCGCCGCCGGCAGCCGGGCTGGCACTGTGGGCCCCGGCCTGGCGGAAGCCGCCGCGACCGAACAGCGATTCGAAGAAATCGCTGAAATCGCCGGCGTCGGCGCGGGTATAGCCGCCGCCGTGGAAGTCGAAGCCGCTGTCCCAGCCGGGGGGCGGCTCGAAGCCTTGCCCGGCCTGGGCGCCGCCGCGACCGAGTTGGTCATAGGCGGCCCGTTTTTCCGGATCCTTGAGTACTTCATAGGCCTCGTTGGCCTCGCGAAAACGCTCGGCGGCGTCTTCTGCCTGGCTGACGTCCGGATGGTACTTGCGGGCCAGCTTGCGATAAGCCCGTTTGATCTCATCCTCGCCGGCGTCACGGTCGACGTCGAGAATCTTGTAGTAGTCCTTGTACTCCATAACGTATTCGCCAAGACAACCAGAAATACGCCCGAGGCGGGAATCTTTGAAGTATAAGCAGCGCGTGCGCGACTTGGGGAGGGCCGCGCTCAGCAGGCGAGCAGCATCGGTACAGTGGCCTGGCGCAGCATGCTGTAGGTGACCCCGCCAAAGGCCAGTTCGCGCAGCCGCGAATGCCCATAGGCGCCCAGGCACAATAAATCGGCACCGCTTTCGGCGACCTGTTCCAGCAACACGTCGGCAACGTCACGGCGTCCGCGCGAACGGCGCATTACCTGCACATCGATATCGTGCCGCGCGAGATAGAGGGCGATATCCGCGCCGGGTTCGGCGCCATGTGCGTGGTCGGCCGCCGAGTCGTCCTCGACGACCAGGAGTTCGACGGTTTCGGCATCGCGTAGAAACGGCAGCGCGGCTGTAACGGCACGGGCGGCCTCGCGGCTGGCGTTCCAGCCGATCACGATACGCCGGCCGATGGTGTCGAAGCCGTATTCCCGGGGCAGTACCAGCACCGGTCGGGTCGCGCCGAGGGCAACTACGGCCGGGGTCTCGAAGCTGACATGATCATCGTCGTCCTCGGCGTCATGCTGGCCCATGATGACCAGGTCGGCGTTGCGGGCGGCGGCGGTCAGTAGATCGGCCGTGGTCTGGTCGGCCAGTTCGGCGCAGCGATACTGCCAGTCGTAGTCGGTCACGCCGCGCCGTTCGAGTTGTCGGACAAACGCGGCATCCAGGGTCTGGTCGTGCTCCGCGGCCTCGGACTCGTCGTTTTCGATCATCTCCGGCGATACCGCGACCGGGTAGGAGCCCGAGGCGACATAGCCGTGGTAGGTCGGCACATGCGTATGCAGCCCGGTGAGATGGGCCTGCCAGCGCAGCGCCAGACCGGCGGCGGCCGCGGTCACCGCGGCTTGATGCGAGTCATCCTGAACATGCAGGAGGATAGTCGTGTAATCCAATGTTTTCCCCTTCCAACGCGAGGCCCCGAGTGTGGCCGGTGCGCTGTTTTTTCCGTTGATCTGTGTCAATAGGTGGCCGGCGACGTCGTCCTAGATTGCCTCCCGACAACGGCCTGCGGGCCAGCGGAAACATGCCATCCGAAACTCGGGAGACAAAGATGAAACTAACGCCATTCGTCACCGCCGCCACGGCGGTCTGTGCGTTCATGGCCGCGTTGCCGGCCGGCGCGGCGCAAACCGCTCAAGCGGGCGATGTGATCGTGCGCATGGGCGCGACCTGGGTCGCGCCCAATGAAGATACCCATGCCGTGTCGGGCGAGTTGGCTCCGGCCCTGGCCGGCACCGATGTGCATGTCGATAACGATCTCCAGTTCGGGCTGACGCTGGCCTACATGATCACCGACCACATCGATATCGAACTGCTGGCGGCTTCGCCGTTCAAGCACGATGTGTCGTTGCACGGCGGTGCACTCGGCGGTACCGACCTGGGTTCGATCAAGCATCTGCCGCCGACACTGAGTGTGGATTACCACTTCGATACCGGGACCCCGATTTCGCCCTATGTCGGCGTCGGCGTGAATTACACGATGTTCTTCGACGAACGCGTCGACAGCGAGGCGGCCGCGGCCGGGGTGACCGGTCTGGATCTGAGCAATTCGTTCGGCCCGGCGGCCCAGGTCGGGGTGGACTACAACATCGGTGATCATTTCCTGGTCAACGCCGATGTACGCTATCTGCAGATCGACACCAATGCGCATGTACGCACCGCGACCGGCCGGACCAAGGTAGATCTGGATATCGATCCCTGGGTGTACACAGTCGCTGTGGGGTATCGCTTCTAAACAGGGTTCGCGCGTCTAGTGGTCAGGCATCGCGTGGGTACGGGGTTGCGGCTATTGATCGGCGACCCACGCCCCGCGCGATGCCCAAGAACTGAGGGTGTCGAAATCGAGAATATCCACATCCGAGCGTTGTACGGCGATCACGCTGTAGTCCTGCAGACGATGCAGCACACGGCTGACGGTCTCGATGCGCATGCCCAGAAAATTGGCCAGATCGGCCCGCTTCATCGATAGCCGGATCGGCGAAGCCGGCAGCCCGCGCATCTGGCGCCGGCGCGATAGACTGAGCAGCAGGGTGGCGATACGGCCTTCGCTGCTCTTGCGGCCGAGGGTGAGCAACAGCTGTTCGTCCTCGGACAGGGCCTGGCTCATTAGGCGCATGAGCTGGCGGCGCAGGGCGGGTAGCTGATCGACCACCTGGTCCAGGCGTTCGAAGGGGATACGACAGACCTGGCTGTCCTCGAGCGCGATAGCACTGCAGTGGTGTTCTTCGTCGCCGATACCGTCCAGGCCGAGCAGATCGCCTGGATAGTAGAAGCCCATGATCTGTTCCAGACCTTCGGCATCGATGACCGATGTTTTCATGGCCCCGGCGCCCACGGCATAGATCGCGGTCAGACGGTCGCCCTGGGCGAACAGTTCGCGGCCGCGGGCGACCGGTTCGCCAACATCGACCAGGTTTTCTAGTTCGGCGACCGCATCGGCGTTCAAGCCGTAAGGCAGGCATAAATGCGACAACGAGCAGCGACTACAGGCTTGCTGCATGTCGTTGAGATGGCGAAATGTTGCGGGCATGGACGCTTCCTGGCTACCGGACCCCTTGGCTAGATTAACGAAAAAATAGCCCCGAGTAGATAATCCTCGTTTCTTGGCGTGCCCGATCTACTTTCTTCGCGGCAGCAATAGTCCGAATACACGGGCCTGACGCTCGATAATACCGGCTTCCATGTCGAACCGGTTGCCATGGTGCGATCGGATTCGCACCGTTTACGTGCGTAATCGGACGTTGATACAGATCAACAGGCCGGTATGCCGGCGCCGCTAATCTCGCGGGCAGTTCTCGTTCGTGACCTGTTTCCTTAGCCATCATGAATCCTGCCGCCGCTTCTTCTCTGGCCTGGCTTAAGGCCCAGCATGCCCGTGTTCGTGGCCCGGCCGGTGCCGCGATCGGTTACGGGCTGGTGAGCGGCGTGTTGTTGATCGTCCAGGCCGCGTTGCTGGCCCGAATCGCCAACGCGGTGATCTTCGAGGCGGCGGCTGTACCGAAATTGACGGGCGCTCTGGCCGGGCTGGCCGCGGTCATCCTGGTTCGCGCCGGCCTGGCTTATGCCAGCCAGCAGGCTGCATTCGTGGCCGGGCGCCGGATCAAGGCCGATGTTCGAGGCCGGCTGGTGGCGCGCCTGGCGACGCTCGGTATCGTCTGGCAGCGCAGCCGGGCGACCGGCGATCTGGTCAATACCATCAGCGACGGCGTCGAGGCGCTTGAATCCTATTACGCGCGCTATCTGCCCCAGGCAGCCCTGGCCGCGCTCATTCCGTTGGCGATCCTGGTGGTCGTGGTGCCGATCGACTGGGTCTCGGCGTTGATTCTGGCACTCACCGCGCCGTTGATACCGGTGTTCATGGTTTTCATCGGGCGCGGGGCGGAAAAGCTCAACCAGCGCCAGTGGCGGCGCATGGGGGTGCTATCGGGACATTTTTTGGATGCCCTGCAGGGCCTGACCACGCTCAAGATCTTCAATCTCGGCGCCCGCGAGGCGCGCTTGATCGAACGCCTGTCCGATGAATACCGGGTCGCGACCCTAGGCGTGCTGCGGCTGGCGTTCGTCTCGTCGCTGGTACTCGAGTTTCTGGCCACGGTCAGCATTGCGATGGTCGCGGTGTTGATTGGCTTCCGGCTGCTTTGGGGCGAGATCGGCTTCGAGGCCGGCTTCGTGGTGCTGCTGTTGGCGCCCGAGTTCTATCTGCCGCTACGCAATATGGGCAGCGTCTACCATGCGCGCATGGAGGCGATTGGCGCAGCCGAGGGGATCGCCGAACTGCTGGAGGCGCCGGCCATTCAATGGCCAGGAACGCGTCGCGACGGGCTGACTGCGAATCGGGCGCCGCAGATCGAATTGGCCGGGGTGGGCTATCGCTATCCCGATGGTACAGCGGCGCTGGCCGATATCGACTTGGCTATCGCCCCGGGCGAAACCGTGGCCATCGTCGGCTCTTCCGGGGCCGGCAAGAGCACGCTGGCCTTGTTATTGCTGGGCCTGCTGGTGTCTACCACCGGTCGGGTGACGGTCGACGGTATCGACCGGGCCGAGCTGGATCGCGACTACTGGCTGTCCTGGCTGGCCTGGGTGCCCCAGCAGCCACGGCTGTTTCATGGCAGCGTGCGCGATAATCTGCTGATCGGCGCGCCCGAAGCCGATGAGGCAGCGCTCTGGTCGGCCCTGACCCGTGCCCGTGCGAATACGTTCGTCGAGGATCTGCCAGAGCAGCTGGACACCGCGCTGGGCGAGCGCGGGCTGCGGCTGTCCGGTGGTCAGGCCCAGCGCCTGGCGATCGCCCGTGCACTGGTCGCTGATGCGCCGGTCGCCGTGGTCGACGAGGTCAGCGCCCATCTCGATGGGCCGAACGAAGCGGCTCTGACCGAAGCACTCGGCCAGCTCGGCGCCGATCGGACGCTGATTGTGGTCGCGCATCGGCTGGCCACCGTGCGCCACGCCGATCGTATCGTCGTGCTCGAGGCCGGGCGTATCGTCGAGACTGGCACTCATGCCGAGCTGATCGCCAACGGCGGCGCCTATGCCCGGTTGGCGGGCGAGGCACGATCATGAGCGATCTGCGCTGGTGGTTGGCCCAGGCACGCCCCTACTGGGGGTGGCTATTGCTGGGCATCCTGGTGAGCATCGTGACCGTGGCTGCCAATATGGCGTTGCTCACGGTGGCCGGCTGGTTCATCGCCAGCATGGCGGTCGCCGGGCTAGCCGGTGCCGACATGAACTATTTCACGCCGGCAGCGATGATTCGTGGGCTGGCGATCCTGAGGACCGGTGGCCGCTATATCGAGCGTCTGATCACCCATGACGCTACGCTGCGCCTACTCACTGGGCTGCGGGTATGGTTTTATCGCCAGGTCGAGCCGCTGTCGGCGACCCAGCTGTCGGCATTTCACAACGGCGATCTGCTGGCCCGGGTACGGGCCGACATCGACACCCTGGACAATGTCTACCTGCGGCTGATCATGCCGGTCACGGTGGGTGGTGTATGCCTGATCGGGGCAGTGGTGGTTTGGGCCTGGTACAGCCCGGCGGTTGCGTTGGCCGAGTTGGTGCTGCTGGTCGCCGCCGGCGGCTTGCTGCCCTGGGCGATCGAACGCGCTGCGCGGGCGCCGGGGGCAGCCTCGGTAGCGATTGGCGCGCGGCTCAAGGCCAGTCTCGTCGATACCGTCGAAGGCTTGGGGGAGCTGACGGTATTCGGTGGGCTGGCACGGCGCGAAGCCGAGATCGCGGCGCTGACCGAGCAGCGCCTGAACTGCCAAGCCAGGCTGTCGCGGTTGACCGGCCTGGCCGATGCCGGGCTGTTGATTCTGACCCAGCTCGCGGTGCTGGCCGCGATTGTGTTGATCGTGCCGGTAATCCGGGCTGGCGTATTGGCGCCGGTAGATTTCGCTCCGGTGGTGCTGCTGGTGCTAGGCAGTTTCGAAGCCGTGGCCCAGATGCCGGGCGCCTGGCAGGCACTGGGCCAGCTGCGCGCGGCTACCCGTCGGCTGCGGGCCTTCGAGGCCATGCGCCCGACTATCGTCGAGCCGGACCGTCCGGCCCCGGCGCCGCGCGATCACCACCTGGTTTTCGAGCATGTATCCGCCCGCCATCGGCCGGATGCGCCTTGGGCGCTGGCTGATGTGTCGCTGTCGATCGCGCCCGGCGAGCATGTGGCCGTGGTCGGGGCCAGCGGGGCCGGAAAGAGCACCCTGATCGCGCTGCTAGCCCGGCTGGCGCTGCCTGAGCGCGGCACCCTGGTCTGGGGTGGTCGGCCGTTGGCCGACTATCGCAGTGCCGATCTGCGGGCGGCGATCGCGCTGGTGCCGCAACGGGTCTATCTGTTCCATGCCAGCGTGCGCGACAACCTGGCCGTCGGCAATCCCGAGGCCGACCAGGCCGCGATGATCGCGGCCGCGCGTGCGGCCTGTATCCACGACGAGATCATGGCGTTGCCCGAGGGCTACGACACGCTAGTGGGTGAGGAAGGGCTGCGGCTGTCGGGTGGCCAGATTCGGCGTATCGGTATTGCCCGGGCGCTGCTGCGCGATGCGCCGGTCGTGATCATGGACGAGCCCGGCGAGGGTCTGGATCGGACGACGGCCGCGCGTATCCGCGCCCGAATGGCCTCGGTCCTGGCCGGGCGGACGTTGATTGTCGTATCGCATCAGCCCGAGTGGGTAGCGGGCTGCGAACGTGTCGTGGTGCTCGATCGCGGCCGGGTCGTTGCTGATGGGCCTGGCGTGCAGGTAGCCGCAGAAAGCCCGGAATATCGGCGCCTGCAGGGGGGCGCGGTATGCGTTGATCCAGATCAACGACCGGTCGGGGCAGTCCCCCTAACCTTGCTCGAGCCGTCGCTGTCCGACCCGGCCGCCGGCGCCAAACCAAGAGACTGAACATGCACGCACTCGATACCGTTATCGATCTGTCGCGCGCGCAGTTCGCTGCGACCGCGCTGTATCACTATCTGTTCGTCCCGCTCACGCTCGGCATGAGCATGCTGCTGGCGGCGATGGAGACCATCTATGTCATCACCGGGCGGGCCATCTACCGTCAGATGACCCATTTCTGGGCCAAGCTGTTCGCGATCAATTTCGCGCTCGGCGTGGCCACCGGGCTGACCATGGAGTTCGAGTTCGGTACCAACTGGTCGACCTACTCGCACTTCGTGGGCGATATTTTCGGGGCGCCACTGGCTATCGAGGGCCTGATGGCGTTCTTCCTCGAGTCGACCATGGTCGGGTTGATGCTGTTCGGCTGGGACAAGCTCTCGCGGGGCAAGCATCTGCTGGTGACCTATATGGTCGCCCTTGGCTCGAATCTGTCGGCGTTGTGGATTCTGATCGCCAATGGCTATATGCAGGCGCCGGTCGGCTCGGAATTCAATCCGGCAACCATGCGGGTTGAGCTGACCAGCTTTACGGATCTGCTGTTCAATCCGGAAGCCCAGGCCAAGTTCGTGCATACCAGTATCGCCGGCTATCTGACCGCGGCGATCTTCGTGATCGGGATCAGCGCGTTCTACATGCTGCGCCGGCGGCACCTCGAACTGGCCAAGCGCTCGTTCCGGGTGGCGGCGCTGTTCGGCATCTTCGCCAGTATCGCCGTGATCTGTCTGGGCGATGCGCTGGGCTTTATCAACGGCGAAGACCAGCCGACCAAGCTGGCGGCGATGGAAGGCCTATGGGAGACCGCCGAGGCGCCGGCCGGCTTCAATGTCGTGGCCTGGCCCGATCAGGACAATCGGGAAAATGATTTCGAACTGCAGATCCCGTATCTACTCACGCCTTTGGTCACCCATAGTTTCGATCAATCGATTCCAGGTTTTGCCGATCTGGAACAGCAGGCAGAGGCCCGGATCCGCAACGGTATCCCGGCGCTGACCGCGCTGCAGACCCTGCGCGACAACCCGGACGATGCCGCGGCCAGGGCCCAGTTCAATAACCATAAAGAAGATCTGGGCTATGCGCTGCTGGTGCAGCGTTATGCATCGGATGTGCAAAACGCCACGGACGCCCAGATCGCGAAGGCCGCGGCCGACAGTATTCCGCCGGTGTTCCCAGTGTTCTGGGGTTTTCGGATCATGGTCGGGCTGGCCTTCGTGATGATGGGCTTTCTGATCCTGGCAGTGATCTATTCGCTGCGCGGCACGATCACCGACAAGCGCTGGCTCCTCAAGATCGCGCCGTGGATGATTCCGGTGCCGTTCATTGCCAACGAAGCCGGCTGGGTGGTCGCCGAGCTGGGCCGCCAGCCTTGGACCGTCTATGGCCAGCTGCCGACCTGGCTGTCCGCCTCGACCCATTCGGTGGGCTACATGATCTTTTCGCTGATCGGATTCGTGGCTCTCTACACGCTGTTCATCATCGTCGAGATGTTCTTGATGGTGAAGTTCATCCGGCTCGGCCCGGACGACGGTCCGCAGGGCGGCCACGAACAGGCCGAAGCGACCCCCCAACCCCGCATGTCGCAGTGGAGCGAGGCATAAAATGGAGCTTTACATCGTACTCAAGCTGATTTGGTGGGCCCTGCTCGGCGTGCTGCTGATCGGCCTCGCGGTCATGGTCGGCATGGATATGGGCGTCGGTGCGGCCCTGCGTTATCTGGGCCGTACCGACGGCGAGCGCCGGGCTGCGATCAACATGATCGCGCCGCACTGGGACGGCAACCAGGTCTGGTTCATCCTCGGCGGCGGGGCGGTATTCGCGGCCTGGCCGACCATCTATGCCACGGCGTTTTCCGGGTTGTATGTGGTGATGCTGGTGCTGCTGTGGTCGATGATCGTACGCCCGCTGGGTTTCGAATATCGCAGCAAGCTGGCCAGCGCGCGCTGGCGCGGCGTCTGGGACTGGGCGCTGTTCGTGTCGGGGGCGGTGCCGATGATCGTGTTCGGCGCGGCCATTGGCAATATGCTCGAAGGCGTGCCGTTCCATTTTTCGTGGAACATGGTGTCCTACTACACGGGTAGTTTTATCAGTCTGTTCAATCCGTTCGCGGTGCTATGCGGGCTGATGTCGCTGTCGCTGGCCCTGTATCAGGGCGCGACTATGGTCATGGGACGGGGCGAAGGCGTGATTCGCGAGCGCGCGGCCCGGCTGGCCACGGTGGCGGGCGCGGCTGCACTGGTGTTGTTCAGCATCGGCGGTATCTGGGTCTGGCAAATGGCGGGCTATACGATCACCAGTGCCATCGACCCGGCCGGGCCGGCCATCCCGTTGAACAAGACCGTGGCCCGCGAAGCGGGTGCCTGGCTGCATAACTACGGGGCGCTGCCGGTGCTGTGGCTCATCCCGGTGTTGGTCTATCTCGCGGTTGCCGGCGGCATCGCCGCGGTACGCCGCGGTGCCTCGACCCTGGCCTGGTGGGCGGGGGCTCTCGCCTGGGCGGCCACGCTCGGCACTGTGGGGGCTGCAATGTTTCCGTTTCTCATGCCGTCTTCGAGTGCGCCCGACCAGAGCCTGACCGTATGGGATGCCTCGTCGAGCGCCGGCACGCTGGGTTGGATGCTGGTGTTCACCCTGATCTTCGTGCCGATCATCGTGACCTATACCAGCTGGGCGTTCTGGGTGATGCGCGGCAAGGTCACCCCAGAGTCGATCGAGCATGACGAACATGCGTACTAGACCCACGTTGTCGGGAGCCAAGACATGAAAGCCGTTGCCCAATTCGTTTTCTGGTTCGTGGTCGCGCTGATCGCGCTGTTTCTGGCGATCGTGCTGGGGGAGCGCGGGGCCTGGTATCTGGCCTGGGTGCTGGGCACGGTGATGATCATTCTCATCGCCGTAGCCGGCACGGTCATGCTGGATGTCCGTTACGAGGATGAGCCTCGCGAATGAGGCGACGAGACGCCGGGTCGGGGAGACCCGGCGTTCGTTTAACTGTCGGCTGCGGTTTTAGACCGCGCCAGCACCGGCCGGAGCGCCGCCCATGCCGTAGAGCAGCGAGCCGCCAATCAACCAACCGATCAGCAGCTGAATGATCCAGCCGATGACGACCACACCGACCGCGCGCAGCGTGTTGTCGTAGTCGAGCGCCTGGCGCACGGCGACCACCATCGTGGCGACCATCCAGATCGCGACGACGATACCTACGATGCCACCCAGCACCGGAATGATCTCGAAGATGCGCAGCAGACCCGGCGAGGCTGCAAAGCCCATGGTGCGCAGCAGCTGGCCTAGGTCGGCCTCGGTCTGGCTCTGGGGCAGCAGCTTGGTGCCGACGACCCAGATGATCGCGGCCCAGATCAGCCAGCCGATCAAGGCGGCCAGGGTGACAATGATCAGCCCGCCGAAGCCCATATGGGTCAGGGCGCCGATACCGGCGGCCAGCGAGGCCAGTACCACGACGGCTGCTGCCTGACCGGTCGCCGAGTGGTCGTGTTCGACTTCTTCGTAGATCGGGACCTCGAGTTTGGCCGCGCCGATCATGCGTTGGATGAAACCGTGCATGCGATTGCTTCGTGGTTGATTGATTCAGACGACAGCGTGGCTCAAAACAGGCCCGAAAGGCCAGCGGCATCGATCGACAGCCCAAATCCGCAGCGAGGCACGATTGCTGCATTGCGCAACCCGCGGCAGCGGCTTAGGCTACGTACATACCTTTCATGAGCGGGGATCACCCTGCGCGCTCTACTACTTATCAATCGCGAATCGCGCCAGGGCGAAGCCAATGCCCAGACGGCGGTCGAGCATCTGGCCGAACGTGATGTCGAGGTCATCGAGGGCCGTTTCCAGCAGCCGGAGGATGTGGCGTCCGAGATCGAGCGCTATGCCGAGAGTGTCGATGTGATCGTGCTCGGCGGCGGGGACGGTACACTCAACCTGGCATCGAAATCGGTCATGGAGACCGGGCTGCCCATGGCAGTGTTGCCCTTGGGCACGGCTAACGATTTCGCCCGAACCTTGTTGATTCCGACCGACTTGAAATCGGCCTGCGACAACGTGGTCGATGGCATCGACCACGGCATCGATCTCGGCCAGTGCAACGACGTGTATTTTCTCAACGTCGCCAGCATCGGCCTGGCGGTTCGGGCCTGCGAATACCGCTCGGATGCAGCCAAGAAATGGTTCGGCTCGCTCGGCTATGCCTCGAACGTGATCTCCGCGGTCCGCGATACCGAACCGTTCCAGGCCCAGGTCTCGTTTGCCGACCAGACCCGACAGCTGCGCTCGATCCAGATCGCGGTCGGCAACGGCCGTTACTTCGGTGGCGGCATGGCGGTGTCTAGCGATGCCGCGCTCGACGATGGTCGGCTGGATTTGTACAGCCTCAAACCGCGGCCGTTGTCGTCGCTGCTGGCGATGTTGCCCGGGCTGATGAAAGGCCCCAACCACGCTATGCAGGGCGTGCAGCTGTTCGAAGGCGAGGAGTTTCGGATCGAGACCGAGCAGTCGATGAACATCAACACCGACGGCGAGATCCTGACCCAGACGCCGGCCACCTTCCGGGTGTTGCCGAGTGCGCTGACGGTCAAAGTGCCCCAGGCCTATCTCGACCAGGGCAATGGATCGCGTCGGGTTGGTGGCCAGAACTAGACCCGGTTCGGGAGGCTAATCGTGAGTCGGCGCCCAGAACGATTCGAAGACGTCGAGGCGCTGGTCGATTGGCTGATCGAGCGGGTGGGCCCGGACATCCGGCTTGGGGCGCCGCTGGGCCTGGGCAAGGCCGCGACGCTGATGAACGCGCTGTATCAGCGCGTCAAAGCCGATCCCTCGATCGAATTGACCATCATCACGGCTTTATCGCTGGATGTGCCCCAGCCTTCCGGCGACATCGAACGGCGGCTGATGCAGCCGATCGCAGAACGTCTGTTCGAGGACTATCCGGGGCTGGATTATCTGCGCGATCTGAAACGTGGCGCGCTGCCCGACAATGTGACGGTATCGGAATTTTTCTTCCAGCCGGGGGCGATGCTCGGCAACCGCTATGCCCAGCGCCATTATCGTTCGGTGAACTATACCCACGCGGCCCGCGATCTGATGGCCGCCGGCGTGAACGTGCTGATGCAGATGGTCGCGCCCGGCCTGGCCGATGACCAGGTCTCGCTATCCTGCAATACCGATGTCACGCTCGATCTGATGCCCGAGGTCGAGCGCCTGCGAGAGGCCGGGCAGGCGCCGCTGGTCGTGGCCCAGCTCAATCACCAATTGCCGACCATGACCCGCAGCGCGCTGGTCGAAGCCGACCGGCTCGATGCCTTGTTCGAAGGCCCCGCGGCCAACTTCAAGCCGTTCGGCACCCCGCACGAAGCGGTTTCGGATGCCGACTATGCGATCGCGGCTCGGGTGAGCACGCTGATCGCCGATGGCGGCACACTGCAGATCGGCATTGGCAGCCTATCGGATGCGATCGCCTACTGTCTGGATCTGCGCCATAACGACAACCCCCGCTTTCAGCGCCTGATCGAACGCCAGCCGGCGAGCGAGAGCGAGCAGGCGCTGGTGGCGGCCTATGGCGGCCGCGCGCCGTTCGAGCGCGGTCTTTATGGCTGTACCGAAATGCTCGTCGATGGCTATGTCCAGCTGCATCGGGCCGGGGTGATCCGACGAGCGGTCTATGACGATCTGACCGTCCAGCGGTTGCTCAACAAAGGCGCGATCGACGATGCCGTCGGCCCACGCACGCTCACGGCGTTGCTCGAAGCGGGGGCGATCTGGGCTCGGCTCGAAGCCGCCGATACCGCCTGGCTCAAGCGTATTGGGGTCTTCGCCGAGCATGTCCACTGGGCCGATGATCGACTCGATCCGGGCGACGGCGAGGCCCCGATTACGCCCGACCTGGCCGATCGCGAGGCCCGCAGCGAAATCGAAGCGCGGTGCCTGGGCATGCATCTGGCCGGGCCGACGCTGGTCCATGGCGGGTTCTTCCTTGGGCCGAGTTCGTTCTATGCGCACCTGCACGAACTCGATATATCCGCGCGCGATCAGTTCCATATGACCGGGATCGGCGCGATCAACCATCTCTACGGCCAGGAAGAGCTCAAGCGGGCCCAGCGTCGCCATGCCCGGTTCGTCAATACGGCCATCAAGGCCAGCCTGGACGGCGCGATTGCCTCGGACGGGCTGGAGTCTGGGCAAGTTTTATCGGGTGTAGGCGGACAGTACAACTTCGTGGCCCAGGCCCACGAATTGTCCGGGGCGCGTTCGGTCATCTGCGTACGGGCCGTGCGGTCCGGCTCGAAAGGGCCCGAATCCAATATCGTGGCCCACTACGGTTACAACACGATCCCGCGCCATCTGCGCGATATCGTAGTCACCGAATACGGGGTGGCCGATCTGCGCGGCAAAACCGATGAGCAGGTCGCGATTGCGCTGATCGAGGTCGCCGATGCCCGTTTCCAGAATAAACTGCGTTCGGCCGCGGTGGCCGCCGGTAAGCTCTCGCCCGATTATCGGATCCCCCAGCGGGCGCGATCGAACACCCCCGATGCGGTAGGCGGCTGGCTGGCGCCGGATCGCGATGACGGCTACTACCCGCGCTATCCCTATGGCTGCGAGTTCACGGATATCGAGTTGACCCTGATCTCGGCCTTGAAGCCATTGTCGTCGGCATCCAAGACCGGACTGCTGCGCACCTTCGCCCGCCAGGCGCCCCGGCTGCGGCAGCATCGCCCGGCCGCCGAGCCCTATCTAGAGCGGCTGGGGCTGGCTGCGCCGAGTGGCTGGCGCGAGCATTTCAATGCGCGCCTGGTGACCCTGGCGCTGCTCAACGCCGGGGTGATCGGCAGCGAATAACGCGCCGGCTTAGCTCAGTGGCTGGATTGGCCCACGGTAAAGCGCTCGGCGCCGATCAGCTGGCCATCGTCGGTCACGACCGCGACCCGCCAATGTCCGCGCGGATCGGCGCCCAGACTCTGTTTGTGGCTCCAGGTACGAAACCCATTCTTGCGGGTGCCGCCCTGGATTTCTAGCGGAATCCGGCCGACGATCTGGCCGTCATGCGACCAGATATGCAGCACGCCCTGATGCAGCCCGCGTGGGGCCTTGATCGCCGAGAACGCATACAGGCCGTTGGCTCGAATTTGGGCCACGCTGAAGTGGTGGCGGTTGGCGCCGGGCTGGCGGGTCGCGGTATCGAGCTGGGTGGTGATCGCCATCTGCTTGGCGTTCAGGGTCGCCGGCGGGATCCAGAACCGTGTCATCCAGGCGCCGCCAGCTAGGGCGAACGACAGCGCCGCCAGCACCAGCCAGCGCCACCAGCGCCCGGCCTGCAGTACGTCGTTGAAGCTGGGCAGGGCACAGACGCCCATCACCGCCGAGGCCAGAGCGATCGAATCCCCTGTCGTCAGCGAGCCGATGATCGGGCCGGCTGCCAATAGGGCGACGAACAGAGTAAAGGCGTGATAGCCCAGAAACAGCCAGCGTCGCGGCGCAATCACCTCGTAATAGATTGGATCGATCGCCGAGACCACGGCAGCCAGAATCAACAAGCCGGTAAACAGGGATTGCGCCGACTGCCAGGTGGTGGTCGCCAGAAAGAACGGCAGCACGAAAAACAGGGTTTCTTGATGCAGGGCCTGGGCGGCATAGCGGACCAGGATCTGGGGCACGCGCTCGCCGACGAAGCGCGCCAGCACGCGGCACAGCAACCCCTCGAACAACAGCGCGACCCAGCCGAGCAGCATTAGCGCGGCCAGCCACTGGGCGAGCGCGTTTTGGCGCTGGATTAAAAAATAACTGCCCAGGCCGATCGCGAACGAGGCTACCGGCAGCAGCCAGCGTAGACGATAGCCGATCCGGCCGAGGCGGCTGTTCGTGATGGCCTCGATCAGCCGGTCGGCACGGCTGGCGGTGGCCGGGGTTGCGAGCGCGGGATCGGAGGTCGACACGGGCCAAGACGAGGGGCGAAATCAGGGGCAATCATAGCAGCGCGTTCGGCCCTGGAACGGGCTGATGGATAACGCCGGCTGCAACGCCATGACCGCGCCGGCCGTACACGATCGGGCGCGGGTGTTACCATCAGCGTCTATCGATAACCGTCGCAACGGATCGAGGTCCCATGAGTGAATTCAAGGGCATTCCGGTCGTCACCGGAACCAAGGTCGACAAACCCAACGGCACACGGGCCATCAAGAATGGCATGAAGGCGTCGAAGAAGGCGGCTTCCGTACCCATCGGGCGCAAACCCGATTGGCTGCGCGCCAAGCTGCCGGCAGGCGAGGAATACGGCAAGGTCAAGGCCAATGTGCGCAAGCACAAGCTGGCTACGGTCTGCGAGGAGTCGATGTGTCCGAACATCGGCGAATGCTGGTCGCATGGCACGGCCACGATCATGATCATGGGCGATACCTGCACGCGGGCCTGCAAGTTCTGTGCGGTTGATACCGGCAATCCGCACGGCTGGCTGGATGCCGACGAGCCCGAGCATTGTGCGGACTCGGTCGAGATCATGGGCCTGAATTACATCGTGCTGACCTCGGTAGATCGCGACGATCTCGCCGACGGCGGCGCCCAGCACTATGCCGACTGCGTGGCGGCCATCAAGCGTCGTACCCCCGAGGTGCGGGTTGAGGCGTTGGCGCCGGATTTCGGCGGCAATCCGACCCATGTAGAAACCGTGGTCGATTCCGGGCTCGAGGTGTTCGCCCAGAACGTCGAAACGGTCAAACGCCTGACCCACTACGTGCGCGATGCGCGGGCCGGCTACCAGCAGACCCTGGACGTGCTGGCCCATGCCAAACAGCATAATCCGGACGTGCTGACCAAGACCTCGGTCATGCTCGGCCTCGGCGAGACCGAAGATGAGATCGCCGAAGTTCTGGATGACCTCAAGGCCGCCGGCGTGGATATCGTCACCTTCGGCCAGTATCTGCGCCCGACCGTCAATCATCTGCCGATCGATCGCTACGTGCCGCCGGAGGATTTCAAGAAGTACCGCCAGTGGGGCTTGGCCCGCGGTTTCCTGGAAGTCGTCTCCGGGCCCCTGGTGCGCAGCTCGTACCGCGCCGATCGCGTGTTCGACCAGAACAACGCTGGGCTGGAAGAGACTGCCTGAGCAGGTTAGCCCGGTAGCCGGGTTGATCCGGATCAACGCCGTGTCTGCCACGATGCCTACGATGAAAGCGATGGTCTGCCGACCTTGGGTGGGCCGCAGCGGGAGATCGTGGCATGCATACAGACGAAGGACGGATCACCGAGCTCGACGAGGCAACCTGTCGCCAGCTTCTGGCCTCGCACCGAGTCGGCCGGATCGCGATCAACGCCGAGCCGAGCCCAGAGGTTCTGCCCGTCGACTATGCCCTGCGTAGCGACGGGCTGATCTTTCATAGCGGGCTGGGCACCAAACAAGCGGCTGCAGCCCGTGGCCAGGCTGCGACGTTCCAGGTCGACGGCGTCGATATGGCGCGCCGGGCCGGCTGGAGCGTGATGGTCCGTGGTCGGCTGGTGATTACCGATGAATCTGAGTCGCCGGAATTGCCCGAGCCCCTGCCCGGTGGCGAGCGGCCCTATGTTGTGCATCTATCGCTGGATACGATCAGCGGACGCCGTATTCCTCCGGAGCGCGGCTGGCTTATGCCGGGCCGGGTATGGCATGGCCAGGATGCTACGGACCTGATGGGATAGCGTCGTATCCGTGCCGCCTGCCAGCTGCGCCGGTCGGATAGGCCAAGCGATGATTTGCGAATCACCCGGCCAGCATGGGGCGCCGCCGCAGCGGCGCTTTCGATCGGAGTGCGCGCGGTGATGGGCTGCTAGGCGGTTTCAGTGCCGGCCGGGCCGAAGAATTCGTAGTGTACCGCCTCCTGCGGTACCCCTCGGTCGCGCAGCAGTTCCGCCACGCCGGCCATCATCGGACGCGGCCCGCAAAAGTAATAGTCGGCCGCGGCATCGCCGAGGGCGCGCTCGAGTAGGCTGTCTGAGACATAGCCTTCGCTAGCCGACACATCGGCAACTGCCAAGTCGCCGTCGCCGGGCGCGCTGTAGCAGATATGCACCTGCAGTCGGGGATGCTGGTAGGCCAGGGCATCGATTTCAGCCGCGAACGGCCGCCGGTCGCGGTCGCGCACGGCCTGGATGAGCACGAGTGGCCGGTCACCGGGCTCGGCCAGTGCGGCATGCAGCATCGACAGCAGCGGCGTGATGCCGATGCCGCCAGCGATCAGCACCAATGGCCGCATGGGCTGCTCGGGCAGTTCGAGCGTGAACTGGCCACAGGGCGGGCTAACCTGGACGTGGTCGCCGGTCTTGAGCTGTTCGTGAGCGAAGCTCGAGAACATACCGCTCGGTGTTTCGGACGAGTCCGCGGTTTCGTACTTGATGCTGATGCGGTAATAAGGCGTGCCCGGGGCATTGGACAGACTGTAATGGCGTGGCGCGCTCTCGCCGGCGGCCGGGGCCTGATGGATAGCGATATAACGCCCTGGCTTGTGGCAGGCCAGGGACCGTTGGTCGAGCGGCGCGAGATAGAGCGAGACCACATTCTCGGCAACGGTTTCGCGCTCGGTCACCACGAAGGGCTTGAACCCGGTCCAGCCGTGGTCGCGCAGCTGTTCGGCATAGAGTTGTCGTTCCCGTTCGATAAACAGGTGGGCGAGTTCGTCGTACGCCGTAGCCCAGGCATCGATGACGTCATCGGTCGCAGCCGGCCCCAATACCTCGCGGATCGAGGCCAGCAAGTGGCGGCCGACGATCGGATAGTGTTCCGGGGCAATGCCCAGCGAGACATGCTTGTGGGCGATCAACTCAACAGCGCCTTCTAGAGCTGTCGGATGGTCGATGTTTGCAGCGTAGGCACAAACCGCATCCGAAAGCGCCTTCTGTTGCTGGCCGGTGCGTTGGTGGGCCGGATTGAAGTAGCGTCGGACTTCTGGATTGTGGGCGAACATCCGGGCATACATATGACGCGCCAGTTGTTCGCCGTATTGCTGAAGAGCGGGCACGGTCTGTTGGATGACCGCGACTTGATCGCGACTCGGCATGTCTGTCCTTTTAACCGGCATGTGATATACCTTTTTATAAGAAGTATATTGCATACCTATTTAGGCCGCCAAATATGCAGCTGACCACCCACACCGATTACTCACTACGCCTGCTGATGTATCTGGCCGTTCGCGATGACGCACAGCCGGCGCATATCGGCGATGCCGCTGCGAGTTACGGTATTTCGTCACACCATATGGCCAAGGTGGCCCAGACCCTGGTGCAGCTGGGCTATATTCACAGTTATCGTGGCCGGGGCGGCGGCGTGGCGCTGGCGGTGCCGCCGGCGCGGATCAACATCGGCGCGCTGGTGCGCCAGACCGAAAACCTGCAACTGCTGGAGTGTTTCGGGCCGGATTCATGCTGCCCGATCAACCCGGTCTGCCACCTCAAGCGCACCCTGGGCCAGGCCCAGCAGGCTTTTCTGGGCGTGCTCGACGAGTACACTCTGGACCAGGTGGTGGCCAACAAGCAGGCGCTGCAGGCTCGTCTGGCCTGCTGAGCACGGCCATAAAAAAGCCCGGCACGCCAGAGTGCGCCGGGCCGGATGACCGGGATACGATCGCCTGCAATCAGGTCTGGGGAGGCTGTCCGTTGGAGGCCATCAGGCCGCCGTCCACCGGCAGATTCACGCCGTTGACGAAACGCGCTTCATAGCTGGCTAGAAACGCCACGACATCGGCGACTTCTTCGGGCTCGGCACCGCGGCCGAGCGGGATGCGCTCCTGGAACTTGGGGTAAACCGCCTCGTCCTCGAAGTTCGCACCGCCCATCTCGGTTCGGGTGAGGCCGGGGCAGACGGCGTTGACGCGTACGCCGTCGCGGCCATGATCGAGCGCCAGGGCCCGGGTGAAGTTCGCTACCGCAGCCTTGCTCGCGTTGTAGACGCTCATGCCCCAGTCGCCGCCGAGGGCCGATACCGAGGAGGTGTTGACAATATTGCCGCCGCGCGCAATCAGATGCGGCAGGGCCGCCCGGCAGCAATAGAATACGCCGTCGGCGTTGATCGCCATGACCTGACGCCAGGTGGCGTCGTCGGTGTCGGGAATACGCCCCTGGGTCGCCACCCCGGCGTTATTGAACAAGACGTCGAGGCCGCCGAAGCGCGAAACCACGTCCTCGACCAGGGCGTTGGCTTCGTCGGCCTTGGATACATCCGCCGGCCGGATCATGACTCGCTCCGGATCGGGCAGGTCGGCGGCCACGCGGTCGAGCTTGTCCCGGGTCCGGCCGACGAGCACCACGTTGGCGCCTTCGCGAGCGAAGCGCCGTGCGCTGGCGGCGCCGATGCCCGAGCCGGCGCCAGTGATCAATACAGTCTGGTCAGCAAAACGTTCTGTCATGGGGTCCCTTACAAAAGAAGACGCCGGCCGCATACCGGCCGGCGTCTTCGAAGCAATGGCTGGACTATGACAAGTCGCCGATCACAGCCCAACCCGGGCAACTACGGACTGACCTATTTCTCGAACACCATAATGCCCCAGGCCAGATGGCCGGCGTTGCCGGCATCGACCCAGTGCTGCAGACCTTTTTTCATATTGGCGATATAGGTCTGGGAGATATGGCCGTCGAGTTCGGCCTCGCGGGCCGCCAGCTCACGCTTGATACCGCCATAGTGGCGCGGCACCTGCTGCGTGTGGTCCTCAAAGACGCGTTCGGTGAGGCCGCGCCGGGTCAGTTCCTTGCGGTAGAAACCGGGCGAACCCATGGTCTCGAGCTGGATCCGGTCCAGTACCGGCTGCAACACGTCGGACGGGCAGCCGTCGGCCATCATTGGGTCGGTGAACACGAACAGCCCGCCGGGTTTAAGCACCCGAACCGCCTCGTCGAGCACCCGTGTGCGGTTGCCGGAATGCAGGATCGCATCCTGCGACCAGACCACGTCGAAGCTCGCATCGGCATAAGGGATGTTTTCGAAATCGCCGTCGACGATATCGACCCGGTCGTCCAGGCCGCGTTCGGCGGTCTGGCGACGAGCGCGCTGGTTCTGAACCTCGGATAGGTTCAACGAGACCACGTGGGCACCGTAATGCTCGGCCAGATAACGGGCTGAGCCGCCATAGCCCCCGCCGATATCGAGCACCTTGGCCTGAGCGCCGAGCTGGTCGGCCGCCAGTTCGCCCATGCGGGCGACCGTGCGGTGGCTGGCGCCCAGCACTGGCTCGTCATCGGACTGATAAAGCCCGATATGGATATCTTCGCCGCCCCAGAGCCGCGAATAAAAATTGTCGGCGTCGTCGCTGTTGTAATAATTCTGAGCCGTCTTGACCGCCGGAGAATAGCCGCTGTCGTCCTTGGCGGCTTCGCCTTCTTCATCCGCGTCTTCGAGCAGATAGCTCTTCTCGGCGACATTGATGAAAAAGTCCGGATCTTGTTCGCGATAGCTGGACTGGAAATCGCCGTAGGTCGTGACCTTCTGGAAGCCCACCTGGTGCATCAGGTCGTGCACGTACGACTTACGCAGCGGAAACATATTCAGGTGATAGACCGAGCCGTCATCCGAGAACTGATAACGGAACCGGGCCAGGCCCTCGTCGATATGCTCCGGCTCGGCGGTCACACCGTCGCCGCAGTAATAATACTTGTGGCTGGGGCCGCCGGACTTGCCATCCAACAGCGCATCGTAGTTGCGCTGGTCAAGGATGAGAATGCCGTCGTGCTTGAGCATCGAGTAGAACTCGGCCAGCGCACGGCGGCGATCATGTTCGTTGAAAATATGGGTAAAGGAGTTACCCAGGCAGATGATCGCATCGTAGCGACCGACCATATCCCGAGTCAGCCAACGCCAGTCCGTATGCACGGTCTTGAGGATGAAGCCGCGATCACGGGCGTTGTCGAAGGCCTTGGAGAGCATCTGCGGGCTGCCATCGACGCTGGCGACTTCGAAGCCGGCGCGTAACAGCTGGACCGAATGGAAACCGGTGCCACAGGCTGCATCGATGACGGTCTTGCAGCCGTATCGTTTGAGAACGTCGATGAAAAAGCTGCCTTCGCTGGCAGCACGTCCATCCCAGTCGATCAGATCGTCCCAGCGTTCCACGAAATCGTGGACGTATTCGTGCTGGTAGTGATCGGTTTCGCGGATTTCGGTAGGCGCATCGCCGAAATCCTGCTCGCGTTGAAACATCGGGTCTGCGGTCGGATCGCTACTCATACGCATGTCCTTTTGTTGCAGCCGTTCACACGCGCACGGCGCCGGCCACAAGCTCTTCAAATGGATCGCTTACACCCTAGTCAGAGTTACGGATGAACTTCAATTCAGCTTGTGCACAAGATATGGGTTGCGACCGCTAGCCGGGCGCTGTAAGGCAGTGCGATCAAGGCCTAAGACGATCCATGTCATTTCCATGACGGTTACCGGATCGTCGCCGGATGCGCACCGATCTGCGCAAATTAGGTGAGCTAATGCGCCGATTCACTGAGTTATACATCCGACTGGACGCGACCACCGCGACCAATCCGAAAGTTGCGGCCATGCGCGACTATTTCGAAGCTGCGCCGGCAGCCGATGCGGCTTGGGCGGTGTCGTTTCTGTGTGGGCGTCGGATCAAGCGGCTGATCCCTGGCCCGCGGCTGCGCGAATGGGTGGCCGAGGCGATCGGCATGCCGATGTGGCTGGTCGAGGAAAGCTATTCGGCGGTGGGAGATTCGGCCGAGACCATGACGCTGCTGCTGGATGAAATCGAAGCCGGCAGCCAGGGGCTGGAACTTGCCCTGCACGAATGGATCGAGGCGCGCATCCTGCCGCTGAAAAACCTCGACGTGGCCCAGCAGAAGGCCCGGCTGTTCAGTTACTGGCGGGAACTACCCACCGAGGCACGATTCACGCTCAACAAGCTGTTGACCGGGGCGTTTCGCGTCGGCGTCTCGCGACGGCTGGTCACCCGGGCCCTGGCTGAGGTGGCCGATATCGAGCCGGCTCGGGTGGCCCATCGTCTGATGGGGCGCTGGCAGCCCACGCCGGAGTTTTTCGAGCGGTTGGTCGATCCAGCCGATCGCGGTGAAGATGCCGCTCAGCCGTATCCCTTCTTTCTGGCTTCGCCGATTGAAAATGCCTCGATCGAGGCCGTCAGCGACCTCGGTCCAGTTAGCGAATGGCAGGCCGAATGGAAATGGGACGGCATTCGGGCCCAAATCATCCGCCGTGCCGGGGAATGTCATATCTGGTCGCGCGGCGAGGATCTCATGGAAGGGCGCTTTCCCGAACTGGAGTCGGCCGCGGCAGCGCTACCTGAGGGCAGCGTGCTCGATGGCGAAATCCTGGCCTGGGTGGCCGGCGACAGTTTGCCGTTGCCCTTTGCGCGGCTGCAGCGCCGGATCGGCCGCCTCAAGCCTTCGGCCAATATGCAGGAAAAGCATCCGGTACGCTTTTTTGCCTATGATCTGATGGAAGACCGGCACCGTGATATCCGCGAGCGGCCGCTGGAAGAACGACGCCAACGTTTAACCGAGGCTTTGCAGGGGGTCGATGAGCGCATCGCGCTGTCCGATACGCTGTGCGCCGATTCCTGGGACGAGCTCAGCGCTCTGCGCCAGCGCTCCCGGGAATACGCGACCGAAGGGTTCGTGCTCAAACGGCTCGGCTCGCCGTATCGGGTCGGTCGGGTGCGCGGCGACTGGTGGAAGTGGAAGGTCGACCCGTACTCGATCGACGCCGTGCTGCTGTATGCCCAGCCGGGCTCGGGCCGGCGCTCCAACCTGCTGACCGATTATACGTTCGCGGTCTGGAGCGGCGAGGAACTGGTGCCGTTCGCCAAGGCCTATTCCGGGCTGACCGATGCCGAAATCCGCCAGGTCGATTCTTGGATCCGGAAGCACACCAAGGAACGGTTTGGTCCGGTGCGCTCGGTCACCCCGCATCATGTATTCGAGCTGCATTTCGAGGGCATTCAGGCCTCGAATCGGCATAAATCGGGGATTGCCGTGCGTTTTCCGCGTATTGCTCGCTGGCGTACTGACAAGCCCCTGGCCGAGGCGGATACGCTGGATAACGTCAAAGCGTTGCTGCCGCCGAACGAGCAGCGCGGTATTTCGTGAACCGGCCCGTTCGTGTCAGTTCGCGCGAGGCCAAGGCACTGGATCCAAGCTTCGTTTGGCTTCGGCCGAAGCCCTGCAAGGGTCACAGAATGCGCCGTCGCCGATCTCTGCCATGGGCGCCATGGGCGCCTTTGAAGCCCCGGTCACGAATGAACCAACTGGGCTTTGATGCGTCGAATGGGCTGTCGAGCCGAGCGCCTCTAGGGTCAAGATTATGACGAATGAGATCGATAAAACACCGAAGCGGATTCGCTGGGCCGATATGACCTGGCGAGACTATGTCCGGATCGGTTTCGGTGTGTTCTTCTTTCTGCTTGGGCTGGCCGGGCTGGTATTGCCGATTCTTCAGGGCATTCTGTTTTTGATCGTTTCGGCGATCCTGCTGGCGCCGTATTCGCTTTGGGTACAGAAGCAGCTCGCCCGCCTGGAAGAGAAATTTCCATGGCTGTCGGAGAAGGCACGTGGCGTGGCCGCGCGCTGGAGTGGCAAGAAGCCGGCCGATGAGTGAAGCCGTCGTCGCCCAACCGGCCCCGGTCGATGCCCGTATCGAGCGCTGGTTCGCCGAACGCGACTGGACCATCTTCGATTTCCAGCGCGACGCCTGGGCAGCCCAGCGCCGCGGCGAATCCGGTCTGATCCATGCGCCGACCGGCACCGGCAAGACGCTGGCCGCCTGGTTCGGCGCGGTCAACGACTGGCTGGCGAGCACCGACGACGAGGCTGCTACG
This sequence comes from Salinisphaera sp. SPP-AMP-43, assembly GCF_049568105.1. GTDB lineage: Bacteria > Pseudomonadota > Gammaproteobacteria > Nevskiales > Salinisphaeraceae > Salinisphaera. Next base: position 402,640 of record NZ_CP145335.1, read on the forward strand.
CCCGAGCTGACCGTGCTCTGGATCACCCCGCTGCGGGCACTGGCCGCCGATACCACCCAGCATCTGGCCGCATCGGCCACCGAGCTGGGCCTGAGCTGGACGATCGAGCGCCGTACCGGCGATACCAAGTCGCACGTCAAGGCGCGCCAGCGCAAGAAGCTGCCGAGCGCGTTGGTGACCACGCCGGAAAGCCTGAATCTGCTGCTGTCCTATGCCAATCACGCGCAGATGTTCGCCGGTCTGCAGTGTGTCGTGGTCGACGAATGGCACGAGCTTCTGGCCACCAAGCGCGGCGTGGCCCTCGAACTGGGCCTAGCCCGGCTGCGGGCGCTCAATCCGCAGCTCCGGATTTGGGGCTTGTCAGCCACACTCGCCAATCTGGACGAAGCTGGCGATGTGCTGACCGGTGGACGAGACGTCACGCGCATTCGTGGCGTGGTGCCGTCGACCACCGAGATCACCGCCCTTATCCCGCCGACCATCGAACGCTTCCCCTGGGCGGGGCATATGGGCACGCAGATGGTCGAGCCGGTGATCGCTGCCCTCGAGGCGGCCCAGACCACGCTGTTTTTCACCAACACCCGCTCCCAGGCCGAGCTCTGGCACCAGGCATTGATCCGTGCTCGGCCGGCCTGGCTGGACAAGATTGCGCTGCACCACGGCTCGCTCGATCGCGAGCTGCGGGATACGGTCGAGGCAATGATCGCCGACGGCCGGCTGGCCTGTGTGGTGGCCACGTCCAGCTTGGATCTCGGCGTGGATTTCTCGCCGGTCGATCAAGTAATCCAGGTCGGCAGCCCCAAGGGCGTGGCCCGCCTGCTGCAGCGGGCCGGGCGCTCTGGCCACCGGCCCGGCGTGCCCAGCCGGATTCTCTGCGTGCCGACCCATGCCTTCGAGCTGGTCGAGATCGCGGCCGCCCGGCGCAAGGCCGAGGCCGGCGAGCTGGAATCACGCCGGCCGCTGATCGGCGCGATCGATGTGCTGGCCCAGCATCTGGTTACGCGTGCGCTCGGCAGCACCGGCGCCGGCGGAGTAGCCGTAGACGAGCTGCTGACCGAGATCCGAAGCAGCCATGCCTATCGTGATCTGAGTGACGAAGAATGGCAGTGGACACTGGATTTCGTGACCCGTGGTGGTGCGGCATTGTCGGCCTATCCGGAATTCCGTCGGGTCGATCTGGTAGAGGGCAAGCTCGCGGTCACCGACAAGCGCATCGCCCGCCGGCATCGCATGACCATGGGCACGATCACCTCGGATGCCGCGATGAGCGTGCGCTGGGTCAAGGGCGGCCGGCTGGGCACGGTCGAGGAACGCTTCATTGCCCAGTTGAAGCCGGGCGACGTATTCTTGTTTTCCGGTCGGCTGCTGGAACTGGCCCGGGTCAAGGAGCTGACGGCCTACGTCAAAGCGGCCACCCGCAAGAATCGTCAGGTGCCGCGCTGGGCCGGTGGACGGATGGCGATCTCGGGCACCTTGGCCGATGCGATTCGCGATTTGCTGGAAGCCGCTCGCGACGATCGCTACGACGAACCGGAACTGGCGGCCACCCGCGATTTGCTGGAACTACAGAAACGCTGGTCGGCGTTGCCGGCTGCTGATGAACTGCTGATCGAACACGTCAGCTCTCGCGAAGGCCGGCACTGGTTTTTCTATCCGTTCGCTGGCCGTCTGGCGCATGAAGGGCTGTCGGCACTGGTGGCCTGGCGGCTGGCACGCATGCACAAGGCCACGTTCCGGTTTTCGGTCAACGACTACGGCTTCGAACTGGTGACCCGCTCCAAGGTCGAGTTCACGGTTGCTGAGCTGCGTGCGGCCCTGTCCGAAGAGAATCTGGTCGATGATCTGTTGACCTGTCTCAATGCCTCGGAGCTGGCCAAGCATGCCTTTCGCGATATCGCACGCATCGCTGGGCTGGTGTTTCCTGGCTATCCCGGCACTTCGAAAAGCGCCCGCCAGATCCAGGCCTCCAGCGGTCTGGTCTATGACGTGCTGGTGCGCTACGACGCCGAGAATCGACTGCTTGGCCAGGCCCGCCGCGAAGTGCTGGAACGCGAACTGGAAATAGGCCGGCTGCGCTCGGCGCTGCAGCAGATCGCGACCCAGTCGATTCGTCTGGCCGAGCCGCTGCGGCTGACGCCGCTAGGTTTCCCGCTCTGGGTCGAGCGGGTGGCCAGTCAGGTGACCGGCGAGTCCTGGCGTGATCGGGTCGAGCGGATGACTGTGCAGCTTGAGAAGGCGGCCGACAAGAAGTCGGTTCGTTGAGGCTGTTGATCGCTTGAATGATGTTTATGGATGGAATGGCGTTTTAGGGGTGTGTGTTTTGTAGTCGTACTGCAGCGCGAAACAGCCCGGCGCGGCCGGCACGTAGGTTGTTCAAAGCACTCGGGTTCAAGGCTTGGCGTATCTGATTTGAGCCACGAGGTGAGTTAGATCTCGGTTTCGCACTGCTGTGCGAGTCCCTTTATTTGCTTGCCCAAATAAAGGAACCAAACAAAAGGCACCCGACACGGCGCCGGCTAACGCCGGTGCACTCCGATGCTCACGGCCACGGGATGCGGCCAGAACTCGGGCCGCTTTGGCGGCCCTCAGACAGCTGGCCGCACCGGCGCTGTGCGCCGGACACCCGTCGCCGCTGTGCGTCTGCGTCGCCGCGTAACGGGACAGAATACAAACCAGGCCGTCCACGGCATCGCCGGCCCGCTCTGTACTACCCCTTGGGCGTAGCGCCGAGCAGTGGAGGGCCAAGGCGAAAAGACCGCTGGTAGAAGGAAAACAAGACCTAATGATGGTGCGATACGGGCCCACTGAGCGTCGACCGTGGTTGAAAACCCAATATCCAACCCGACCCACAATCTTCAGTACGCCCTGTTTGCAGGGCATGACCACCGAATCCGAGTCTGATGAGCGCAAGCACCGATACGCCACATAGAACCCACGAGGCCGAGCTGGAGCTGGGCGGCGAACGCCTGTTGCTGCGCGCCGACCATAGTCTGTACTGGCCGGCTGGTGAGACGTTGTTCGTCGCCGATACCCATTTCGGCAAGGGCGGGGTGTTTCGGCGCCAGGGCGTGAATGTGCCGAGCGGGACGACCGAGGCGGATCTGGCCCGGCTTACGGCGGCTCTCGATGCAACCGGCGCTCGGCAGTTGATCGTGCTCGGCGATTTCGTACATGCGCCGCCGGCCGGCGACGAACCGTGGCTAACGCGTTTTGCCGCCTGGCGTGATACCCATCGTGGGGTAGAGATCGTGGTAACACGCGGCAACCACGATCGAATCAGTCGGTTGCCAGTCGAACTGGGGATCGAGTGGCAGGCCGGGGCCCGGCGTATTGGGCCGTTCGTTGCGCAGCACGAACCGGGTGTGGATACGCGCGGGCCGGTGCTCTGTGGGCATATTCATCCGGTCGTACGCCTTGCGGCCGGCAGCGAACGGGCCCGCCCGCCGGCGTTCTGGCTCGGCCACAATGGCCTCGTATTGCCTGCCTTCTGTGGCTTTGCCGGCGGCGGGATGGTCAGCCCGGAGCCGGATGATCGGGTGTTCGTGATCGGGGAGGGCGAAGTGATCGAAGCCCGGCTCGGATGAGGCTGCGTTGCAGTGATATTCGCCGTAAGCGGTGCACGACGGTAGAATCGCCGCCATGTTGATTGCGATTATTGCCGGCGTACTGGTCGGTTACTCGTTCATGGGCTTTGCCGGTGCGCTACTGGGCGGCGTGGTCGGTTATTGGATCGCCCAGCTGCTGTTCATGGGCGTCCGCCGCGGCAGTTTGGGCAAGATCCGAGAACAGTTCCTGGATTCTACGTTCGCGGTGATGGGCGCGCTGTGTAAGGCCGATGGCCAGGTCACGCGTGACGAGATCCGCGTGGCCGAGCAGCTTTTCGACCGCCTGCGTCTGTCGGATATCCAGAAGGATAATGCGCGCCGCTCGTTCAATCGCGGCAAGCAGGGCGATTTCGACCTAGATGCCGAGGTGGCCCAGTTCGCGCAGGTCGCCCGCGGCCAGCGAGCGCTGCACCAGATGTTTCTGCAGGTGCAGATCGCAGCGATCGCAGCCGATGGCAAGGTCAGCTCGGCCGAACATGAAGCGCTGATGCGAGTGGCCCGCGGGCTGGGGCTGTCCGAAGCCGAGATCCGCCAGTTGGAAGCGATGCTGGGCGCCGGCGGGGCGGCCGGCGGACAGACCAGCGGCGACGGCATGGGCTCGAAGGCCGGGGTTTCCCGGGAAGAACAACTCGAGCAGGCCTATGACGTGCTCGGCGTATCGTCCGAGGCCAGTGATGCCGAGGTTAAGAAAGCCTATCGCCGACAGATGAGCCAGAATCATCCCGACAAGCTGGCGGCCAAAGGGATGCCGGAGAGCATGCGCGAGATGGCTGAGCAAAAGACCCGCGAGATCGGGGCGGCCTACGAGCGGATTTCGGAGGCTCGCGGCCTCAGTTGACCGCGGGGTGGGCCGGATCGCTTAAATAGTCGATGAACCACTGCAGGGCCCGGCCGCGTTCGCCGCGTCGCCAGAGTAGATAGGTTTGGACGCGCTCGCGTTCGACTGCCAAGGCAGGAGCGATCAGCCGGCCGGCATCCAGATCTGCAGCGACCCAGCCGCGTGGACAGTAGCCGACGCCTAGGCCGCGCAGCAGAGCGTGCCGCTTGCTGTGCATGTTGGAGACCGTGAGTTTGGGCTGACCATCCAGAAGCCCGACGCTCGAGCGCGGCGAAAAACGCTGCGCGCTGTCGGCCACGATGATCGCGCGCCACGCACGTAGATCGTCTTCTGTCAGGGCTCGATCGGTCGCGGCCAGGGGATGATCCGGGGCACAACAGAACACGAACTCCACGCCGGCCCAGGCGGCTCGGTGCATCCCGGCCGAAGCCGGTGGGTCGGCTACGCCGATCGCCAGGTCCACCCGTTCATCGAACAGCGCTTCCCAAGTGCCGGTGAGAACTTCTTCGCTGAGTCTCAAGTTGATGGCCGGATGCGCAGCGTCGAAGGCTGCGACCATCGGGGCTAATGCGGCCGGCGCCACTAGGCCATCGATCGCGACCCGCAGCTCGGGTTCCCAGTGGTCGGCCTTGCGCCGGGCGGCCGCGGCCAGTTCATGGGTAGCCAACAGAATACGCCGGCCTTCATCGAGCAGCAGTTGTCCGGCCGGCGTCAGTACCGCGCGATGGCCACTGCGATCGAAGACGCGAATGCCGAGATCGGTTTCAAGCTGATTGATGGTATAGGAGATCGCCGACGGCACGCGATAGAGCGAAGCGGCAGCCGCTGCGAAGCTGCCGTGTCGGTCGATCGCATCGAGCGCTTCCAGGGCCTCAAGTCGCACGCCATCGCTCATATCAGCCGGCCTGTCTGAAGTCATTCAAATTATTCGAACAACTATGCCAGATCCGCTCGCTATGCGTACTGCGCGTAGCCGGCTACTGTCGGTGCGTATCGGTATTGTTAAATGCCGTCTGTTGGAATCGGTAACGGCCGCTAGGACGGCCATCGGAGATCGTGATGAAAAAGATTCTGGTGCTCTATTATTCGATGTATGGCCATATCGAAACCCTGGCTCGGGCCGTGGTCGAAGGTGCCGAGTCGGTCGACGGCGTGGAAGTGACCCTCAAGCACGTGCCGGAAACCATGAGCGCCGAGGCGCTGACCAATATCGGTGCCAAACAAGATCTGACCGGCAGCGAAGCCACGCCGGCCGAACTCGCCGATTACGATGCGATCATCTTCGGCACGCCCACCCGCTTTGGCAATATGGCGGGTCAGATGCGGACCTACCTGGATCAAACCGGTGGCCTGTGGGCCAATGGCAAGTTAGTCAACAAGCTGGCCAGCGTATTCACTTCGAGCGCGACCGGTGCTGGCAACGAGACGACCATCACCTCGTTCTGGAACACGCTTGCCCATCACGGCATGTTGATCGTGCCGGTCGATTACGCCGGCGCCCAGGCACTGTTCGATATCTCCGAGCTGCGTGGCGGCTCGCCCTATGGCGCGGCCACCTATGCTGGCGGCGACGGTTCCCGCCAGCCGTCCGACAAGGAGCTGTCGATTGCGCGTTACCAGGGGGAAAAGGTGGCCCGTTTGGCCACCCAGTTCAGTGGCTAGCCCGGCTGCAGCTGCCCTCGTCTCCTACCGGGCAGGCCACTCTGGGCGTTTGTAGTGGAGCATCGGCGGCCGGCTTGAACAGCCGGGCGCTGTTCGAGGCATGGGCGGTCGGCGAATTGGTTTTCTGTGCGCGGGCGCCGGATCGCGACTGGGCACGTATCGTTCGGGCTCGGCCGCCAACCGGCGTGGCTTGGATCACTCTGTAACAGGCCGAAGGCGCATGTCATAGATGCGCAGGTACCACCACGGCGCCGAGCTGGGGCCAGGCCGCTAGGCATCGGCGCCGCGGCAAGGCGCTGGCTATGCCAATATGAGACGACCGACGGCCGGCGCGGTGCGCCGGCTTTTTTGTTTGCAAGTCAACGGAGTTCTACGCCATGCACAAGATCGCCGACGTCGACCACCCGATCCAGAATCTCCTGGCCGTGCGCTGGAGCCCTTATGTGTTCAGCGAAGCGCCGGTGCCGGTCGCAGATCTGCGTTGTTTGTTCGAGGCGGCGCGCTGGGCGCCGTCGAGCTATAACGAGCAGCCTTGGCGGTTCGTGCTCGGCATCCGTGGCCGCGGCGATGTGCACCAGCGGATTCTGGGCTGTCTGGCCGAACCGAATCAGAAGTGGGCCCAGCGCGCACCGGTACTGGTGCTAGGCACCGTAGTTCGGGAGTTCGTGGCCAGTGGTAATGCGAACAAGGCGGCCGAGCACGATCTGGGATTGGCGGTCGGCAATCTGCTGAGTGAAGCCACGGCCCGTGGGCTGGCGGTACATCAGATGATCGGTCTGGATCCGGAAGCCGCACGCAGTGAATTCTCGATCCCGATGAACGCCGAGGCGCTGACGGCACTCGCGATCGGCTATGCCGACAAGAGCGGGATGGGCGATTCCAATCTGCTGGCGCGCGACAGCAAACCGCGCGAGCGGCGCCCAATTTCGGATTTCGTTTTCGGCGATCGGTTCGGCGAAGGCGCCGGGCTCTAACGCCGAAGCCCGTATTACCAGTACCGGCTGGCCATGCCCCCAGAAGACCGTCGAGTTGTCGACGGTCTTTGCTAGGGCTATTTGCGATGTCCTCAGGTGTCGTCGTTCTCGTCGACGATCTCGATACTCTGGGGCTTGGTCGCAGCGCCACCAGCGACCCGCAGTTCAAGCAGACCGTTGCGCACCGAGGCCGTAATATCCGATTGGTCGACCCCATCGGGCAGGATCATCGAACGACGGAAGGCACCATAGACCCGCTCGCGGGTGTAGTAGAGCACTTCGTCGTCGTTGAGTTCGCTGTGGCGTTCCCCTGAAATGGTCAGCACGTTGCTGGCTACAGTCACCGAGACATCCTCGCGGCGTACCCCGGCCAGTTCGCAGCGGACGTAAAGATCGTTGTGGATTGCGTAGATATCGGCCGGTGGGACATAGGCCGCGGCATGCGAGCGGCCGCCGCCGCTGCCGGAGTGGCCACGGGTCATCCATTCTTCCTGGGCCCGGTTCATCTCGCTCATCACATCGAGAAAGCCCCGGAACGGGTTGTGCTTGGACTTGGGAACCTTGGGATTGTCGGCCATGGAAGCCTCCAAAGAGTTGTGCAAAGCCCGGCCCCAGGGTTCGGGGCCGGGTCGATCGATGACAGTCGATTGGAATTAGGCGTCGCGGCGGCGCGGACTGCTGCTCATACGCCCCGGTAACGATTCTTCATTCATGGCCTTGTATAGGGCAAAGCACATGATGACGAGCACCAGGCAGAACGGCAGTCCGGAGGTCACCGCTGCCGTTTGCAGCGCCGATAGCGGATCGCCGCCGCCGAGCGTGCCGGCAACCAGCAACACGGCCGCGACCGCACCTTCCATGATTGCCCAGAACAGGCGTTGCTGCCAGATCGGGTTCGGGTCGCCGCCGTTGGTCAGGATATCGACCACCAAAGAGCCCGAGTCCGAAGAGGTGGCAAAGAACAGCGTCACCACGACGATGGCCAGGGCCGACGCAATGCTGGCGATGATCCACGGTACCGGCAGCTGATCCATCAGTACGAAGATCGCGTTGGCCGAATTGGCATCGAGCAGGGCCTGGGCGTTGCCGCCCATGACATAGTCGAGCGCTGTGCGGCCGAAGATCACGAACCAAACCATCGAAGCGCCGGTCGGGATCAACAGTGTGCCCAGAATGAACTGGCGCACCGTGTAGCCGTAGGAGATACGGGCAATGAACATGCCGACGAACGGCGACCAGGAAATCCACCAGCCCCAGTAGAAAAGGGTCCAGGTCTGTTGAAAGCTCTCGCCCTTGTCGTCGGTGAAGATGTTCAGGCTGGTATGGATCAGATGCTGGAAGTAATAGCCGGTATCGGTAGCCAGATAGCTGAGGATATAAAGTGTCGGCCCGACCAGAAAGACGAATATCGCCAGGCCGATAGCCAGCCACATATTGATGACCGACAGGCGCCGGATGCCGGCGTCTACGCCGAGCATGACGCTGGTGATCGCGACGATTTCGACTGCCAGGATCACCAGCAGCTGGGTCGTCAGCCCGTCTGCAAAACCGAAGAGTTGGCCGAGGCCGGCCGAGATTTGGCTGGCGCCCAGCCCGATCGAGGTGGCCAGGCCGAACAGGGTGCCGAATACCGCCAGAATGTCGATCAAGTGTCCGATCGGGCCGTAAATGCGATCGCCGATGAACGGGTAGAACGCCGAAGCCGGCTTCAGTGGCAGGTCGCGACGATAGGCGAAATAGCCCAGGGCCAAGCCGAGCACGATATAGATCGCCCACGGGTGCAGCCCCCAATGGAAAAAGGTGTAGTTCATCGCCGATTCGGCGGCTGCTGGAGTCTGGGCGGTGACTTCCGGCGGATTCTTGAAATGCAGCAGGGGCTCGGAGACGCCGTAGTAGACCAGGCCAATGCCCATGCCAGCGGTGAACATCATCGATACCCATGACCAAGGATCGAACTCCGGCTTCGAGTCGTCAGCTCCGAGGCGCAGATTACCGAAGCGGCTAACGGCGATGAACAGCACGAACACGAGAAAGATCGTGGTGCTGATGATATAGAACCAGCCGAAATAGGTGACGATGAAACTTTGGATCGCACTGGCGACGCTGGAAAATCCCTGTGGAAAGATGCTGGCCAGTGCCACCATCAGAATGAGCAACCCGCCCGATATGAGGAATACCGGGGGGTTAGTATGGGTTTTCAAGTAAGTCTTAATCTGGGACATGAAGGTTATGCTCCCGTTTTGATTCGTCTGCCGTTAACCGCTCCGGCTTGTACTGGTCTGGCCCGTCGGTCGGGTCGGCCCCGGCGCGCGGTTTCGGTCCTTCGGGCGCAAATCGAGCGCGTCGGCTGTAGCGCGCGACCCGATTTTCGCGCTGCAATGACCGGGCCAGATCCTCCCCTGACGCGCCGTATGGCGGCGCAGGCCCGGTAATGAGACTACGACAAGCGAGCGTTCCCGGCTAGCCAGCGAGGTTCGACAGGCGTGTTATAACGGCCGCCACAACATCATTGTGTACGCGGAATGAGCGAAACCGAGACGCAGCCAACTGAAGCCGGGATCAACCCGCCTGTATTCTTTCCATCCGTCATTGTGGTCGCCCTGCTGGTGGTGTTCGCGGCCGGGTGGCCGGACCTCGCCAACCAGTTCTTCAGCGCCGTACAGTCCTGGCTGATCGGCACTTTTGGCTGGCTGTACTTGGCGGCCGTCGGGGTGTATCTGGTGTTCTGCGTGGTCCTGGCCGTGTCGCGGTACGGCTCGTTCAAGCTCGGTCCGGATCATAGCGAGCCTGACTTCTCGTACCTGTCTTGGTTCGCCATGCTGTTTTCGGCCGGCATGGGCATCGGCTTAATGTTCTATGGCGTCGCCGAACCGGTGATGCACTACGGCAATCCCCCGCAAGGGGAAGCCAATACCGCAGTCGCTGCGAAAGAGGCGATGCGGATCACCTTCTTCCACTGGGGGGTGCATGCCTGGGCGATCTATGCCGTGGTCGGGCTGGCGCTGGCGTACTTCGGCTTTCGCCGGGACCTGCCGCTACGCATCAGTTCGGCGTTGTACCCGTTCATCGGCAAGCGTATATCCGGGCCGATCGGCAACACGGTCGATGTTCTGGCGGTGTTCGGCACTTTGTTCGGCGTAGCCACCTCGCTGGGGCTGGGCGCACAGCAGGTCGCCTCAGGGCTGAGCTTTTTGTTCGATGTGCCGAACTCGATGTTCACCCAGATCGTGCTGATCTGCATCATCACCGGCCTCGCCACCACCTCAGTGGTCTTCGGTCTGGATGCCGGCATCCGCCGGGTCTCCGAGTTCAATCTGTGGCTCGCGGCTGCGCTGCTGCTGTTCGTGATCGTGCTCGGCCCGACACTCTATATCTTCCAGTCGTTCACGCAGAACGTCGGCAACTATATTTCGTCGCTGGCCGACATGACGTTTAACTCCTACGTCTATACCGGGGGCGAAGATACCCAGAGCTTCATGAGCAGCTGGACGCTGTTCTATTGGTCCTGGTGGATTTCCTGGTCGCCGTTCGTCGGCATGTTTGTCGCGCGGGTCTCGCGTGGTCGTACGATCCGCGAGTTCGTCTGCGGTGTGCTGCTGGTACCGGTCGGTGCGACCTTCTTGTGGATGAGCGCTTTCGGCGACAGCGCGTTGCATATGATTATGGTCCAGGGCGCGACCGATCTGATCGGGGCGGTTGATGACAACGTCTCGACTGCGCTGTTCCATTTCCTTGAATACTTCCCGCTGACCTGGGTCACTTCGATCTTGGGCACCATTCTGGTCGTGACCTTCTTCGTGACTTCGTCGGACTCTGGGTCGATGGTCATCGATATCCTGACCGCCAAGGATGGTGAGGAAGCGCCGGTCTGGCAGCGTATTTTCTGGGCCGTGTCCGAGGGCTTGGTCGCGATCGTGCTGTTGTTGGCCGGTGGTATCGGTGCGCTACAGGCCGCGGCGCTGGCCTCGGCGCTGCCGTTCACGATCATCATTCTGATCATGGCGCTCGGTCTGTATAAATCGCTGTCGGTCGAGGCGATCAAGCAGGATTCGATGCGACATATGATGAATACACCGTCCAACGTGGCCTCGGGCGGCGGCGGCAACTGGCAGCGTCGGCTGGAAACACTGGTGTCCTCGCCGCAGCGCAGCCAGGTCGAGTCGTTCCTACAGGACACGGTCAAGCCGGCGATGGACGATGTGGCGGCCAAGTTCGGCGAGACCGATATCGATGCCAACGTCAATATCGAGGACGATCGTTGCTACATCGACGTCGACCACGGCGCCGAAATCGACTTCGTCTACGGCGTGCGTGCCCGGCGCTTCGCGGCGCCGTCGTTCGCGATCGGTGGCCTGCGTGAACGCAAGAGCAACAAACGCGAGCGCGGCCATTTCCGTGCTGAAGTGTATCTGCGCGAAGGTGGCCAGCAGTACAACGTGGTGGGCTATACCAAGACCCAGCTGATTGGGGATATCCTCGACCAGTACGAAAAGCATCTGCACTTTTTGCACTTGATGCGCGACTAGCCACACTTCGGGCCGAAGGCCAAACCCGGCGTCTGTTGCAGACGCCGGGTTTTTTTATCGCCGGCGAACCCCGCTCGATCAGTTATCCTGAGTACTTTGTGCCCTCAGCTGGCTGATCAATGCGCTCGAATCCGTTCGCTCTGTCTTCCGTACCGCCGATGATCAAGTGGCTGTTGATCGCCAACGGTATCGGGTTCCTGCTGCGGATTTACGATCCGCAGCTCATGATTCTGCATTTCGCGCTCTGGCCGCTGGGGAACTATCCGGTCGGCGGCACTGGTACCAGTGTCGGTTTCGCTCCCTGGCAGCTGGCGTCCTATGCGTTTCTGCATGCCAATTTCTTCCATCTGTTCTTCAATATGTTCGGCCTGTGGATGTTCGGCCGGGTATTGGAGCAGGTTTGGGGGCAGGCTCGATTCTTATTGTTTTATACGGTCTGCGTGATCGGGGCCGGTATTACCCAGCTGATTGTGGTGTCGTTCGTCGATAGTGGCCCCATCACGCCGACCGTCGGTGCCTCGGGCGGCGTTTTCGGTATCCTGTTGGCTTTTGGCATGATGTTTCCGAATGTTCGGGTCATGTTGTTGATCCCGCCGATCCCCATGCCGGCCAAATATTTCGTGTTGGGCTATGGCGCCTTGGAACTGTTTTTCGGAGTCACCGGTACCGATGCCGGCGTGGCTCATTTCGCACACCTGGGCGGCATGGCCTTCGGCTTCATCCTGCTGATGTACTGGCGTAGCCAGGGTCGGCTGCGCAACTAAGAACAGCGAGCAGCGGCGATGAATACTGTTCTCCTACATCGAATCTTCGGCTTTATTCTGGCCACCGTCGGCACGATGATCGGCCTGACCGGCTTCATGTTCTGGTTCGATCCGCCGGATCTACCGCTCAGAACGGCGGTCCTGGCCGCGATGATGATTTTCGGCGTGGTGGTACTGGCCGGCGGGATTGGAGTCATGCGGCGCTCGGCAGCGGCGCGACGGGCGATGATCGTTGCGGCCGGCCTGGTTCTGGCGGTAATCGTGATCGGCGTGGTGCGGGCGGCGCTGGCGGCCAACTTGGGCGAGGTGGTCATTTTATTGACCGCGGTCATGCCGGCAGTGCTGGTCACGGCCGTACTCTATGAGTTGGGACGCCCCGAGCGCGAAGAGCCTTGATCGGCCGCCCGGCGAACGATCGCCGGGCGGCAAGACGCGCTCAGACGTTCACGTTGAGGGTGACGTCGATATTGCCGCGGGTTGCATTGGAATAGGGGCAGACCTGATGAGCTTGATCGACCAGGTCTTCGGCAGTGGATTGATCCATGCCCGGCAGCGAGACGTTGAGCGTCACCGTGATGCCGAACGCCTCGCCAGACGGACCGATGCCGACTTGGCCAACGACCTTGTGATCGTCCGGTAACTGGATGTTCTGCTTCGAGGCCACCACTTTCAGGGCGCCGATGAAACAGGCCGAATAACCGGCCGCGAACAGCTGCTCGGGGTTGGTGCCGTCGCCGCCGGCGCCGCCCAGGGCTTTCGGGGTCGCAAGCTGTAGATCGAGCTGGCCATCGTCGCTATAGGCCCGCCCATCGCGGCCGCCGGTCGCAGTGGCCTGGGCTTCATAAAGAACTTTGTCGACGCTCATAGCAATACCGATTGATATCGAAAATGGGGGTTGAGAGTTGCACGCTTTTTGGTTGTGGGCAACTTAAATAGACTAGGATTGAACCGCAGCGCGCCGACGTGGTCTCAGGTTACAGTGAACGTAGATCCCATCGTCCCGGTGCATCCGATCTTCGGTGGAAAACGATATGAATACCATGACTAAGCGTTTACTTGGATCCGCGTTGATCTGCCTGATGCTCGTTGGCTGTGCCTCGGGGCCGGTGTATCGACCGGCGGCCAAGCCAGGCGATTTCGGGTACCGCGATACCCAATTGACTTCCCAGCATTTCCGGGTGAGTTTTGCCGGCGACGACAATACGGCCCGTGAAACCGTCGAAAATTTCGCGCTGTATCGGGCTGCGGACGTGGCATTGTCGCATGGCGCCGATCGTTTCCAGCTCACCTCGCAACAGACTTCGCCGGTCACCGAAACCACCGATTTCGGGCCGACGGCCAGCGTAGGCTATGGCTGGGGCTATCCGTACTGGGGTACCGGTATCGGCTATAGCAGCAACATCGTCAGCGATACGCGCTACGAAACAGTACTGCAGATCCTGATCGGCCCCGAAGTGCCGGAGCAGGGTCCGAACGTCTACAACGCCATTCAGATCAAGAAGAATCTGTCGGCTGACGTTGCAGCCGCACAGCGTTGAACCACAGAAACAGGATGGTCCTTCGAAAGTGATGGGTTAGGGCGGGTCGTCGCATGACGCCCGCCCATGGTGTCAGGCAAGGCGCAGGCCGCCGAGCGTAGCGGGCCCACGTTCAAAGCCGGCAACGGCCGCATGGCGCGAGGTGTGGTTGGTCGCCTCGTGGCTACTGATCGGCTGTCGCGTTGCCCGAGCCTCGCATCACCGTTCTACGCCAAGGCGTAGGGCGCAAGCGGCCGCGTTTCAGACGTCGGCCGTCGCGTATGGCCAGTCGTAGACGCCGGGCCAAACGGGCGTCTTGCCCAGCCCACTGGCGCATTGATGTGTCGTGGCGTTGCGAGCCCGTGGGCAGGCCACGATGCGCGCCCGCTCTCAGCAGACCATGCCGGCTTGAAGCCAGCGCAGCGCTGGTACCACGGATGCCTCGATAAGCCTGGCCCGAAGCGTCGGCTGGGTGAGTGGTATTTTGGGATGCTGTCGATTCTCGGGTCGGCGGGTCTCGGCGTCCCGAAGTGGCCGATTGGTGTTCACGGGCCGGCTCGGCCGTGTCGCTAAGCGCTACGAGCGCCCGACGGCGCGGATGTCCCGCTGGCCTCTGATCGGCTGAGACCCCTGAAGCGATAAGCTTTTGTGCATACGTCTATCGTCGGATGCATGACCCTCGGGCTATTACGTATGCTGGCTGAAAGTTTACGGGCAGGCAGTCACATAACCATGTCAGAGAACAAAATCGAATCGGTTCTTCGCGAAGATCGGGTTTTTGAACCGCCGCGTTCGTTCGTAGAGCAGGCCACCTTCAAGCCAGACGATATCCAGGCGTTGTACGATGCGGCGAATAGCGACCATGAAGGCTTTTGGGCCGATCAGGCGCAAAAGCACATCGATTGGCACAAGCCGTTCACACAGACGTTGGATTCGACCGATGCGCCGTTTTTCAAATGGTTCACCGACGGCCAGCTCAATGTGTCGTACAACTGCCTCGACCGTCATCTGGACACGCGCGGTGATCAGACTGCGATCATCTTCGAGGCCGACGACGGCGAAGTCGAGCACATCAGCTATCGGGAGCTGCACGCCCGGGTCTGTCGTTTCGCCAACGCCCTGAAAGCCAACGGTCTGGGCAAGGGCGATCGGGCCGTCATCTATTTGCCGAACGTGCCGCAGGCGACGATCGCGATGTTGGCTTGTGCCCGTATCGGCGCGATCCATTCGGTAGTTTTCGGCGGTTTCTCGGCGCCTTCGCTGCGCGATCGCATCGACGATGCCGAAGCCAAGATGCTGATCACCGCCGACGGCAATTATCGCGGCGGCAAGCTGATCCCGCTCAAGGATGTGGCCGACAAGGCCTTGAGCCAGGGCTGTGAGTCGATCGACAAAGTGATCGTGCTCAAGCGTTCGGGCACCGATGTGAGCATGCAGTCCGGCCGCGATCTGTGGTGGCACGATGCCATCGATGGCCAGGCCGAGACCTGCGAGCCGGAATGGGTGGATGCCGAGCACCCGCTGTTCATTCTTTATACCTCTGGCTCGACTGGTAAGCCCAAGGGCATCCAGCATTCGTCAGGCGGTTATCTGCTCGGCGCGATCGTGACCTGTCGCTGGGTCTTCGATCTGCGCGACGATGATGTGTTTTGGTGCACGGCCGATGTCGGCTGGATCACCGGCCATACCTATATCACCTATGGTCCGACCGCCTGTGGTGCAACCCAGGTCATGTTCGAGGGCGTGCCGACCTATCCCGAGCCGGATCGGTTTTGGAAAATGGTCGATACCCATCAGGTCACGATCTTCTATACGGCACCGACCGCAATTCGAGCCTTGATGAAGCATGGCGACGAATATCCACAGCGGCATGCCCTGGATTCGCTGCGCATCCTCGGTACGGTCGGCGAGCCGATCAACCCCGAGGCTTGGATGTGGTATCGACAGGTGATCGGTCATGAACGCTGCCCGATCGTCGATACCTGGTGGCAGACCGAGACCGGCGGCCACATGATTACGCCGCTACCCTCGTATTCCAAGACCAAACCGGGCTCCGTGACCCACCCATTGCCGGGGATTTCGGCCGAGATTCTCGACGAATCCGGCAAGCCGGTGACCGAAGCCGGTTCCGGTGGCGTGTTGGTCGTCACGAAACCCTGGCCGTACATGCTGCGAACGATCTGGAACGACCCAGAGCGTTACAAAGAGACCTATTTCGGCATGTATGATGCGCATACTTACGTAGCCGGCGACTCTGCCCAGCGCGACGAACAAGGCAACTTCCGCATCCTGGGCCGCATCGACGATGTCGTGAATATTTCCGGGCACCGGCTCGGCACGATGGAAGTCGAGTCTGCGCTCGTGGCCCATACCTCGGTGGCTGAGGCGGCGGTGGTGTCGCGCCCGCACGATGTTAAAGGCGAAGCGATCGTGGCCTTCGTCATTCTCAAGACTGGGGATGGTAACGACGAGTTGGCATCAGATTTGCGTAATTGGGTGGCGGAACAATTGGGTGCGATCGCCAAGCCTGAGGAGATCCGGTTTGCTGACGGTCTGCCCAAGACCCGTTCGGGCAAAATCATGCGCCGATTGCTGCGTACGGTTGCTCGGGGCGATGAAGTGACGCAGGACGTATCGACGCTTGAGAATCCGCAGATTCTCGAACAACTGCAGGCCCGCGGCTCCTAGCCGAAACGCGGGATACGATTAGGGGGTGGCCGGCCCGGCCGTGGCGCTTATGTGCCCGCCGGTGCCGGCCTTTTTTTTGTTAGCCTTATGGTGCAGTGCAACGTAAAGATCCGGTGATCGTTCCCGGATCGGTTCAAGGAAACCGTCATGCCCCAGGATGTGGTGATCGCCGCCGCGCAACGCACCGCCATAGGTCGTTTATCCGGTACTCTAGCCGGGCTGTCCGCGGCCCGCCTTGGTGCCCACCTGATTCGGTCGACCTTGGCCGAACACGAGATCGCGCCTGATGCGGTCGACGAAGTCATTCTCGGACAAGTATTGACCGCCGGTGCCGGACAGAATCCAGCCCGCCAGGCGGCGATTTATGCCGGACTGCCGGAGAGCGTGCCCGCGCGGACCACGAATCGTGTCTGCGGCAGTGGTCTGACGGCAGTCATCGAAGCGGCCCGGATGATTGCGCTAGGCGACGCCGAGCTGGTGGTTGCCGGTGGCCAGGAGTCGATGAGCCAGGCGCCGCATCTGTTGCCCGGGTCACGTACCGGTCATCGTCTCGGCGATTGGACGTTGGTCGACAGCATGATCCGGGATGGTCTGTGGGATGCCTTCAACGGCTATCACATGGGCCAAACCGCCGAGAATGTGGCTCAGAAATACCGTATTTCGCGAGCCGAGCAGGATGAGTTCGCGGCGCAGTCCCAGCAGCGGGCAGAGGAAGCTTTAAAACATGGCCGCTTCGAAGATGAGATTACGGCCATCGATGTGCCCCAGAAAGCCGGGGAGGCCATCGCCTTCGCCCGCGATGAAATGCCGCGTCCGGGGATGAGCGCGGACAAACTGGGCCAGCTCGATCCGGCCTTTGCCCGCGATGGCAGTGTAACGGCCGGTAATGCGTCGGGCCTGAACGATGGTGCTGCGGTGGTAGTGGTCACCACGGCCGAGCGCTGTGCCGCATTGGGGCTCGAGCCAATGGCACGTATCAGTGGCCATGCTACGGTCGGCGCCGATCCGGCGCTCATGGGTATTGCCCCGGTCGCGGCCACTCAGAAGTGTCTCGGCAAGATCGGCTGGCAGGTCGGGGATTTGGATCTGGTTGAGGCCAACGAGGCCTTCGCAGCACAATCAATCGCCGTGAACCGACAGCTCGAATGGCCGAGCGATCGGGTGAACGTCAATGGCGGCGCGATCGCGCTCGGGCACCCGATTGGTGCATCGGGCTGCCGGATTCTGGTCACGTTGCTCCACGAAATGCGTCGCCAACAGGCCCGGCGTGGTCTGGCGACCCTGTGCATCGGCGGTGGCCAGGGTGTGGCTTTGGCCGTGAGCCGCTAAGCGTCTGGACCGGCTTTTGTGTCGGCTTATAAGCAGCTGTTTTAAAATGAAAAATAAAAATATATCGCGATTTTTTAGAGCGGCTCGGCTGAGTTGGCATCAACATTGCTAAATAGGCATTGCATCGACGATTTTGCGCCGTGTTGTTCTCCTCCAATGCGCCCGCGCTGTTCTTCCCAATTATCGTCGGTGCAATCGCGGCTTCCGGCCGGCGCCTTCGCGTCGGCCGGTATTTTTTTGCCTGTTCATTCGAGCGTTCGCGGGTATCGCATAGCCGTTGATTGAGCGTTTGGGGTGGCCCCATTGCATTGTGCAAAGGATAATGGCCCCCATGTCGCGCCTTGCCTGGCTATTCGCCCCCAGTGGAGAGAACATCTCCTTTGCCATACGCTGCTGTGTCTCGGTGGCGTTATCGCTATGGCTGGCATTCTGGCTGCAGCTCGATAATGCCTACTGGGCATTCATCAATGTCGCGATCCTGATTCAGCCGTTGCCCGGCTTTTTGGTGGTGCGTGGGTTCGCGCGTCTGGCCGGCACCTTCGTTGCCGGCTGTGTCTCGGTACTGCTGATCGCGCTGTTTGCCCAGAGCTATACGATGTTTTCGGTGGCCATGATCGCCTGGGTCGCGGCGATGGTGTTCTGTGCGAGTCTGTTCCGGAACAACATGTCCTACGGTTTCGTGCTGGCCGGCTATGTCACGGTCATTATCGGCGTGCGCTCGATGGACGACCCGAGCACGGTATTCTCGGTGGCCGTGGCCCGCTCGGCTGAAACTGCGCTGGCCGCCGTGGTCGCGGCCTTCGTGAGTGTATTACTCGCCCCTAGCGTCACTGCCAAGAAATATTTCTTGGCGCGGATTGATGCGCTCAAATCGATCGGACGCCAGTTTCGGGTACTGGATCGGGCGCCCGATGAGCATGAAGGCGACGACAATCCCGATACGCCGCATCCCCAGCTGCATGCGCTGGTCGAGAAAACACTGACCCTTGAGCAGACCCGGCAATACGCGCGCTTCGATGCGCCCGGTTTTTCCGAATATAACCGTCTGGCTCGCCGGTTGGACTATGAGTTGCTGTCGATCGTGAGTGCGATGGCTTCGTTGCAGGTGTATCTCGGCAAGCTCGGCGATAGAGTCAACCGGGCGCCGTTGAAGGCGTTGGACCGGGCCGCCGAGTTGCTGGAGCGGGATCCAAGCAATACCGGTGAGATTACCAAGGCCTTCGGCGAGGCCTACGATGACGTATTGGCCGAGGCTCGGCGCGGCGATGAGCAGACCCGGCGCCAACGCTCGGTGGTCGACTGGGTGGTTATCAGTCGTGCGCTGGACCTGGCCAATCGCATGCGCGCCGCGGTGATCAAGCACAGCATGTTGCTCGCCGAACGCGGTACCGGCAGGCGGCGCACCTCGAGTGGCAACGAATTTTCTTTCGCGGTGCCGGTTGCCGAGTCGGTTAAGATCACGATCCGGGCGGCTGCCGCTATGGGTTCTGGGGCGGCGATCTGGGCCACGCACGACGATCCGGCGCTGGCCGGTACTATGGTCCTGCTATCGGTTTTGACCACGTTGTTCGCGCTGACCGACAACCCGTCGAAAGGCGCGCGTGGCTTTGGTATCGGTGGGCTGTGTGCTGGTGCGGCCGCGTTCGTGGTCAATTTCGGCATTCTGCCGCATGCCAACAGTTTCGCCATGCTGATGCTGGGGATCCTGCCGTTCGTGTTCGTGGCCGGTCTGGCCATGGCCACGCCGAGTATGGCGCTGATCGGACGAGTGGGGCTGGTGATCTTCGCGCTGCTGGTGCATCCGGATAACGATTCCCGCCAGACACTGACCAGTTTCCTGGAAACATTCCTCGGCGCCGAACTCGCCGTCGGGCTGGCATTGGTGGCGTTCGCGATCGTGCTGCCGGTCGATCCCCGGAAAGTGCTGCGTGACCGACTGGCGGGCATCTTCGGTGAATTGTCGAGAGGTTTTGCCGAGCCGCGGGAGCATTTCGAAACCCGCATCTACGATCGTCTGATCAAGCTGCCGGTAGCGGCCGATCAGGGCGAATTCCATGTGTCGGCGCGCCAGGCGGCGTTCGCGGCCGTGAATATGGGTCTGGAAGCCCGTTCGCTGCGAGTGCTGGCCGACCGTGCCGGCTTCGACGGCGCGACCCGGACCGAAATCCATGATCTGCTGGTCCGGCTCGAGTCGTTGTTCAAGCGCGGCTATCCATCGATCGAGCAGGTGCTCGAAACCCAGGTCGAAGCCAATCGGCTAGGGCGCAAGCTGCTGGAGCAGGCGCTCGGCTTCGAACCCCAGCAGCGCATGCGCTACGGCGTGCGCGCAGCGGTGGCGGCAGAACTGCTCGCCGCGGCGCTGGTCGATTACGGGCAGGCACGCGAGCATACCGATCCGCACCAGATGCAGTTGGGAGAGGCCAACCATGTCACCTGAAATGATCGCCATCGGCGGTATTTATCTGCCGATCTTTCTGGCGTTTCTGGCAGGCGCGGCCGTGATCTACTTCATGCTGCGCTGGGTGCTGCTGCGTCTGCGTGCCTATCGCCTGTTCTGGCACCCGGCCCTGGCCGGGGCAGCGGTCTTTGTGATCGTGCTGTCGCTGTTGCTGCTCTGGCTCGGCCCATGAATAGGGCTCGTCGATGCGCCGCCTATCCTTTCGCGAGAATCTGAAAAAGACTGATGCCCAACTCTAAAAATGTTCTCAAGACCACGTCCCGGGTATTCGCCACGTTAGTGGTCGTGGCGATCGCTGCAGTCCTGGGTTGGTTCGCATGGCAGCACTATGTCTATGCCCCCTGGACCCGGGACGCGCGTGTCCAGGCCGATGTAGTCAATATCGCCCCCGAGGTGTCCGGCACCGTGACCAACGTGGCGGTCGCTGACGACAGCTACGTCCATAAGGGCGATCTGCTATTCAAAATCCAGCCGATCCGCTTCAAGCATGCGGTGGCTGAGGCTGAGGCCTCGCTGGCCCAGGCCCGGGCTCGGGAAGACTATGCCCAGCGCAATGCCCGACGGCTGGAGCGGTTGCCGCCGGGCGGGGTGTCGACCCAGAACCTGCAACAGGCCCAGTCCGACGCCGAATCGGCCAGTGCTTCGGTGGCCCAGTCCAAGGCCCAGCTTGCCCAGGCCCGCCAGAATCTCGAATGGGCCACCGTGCGCTCACCGGTCAATGGCTATGTGACCCATCTGCTGCTCGATCAGGGCGATTACGCGACCGAGGGCACCTCAGCCATGACCCTGGTCGACGTCGAGACATTCCGAGTGACGGCTTATTTCGAAGAGACCAAGCTGGCCCGGATCGCGGTAGGGGATCCGGCCGATATCACCCTCATGGCTGGCGATACCCATCTCAAAGGCCATGTGGCGAGCATCGGACGCGGTATCGCCGTCGACAACAACGCCCCCGGCGAGCGCAACTTGCCGCAGGTCAACCCGACCTTCCAGTGGGTCCGCCTGGCCCAGCGCGTGCCGGTGACCATTACTTTCGACCGGGCGCCCAAGAAGCTGCCGCTGGCAGTAGGCCTGACCGCGACCGTACATGTGCATCCGGAAGACGCGGACGACGACCAAGCCGGCCCGGCCACGGACAACGGCCGGCTGCGTTGGGCGCCAGCCGATACCGGGGATTTGGATCCGCGGCATGGCTCTGAGGGCGCAGGGCAGCCGGCCGTGGGCGCCGACCCGAAGACTCGCTAGAGACTAGTCCGAAGTCTCGGCGGGCGGCGTCTGCCGGCCGACGTCGTTGAGCCGATCGACCCGACGCAGCGCCGGAAACATCCACATCCAGGCGCCGACCACGGCTAGAGTGCCGAGCCCGCCGAGCACGACCGCGGGCACGGTGCCAACCAGCGCCGCAGTCGTCCCGGATTCGAACTCGCCGAGTTCGTTGGAGGCGCCAATGAACAGCATGTTCACGGCATTGACCCGGCCGCGCATGGCATCTGGCGTAGCCAGCTGAATCAGCGTCGAACGTACGAATACGCTGATCATATCGGCCGCGCCCATGATCGCGAGTGCCGCGAACGACAGCACGAAACTGCTCGAGACGCCGAACACGATCGTGCCCAGTCCGAATATGGCCACGGCCGCGAACATGATCGGCCCGGCGTGGCGATTCAGCGATGCTCGCCCTAGATAAAGCCCCATCAGAAAAGCGCCGATCGCCACGGCACTGCGCAGGGCGCCCAGTCCGGCCGGCCCAGTGTGCAGAATCTCGTGGGCATAAACCGGCAGCAGCGCAGTGGCGCCGCCGAGCAGCACGGCGAACAGATCCAGCGAGATCGCGCCGAGGATGATCGGTCGGGTCCGGATATAGACGATACCGGCCGTAAACCGTTCGAACGCGTTGTGGTGGCGGGTATCGGCCCGGGCTGGCAGCGGCCGGTGGATACGAGCGGCCGCCACAGCAGCGATCGTGGCCAGCAGGGCGCACAGCCCATAGGCCGCCGCCGGGCCCGCCAGATAAACGGCGCCGCCCAACGCTGGCCCGCCGATCACGGCGACCTGGAATACCGACGAACTCAGCGCGATCGCCTTGGGCAGCCGCTCCTCGCCGACGATCTGGGGCAACAAGGAAGAAAAACTCGGCCCGGCGAAAGCCCGGGCGATGCCGAACAGCACCAGTACGCCATAGAAGCCGACCGGTGACTGAGTTCCCGATAATGTCAGGGCCAGAAACAGCAGTCCGGCCAGGGCGACCAATAGACAGCTGCCGATGACCAGCAGCCGGCGCGAGACCCGGTCGGCGATATCGCCAGCCGGTAGCACCAGGGCTGCCATCGGTAGGAACTGGGCCAGGCCCACCCAGCCGAGCGTGAGCGGG
Organism: Salinisphaera sp. SPP-AMP-43; assembly: GCF_049568105.1. GTDB lineage: Bacteria > Pseudomonadota > Gammaproteobacteria > Nevskiales > Salinisphaeraceae > Salinisphaera. The sequence continues at coordinate 425,372 of NZ_CP145335.1, forward strand.
TCGTGGGTCATGGCATACAGCTGCCAGCCCACCACGACCGACTGAATCTGGTTGACGGTGGCCGCGGCGAACCGACAGATCAGCAGTTTGATAAAAGCGCCGTCGCGCAGGGGGCTATCGGGTTCGGGGGTCAAAAAGCCGCGCATAGGGCGCGGATTGTTGCATAGTCCAGGCGCCCTTGCTCCAGGCAAGGCTGGCCCCGGTTGCCGTCGTCTCGATGCGTCTCGACAGGCCCGAAACCGGCAGCGCCAAGCTTATGATCGGATAAGGCAGGGCGGACCACGGCCTTGCCGGCCAAGGATCGCAAGATCGGACACCACGCCGGCGGGCGGCCGGGCGTGTTCTGATCGGCCTTGGGCGGGGGGTCAGTCGGCGCCCGGGGCAGCGTAGTGGATCGCCTCGATCTCCAGCTCGCGGTGCGAGTCCGGCAGGGTGACGTCGACCACGTCGCCGGCGCGCTTGCCCAGTAGCGCGCGAGCGACCGGCGAATGCAGGCTGATCGCACCGCTGGCCGCGTTCGTCTCGTCGGCGCCGACGATGCGATAGCGATGCCTTGAGTCGTCGGCATCCACGACATCCACCCAGGCGCCGAAAAACACTTGGTCCGGATTGTCGGTCCGCGGGGCGACCGCGGTCAGCTCATCGATGCGCCGGCCGAGATAGCGAACCCGGCGATCGATCTCTCGCAGTTCTTTCTTGCGATAGATGTACTCAGCGTTTTCCGAGCGATCGCCCTCGGCGGCCGCGTCAGCCAGCGCACGCACCACATGCGGGCGCTTGGTCCGCCATAGATAATCGAGCTCGTCGGCCAGCGCCTGCCAGCCTTCGCGGGTGATGTAGTCGCGTTGGGCCATGGTTGGATGCCAGTGAACGACCGGCAAGGATAAACGACTGTCGGCCATCGGTCAGCGGGGTGCAGAAGCCGCTATTGTCCGGCAGGGTAGGCGCGGGCATTGGAGAACGGACATGAGCGACGAACACTGGATCGAGGCCGAGGCCACGACGCTATCGGCTGCACTGGCTGCCGGACAGGTCAGTGCCGAAACCGTGATGGGCTGTTTTATCGACCGCATCGATGCGGTCAACGACCGGGTCAACGCGATCGTGTCGCGCCGTGCGAGCGACGCACTGCTGGCCGAGGCCGCGGCCCGCGATCGCGCCTGGGCGGCCGGCGAGCCCAGGCGCGGCTGGCTGGATGGGCTGCCCATGGCGATCAAGGATCTGTCGGCCACTGCCGGGCTGACCACGACCCTGGGCTCACCGCTGTTCGCCGAGCACGTGCCGAGCGCCGACAACCTGATGGCTGCGCGGCTGCGCGCCGCCGGGGCGTTGTTCATCGGCAAGACCAACACGCCGGAGTTCGGGCTGGGCTCACAGACCTACAACCGGGTATTCGGTGCTACCGGTTCGGCCTATGATCCGGCGCTGACCGCCGGCGGCTCTTCGGGCGGCGCGGCGGCCGCGCTCGCGGCCGGTATGCTGCCGGTCGCCGATGGCAGCGACATGATGGGCTCGCTGCGCAATCCGGCGGCCTATAACAACGTATTCGGCCTGCGTCCGTCGCCGGGTCGGGTGCCGGCATGGCCGGTGCCGGACGTGTTTTCCCCAAGCCTGGGTACAGAAGGGCCGATGGCTCGGTCGGCAGCCGACCTGGCCGCGCTACTGGCCACCCAGGCCGGCCCCGATGCGCGAGCGCCGCAATCGATTCGTGATGATCCCACCGAGCTGGCGGCGCCGTTGTCCGGCGCGATCGAGGGCCAGCGGATCGCCTGGCTGGGCGACTGGCAAGGCTATTATCCGCTGGAGCCCGGCGTGCTCGACGTCTGCGAACAGGGGCTGTCGGCATTGACAGCGGCCGGCTGCCAGGTCGAGCGGGTGACGCCGCGCTTCGATCCGGCCCGGCTATGGCAGGCCTGGTGCGTGCTACGCCAGATTACCGTGGCCGGCAAGCTGGAAGCGCTCTACCAGGACCCTGACAAGCAGGCCGCGCTCAAGCCCGAGGCGATTTGGGAGATCGAGGCCGGGCTCGGCCATTCCGCCATCGCCGGCCACCATGCCCAGGTCACGCGCAGTGCCTGGTTCGCCGAACTCGGACGATTGTTCGAACGCTACGACGCGATCGCGCTGCCCAGTGCCCAGGTATTTGCCTTCGACCGGGGCGTGCACTGGCCGCAGCAGATCGCAGGCCGGGCGATGGACAGCTATCACCGCTGGATGGAGGTCGTGGTCCCGGGGTCGTTGTCGGCCGGGCCGACGCTGGCCGTGCCGGCCGGCTTCGACGAGCGTGGCCGGGCCATGGGCATCCAGCTCATGGGACCGCCGCGTGGCGAGCGGGGTCTGCTGGAAATCGCAGCCGGTTATGAGCGCTATGCTGCGACCACGATCGCGCGCCGGCCAGCGTTGTAACGCGGTTCGGGCCGATTGTGTGTCGTACGTGCCCCGGGCACAGGCCCGCCATACCGGCCGCAGCTCGAGAGTGCAGCAGACAAAACGGGTCGCGGCGGCGAACGCGACCGGCCGTAGCGGCTGACTATAGAGGCGTTTTAGGCAAGCCGCGTCGGCGCCAAGCCAATCGTTGGCGGATCAAGTCCAAGCCGCTGCGTCGTAGCCGTGCGCCGGCGCGTGCACGGCGGCCGGCCGCCCAGGCAGCTGTCTTGCGCCAGCTCAGGCTTGTTCAAGCCAGCGGTCGCCGCCTCACCGCGAGCGAGATCTCGCCCTGTCGCCTGACCGCGCGTGCTGTAGATATGCGCGCTGCCGGCAGACCGCCACCTCGAGCGGCGAAGCGTCGAGGCTTCGCCAAGCTGCATAGCCCCAGCGCGCTCGCGTACGCGGCCACGCGCGGCGTGCTCAGTCGGCCTTGCCCATCGAGCCGGGCGGCGGCGGCAGCTCGTCGGGCACGAAGAAGTCGGGCCAGAGCTCTCGCGACGGGTCGATGGCGTAGACCGAAAAATCGGTTACCCCGGCTTCGGCCAGTACCCGGTCATCCATGCAGAACTGGCCGGTGAACTCACGGGCGTTGCGGGTGAGCATGGCATGCGCGGCATCGGCCACGATCTCGGGGGTACGGCAGTGGGCCCGTAGATCGGCGCCGCCGATCAGATCGATCGCCGCTGTGGCGATGCCGGTGCGCGGCCAGAGTGCGTTGACCGCGATCCCGTCGTCGCGAAATTCCTCGGCCATGCCCAGCACGCACAGGCTCATATTGTATTTCGCCATCGAGTAGGCCACATGGGGCGCGAACCATTTCGGCTGTAGGTCCAGCGGCGGCGACAACATCAGCACATGCGGGTTGTCGGCTTTTTTCAGGTGCGGAATACAGGCCTGGCTGACCAGGAAGGTGCCGCGGCCGTTGATCTGGTGCATCAGATCGTAGCGTTTGGCCGAAGTGTGCTCGGTATCGGTCAGCGATATGGCACTGGCGTTGTTCACGCAGATATCGATCCCGCCGAAGCGATCCACGGTAGCGGCCACCGCCGAGGCGATCGCCTCTGGCTCGCGGATATCGCAGACCAGGGGCAGGGCAGTACCGCCCGCGGCTTCGATTTCCTCGGCGGCGGTATGGATCGTGCCCGGCAGTTTGGGATGGGGCTGGTCGGTCTTGGCTGCGATCGCTACGTTGGCGCCGTCGGCGGCCGCGCGTTTGGCGATCGCCAAGCCGATCCCGCGCGATGCGCCGGTGATGAACAGCGTCTTGCCGGCCAGGCTCGCCTGGGCAGGGCTGGGATCAGACATTTTAAAACTCCTCGTTTTTCTGGGTTCTAACGATTGTTTTGGCTATTTTTTGGGCAGCGCGAAACGCATCATGCGTTCGGCCAGCCAGGGCGGCAGTCCGGCAGGCGCCATACGCCCGGCGCGCATCAGCCAGCGATAGGATAGCCCCGGCACCACCTGCGACGAGCGCCCCAGCCCGCGCAAGCCAGCCCGGGCGACTTCGTCGGCCGATAGGATCGTGCCGGCGCGTAGCGGCCAGGGCCAGCGCTCGGGATCGAACTGCACTTTGGCAAAGAACTCGCTCTGGGTCAGGCCAGGGCATAGCGAGACCACATCCACGCCGTAGCGGGCCAGTTCTTCGTGCAACGCTTCGCCGAGAAAGCGGTTCCAGGCCTTGGTCGCTGCATAGTGGGCGAATTCTGGGGCCGGCAGAATGCCGGCGATCGACGACAGCATGATGATGCCGCCGCGGCGTTCAGCACGCATCTTGCGGCCGAAGTGGTGGGCGAGCTTGAGCGGGGCCCGACAGTTCAGGTCCAGCGTGGTGAGTTCGTCGTCCAGTTCGTGGTCCAGAAAGGCACCGGTCTGGCCGGCGCCGGCATTATTGACCAGCAGACCGATATGGCGTCGCCCGACCGCCTCGACGACTTGATCGACCCCGTCCTCGGCTGCCAGATCGGCAGCGATGACCAGCGTGCGGACCTTTGAAGCCGCCTGGATATCGGCCGCGATCGTCTCTAGACGCTCGCGGCGCCTAGCCACAAGGGCAACATGGAGACCGCGTTCGGCGATCTGGCGAGCCAAGCACTCGCCGATGCCGGCCGAGGCGCCGGTAATCAGAGCCCAGGGGCCGTATTGTTTGTCGAAACGCATGACGAGACTGCCATATCAGTTGAGCCAGACCAGCCCGGCATTGAGATAGACCGCATAGCTCACCCAGGCGAGATAGGGAGCGAATAAGAGCCCGGCCAGTCGATCGGCCCGCCAGAACGCGACCAGCGTGGCGGTGACCGCCAACCAGAGAATGATGATCACCCACAATGCCCAGCCCAGGGCTTGGGCACCGAAGGCAACCGGCATCCATAGCGCATTCAAGGCGAGTTGGAGTACGAACAAGCCCAGTTCGTGGCCGATGCCGCATACCCGCCAGACCCGCCAGGCAGCGACCGCCATAGCGATATAAAGCAGCGTCCAAGCGATCGGAAACGCTGCGTCCGGCGGCGTGCCGCCAGGCTGGTTGAGCGTGGCATACCAGTCGCCGGGCGGCGCCAATGCGCCAGTCAACGACACCAGGGCAACCAGAATGCCGCAGACAGCTGCTGCCAGAGTCGGCCGGAAATGCGGATTCGGCGCGCCCGTCATCGATCGTGCCTGGCGGCGGCCGATTCGAGCTCGGCCGGAGCGTCGGCGGGCCCGGCCATCGCCAGCAACAGCTCGGGCATGGCACCGGAGGTGCCCAGATAGGGCGCGATCTCGATGCGCACATCGGGGTGTTGGCTGCGCGTGCCGGCAACCTCTTCAGGGATGTCTTCGGCAACATGGCGGCCGGCCGCCAGAAAATAGGGAAGTACTACGATATGCTCGGCGCCACGGCCGATCAGCTGTTCTAGGCCTTCAGGGATGGTCGGCGGCGCCAGTTCCAGAAATGCACACTCGATTTCGGCGAAGCGGCCGGCTGCGTGTGCCCGCACCCGCTCGGTCAGCGCCCGAACCTCGTCGTTCGATTCGGCTCGACGGCTGCCGTGGGCCACGACCAGCAATGATGTTTTCATAAATTAACCCGTGCCTTCGATCGCAACTCGAAACCGGCCCGTTGCGGCTTGTATTTGATGCTATCAGACGCATCATTGTTGCAGTTGATAGAATGGCGGCCCAATCGAGATAGGCTGCCGATAAGGCGAGGTTCGCTATGTCCATGCCTCAGAACGAACCCGTGACGTTCACGCGCGACTGCGAGGCCGTGCTTATCCCTGCGGGCGATACGGTCGAGATTCCGGTCGGAACCCACGGCAATATTACCCAGGCGCTGGGTGGCTCGTTCACGGTCTATATTGCAGGCAACCTGATTCGGATTGCCGGCGACAACGCCGATGCTATCGGCCAAGAGCCGCCGGAGCCGCTGAGTTTGCCCGATAACGCCACGGCCGACGATGTCGAGGCGCTGGCCTGGGAGCAGATGAAGACCGTGTTCGACCCGGAGATTCCGATCAATCTGGTTGATCTCGGGCTGGTATATCGCTGTGAATTCGATCACACCGATCCAGACAATCGCGTGGTGAACATCGACATGACGCTGACCGCCCCTGGCTGCGGCATGGGCGATATCCTGCTCGACGACGTGCGTTCGAAGGTCAGTATGGTGCCGACTGTGACCCGGGTGAATGTCGAGCTGGTGTTCGATCCGCCGTGGAGCATGGAAATGATGAGCGACGCGGCCAAGCTTCAGGTCGGCATGCTGTGATACGCCGGGCCGGCATCTAAGGCCGGCCGGCGTATTGGACGTGGCGGCCATGCCGCTGATATGCCCGTCGCCGCTTGTTAGTCCCTGTGGGCACTAACTCTCGTGGCGGTGTGTTCCATACACGATAGTCTGACCGCAAGGGTCGGGTCGGATCGTGGGTGGCAGACTGCGAGTCACTGCGCTGCCGGCTCGAGCATGCGGTTTTAAGCCGGCCGGGGCCACTGAGCGCGGTATTATCGCCGAGCGGCGACGTGTGTTCAGGGCATCACGTGCCCGTTGGTACGGGCATTGATCGGCGCGCTATGTTCGGCGTAGGGCGCTTATTGCTGCCGTAACGGTCTGCCGTGCATGAGCGCTCGCGAGTGCGACCATTCTGTCGCCCGCTCGGACCGATTGACCCCGTGGGGCGTTCCAGGCATGAATACGATGCGCCCTATGCCCAGCCCGGGCCTAGGGGCGCGGGCTAGAAATTCACGATGCCCAGCAGTCCGATCACGATCAAATAGCCGGCAACGATGTAGTTGAGAAGCCGCGGCGCCAGCAGGATCGCCACGCCGGCGACCAGCGACAGAATCGGGGTGAGATGGCCGGTACTGATGGTAATCGTCATGGTGGTATTGGTTGGCGTTCGGTGCCCGGGCAGTGTCGGCCAAGCGCGGCATGGGCACAAGCCGGTATCTGGCTCCCGGCAGTCCGGATGCTCCCGGGCTCGGGCGCGGCGGCCGATCGGGGTTAGACGCCTAGATCGGCATTCAGCAAGCGTTCCAGGCGCGCCCGCTGGGCGACGATCACGGCATGGGTGGCGCGTCTTAGATCGTGAGTGGCGCGCATCGCTGCAAAGCCTTCGGCCAGCAGATCGTAGGTCTCGCCGAGCCCCAGGGTGCGGGCTGGGGCTCGGGCGAGTTTGAAGCCCCACCACGCGGCCCGGTTGTCGACGTAGTCGGCCAGCAGCTCGACCAGTTCCTCTAGCCACAAAATCTGCTGGGCGCGTTCGTCGTGGCGGCCGACCCGGCGTAAGGCGCGGACATAGCTGTGCGGGTTGAGGGCTGTACCGTCGGCGAGCAGAACATCGGTCATTTCGATATCCAGCGTCTCCGCGGCCACCTGTAGTTCGATCGCGATCACCAGCGGCCGGTCGCGCTCGACGATCCGCTCGATCGCCCGGGCCATCTTCTCCGGACGGCCGGTCAACTCGGCCCATTCGGCATCGCGGTAAAAGCGTTCGGTGAGAAAGCGCAGCAGCGCTCGTCCGTTATAGTCGTCGGCCCGGTCGGCATGAAACAGCGCCACCCGCTGCGATTGCCAGTCACGCAGTTCGGCGAGCTGGCGATGAAACGCCGGATCGTGACGCGCTGCGATCGTGGCCCGGGCATCGCGTAGGGCCGCCAGTGCTTCGCCCAGGGTGCGCGGTGTCTGTTTCATGGCGTGCTTGGCTGCGGGATACGGCCGATAGCCTGTTCTTCAAGGCTGCCCAGATACAACCATTGGCCAGTCGCGGCTACGCTGGTGACCGGTGCATAAGCGTCAACGCCGTCGGCGATGAGATTGGCGGTCGTATGCCCGTTGCCGTCGACGCGCAGGATATGGCCTTGCCGGGCGGGGTCGGGCTGGGCCCATCGCGGCAGCCGATAGATGATCCGCCGCAGCCACGGGTGCGGGGCCGTGGCATCCAGGATCGGGTTACGCGGTGCGAACAGTGCGATCCAGAAGCCCGGCCCGTTCCGGTCGGTATCGACGCCGTCCGGAAACCCCGGCAGACGATCGATGAACACTTCGGACTGTCCGGCGAGCGGGCCTTTGAGCCAGTAGCGCTGTAGCCGATAGGCCCCGCTTTCGGCGACCAGAATATAGCGATCGTCGGCGGCCAGAGCGACGCCGTTGGCGTACTGCAGCCCATGCATGAGTACCGTCGTCTGGCCGCTGTTTGGATCGTAGCGCAGCAGGCGGCCGTCCCCGTGATGTTCCAGAATCGCGGTCCGGTAATCGGGCCGCCCCCAGCGGCTGGAGGCATCGGTGAAATAAATCTGGCCATCGGCTGCCACCGCCACATCGTTGGTCGAAGCCAGTGCTCGGCCCTCTGCGGCGGTTGCCAGCACGCTCACTTCGCCGTCGCGGTTGATGGCCAGCAGCCCTTGGTCGGCGTCGGCCACATAGAGTGTGCTATGCCCGGTCGTATCGGACGGGGCCGGGGCGGTATTCGTATGCCCGGACCGGGCGGCTGCTGCGTCGGCCGGGCTGGTGCCGACTGGTTTGCGATGGGTCTTCGAGGCCGGTGGCGACGGGCCGAAGGCCAGGCCTAGCGGGCGGCCGTTGGTGGTGGCGAAGACTTGGCCTTCGGGCGCCGGCCGGTTCGGGTCGAAACTGCGTATGGTGCCGTCGGCATAGCCGGCATACAGCCGTCCCTTGGGGCCCACCGCGATGGTTTCGGGCCCGGTGCCGGCGTTGTCGGCCAGCCGTACGAGATGGGCCATGGGCTGGCTGGCCGTGGCCGGAGGTGCGATCGTCGGGGCCTGCCAGCCGACCGGCTCGAAACGCGTCGGCCAAAACAATGCGTAGACGAGAAAACCGACGAGGACAACGCATGCCAGGAGCAATGTCTTCATAGCTGCCGCCCGAGGCTGTTGTTTTTGCGTATACTGCCAACGGTAAGGCTTAACCGCGTATTATCCATAGCGATCAATGCCCGAATACGTTTCCGAGCAACTACAGGCCAAGCGTCGTGCCAGTCTGGCACGGATCCAGAAACTGGCGTTCTGGCTCGATGATGCCTTCCGGGTGCCGGTCATCGGCAAGCGGATCGGCATCGACGGTATCATCGGGATTCTGCCGCTGGCCGGGGATGTCGCCGGGCTGGGCCTGTCTAGTCTACTGATTGCCGAGGCCGCCCGACTGGGGGCCCCAAAACGCGTGCTTGCGCGCATGGGGGGCAACGTCGGCGTCGATTTCGTGGTGGGCTCGATTCCCATCGCCGGGGATTTGTTCGATATGGCCTATAAAGCCAATCGGCGCAATCAGGCGCTGTTACAGCGCTGGCTGGAAGAAGCCACCGACGATGGCAGCTCGCGAAGCAGCAATTGGAGCAGCACAGCCATCGTGCTGGGGCTGGGCAGCGGTGTGTTGATGAGCATTGCACTCGGTCGCGCGGTGTTGGCCGGCTAGGCGGCATGTCGAGCCGCGATGAGGCTGCTGCGCTCGGGCTGAGCGATATTCTCCAGGCGGCCATGGCCGATCGCGCCGAGCCGTTTGAGCCGATCGCCCTGGCCGGCGGTGGCCAAGCCATCGATCGGGGCCCAGGACTCATCGAGCTGGTGCCGGACCGGCCAAGACCGGGGGCGGCAGCCAGCGTGCTCTCGGCCGGTATCCACGGCAACGAAACTGCGCCACTAGAGCTGTTGCTGGGATTGGCCGACGCGCTCGATGCGCGCCGGCTGCAGGTGGGCGCGCCAACGCTGCTGATAATCGGCCACCCGGCCGCGATCGTGGCCGGAACCCGCTACATCGACACTAACCTCAACCGGCTGTTCACGCATGAACCGGCCGCATCCGGCCTCCCAGGGCAGGAATATGCTCGGGCCGAGGCGCTGATGGCGACCGTCGACGCCTTCTGGGGCCAGCATGGGACGCCGGCTTCGGCGGCCGATCAGGCCGCGACGCCCTTGCATTTGGATCTGCACACGGCGATCCGGGCCAGCCGCTATCCGCGTTTTGCGGTCGAGCCGTTCGCGGATCTCGCCACGCCGCAGCCGGTCTGGCGGGCGATCGTCGGCGCGGGCCTGCAGGCGGTACTGTCCCAGCATGCGCCCAGCCCGACGTTTTCCCACTACAGCCGTGCACAGCACGGGGTCGTGGCTTTTACGCTCGAGCTCGGTCGGGTAGCGGCCTTTGGCGACAACGACTTGGCCGCGCTAAGACCGATGGCGGACTGGCTGGCTGCGCGTGTCGAAGGCCGTCCGGCCCACGAGGCCGACCCCAACGGGTTGGCGTTCTTTCGGGTGGCCTCGGAACTGCGCCGAGTCAGCGACGATTTCGAGCTCGGGTTTGCTGAAGATGTGGCGAATTTCACGCCGTTCGCGGTCGGTACGGTGATTGCCCGGGACGGTGAGGCCGGCGAAACAGTAGTCGCCGAGGCACCGGTTTATGTTGTGTTTCCCAATGCCCGGGTCGAACGCGGTGCGCGTGCCGCGTTGCTGGCCAGGCCGGTCGCGGCCCCGGCTTTGACGTCAGCGTGATGTCGTTGTGATCACGCGGCTGCTAGGCTAGCGCGTTTGTTGCACTGCGAGGCAGGCGCTGACGCGCATGGCAGAATCCGCGATTCCTTTGGTCGTACGCGACCTGCACAAGAGCTTCGATAACAATCCGGTACTGGAAGGATTGTCTTTGGAGGCGCATGAAGGCGATGTGATCACGCTGATCGGCGCCTCGGGATCCGGCAAGAGCACGTTCTTGCGCTGCATGAACCTGCTCGAGATTCCCAACGCCGGCGATATCGTGGTGCACGGCGAATCGGTTGCCTTCAAGACCCAGCGCGGCGAGCGCCAGCCGGCTGATTGGAAGCAGGTCGAGCGGATCCGGGCCCGGCTGTCGATGGTCTTTCAGGGGTTTAATCTTTGGGCGCATATGACACTGATCGGCAATGTCATCGAAGCGCCGGTGCATGTGCTCGGCAAGCCGAAGAAAGAAGCTCGCGAGCAGGGCATGGCACTGCTTGAACGAGTGGGGTTGGCCGATCGTGCCGACTATTTCCCAGCCCAGTTGTCTGGCGGCCAGCAGCAGCGCGGCGCGATCGCTCGCGCGCTGGCGATGGATCCGGAGGTGATGCTGTTCGACGAGCCCACCTCGGCGCTCGATCCCGAGTTGGTCGGCGATGTGCTCAAGGTGATGCGCGAACTGGCCGAGGAAGGCCGGACCATGGTGGTGGTGACCCATGAGATGGATTTCGCGCGCGATGTATCGTCGCAGGTCATCTATCTGCATCAGGGACGCGTCGAAGAAGCCGGCCGGCCGGCCGACGTCTTGCAGAACCCGAACTCGGCGCGGCTGCGCCAGTTCCTCGGGCCGCGGTTCTAGCCACGTGTCGATACGCTACCCCACCGGTGCGCCCCAATGATCGATTTCCAGGGCTATGGATGGCGGCTGCTCGACGGTGCGCTGCTGACCGCGGAACTGGCGGTGTTATCGCTGGTACTGGCGCTGGTCATCGGCCTGGCGGTGGCCAGTATCAAGCTGTCGCGTTCGCGCGTGCTGCATGTATTGGCCACGGTTTATACGACAGTCATCCGCGGTGTGCCCGATCTGGTCATGATGATGCTGCTGTTCTATGGCGGCCAGATCGGCATGAATATGCTCATTGACCAGTTCAACCACTGGGTGGGCACCGATATATTCATCAACCTTAATGCCTTCATGGCCGGTGTGATCACCCTTGGGGTGATCTACGGCGCCTATATGTCGGAGACCTTTCGGGGCGCATTTTTAGCAGTGGATTCCGGCCAGATCGAAGCCGCGCGAGCCTACGGCATGAGCGGCTGGCTGACGTTTCGGCGGGTGCGCTTTCCGTTGATGATGCGTCATGCCCTGCCGGGGATTAACAACAACTGGCTGGTGCTGCTCAAGGCCACGGCGCTGGTCTCGATCATCGGGCTGTCCGATATGGTCCGGATCGCTGAGCAGGCCACCAAGGCCACCCACGAGCCGTTTTTGTTCATGGTGCCTGTGGGTCTGGGCTATCTGGCCATTACCAGCGTCTCGGAGATCGTGGTCGCCCGGTTGCGGCGCCGTTTTGATACCGGCTTCAACAGCGGAGGCGCGTGATGGAACAGTGGCTGGCCCATATCGCGCCGTTTCTATCGAACAACGATATCTTCACTCCGGCCACGCTCGCCCAATACTGGGACGGCCTGGTCAATACGGTCCAGCTGGTGTTCATCTCGCTGCTCATCGGCATCGTGTTGGCGGTGCCGTTGGCGATCGGCCGGGCCTCGGGCCGGGTCTGGATTTCCGGGCCGATCTGGCTGTTCACCTATGTATTTCGTGGCACGCCGCTGCTGATTCAGCTGTATCTGGCCTATTACGGCTTTGCCTTCATACCGGGCGTGCAAGAGAGTTGGTTCGCGTTTTTCATCAATAATCCGCTGTATCCGGCGCTGTTGTCGTTCACGCTCAATACCGGGGCCTATACCACCGAGATTTTCTATGGTGCGATCCGGGCCACGCCGATGGGCGAACTCGAAGCTGCGCGGGCCTATGGCATGTCGATGTTCACGGCCTATCGTCGGATCGTGCTGCCCAGTGCCTTCCGGCGTGCATTGCCGGCCTATGGCAACGAAGTGATCTTTATGCTGCACGCCAGTGCGATCGCCAGCGTGGTTACGATCACCGATCTGACCGGTGCGGCCTACTATGTCTATGCCCGTTTTTATTCGCCGTTTCCGGCGTTTATTTTCGTGGCCTGTGTCTACATGGTATTGAGTTTCGCCATTCAGGGCGGCTTCCGGCTGCTGGAAAAACGCATGCTGCGGCATCTCAAACCAAGCTGAGCTCAGTCTTGCACGTTTTGTGCATGTTCATGGGCCGGGGCCCATGCTTCAATCGATCATCGGCGGGCCGCGGAATCGCCGCGTGCTCGCCGGGCCATTCACGAGGATCGTTTTTATTATGAAAAACCTGCTGACCGTATCCGTGCTGGCTGCGACCGTGGCCGCGGGTGGCACGCTGGCCACCACCGCGAGCGCCGCGGACAACAGCGTGCGTATCGCGACCAATGTGCCCTACAAGCCGATGGAGTACACCAAGCCCGACGGCTCGTTGACCGGCTTCGATATCGAACTCGGCAATGCCCTATGCAAACAAGCCGAGCTGCAGTGCAGCTGGGTGCAGCAGTCTTGGAACGGCATCATCCCCGGGCTGATGGCGCGCAAGTACGACGCCATTATGTCGTCGATGACGATCAACGAGGACCGCAAGAAAACGGTGCTGTTCTCCGACCCATACATCGTCGTGCCGTCGGGCTGGTTCGTGCCCGCCGATAGCTCGATCAAGAACCCGGACGCGAACTCCCTCAAGGGCAAAAAGATCGGTGTACAGCGGGGAACGGTCCAGGACAACTACGTGACCGATAAATTCGGCGACAGTGCGACGATCAAGCGCTATGCCAACGCCGACGATGTCGCCGTGGACATGGACGCCGGCCGGCTGGATGCTGCCTTCTTCGATTTCCCGACTGGGCAGAGCACGCTGCTGTCCAAGGGCGACGAATATAAAAACGTCGGCCCGGCGTTGACCCAGCCGAAATCCTATTTCGGTACCGGCTTCGGGATCGCCCTGCGCAAGAACGAAAAGGATCTGGCCGCCAAGTTCAACAAAGCGCTCAAGACGCTCAAGAACAACGGCACCTATGCCAAGATCTACAAAAAATATTTCCACAAGGCACCGGGGCAGGCCAATAGCGCCTCTTGATAAGCCCTTGATGATCATCGGCGTCGGCTGGCCGGCGTGATCATGGCCCAAGGCGCCCCGATCGGGGCGCCTTTTTTATGGCCGACAATCGTGGCATCAGCGTTTGCGGAGTAAACCCCGCCCAGCGCCGTATCCACGGCCTGAACGGCCGGCCTCTTGGCGCTGGCCGGGATCGCGACGGTGGTGGTTTCGCCGGTATGTACAGGCTGGGCGTGTGCGTCGATCTCGGTCGGGTTTCAGGCGGTATGGGCCATACGACAGCATGCAGTGGCTGAGTATCAGGCCGAAGACGGGGTCGCCTGCGCGTCGTTTCCCATCAACTGATCGAGGGCACTGCGCTTGGACTCGGCCTCGAGTTCGGCATACAACGCAAACGGCTCGGCCACCGATCGGCCGAGGGCCGCTTCGAGCGCCTCCTGGCTGGCCGCGGCAGCGCCTTGGCCGGCATCGTCGCTGCCCAGATTCGATTGAAAGATCCCGGCTGCGCTGACCGGCAGGAAGTCTTCATAGACGATCGGGTCGGCCACGATATGGCCGGAGGCGAGTAGGGCCTCAATCGCGCTGGCATCATCGGTGGGGGCATCGGCCGCGATCGATGATTGGCCCACGGCTCGATAACGGAAATAAGCCAGCTCACGGCGGCGCAGGGTTTCTAGATCGTCCGGGAATTCTTCGAAAATACCGGTCAGCGCATCCTGGTAATCGACGCTGGCATCGCCCTTGTAGGTCTGGGCGGCGGCCAGCAGTCGGTCGTAGAGCGCGCGCCCGTCCGGGGTCAGGGCGATACCGCGTTGTTCGATCTCGCCGAAGCGGGCGGTATGACGGCCCTGAGCATCTGTTTCGGTGTCGCCGGTAAAACGGATCGGTTCTTCGAGGGCCTTGAAACTGGTCTGGCGCAGCAGTATCGGCACCTCGCGCCGTGGCGGGCCCTCGATGATCGCCTTGGGCGTGATGCCATAGGCCGGCATGGCGACCTGGGCGGCATCGATATCCAGGGTACGCGGCGTCAGGTGGTTGATATGCGGGCCGCGAAAACAGACTACGTCGGCGATCAGCCGGTGCTCGGCGGCCAGGGCCTGGTAGGTGGCATAGTCGACCGTGGCCTCGTCGTGCCAGCGAAAGGTCTCGATCGCCTCGGCGACGAAGGCGTCGGCTTCGTCCTCGGTCAAGCCGCCCACAGCTTCGAAGCGCTCGATCAGCTCGCGCAGGCGCGGCGTGAAAATATCGCGCTCGGCCAGAATCGCCGCAGCCCGTTCGCGCAACGCCCTATCTTCGATCAGTTCGAGCCGCAACAGCGAGGTGAACAGGCGAAACGGATTGGCGGCCAGGGCTTCGCTGTCGACCGGCCGGAACGCCGTGGAATGTACCGGTACGCCCGCGGCGGCCAAATCGTAATAGCCGACCGGGGCCATGCCCATGACTGCGAACAATCGGGCCAGCATGCCCAGTTCTGCGGCCGTGCCGACCCGGATCGCACCGTGGCGTTCCACGGACAACCGCGCCAGCTCGTTGGCGCCCGCCAAGCGTTGGCGTAGTTCCGGATTCTCGGTCAGCGTCTGTTCGTTGATATCGGCGACCAGCTCGAGCAGCGTGCCGTACTGCGGGACTTCGCGCTGGTACATATCGGACATCGCCGCGGCGAAGCGAGAGCGTAGCGCGCCGGGTGGTACGAAATGAGCTGCGATCATGCTGTTCTCAGAGTGCGGGTCTTATACGCGATAGTCTGACACTCTCGGGCCGGAAATCCGATCGGGTAGAGCCGCGAACAGCAAGTCGTCTCGCTTGGAGAGCAACGAGTCGCAGGCCGTTCACAGACGGGTGATTGCGACCGGCGCGCCGCAGCAGCCTCTTTTGCAAGGCTGCTGCGGCCGGGATGCCGTTAAAATTAACGGCTGGTAGTGGCCGAGACCCGCCTGGCGTCGGTTGCGCTTTTAGGATTGTATGGGCCATAGGGCAACCCTTGGTTCGGGTTGCCGATCATCTGAGTATTGGCTTGCCCGGACACCTGGCGAGTGTAGTCATGGGTCGAACCGGCGACTTGTTGCACGAGAGCAACGACGGCCTCGGCGAGCAGACTGCCCGAGCCGTTGTTTGAGCTTTGTACAAGCCGAGTATGGCCTTTCCAGATTGTTGCGCCGCTATCGACGTCGACCAAGTGGCTGGTCAGTTCGACCGTCGCATCCGAGGAAATAACGTGATATTTCTGGCCCCAATCGTTGATGGTCGTATACAGCACGGCGTCCGGGCCGAACGCCTGATCAAGTTTGGCCAGTGGCACCTGCTGCATCTCTGCCGGCTCGGCGACGCCGTTGTCTTTCATGAACGAATCGACAACCGCGACCGGGAAGACGTAATAACCATGTTCGGCCAATGGCACACTGATCGTCGATAGATAGATATAGGGTGCGTTGACGTCCACGCTTTGGTTGATGGGCGGCAAGACCAGAATCGATTGCGGTGGATGCGATTGATAGGCCGAATAGTCATACGGTTTGGTGGTCGCGCAGCCGGCCAAGAGCGCAAGCGCCGCTAGAAGGCTCGCCAGGATCGAGTAGCGAATCACTCTCATGGCTGGCCCTCCTGCATGGTCGCCAACAGCCGGCCCATAAAATGCTCGGATTCCGGATAGAGCCTGCGCTCGGCGGCGAACTGTTCTGCGGCCATACCGGGTTTGCCGTCCATATAGGCCATATAGCCCAGCTGGGCATGCAGCCCGGGCGCGACTTTCTGATCGCTGGCTTGGGCTTTTTCTATGTCCTGGGTTAATCGGTCGACCTGCTCGGCAGGTGTGGCCTCGCCGGGTTTGACATACATCTTGTACAGGAGCGTTTGGTAATCACCCCAGCTATACAGGGGCTTGGGCTGATGGGCGCAGCCGCTCCCGAATGCAACCCAGGCCGCGAGACCGAGCAGCGCGAGAATTCGTGAGTTATCGACCGGCATCAGCTGTGCCCCTCTTTGGAGGGCGACCATTGGCCGTTTTCCATCGCCGTGGTCAATTTCTCAACGGCCTGCCGGATGGCGAGGTTGAGCACCTTGCCGTTGAGCGTAGCGTCATAGCCAGAGGCGCTGCCAAAGCCAATGACCTGCCGATCGCTGAGCGCGTATTCACCAGCACCTTGTACGGAATAGATCACCTCGGAAGTGACCACGTCGACCACGTTCAAATTGACCTTGGCGTAGGCAGCCTGCTTTTTACCCGAGCCCAGTATGCCGTAGAGCTGAGTATCGCCCGTGGTCTTGCGTCCGAAATCGGTTACGTCGCCGGTAATGGCAACTTGTGCCCCATGTAGCGCCTGAGATATCCCGCGCAGCTTGGCTTCGCGTGCGATCTCCGACATGTTGTTGCGATCCACGACCTTGAAACGACGGGTCTGTTGCAGATCGGTCTCGAGAATCGTCTGGGCCTGGTTGCCCAGCCGATCGCCGCCGTCGCTGAACAGGCCGCGGCCATAGTTCGAGCGATTGTCGAAGTTGCTGACGACTACGGTATAGCGCTCGCCTGTATAGGGTCGACTGGCTTGGCTAACGGTTTCCGGTTCGATGACGCGGTGCGATTCCGTTGCACATCCCGTGATCGCGAGCACGAGCAGTCCCGACAGCGCGACCGGTGTCGCGCTGGATTTTATCCAACGAATCATGATGTCCCCCAATCAAATGCTGCGACGATCGAGCGTTTTGCGTGACTCGATCAGTCGCGTTTTTCAGTTCCCCGTAGTGCGCAAGCGCGCCCGGTCGGCCGCTGCGCCGGCGAATTAATAGCGTGTTTCGATGCGATCGGCAAGGCCTCGGAAGGGCGTCCTGTATGGCCAATAGCCTATCCGATCAGGCTTTAGGAGATGCTTCGATCACAGTCTAGACCGCAGACACGAGCCGTTTGGAGATAAGGCAGAGGGCGCTCGCCGGGATGAGCGTGCGATGTGATATCGGCTGGTCTTAGGGCGCCAGGCTATCGCTGCTCGGCCATACCTTGGCCATCTCAATATTTTCCGGTCCTGGCCGATGAACGTTCCAACGCGTTTTATTTTGAGTTGGCGATACGGCATGGCTTTAGCAGAGCGTTTTTCTCTGGATTCGATTTCCCGGCGTATGACGCTCGGCGTATTGGTGTTGATGCTGCTGGTCGGGGCAGCGATCTATGGCGTGATGGCCTGGCGCGGTGAGCCGCTGGCGACTCGGGCCAGTCAGCAGCTGGCCGACCAGACCGGTCAATCGCTGGTCAATGCCCTGGATGCGCGGCTGGCGCGTATCGCGGGTACGACCAGCAGTATGGCGGGGCTGGCCGCGTCGATGCCGCCAGCGCCGGCGCTGTTCAAGCAGGTGATGCCGGATGTGATCGACCAGGGCGGGCAGACGATGATCGCCGGCGGCGGGATCTGGCCGGAGCCGGGCGCCTTTACGCCCGGGGTGACCAAGCGCAGTTTCTTCTGGACCCGTGGCGATGACGGCGCGCTGGCGTTTTCCGATGCCTACAACCAGCCGGATGCCAGTGCTTACCAAAACGACGACTGGTATAGCGCGGCACGCGGTAAGCCGCCCGGCCAATGTGTCTGGTCGCCGGCCTATCGCGATCCGACCAGCGGCGTGGCCATGGTCACCTGCAGCGTACCTTATTACCGCGAAGACAATTTCGCCGGCGTGGCGACCATCGACCTCAAGCTCGACGGCATGGCTGATTTTCTGGCAGCCAACGGCGGGGCAACGGGCGGCTATGCCTTTGCATTAGACGGCAACGGCCAGATTATCGATTTTCCCGGTTTGAATGCAGGCGGCAGTGATATGACGGGCCTGGCATCGCTGACCCAGACCCATGCCTGGTTGGCGCCGGTGGTACAGGCAATGAGCGAGGCCGGCGGCCCACAACGCGTGGCTGTGGATACCGCCGGTGAGCTGAACGAGCCGGCTTCGGTTCGCTGGTTCCATATGCCGGGGCCGGGCTGGACGCTGGGGCTGGTGACGCCCCAGGCGCAGATCACTGCGCTGTCGAGCCACCTGACCGGTACGCTGTTGCTATATATCTTGCCGTTGTTGGCGCTGGCGCTCGGCTTTGCTTGGTGGAGTGGGCGCCGTCTGGTGGCCCGGATCAACGATACGACTCGCCGTATCGAGAACCTGGGCGAAAGCGAAGGCATGGCCAAGCTCGATATCCATCGCCGCGACGAGATCGGTGCCCTGGGGCAGGCCGTCAACCGCTATACCGACAAGCTCAAGGCCTTGTTCGACAACGTGCGGGCATCCTCGGCCACGGTCGCCGAGCAGGCCAACCAGCTCTCGGCCGGCAATCTCGAACTGTCGAGCCGCACCGAAGAGCAGGCAGCGTCGCTGGAGCAAACGTCGGCGACCATGGAAGAGTTGGCCTCGACGGTCAAAAGCAATGCCGATAACGCCCGCGAGGCCGATGAGCGGATGCGTGAATCATCGAACGCGATCAACGAAGGCAGCGGCCATGTGGCCCAGCTGGTGACCTCGATGAACAAAATCGAGGACAGCTCGTCGCGGATCACGTCGATCGTCGATGTGATCGAAGACATCGCCTTCCAGACCAATCTATTGGCGCTGAATGCTTCGGTCGAGGCGGCCCGGGCGGGCGAACATGGCCGCGGGTTCGCCGTGGTGGCGGCCGAAGTGCGCAAGCTCGCCTCGCGCAGTGCTTCGTCGGCCAGTGAAATCAGCCAGCTCATCGAACAGGCCTCCAGCGAGATCCGTACCGGCGGCGGCTATGCCGAAAGCGCCGAGCGGGCAATGAGCGGAATCGTGGCCTCGGTCGACGAGATCGCACGCCGGGTTCGCGAGATCAGCGAGGCCTCCCAAGAGCAGGCCAACGGCATCGAGGAGGTCAATCGGGCGGTGTCGCAGATGGACGAGGTCACCCAGCAAAATGCGTCGTTCGTTACCGAGGGCTCCAAGGATATCGACACGCTGGCGGTCCAGGCCCAGCGGCTGGCCCGGCTGGTCGACGATTTTCAGCAGGCCGCATCGACCGCCGCCAAGCCGCGTTCAGCCGACACGGTCGAGATGCCGATCGAACCGGCATTGAGCCCGGCTTAAAACCGGGCTCGGGGCACATCGCTGGTCGTCTGGTTGAAAACGATCGGTGATGTGCCGGATACGGCTGGGGTTAGGTCGTGCCTAGGCTACGACCTTGGCCATTCAGCGTTGCAGAATCGTCTGTCCAGCGCGCGCCGAGGACGTTGCAACGACTCGTCTGGCGCGAGCACGATCGGCTTAAGAAAACGGTTCAACCCTGTGAAGGCCTGAGGCATTGCGCATGTGATTAGAGCCAGCAAGTAGGGCCAGTTGGCGAACGGCAGCGCATAACGTGAACACGTTGCTCGTGCTGCCACGCTGGGTATCGCCCCGGGTTAGCGCGAGGAATTCGACAGTAGATCGGTCAGCCAGCGCCCCAGCATAGTCTGGGTGGCCAGATGCGCGACGTAGGCACCGAGTGCGCCGCGCTGGGCCGCTTGGGTGGCGGCTGCGCGAACGACCGCGACGAGGGTCGCGATCGAGGCAAGCACGAGCACGCTGGCCTGGATCCAGAGTGAAGACGTCGGCAGCACCAGATACAGCGCGATCAGGGTGCCCAGCCATGGCACCAAGAACATGGATCGACGCACCATATCGCTGGCGATGAGCACATGGCCGGCCCAGGACGGAATACGCTGGCCGCCGTGGTTGTGCTTCGAATCGTTGGAATCGTGTTCAGACATGGCTTGAGCAGCTTGATGTCGCATGGGCAGCATGCCTGCGTCGGTGCCGCCCATACTGAATATCTATCCTGTTCAGACTATGCGGCCTTGGTCGGCCTCTCGCAAGCCATTCCAGCCCACTTGGGTGCCGATATGGGGCTGGGCGCGTCAACGGCCCCGGTATGGATCGGGCGCGGGGCCTTGGCGTGGCCCGTGGGGCCGGGCCAAGGTCGTTGTATGGTCGATGATAAACCCGGTTTGATCATGCCGCCGATGACCTGGCATATCCTGCCTATGTCGTGGGCCGAGATGCGAGCCGCTTCGATCGCCATCGAGGTCTGATGCCGCACGGCCAGCCCTGCTGCGCAGGCGCCATGGCTTTCGGCGCGATTCGGCGCATGCCGCGTCGCATCGGCCGTCTTGCCGGCCGCGCCCGGCGCGGGCTATTGCCGCCTGGGCGTCGGGCGGGGCTTGTTGCAGCGCGGTCGCGATCGATCAGCGTGTGGCCTCGCTATACAGACGTAGCCCTTCAGCCCGCCAGCAATACAGGCGCGAGGGCCGGTCGGCCTCGCCCAAAGCGCGCTCAGCTACAGGACCGTGTTCGATAATCGCCGGCGTCGGAGAAGACGATCAGAGTCGTTCTACGGCGACTGGCAGAGTCGGGGCAAGTGGCAGTCGCGGCAGCAGCGTGGCCTGGTAGGCGTGATACAGATCGGCCTTGAGGTGGCCTTCGTGGGCCTCCGGGCCGAGTTGGCCGTCGAGTTCCTGAAACCAGCTGCCGCGTTCGTCGTCGATATAGACCTCGCGGATGAAATCCCAGAGATGGCGATACCAGATCTCGAAGCGGGCCTCGCCGGTTCGCTGGGCCAGCGCCGCTGCGGCCGCGCTGGCCTCGGCATGTGGCCAGTGGCGGCGCCGATCCGAGGCGGTATGGCCGTGCCAGTCGACGGTATAGACCAGCCCAGGGCGGCCATCGGCTTCCCAGCCTTCGTCCATGGCGGTATCGAACAGGGCAATCGCGTCGTCGAGCAGCCAGGCCGGCGCCTCGTCGCCAGCCGAGTGTAGGCCGGCTTCTAGATGCAGCAGCAGGCGGGCCCATTCACAGCCGTGCCCGGGGGTGACGCCGTAGGGTTTGAATCCGTCGTGCGGCGCATCGGCGTTGTAGTCGGCTAAAATCTGCCAGGCACTGTCGAAATGTTCGACCACGCGGTAGCCGTTGTCCCGGGCATGGCGATGGATCAGCCGTTCGGCGATCGCCAGGGCACGCCGGCGCCAGCCGTTGTCGTCCAGCACATCGGCCAGCTCCAGACACAGCTCGGTGGCGTGCATATTGGCGTTGGCGCCCCGATAGTCGGCCGGTTCGCCCCAGTGCCGGTCGAACGATTCCACGTAGGCCTGTTCGTCGGCGGCCCAGAAGCGGGTTTCCAACACCTCGAGTGCGTCTTCTAGAAGCATGCTGGCGCCATAGATATCGGCTTGCAGCGCGCTGGCGGCACCGAGGGCGACGAAGACATGGATATAGCACTGCTTGCTGTCGTCGAAGCCGTCATGCGGTGCGGTTGCGAACCAGCCGCCGTGTTCGTCGTCATGCAGCAGGCTGCGCAGCCCTTCGATGCCGTGTTCGGCCAGCAATGCCGCGCCGGGTACGCCTTGGATCGCAGCCAGGGCATAGGCATGGGTCATGCGTGCGGTGATCAGTGTATCGGCGACCGGCGAAGCGAGCCGGCCGTTGACGTCGAGCGGGCCGAAACCGCCGTCGGGCAGCCGCGCAGCACGATAGAACTCGAGCAGGTCCAGGCCTTCCGCGGCCAACCAGTGGCGATGGGTGGCGCGGTCGGTCCAGCGTGCGGTAGCGGCCATGGTCGGCTCCGTGTCGGTATCGTTGCCGCGCAGTATGGCCCGCTTAGCCGTTGACGACCATGCCGCCGTTGGGATGAATCGTCTGGCCGCTGATGAACGACGAATCCAGGCTGGCCAGGAAGACGAACACCGGGCCGAGTTCGCTCGGCTGGCCGGGCCGGCCCATCGGCGTGTCTTCGCCGAAACCTTCCAGCCACGCAGGATCGTGGGCACCGAGGGTGGCCGGCTGCAGCGGCGTCCAGACCGGGCCCGGGGCGACGGCGTTGACCCGAATGCCGCGGCCGACGATCTGGTTCGACAGGCTGCGGGTGAACGATACGATCGCGCCCTTGGTCGCGCTGTAGTCGACCAGAAAGTCCGGGCCAATATAGGCGTTGACCGAGGCATTGTTGATGATCGTGTCGCCGGCGCCGAGATGGGGCAGGGCGGCCTTGGCCAGATAGAACTGGCTATGGATATTGGTTTCGAAGGTATCGCGCCACTGGGCATCCGGCAGCTCGGCCAGATCTTCTTGCACCCACTGGGTGCCAGCATTGTTGACCAGACAGTTTAGTCCGCCGAGCGTGTCGACCGTCTCGGCCACGCAGGCCCGGCAGAAGTCGGCATCCGACAGATCGCCTTCGATCAGATGGCAGCGCCGGCCCTCGGCCTCGACCAGACGCCGGGTGTGTTGCGCATCGGCGGTTTCGCTGAGATAGACGATCGCCACGTCGGCGCCTTCGCGGGCGAAATGGATCGCTACCGAGCGGCCGATGCCGGAGTCGCCGCCGGTGATCAGTGCGATCTTGTCTTCCAGCTTGCCAGCGCCGCGATAGCCATCGCGAATCATCTTGGCGGCCGGCACTAGATCGGCTTCGCTGCCCGGCAGGGTTTGGGATTGGGCGTGAATCCGGGGGTATTGCGACATGGACCGCTCCTTAAGGCAGCCGCCTTTTGGACGGCGTATATGTCAATCATCCTTTTCGGTGAGACGGTACGGCGTCGCGATTCGCGGGCCAATGAGTATCACTACCTAATAACCGCGCTCGCGATCGATGAGGCCGTGCATCGGCTGGCTATGTTCGTAGCGTCGAATATTGTCGAGGATGGCCTGAAACGCAGTATCGGCCTGGGTGGCACTGGCGATATGCGGGGTCAGCCACAGCTGCGGATGGGCCCAAAGCGGATCGGTGTCGGGCAGCGGCTCCGGGTCGACCACGTCCACGATCGCCGCCTTGAGACGATGATCGTCCAGCGCGGCCAATAGATCCGGGCCGACCAACTGTGCGCCGCGGCCAACGTGCACCAGCCCGGCCTGTTCCGGCAGCTGCCGGAACAGGGCCGTGTTCAGAATGCCCCGGGTCTGTTCGGTCAGCGGCAGCAGGCAGACCAGGATATCCGTGCTCGCCAGAAACTCGGCCAGTTCGTCGGCCCCGCGATAGACCTTCACGCCGGCCAGCGAGCGTGGCGAACGTGTCCAGGCCTGGCAGGCAAAGCCGAGTTGTTGGAGCTGGGCGAGTGCGGCCTGGCCCAGTTCACCGAGCCCCATGATGCCGACTCGGGTGGTGCCAGCGGGCTGTTGTGGGCGCGGCTGCCAGCGGTGTTCGCGCTGTTGCGCGAGATAGGCCGGCAGATCGCGCTGCAGGGCGAGCACGCCGCAGGTGACGTATTCCACCATGCCCTGGGTTAGGCCGGGGTCGATCATACGTACGACCGGCAACTCGCCTGGTAGCGCATCGAGGGCCAGCTGATCGACGCCGGCGCCCACCGAGAACAGCACCTTTAGGTTCGGAAAATGAGCATAGACATCGGCTGGTGGCTGCCAGGCGATCAGATAATGGATGTCCGGGGCTGGGGTTTCGAGCGGCCACAGATAAAACGTGCGCTCGGGGGCCTGTTCGGCACATAGCGCCTGCCAGCGCCGGCCGCGGGAGGCTTCGGATTTATAGGCGATATGCATGGGCGAGATCTCGCGGCGGTGGGGCGGACATGACAGGACATGTCTGCCGAGCGATGGGTGCGATATTCAACGTCGTACAGGGATCGATAGCGCTGTCGCCTGTGAGCGGCCTTGACGATCCGAACGTGCCTGCCTGCGATTATCATCTGCCTCGCTCGAGGGCACCGCCGGTACGTGGTCGGGGTTCCTGATCACGGCCGCACTGCGCTGACGCTCGCAGGGCACGACATGTTGTTGTCTTGGGACCCGTTGAAGGGTCGTGAGAGCGCCGCGTTGGCCGCCCTCTATTGTGCCCTGCGAATCGCCGCATCGTGGTTCTGATACGGCCCAGACTCGGAACGCAGCAGGCGCGATGGGCGGCCCAAACCGGCTGGACAGGGGCCCATCAATTAACAACATGACGGCAAGCCCGCGTTGCCGCACATTT
The DNA here is from genome assembly GCF_049568105.1 of Salinisphaera sp. SPP-AMP-43. Taxonomy (GTDB): domain Bacteria; phylum Pseudomonadota; class Gammaproteobacteria; order Nevskiales; family Salinisphaeraceae; genus Salinisphaera. The sequence continues at coordinate 449,914 of NZ_CP145335.1, forward strand.
GTACAGAGGTGACTGCACCGCGCGCGCGATGCCCGCGGTGCGGCATAACAGTGCTTTGTGCGGACTCGCACGAAACCTCAACACGCCCTAAGCCGGCATGTTTTGCTCGTCCAGCCAGTCGGTGCGCAGCTGTGGGATCGAGTTGATGAGCTGGCGGGTATAGGCGTGCTGTGGTGCATCGATCATAGCGCCACAGGGGCCGTATTCGACCGGCACGCCGCGGCGTAGCACCATCAGATCGTCGCAGACCCGGCGAACGGTCGAGATATCGTGGCTAATGAACAGGTAGGCGACCCCGAGCTCGCGCCGCAGCTCGTTGAGTAAATTGAGAATGGCCTCGCCGACCACGGTATCCAGTGCCGAGGTGACCTCGTCGCAGATGATCAAGCTGGGCTCGGCGGCCAACGCCCGAGCCAGATTGACGCGTTGTTTCTGGCCGCCGGAGAGTGCCCCCGGCCGCGACGACAAGACCCGGCTCGGCAGCCGTACCAGATCCAGCAGTTCGCGTACCCGAGCTTCGCGTTGGGCGCGTGAATAATCGAAGTAGCGCTGTAGGGGCCGGCTCAGAATCCGCTGCACGCTATGCGCGCCGTTGAGCGCATTATCGGCGCTCTGGAATACCATTTGGATATCGCGAAACTGATGCCGGTTGCGTTGGGCCAGGGCAAAAGGCAGTTCGCGGCGTTGAAAGGACACGCCGCCGTGATGGGCTGGCACCAGGCCGGCGATGGCATGTGCGAGCGTGGATTTGCCGGAGCCGGATTCGCCGATCACGCCGAGCGCGCCGCCGGTATCGATCCGCAGGGACAAATCGTCGAGCACAGCGTGCTCGGGGCGCCCGTTGCGATCGGTACGACCGTAGCCGACGCATAGATTGTCGACGCGTAGCAGTTCGTCGCCCTCCGCAGGCAGTGTATCGCGCTCGATAGTCGCCGGGCGGGCGGCTTGCAACAGGCGCTGGGTATAGCTATCGACCGGCGCTTCGATGATGCGTTGTGTCGGCGCCAGCTCGCGGGCCCGACCGGCGTTGAGTACCAGCACCTGGTCGGCCACTTGGGCCACGACCGCCAGATCGTGGGAGACATACACCGCGGTGGCGCCGCGTTCGCGGACCACTCGCTTGAAGGTCTGCAGAACTTCGATTTGGGTGGTTACATCCAGCGCAGTGGTCGGCTCGTCGAGAATGATCAGCGCGGGATCGCTGATCAGCGCCATCGCGGCCATGGCCCGCTGCAGCTGGCCGCCCGAGACTTCGTGCGGGTAGCGCTCGCCGATCGTCTCGGGCTCCGGCAGGGCCAGTTCGGCAAACAGGGCGCGGGCCTTGTCGCGGGCGTCGCGACGCGACAGCAGCCCGTGTACGACCACGCCTTCGATGACCTGCGCCATGAGGGTTTTGGCCGGATTGAAAGCGGCGGTCGCGCTCTGTGCGATATAGACGATGCGATCACCGCGCAGGCGTTGCAGGGCGCTGGGGGTGGCATCGAGGATCGAGGTCTCGCCGAGGGTGATGTTCCCGCCCGCGATCCGGCAGCCGCGTCGGGCATGGCCCATCAACGACAGCGCGATGGTGCTCTTGCCAGAGCCGGTTTCGCCGATCAGTGCAAGCACCTCGCCGGCGGCCAGTGAAAAAGACACATCCTCGACGATCGGAATTTCCGGAGCGCTCGGCTCCGGCCGTGCTTTGACGCACAGCCCGGCGACCGACAGCGGCTCGCCGAAGTGAGTACGGGTCGTTGGATCAGCCATCACGTCTGCTCGAGATTGCATCGATAAGAAGATTGGCACCGACGGTCAGCGTGCCGATGCCGATCGCCGGGGCAATCACTGCCAGCGCGCCTTGGTTCAGCCCGCTGATGTTCTCGCGCACCATTGAGCCGAGATCGGCCATCGGCGGCTGGATGCCCAGCCCCAGAAAGCTCATGGCACTGAGCAGCAGCACGATGAACACGAACCGCATGCCCATGTCCGTGAGCACCGGGCCGAAGATATTCGGCAACAGCTCGACGATCGCGATATGCAGCCGGCCTTCGCCGCGGCAACGGGCAATCGCTACATACTCCATCGCGGCCTGGTTCATCGCCAGACTGCGAGCGATGCGATAGGCCCCGGGCGCATAAGTCGCCACCGCGGCCACGATCAGCAGTGGAATCGACGAGCCGAACACCGCCACGATCAGCAGCGCCATCATCTTGCTGGGGATCGAGATCAGTGCATCCATGATCTGGCTGATGCCGGTATCGACGAGGCGCGGTACCAGCGCAGCGATCAGGCCGAAGGCGGCGCCGATTGCCGAGGACAGCACCGCGGCCGCCAGGGCCATGGCGACCGTGTAGCGGGTGGCGATCAACATGCGGCTCAAGACATCGCGGCCGAGGTGGTCGCTACCCAGCCAGAGTGCTTCGCTGGGGCCGGCGAACACCTGGCTGGACACCATGTCGCCCATGCCGTGTGGCGCCAGCCAGGTGCCGAAGATCGCGATGAAAATCCAGAAGCCGAATAGCCCAAGCCCGACCCAGAGCTTGGCCGGGGCGCTCGCCAGACGCGCCAGGCGCGATGAACCGGACGGGGCGGCCGCCGGCTCGCGGGGGTCGCTAGAACAAACATCAGATGCGCTCATCGGGTCCTCAGCTTCGGGTTGGCCAGCAAAGCCGCCAGTTCGGCCAGCAGAATCAGTAGCAGATAGAACGCACAGAACAGCATCGCGCAGGCCTGGACCAGGGGCAGGTCCTGATTGGACACGGCATCGACCATCAGGCTGGCCAGCCCTGGATAGTTGAAGATCGTTTCCACGATCACGATGCCGCCGATCAGATAGGCCAGGCTTAGGGCGATCGCGTTGGCGATCGGGCCGACGGCGTTGGGCAGGGCATGCACCAGCACGCAGCGCACCGGGCCCACGCCCTTGAGCCGGGCCATTTCGATATAGGGGCTGTCGAGTTCGTTGATCAGGGCGATACGCGTCATGCGCGCCATCTGGGCGATCAGCACCGTACACAGGGTGGCCACCGGCATGGCATAGACACGGAAGAAATCGCCGATGCCGTGGATATTGGAAATATACGATAGCGCCGGCAGCCAGCCGAGCTGGACCGCGAAAAACAGGATCAGCAGGATCGCGATCAGAAAATCCGGCACCGCGACCATGGCCAGGGTAACGACGTTGAGCGCGCCATCGGCCAGCCGCCCGCGGTACATGGCCGAGATCATGCCGATGCCTAGCGCCAGCGGCACCGAGACTAGCGTGGTTACGCCGGCCAGCAACAGCGAGGCCGGCAGCCGCTGGGCGATCAGGGTCGCAACCGGCATGTCGTTGCTCGCCGAGACACCGAAGTCGCCGGTCACCAGCCCACCCAGCCATTGCAGATAGCGCAGCGGTGCCGGTTGATCGAGCCCGAGCTTGGCGCGCAGGGCAGCAACCTGGTCTGGGGTAGCGAACTGGCCGAGTACCAGCTTGGCGGTATCGCCGGGCAGTAACGCCGTGATCGCGAAGATGATCAACGAGACCAGAAACAGCGTCACCAGCGCCGAGCCGAGCTGCCGCCCGATCAGACGAAGCGCGGGGCTATGCATCGCTCAGCCGCTCCTCGTTGTGGCGCGCGGGCTCGCTCATCCTTTCCACCACACGCGTTCGGCAAAGCGATGGCCCAGCATGGCGCCGAGCGGGATCTGGTCGTCCATGCCGCCGAGTTTATTGCTATAGCCGGTCAGATCGGTGATGAACAGCGGGATGCCGATGCCACTGGATTCGTGGATCAGCTGCTGCATATCGGCATACATCTGCCGGCGTTTAGCCTGGTCCGGTTCCTGGCGTGCGGCGACCACTAACTGGTCGAACTTCGGATCGTGCCACTGCGACTCGTTCCACGGCGCACTGGACGTGAAGAACTGGCTGAACAGGATGTTGGCAGTCGGCCGCGGGTTGATGTTGCCGAAAGTCACCGGCTGCTTGGCCCAGTTATTCGACCAGTAGCCCTCGGCGGGCGCGCGCTTGATCTGCAGATCAAGCCCGGCCTGGGCCGCGCCTTGTTGCAGCAGGGTGGCCATCGAAACCGAGCCATTGGCGGCCTCCGAAGCGATCACCTGCAGTTTGGCGCCCGCCACGCCGGCTTTCTTGAACAGGGCCTTGGCCCGGTCCGGGTCGTATTGGCGCTGGGGCAGGCCATCGAAATAGTAAGGATTGGTCGGCGGCAGCGGCTGGTCGTTGGCGATCTCCGCATAGCCGGTATAGATGATGTTTTTCATCCGCTCTCGGTCGAGCAGATATTTCATGCCTTCGACGAAGGCCGGCCGCGCCCCTGGTTGTAGATCCGTGCGCATGATTAGGTCGGTATAGTTGCCCGAATTGATCGCTGCCAGATTGGTGTTCGGCGCGCCCTTGATGCGCTCGGCGGCATGCGGATCGACGTCGTTGATCATCTGCGCGTCGCCCGACATCAGGGCGTTGATGCGCGACGACTTGTCGCCGATACCGACCATTTCGATGGCATCCAGATAGGGTTTGCCGGACTTCCAGTAGTCGGGGTTGCGGTGGGCCATAGAGCGCACCCCCGGCTTGAACTCGGCACATTGGTATGGCCCGGTGCCGATGCCCTCGGAGAAGTCGGTGGTGCCGGCCGGCACGATCAACATATGTGAAATCGCCGTGATCGATGGAAAATCCACGTTCGGCGTGGTCAGGCTTACCGTAACCTCGTGATCGCCCGAGGCAGTCACGTTGTCGATCTGGTCGACCAGCGGCTTAATCTTGGAGCTGGTTTCCGGTTTTTTCTGGCGCATGATCGAGAACACTACGTCCTCGGGGGCCAGCGTCTTGCCGTTGTGGAATTTCACGCCGCGACGCAGCTTGAATACCCAGGTTTTGCCCCCGTCCGGGCTGTCGAAGGACTCGGCCAGGGCCGGCTGCGGCTCGAGATGGGCGTCGTATTCGGTCAGGCCGTTGTAGAACATGAAATCGCGACAGTAATCGATCGCGGTTGCGCCCTTGGCCGGATCCAGGGTGTCCTTGGTCGAGCTCGACGACACGGCCACCCGAATTTGGCCACCGTGCTTCGGCGTGTTGTCGGCGGCTCGTGCTCTTGGGCCGAGCAACAGACCGGAGCCGCCGGCCGCGAAGAAGCCGGCTGCGGCCAGGGTTTTGAGGGCTTCGCGGCGGCTGGTGCCGCCGGTCAGCGTTTTTTTCAGGCTATCTTCGGTCATGCCGCTCGCGGCGGGGTTCGATGGGTCGTCGGTCATGTCGTTGCCCTCATTCACTACTCAAAACGTGATACCGGCTTCAGCGAAGACGGTCCTTGATGCGATACCAGGCGCCGACCGCGGGTAAAAACCACGGTGTGCCGAAATGCCCGGGAATCGCCGGCCAGCTCAGATGCGCCCAGGGGTTGCGGCTGTTGCCAGTCGCGATGCGCTCGGCGAGCACGCCGCCCATATGCACCGACATCTGAACGCCGTGGCCGCTGTAGCCCATGGCGTAGTGCAGGCCGCGATCCTCACCCGCTCGCGGTAGGCGGTCCTGGGTCATATCGACCAGCCCGCCCCAGCAATAATCGATAGCGGTATCCGCCAGATCTGGAAACGTCTCGCACAGGCCACGCCGGAGAATGGCACCGGCTTTCTGGTCGGCTGTTGCCCCACTCATGGAAAACCGCGCCCGGCCGCCGAACAGTAGCCGGTCGTCAGGGGTGGCCCGGAAATAGTTGCCGATGATGCGGCTGGTGACGTAGTTGCGCCGCCTGGGCAGCAGCCGGTCGAGGGTGGCCCCCGCCAGCGGCTCCGTGACCACGATGAAACTGCCGACCGGGACGATACGGCGCCGGAACCAGCCAAGCGGCCCGGTCCGGGAGGCCCCGGTGGCAAGTACTACCTGGTCGGCCTGGGCGCGACCGTTGGCGGTCTGAAGCGCGAAGCCATGGGCGTTACGCTGCAGTCCGGTCAGCGCGGTATGTTCGTGAATCGCCGCACCGTGGCGGGCGGCGGCCTCGGCCAGGCCGACGCCGAAGCGCCCGACATGCAGCTGGGCAGCGTCCGGCATCAGCAGCCCGCCGTGGAAAGCCTCGGCGCCGATCTCGTGACGAATCTGTTGAGCATCGAGTAGTTCGGTTCCGGCTTCGAACTCGCGGTTCATCAGCGTATGCGCCCGGGCCAGTCCGTCGTAATGCTCGGGTTTGGCCGCCAGCTTGAGTTTTCCGCAGCGGCGAAAGTCGCAGTCGATGCCGTGGTCGGCGACCAGTGTCTCGACCTCGGTGACGGCTGCGGCATAGGCGTGATGGAAACAGGCGGCTGTGTCGCGGCCATGCGCTTCGATGACCGCCGCATAGTCGTGGGCCATGCCGGTATTGCACTGGCCGCCGTTGCGTCCCGAGGCTTCACCGACCACGGTGCCCGCGTCGAGCACTAGTACCGAGGCACCACTGCGCGCTAAGCGCAGTGCGCTCGACAGCCCGGTCAGGCCGGCACCGACGACGGCGACGTCGTAGCGTCCGGCGACCGGGCCCTCCGCGCCGCGGGTCAAGCGCGGCGCGGTATCCAGCCAGTAGGGGGTAGTGGGCATCGCGACCGGCCGTCCTTACAGCCCGACCAGTTCGGCCAGGCCGTGGGTATCGGCGACTTCGGTCGCGCCGTAGCCCGGCGTATACGGCTCATGGCCGCGGTTGATGAAAGCCTTGTCGCGAATGCCCATGAACGAGGCACTGAACAGGTCGTAGCGAAAGCTCGACGACACATGCAGCAGCTCCTCGGGGGCGCAGCCCAGGGTGTCGATCATGGCTTCGAAGGCCGCCAGGCGCGGCTTGTAGACCTTGAAGCGTTCGGCCGTGAAGACATGGGCGAAGGGCACGCCGAGCTTGTCGACATTGGCCATGATCTGGTCTCCTGCGGCATTGGAATAGATCACCAGCGGGATCTTGTCGGCGATGCGCGACAGCCCGGCGGTGACATCCGGATGCGGGCCCCAGGTGGGTACGGCCGCATAAAAACGCTGCCCGACCGTGTCGTCATAGGTTAGGTTCCAGCGTGCACAGGTACGAGCCAGTGCCGTTCGGATGACTTGATCATAGGGCTTCCACTCGCCCAAAACCTCGTCGAACCGGTAGGCACTGAAATCTTGGACGAACTGCGCCATACGCTTGGCATCGGGGATCTGCTCGGCGAAGGCCTCGCGAGCGAGTGTGCCCATCTGGAAATTGGTGAGCGTGCCGTAGCAGTCGAAGGTGATGTATTTGGGGCGCATGATGTCGCTCATAATCCGGTCCTTTTCGGGCAAGACAGCGTATCCGACGATGACGCGTCGACCGGTACGCAGTGTGTAATCTTGAGTTCAATGGTAGGGGGCATGGGCCGGCATTTGGCGCTTAGTTGTTCGACTGCTGCAGCATTTTCTGCTGTCCGGAGTATCGAAACAGCGTGATGTTTCGAAATGCATTTTCTTGGCCGGATTGCGTAGCGAGTGCATCAATATGATGCGAAGATCCGGGCTTGTCGCATGTTTTTGGTACAACTCCGGGGAAAGCGAAATGAGCGGTTCGGACTCCGTATCGGCGGCCCACGACTTGGACGCGGCCTATCGCTGGCGTGAACTCGGAATGGACGATTTGGAGGGCGCCGTGCGGCTGTCGGCCGCGCTCGGCTGGCCGCATCGCCGTGAGGACTGGCAGCAGCTGCTGCAAGTCGGCCGCGGTGTGGCCCTGGAACATAATGATCGATTGATCGGCACCGGCCTGTGCATGCCGCAGGGCGCGCTGGCCACGATCGGTCTGATCGTCATCGATGAACAATGGCGCGGGCATGGGCTGGGCAAACGCATGATGGCGCGCACCATGGCTTTGGCCGGCGAGCTGCCCATGCTGCTGGTGGCGACCGTCGCCGGCACGCCGATGTACGAGAAATTCGGTTTCGTGCGGCGCAACAGCGTGGCTCAGTATCAGGGCCTGGCGCAGGCCGTGGGCGAACCCGACCCGGCGCTGGCGGCGATGACTGCGGCCGATCGGCCGAGCATTGAACGCCTGGCCGATGCCGGCAGCGGGCGGGCTGCGGTACTGGATATGGCGCTGACCACGGCTGAGTCGGTCAAGGTCTGCCGTCGCGACGAGCGGGTGGTGGGTTTTGGCATGCGCCGCCGGTTCGGCCGGGGGGAGGTGATTGGGCCGGTGGTCGCCGAAACCGTCGAACAGGCTCAGGCGTTGATCGACGCCTTGCTGTTCGAAGCCGAGGGCCAGTTCGTACGCCTGGATACCCTGGGCGAGGCGATCGACGAAGCCTGGCTGGCCGAGCGCGGGCTGGCCTGTGCGGACCGCATCATCCAGATGAGTCGCGGCGAAGTCGCGCCGGTGGCGCATCCGCATACTCCGGTCGTCCAGCAGTTTCTGCTCACTACCCAGGCGCTGGGTTAGCCGGCGATGAGTGATTCGCTGGCCAAGGTCGTCGCCGCGCTCGCGCCCCGTCTGATCGAATGGCGGCGCGATCTGCATGCGCATCCGGAAGTCGGTTGGACCGAGTTCCGGACCGCGGCCTTGGTTGCAGAGCGGCTGGATGCGCTCGGCTGGCAGGTCGCGGTCGGAGCAGAGGTGGTCGATGCCGGGGCACGTATGGGGGTGCCGGATGCCGGGACCCTGGCGGCCGCCTGCGAACGTGCCCGGCGTGAAGGCGCGGACGAAGCCTGGCTGGCGCGCTTGGGCGATGGTCTGACCGGCGTAGTCGCCACGCTCGACTCGGGCCGCCCGGGGCCGACGCTCGCGATACGCGTGGATATGGATGCCTTGCCAGTGGCTGAGTCCGAGGCTGCGAGGCATCGGCCGAAGAGCGACGGCTTCGTTTCGCGTCATGCTGGCGCTATGCATGCCTGTGGGCACGATGGCCATACTGCGATTGGGCTGGGCTTGGCCGAAGTGTTGGTCGCCCAGCGGAGCAGTTTGCACGGCCGCGTAAAGCTGGTTTTTCAGCCGGCCGAAGAAGGCGTGCGTGGGGCCGCGGCGATGGTAGCGGCCGGGGTAGTGGACGATGTCGACCGGCTGATCGCGTTGCACCTGGGGTTGGGCTGCGACAGTGGCACCGTGCTCTGTGGCTGCGACGGATTTCTGGCCACCCACAAGCTGGACGTGGTCTTCACCGGACAGGCCGCGCATGCCGGCGGCGCGCCCGAGGCCGGACGCAATGCCTTGCTGGCTGCGGCCCAGGCGGTCACCGGTCTGTATGCGATCGCGCCGCACAGCGCCGGCCCGGCGCGGCTCAATGTCGGGCGCATGACCGCCGGTACCGGGCGCAACGTGATCGCCGATCGTGCCGAGCTCGAGATCGAGACCCGCGGCGCGACCACCGCGATCGACGACTATATGCGCGAGCGCGCCGAACAGGTGATCGCCGGGGCTGCCCAGGCGCAGGGCGTCGGCTACGAACTGCGTTGTGTCGGGCGTGCGGTGGAGTGTGCGTCTAGCCCGGGCTGGGTCGGCGAGATCGCGCAGCGCCTGCACGGGCTGCCGGGCATCGACCGGATCATCGATCACGATGCCAGACCTCGTGGCTCGGAGGATGCCACCGCCCTGATGGCGCGGGTCCGCGAACGGGGTGGCGAAGCGGCTTATATGATCTTCGGCGCCGACCGGCCGGCCGGGCATCATCAGCCGGATTTCGATATCGACGAGTCGGTGTTGGCTGTAGCCCTGCGGGCGCTGGCAGAAATCGTTGAGGCCGTCGGAGACGCCGCATGACGAGACGAATCATGTCGGTTGTCTTACGAGGCCAACAGGGTCTTGATCGGGACCTGGTCCTTCACGATCGGCGACTTGATCACGATATAGCTGTCGAAGCGATCGATGCCGACATCGCTTCGCTCCAGCAGCCGTTCCATGGTCTGCTGGTAGTGACCGATGCTGCGGGCGACGAAGCGCAGCAGATAATCGTAGCCGCCGCTGACCATATGGCACTCCAGCAGGCCATCAATGCCGGCCAGGTCGGCTTCGAAGCGGCGATGATCCTCGCGGCGATGCTCGGCCAGTGTGACTTCGGCGAAAACGGTCACGCTATCGGCGATCTTGGTCAGGTCGATGCGGGCCTGGTACGCGGTGATGTAACGCGCGCTCTGCAGCCGTTTGACACGCTGCAAACAGGGGCTCGGCGACAGATGAACCGCCCGCGACAGATCGACGTTCGACATCCGGCCGTTGGCCTGCAGCGTGGCCAGGATATCGATATCGGTGCGGTCCAGTTTGACGGCCGTGTCCATGACATACCTCGGGTAGTGACGGTCGATGTCGCCGCATCGCACCGGCAATCGGCTAACGATACAGAGTTCAATTTAATGAACCATGGTTTGTCTAAGCCTGTCAAACAAATCTGTACGCTTTTTATTTTCTAATCATATATTGCTGTATTTGCTATTTTTTATGGTTCGCCTTGTCGGCGGTGAACGAATAAAGCCAAATGATCCATTGACGAGAAGCGCAGCATTTATTCAATATTTTGATTATATTGAATGCTGCAGCGCTACCTCGATGCCCGTGCTGCTGCCAAGCATGAATCACACCAAGGCCAAGCCATGACCGTACTAATCCGCGATTTCGATCCCGAGGCTGTTGCCGTGACCAGCGGCCATTACATCGGTAGCCGCTACGTGCATGGCAACGAAGCCGCATTGGCCGTCGCCCGGCCATCGGATGGGCAGGTCTATGGCCATGTGCCGGAGGCAGGACAGGCCGGCGTGGATGCGGCGGTGGCCGAGGCCGAGCGGGCGCTGGCGAGTTCGGGTTGGGCACATCGCCCGCCGCGCGAACGGGCCCGGGCCATGTACCGCTGGGCCGAGCTGATCGATAGCGATGAACAGCTCGCGCTGCTGGAATGTGTCGGTTCCACTCGCCCGATCGGCCAGGCGCTGGTTCAGGATATTCCGTTCACTGCGGAGGCGATCCGCTTTTTCGCCGAGTATGCGGATAAGGCCGGCGGCGATGTTGCCGCCACGCGCAGCGATGCGCTCGGCTTCGTAGCGGCCGAGCCGTACGGCGTGATCGGGGCGATCACGCCCTGGAACTTCCCGTTGTCGATGGCCTCCTGGAAATGTGGCCCAGCGCTGGCCGCCGGCAATGCCGTGGTGCTCAAGCCCTCCGAGCTGACGCCGTTTTCGACCCTGCGCCTGGCCGAGCTGGCGGTCGAGGCCGGCATTCCGGCGGGCGTGTTCAACGTAGTTCAGGGCACGGGGGCCGATACCGGTGCCGCGCTGGTGCGTCATCCGGGGATCGGCAAAATCAGCTTTACCGGCTCCAGCGCGACCGGCCAGCAAATCATGGCCGATGCCGGTCGGCACGGCGTCAAACCGGTGACGCTGGAGCTGGGCGGGAAGAGTCCGCAGCTGGTATTCGACGAGGTGCCGGATTTCGAGCATGTTGCCCAGTGCATCGTGCGCGGGTTTACCGCCAACGGCGGCCAGGCCTGTATTTCGGGCAGCCGACTGGTTGCTCATGAGGCGATTGCCCAGCCGCTGGTCGAGCGGGTGGTCGAGATCATCGCCGGGCTGCGACCTGGCCCGACCTGGTCGGCGGCCACCGAGTATTGTCCGGCGATCGGCCCGGCCCAGGCCGACAAGATCGACCGTCTGGTGGCATCGGCGCGTGACGATGGCGCAGACATCGTCGCCGGCGGCGAGTTCTTCGACGAAGGCCCGGGAGGGGCTTTTTATCGACCGACCGTACTGGCCAACGTGGATGATGAGATGGCGGTGGTCCGCGAGGAAGTATTCGGCCCGGTGCTTACGGTTCAGACCTTTGCCGACGAAGCCGAAGGGATCGCTCTGGCCGACCATCCGCATTATGGTCTGGCCGCAGGCATTCATACCCGCGACGTCGGTCAGGCCATGCGCGCCATGCGCGCCATCGAGGCCGGTACGGTCTGGATCAACCGCTACGGGCGCAGCCGGGATCTGGCACTGCCGACCGGCGGTTACAAAGGCTCGGGCATCGGCAAGGATCTCGGCCGCCAAGCCTTCGAGGCCTGCCAGCGCTACAAGACCGTTCTGATGGATTTCGACGCCGCCTGATCACGATAAGAGACGCCCATGAACGAATCGAAAGAAACGGCAGCCAACGCCGGTGCGAACAACGAGGATTCGGCCGAGGTTAGTATTGGTCGTCGCCTGCGGCGGATGCGCAAGGATAAGGCATTAACGGTGGCTGCACTGGCCGAGGCCTCGAGTGTATCGGCCGGTATGATCAGCCAAATCGAGCGCGGCCTGTCGAATCCGTCGATCGGCACCCTCGAGCGGTTACGCGCCGTGCTCGGTATCCCGTTGACTGCTTTTTTCGAGGATCGCGAGCCAGCCGGGCCAACCTCGCCGACTGAGGAACGGGTCCGGCGGGCCGATCAACGGCCGTTCTTCCAGGTCGGCGTCAACGGCATGAGCAAGGAGCTGCTCTCGCCCAGCGGCGAACACGATCTGCAGTTCATGGTCATCAATATCCCGCCGCATACCCGGTCCCACGAGGTGATGATCGGCGAGGGCGAAAAGGCGGGGCTGGTACTCGAAGGCCGGTTGAGTCTGATCGTGGCCGGCGAAACCACTGCCCTTGAACTCGGCGACAGCTTCCAGTTCGACAGTCGCAAGGCCCACGGCATCGCCAACGAGTCCGACGAATCGGCCCGCGTGCTGTGGATCATGCATACCCGGCCACAGCCGGCCCAGTTCTAGGCGCGCCAGGCCTATCTTTCGGCCCGCCAGATGCGGCCATTCGACGGCACAACGGGACAGCCGGCGAACCAAGACCGAGCCTCGGTCGCTGCCTCCTGTTATGCCGCGCGACAGCTCTAATCCCTTCAACAAACCGCCCTCGAACGTCGGTAAGGAGATCAAACGCATGACCATTCAGGTCGATCCGGTACCCAATACTCCCGAGCTTCCTGAGCATGTCGATGTGGCTGTCATCGGCGGCGGCATTATCGGCGTCTGCAGTGCCTACGAACTGGCCCGCAAGGGCGCGCGGGTGGCGCTGTTCGAAAAAGGCGTGATCGCTGGCGAACAGTCGGGCCGCAACTGGGGTTGGTGCCGGCAGCAGAACCGCAGCATGTTCGAGCTACCGATGGCCATGCATGCGCTGCGCCGCTGGGGCGAGCTGGGCGACGAAACCGGCGAGGACACCGGCTTCCGCCGCGAAGGCATCGTCTATACCACCACCCGCGCCGAAGACATCGACAAATGGCGGGCCTGGGAGGCCGGTGCCCGCGAGCATGGCTTTATCAGCCACATCCTCGATGGTGACGAAGCCCAGGCCAAGTCGCCTGGTACGACCACCGACTGGCTGGGCGGGCTGTTTTCGCCGGATGACGGGCGGGCCGAGCCGGCCAAGGCGGCCCCGGCAATCGCCCGTGGCCTGGTCAAGCTCGGCGGCCATGTGTTCCAGAACTGTGCGGTACGTGGGTTGGATATCGACAACGGCCAGGTACGCGGCGTGGTCACCGAACGCGGTCGGGTACGGGCCGACAAAGTGATCGGCGCCGGCGGCGCCTGGAGCGGACGGATGTGTCGACGCCATGGCATCGGCCTACCGGTGACCAACGTCATCGGTACGGCCTTCACCACTACCGCGGCGCCCGAAGTCACCCCCGGCTGTCTGACGACGCCGACCGTGGCTATGCGTCGACGCCTGGATGGCGGCTATACCCTGGCCGTACCAGGTCGCGGGCGAATCGATCTGGCCCCGCTGGGGATGCGCTATGCGACCAAGTTCTACGCGGCCTATCAGCGTAAGCTCAAGAAGAAGCTGACCTATCGCCTCGGCAAGCCGTTTTTTTCCGGGCCGGAAGCTCTAGGCAGCTGGTCGCTCGACGGCATCTCGCCGTTTGAAAAACAGCGTATTCTCGATCCGAAGCCGGATGCCGGACTGGCGCGCGACACCCTGGCGGCTTGTCAGCGTGAATATCCGGCGCTGGCCGATATGGCCATGGACGAACTCTGGGCCGGGGCGATCGATACCACCCCGGACATGATCCCGATCATCTCGCCCGTGTCCTCGCTGCCTGGCTTCATGGTGGCCTCGGGTTTTTCCGGCCATGGTTTTGGCATCGGTCCCGGCGCCGGTCGGCTGATCGCCGACATGGCCGCCGGCGACGAGCCGATCGTGGATCCCAGTCCGTATCGGCTGGATCGGTTCTATGACGGGACCAAGCTGAAACAGCCGGAATTGATGTAGGACGAACCTTGTGAGCCGATGCCTTGAGCCGTCATGTCTTACCGGCGCCGCACGGTTGAGTATCCAGCCGTCTTTATCGCTTTGGCCCTCCGCTGCTCGGCGCTGCGCCTAAGGGACCCAATACAGAGCGGGCCTGCGATGTTGCAGTGGGTGCCTGTATTGAGTCCCGTGACACGGCGACGCAGACGCGCAGCGGCGACGGGTGTCCGGCGCACAGCGCCGGTGCGGCCAGCTGTTTGAGGGCCGCCAAAGCGACGTGAGTTCTGGCCGCATCCCGTGGCCGCGAGCATCGGAGTGCACCGGCGTCAGCCGGCGCCGTGTCGGGTGCCTTTTTCTTGGCTCCTTCTTTTGGGCAAGCAAAAGAAGGGGCTCGCACAGCAGTGCGAAACCGAGATCTAACTCACCTCGTGGCTCAAATCAGATAGGCCAGATCCCAAGCCAACGTGCTTTGAATAACCCACGGGCCCGCCGCGCCGGGCTGTTTCGCGCTGATGCGCGAGCCACTTTTATTTGCTTGCCCAAATAAAAGTAGCCAAAACAAAAGGCACCCTGTCTGGCGCCGATGCTTGCGCATCGGTGCCCTGCGCGGCCGCAAGCGGACGGCCGGAAACTCGCCGTGCTACGCACGACTCAGACATCCGCCGTCTTTATCGCTTGCGGCCTCTACTGCTCGGCGCTGCGCCCAAGGGACCCAATACAGAGCGGGCCCGCGATGTGAAAGGCGGGGCTTGTATTGAGTCCCGTTACACGGCGACGCAGATGCGCAGCGGCGACGGGTATCAGGCGCATCGCGCTGGTGTGGTGTGGCCAGCCTGTCGTCGGGAGCATCGGAGTGGACCGGCGCAGCCGGCGCCGTGTCGAGTGCCTTTTGTTTGGTTTTGACAAGAGCAAGTCGGAAGGCACTTGCACAGCAGTGCGAAACCAGGAGCTAACTCGACTCGTGGCTAAAATCAGATACATCAGATCTTGGACCGAGGTGCTTTGAACACCTCACGAGTCAGCCGTGACCGGCTGGACAGCCCGATGCGGATATCGGGCGCGGTGTATGGCGTTTAACCGATCTGCTGAAAAGCATAGATCGGCCCCAATCGGAGCAGGCCGGTCAGCTCGTCGAGCGCGTTGCGGGTCTCGTCCAGCAGGCTTGGATCGGCCAGGTCCTCGATTTCCAGCCGGTCGCGATAGTGGCGTTCGACCCAGGCCGCGAGCCGATCGTGGAGGCGATCGTCGAACAGCACGCCAGGATTCATGGCCGCGCGCTCGTTGGCTGACAGGACCACGCGCAGGCGCAGGCAGGCCGGACCGCCGCCGTTGTCCATGCTCTGTTTGACGTCGTAGGCACGATAGCCGGCGATCGGATTGGCGTGATCGGCGACGATGCGATCGAGTTCGGCCGCCACGGCTGGATTGCGCTGGCATTCGGCCGGCACGATGACGATCATCGAGCCGTCGGGGCGGGTCAGTAGCTGCGAATTGAACAGATAGGTCGCCACAGCATCTTCAAGCGTGACGTCTTCGCGGGCTACGCGTACCGGAACCAGATGCGTGCCCCGGGCCCGCAGCTTGTCGTGCAACTCGGCGAGCACGGTTTCTTCCTCGGCGAAGGCTGCTTCGTGATAGAGCAGCACCGGGCCGTTGCCGACCGCGATCACGTCGTTGTGGAATACGCCGGCATCGATAGCTTCCGGACTCTGGCGCGCGAATACACATTGCTCGGCGGCCAGGCCGTGTTGGCGAGCCACAGCCTGGCTGGCTTCTAGTGTTTGGCGGGCTGTAAAGCGCCGGGATTCCGGGGGTGTTGCTCGGCCACGATCCAGACCGTGGCGGCCATAGACGAACAGATGCACGCCGGGCGCGTCATAAGCCGCGCAGAGACGGGTATGGTTGGCAGCGCCTTCGTCGGAGAAAGCCGGCGTAGCCGGCAGTGCCTCGTGGTGCGCAAAACATGAGTCGTCGGCAAAGATGGCGCTGAGCGCCGCAGCGGTGGTCGGGGCCTCGATCGCACGATGGAAACTCGACTGCAGATTGGCCGCGGTGAAATGCACGCGCCCATCGACCGCGTCGGCCGAGGGTGTGATGGTCGCGGCATTGGCCGTCCACATCGCGGCCGCCGAGGAAATCGCCCGCACGATCGCCGGATCCGCGGCCCAGGCCGCTGCCAACTGGTCGCTCAGCGTACCGGCAAAGCCGAGCCGGTCGAGCAGTTCGACGGCCGGGCGCGGTTGTGGCGGCAGCACGCCTTGGGCAAAGCCGGCGTCGTGGAGGGCTTTCATCTTGGCCAGGCCCTGTAGGGCAGCTTCGCGCGGGTTGGAGACCAGGCCGCGATGGCTGGCCGAGGCGATGTTGCCGTGTGCCAAGCCGCTGTAGTTGTGGGTCGGGCCGACCAGGCCGTCGAAATTGACCTCGCGGGTGGCGTCGGTGGCGAAACTGGTCATGGGATGAACTCCATCAGCAGAGGTTGAGGGCGGCCAGGGTCGCTGCGACATCAGCCCGGTTGGCGCCGTCCAGGCTGTGCAGCGGCCGGGGCAGGCAGGGCGGGTTGACGAGGCCGAGCACTGCGGCAGCGGTCGCGATGACGCGCAGGCTGCCGCCATGGCGGGCATACAGCGCCCAGAGCGGATCGAGGTCGGCGGATAGGCGGCGCGCTGCGGCGGCATCGCCGGCCCGGGCGGCCTGCGTGATCGCGAGCGCGGCCGCGGGGAACAGGCCGCCGAGCACCGAATACCAGGCCGCGCAGCCTGCATTCAACCCGGCCGCGGCTGAACCGTCACCGCTGATGCCGAGGGTGACATCGTCCGGTAGTTCGGATTGCAGCGCTGCGATGCGTGTTTGTACTTGCTCTGGCGAGCCGGGCACCGCCGGAATCTTGATCGAGGCCACGTTCGGCAGTGCCGCGATCCGGCGGTATAGCTGGTCGCTGAATTGAAAGTGCGTGGTGGTCGGGTTGTCGTAAACACAGATCGGCAGCGAGACCGCGGCATCGACGCTTGCGAACAGATCGAATACCTCGGCTTCGCCAAGCGGCTGGTAAGACATGGCCGGCAGCAGCAGTCCGGTGGCGCCGGCGCGCTGGGCGTCGTCGGCACAGGCGAGCACTTCGGCGGTGGTCAGCGCGCCGATGCCGACGATGACTGGAATATCACCGCTGTGCTGGCAGGCCAGCCGGGCGATCCGAGCGCGTGTTTCGCGCTTTAAATAGGCATAGTGGCCGGTCGAGCCCAGTACGCCGATCGAATCCACGCGCGCGGCCACGAGCCGTTCGATCAGGCCGGTAAACGCTGCCTCGTCCGGAGTTTCGCCGGACAGCGGCGTCAATGGAAAAGCGCTCAGTCCGGTGAACATGCGCCTCGACCTCGTATGCGCCAGGATGGGCCTGTCTTATGCAAAGCGTAGCCGATGCGCGCCGGGTTCGCCTGCGTCATCGCTAGCCGCGCGAAACATTCGATAGATCCACGCCGTGCGGCAGATGCTCCGGCAGCGCGACCGTCTCGGCCTCCATGGAAGCCATCGGCCAGGCGCAGTAGTCGGCTGCGTAATAGGCGCTCGGGCGATGGTTGCCGGAATCGCCGATGCCGCCGAAGGGCGCATCCGAGGCCGCGCCCGTGGTTTGGCGGTTCCAGTTGACGATGCCGGCACGGATGCGCAGGCGGAAGTCTTCCCAGAGCGCGGCATCACCGCCGATCAGACCGGCCGACAGACCATAGGCGGTGTTGTTGGCCTCGGCGATCGCGGCATCCCAGCTCGTGGTGCGACGGATCGTAAGCAGCGGGCCGAAGTGCTCGACGTCGGCGGTCTCGATGCCGGTGACGTCGACCAGTCCGGGCGAGAGCAGGCTGGTGCCGGCTTTTAGAATCGCGCTGCGTACGAGCACGGTCGCCCCGCGGGCTTCCAGTTCGTCCTGCGCTGCGACGATTCTTTTGGCCGCGGCGGGCGTGGCCAGGCCGCCGTAGAAGGGTGGGTTGCTCTCGTCCATCGGCTCGCCGACGTGCAGATCGGCCAGCGCAGCGGCTAGGGCCTCGATCAGCGCATCGCCGGCCGTGCCTTCAGGTACCAATAGACGACGCGCACAGGTACAGCGCTGGCCGCCGGAGATGAAGGCCGACTGGATGATCGTCAGCACCGCGGCCGGAATTTCATAGCCCTCATCGGCGATCACCAACGGATTGTTGCCGCCCAGCTCCAGCGCCAGGATCTTATCGACCCGGCCACCGAACTGCTTGTGCAGCGACTTGCCGGTCGCCGCCGAGCCAGTGAACAGCAGGCCGTCGATCTCGTCGCTGCCGGCCAGCGCCTGGCCGACCGCTTTTTCGCCCTGCACCAGATTGATCACGCCCTCCGGCAGGCCCGCGGCTTCCCAGCACTGTAGGGTGAGATCGGCGGTCGCCGGGGTCAGCTCGCTGGGCTTGAACACGACCGTATTGCCGGCCAGCAGTGCCGGCACGATATGCCCGTTCGGCAGATGGCCGGGGAAGTTGTAGGGCCCAAATACTGCGAGCACGCCGTGCGGGCGATGGCGCAGCACGGCCCGCCCACCCGGAATGTCCTTAGACCGTTCGCCGGTACGCTCGTGGTAGGCAGTCTGGGAGATCGCGATCTTGCCGATCATCGCGCCGACTTCGGTACGGGCTTCCCAGAGCGGCTTGCCGGTTTCGCGGGCGATCGAGATGGCCAGTTCTTCCTTGTGCGCCTCGAGCTGTTTGCCGAAAGCTTCGACGATCGCCGCGCGTTGGTCGAAGGGCCGGCGGGCCCAGTCTGGGAAGGCCGCGCGCGCCGCGGCGATGGCGGTGTCGACTTG
Source organism: Salinisphaera sp. SPP-AMP-43 (assembly GCF_049568105.1). Lineage (GTDB taxonomy): Bacteria > Pseudomonadota > Gammaproteobacteria > Nevskiales > Salinisphaeraceae > Salinisphaera. The sequence goes on from NZ_CP145335.1 coordinate 468,868, forward strand.
ATCGGCATCCGCCGCGTTGGCCTGCCAGAGCTGGATGCCTGCGATCGGGTCGTGTTTTGCCATGGCCACGCCGTTGCCGGCTTGCCAGGTGCCGTCGATGAATAGTTGTTGTTTGGCTTGGAGTGGCATGGTGGCTCCGGTTTAATCGTTGAGTTATTCGGCTTCAGGGCTAGCAAGGCTGGAGCGCGTACTTGTGGCTCGGGCGCGCGTTGATGCGAGAAATAGAGCGAGGGTCAGTCGTGCCGATTGGAGCGGATGCTTCGGCGCAACAGTTTTCCAATGATGGAGCGCGAAAAGGCTTGGGCGCTGGACGAGACTTGGCGTTTCGCGCTGATGCGCGAGCCACTTTTCGGCCTGCTCTGGTTAATAAGCCAAAACAAAAGGCAGCCGCATCGGCGCCGGCTGTGCCGGTGCACTCCGATGCTCGCGGCCACGGGATGCGGCCCCCTGGGTTGTTGTTTTGGGTCGCGTCGCTTTGGCGACGCTCAAACAGGCTGGCCGCCCTGGCGCGGTGCGCCGGACACCCGTCGCTGCTGTGCGTCTGCGTCGCCTCAGACGGGCAGAAATACAGGCACGTTCGCTCCGACGGCTTGGCGTACCTTGTTTGTATTCGGGCCCCTTGTGCGCAGGGCACCGATGCAAAGCATCGGCGCAAGGTAGGGTGTCTTGTCCTTTGCTTCTTTTCGTTTGGACAAGCAAACGAAAAGGAGTCGCGCATCAGCGCGAAACCCCAAAGCAATCGAAGGCTCAGTGGCCTGTTATAGGTTGCGTTGGTCGTGAGCGGAGCGCGCATGTCAGCCGCTGCAATCAATCGCCGAGCACACGCAATTGTGCCCCATCATCAACGCCGAGCCTTGCGGCCTCTTCAGGATGCAGCACGATGCCATCGTCCTCGGCCGCACGCCCGACCCAGCCGGCCCGGAAATCGGCACAGACGCCGGTGGTGGCTGCTAGGGTCACCGGCGAGGCCGGGTCGTCGGCCTGGGCATCGATATGCACTGCGACTTCTCGCGAATGACGCACCGCGCGCACGTCGTCGAGATAGGCTTCGACCGTCGGCCCGGCATCGAAGATATCGATATAGCCTTCAAAACGCAGGCCCTGGGCGTTGAGCATGGCCAGGGCCGGCTTGGTCTGTTCGTGGACTGCGCCGATGCATTCGCGGGCGGCCTCGGGCAGCATCGCGGTACAGATCGGGTAGCGCGGCATCAATTCGCCGATGAACGATTTCTGACCCAGGCCGGTGAGCCGGTCGGCATCCCGGAAATCGATCGGGAAAAAATGCTGGCCGAGCGCCTGCCAGAACGGATTCACATCGGCATCGTCGAAGCGCCCGCGCATCTCAGCTAGGACCCGGTCGGGAAAACGCGCCCGATAGGCGGCCATGAACAGCCAGCGCACCCGGGACAATAACGTGCCGTTGCGTTGGCCTTTGGTACGCCAGTCCGGGCGCAGGTATAGCGAGCAGACTTCGGCGTCGCCGGTATGATCGGAAGACAGAAACAGGGTATCGATCACCCGGTTCAGTTCGAGCTGCTTGGAGGCCTGGGCCAGCCGGCCGACGCGATAGTTGTAGAACGGCGCATCCAGGCCCACCCGGGCCTCGATCGCACAGCAGCCGGCCACGCGCTCGGCGATCGGCGCATTGGGGCGGTTGTCGTCTTCGAGGACGAAGAAATACAGGTCGGGGTCGATCGCCAGGCTGGGATCATCGGCAGGCTTGTCGAAGGCTGAACGGGTTTCTTCGATATGCCGGGCTAGAAAATCGCGATTGTCGGGTAGCGAGGTAAAGCCGGTGCCGGTCTCGATCGCGATCGCGTGCAGGGCATCGAGATCGCCGGCCTCGATCGGTCGGATCAGCATCGGCTTGTCTCCTCGGTGATCTTCGGCAGGGGCACGGCCAGCACGGCTCGGCCGGTATCCAGACCCAGCCGATCGGCATGGGCCGGCGCCAGGCGGAGCTGGCTGGTCTGGGTCAGCGCATGCGGGGCGGTGACACAGCGAAAGCCGGCTGTTTCCTGGTTGGCAAGCAGGGCCGGGGCGTGCTCGGCGGCGGCAACGCGATTGTCGAGCAGGACCGGATGCCAGCGGTTGCCGCGTACCGAATGTAGCCGCTCGAAGGGCGCTTCGAACAATAGGCCGCCATCGAAGAGATCGACATGGCGAGACGCCGTGAAGCCTTCGTCGCGCAGATCCGCTGCCGCCCGGCGATGGCCGCTATGCACCGAACCGATCGCGGCCCGGCCGGCCTCGCTCAGCAGTGGTTCGTAGAGTGGAAACGGCGGCATCACCTCGGCGATGAAGCTCTTGGAATGAATGCCGGCGATTTCGTTGATCTCGGCGAAGTCGCGTACGAAGAAATGCCGGCCGACCGATTCCCAGAACGGCGAGTGGCCGTTGTCATCTAGATGGCCGGGCATGGCAACGGCCAGGTTGGGCATGAAGCGTTCGGGGTGCTGGGCCACAAACAACAGCCGGGCGCGGCGCAACAGCCGCTCGCCGGGCCCGCCGCGATAGCTGGAATCTAGCGAAAACGCACATAGCAGGCTGGCTTCCGACAGCTCGTGCGACAGCGACAGGATCGAGACCTCGCGGCGCACATCGAGCTGCTGGGAGGCATGAATCAGCATCTCGCGGCGCCAGGTGTAGTAGGCCTCGCGAGCCCCGGCCCGGGCCCGGATGCTGGCTGTGCCGACTACCCGTGGCGTATCGGCGCCGAGATCTTCCAGCACAAAAGTATAGATCTCGCCGTCGGGCGCGGCGATCGACTCGGACAAGGCATGCTGCGAGGCCGCCAGCCGCTCGGCCAGCCGTTCGCGATGGGCCGGTAGATTGGTCAGGGCAGGCTCGGCGCTGGCGGCTAGGGCCACCAGCGCCTCGAGGTCATCGGGATGACCGGGGCGGACGATCAGCACGCGCTATTCCAGCGTGCCGATGGCCGCATCCAACTTGGCCATGCCTTCTCGAATATCGGCCTCGGGAATGATCAGCGACGGTGCGAAGCGCAGCACATTCGGCCCGGCCACCAACAGCATCAGGCCTTGCTTGATGGCGGCGGCCAGGGTCGCCCGGCCTTGGTCGGTATAGCGGTCGTTGAATTCGGCGCCAATCAGCAGGCCCTGGCCACGGACGTCGGCAAAGCAGTCGTACTTAGCATGAATGCGGTCCAGTTCTTCGCGAAAGATCGCGGCCCGCTGTGCAACGCCGGCCAGCACGTCTGGCCGGCCGATGGTCTCGACCGCGGCCAGAGAAACCGCACAGGCCAGCGGGTTGCCGCCATAGGTTGAGCCGTGGGTACCGACCACGAAGACTTCGGCTACCCGGTCGGTGGTGAGCATGGCGCCGATCGGAAAGCCCCCGCCGAGCGCCTTGGCGCTGGTCAGGATATCCGGGGTGACGCCATAGCCCATATAGGCATATAGATGGCCGGTACGCCCGACCCCGCACTGGACCTCGTCGAAGATCAATAGGGCATTGTGTGCGTCGGCGAGTTCGCGCAGCCCGGCCAAAAACGCTGGATCAGCCGGGGTGACGCCGCCTTCGCCCTGGACCGGCTCGACCATGATCGCGCAGGTATCGTCGTCGATCAGCGCACGGGCTGATTCCAGGTCGTTGTACTCGCCGTGCACGATGCCGCCGGGCACCGGGCCGAAGCCCTGGGTGTATTTCTCCTGCCCGCCGACCGAGACCGTGAACCAGGTTCGGCCGTGGAAGGAGCGGCGGAAGGATACGATCTTGTCCTTGTGCGCGCCGAATTTGTCGTGGCCGTAACGGCGGGCCAGTTTGAGCGCAGCTTCGTTGGCTTCGCCGCCCGAGTTGGCAAAGAACACCTTGTCGGCGAAGGTCGCCCCGACCAGGGTTTTCGCCAAGCGCAGGGCTGGCTCGTTGGTATAGACGTTGGACAGATGCCAGAGCTGTTCGCCCTGAGTCTTGAGCGCCTCGACCAGGGCCGGATGGGCATGGCCGAGGGCGTTGACTGCGATGCCGCCGGCGAAGTCGATGTATTCGTTGCCCTGCTGATCCCATAGGCGGCTGCCTTCGCCGCGCACCGGGATGACCGCCTGCGGGTTGTAGTTCGGCAGCATGTAGGAATCGAAATCTTCGCGGGTGGGCGTCCAGTCCATAGCGTGCTTTTCCCTGTCTCGGGCCAGTGCGTAAGCGCGGTATTGTCGCGCGTTGCTGCGTCCGGGTCACGCCGGGGGCGGCGAACCCGATATGAACGGCCTCGAAAGCATTGCTCTCGCAGGGATCGAGAGCCGTGAATCGGACGAGTTTACAGTCGGCGGGAGGCTGATTCGGTCGCGGCGGCTTGAGCCAATAGTCGAGTTGACGCATCAGATCAGCCCGCTATGTTGATTTTTAAAGTCTACGAACAAATGGAATGGACAGGTGAGCCGATCCTCGGCGGAACGGCGGCGTAACAATCGAGTCCGAGTGCTGGAGGCGTTGCGCCGCGATGGTGATGCCTCGCGTGCGGACCTGGCGCGTGCGCTCGGATTGAGCAAGGTCACGCTGTCGGCGATTGCCAGCGAAATTCTCGAACAAGGCTGGGTGGTCGAACGTGAAGGCGAGGCCGGCAGTATCGGTCGGCGCCCGACGCTGTTGCGTCTGGCTCCGGCGCTCGGCGTGGTCGGGACGGTGGATATCCATGCCGAGAGTCTGGCGGTTCGGATCAACGACCTGCGCGGCGCGGTGCTGGCCGAGCAAACTCGGGCCACGGCGCACGACGCCGAGAGTCTGTGCAAAGGGGTGTTCGACGCACTGACAGCCGCCTGTGCCGCCTGCAAACGTGAACCCGAAACGTTGCTCGCGGTCGGTCTGGCCGTGCCGGCAGCGGTGGATACCGCCGGCCAACTGCATACGATCGGCCAACCGGCCTGTCTGGCCGAGATCGACTGGCGGGCCGAGTTCGCCCAGCGCTGGCCGAGAATCGGTGTGAGCCTGGTGAACAACAACAACGCCGCGACCCTGGCCGAACACTTGGAAGGGGCAGCGATCGACTGGTCGAATTTCGCCTTTGTCGGCATCGGCCAGTCGGGGCTCGGCTGCGGCCTGGTACTGGGCGATCGCCTGTATCGCGGCAGCCATCACGGTGCGGGCGAGATCGGGGCATTGATGCTCGGTGATGACGGCATCGTGTTGGATCGTCTGGCCGACTCACCGCGGACCGACGATTTCTATCGTCGCCTGGCCCAGTTGATCTCGCTCATGGTTCATCTGTTGGATATGGATGGCATCGTGTTGCACGCTGCCGATCACGATCATGCCACCTGGGTCCGTGAGCTGCCGAAGGCCCTGGCGCGGCATTCCAGCCGCGAGGTGGTATTGCGCGCGGCCGCGCTCGGCGAACGCGCGCCGATGATCGGTGCGGCTCGGCTGGCTACCGATGCGGCTTGGCGAATGCTCGAAAAAAGAATGCGCACGCGACACTGAGACAGGCGGGCTGCGCCTGTGCAGACGGGAGACGATCATGGGGTCATCATCTGCAGAATCGGGGGCGACCCGGCTGCCGGCCATGGGCTGGCTGGCGATCGCGATCGCCGCACTCGGCGGCATGCTCTACGGCTACGACATCGGCATTATTTCGGGCGCCTTGGTGTTCATGAAATCGGCGCTGACGCTATCGGCCAGCGAGATGTCGTGGATCGTGGCGGCCGTGCTCGGCGGCGGCTCGCTGGCGACCCTGATTGGTGGGCCGATCGCCGATGCCATTGGGCGTAAGGCCACATTGCTTATCTCCGGCGTGGTGTTCGCGCTCGGGGTGATCGTGACCGCGCTGGCCGCCAGTTATATCGGGGCACTCGGTGGCCGGTTGATTCAGGGCGTTGGGGTTGGTCTGGTGACTATCGTAGTGCCGTTGTACATGGTCGAGGTCATGCCGCCGTCGATTCGTGGGCGCAGCGTGACTCTGTTTCAGCTGTGTCTGACCTTCGGCATCCTGGCCGGCTACCTGGTGGGGTATTTCTTCAATGCCAGCGGCGACTGGCGGGCGATGTTCGCCACCGCACTGGTGCCGGCGGCCGCGTTCGTGCTGCTGGGGGTATTGCTGCCGAACTCGCCGCGTTGGTTGATCAAGAAAGGCCGGCCCAAGGAGGCTCGGGCGGCGCTGGCCCGCACCCACGATGCGGCCGAGGCCGAGTCGACCTATGCCGAATTGATCGAGCAGGCCGATACCGAAGCAGACGGGGCTGGGCGCTGGGGATTGTTGTTTGCCCCGGGGTATCGCAAGGCGTTTTTCTTGGCGCTCGCCATCGGATTGCTCAACCAGCTCACCGGTATCAATACACTGTTGCAGTTCAATACGGTGATCCTGGATCAGTCGGGCTTATCGGGCGGTGCAACCGCAGTGTTGGGTAGTGTGTCGGTCGGGCTGACCAATTTCGTGGTGACGATCATCGGGCTGCTTTTGATCGACCGGGTCGGCCGCCGGCCGCTGCTAATTCTAGGCACGGCCGGGGCGACCGTGGCACTGGCGTTCATGGCGCTGGTTCATCTGCTGACCACGGCTTCGGCGTTCCAGGGCTATGCCACGTTGGCCGGGTTGATCGGTTTCGTCGTTTTCTTCGCGATCGGGCCGGGAATCGTCGTGTGGTTGGCTATTTCCGAGGTGTTGCCGCTGGCGATTCGAGCCAAGGGCATGGCCGTGGCGCTGTTCGCCAACTCGTTGATGTCGGCTGCGTTGGCGGCCGTGTTTATGGATATCGTGTCGGTCGCGGGCTATGCCGGGGCCTTTGGCTTGCTGGCAATCGCGGTGTCGCTCTATTGGTTGATCGCGGTATTTCCCTTGCCCGAGACCAAGGGCCGCAAGCTCGAAGAAATCGAAACCCATTTTCTCGGGGCGGCCGAAGGTTAGTACGAGGCGGTACAGTGGGTTGGGCGTCGGGCACGGTCCAGTCACGGTGCGTGCCGGGCCGGCCCCGCAGCCCAACTGTGACGCGGGGCCTCGGGGCGCGAGTGGCGGTCGCTTGGCGTACACCGGGTGCGGCGAGGCAACGCTTGCGGCCTTCGCACGAGCGCGCAATGATCGCGCCTCGCGGTGCTGGAATCATCTCTAGGAGAAGCGTATGCCCGAGCAGGCTCCCAAGGCATTCATCGGCGTCGACGGTGGGGCCAGCAAAACCCGCGTCGTGGCTATTGATGCCGACGGCGAATGGCTGGGCGAGGCCGCCGGCCCGGCGGCGACGCTCAATGGCACTGCAGAGACCGCCTGGGCTACGGTTATCGATACGATCGGCGCCGTGGAGGCACTGGCGGGGGTGCCACTAGAGACTTGTGCCGTGCAGATCGGGATCGCCGGCACCGAGCTCGTGGCCGCCTATCGGGCATTTCTCGACCAGGCGCCGGTACTGGCCTGGCTGGATGTTGTCTCGGATGCGCATACCGCCTGTGCCGGAGCCCACGATCTGGGCGAGGGCGCGATCGTCGCGGTTGGCACCGGTGTGGTGGGTTTCTGTCGCGCCGGGCGCGGTACGGCCCGGGCCGGCGGCTGGGGTTTTCCGCACGACGATCGCGGCTCTGGTGCCTGGCTCGGCCTAGAGGCGGTTAGTCATGCGTTGGCAGTGGCCGATGGCCGACGCACACCGGATGAACTGGCCGATCGGATCTTGCTCGATTTCGAGCATGTCGGGGCGCTGGCCGGCTGGGCCTGTGCAGCCCGCGCCGGCGATTTCGCAGCCTATGCCCGGGTGGTGGTGGATCTCGCAGCCACTGGCGAGCCGGCCGCCGAAGCATTGTTGGCCGCGGCCGGGCGGCATGTCTCGGAAGTGGCCCATGCGCTGGTCGATCCACAGCCTGATCTGCGGCTGGCGCTGACCGGCGGGCTGGCCGATACTCTGGCGCCCCGATTGGACCATGATCTACGCGAACGACTGCGGCCGCCGCGCCACGATGGTGCCTGGGGGGCAGCGCTGATGGCCCGGCAGGCATATAGGCAACCGGAGGCGCTGTTATGAGCCGAAGTACGCGAATGCGCAGCGAGTTGCTGGAAACGCCGGAGCGGCTCGCCGATCAATGGACCCAAAATGTCGATACGATCGCAGCCCTGGGTGCCGACCTGATCAACCACGAGATCGCACCCTGGTGGGTGACCGCCCGTGGCAGTTCGGCGCATGCTGGTGTGTTCTTTGCTGCGGCAGCCGGGCTGACCGCCGGCCGGGTGGTTGGCGAAATCACCCCGAGCCTGTTCACGGTCTATGGCCGCACACCCAGGCTGCAGGGGGCGATGGTGATGGCGATCTCCCAATCGGGCGCGGGCTCGGATATCAATGCCGTAGTCGAGGCCGCCAATGCCGCCGATGCGCTGACCGTAGCTCTGACCAACGATCGCGATTCCCGGCTGGCCGACAGCGCGGCCCATACCATCGATCTGGCCATGGGCGCCGAAACAGCGGTTGCTGCGACCAAGACCTATCTAGGCACTCTGGCGGCCGGCGCCCGCCTGATCGCGGCCGTTGCCGATGATTGCGAGCTGGACCGGGCGCTCGAACGCCTGCCGGCGACGCTCGCCGAACGCCGCGATGGCGTGGCGCCACTGGATAGCGAGGCGCTGGCTGCTTTCGACCGGGCCGGTTTCGTGCTCGGCCGTGGCGTGGGCCTGGGTATCGCGCGCGAGATCGCGCTCAAGTTCAAGGAGGTCTGCGTGACCCCGGCCGAGGCGTTTTCGGCGGCCGAGTTCATCCATGGCCCGTTGACGCTGGTTGGCCCCGGTACGCCGGTGCTTATCGTCTGCCTGGACGATGCGACCCGGCCCGGGCTGTTGGATGTGGCCCGCCAGCTTGCCAAGCTCGGCGCCGCGGTGACTGTCATCGGCCCGGGTCTGGGTGAGGTCCGCGCGGCCGAGGGGCTGAAAGTATTCAGCCGTCCGGCGACGGGCAATGTCTATGCCGATGCCATCGCCACGGCGTTTGATCTGTATGGGGCGCTGGAGCGCCGGGCGGTTGCGCTGGGCTACGATCCCGATCAACCCCCCAATGTGGCCAAAGTCACGAGTACCTATTGATGAACGTTGCCGATCACGGCACCGCCGCAAGGTGGCGGTTACAGGGGGCGACGGTCCATGGCGATGCCTGCGCATCGCGCTCGATCACCGTTGACGGCGCCCGAATCGGCTGCGATACGGCGGCCGCGTCCGGCATCCAACTGCCGGCCGATTGGCATATTCTGCCCGGCTTTATCGATGCCCATATCCACGGGGCGGTCGGGGCCGATGTAATGGATGCCCAGGCAGACGGCCTGGGTCGGATCGCAGCCTATCTGCCGGCCGAAGGTACGACTGCATTTCTGGCGACCACCATGACCGGATCGACCGAGGCCCTGGACGCGGCGATGGCGACGCTGGCCGATTTCGCATCGCCGGCCGGGGGCGCGGAAATGCTCGGCGTGCATCTGGAAGGCCCGTTCGTGGCGCCCGATAAAGCCGGCGCCCAGCCGGTCGCACATATCATGGCCCCGGATATCGGTTTGTTCGATCGCTGGCAGGCGATCAGTGGCAAACGGATTCGGGTAGTGACCCTGGCGCCGGAGCAGCCGGGCGGCGAGGAATTGATCGCGCATCTGACGGCTCGCGGCGTGCGCGCCTCGATCGGCCATTCGGCCTGCAGCGCAGCCCAGGCTGAGGCTGCGATCGCCGCAGGGGCCAGTCGCGGCACCCATCTATTCAATGCCATGGATGGGCTACACCATCGCGAGCCCGGCGCGGCCTGTGCGCTGCTGACCGATCCGACAGCGCGGGCCGAAATCATCGCCGACGGCCTACACGTCTGCCCGGCGATGGTGAAGCTTGCCTGGCAGGCCGCCGGCCACGCGCGGCTGATGGCGATCACCGATGCCATGCGGGCCAAGGGCCTGGGCGACGGCGACTACGAACTCGGCGGCCAGCCGGTCACGGTCGCAGGCGGCCAGGCCCGGCTGGCCGACGGCACCCTGGCCGGCAGCGTGCTCACCTTCGATGCCGCGTTTCGCAATTTGCTCGAGTTCACCAGCTGCGAGCTGGCTGATGCGATCGCCATGAGCAGCTCGAATGCCGCGGCCGATCTCGGCGTGGCCGATCGCAAGGGCCGTCTGGCCGCAGGCTGGGATGCCGACCTGGTCGTGATGGATGCCGAATTCAACGTCCGGCTGACGATCTGTCGCGGTCGTATCGCTTACGATCCGGACGGCCTCGCCGGGCAGCTTTAGCCGGGCCGCCCCGGGGCATGCCTGTGCGGTCGCCAAGCCGGCAGCAGGTGCCGATCGTTATCGCGGATGCTAAAGTTCGGAGCTTGTTTTTCGGGCGCATCGGTGGGGGCCGGGACCATGGCAAAGCAATTCGTTTTTGGGGCGGTGGCGATCGTCGGGGTCGCTGTCGGGGCGGCCGTGGTGGCGCCGTATTTTATCGGACAGTCGATCGAGGCCCGGTTTCGGGCCCAGGTCGGGGCGCTCGACCAGCGCCTCGGGATTCCGCTGCGCGTTGCCGAATATCACCGGCACTGGTTCTCGGCGGAGGCTACGATCGAGACGATGGTCGACAAGCAGCAGATCACGCTGCATTCGGATATTCGTCACGGCCCGTTGCCCGGCTTCAATCTGGCCACGATCGACACCCGCTGGGCGCCCGATGACCTCAACATTACCTACGATCAAGCCGAGCCACTGCTGAACGCGCGCACCGAAGTCGGTTTCAGTAGCAGCACTACGACATCGCTCCACGCCGCGCCGTTCGAGGGCAGCGGCCAGGCGGCCGACGGCAAGCCGGTGCAGGTTGCCTGGCAGGGCATGGATGGCGAGCTGTGGACCGACGATCAACAGCATCTACAGTTGACATCGCCCGGCCTGCGGGTTCGGCACGACGGCGTCGTACAAGGTTTCAAGGATCTCAGCGTGCAGGCCCAGGGCGCACAACTGCCCGGCGAAAAGATCGAGGAGCTGCGCGCCCGCGACCTGGTCGGGCACAGCGATATCCAGTTCGGCCAGGTGTTCTTCCAGAGCCCGGATACGCCGCAACGGATCACTTTCGGCGCGGCGCTCAAGGGGCGAGCGACGTCCTCGAAGGCGAATCGCTGGGGCTTCCATACCGCGTTGACACTGCATGATCTCGTGTTGCCGAACGACCAATCGTCGGCATCGGCGCTCAAGGTGCACGAGCTGACCCTGGAAACCGCCATCGATGCGCTGAATGCCCAACAGCTCGTGGCGTTGTTGTCCGCGGTCCGGCCCTATCAGCAACAACTGGCCGGTGCCAGCAAGGCCGAGGTCAAGCGGCTCAACAAACAAATCGGCCAGATGGTGATCAAGCGGCTGCCCGAAGTGTTGACCGACGACAGCGCGCTGCATATCGGGCTGTCGTCGCTGGCCACCAACCGCGGCTCGGCGGCGATCGACCTGACGGCCTCGCTGCATTCGGGCTCGGAGCAGGCTAATCCACAGCGGGTGAGCGGTCTAGCCAGCCTGGTTCGGCGTGCCTTCGTCGAGGCATCGGCCGAAGTCGACAAGCCGTTGCTGCAATGGCTACTCGCTCAGAGTGACGATCCGACCAAAGGCCGTCGTACGTTGGCCGGCTTGGCCCAGAAGGGCCTGATCGATAAGCAGCAGGCGCAGTTCAAGAGTTCGTTCTATATGGACAGCAACACGATGCGCATCAACGGCCAGAAACTGCCGGATCGCATGCGTCGGTTGTTGCTGATGTCGATATTGGCCGCCAGTCAGCATTGATCGGCAGTCGGGCTCGCTGGATTGCGGCGGGGCGTATCGTTCTGTGACCAGACAGGATCATGACAAGCTACGAATCGTCGAACGTTGGGCCGCCCGGCCGTATCGCCTGTGTCGGACTGGGCATGACGCTCGGCTCCCATCTCACGCCGCTGGCGCGCAGCTATATCGAGCAGGCAGACGTGGTTTTTGCGGCCCTGTCCGACGGGCTCGTCGAAATGTGGCTGACGCGCATGCATCCCGATGTGCGCAGCCTGCAGCGCTACTATGGCAACGGAGATAAATCGCGACTGACCACCTATCGCGAATGGGTGGCGGTGATGATGGCCGAGGTCCGGGCCGGGCGTACCGTCTGTGCGGTGTTCTATGGGCATCCCGGGGTGTTCGCCTGGTCGCCGCATGAGGTGATTCGCCAAGCCCGCGGCGAAGGCTATGCCGCGCATATGGAACCCGGCGTTTCGGCCGAGGATTGTCTGTATGCTGACCTCGGCATCGATCCGGGGCGCTTTGGCTGCCAGCATTTCGAGGCCAGCCAGCTACTGTTTTTCGAACGACGGATCGATGCTTTCGGCTATCTGGTGCTATGGCAGGTTGGGCTGGTGGGCGACCAATCGCTTAAGCGGTTTTCAACCGGGCCGGCCTATCGTCAGGTGCTGGTCGAGCGTCTCGCCGAGGATTACCCGTTGGATCATCAGGTAATCATCTACCGCGGCGCCACATTGCCGGTTCACCAGCCGCGGATATGCCATGTGGCGCTGTGCGATCTGCCGGGTACCGATCTGACCGCGGAAGAAACAGTGGTCCTGCCACCGGCGCAACCGTTGCGGCGCAATCGCGCCATGCTCGACCGGCTGTCGGCGCTGGATGAGGCAAAGGCCGAGGCCTGAAGTAAGCGGCGCAAGGGCGTGTTGAGGTGTCGGCCGAGCGCTGCGTTGCCGCTCACTGAGGCTGGGCAACGACGCCGCACTCGCGGCGGCGCGGCTTGTGGCCCAACGGTCCTTGGCGCGGATTCGTACGAAACCTCAACACGCTCCTCGGGCGTCGCGGTTAGACCGACTGGTCAGCCCCGGGCCTCGAAAACAGATTTTCTGAACGCGCGTGGGTTTAATCGTTTTTTCGTTCAAGAGTGGCTATAGTTACAGCCTAGGCGCACAGAGCTGTTCGTCTAGTTCAGGGGAAGCAGCGAGGGGTTGCTGGATGGATATGATTGATCTGCTCGAAACCGTCGGGCGGGATGCGTCGCTGCGCGCGGCGTCGCAGGAAGAATTACGCCAGGCGTTGCGCTGCGCGGGTGCCGATGATGCGCTTATTCAAGCCATGCTCGATGAAGACGAGAGGCGGCTGGCCGATGCTCTGGACCTATCGCTTTGTAAAACGCCTCAACATGTGATTTTACAGCCGGGACATGAACCGCCGTCTGAAGAGCCCGATGGGCAGGAACAAGAGGCGCCCTCGGAAAGTCGGGATAACGCTACCGGGAGTCATTAGTAGCGCGGCGGCATTTCCGCCGGTGTAAAAAAGCGATGATGTCGGTAATGGACGGGCTATACCGCTTGGTCGGTGGCTGTTTGGCGCTTACGCTCTGTCTGAGCCTGGGGATATCACCTTCCTGGGCGGAAACGTCGGCCGGCAGCTCGTTAACTCGCCAGATGGCGCAGGCTGAACGCGTCCGCAATACCGATAACGCGAAATTTGCCCAGGCGTTGACGCGTTTTCATCGCCAGGCGGATCAGCTTTCCGATTATCAAACCTGGTATCTGCGCTATCTCGAGGCCTGGCAGGCCGCGCACGTCGGAGAGATGAAAAAATCGGCAAGGATACTGCGCCGTGTGATCGACCAATCCGGTAGTGCTGCCCTACGGGCCAAAGCATCGGCGTTGCTGATCGGGCTGCTGCTTATCGATGGGAAGTATAAAAAAGCCTATCGCCTGGCGTATCAACTCCGGGAAAGTTTGCCGGATACTCACGACAAATTGGCTCGCTTCCTCGCCTTATTGAGTATCTCCCAGCTCATGAATATGGCCGGGCAGGCAACCGATGCGCTGACCTATGCCCGGCAGGCGGCCAAGAACGTTCCGGAAGGCGAGTCGCCATGCGTGGCGCAGAGAGCCGAAGTGGCGGCGATGATCGACGCTCACCATCTAAAGGCTACCAGCCCAAAGTTTGCCAAAACAATTGCTGCCTGTGTGAAAGCTGGAGAGCTAACCAACGCTAATGTTCTTCAGGCAGATCAAGCCACTCTTTTCTTCAAAGAAGGAAAGCCTAAAACGGCCATTGTTTTAATTCAGAATATGATGCCCCGGCTTCGCGCTGCTGGGTATCAAAATCAAATACTAACGTCGACAGCAACGCTGGCCTTGGCCTACTGGAAAGCAGGTGACACAAGCGAGGCTAAGCAAGCCGCGCTCCAGGTCATTCGCCAGAGCGCTAAAGACGATACGACCTGGTCATTGATGAGTGCTTACAAGGTGCTCTACCACATCGAAAAAACGGCAAAGCATCCGCGCCTGGCGCTGCAGTATTACGAACACTATGTCGAGCAGAAACTGAGTGGACAGCACAGCCAAAAGGAGCAGGCCTCGGCCTATCAGATGGTCGAGCAGCAGGTGCAGGCCAAGGAACTGCGCGTGAAAGAACTCGATAAGCAAAACAAGATTCTTCGCCTGCAACAGACCCTGAATCAACAGGCAGCCGAGAACAATCGGCTTTATGCGATTTTGTTTTTATGCCTGTTGGGTTTTGCGTTGCTTTGGCTGATCCGCCTCAAACAATCGCAGCGTCGTTTTCGCCATCAGGCTTGTCACGACGGGTTGACCGGGGTCTTCAACCACCAGCATTTCGTCGAGCAGGCCGAGCGGTTGCTGGCCGATTTGAACACAATACAAGCCAGTGCCTGTCTCGTGGTCATGGATCTGGATCATTTCAAACGAGTGAATGACACCTACGGCCATGCCGCCGGCGATCGGGTGCTCAGTCAGGCGACCTCGTTGTGTCGGGGCGAGTTGCGCAGCGGCGATCTGTTTGGCCGTCTAGGCGGTGAGGAGTTCGGTTTCTTATTGCCGAAATGCGCGGTGGCCGAAGGTATGGCGGTGGTCGATCGCATGCGTCGCCTGATCTCCGAGACGCCGGTCGCCTTGGATGACGGCGAGCGCGTGGTACGGATATCGGCCAGCTTCGGGCTGGCGATAACCGATCGCTCGGGCTATGCCGTGACCGAGCTCCTGGCCGATGCCGATGCTGCGCTGTATCGGGCCAAGGGCGAGGGCCGTAATCGGCTGGTGGTTCATGGCGACGAACGGCCGGCGCCGCCGGTTTGATCGATGCCGGCCGGTCGATCGAGTGCCGGGGCTCGTTTTACAGCATCGGGCCGCTTAGTCTGAGCGGTTTATCGAACGCTGGCGTTTATGTCCTATCTGCCTGAACTCGTCACCCTTGGCAGCGTGCTGCTGCTCGGCTGTATCAGCCCTGGGCCGGATTTCGTGGCCGTGACCTCGCATGCGCTGGCCGAACGGCGCTCGGGGCTGCGGATCGCCCATGGCATCGCGACCGCGATTACGCTGTGGGCGAGTCTGAGCGTGGCCGGACTGGCCTTCGTACTGTCGCAGGTGGCGTTGTTGTATGAAGTGGTGCGTCTGGCCGGGGCGGCCTATCTGGTCTATCTCGGTGCGAGCGTATTGTGGTCAGCCCGACATACGCCGGCTAAAGCGCCACCCATGCAGGCAGCGATGAAGCGCGGCTCGTTTCGGCGCGGCTTTATTCTGGGCATGACCAATCCGAAGGCCGCAGTATTTTTTAGCAGCTTGTTCGCCACGCTATTGCCCGCCCAGGCGCCGGCCTGGGTCTATGGCGCGACCATCGCGCTGGCAGCCGCCACGGCCTTTGGCTGGTTCACCGTGGTGGCGTTGGCGTTTTCGATCGGGCGGGTCCAGCAGCTTTATGGCAAGGCTCGGCGGGGCATCGATATCGTGATGGGGACGCTGTTGAGCCTGCTGGGGCTGCGACTCGCTTTCGAGCGCTGAGCGACGGCGCGGCGCTGCCCGCCGACGGCTCGAGCCCGGGCTTGAAATCAATCGTCGGTATGCCACCAGATGCGCAAGCGTTTTTCACCGAACTGCTGGGCCCGTTCGGTGTCTTTGCCCATATAGATATCGATGGTGTTGTGCAGGTCGTCGGCGGTTTTATCGCGTACTTCGAAGTCGTGGTCGAAGCCCTCGACGGCCACGGTGGTGCCGTCGTCCAGCCCGCGGGCAAGCAGATCGGGGGAGATGGCGACCGTGTTCGAAGTCAGCTTGTTGCTCCAGGCTCCGGTGTCTGGGTCGCCACTCGTTTCGCTGGGCGCGCTGGTGTAGGCGGTCACGGTCACGACTTTCGAGTGGTACCCCGCCAGTGCCGGGCTGGCCATGCATAGGCCGAGCGTCAGCAGGGCCACGCTGTACATGCCGGGCGGCCGGAGCCCAAGACGGATCGTGCGGTCCAGAAGTCGCTTCATTATGGTTTCTACTCAAGGGGGTTGGGACTTAGAGAGCACGATACCCGATTGTCCCCGTGGGCTGCGCCGCTCGATCGCGAGCCATGTGGCCGCGCCGCTTGGCCCGCCGCGCCCGGCCCGAGTGAACACCGGCAGGTCATGCCCGGATACGGCCGAGTGAAAGGCGCGACCCGCGATCCTCAGGCTCGGTTATAGGCGGTTGCGATCGCCGCTTCCCAAAGATTGTCCAAGGCATGGGTTGTGGCGGCATTCGCTCGCGTGCGCGTGATTGGGCTGCGATCTGGCAGCGGAAGATACGCGACAACGATCAAAACTTGGCGGCCGCTCTCGTGATCGACTGTGTGGCGGCGATCGCCCAAGAGAACAATAGTCTCTGCAACGCTGAGCGGCCGCGATCGGCCAGCACCCGTTGGCGCCGAACACAGCGTTGTTGTGGGCGCTGATCCAGAAGGACCGCCGGTTTTCGATGGTGTACGTTGGCTATCCTAACCGCGACTGGCGGTTGCCGCCTGGTCGCTAGCCCACCGGATCGAAGACCAACAGATGGGCCAGGTCCAAGGCACGGGCGCTGTTGTGCGGCCACCCGTGTTGTCGCGCGTTGTCATTGTGCGACTACGCAATGTCCGCTATGCCCGGTGTTGCCGCGCGCGTCGTTTTTTTAAGTCAACGCTCGGCGCGCACCCGTACAAAACGCCGAACAGGCCCCGCGACCGCAGCCGCGAGCGCAGGCCGGCTGGAACGTTCGAAAACAACCTGGACGGCCGCCTGTGCTATGGCCTGTTGTCAGCGCGCTCGCGATCTAGGGGCGGGCCTCGAAGTACTGGGACGGCGGGCAGCCCAGGGCGCGCTGGAACATATGTGAAAAAGCGCTGGGGCTGTCGTAGCCCACGCGGTAGGCGACCTCGGCGATGCTCGCGCCTTCGGCCAGCCATTCCAGGGCTTTGAACAGCCGGGCTTCACGGCGCCACTGGGCGAAAGTAAGGCCGGTTTCGCGCTTGAAACAGCGGGCCAGTGTTCGTGCGCTGGCGCCCGTGTGTTGGCCCCATTCGACGAGCGACCAGCCCCGCGCCGGTTGCTCGAGCAAGGATCGACACAGACGCTGCAGACGCGGATCAGGGGGCATGGCCAGCTGGAAAGCATGCGCCGACGTGGGCTGTAGTTCATCGATCAACAAGGCTGTTACATGCCGGCGGCGTGCCGGGGCAGGCGGTCGATCGGTCCAGCGGCTGGTCTCCTCGATCAATGCCCGCAGCAGACAGCCTACTGGCATGACCGCACAGTATGTGGGCAGCGTGCGGGCTGCCCGTATGTCGATATAGACCGTATATAGATCGACGCGGCCTGAAGCACGGGCGTGATGCGGGGTTGCTGGCGGAATCCAGACCGCCTGCTGCGGTGGCGTCAGCCATAGCCCGTCCACGGTCTCGATCTGATAGCAGCCGGAGCCGGCATACACGAGGTGCCCTACGTCGTGATGGTGTCCTGGGGTGATCGCGCCATGTGCCATAGCGTGCGCGGTCGCGATTAGCGGCGATCCGGCCAATGGCGCCGATGACCCGAAAGTTGACGAAGCCCACACGGCAGTGACTGTTCCGCGACGATGGTTGTCGGGGCCAAGCATAACGGACAACCCAAGAAACGGCGCATCCTTGGCCAGGAATAGCAGCGTATGGTCGCAGGAGTTCGTGATGCTGGATATTGGATTTCACGGCAGCTACGGCGTACTGGCCGGCGCGGTCGGGCTTGGTGTGTTGCACGGGCTAGAGCCTGGCCACGGCTGGCCAGTGGCCGGCGCCTGGGCATTGGCTCGGAAAAATCCGAGGTGGTCGGGCGTGTTGGCGGCCTGTGTACTGGGTATCGGGCATCTGATCAGCAGCATTGCCGTCGTTGGGCTGTTTTTCGCTGCCAAACAATATTTTCAACTGGGCCAGGCGTATTGGATCAACGAGGTCGCCGGTGTGTTGTTGCTCGGTATGGCCGTCTGGCAATTACGGGCGGCGCTTCGTTCGGGCGGGCATCACCATGCACACGGGGGCGAGCCGAATGCCACAGCCGGTCTGGGTGCGCTGGCCGTATTCGCTTTTACGCTCGGTTTTGTGCATGAGGAAGAGTTTCAGATCATGGCGATGTGCGCAGGCGCTACCCGCTGCCTGACGTTGATGCTGACCTATGCAGTGGCCGTAATCGGGGCGCTTGTCGTGCTCACGTTGCTGCTGATCGTCGGCCTGTCCCGTCTAAGCCATCGTATTGCGCATGCCGAACAAAGACTGACGCTGTTGTCGGCTGCCATCCTGGCGCTGATGGGCATGGGTTTTATCGTCGGCGTGCTGTAACGAATCGGGCGTTACCGGCTGTGGCAACCAGCAGACGGGCATCGCTCTAATCGCGAGGTTCGATGACGCCTCGACTTGCGAGATCGGCAAGAGCGCGGTCGTCCAGATCGAGTCGTTCGCCGAGGATCGAAGCCGTGTGCTGTCCAAGCATGGGCGGGGCGGCTTCGGCGTTGAGCGGCTGATCGTCGAAGCGGATCGGATTGCTGACCAAAGCCACATCGCGGCCGCTGGCATGCCGGCGGTTGATTTCGATATGGCGGTGTTTGACCTGCGGATCTCGAAAGACCTGCTTGAGATCGTTGATTGGTCCGCAGGGCACACCGGCCGTTTCCAGGCGTTCCAGCCAGTCGGCACGCGGGCGTTGGCGTAGTCGTTCGGCCAGCATCGGCACCAGCGTGTCGCGGTACGCGACGCGTTCGGCGTTGGTGGCAAAACGTGCGTCGCCGGCTAGGTCCGGCTGTTCTAAAACCGTACACAGGCGCTGGAACTGATCGTCGTTGCCAACCGCGATCACCATCTCGTCATCGGCCGTGGGGAACAGCTGATAGGGCACGATGGACGGGTGGGCATTGCCGCGCCGCCGCGGATTGTCGCCAGTGGCGAGGAAGCTGGCGGCTTGGTTGGCCATGACACCGATCTGCACGTCGAACAGCGCCATGTCGATATGCGTGCCTTCGCCGGTCGTTGTGCGGTGGTGCAGGGCGGCCAGGATGGCGTTGGCGCTGTACAGACCGGTGAATACGTCGGCGAAGGCCACGCCGGCTTTCATCGGCTCGCCGTCGGGTTCGCCGGTCACGCTCATCAGCCCGCCCATGGCCTGGATCAGGAAATCGTAGCCGGCGCGATGGGCATAGGGTCCGTTCTGGCCGAAGCCGGAAATCGAGCAGTACACGAGTTTTGGATTGAGGGCGTGTAGCGATTCGTAATCGAGGCCGTAGCCGGCCAGCCCGCCGACCTTGAAGTTCTCGACCAGCACGTCGGATTCGGCGGCCAGATGCCGGATTAGGTCTTGGCCTTCCGGTTTGGAGAAGTCGATGCAGACCGAGTGCTTGCCACGATTGGCCGACAGGAAGTAGGCCGATTCGTCGGTGCCGTCCAGCCAGGGCGGCGCCCAGGCGCGGGTGTCGTCGCCGCTGCCCGGGCGTTCGATCTTAACGACTTCGGCGCCGAGGTCGGCCAACTGCTGGGTGCACCACGGCCCAGCCAGCACCCGCGACAGATCGAGCACGCGGATGCCGTCGAGCGGCTTCGGCGTTTCGTCGTGCTCGGCCACGGATTATTTGAACGCCTGGATACCGGTCTGGGCCCGGCCGAGGATCAGCGCATGTACGTCGTGGGTGCCTTCGTAGGTATTTACGCTCTCCAGATTGAGCATGTGGTGCATGACGCCGTATTCGATCAGGATGCCGTTGCCGCCGTGCATGTCGCGGGCGCTGCGGGCGATATCGAGTGCCTTGCCGCAGTTGTTGCGCTTGATCAGCGAGATCATCTCCGGCGCATCGAGACCGGTATCGAGCAGTCGTCCGGCCTGCAACGCAGCTTGTAGACCGAGCGCGATCTCGGTCTGCATGTCGACCAGTTTTTTCTGAATCAGCTGGTTCGCCGCCAGCGGCTGATCGAACTGCGCGCGATCGAGCACATAAGCACGGCTGCGCTGCCAACAGGCTTCGGCTGCGCCCATCACGCCCCAGGCAATGCCGTAGCGGGCCTTGTTGAGACAGGCAAACGGGCCGGACAGACCTTCGGCTTCTGGCAGCATCGCCGTATCGGGCACGAATACGTCGTGCATCGCGATTTCGCCGGTGATCGAAGCCCGTAGCGACAGCTTGCCCGGCATTTCCCAGACGTCGAAACCCTCGGCCGGCAGATCCACCAGAAAACCCTTGATGCGGCCGTCGTGGGCTTCGGATTTGGCCCAGACCAGGACCACGTCGGCGATCGGGCTGTTGCCGATCCATTTCTTGGCGCCGGAGATCCGATAGCCGCCGTCGACTTGGACCGCGCGGGTGGTCATGCCGCCGGGGTTGGAGCCGGCCTCGGGCTCGGTCAGGCCGAAACCGCCGATGTATTCGCCGCGGGCCAGCCGCGGCAGATAGTGCTGTTTCTGGGCTTCGCTACCGAAGACCTCGATCGGATGCATGACCAGCGAGGACTGCACGCTCATCGCCGAGCGATAGCCGGAATCCACCCGTTCGACCTCCCGGGCGATCAGCCCGTAGGCCACGTGGCCCAGGCCCCCGCCGCCATAGCCTTCGGCTACGGTCGCACCCAGCAGACCGCGCTCGCCCAGCTCGGTCATGATCGCGCGGTCGAAGCAGCCGTGCTCGAAGGCGTCGTACACCCGCGGTTGCAGGTAGGTCTGGCAGTAGTCGTGGGCACGATCGCGGACGGCGCGCTCGGCCGCGCTGAGCTGGTCGTCCAGACGCAGCGGATCGTCCCAGTGGAAATCGGTCATGAAGGTGTCCGTCCATCATTCGATATCTCAGGGCTAACACGAGACGACGTGACAGATAAAGCTGATCCGCACGGCCGGGGCGCCTGCCATGTCTATGGCAGGGCGTCACCGACGATCGGTATGCCGATTTAGATCAGACAGGCGCCATGCTGCAGGTGGAGGCCGGGACCATGGGCAAAATGGGGCCAACAGCGCGCCTTGGGCTCGTGACCGTGTCGTGCATCGCGACGGCATCTTCCTCTGGCGAGCGGCCGCAGCCGACGGTGGCCCGCGATCAATCTGCTGATTACGGGCGGCGGCAGGATGGGCCTGGCCACGGCCGCTGTACTGGCCGAGCGCGGCCGGTCCTGGCCACCGTGCTCGATTCGGCGGCCTTGCCTCCACCAATTAGGCGGCCATCTCGGCCACAGCCGATTGATTCGCTTGGTCTATGGCGTGGGTCGAGATTATCTAAGGCCTTGCGCAACAGCATTGGATGCGGGCCGACACTGGCCCGTGCCGATCCGGATCGCGCCATATTCGCTGCCGCGGCTTACTCAATGTCGGTGGCAGTGCTGCCCTCTCGGACGTTAAAAGCCAGCGCACAGGCGTTTGGGCTCGATGCCGAGGTGATAGGCGTACCCCAGGCTATCGCCTGGCTGGGCGCTGACGGGATGGCAGCGCCTCGTCTTCGAGCTGGACGCCGGCGTGCTGTTCGCAGGGCGCTCGTCGCGGTCGGGTACGAGGCGGTGGCGTGCCTGCCCTCGGTCGAGTGGCCTAGCGGGGCATCGGTCTGGTCGAAACGACGGATAGGTCGCGCGCGGTCGCAGCGGAGGGTTGGGACTAGCGCCGCAGATTCTGTGGGCCGGCGGTCGCGCCGTTGGCGGCAAAAATTGCGGCTTACCGCTGCGCGCCATGGCGCCGATGTCGGGCCCGGATTGAGTGATACCGAAGCGCTGGGCGACGACTACGGTTTTCCGGCGTGGCGCGGTCGCGGCATCAAAATCGGTCGCACGACGCAGGCGCCGTTCGGCGATTTCGATATCGATGTAGCCGATCTGCGTGCCCTGCTCGCCCGGCATCTACCCGGGCTCGGTGCGCCCGGTCGAGGGGCGGCCGGCGTCTAACTCCGGACACTGGATAAGGCTTTTAGCATCGGTTTGCTGTGCCCTGCGCGGGCCACGGCTTCAAGTGCGCCTGCGATCGGCGACGGTTTGGCGCCATGCCTCGACCCGCAGCCGACATACGTTCGTTTTTCGGCTGCGAGCGTTTTGCGGTGCACCCGGCCACGGCGAGGGCGCACCGCGGTTGGTCTAGGCGCGGCCGAGTAGATCCTCGATCCCGATCGGAAAGCGCCGTACGCGGATGCCAGTGGCATGCCAGATCGCGTTGGCGATCGCGCCGCCGGTGCCGGTGATACCGATCTCGCCCACACCCTTCACCCCGAGGGCGTTGATGTGGGTATCGTCCTCGTGTACCGAAATGGCCTCGATCGAGGGCACATCGGCATTGACTGGAACGTGATAGCCAGCCAGATCCGCGTTGGTCACGCGGCCCGTGCGCCGATCGACACTGGCGTGTTCGTGCAGCGCGAACGACACGCCCCAGACCATGCCGCCGAACAGTTGGCTTTCGACCATGCGCGGGTTGATCACCCGGCCGGCGGCGAAGGCGCCGACCAAGCGCGTCACACGGATTTGGCCCAGATCCGGATCGATCTTGACCTCGGCGAACACTGCCCCGTGCGCATGCATGGCGAACTGTTCCTGGGCTGCCTGGTCGGGCGAGCCGGTGCCGCTGCCCTCGATCTCGGACAGGCCGGCCCGATTGAGGATATCGCGATAACTCTCGCTGCGGGCTTCATGACCGCGCCAGTGCAGCCGGCCGTTGCGGGCGACCAGTTCGCTGCGATCGGCGCCGTGCAGCAGCGAGGCTGGGTCGGCGCTGGCCAGTTCCGCGAGCTTGTCCAGCGCGTCCCGGCCCGCGTTGTGGATCGCGTTGCCGGCAGTCGCGGTATGTCCGGAGCCGCCGGCGACGCCGGCATCCGGCAGGTCAGAGGCGCCGGCACGGAAGGTCGTATGGCCGAGTGCCAGGCCCAGGCTGTCGGCGCCGATCTGGGCCAGGGCGGTCCAGGCGCCCTGGCCCATGTCCTGGGCCCCGGTTTCGATCAGGCCGCTGCCATCGGCGCGGATCAACGCCCGGGCATGGCCCTGGAACATCACTACCGGGAAGGTTGCAGTGCCCACGCCCCAGCCGACCTGCAGGCCATCGTCATCGCGCATCGAGCGCGGTTGCGGGTTGCGCCCGGCCCAGCCGAAACGTTCTGCGGCTTGGGCATAGCAGTCGCGCAGGCGTTTGGAGGAAAAATGCTTGCCGGAGATCGGTTCGACCTCGGCATAGTTGGCCAGGCGAAACGCCAACGGGTCCATGCCGCAGGCCTCGGCGGCTTCGTCGATCGCCGATTCCAGGGCCGGCGAGCCGGTGGCTTCGCCGGGTGCGCGCATGAACAGCGGCGTACCCGTGTTGACCCGCACGCCTTCGTAGGTGGTAGCGATCGCGGGGCTGGCATAGAGCGTATGCGATACGCTGGCAGCCGGTTCGAAGAAATCGTCGAACACGCTGGAGCTGGTACGTACATGATGCGACAGACCGGTCAGATGGCCGGCGTCGTCCATGCCGAGCTCGAGCCGCTGGCGCGTCGGCGCGCGGTGGCCGACTGGCCCGAACATCTGTTCGCGCCGGACCACCAGTTTGACCGGCGCGCCCACCAGCCGTGCCGCCATGATGCCAAGCGCCTGCGGCGACAGAATCATGCCCTTGCAGCCGAAGGCGCCGCCCAGGAACGGGCTGCGGATATGCACGTGGTCGGCATCGATGCCGAACAGTCCGGCCACGCGGCTACGGGCGATGGTCATCGCCTGGCTGGGGGTGTCCAGCGTGAGCGTGTCGCCGTCCCAGCTCGCGACGATGGCATGCGGCTCCATCGGATGATGGTACTGGGCCGAGGTGTCGTAGGTCGCATCGATACGGCGGGTCGCCTGCGCCAACCCGGCCTCGATATCGCCGACGCCGGATTCGGCCGGTTCGCCGGGACCGACGCCGTCGGGCACAAAGGCCTCGCCGGCATCCAGGCCGACCAATGGCGTTTCGGTTTCGTATTCCGGTTTCAGCAGGGCGGCGCCCTCGGTGGCGGCCTCCAGCGTTTCGGCGATCACCACGGCGATCGGCTGGCCGGGGTAGCGCACGCGATCGTTCTGCAGCAGATCGAGGCGGAACATGAACGGATCGTCGCGCTCGTCCGGATCCTTGAACAGTTTGGGGCGATGGTCGGGCGTCATCACGTCGACCACGCCGGGGTGGGCTTTCGCGGCCTCGATGTCGAGGCCGGTGACACGCCCGGCAGCGATGCTCGAAACCGCCATCGCCGCATGCAGCATGCCGGCCGGATGGTTGTCGGCGGCATAGGTCGCGGCACCGGTGACCTTGAGCACGCCGTCGGTGCGGGTGATCGGCTGGCCGATACTGGCCTCGCTCTGTTGGCGGGCCTGCGACTGGATGGATGTGATCTCAGGCATGGGCTGGGCCTCCGTTGACGCGGGCAAAGGGCGAGGCCGGCAGGGCAGGCATCGTAGCCGGCGTGCCGGCCGCGGCATTGGCCAGTACCCGCTTGATGACGCGCTGCGCCAGTTCGATCTTGAACGCGTTGTCGCCGGACGGTTCGGCGTCGGTCAGTGCGGCCCGGGCCGCCTGTTCGAAGGCCTCCGGCGAGGGAAACGCGCCGACGAGCGCGGCTTCGGCGGCCGCGGCCCGCCATGGTTTGGGGGCGATGCCGCCAAGCGCGATGCGCGCGTTCCGGATGCTGCCGTCGTCGGCCAGATCGAGCCCGGCGGCCGCGGAGACCAGAGCAAACGCATAGGAAGTGCGCTCGCGCACTTTGAGATAGCGGGCATGCCCGGCGAAGGCTGCGGCTTCGGCCGGCAGGCGGATCGCGACGATCAACTCGCCCGGGGCCAGTTCGTTCTCGATATCCGGTCGGTCGCCCGGCAGGCGGTGGAAGTCCGCCAGCGGTACACAGCGCCAGTCATTAGCGCTTTCGATTTCGACGACGGCATCGAAAGCGGCCAGGGCCACGCAGAAATCCGAGGGATGGGTCGCAATGCAATGTTCGCTCCAGCCGAGGATCGCATGCGAACGGTTGTCCCCTTCGCGGGCATCGCAGCCGGCGCCCGGGTTGCGCTTGTTGCAGGCCGATGCCGGGTCGTAAAAATAGGCACAGCGGGTACGTTGCAACAGATTGCCGCCGACGGTCGCGGCATTGCGCAGCTGCGGCGAGGCACCGGACAGCAGCGCCTCGGCGACGGCCGGATAGGCCGCGGCAAAAGCCTCGTCATAGGCGAGATCCGAATTGCGGACCATGGCACCGATGCGCACGCCGCCGTCGGCCATGTGCTCGATTTGATCGAGATCGGGCAGCTGCGTGATATCGACCAGGCGAGACGGGCGCAGGACGTCGGCCTTCATCAGATCGAGCAGATTGGTGCCGGCTGCGAGCGCGCTCGCGCCCGGCCGAGCCAAGGCCTCGGCAGCTTCGGCGACCGACGCGGGCCGGAGATATTCGAAGCGATTCATGACGAGGCCTCCGATTCGCTATGGCCGATTCGGGCCGAGGCGTCGAGTACGGCCTCGGTAATACCGATATAGGCACCGCAGCGACAAAGATTGCCGCTCATGTTTTCACGCACCCGCTCGGGGTCGGTGCCAGCCTGACCCTCGCGGATCAGGCCGATCGCGCTCATGATCTGGCCCGGCGTACAGTAGCCGCACTGGAAGCCGTCGTGTTCGATGAAGGCCGCCTGGACCGGGTGTAGTTCGGGGCCCTCGGCCACCCCTTCGATGGTCTCGATGTTGGCGCCGTCCAGGCTGGCGGCCAGTGTCAGGCAGGAGTTGATGCGGCGGCCGTCAACGAGCACCGTGCAGGCGCCGCACTGGCCGCGGTCGCAGCCTTTCTTGGTTCCGGTGAGATGCAGCCGCTCGCGCAGCAGGTCGAGCAGGGTGACCCGCGGGTCGTCTAGCTCGAGCGCGCGGCGGTGCCCGTTGATCGTCAGCGTCAGGGGCAGCGTCATGCAGTGGCTCCGATCGATGAGATTGGCGAGAATGGCCCGGGGTAAGCCGGGTACGGTCGGGTGTGACCACGATGGGTGCGTGGCATATTCATCGCCGATTACTGGGTCGTCTCGAATATACGGAGGCAGCCCTCCACTTTGCAACCGTTTCATGATTTCGATTTGATGAACACGCCGAAAGCGAAAAAACAACGCCCGATGCGCGCCGATGCCCGGCGCAATCGGGAGCGGTTGCTAGAAGCTGCGGCGGCGGTGTTCGCGCGTGATGGTGCCCGAGCCAGCCGCGAAGCGGTGGCCCGTGAAGCCGAGCTCGGTATCGGCACCCTGTATCGGCATTTTCCGACTCGCGAAGCGTTGTACGAAGCGGTCTACGAACGCGAGGTCATTCAGCTGGCCGAACGGGCCGAGATGCTGGCGACCCAGACCCATGCGGTCGCGGCCCTGCGTGAATGGCTGGCCGCTCTGGTGGCGATGGTCGCGACCAAGAAAGGCATGGCCGGTGCACTGGCGCTGTCCGCCGACCGAACCAAGGCGATTTCCTCGCATCTATCCGGCCGCTTGACTTCAGTTTTGGCTGGTCTGCTCGAGCGCACCGTGCAGGCCGGCACGATTCGCGCCGATGTCAGCGCCGACGAACTATTGCATGCCATCGTCGGCATGTGTCTGCTCCAGGATCAGCCAGGCTGGCAGGCCAGCGTGCGCCGCTTGACCGATTTGTTGGTCGATGGGCTCTGTATCGAGCCTCGCCGGGCGTAGTCGGCGGTCGCGGCCGACGTGCGTCGCCTCGCATCTCCGCCGGTTTGATATCGCCGCCGTGGCCTGGCGGTTTTCGGTTCGATTGGGGCCCAAGGCGCTGTGATCCCCCAACCGCTGCCCGGAGCCGCGAGCGGCCGGTTCTCGGATCGCCGATGCCGACCGTGGGTCGAGCTGATCGCAAGACGGACTATTACGGCGCGCCCGGTCTGTAGACGGTATGGGGCCGGCTCGACGGCTAGAGCGCTGCAGATAGGGTCTTAAAGGCGCATCAGTCCGGTCGCGGACGGCGTGGCCATGCCGAGAACATGGTCTGTGTTGCAGTTTCCTCCGGGCGCCGTGTGGCGACCCCAAATCGTGGCTGGCCGGGCGAGCCGCCGGTTCTGGCGCGGGTTCTGGGCGTGCCACGAGCCAGGCACGTAACGCGGCCCGGCGCGATTGGGGCCGCAATCCAGCGTTGCCGCCCACGTCGCGCCACGATGCGGTACTCGCGGCGCTTCAGCGGGCAGCCCAACAGCCCTAGGCCAATAGCCCTAGCCCAACGGCCCAGCCCGGCCGCGACAGGCTGGGCCCTGGTTTGTGGGCTGGCTTGGGAGGGTGCGCGCGCTAAGGGCGAAGCGGCCCAGCCGACGTATTCGACTATCGACTATTCGACCATTGGTATAATGACGTAATCAGTACATATCCGGTT
Organism: Salinisphaera sp. SPP-AMP-43; assembly: GCF_049568105.1. Lineage (GTDB taxonomy): Bacteria > Pseudomonadota > Gammaproteobacteria > Nevskiales > Salinisphaeraceae > Salinisphaera. Next base: position 496,376 of record NZ_CP145335.1, read on the forward strand.
TAATTCGAGCCAACGAATCGCGACCTCGGTTGGACAGGTATGTCGTTTTCCGGATTTGTCGACGCGCGCATTCTGGGCGGTGTCGCAGCGCTGGCCTTGCTGCTGGGCGTTATGGCGCTCATGGCGCCGGGCCCGCTGATTGCGGTGCGCGCGGTCGACCCAGATACCGGTCGGGTGGTCCTGAACGATCCGCAGGAGGTCAACGCCGCGGGCACGAACCAGAAATTCGCCCCGGGCAGTTTCGACGCCAGCCAGTATGTGGCCGGCATCTGGTCATCGAAGATCCAGCCTTGGGCGAGCCAGCACGCGGTCGAACTGGATACATTGCTAGCGGCACTCGCCAGCGACCGTGAACGCGCCGAAAAACAATATGGCGTGGTCTCCGGCGGGGGCAGCTATAACTTCATCGTGCAGGGCACGGCCCAGGTGGCTGCGGTCGATACCTCGACCCCGGTCGGCACCCTCGAGCTACACGAGCCGGAGGGCGCGAATCACAAGCTCAGCCTGTATGCCGGGCCGCTGGTGTTCGGTACCGCCCTGCGGGATGCCTTTCCGTTTTTGAAGCTCAACGATTTCACCAATCAGATGCAATACGCCAGCGTCGCCAAGGCGCTGAACAAGCAGGCGCTCAAACAGGCCTATGACGGGCTCCAGGTCGACCAGCTGAAGGGCCGGACGATCCATTTCATCGGCGCCTTCGCCGAATCGCCCGACGGCGCGTTCGACATCGTGCCGATCGATATCGAGGCCGGCTCATGAGCCCGGCAAAGCCCGCGAGCGAGACGGCGGCGGACCATGCCGAGCCGGTCGTGTTTCGGGCGCGCAGCGTGAGCAAGGTCTATCCCGGCACCACGGCCTTGAATCAGGTCGATTTCGATGTGCTGCGCGGCCAGGTCAATGTATTGATCGGCGAGAACGGGGCGGGCAAATCGACCCTGATGAAGATCCTGGCCGGTATCGAGCGCCCGACTGGCGGCGAGCTGGTCTTCGAAGGCCAGCCGTTCGATGTGGCCAGCCCGCGCGAGGCGATGGCGCTGGGGATCGGGATCGTGCATCAGGAACTGAATCTGTTCCCCAACCTGAGCGTGGCCCAGAATCTGTTCGTTGGCCGCGAGCGCCGCGGCCCGGCCGGCACGCTACGCCACGGCGAGCAGCGTCGGATCGCCCGCGAGGTACTGGAAAGGATGGGCCAGTCGATCGATGTCGATCGACTGATCAGCGAGCTGAGCATCGGCCAGCAGCAGATCGTCGAAATCGCCCGGGTATTGGTCGCCGATGTGCGGATTCTGATTCTCGACGAGCCGACCTCGTCGTTGAGCGAGAGCGAGGTCGCGGTGCTGTTCCGGCTGCTGGCCGAGCTCAAGCAGCAGGGCGTGGCGATCGTCTATATCTCGCATCGCTTAGAAGAACTGATCGAGATCGGCGATCGCTTCACGGTGCTGCGCGACGGCGAGTTGATCGAGACCGGCCCGCGCGGCGACGTCGATATCCCCTGGCTGGTCGAGCGCATGGTCGGGACCCGTATCGAAGGCCCGTATCGCGAGGTGCCGGCCGACCAGCGGCCCGATCCGAACGCCCCCGAGATCCTGGCGGTGAATAATCTGCAGCTGCCGAACGCGATCGGCGGCCGGCTGCTGGACGATGTCAGCTTCCGGGTAACGGCCGGTGAAATCGTCGGCTTCTATGGCCTGATGGGCGCTGGGCGTACTGAGCTGTTCGAAACCCTGATCGGCCTGCGCCAGGCTTCCGGCGGCGACCTCGTCATCGGCGGCCGCCGGCTGACCGAGAAGGACGATATCGCCGCCCGGCTCGAAGCCGGATTGGCGTTGGTGCCCGAAGATCGCCAGCTGTTGGGACTGGTCCAGAGCCAGTCGGTGGCCCGCAATATCGCGCTGACCAATCTCAAACGCTATGCCGGGCTGGCCGGGCTGGACTTCGGGGCCATGGACCGCGATGCCCAGCGCATGGTGCGCGAGCTGTTGATCAAGGTGTCGGATACCGATGTGCTGATTTCGGCGCTTAGCGGCGGCAATCAACAAAAAGCCGTGGTCGGCAAAAATCTGCTGACCGAGCCAAAGGTGCTGCTGCTCGACGAGCCGACCCGCGGCATCGATATCAAGGCCCGCCGCGAGCTGTTCGAGATCATGGACCGGCTCGCCAAGCAGGGCCTGACCATCCTCTATGCCTCATCGGACTTGGCCGAGATCACCGGCGGCGCCGATCGGGTGCTGGTCATGGCCGAGGGCCAGATCACCGCCGATCTCAGCCGCGCCGAGTTGAGCGAGGACGCGCTGGTTGCGCATTCACAGGTTCAACGCTTCGAAAAGGAAAGTCTGGCATGACTACCGATACGCTCGCGCAGCCGGCCGGGCGGCGCCGTCCGAGTTTGAGTTCGCTCCCGCTGCTGTTATTGCGCTTTCGCGCCTATCTGGCGTTGATCGTACTGGTGGTGCTGTTCGCCGCCACCTCGCCGGCGTTTCTAACCGTCCGCAATCTGATCATCGTCGCCGAGCAGGTGGCAGTGTTTGCGATCTTGGGGGTGGGCATGACGTTTGTGATCCTGGGCGCCGGTATCGATCTGTCGGTCGGCTCGGTGGCTGGGTTGGCGGCGATGGTGGCCGGCGGGTTGATTTCCCAGGGCCTGCGTATCCCGTTTTTCGATGTCGCGATCTTTTCCAACGTGGTCATCACCTGCGTGATCACGTTGGCGGTCGGCACCGCGGTCGGGGTGGTCAACGGATTGTTCATCACCCGGCTGCGGGTCACGCCCTTCATCCAGACGCTGGGCATGCTGTATGTCGCCCGCGGCGCGGCCCAGCTGATTTCGGATGGCGCCACCTACGGCGACCTGAGCGGCCAGGCCAGCCTTGGCAATACCGGTTTTCTGATCCTGGGCAACGGCCGTTTCCTGGGGCTGCCCTATGCGATCTGGATCATGATCGTGCTGGCGGTGGTCGCGACCTGGATCGCCCGGCGCACGGTATTCGGCATGCAAGTATTCGCCCTGGGCGGCAACGAACGGGCCGCCGAGTTGTCTGGCGTGCGCACCTCGCGGGTCAAGATCTATACCTATGCCATTTCCGGCTTCTGTGCCGCGCTAGCCGGGCTGATCATTGCGGCCCGATTGGGGGCTGCCAATCCAGCGATCGGCACCACCTACGAGCTGAATGCCATCGCTGTGGTCGTGCTGGGCGGCGCTTCGCTGTTCGGCGGCGTGGGCACGATCGGCGGCACGATCATCGGCGCCTTCGTGCTCGGCGTGCTCAGCAACGGCATGGTGCTGCTCGGGGTATCCGATTTCTGGCAGACCGTGATCACCGGTGCGGTGATCATTTTCGCGGTGGTCATCGATCAGCTGCAGCGCCGGGCCGAACAGGCCGCGGCGGTACGCTCGGCGGCCCGCCAGCCGCAGGGCGAATCTGAGCCCGGGCGTTCCTAACCGATAAGCCAAAACACAAAAAGAGGAGACTGTCATGAAAGCTCGAACGTCCCGAATCGCGATTGTCTTGATCGCAGCGCTGTGTACCGGCCTGGCTTGGTGCGGTCAGGCCACAGCCGCCGATTTCGACCCCGGCAAGCATCTGATCGCCGTGATCACGCCTTCGCACAGCAACCCGTTCTACAAGGCCGAGGCCGACACAGCCGTGGCCACGGCCCACAAGATGGGCTACCGGACCAATTCGATGGTCAACCAGGGCGATCCGGACGTCCAGCTGAAGATGATCCAGAACGCGATCGCGGATAACGCCAGCGCGATCATCCTCGACAACGCGGGTTCGGATGCCTCGGTGGCGGCCGTCAAGCGTGCCCGTGATGCCGGCATCCCGGTTTATCTGATCGATCGCGAGATCAACGCTAACGGCGTGGCCAACGCCCAGATCGTGTCCAACAATTTCCAGTGCGCCAGCTCGGTGGCCCAGTACTTTGCCAAGCGATCTGGCTACAAGGGCAAATGGGTCGAGCTGGTCGGGCGTTCCTCCGACACCAACGCCCATGTCCGTTCCCAGGGTTTTCATAGCGTTATGGATGAAATCCCGACCATGAAAATGGTCGCCCAGCAATCGGCCGACTGGGACCAGACCAAGGGCTATAACGTGATGCAGGCCATCATCCAGGCCCATTCCGATATCGCCGGGGTCTTGGCCGGCAACGACACGATGGCGCTCGGCGCAGCCGCAGCGTTGAAGAATGCCGGTCTGTCGAATGTCCCGGTGATGGGCATCGACGGCAATCCGGATGTGATCGACCAGATCGCAAATGGCGGCAACGTTCGGGCCACCGGGCTACAGCAGGCGACCGTCATGGCGCGCATGGCCGTGCAGCAGATCGATACGCTGCTGCGGCAGGGCCAGACCGATAAACAAGAGAAGCAGTCGGTCGATTGTGTGCTGGTCACCGACAATAATGCCGACCAGGTTCTGTCGGGCGGCTTCGGTATGAAAAAACAATAGCCACAACATGATCCGCGTGGCCGGCCCGGGCACAACGCCGGTCGCGCCGGTCGGCTTTGGCCTTGCTGTAGACTGATCGCCGTTGTGCCTTGAGGCTGCATAAACCATGAGCGAAAGTTCGAACGCCCCGATTCGTCGCCGGAAACTGTCCGACGAAGTGCTGGAACGGCTGCTCACCCGTATCCGTTCCGGGCAACTCAAGGCCGGCGATCAACTGCCACCGGAACGAGAGCTGATGCGCGAATACGACGTCGGCCGCCCGGCGGTGCGTGAGGCCATGCAGCAGCTGGCCTCGATGGGCATGATCGCGATCACCCACGGCGAACGCGCCCGGGTGACTGAAGTCACCGTGCATTCGATGATCAATCAGTTTGATCGCACGGCACGTTTTCTCTTATCGGAATCGGCCGACAATATCGACCATCTGAAAGAAGCCCGGCTGTTTCTGGAGACCGGTCTGACCCGGATGGCGGCCGACAAAGCCGGCGCCGAAGATCTCCAGGTGCTCGAAGGCATCATCGACGATATGGTGGCCAGCGCTGGCAGACCGGAATTCATCGACCACGATATGGCGTTTCACAACGCGATCGCCGAGATGTCGGGTAATCCGATCTTCGCGGCGACCTCCAGGGCGATGCTGCACTGGTTGAAGGATTATCACGTCGGCATCGTCAGCTTCAAAGGCGCCGAGGATGTCTCGGTCAGCGAGCATCGTCAGATCGCCGAGCGTATCGCCGCCCACGATGCCGAAGGCGCTGCGAACGCCATGCGCGATCATCTGACTCGGGCCAGCGAGTTGTATCGGGCTCGCGCCGAACCGGGCTCATAACCCCAAAACACCGGCGAAAGCCGGTGTTTTATCGCGATCCCAAGGTATCTGGCGCGGCCGCTGGGTACTGCGGCCGGGCCGGGCTTGTGCTCAGGTGCTGCTGGCTGGGCGCTGGACCTGCTCGATCTTGAGCATGCGGGCGATCACCTTGTCGAGCTCGTCCTGGTCGAAGATCTTCTTCCAGTCGTCCTTGATGATCGCTTCGCGGCCATAGTCGATGGCGACCATGCAGGCATCCGAGAACGGATTGGTGCTTTTGAAGGCTACGGCCAGGGCGATCTGGATATGCCCGTAGAGCATCGCCTCGGCGGCTTCGCGCGGCATGCCGGTGCGCTCGACCGTTTCCTCTAGGGCTTCCTTCATGAACGTACCCAGCATACAGGTCACGGTCTCGACCAGGGTCGGCTCGAGATAGGCCAGCTGGGTGACAGTCACCCAGTGCACGGTATCGACCGGGCCATACATCACGCGAATCACCGGCTCCAGCACGCGTTTTTCAGCGTCGCTGCCGTCGTCGAAGGCCGCGGCCACCGACTGGGTCGCGGCGACGCCGCCGAAGGCATCCGCGGATTCCTCGTCGGTCCGGCGATCGAGAAATACCGAGGGATGGCAGGGATGGGCTACGGCATAGCGGATGTCTTCGCGCTGATGCAGCAGATTGGCATAGGCCGCGGCCGGGTCGAGGGTGAGCAGGGTCGCACCCGAGCGCATTTTCGGCACCAGGTCTTCGGTTACCGAGGCCAGGGCGATATCGGGCACCGCCAGGATCACTAGGTCGCAATCGCCGATCACGGCATGGATATCGCTGGCTTCGCGGCCCTCGGCGGCCAGACGCTCGCGGGCGGCTGACGCGGTTTCGCAGTAGTGCACGCGATAATCGGAGGCGGCCAGATTGGCACCGATACGCATGCCCATCTTGCCGCCCGCGCCGACCAGGGCGATGTTCTGATAATCATTCATGATTGGATACTCCTGAGGATATTCATGCTGTGGCGGGTCCATTCGGCTTCGACTGTGGCCGTGTGTTCGGCGTCGTCCTGCCAGTCGAGCCAGTGCTCGACGATCAAGTTGATGCCGCGGGCGGCCGGAGCCACGCGCTCGAGCATGGCGTTCAAGGGCAGCAGCCCGTCGCCGAGCGGACAGCCGAGCAGGCGAAAGCCGACCCAGCCCTCGGCCCGGGTGAAACAGAAATCTTTGATATGCAGATTCGCCACTCGATCGGCGGTACGCGCGATCACGTTGTCGGGCATCTCCAGGGCCGCGACACAGTTGCCCGGATCGAGACAGACGCCGATATGGGGATCGTCGAGTGCCTCGATGGTGGTCATGAGTGTCTCGACGGCGACCTGTTCATAGGTCTCGAGCGCCAGCGTCACGCCCTGGTTTTGCAGGCGCGGCGCGATTTCGCGTAGAGAGTGCTCGGCTTGGTCCGCGGTCGGCTGCGACTCGGCGTCGTTGAACATCGAGCGCAGCAGCCGGACGTCCAGTGCGGCAGCGATATCCAGATAGCGGCCCAGCTTGGCCGGCGTCAGCCCGCGCGTACCCAGTTCGAGTGTGAGGCCCAGCGCCTGGGCGCGCCGATACAGGGCGGCGAGCTCGTCGGCAGAAAAATGCTCGATGGCGGGATAGTCGCAGATCTGGAATACGCTGCCGCCAAGATCGGCGGTTTCGTCCAGCATATCGGCCAGCGTCATCGGCGCTGGCATATGTGCTGATCCGCGCCAGGTAAAGGCGTAGGTGCTCAATCCGATGTTCATGAATAACTCGTTGGCCGCTATTAATTAAGGGTGGGCGCTGGCTGCATCGCTGCCGAAGGCTGCACGGTCCTGGGCGGGCAGGGCCGTCAGAACGAGTACGGCCGACAGCAGCATGAAGCCGCCGACCACGAACAACGGCAATACATAGCTGCCGCTGACGTCGTGCAGCAGGCCGGTCACATAGCCCGATGAAAAACCGCCCAGATTACCCAGGGTGTTGATGATCGCCAGGCCGGCCGCGGCTGCCGAGCCCTGTAGTTCGCGAACCGGCAGGGTCCAGAAGTTCGGCAGGGCTGCGAATATGGAACAGGCCGTGATTGTGACCACCGCGATCGTGGCTGCGGGCGAGTCCATATACAGGGCCAGCGGTACGCTCAGGCCGCCGGTGATTGCCGGAATCGCGATATGCCAGCGCCGCGTGCCGCGTCGGCCCGCATCGCGCGACCATAGATACAGCACTAGCGCAGCCGGCAGATACGGCACGGCGGTAATCAGACCCTCGGCGAGAATACCGAAATGCGTGCCGAACTGGCTTTCGAAACCATCGATGATACTGGGCAGGAAAAACGCCAGGGCATAGAGCCCATAGATAAAGCCGAAATAAATGACCGAATAGATCCAGACCTTGGGCTCGGTCAGGGCATGCCGCAGGCCCTCGGCGGCACCGCGAGTACGTGTCTTCTGGCGGTCTTCGTCGGCCAGCGCATGCTCGAGCCAGCGGCGTTCGTCCTCGTCCAGCCAGCGCGCATCGGCCGGCCGGTCGTCCAGATAGAACCAGGCCGCGATACCGAGCACGATGGCCGGGACTGCCACGCCGAAGAACATGAAGCGCCAGCCTTCGAGGCCGAAAAACCAGCCGTGTTGCTGGACCAGGATCGCCGCCAGCGGTGCGCCGATCACGGTGGTCAACGGCTGTGCGACATAGAACAGGCCGAGCATGCGGCTGCGGTGCCGACCGGGGACCCAGGTGCTTAGAAACAGAATGGCGCCGGGGAAAAAACCGGCCTCGGCCACGCCCAGGGCGAAGCGCAGGGCATACAGCCCGGTGGCGCTGCTGACCCAGGTGAACAACAACGCCACGATGCCCCAGCTCACCATGATACGAGCCAGCCATTTGCGCGCGCCGAAGCGGTGCAGGGCCAGGTTGCTCGGCACCTCGAACAGGATATAGCCAATAAAGAAAATGCCCGAGGCCAGACCGAACTGGGCGGCCGTGAGCGATAGGTCGTCGCGCATGCCGTTGGGGGCGGCAAACGAGATCGCAGTGCGGTCGAGATAGTTGACGAAGAACATCAGGGCCACGAAGGGCGCCAACCGCCAGACCACCTTCGAGATGGTGCGCTTTTCTAGATCGCGTGCGCTATTTGTCTTGGTCATGCGGCCTCGGCCGACGCGGATGCTCATCGCACCTGAATTTCATTGGTATGATGAGTACACCATTAGCCCGCTACAATGCGCCTTAAGTGGCATGGCCTGCAATAGCTTGGTATGGCATCTCGACGCGGGCTATGGCGTAGGGGGCAAGCCGCAACCGCCGATCGTTGCCGGATTCGAGCCGATCGAGCGGCCAGTCGTTTGGCGCCTGGTCGGCTGGATCGAGGTGTTCGTCGAGCACCGCCGCCCGGTACGGCGCATCGAGACGCACGGCGCAACTCTGCTGGCCGAGGTTGGCGAGCCATAATTCGGCGCGGCCGGCCGCGTTCGCCCAGCCGAGGGCCGCGATGTCGTCGCGGTCGCAATGAGTACTCAGCGCCGGGCATTCGGAGCCGGCATTCAATCCCCGCAGCACATCGAAGATCGGATAACGATGGTCGGGCCCGGCAATTGGAAACGGCGGGCCGATGGCCGACAGGGTCAGGGCATCAACCCGACCGATCGCGCGGGCCACATAGCCGAGCGACCAGGCCGCAGCGAACAGCCCGCGTTGGCGGGGGTCGTTGTCGCTTAAGGTGACACGCTCGCCCGCTGCGTTCGGGGTCAGGCTGCCGCCGTAGGGGTTGGTCCAGGCACCGATCGCGCTGGTAGTTACCCGGTAGGGCACATTCGGCGCCAGGGCCCGGGCTGAGGCAAAGATATGCGGCAGGCTTTCCAGGCTTTCCATGACTGACAGATCGTCGGCGGCATGAACGATCGGCGAGGTCGCATGGGTCAGGAAATCGATGGCGGCCGGATCAGGGCGGCACCGGTTGAGCTCGGTGAAGTAGGTCGGAAAACCGCCGCCCAGACGCAGGGTCGGCCAGATCTCGCGGCCGAGGGCCCGCAGCTGCTCGGGAGAGATAGTGTCTGGCCAATCGCCATCGGGCTGGTAGCTGGCCAGATAGGCAGCCGGCGTGAGCAGCAGGCCGGCTGCCTCGGTGGCGAGACTGTTCAAGCGATAGGCCAACGCTCGGAGAGCGCTGCCTGGCTGGGTATCTGGCGTGATGACGTACAGCCAAAACGGTAGGCCCAGGCGGCGGCATAGCGACAACGCGGTTTCCAGGTGATCGAGACTGTCCGCCTGGCGCAGATCGACCAGCAGATCGACATGACTCGGGGCCAGGCTCTCGAGCTGGTGGCGTATCGTCGCGGCGGCCTCCAGCCGGTCGACCCAGAGCCCGATGCCGAGCGGCGGCAGCCGGGTGTCGCCGGTCCTGTGAACCGATATCTCGACTCGCTCAGTCATGATGCGGTCCTTGGGGCTCGGGCGCGACGGTCAGGGTGATCCGTTGTTCGATGCATTCGCCGCCCGCCAGCCGGTACGGCGACGGCCAGGCCAGGGGGCGGTTGTAGATCTTGAACGAGGCATCCGACCAGTTGCGCTGGTCTTCCATTTCGAACACGTCGCCCTGGAAATCCAGCGTCATTGCGATGTTTGGGGTAGGCGCTAAGGACAGGCGTCGAATCGAAAAGAATGGCTGCGCAGGACTGATGCGTTCCTCGAACCGGCCGGTCTGGGTACTGCCGTCGTCGTGGACCACCGTCGCCGTACGCCCGACTACAGGCGCCAAGGGCAGCAGCACGACCAGCCCGCTGCGACAGGTGTCGAACGGCTGCTCGGCCGTCAGGTGCAGGCAAGCCTCGAGCCGGGTCTCCGAAATCGAGAGCGCCATCGCGGCATTCAGTACCGGACCGTTGGCGTCGCTCAGGCGGCTTTCCTGGCCGAGGCGTATGGCCTTGGGCTCTGGATGGCAGTAGGAGGCGATCGGTGCCAAGCGATGCGTGCCCCAGACCGCATCACGAATGACCATCGACAGCCCGCGCAGGATCTCGATGCCGTCGAAACATAGCCGTCGTACCGTGCCGGCTTGCCAGAGCAGCGACGTACGGCCGATCGTCAACGGTTGCGGCTCGGCTTCCGGCGTAGGTGTGCCGTAGCGTCGGGTCAATAGTGGGGCATCGCGATTCATGGGCGGTTCTCAAACCACGGTAGTCAGAGCCGAGCGGGCCGGCATTCCGAGCCACGATACGCAGCGCCCGCGGACCCGGCATTGCCACATTGGTATGATGACATCATGATTAGCCCATGAGCCCGCGGCTGCGGTTCGAAGCGGCGGCTTTTGAGGAGGTAGCGTTGAGCAACGGTTCGGATAAAAACTTATTGAACGGTGCCCTGATCGGCTGTGGTTTTTTTGCCCGCAACCAAATGCAGGCCTGGCACGACCTGGAAGGCGCTCGAATCGTCGCGGTCTGTGATCGGGCCTCGGCCAATGTGGCTGCTTTCCAGCAGGACTTCGGCATCGACCAGGGGTTCACAGACGCCGAGGCACTATTCGAGGCCTGCGCGCTAGATTTCGTGGATATCGCGGCACCCACGCCGGCCCATGCCGAACTGGTCGAGGCAGCGGCCCGCCATGGGGTAGATGTGATCTGCCAAAAGCCGTTCGCGGGCTCGCTCGAGGCCGCCCGACGGCTGATCGAGTTGTGCAGCACGCAGGGCGTGAGCCTGACCATCCATGAAAACTTTCGCTGGCAGAGTGCAATTCGCGAAGTCGTCGGCCTGGTTGCCGACGGCGTGGTCGGGAAGCCGTTTTTCGGCCGCGTGAGTTATCGCAGTGGGTTCGATGTGTTTGCCAACCAGCCCTATCTGGCTGAGCTGCCGCGATTCATCATCCAGGATCTGGGCATCCACGTATTGGATATTGCCCGTGCGCTGTTTGGCGACGTCGGTCGCCTGTCCTGTGAAACCGCGCGCATCAATCCGGATATCAAAGGTGAGGACACGGCGACGATGCTGCTACGTCATACTGCCGGCACTACCTGCGTGGTCGACTGTAGCTATGCCAGCATACTTGCCGACGATCCCTTCCCTCAGAGTTTGCTCGAGATCGAAGGACCAGGCGGCACGATCCGGCTGCAACAGGACTTCCTGCTCGAGCTGCATCAGCCAGACGGGACCCGGGAATGCCGTACGGTCGCACCGGATTGGCCGGCCTGGAGCCGCCAGCCCTGGGCGGTAATCCAGGAAAGCGTGGTCAGTTTCCAGCGCGACTGGCTGGCCTGCCGCCGCGCAGGGCACCCGGCCGCGACCCATGGCGCCGATAATTTCAATACGCTGAGCCTGGTCGAGGCTGCTTACCGCGCGGCCGAGACCGGCCAGACCGTGGTGCCGGAACGCTGGCCATAGGGCGGTCTGTGCTCTTGAAGCTACCGGGCCTGGCGCGCTTATAGCGTGCCCCGCCATACACCGACCAGCAGGGCGATCCAGCCGATGATCAGCAGCATCCCACCGACCGGCGTGATCGCGCCTAGCATGCGGATGCCGGAACCGGCCAAAAGATAAAGGCTGCCGGAAAAAACCAGCGTGCCGGCAATGAAACACCAGGCGGCTGTGGTCATGGCCGCGCCGGCCAGGCCCGTACGCATCAACAGGCCCACGACCAGCAGCGCCAGCGCATGATAGAACTGGTACTGCTCGGCGGTATGCCAGACCGCCTGCATTTTCTCTGACAGATGCGCCGACAGCGCATGGGCGCCGAAAGCGCCGAGACAGACCGCCAAGCCGCCATAGAGAGCTGCACAGACCAGAACGAGCCGGATCATGCCGGGGCCTCTTCGGGCAGCCATGCCGTGCCGCGGGCATAGGTCACCGCTTGACCACCGATATGCACGCGTTCGCCGTCGACCACACACCGGAGTTCGCCACCGCGCGCCGAAATCTGGCGGGCGGACAGTTCGGTCCTGCCCAGTCGTTCGGCCCAGTAAGGTGCGAGCGTACAGTGCGCAGAGCCGGTGACCGGGTCCTCGTCTACGCCATGGCCCGGCGCGAAATAGCGTGAGACGAAATCATGGGCGCCGTCGTCGGCTGGTGCCGTGGCGATAAAGCCGAGATTGGTTCTGGCCGAGTAGCGGGCCAGGGCGCGCATATCGGGCTTAAGAGCCGCGACTTCAGCAGCGCTGGCATAGACCGCGAGATAGTTTGTGGCCGCCCGCCATTCGACGACTTGGCCGCCGAGAGCGGTGGCGATGTCGCCGATGTCGTGGTCGAGCGGTTCGGCCAACTGCGCAGGCAGATCCAGCCATAGCCGTCCGTTGCCGGTGGCAATGCCGAGTTCGCCGGCGAAGCGGGTAGTGAATATGAGCGGGGCACTATAACCGTCCAGCTCGTTAAGCAGTACATGGGCGCTGGCCAGCGTGGCATGGCCGCACAGCTCGACTTCGACGGTTGGCGTGAACCAGCGCAGTTCGTGGTAATGGTCGGCGCCGGGCACGATAAAGGCGGTCTCGGACAGATTGTGTTCTGCGGCGATCGCGGCCAGCTGGGCATCGCTCGGCCACGCCTCGAGGACATAGACCGCCGCCGGGTTACCGGCAAACGGCCGGGGCGTGAAGGCATCGACGTGGTGAAAGTTAAGTGCGTGTCGTCCGGCTGTCATATTCGTGTCATGTAATGTGATCGATTGAACGGGCGGCGGTGCTCCGCCCCATGTCAGGAGAGTTTCGCATGACCGATTCTGCCACTGCGTCGACCTGGCCCGCGCCGCGTGATTTCGAGGCCCCGGAGCTGTTCATTAATCGTGAACTGTCGCTGCTCGAATTCAACGAGCGCGTGCTCGCGCAGGCGTTGGACGAATCGGTGCCGTTGCTCGAGCGGCTGAAGTTTTTGTGTATCTCTTCGACCAATCTGGATGAATTTTTTGAAGTCCGGGTGGCCGGTTTGAAACAGAAAGCCGAGCTGCTGGATACGCCCAGCGAAGCCGACAACCGCACGCCCTCCGATGTGCTGCGTGCGATCAGTCAGCGTGCGCACACATTGGTCGACAAGCAGTACGAAACCCTCAACGACCGGATCATTCCCGCGCTGGAGGCTCAGAACATCCGGTTTCTACGCCGGGCCGAATGGAATGCCGAGCAGCGCGCCTGGTTGTCGGAATATTTCGAGGAAGAACTGCTGCCGGTGATCAGCCCGATCGGTCTGGACCCGGCGCACCCGTTTCCGCGCATTCTCAATAAATCGTTGAACTTCATCGTTGCGCTCGACGGTACGGATGCCTTCGGCCGCAAGATCGAGCATGCCGTGGTGCAGGCGCCCCGGGCGCTGCCGCGCATTATCCAGTTGCCGCAGGCCGAAACCGGCAGCGGCCCGCATGATTTCGTGTTTCTGTCGTCGATCATCCACGAGCATGTCGGCGATCTATTTCCGAGCATGCGGGCCAAGGGCTGTTACCAGTTCCGTGTGACCCGCAACTCCGATCTGTATGTCGATGAAGAAGAGGTCGACGATCTGCTGCGCGCAGTCGAAGGCGAGCTGCCGGGTCGGCGCTATGGCGACTGCGTACGGCTGGAGGTAGCTCACAATTGCCCCGAGGCGCTCTGCGACTATCTGTTGGCGCGATTCCTGCTGACCCGAGACGATCTGTACCAGGTCAACGGGCCGGTCAACGTCAATCGGCTGTTGTCGCTACAGGGCACGGTCGATCGGCCGGATCTGAAATACCCGGCCTTCAATCCGCGCCTGCCGAGCGCCCTCGCGCCTTCTGGTGATCTGTTCGCCGAGATCCGCTCACGCGATGTGCTACTGCATCATCCTTTCGATTCGTTCCTGCCGGTGATCGATTTCGTACGCCGGGCGAGTTCCGACCCGAAGGTGCTGGCGATCAAGCAGACCCTGTATCGCACCGGGCCAGATTCGGCGGTGGTCGATGCCCTGGTCGAGGCGGCCCGGGCCGGCAAGGAAGTCACAGTCGTGGTCGAGCTGCGGGCGCGTTTCGACGAGGCCGACAATATCGAACTGGCCAATCGCCTGCAGGCTGCGGGCGCGCATATCGTCTACGGCGTGGTGGGCTATAAGACCCATGCCAAGATGACCCTGATCGTGCGCCGCGAAGCCGACGGCCTGCACAACTATGTGCATCTGGGCACTGGCAACTATCATCCTAAAACCGCACGGCTGTATACCGATTACGGGCTGCTGTCTTCCGATCCCGATCTGGGCAATGATGTCCACGAGATCTTTTTGCAGTTGACCAGCCTTGGCAAGGTCAACGATCTGGCCCGTATTCTGGATGCGCCGTTCCGGCTGCATGAGGCCATTCTGGCCAAGATCCGGCGCGAGGCCGAGGCAGCCGCAGCCGGGCGCGAAGCCTGGATCGTGGCCAAGATGAATTCCTTGGTCGAGCCGCAGGTGATCCGGGCGTTGTATGCGGCCTCCTGTGCCGGCGTACAGATCGATCTGATCGTGCGCGGCATCTGCTGTCTGCGTCCCGGAGTCGAAGGCGTGTCGGACAATATCCGGGTGCGCTCGATCGTCGGGCGTTTTCTGGAACATACGCGTGTGTTCCATTTCGCCGGCGACGGAAGGCCGGAACTGTATCTGGCCAGCGCCGACTGGATGGATCGAAATTTCTTCCGTCGGGTCGAAACCTGCTTTCCTGTCATGTCGCGCCCGTTATATGATCGGGTCGAGCGCGAACTGGCGCTGTATCTGGCCGACAACAGCAATGCCTGGTTGTTGGGCCGCGACGGCCGTTATCGTCCGGCCGAGCCGGTCGGCGACGAACCGGAGTTGTCGGTGCAGAAGCGCCTCATGGAGGGACCGGGATAGGGCCACATCACGACAGGTCATGAACCCTTGTCGTCGGTCGTGGTCCGAGGCTATAGACCGTGGCAGGTATGATCCGCCACCCGATCCAGCGAACCGACACCAGGTTCGGTCCTATTAAGGGAATGACCAGAATGAAACGATGGATAACCGCATTGGTTACCGTATTGGTGGTAGCCACCGGCAGCCTGACCGCCAGCAACGCGGCGATTGCCGAGAGCGAGCCAGAGCAGCAGATGGACGATGCGACCAGCGTCCTTCAGCAGTTCGTCAATATTCCCGAAAACAAGATTCCATCGGCGCTGCTGCGCCAGGCCTATGGGATCGCGGTCATCCCCAGCGTGTTCAAGATCGGCTTCATCGGCGGCGTCCAGCACGGCAAGGGCGTATTGTCGGTGCGTACCGCGGATGGCAAATGGTCGGATCCGACCTTCATCAGCATGACCGGCGGCTCGGTCGGCTTTCAGGCCGGTGTGTCCTCGACGGACATCATCCTCGTGTTCAAGACCGAGCGCAGCGTCAACAAGATCGCCAACGGCCAGTTCAGCCTCGGGGCCGATGCCTCGGTGGCCGCCGGGCCGGTCGGACGTAGCGTGGGCGCATCCACCAACGCCGATTTCGATGCCGAGGTTTATTCCTATTCCCGTTCGCGCGGCCTGTTCGGCGGTGTCTCCCTGAGCGGGGCCCATATCGGCATCGACAAGGATGCGAACTGGCTATTCTACGAGCAGGCCGGCATCGATGCCCGGACGTTGCTCACCCGCGACAGCGGCCAGAGCCTGCCCCAGTCGGGTCAGCGTTTCGTCTATACGCTCAATCAATACATGCCGTCCTCCAACGACAAGTTCCACTACGACTCGAATACCCGAGGCAGTGGCAACAACGGCGCCGCGAACGATAGCCGCAACGGCGGTGACAACAGCCGCAATGGTCAAACCAGCGGCGCGGGCGGCAGCGATCAGGGCTATGGCCAGACATCGCCCTACGACGGCGGCAACGGCGGCGTGCGCGTGCAGCAACAGACCGGGGCGAACGACAGCGCAACGAACTCGGACGCCGGGACCTCTGACTACAGCGGTAATTACGGCAGCGGCAGCTACGACAGCAATAACGCGGCCAACGAAGACAGCTACAACGGCCAGAACGAGGGCCAGAACGGGGGCCAGAACAACGATATGGGCAGCAACGGCTATTGAAGCGTCTGCTTAACCACCCGTTTCGTTATGGCCTGATCGCGGCCGCCGTCGTCGCGCTGGCGCCGGCGGCCGTGTTGCTGATCTTTCGGTTCGTGAATCCGCCGGCAAGCGCATTCATGACCATCACCGGCAACCGTTTGCAGGATCAGCGTCCCCAGGCTGAGATCGTGCATCGCTGGGTAGATCTCGATCGGATCGCGGCCTGCATGCCGTTGGCCGCGGTCGCCAGCGAGGACCAGACCTTTCCCAGCAACCACGGTTTCGTCTGGTCCTCGATCGAGCGCGCGATTCGGCACAACGCTAATGGCGGGGCCGTACAGGGCGCCAGCACTATGACCCAGCAGACGGTCAAGAATCTTTTTCTTTGGCCGGCCAAGAGCTATATCCGTAAGGGTATCGAGGCCTATATCACCCTCTGGATGGACCTGCTTTGGCCTAAACGCCGAATCATGGAGGTCTATCTCAATATCGCCCAGTTCAGCGATACGGCGTTTGGCGTTCAGGCCGCCGCCCGACAGCTGTTCCAGACCACGGCGGCCGGTTTGTCGCGTCGCCAATGTGCCGCTCTGGCAGCAGTCCTGCCGGCGCCCACCCAGCATAACGCTGCGCGTCCGGACAGCTATGTTGCGGGTCGCCAGGCCTGGATCTTGCAACAAATGCGGCATCTCGGGCCGCATTATTTGGACCGAGCCTTGGACGAAGGCTGAATGTACAATGCAAGCGTCGGTTGGCGAGTCGAGGCGAAGGCTATGGATCGAATCGCAGACCTGCCCGGCCGACGCTTTTGGCTTCTGACCCGGCCTGGCTAAAACCGGGCCTGATGCGATGTTGACGACCAGCGAATTCAAGCCGCCCTTCTGGCTCCGCAATCCCCATGCGCAGACGTTGTTTGCCTCACAGGCCCGGCCCATGCCGCCGCTGTCGGTCGATAGCGAACGTATGGAGCTCGCCGACGGCGATTTCTTGGATCTGTCCTGGTTACCAGAAGCTGGATTGCCCGAAGATGCGCCAGTGGTCGTGGTGCTGCATGGGCTGAATGGCTCATTGGAATCCAAATACGCCCGCGGGCTGCTGCACCAAGTAGCCGCCCATGGCAGTCGCGGGGTGCTGCTGCACTTTCGTGGTGCCTCCATACCTAATCGGCTATCGAATTCTTACCATTCTGGCGAAACCGGCGACCTGGGGTTGCTGCTGGACCGGCTGCGCGAGCGCTATCCCCATGCGCCGCTGGCGGCTGCCGGTTACTCGCTCGGGGGCAACGTTCTGCTGAAATACCTCGGCGAGCGCGGCTGCGATTCGCTGTTGTCCTGTGCGGTCGCGGTCTCGGTGCCCTACGATCTCAAGACCTGTGCCTATGCCGTGCAGAATGGCCTGTCGCGTATTTATCAGGCCCATTTGATCAATGGCATGCGTGAGATCGTCGAAGCCAAGGTGCGCGATCGCATCATCGATCGGCCGTTGCCCGACCTGTCGACGCTGCGCGATTTCCCGAGTTTCGACAACGCGATCACCGCGCCGCTCAACGGCTTCGCCGATGCCCATGACTACTATGCCCAGGCCAGTAGTCGGGCCTATCTCAAAAGTATTCGCACGCCCACGCTAATCGTGCATGCCCGCGACGATCCCTTCATGTCGCCGACCGTCATTCCTACTGCTGGCGAGTTGTCGGATGCGATTCGCTTCGAGCTGTCGGAGCACGGCGGTCATGTCGGCTTCGTCGCTGCAGGCCGCTACGGTGCGCCTGCCTATTGGCTCGAACAACGCATTCCCGACTATTTTCGGGGCCGGCTGCCGGGGTTCGAGCCAGCCACAGAAGATGCCGCTGTCGGCCAGGCCGGCTGAATCGCAGCGCGCCGGAGTTTTCTTATCGAGAGTCGGGACGCAGGTGGCCCGGACACGACTCGGGTGTGAAGTGATCGCCAGTGCCAGTGCCAGTGCCAGTGCCAGTGGTCGGGTCACAAGCATGCCCAGCTGACGAATTTCGAGCGACGTATTCGAGTCCGCTTTGGCCGTCGGCATTGTCCCCCGGTGTAGGCGAAGTCGACCAGCCGCTGCGGCCGTGATCGACCGGCCGGCCCGCGAACCCCGGTACGGGCGATTCCGGCATCCGATGTCGGCTCGCGGGCCCGGCGCCGGCAGTCCGCTGCCCTGGTCACACCGGTGTAGGCCGCTATGATTACCCCCGGCGGGCGAGCTGTCGGCGGGTTGAAGATTGATCGCCCGCCGGAGTGGAATAACCTTTGACGAGGCAGGGGGGCGGGCAGACCGCGTCTAGCAGCGGCCATGCAACGCTTAATGCCGTATGCTGGGAGCGCTTCTGCGCCTACTGAGAGATTTATATGAGCCATCGGATGGATCCGCCCGCGCCGACTAGCGCCGACGATTACCGACGCTGTTTCGAGGCCGCGCTAGGGATCCCTTTCACCCAGGGCAATCATGTCGAGCCCCTGGTCAATGGCTGCCATATCTTTCCGGCGATGATCGAGGCCATTACCCAGGCCGAGTACTCGATCGATTTCCTGACGTTCATTTACTGGCAGGGCGAAGTCGCCGAACGTTTCGGCCGCGCTTTAGCCGAACGCGCCCGAGCCGGGGTGGTGGTACGGGTGCTGCTCGATGCCTTCGGCGCGCATAGCATGCCGAAAGAGGT
Source organism: Salinisphaera sp. SPP-AMP-43 (assembly GCF_049568105.1). GTDB lineage: Bacteria > Pseudomonadota > Gammaproteobacteria > Nevskiales > Salinisphaeraceae > Salinisphaera. The sequence continues at coordinate 515,276 of NZ_CP145335.1, forward strand.
GCTCGACGAGCTGGAGCAGGCCGGGGCTGAAATCGCCTGGTTTCGGCGCAAGGCCCGCTGGCGGATCTGGCAGATCGACAACCGAACCCACCGCAAGATTCTGTTGATCGACGACAAAGTCGGTTTCACCGGCGGGGTGGGTATCGCTGCCGAATGGGACGGCGATGCGCGCAATCCCGAGGAATGGCGCGATACTCATTTTCGTATGACTGGCCCGGTGTTGGATGGGCTGCGTGGGGCCTTTCTTTCGAACTGGATCGAGGCCGGCAAGCCCGGTTTCGAACATGCACGCTCCTATGGCGCGCCGCCTGCCGATGGCCCGGTTCAGGCCCAGGTGATCCGCACCTCCGCAGCCGTCAACTACAGCGATATCGCGACCCTGTTTCGTTTGGTACTGACTATCGCCCAGTCGCGGCTGCGAATCGCCACGGGGTATTTCGTGCCCGATTCCGAAACCATCGACTTGATGTGTCAGGCCGTCGAGCGTGGGGTGACGGTCGAAGTGCTCATGCCGGGCCCGCATACCGACTCGGTAGTGGCTCGCATGGCCGGAGAAGACACCTTCGAACGCCTGTCGCGGGCTGGCGTACGGCTGCATCGCTATCAGCCTACGATGATGCACGCCAAGATCGTGTTGCTCGATGACGTACTGGCGATCGTCGGCTCGGCGAATTTCAATCATCGCTCGATGGGCAAAGACGATGAAATCGCGGTGTCCGTGGTCGATCAACAGATCGTGTCCAAACTATCGCAGGACTACGATCAGGATCTGGGCCGGGCCGACATCATCGAGGCCGAACGCTGGCAGGAGCGCGGCCTGTGGCAACGTATACGAGAGCGGATCGGGCGGCTATTGCGGCCACAGGCCTGAATTCGAATAGCGCTTGCCGCGCTACGCCGTGCCCGAGGCGATAGAGATGCGTTTAGCGCGGAGCTTATCGGCGCTGTGTATGCCGCCGGCTGTGGGGACGCATCGCAGCGCTTTGCGATGGCTCTGTCGTGGGCGGCCAGCGCTGGAGAAGCGCTGCCGTAGGCCGCCGCCGGTATAGGGGGATGGCGGTTTCGTGCGCGTTCGCGCCAAGCGCTGTTGGGCTGCAAGCCAGGGCGCTATGAGCGCGGCGTAGTTGTGCGACGGCGGTGAGCGGCAACGCTGGATTACGGCCGAGAAGCCGTTGTTTCAAAGGATTGTGTCCCAAAAATCGCATCGGGCCTATTACGAGCCTCGATCGTGGTGCCTAGAATCGGCGGCTCGCGCCTCGCCTGCCATGATTTGGGGCGACAACACGACGCTCGGACGACACCTCAATACGCCCTAGGGTCTTTGATGGCGTTGTGAATCCGTGCCGAGCGCTTTTTTGAAGCACCACGATGGAGGCAAGACCAGGCATAGCGGCCGCTGCATAGTCATATCATGTGCCTAGGGCCTGTTCGTCGATACGCACTTGGCGTCTTGGTTGGGCCGCCCCTGCCAAACGAACCATGGGCGCCCTACGGCATGGCGTGTCTAGAACGTGCCGCGCCTTCGGCTCGTGCTATGCAAAACCGATAGGTGAACAGCCTAGCGGCGCTCGGATAAGCCATCAACAGGCCCTAGTGCTGGCGCAGAAGCACTGCGCAAACACTAAGGCACGGCTGCCGTACAACCGCGCTTGGAAATCCGGTGGGGCTAGATCGCGTCCCGGTCGGTCTCGCCGGTACGGATGCGTACGACCTGATCGAGGGCATGTACGAAGATCTTGCCGTCACCGATCTGGCCGGTCTTGGCGGCGCTGATGATGGCATCGACCACTGCTTCGACGCGTTCTTCATCGACCGCGACTTCCAGCTTGACCTTGGGTAGGAAATCTACGGCGTACTCGGCGCCGCGGTAGAGTTCGGTATGCCCTTTCTGACGCCCAAAGCCGCGGACTTCGGTCATAGTAGTGCCATGCACACCGACCTCGGCCAGGGCTTCTCGGACGTCATCCATGCGAAACGGCTTGATGACCGCGGTGACCATTTTCATTGTTTGTCCTCCTGATGCGCTCGGCCAATGAGTCTACAGGTCGGCCGATTACAGATCATAGCCACGTTCTTCGTGTTCGGTGATATCCAGGCCAATATCTTCTTCGTCTGCACCGATCCGTAAGCCGAGTGCGGCATCGATGAGCTTGAGTAGGATCCAGGTCAGAATCGCCGTGTAGATGAGCACGGTCACCACTCCAAGCAGCTGTACCCCGAACTGCTCGCCGATGCCCGATATATCGGGTGCCAGCCCGTGCCCAGACAACGGCCCGAGACCGGTCGCGGCGAATATGCCGGCGAGTAGGGTGCCAAGCATGCCGCCCACACCGTGCACGGGAAACACATCCAGCGAATCGTCAATGCGCAGCACCCGTTCGACGAACAACGTTGCCCCGAAGCACACCAGGCCGCCGGCCAGACCGATGATAATCGCAGCCCATGGCCCAACATAGCCTGCGGCTGGGGTGATGGTGCCGAGCCCGGCGACCATACCGGTGACAATGCCCAGCACGCTGGGCTTGCCGAACCGCACCCACTCGGCACCAATCCAGGCCAGGCAGCCGGCCGAGGCTGCTAGATGGGTGACCAGCATGGCACTGACGGCCTGACCGTTAGCCGCGAGAGCGCTGCCGCCGTTGAAACCGAACCAGCCGACCCAGAGCATGCCCGCGCCGGAGACCGTCATGGTGAGATTGTGGGGCGCCATCGGTCGTTTTTGGAAACCGGCGCGTGGCCCGAGCACGATCGCAGCCACTAGCGCGGCGACGCCGGCAGTCACGTGCACCACCGTGCCGCCGGCGAAATCCAGCATCCCCAGGTTCGCCAACCAGCCGCCGCCCCAGATCCAGTGCACTACCGGGATATATACGAGTAGCAGCCACAGCCCCGAAAACCAGAGCAGGGCCGAAAACCGGAGCCGTTCGGCGAAGCCGCCGATGATCAATGCCGGAGTGATCACGGCAAAGGTCATTTGATACAGCGCGAACAGCAGGCTGGGAATGGTGCCGGTGACGTCCGTAGGCTGCATGCCGGTCAGGCCGAAACGGGACAGATCGCCGATCACGCTGCCGTTGCCGGAAAACGCCAGGCTATAGCCGACCGCGAACCACAGCAGCGAAGCCAGAGCACAGATCGCGAAGCACTGCATGAGCACCGACAGCACGTTGCGGACGCGCACCAGCCCACCATAGAACAGCGCGAGGCCGGGCAGGGTCATGAACAGCACCAGGGCGGTCGCCGTCATGATCCAGGCGGTATCGGCTTTGTCGAGGCCACTGGGAGCGGCGGCCCAAACCGCCGGGCTCAACATCAGGCCTGCGCACAAAAAAAGAGCCTGGCGGCCGCGACGAATCGTAGAGGCGCTCATTGTTGGTGCGGTTCGGGAGAAGATGCACCGAATTATAGCTAGGCTATGGCTATTCAGACAGGCTGGGCCACAAAAAAGGGCGCCCGAAGGCGCCCCGTTTTGATCCATTCGATTGTGGCAATCGAATTAGAGGTCGTAGGCTCGCTCGTCGTGGAGCGATAGATCCAAGCCAGCCTCTTCGGATTCGGCATCGACGCGCAGGCCGAGCGCGGCCTTGAGGATGGCCAGAATGATTGCCGTCGCGACCGCGCAGTAGACGATGGTCACGATTACGCTCAGGGCTTGAATGCCCACCTGAGCTAGAATGCTGCCGCCGGCCGCATCCGACAGGCCCGAACCGCCGAGGCTTTCGGCCGAGAACACACCGGTGAGGATCGCACCAACGATGCCGGCGACCCCGTGTACGCCGAAGGCGTCCAGCGAATCGTCATAGCCGAGCCGGGTCTTGATCAGCGTGACCGCATAGAAGGCGAAGAAACCGCCGCCGACGCCCACGGCGATCGAACCCATTGGGCCGACGAAGCCGGAAGCCGGGGTGATGGCCACTAGGCCGGCGACCGCGCCCGAGCAGATGCCCAGCACGCTGGGCTTGCCGTGGCTGCCCCATTCCAGAAACATCCAGGTGAGCGCCGCGGTCGCGGTGGCCAGTTGGGTAACGAACATGGCCATGCCGGCAGCGCCGTCGGCCGCCAGTTCACTACCGGCGTTGAAGCCGAACCAGCCGACCCACAGCATCGAAGCACCGACCAGGGTATAGCCCAAGTTATGCGGACGCATCATGGTCTTGGGATAGCCACTGCGCTTGCCGAGCATCAGGGCCGCCACGAGACCGGCCACACCGGCGTTGATATGCACCACGGTGCCGCCCGCAAAGTCCTGGACGCCCCAGCCGCCGAGGAAGCCGCCGCCCCAGACCCAGTGGGCGATCGGTGTATAGACGAAGGTGACCCACAGGCCGATGAACCACAGCATCGCCGAAAACTTCATGCGCTCGACGAAGGCGCCGACGATCAGCGCCGGCGTGATGATGGCGAAAGTGAGCTGGAAGGTGGAAAAAACGGTCTCGGGGATCGTGCCCGACAGGCTGTCCACGCCCACGCCGGACATGAAAGCTTTGGATAATCCGCCCCAGATCATGCCGTCACCGCCGAAGGCCACGCTGTAGCCCCAGAGCGCCCAGATCAGCGTCACCAGGCAGCAAATCGAAAAACACTGCATGAGCACGGACAGAGAGTTCTTGGCGCGCACCATACCGCCGTAGAACAGCGCCAGACCGGGAATGGTCATGAACAGCACCAAGGCGGTCGCAGTTAGCATCCAGGCGGTATCGCCGGCGCTAAGCTGGGGCCCGGAATCCTGGGCGAAGGCAGATACCGGCAGGGCAAGTGCAGCCAAGCCGATACCAGCGGATTTGAACAGTAGGCGTTTTGACATGGGACTACCTTTTTGTACGTCTACGCATGAACGATGAACGACGACACGAATATAGTGGCCGTGATCGCACCCCCGAACGGAGGTCGGTCGGCGATGACCGTTGCACGAATCTGGGTCAAGCATGGTTTGTGCCAGAACGTCCGTCGATTCATGCCTCGTTGCGTCGTGCGCGGTTGAAAAAGACCTCGTGAATAGGGTTTCCGGCTCGAAAACAGGGAAATAGATTCCTTTTCAATAAGGCGACGTTGCCCAAGCAACCGAGGCGACGGGGATTCGTGGTCGATAGGACCGCGCGCATCGCCGGGCCACTCGAGAAGGCGATTCGCGGGTTGCCGTGCGTCTGAAGACCGGCCCTGCTGAACTTTGGAAACGCTATTAGGGCACGGCATGTTGCTGATTCTCGTGTTATCCGAACGATGTCCGTCGCGCATGCGACCGTTGTGTTCCCGTGGGCCCCCCTTTCGAATGCCAGGGGTTACAACGCGTCCTTGCCGGTCTCGCCGGTTCGGATACGGATCGCCTGTTCGAGTTCGGTCACAAAGATCTTGCCGTCGCCGATCTTGCCGGTATGGGCCGCCTTGGAGATGGCTTCGACGGCCTGATCCAGATCCGGCTGCTCGATCGCGACTTCGATCTTGACCTTGGGCAAGAAATCGACGACGTACTCCGCGCCCCGATAGAGTTCGGTATGGCCCTTCTGGCGGCCGAACCCTTTGACTTCAGTAACTGTGATGCCCTGAACGCCCACTTCGGAAAGCGCTTCGCGGACCTCGTCGAGCTTGAATGGCTTGATAATGGCGGTGATCAATTTCATAACTGGCTCCTGTCACGCATAAATACGCAATCCGAAGGGCGACCCGGGTATTCCCCTCATTCCCCGCTGACGATTGCCGGTACTGTCTAGCACTCACCGTGCCAAGCTTTGCCGGGCCTGTACCGCGCCGCTGTCGTTAGTACAGATTTCGCTTTGCGCGGATCGGTTTTCCGGTGCATGCTTTGACTGAAATGTTCTACAGCGGAGCGAGCATGCGTTCCATCGAAGATATGGCCGCGCGTTTGGCCAATGCGTTGCCGCCGCAGGCTGCGCCTCTGCGCGACGAAGTGATCGCCAATTTTCGGGCGGTGCTGCAAAGCCAGCTTTCGCAGCTCGATCTGGTGCCGCGTGAGGAATTCGAAGCCACCCGTGACATGCTGACCCATGCCCGGGCGCGTCTGGCCGAACTGGAGCAGCGCCTGGATAAACTCGAGGCGAATGAGCAACAGCAGCAGTAGCGCCGGCGGGCCCAGCCTGGGGGCGCGTTTAATGGTGATTTAGCCAGTGGCGCTGGCCAGTGTTCACAGCCGGGCCCAGACCGGTCTAGCCGCGCCGGCGGTGGTGGTCGAAGTCGACTTAGCGGGCGGGCTGCCGGCGCTGGCGATCGTCGGTCTGCCGGAGACCGAGGTCAAGGAAAGCAAGGACCGGGTGCGTGCGGCGATCGCCAACAGCGGTTATCAGTTTCCGATGCGCCGGATCACCGTCAATCTCGCCCCGGCGGATCTGCCCAAGGAAGGTGGCCGCTTCGACTTGGCCATCGCCCTCGGTATCCTCGCGGCCTCGGGCCAGATTCCGGCCAAGGCCCTGGCCGACTACGAGTTTCTCGGCGAGTTGTCGTTGTCGGGCGCCTTGCGCGGCGTTCGAGGCGCACTGCCGGCCACGCTTGCGGCCAGCGAGGCCGGGCGCCGTTTGATTTTGCCTGAAGATAACGGTGCCGAAGCCGCGCTTGCTGGGCCCGACAGCGCGCGCGTTGCCGGCCACCTGGCGGATGTGGCTGGCCAGCTGGCCGGTAGTGTCGAGACGCTCTGGCATACGCCCGAGGCCGGGGCGGCCACAGCGGAGTCGGCAAGCGCCCCCGATCTGATGGACGTCCGTGGCCAGCCGCAGGCCAAGCGGGCTCTGGAGATCGCCGCTGCCGGCGGGCACTCGTTGTTGATGATTGGCCCGCCCGGGGCAGGCAAGACCATGCTGGCGTCGCGGCTGCCCGGGTTGTTGCCGCCGATGAGCCATGCGCAGTCCCTGGAAGTCGCAGCGATCGCATCGATCTCTCAAGGAGGTTTCGATACCCAGCACTGGGGCCAACGCCCGTTTCGGGCGCCGCATCACACCGCTTCGGGCGTAGCCCTAGTGGGGGGCGGCTCGACGCCGCGGCCTGGCGAGATCACGCTCGCCCATCGCGGTGTGTTGTTTTTGGACGAGCTGCCCGAATTTGATCGTAAGGTGCTGGAAGTCTTACGCGAGCCGCTCGAGTCCGGACATATCGTGATCTCGCGTGCTGCGCGCCAGTCTGAATTTCCGGCTGCGTTCCAGTTCGTGGCTGCGATGAACCCTTGCCCCTGTGGCTATCTGGGTGATGCCTCCGGCCGCTGCCACTGTACGCCCGAGCGCATCGAGCGTTATCGCGGGCGAATCTCGGGGCCACTGCTCGATCGTATCGATATGCATCTTAATGTGGCACCGATCACCAAAAAGGTGCTTATGGAGCCTAATATAGAGTCAGAGCGCTCATCTATTGTGCAAGAGCGCGTTATTGGTGCAAGGAGCCAGGCTGAAGGGCGTGGTCAAACCAGTAACGCCGCGTTGACCGCTGCCGAAATCGACGTGCATTGCCAGCCCGGGCCCGAGGCCTCGCGTCTACTCGAACGCGCAATCGACCAACTCGGCCTGTCGGCCCGCGGGTATCATCGGATTCTGCGCGTGGCCCGTACCATCGCAGACCTGGCTGGGCGCGAGGCGATCGCGGCTCCGGACATCGCCGAGGCGATTGGGTTCCGTCAGCTGGATCGGGGCTGACTCGACAAGCGTTTCGAATACGTAGGCGCGCTACAGCTCCCGGCTTCGGTCCAGCAATCGTGATACAGACAGCCGTCGTGATCTGCGCTGAAGATCGTGTGCGGTGGCGCTGGCCCTCATGATGGCTATCGCGCCTGCGCCGTGCTGTCCGCGGACGGCTTCTGAGCTGCTCTGAATAGACACACGCCATACGTGGCGGCTAGATAAAGGCGTGACCTGGATCGCCTGTTTTCGGGGGCAGCATACCGCTGCCCGAAAAGTCATCGATATGATTTTTCAGCACCTAATTCTGCTTTCTTGGTTTTTGTGTGCAGTGTTAATTTTATTTTCCTGCATTTTGAAGCAGAATTTCTTTATAAAAAAATAACAATCAAGGTAACCCATGGCACGTCTATCGCATGAAAAGCGTCGACGCGGGTTGTCCGTTTCGGGATGAGCGGTCGCGCGTGTCCTTTTTTTGGACCGTCGCCATGGAGGCCGACATGACAAGACTGTTATTCAATGCTATCGCTGCCTCAGCCTTGACTGCATCCTCGGTTACTGCGATCGCCGCCGACAGTTCGACTGCTAGCGATTGGGATTTGAAGGCATTCAAGGGCAGCCTCACTGCCAATGTGGCTTTCACAACCGATTATCGATTCCGTGGCATCTCGCAGACCGACCGCGACTTTGCCGTCCAGGGCGGTTTCGACTACGCCATGGATTCGGGGTTCTATCTCGGCACTTGGGCATCCAACGTCGACAACTTCAACCCGAACCCCTACAACGGCGACAACGGCGCTCAGGCCGAAGTCGACTTGTACGGCGGCTACGGTACGGCGCTGAGCGACCAGCTCTCTTTCGACTTTAACGTGCTCTATTACTACTATCCGGGGGCCAGTACGGCCGGCCCGAATCCGGAAATCGATTTCTGGGAGTTCACCCCGAGCGTGACTTATGCCGAAGACAATCTGTCGGCGACGCTCGGTCTGTCCTACAGCGGCGATTACTATGGTGAGAGCGGCGACTCGTTCTATCCCAAGTTCGGTTTTAGCTCGCAGCTCAACAACTGGCTGACGTTTGGCGGCCATGTCGGTTACCAGGTGGTCGATGACAACGATGCCTGGGGCACGCCCGACTATCTGGACTGGTCGTTGTCGTTGGCGACCGATCAGTTCGGCCTGAACTGGAAAGTCGCCTATATCGACACCGATTTGAGTGGTGGCGATTGCTTCGGCGGCGCCAATACCTGCGGCGCGACGGTGGTCGGTACGATCAGCAAATCGTTCTAGGATCTGTGCCGCATGCGCCCGTGATCGAGCGTTGGCTGCGCCAGTCTAGAGCGTAGCCAGCGCTCCGATTCGACGCCGACAGGATGGCTCGGCGCATACCGGGTAGGTGGCGTTGGCCATGCGTGTGGCGTGTATCGGAACCGAGCGGTAGAGGCAGTATACGGACACGGCACGATGCCGTTGAGCCCGGCCCCGGGGTTGAGTGGGCAGCGCAAGGCGATGATCGAAACACGGCCTTGCCCGAGGGCCAAGCTCGGCCGCGCGGCTCGCGCTGGCCGAGCCCGGCGTAGATGTCGCGCCGCTTGGCCGAGCGGCCCCGGACTCGCATGACAACCCAACAAGCCCTAGAATCGCGCGATCATGGCGCAACCCAAGCTCAACCCTCAGCAGGATGCCGCGATGCGGTATCTGGACGGACCGCTCCTGGTGCTGGCTGGCGCCGGTTCGGGCAAGACCGGTGTGATCACCCGCAAGATCGCGCATCTGATTGCGCGTGGCTACGACGCAAGACGCGTGGTCGCGGTGACGTTTACCAACAAGGCCGCGCGCGAGATGAAACAGCGCGCCTCCAAACTGATTTCGGCCGACGACGCCCGTGGACTGACGGTCAGTACCTTCCATAGCCTCGGCCTGCAGATGATCCGCGAGGAGCACGAGGCGCTCGGCTATAAGCCGCGGTTTTCGATCTTCGACTCCGAGGACGCGGATAAGGTGCTGGCTGATCTGGTCGGCCGCGACGGCGACCAGCGCAAGGCGACCAAGGCCGCGATCAGCAGCTGGAAATCGGCCCTGGTCGATCCCGAGGCCGCCCAGGCCCAGGCCAGCGGTTCGGACGTGCCGATGGCCCGAGCCTACGGCGAGTACCAGCGCCGGCTCAAAGCCTATAACGCAGTGGATTTCGACGATCTACTGGCGCTGCCGGTACAGCTGCTACAAACCAACCACGAAGCCCGCGAGCGCTGGCAGAACCGGTTTCGTTATCTGCTGGTCGATGAGTATCAGGACACCAACGCCGCGCAGTACGAGCTGATGCGGCTGCTGGCCGGTGCCCGGGCCATGTTCACCGTGGTGGGTGACGACGACCAGTCGATCTATGCCTGGCGCGGCGCCCGGCCGGGCAATATCGCCGACCTGTCACGGGATTTTCCGCATCTCAAGGTCATCAAGCTCGAACAGAACTATCGCTCGGTGGGCAATGTGCTGTCGGCGGCCAACCAGCTGATCGGGGCGTCCAGCCAGCGGGCCTATGAAAAAACACTCTGGAGCTCGATGGGCCCGGGCGATCGCGTGCGGGTGCTGTCGGCGCCCGACGAGGCCGGCGAGGCGGAGCGCGTGGCGAGCGAAATTTCGGCGCACAAGCTGCGTACCGGCGCGGCCTATGGCGATTATGCCGTGCTCTATCGCGGCAATTTCCAGTCGCGATCCTTCGAAAAGGCGCTGCGCGAGCGCAACATCCCGTACAAGGTCTCCGGTGGGCGTTCGTTTTTCGAGCGCAGCGAGATCCGCGATCTGACCACCTATCTCAAACTGATGGTCAATCCGGACGACGACGCGGCCTTCCTGCGTATCATCAACCTGCCCAGACGCGAGATCGGCCCGGCCACACTGGAAGCGCTCGGCCGCTATGCGGGCTCGCGCCATATCAGCCTGTTCGACGCCGCCCGTGGCATCGGCCTGGCCGGCGGGGTGGGCGAGCGATCCGGTCGTCGACTGTCCGAATTCGTCGACTGGGCCCGCGGACTGGTTATGGAAGGCGAGTCCCAAACCCCGCGCGAATTCGTCAACCAATTGATTCAGGACATCGACTATCGCAACTGGCTGCGCGAGACCTCGGCCAACACCCGCGCGGCCCGCAAGCGGATCGAAAACCTCGACGAATTCCTGGGCTGGCTGGACCAGATCGATAACAGTGACGAGGGCAAACCCACGGGCCTCGAGGATGTCGTGCGGCGGCTATCGCTGCTGGATTTCGCCAACCAGAGCGAAAAAGACGCCGACAATCAGGTCCACCTGCTGACCCTGCACGCCGCCAAAGGCCTTGAGTTCGACCACGTCTTCCTGGCTGGCCTGGAAGAGGGGATGCTGCCGCATCATGCCTGTTTAGAAGACGACAAGATCGAGGAAGAACGTCGTCTGCTCTATGTGGGCATCACGCGTGCCCGCAAGAGCCTAGCGCTGACCTATGCCCGCAAGCGCCGTCGCGGCGGAGAAGAAAGCGACAGCGTGCCGAGCCGTTTTTTCGACGAGCTGCCGGCCGACGAGATCGAATGGCCGGGCGCGACCGGGAGCAAGAGCCGGCAAGCCCAGGCCGACGAAAACCGCGACCAGGTGGCAGCGCTACGGGCAATGCTGGGTCCGGCGGACGGCTAGAAGTCTGGCGTGGCGCTCGGTCTTTGAAGACGGATGGGCGCCGGCTAGGGCCCATCCGCATACGAAATCGAGCCGCCTGGACGATGGACGTCGCCAAGCGCAGCGCGTATGCTAGCCGACTTCCAAGCGCCCGTAGCTCAGCTGGATAGAGTGTCGGCCTCCGAAGCCGAAGGTCGCAGGTTCGAATCCTGCCGGGCGCACCAGATATCGAAAAACCCGCCAGAGCGCGGGTTTTTTAATGGGCGAGAATAACGCTCATTCGAACCTGCGACTCATCAAAAAGCCAGGTTCGACGGCTGCGCGCCAGCGCATCCGAACCAGGGCCGCGCAGCGGCCCGGCCCGAAGGGTGAGCGGCGTAGCCGTGAGTCATTGGGCTCGGGCGGGCTGAAAGACGTCTTATATTTCGCGGTTTTTTATTATCCGCCGGCGCGCGGCTGCCAATCCTGGCTGGCCTTGGCCGGCTCTCCATCAACCGGGGTCGGGCGACGGACGATCGTCGGTTGGCCAATCTACGGTTGCGGCTGATTCGTCCTCGGCGGTCTTGCCGCGTCGGTCGTAGCGGGCGCCACCGCCGGATTCCATCGACACGCTCATCCGTGGTGCGCCGAGATTGATGTATTCGGTCTCCATGCGGCGTTTGAGAGCTAGGTTGAAAGCCCGGGAAACGTCCCACTGGTATTCCGGCGCGGTGCGCAGGCGCATACGCAGGATGGGGCAGCCGTTGTCGAATTCGTGGATGCCCTGCATTTCCAGATGCGAACGGATCAGCCCGCGCATGAACGGATCGCGGTGCAAGTCGGCCGCGGTCCGCCGCATCAGTTCGATCGCATCGTCGATACGCAGGTCGTAGGGGATGCGGACCTTGATCAGGGCGATGCCGAACTGGCGCGACATATTGTGGATGGCATCGATATGCGAAAAAGTCGCGATATGGATTACGCCGTCGAGATCGCGCAGGCGTACAGCGCGCAGGTTTAGGCCTTCGACGGTGCCCATGAAGCCGTTGATCTCCACGAAATCGCCGACTGCCAGTGAGTCCTCAATCAGGATGAAGATCCCGGTGATCAGGTCTTGAACCAACGTTTGGGCGCCAAAGCCCAGGGCGATACCGATCACACCGGCGCCGGCCAGCAGAGGGGTGACGTTTACCCCAAGGTTGGCCAATCCGACAATCCCGGCAATGACGATGATCGTGAACAGCACGATGTTGCGGATCATCGGGGTGATAGTCTGGGCGCGGTTGGTATGGCGCCGGCGGCCGTGGGCGCCGCGGCCGTGCAGGGCTCGGTCGATGGCGGTATCGATCACGATCCAGATCAGCCAAGCGATGACGATGGTCATGCCGAAGCCCAGCAATGCCCGGCCGATCTCATTGCTGACTGCGCCGCGTTCGCCAATGCCGAACAGCGAAAACCCCCAGACCCGGACCGACAGTTCGGCAAATACCAGCCAAGCGATGCCGTGGGCCAAGGTGAAGCCGAGCCGCCGGAAACGAGCGGCATACTGGTTGCGGCGTTGCCGACGGGCGGCGCGTTCGTGTGCGCGTCGGATCAGGCCGGTGGTCACCAGGGCCAGCACCAGCAATACCGTGCAGATCATCGCCTTGGCGAAGGCCGCCCGGGCCTGACCGCCGGTTACAAAAATCGCGGCCAGAGAAGCAGTCACCAGCAGCAGCGCTGGCACATGCCAGAGCTGGGCACCGATCGAGACCAGTTCGCGAAAGCTGCCGCGGTCCTGACGGTTGGCCAGCGAACGGTTGCGCAGCAGGTGCTCGACGGGGCGCCGGATACGCAGGATCAGCCAGCCACTGATCAAGCCGGCTAGGGCATTGGCCAGCACCGATAGCCAGTCGGCCAGGCTGTTGCCCAGCAGGTTCGATAGCCGGTCGCTGTTAACGGCGTCGCCGAAGGCCACCAGCACCCCAATAAAAAACAGCGGTGCCAGTGCTTTGTCGTGCAAAACCGAGACTGCGACCCGGCGGTGGCCACGAGTGAATAAGGCGATGACCACGTCGAACACGGTCGACAGCAGGCGCCCGCACAGGCCGATATAGGCGATCACGAGCAAGGCGGTGCTGGCCGGCGTCGGCGTCTGTAGGAGCCGCACACCGCCGAGCAGCACCGCGAACGTGGCCAGCCAAGGAAACACACGGCGCGAGAAGTGCGCGATCAGCATCCAGGGCCGGGGCTCTGGCGGCAGGACCAGCGGCCAGCCACGGGTGCGGTAGAGACGGCGCCCGGCCAGGGTCAGCGCAATCAGAGCCAGCACCCAGGCCACCAGACCGATGCCGGTTTCGATCAAGTTGCGGATCAGCTTCGGATGGCTGGTCTGGGCAAACAGGTTCCGGGCATCGGCGAGTGCGCGTGTGGCATGTGCTTGCCAGATATCGGTTGGCGAGCGATTCAGATTGGAAAACGGATCCGACAGCGCTTCGAGTAGCCCACTGGCAGCGCCGCCGGCGGTGCCGCTCTGTTCGGCCTCAGCCTGGGTGCTGGCTCTGAGATGTTTGAGTTGCTTGAGCAGGGCGGTGCGTTGTTCGTCGTTTTCCAGGGTATTGATGACTTGATCGAGCGACGCCTGAAGCTCGGCCGGGTCGGGCTGTTGTTGCTGCGGGTGCGGTTTCTGGCCGAGGCCGACTTCGCCGAGGCCCTGGGCGGACAACGGCATGGCCGCTGCGAGCAGGGCCAGCAACAGCGCGAGCGACAGTGCGCGCCTTGCGAGAGCGGGGCGGCGCGGCGTCATGGAGATGTCAGCATCATGTCGAATCGTTCAATCGGCGGATTCAAACGGGTCGTAGCAGCGTATCGCAGTATGGAGCGATCGCCAGGGATATGCCCGCCGAGCGTTGCGCTGGGTGGGTGCGTTAGCAGCCGGGCCCGGTCATCGGTAGGGCGCGCCCGGGTTGGGTAGCTTTGCGCGCAAGACGCCGTGGGCTCGGCGCGCCGGGGCCGGGGCGTCACGGGCTACGAATGGGGTGGATATCTGGAAAGATCTGCGCCAGAAAACACATGAAATCGCCGCAGGATGGGGCTCGGCACTGGTCGCCTGGGGTGGGATACGACTTTAGTCGAAGATTGACCGCGACTGTCTCCGGATGTATGTTTTGCCGCCTAAACGCAGGCTTAATCATGGCCTGTCGTTCCCGAGTCATGGCTGGTTACGGGAGTGCTGGCCAAGCCGTTTGTACGTGATCTGGCCTGCGGCCTAGCTGGCGCATGCGTCCGATCCGGTCGACTCCAAGGCATATAACGCAATGCTAGGAAAGATTTTTCGCCTATCCTCGGGCGCTGTCGTCGCCGCTCTGGTGCTGTTGTTGAGTGGCTGTGGAGCCAGTCTCAGCACGATGATGCCGGTGGGCCCGGTCGGTGAGACCGAACGTAATATCACGATCTTCACGATCGGCTTGATGATGTTCGTGCTCATTCCGATCGTGGCGCTGACATTGGGTATCGCTTGGCGGTATCGCAAGTCCAACACCGATTCGGTATACACGCCGGACTGGGATCACTCCTGGGTCGCCGAGATCTTCATCTGGGGCGGCCCCCTGGTGATTCTGGTGATCTTGGGTGTGATGACCTGGATTTCGACCCACGATCTCGATCCCTATAAGGCGATCGACTCCGAGGCCAAGCCAGTCGAGATCCGCGCGGTGGCCACGGATTGGAAATGGTTGTTCATTTATCCGAACGAAGATGTCGCTTCGGTCAATGAATTCGCCTTCCCCAAGGACGTTCCGCTCAATATCCGTCTGACGTCGAACTCGGTGATGAATGCGTTCATGATCCAGCGGATGGGAACCCAGATCTTCGCGATGTCCGGCATGCAGACCAAGCTGCATCTGATGTCGCACGAGACGGGTAATTTCGACGGTGGCAACTATCAGTACAACGGGCACGGCTTTGCCAAGAATCGTTTCGTCGCCAAGGCGATGACCGAGGCTGAGTATCAGCAGTGGCTGGATAAGGTTCGTGCCCAGGGCAAGCCGATGGACATGTCGAAGTTCAAACAGTTCGCCAAGCCCAGCGTGGTCAAGGATCCGATCTATTTCGCACCGGTTTCGTCCGGCCTGTTTACCGATGTGATCGGTCAATTCCATGCACCGGAAGGCCCGGCGATGAAGCCGGCCATGAAGGGTGAGCTCAAGGAAACGGCGGCGCACTGAGCGCGGCCGCGATTCCTTAGCGACACCAGCGAGATAACATCATGGATATTTTTGGCAAGCTCACGATCGACGCGATCCCCTATAACAATCCGATCATCCTCAGTGCCGACATCCTCATGGCTGTGGTGGCACTGTCGGTCATCGGCGGGGTGACTTATTTCGGTCAGTGGAAGTATCTCTATAAAGAGTGGTTGACCACGGTCGACCACAAGAAGATCGGCGTGATGTACATCATCATCGCCTTCATCTTCCTACTGCGCGGTTTCGTCGATGCCCTGATGATGCGCGCCCAACAGGCCTTCGGCGGGCCCGGCATGACCGGCTACCTGCCGGCCGACCACTTTGCCGAGCTGTTCACCGGCCACGGCACCATGATGATTTTCTTCATGGGCATGCCGTTTCTCATCGGCTTGATGAACATCGCGGTACCGACCCAAATCGGCACCCGCGACGTTGCTTTCCCCTATCTCAACGCAGTGAGCCTGTGGCTGACCGCGGCTGCCGGCATGCTGGTGATGGTCTCGCTGGCCATCGGCCATTTTTCGGAGGCAGGCTGGACCGGCTATGCGCCGTATTCCGGCATCAAGGCCAGCCCGGGCGTGGGTGTGGACTACTGGATCTGGGCGTTACAGATATCAGGCATCGGGACTACCGTGACCGGTATCAACTTCTTGGTGACGATCGTCAAGGAACGGGCGCCGGGCATGACCTATATGCGCATGCCGATCTTCACCTGGACCACGCTGTGCACCAACATCCTGATGGTGCTGGCGTTCCCGGCGCTGACCGTGGTGTTGGCACTGCTGACCCTGGACCGTTATGTAGGCACCCACTTCTTTACCTCGGGTGGCGGCGGCAACCAGATGATGTACGTGAACATGTTCTGGGTTTGGGGCCATCCGGAGGTCTACATCCTGATCCTGCCGGCCTTCGGCGTGTTCTCGGAAGTGGTGGCGACCTACTCGAACAAGCGCGTATTCGGCTACAAGTCGCTGGTCTACGCGACCATCGTGATCGCGCTGTTGTCGTTCACGGTCTGGGTGCATCACTTCTTCACCATGGGCCAGGACGCCGTACGCAACTCGGTGTTCGCGATCGCCACGATGGTGATCGGCGTACCCACCGGGGTGAAGATCTATAACTGGCTGTTTACGATGTTCCGTGGCCGGATCTCGTTCAATCTGCCGATCCTGTGGACGCTGAGTTTCATCATCACGTTCACCATCGGTGGCATGACCGGCGTGATGCTGGCCATCCCCGGCATCGACTTTAAGATGCACAACAGCCTGTTCCTGGTCGCGCATTTCCATAACGTGCTGATCCCGGGGATGCTGTTCGGCCTGTTCGCCGGCTACCACTACTGGTTCCCGAAAGCCTTCGGGTTCCGGTTGGAAGAAAAATGGGGACGGCGTGCCTTCTGGGGTTGGACCATCGGCTTCTACTTGGCCTTCATGCCGCTGTACGTGCTTGGCCTGATGGGCATGCCGCGCCGCATGGTCACCTATGACGATTCGGCCTGGCAGCCGTTCCTGTTGGTGGCTGCGATCGGTGCGCTATTCGTGCTGTTCGGGGTGCTGAGCATGGCGATCCAGCTGATCGTGAGTGTTCGCGACCGCGAGAAACTGCGCGACGTAACCGGCGATCCGTGGAACGGCCGGACCCTGGAGTGGTCGATGTCGTCGCCGCCGCCGGAATACAACTTCGCGGTGATTCCGAACGTCCAGACCCGCGATGCCTTCACCTATCAGAAGGAAATGGGTGCGGCCTACCAGCGTCCGGAAAAATACAGCGACATCCACATGCCGAAGAACACGGTTGCAGGCCTAGTGCTCGGTGCGCTGTCGTTCTTCTGCGGCTTTGCCCTGATCTGGCATATCTGGTGGCTGGCGATTGCTTCGGGCATCGGCATGATCGCCACCGTGATCGCCCGCGGCTGTCAGGACGACGTGGAATTCACCATTCCGGCGGCCGAGGTCGAGCGCATCGAGAACGAGCGCTACCGCAAGTTGCAGGAGGCAGGCGTCACCGGTTAACGGGGCGCTGCGCCATCCCTTGTTTTTCGTGAGCGATTGGAAACAACTATGACGAGTCATGCCGCTGGCGGGAATGACGTGCATGCGGCATCCAGCCCGAACACCTTGGTGAATTTCGGGTTCTGGGTGTACCTCATGAGCGACGTGATCATCTTCTCGATGCTGTTCACGATGTTCGTGACCGTATCCGATCACTACAACGGTGGCCCCGCCGGCCACGAAATCTTCGAACTGCGCGGTGTGTTTTTCGAAACCATGGCGCTACTGGCTTCGAGTATCACCTTCGGCATGGCGATGCTGGGTATGCATGCCCAGAAGAAGTCGCAGGTACTGCTGTGGCTGCTGATCACCTTCGTGTTTGGTGCGCTGTTCATCGGTCTTGAGGTACATGAGTTCCTCGTGCTGATCGAAGAAGGCGCGGGTCCGCAGACCAGTGCCTTTTTATCGGCCTTTTTCACTCTGGTCGGCACCCACGGTACCCACGTAACCTTCGGCCTGATCTGGCTGCTGGTGATGGTCGGGCAGGTCGCGATCAAAGGAGTGACCCCGCCGGTCGCTTCGCGTCTGATGCGTCTGGGCATGTTCTGGCACTTTCTGGACATCGTGTGGATCGCGGTGTTCTCGACGGTTTATCTTTCGGGAGTCATGCAATGAGCGATTCCAGCCATGACACACGTCTCGGCGGTCTGAACATCAAGACCTATATCACCGGGTTTGTTCTGTCGCTGATTCTGACCTGTATTCCGTTCGGGGCCGTGGCTTTCGGCTGGTTCTCGATGGGCGTAACGCTGATCGTGGTCGCCATCGCTGCCGTGATCCAAATCCTGGTGCATCTGTTCTGCTTCCTGCATCTGGATTTCTCGGAAGAAAACGCCTGGAATACTGGTTCGGGCGCATTCAGTGTGGTGATTTTGGCGATTCTGGTCGGTGGCACCCTATGGCTGATGTACAGCCTGGAAATGCGCACCATGATCGCTGGCGGCTAAGACCCAGCCGATCCCGACCGCGCGGCCTCGGCAGGCCGCGGTCGAACCTGGCGCCGGTGGTCGTTACGACTGCCGGCGCTTTTTTGTGCCCAACCGGTATCCGGCTCGCACGGGCCGCGGCGGCCGCCTAGAATGAGTAACGTGTTGGCTTTTGGTTTCATCGTGTGGCCCGCAGGCCGACCATGCCCGGGTTGATATTCGTCGGGGTGTGGATCGGCTTGGGCCTGCTCGTCGATGTGGCGTTGTGGCGGCTCCAGCGGCGGTTCCTGCAGCGCCAAGCTATTGATGCGTCCGTGATCGAGGGGGCCCGGCGAGCCGATCGGCTGTTGGTGTCCCGGCTGGGGGCCGTCCTGCGGTTGGCTCTGGGGACGGCCTGGGTGGCGCTTGGCCTGGCGGTGGTCGACCAGTCGCTAGGGCAGAACGCTTGGGTCGTGCTGGGCGTGGGGATCGACGGCCTGTTATGTGCGGTGCTGTGGCGGCGAATCGAGCGTCAGGCCTGGCGGCCGTCGCTGGCTGCGGCCGCGCGCCAGGTGCTGTGGTTATGGGGGTTGGGTGGCGTGCTCTACGCGCTGCTCTGGGCGGTTGCGCCTGGGGCGCTGTTCGGAGGGATTGCCGCCGTAGTGTGGCTGGTGGCGCTGGGGCTGGGGTCGGCTCGGCGGGCACTGCGCGCCGAGCATGCCGCTGCGCTATCCGGGATCGAGGATGCGGGGTTGCGGCGGCGTTTGGTCGATCTGGCCGTAGGTGCCGGTTTGGGTCGAGTGGGCCTGTATATCGTTACCGGCGGCCCGAGTGCCGATGCCATCGGAGCGCGCGCCGAGCGAACGCCGCGTGGTTCGCGCGTGTTGCTGACCCGCGGCCTGCTGGCCTATCTAGGCCCGGATGCGATCGAGGCGACGGTTGCCCACGAACTGGGGCATATTCGAGCCCATCATGTCGCGGTCTATCACACCCTACGCAGTCTGTTGGTGCTCTGCTATGCGACCCTGGCCGGTATCGGCCTAACGTCCGGCTGGCCGCAATTGCCGCTCTTGGGCGGGGTCTGGCTGCTTTATCTGGCAGCAGGGCCGGCCGGCTGGGCGTTCTGGCCGTGGTTCGCGGCCTATCGACGCCGCTGTGAATTCGCAGCCGATGCCTATGCTGCGACCCAGACCTCGACCGCCAGCATCCGGGCCGCGCTAGTGGCCTTGTTTGCAGTAAATCCGCATCGTGCCGGCCTGCATCCTGGGTATCGTCTGTATTATGCAACCCACCCGGCCGATGCGGCGCGCCTGGCCGCGCTGGACGATCGGCCCTTACCAATCAATCGAGAGTAGCGATGGAAATACGGGTCCTGGGATCTGCCGCCGGTGGCGGTTTCCCGCAGTGGAATAGCAATGTCGGGCTCAACCGGGCGCTGCACGAGGGCGCCACGCGTGCTCCGGCGCGCACCCAATCTTCGATCGCCGTGCGCGGTACCGGTGACGACTGGCTGCTGATCAATGCCTCGCCCGATATCCGCGAGCAGATCCTGGCCACGCCGGCGCTGCGGCCGGCGCCGAACAGCCGCGGCACCGGCATTGGCGCGGTGTTGCTCATGGACAGCCAGATCGATCATACCGCCGGCCTGACGCTGCTGCGCGAGGGCGCGCCGCTCGAAGTCTATTGCACACGCCAGGCCCATGAAGACCTGACCACAGGCTGGCCGCTGTTCAATGTGCTGTCGCACTACTGCGGCGCCAACTGGCACGAAGTCGTGCCCGGCCAGGCGTTTACGCTCGACTGCCTGCCCGGCGTAAGTCTGCGCGCGGTGGCGCTGTCCTCGGCCGCACCGCCGTATTCGCCCCATCGTCAGGCGCCGGAGCCCGGCGACAACATCGGGCTGATTCTCACCGACGAGGATAGTGGCCGCTGCGTATTCTATGCGCCGGGTCTGGGCGATATCGATGCAGCCCTGGCCGACGAAATGGCGGCCTGCGACGTGCTACTGGTGGACGGCACCTTTTTCACCGAAACCGAGATGATCGACCAAGGTGTGGGTAAAAAAACCGCAGCCAGCATGGGTCATCTGCCGCAGAGCGGCGAGGCCGGCATGCTTGCCTGGCTGGGGCGCTGGCCAGACAAACGCCGGGTGCTGATCCACATCAACAACACTAACCCGATCCTCGATCCGGACTCCGAACCCCGGGCGGTCGTCGAGCAGGCCGGGGTTGAGGTGGCCTACGACGGTATGGAGATCACGCCATGAGCGAGACCCCAAGCAACAGCGCAGACGCCTGGCCGCGCGACGTGTTCGAAGCCAAGCTGCGGGCGCTTGGTGCTCGCTATCATATCCATCATCCCTATCATCAGATGATGCACGCGGGCGAGGCAAACCCGGAGCAGATTCGCGGTTGGGTGGCCAATCGCTACTACTACCAGATCTGTATCCCGATCAAGGATGCCAATGTGCTCGCCAACTGTCCGGACCCGGCAACCCGTCGGCTTTGGGTACAGCGCATCCTGGATCACGATGGGGTCGGCGACGAACCGGGCGGTATCGAGGCCTGGTTGGCCCTGGCCGAGGCCTGCGGGCTGGGTCGCGAGCGCGTCATCGCCCAGTCCGACGTGCTGCCCGGGGTACGGTTCGCCGTGGATGCCTATGTCAATTTCGCGCGTCGCGCGAGCTGGCAAGAGGCCGCCTGTTCGTCGCTGACCGAACTGTTTGCCCCGGAAATTCATCAGCAGCGGCTGACCGGCTGGCCCGACCATTATCCCTGGATCGCCGACGACGGGCTCACTTATTTCCGCAAGCGGCTGTCCGAGGCCAGGCGCGACGTCGAGCACGGTCTGGACGTCACGCTCGATCATTTCGTGACCCGGGCCGATCAAGAACACGCCCTGGGTATTCTGCAGTTCAAGCTGGACGTGTTGTGGTCGATGCTGGATGCGATGTGGCTGGCTTATGTCGATCAGCGCCCGCCGTATCACAGCTGCCCGGCGGCCCCGGAGGTCAATCCATGAGTACGCCGGAGATCGCCGCGGACAGTCGGCCGAGATTGGCTCGCGGCCACCGCATGCAATACGAGCCGGCCCAGGAATGCCATGTCCTGCTCTATCCGGAGGGTATGGTCACGCTGAATGAGCCGGCCACCGAAATCCTGTCGCGCTGCGACGGCAAAACGACGGTTGAGGCGCTGTGCGCTGCGTTGTCGGCCGAATTCGGCGGCGCCGATCTAGCCGCCGATGTCTACGATTTTCTGGCCTTGGCCGGCTCACACGGCTGGATTACCTGGGCCTAGCGGTCGGGCGGGCCGGCCGGCTCGGTCTCATCGGCTGCGTGGATGGCCTTCGAGTTTTTCGGATTGCGAAACACGATTGGCTGGGTAGCCGGGGCCTCGGCCGGGCGGGCGTTAGCGCGCTCGACCGCCTCGGTGACGAGGTGGTGTGCGGGCGATTTGGCACAGACCGGGTCGGTGGCATACATATCGCCAGTCAGCATATAGGCCTGGCAGCGACAGCCGCCAAAGTCGTCGTGCTTCTCGACACAGGAACGACAGGGTTCGCGCATCCAGTCGAAGCCACGGAAGTGGTTGAAGGCTTCGGATTCGTTCCAGATCCAGCCGATATCGTGGTCGCGTACGTCTGGAAATGACAGCCCGGGCAGTTGCCGCGCGGCATGACAGGGTAGGGCAATGCCGTCCGGGGCTACATTCAAAAACACATCCCCCCAGCCGCTCATACAGGCTTTGGGGCGCTCCTGATAGTAATCGGGGTTGACGAAATACAGCTTCATGGCCCCGCCGGCTTCGCGATAGCGGGCAGTAGCAGCGGCGGCATGGTCGAGCTGTTCACGGGTGGGTAGCAGTTGCTCGCGGTTGTGCCAAGCCCAGCCGTAGTACTGGGTATTGGCCAGTTCGACATAGTCGGCACCGAGTGACTCGGCCATGGCGATGATGTCGTCGATATCGTCGATGTTGTGTCGGTGCAACACGATATTGAGCACCATTGGATAGCCGGCGGCTTTGACGGCCCGGGCCATGGCTTTTTTCTTTTCGAACGAGCGACTGCCGGCCAGAAAATCGTTGCGCTCGGCGCTGGAAGCCTGAAAGCTGATCTGGATATGATCCAGCCCGGCCTCGGCCAAGGCATTGACCCGGGCTGCATCCATGCCGATGCCCGAGGTGATCAGATTCGAGTAATAGCCCAATCGGGCCGCTTCGGCGACGATCGCCTCCAGATCGCGACGGACCAGCGGCTCGCCGCCGGACAGACCGAGCTGGGCGGCGCCGAGAACACGGGCCTCACGCAGTACCTTGAAC
The DNA here is from genome assembly GCF_049568105.1 of Salinisphaera sp. SPP-AMP-43. Lineage (GTDB taxonomy): Bacteria > Pseudomonadota > Gammaproteobacteria > Nevskiales > Salinisphaeraceae > Salinisphaera. The sequence goes on from NZ_CP145335.1 coordinate 538,007, forward strand.
CAGTCTTCGGTGCTCAGTTCGGCGCCGATGCCGGCCATGTTGGTGGGATTGCTGCAGTAAGGGCACTGTAGCGGGCAGGCATAGGTCAGTTCCGCGAGCAGCCACAGCGGGCGCGCCACGGTCTGGCCGTCGTGCTTGAGGGGGGTATTCATAGGGGCGGGCGCATCGGTTGGAAGCGGCGCAGGCACAAACGAAAAAGGGGCGAATGATCGCCCCTTTTTCGGTTATTACAGCTCGCGTCTGCGGCTTAGCTGTTGCTCACGTACATCGTGATTTCGAAGCCAAGACGCAGATCGTGTGCTTTCGGGGTGGTCCACTGTTTCATAATAAACTCCTTTGCCGGATGGCGATGGGTTACGACATTCGTCTCTGATTCTAGACTAGATGGCTGCATGGTGCAGCAGGCCGACTAGGCCGGAGCTACAGCGCATCACGCAGGGCTGGATAGAGCCGGGTAAAGCGGTCGTAGCGCGGTGCATATTCGGCCACCAGCTCCGGATCGGGGGATTCGAAATGTTCCGGCGCCTCGACCATGGCGGCCACTGCGGCATCGACATCGGCATGCACGCCGGCCCCGACCGCGGCCAACAGGGTGGCGCCATAGGCCGGGCCTTCCTGGTCCCGCTGTACGGCCACCGGTTTGTTGAGTACGGCTGCCAGGATTTGACGCCAGACCTCACTATGCGCGCCGCCGCCGCCGAGGATCAGTTTTTCCGGTTTTACGCCTTGAGCTTCGATGCGCACCAGCGAATCACGCAGCGAGAACGCCACGCCTTCTAGAATAGCGCGCACCATGTGCCGGCGATCATGCGACAGGGTCAGGCCGATCCAGGCACCGCGGGCGTCGGGGTCCATATGCGGCGTGCGCTCGCCCGCCAGATAGGGCAGGAAGTACAGATCATCGGCGCCGGGCGCGACGGTGGCGGCTTCGGCGGCCAGCAATTCGTGGAGATTGCGCCCGAGGCGCTGGGCCACGGCTGCCTCGTCGCTGGCGATCCGGTCGGCGAACCACTGCAGGCTGCCGCCGGAGGCCAGTGAGACACCCATCAGGTGGTAGCTGCCGGGCACCGCGTGGCAAAAACAATGCAGCTCGCCGCTGGTATCCGGAGTAGCGTTGTCGCTATGGGCGAAGACCACGCCCGAGGTGCCGACCGAAACCAGGGCCACACCCGATTTGACGATGCCGCCGCCGACCGCGGCCGCGGCGTTGTCGCCGGCCCCGGCCATGATCGGCGTGCCGGCGCCGAGCCCGGTGGCCTGTGCGCCAGACTCGGAGAGTTCGGCCGATACGTCTGGGCTTTCAAAGACCTGCGGCAGCCAACCGCGGGGAATATCCAGCGCTTCCAGGACTTCTTCCGACCAGTTGCGGGCCTCGAGGTCGAGCAGCAGGGTGCCGGCGGCATCCGAGACATCGGTGGCGAAGGCGCCGGACAGCCGATAGCGGATATAGTCCTTGGGCAGCAGCACATGCGCGAGCTGGGCATAGTGCTCGGGCTCGTTATCGCGCAACCACAGAATCTTCGGCGCCTGGAAACCGGTCAGGGCCGGGTTGCCGGTGATCCGGCGCAGTCGCTCGCTGCCGACAGCCGTCTCGATCGCCTCGCAGGCTGCACCGGTACGCTGGTCGTTCCAGAGAATGGCCGGGCGGATGACCGCGCCCTGGGCATCGAGAAATACCGCGCCGTGCATTTGCCCGGTCAGCCCGATTCCGGCGACTGCCGTATCGGCCTGGGCGACCAGTTCGGCCAGTACGCTCTGCGCGGCTTCCCACCAGTCCTCGGGATTCTGTTCGGTCCAGCCGGGGCGCGGTACGAGAAGCGGGTAGTCGCCCGATGCGCGAGCGATGACGTGGCCGGCAGCGTCGACCAATACGCCCTTGGCGCTGCTGGTGCCGATATCCAGACCGATGAAGAGTTGGTGCGCGTCGCCGACCATTGGGGCATTCTCCTCGTGCACGGGTTTGCGTTAACTTGCCACGTTTGGCTCGGGCAGTTAGAGCGTTATGCTGAAGGCCCGGGCCGAAACCGGGTATTCTGGCCGAAACCATACACTAGGCGCACGGCTACCGTGTGCCGATCGGCTCAAGAAAGCAGGAAAGGATCCATCATGAAATTCTTCGTCGATACCGCCAACGTGGACGAAATCCGCGAGCTCGCCGACATGGGCATGCTCGATGGCGTGACTACCAACCCCAGCCTGATCAACAAGGCGGGCAAGGACTTCATCGAGACCATTACCGAAATCTGCAAGATCGTCGATGGCCCGGTGAGCGCCGAAGTGGCGGCCACCGATTACGAAACGATGATGAAGGAAGGCGAAAAGCTGGCCACCATCGCCGACAACGTCTGCGTGAAGGTGCCGCTGACGCCGGCCGGCCTGAAAGTCGGCAAGAACCTGGTCGATAACGGTCAGGAAATCAACGTCACGCTGTGTTTTTCGGCCGCCCAGGCGCTGTTGGCTGCCAAGGTCGGGGCCACGTATGTCTCGCCATTCATCGGCCGTCTCGATGACATCGGCCAGGAAGGCATGCAGCTGATCCGCGATATCAACGATATCTACGGCAGCTATGGCCATATCAACACCCAGGTACTGGCGGCTTCGGTGCGTGGTGCCCAACACGTGGTCCAGGCGGCCCTGGCCGGCGCCGACGTAGTGACCGTACCGCCGGCGGTGCTGCACCAGATGTTCAAGCACCCGCTGACCGACAGTGGGCTCGAGAAGTTCGTCTCCGACTGGAAGGCAACCGGCCAGTCCATTCTGTAGACTGCGCCCGCCAGTCGACCACCGCATTCGAAAATGACCGATATCGTGACCTTCGGCGAAGTACTCGCCGAATTCATGGCCAGCCGAGTCAATCAGAGTCTCGGTGAGCCGGGTGAATTCGCCGGACCCTATCCGGGCGGCGCCCCGGCCATTTTCATCGACCAGGCAGCCAAGCTGGATGCCACGGCTGCCATGGTCAGTGCGGTGGGCGACGACGCCTTCGGGCGCATGCTGGTCTCGCGACTGGCCGAAGACGGGGTCGATGTGTCGGCTATTGCCACATTGCCCGATCAGACCACCGCCAGTGCGTTTGTGACCTATTACGACGACGGCTCGCGGGATTTCATCTTCAATATCGCCAACGGTGCCTGTGCCCAGATCGCCGCCGAGCAGTTCGACGGTGTGCTGACCGACTGTCGTCTGTTCCATATCGCCGGTACGGCACTGTTTTCCGAGCATATGATCGAGCTGGCCCAGCGGGCGATCGAGCAGGTCAAGGCGGGTGGCGGTCGGGTATCGTTCGACCCCAACGTGCGCAAGGAAATGCTCGCCCGGCCCGGGGTGCGGCAAGCGCTCACCGATCTGGTTTCGCAGACCGATATTCTGCTGCCGAGCGACGACGAGTTGAACGTACTCGTCGAACGCGACTCGCAAGCCGAGGCCGTACAGCGTGCCTTCGAACTCGGGGTGGCCGAAATCGTGCTCAAGCGAGGCGGCGCAGGCAGCTGCTACTACTCGCCCCAGGGCAGTCAGGACATGGCCGGGTTCAAGGTCGCCGAGGTCGACCCGACCGGTGCCGGCGATTCTTTCGGTGCGACTTTTTGTACCCTGCGGAGCCAAGGCATGGACGCAACTGCTGCGCTGCGTTATGCCAATGCCGCCGGCGCCAGTGCGGTTTCTCGACAAGGCGCTATGGAGGGCACCTCAACGCGTGCCCAGCTCGACGCCTTCATCGCCGACCACCGCTAGAACACGACCAGGCCGACTCCCCCAGGCATACCCCCGATGTCCTGACAGATTGGCTGTCCACCGCTCGTCGTGGCGTGCTAGCAGTCCAGCGAGCACCGCGGCCGCTCTGTCCTAGCTATGACCTAGGCGGTTGCAGGCAGATCCTTCCGGCGAACTCGCCTGCGCAAGACGCGCCTACAGACGAAGCCAGCCCTTCGTATCGTATGCTGGATGAAGCCGTGCCCGCTATGGCTCGATACAGCTGCCATGCGCCTGGCTTGGCTATTCCGGTGTTGGCCTACGCATTCGGTCTATTCGGCGGCTAAAGCGCCGACCCAGCTGGGCTGGATAGCTAGCCTAACCTCTGGGCCCCAAGCCAGTTCGAACCCGGGTCCACGGGCCGCAACCCGCGCATGGGTAGGCCGGGACAGCAGGGGAGGCCTTGATCATCACGGCCATTCTCTTGCCTGGGCGCGGTTGGCGTATTGGCGGCGGCGTCCGTCGATCAAGCGTTTAGCGCTCAGCCATGGCGCGTATTCGATTAAAGGCGAATTGCACGGGGGTCGAATAAATTTTCATGATGAGAACAATATTGCAGCCGCGGTTAGCGCCGGACTGCAAGAAGGGCACCGATTGGGCCCGCTCGTCACGGACACATATGAGGAGATGCTCCGTCATGAAAATGAAGTTCCTGGTCGCCGGCCTAATGCTGGGCGCCGGCGGCGTTACTGCAGCCCAGGCGGCGACCCAGATCACGATCGCCACCGTGAACAACCCGGACATGGTGACCATGCAGAAGCTCACCCCGGCGTTCGAGAAATCGCATCCGGATATCAACGTGAACTGGGTGACGCTGCCGGAAAATGAGCTGCGTCAAAAAGTGACCACCGATATCGCCAGCAATGCCGGTCAGTACGACGCGGTGATGTTGTCGAACTACGAAACCCCGATCTGGGCCAAGAACGACTGGCTGGTGCCCTTCGACAACTTGCCCGATTCCTATAACGAAGGCGACCTGCTCGAGACCGTGAAGCAGGGGCTGTCCAGCAACGGCCAGCTGTATGCGCTGCCGTTCTATGCCGAATCGTCGATCACCTACTACCGCAAGGACCTGTTCAAAAAAGCTGGGCTGGACATGCCCAAGCAGCCGTCCTGGGATCAGATCGAGAAATTCGCGGCCAAACTCAACGATCGCAAAAGCCATACCTACGGCATTTGCCTGCGTGGCCTGCCGGGCTGGGGTGAGAACATGGCGCTGTTCTCGACCATGGTGAATACCTATGGCGGCCGCTGGTTCGACCAGCAATGGAAGCCGGAACTGACCAGCACGGCCTGGAAAGAAGCCGCGACCCAGTACAAGACGCTGCTCAATAAATACGGCCCGCCGGGCGTGACCTCCAACGGCTTTACCGAGTCCGAGACGCTGTTCGCCAACGGCCAGTGCGCGATGTGGATCGACTCGACCGTGGCCGCCGGCTATCTCTCCGATCCGGAGAATTCGAAGGTCGCCAAGGACACCGGTTTTGCCCAGGCGCCGGTCGCCAAGACGCCACATGGTGCGAACTGGCTGTATAGCTGGGCGCTGGCGATTCCGAAGTCCTCCAAAAAGCAGGATGCAGCCAAGACGTTCGTGGAATGGGCCACCTCCCAGGATTACATCGAACTGGTCGGCCAGAAGAAGGGTTGGGTCTCGGTCCCGCCGGGCACCCGTCATTCGACCTACGAAAACTCGAAATATACGCAGGCTGCTGCTTTCGCGCCGTTGGTTGAAAAAGCCATCTCCTCGGCCGATCCGAAGAATCCGACCAAACCGCCGGTGCCTTATACCGGTATCCAGTTCGTAGATATCCCGCCGTTCCAGGCGATCGGTACCCGCGTCGGCCAGATTATGGCCGGCATCCTGTCGGGCCAGACCAGCGTTGATCAGGGCCTGTCCCGGGCGCAGTCGTTTACCGAGCGCATGATGAAACAGGCCGGTTATCCGAAGGACTAGCGGCCCACCGATCGGCGGCCGGGCGGGCGAAGTTGAGGCTCGCCCGGCGCCATCGTTGACCGCGTTCAACTACGACGAGGACGTTTGACCCGTGGCATCCACGACAACGACCCATAGCGCAGCCGAAGCCGCCGCCCAGCGCGAGAAGGCGCGGCGTGCCCCGGCCAAGTGGCTGCTCGCCCCGGCCGTGATCTTCCTGTTGATCTGGATGATCGTGCCGCTGGGCATGACGCTGTATTACTCGTTCCGCAACTACAACCTGATGATGCCCTCCATGAATGGCTGGGCAGGCATCGGCAACTACGATTATCTATGGACCGACCCGACCTTCTGGAGCGCACTCGGCGTGACGCTGCTGATTGTTGTGGTCTGTCTGGCAGTGACGGTCGGCTTCGGTATGGCCTTCGCGCTGCTGTTCCACCGCAATTTCGTCGGCCGCGGTGTCGCGCGCACGCTGGCCGTGGCGCCGTTTTTCGTCATGCCGGTGGTCACCGGCCTGATCTGGAAGAACATGCTGTTCCATCCGGCTTATGGCCTGTTGGCCTGGCTGTCCCGGGCGGTAGGGCTCGAGCCGATCGACTGGCTCGCCCAGTTTCCGTTGACTTCGATCGTCATCATGATCAGCTGGGAATGGACGCCGTTTGCCATGCTGGTGTTGCTGACCGGGCTGCAGTCGCTGCCCGAGGATCAGCTCGAGGCCGTACGCCTGGACGGCGCCAATAAATGGCATGAATTCCGCCATATCGTGATTCCCCACCTCGGCCAAGTGTTGTACGTGGTGGTGATGCTGGAGTCGATCTTCTTTCTGACTTCGTTTGCCGAGATCTATACGACTACCAGCGGCGGGCCGGGCACGGCCACCACCAATCTGCCTTATTACATCTTCCAGGGCACGTTCGCCCAGTACGACATCGGTGTATCGTCGGCAGCTGCGGTCGCGGCAGTGATTCTGGCCAACTTCTTCGCCATATTCCTGATCCGGTTCGTCGCCGGCAATCTCAACGCGGGAGAGAATCGATGAGTGCCGCTACCCGCAAATTTTCGGCTTCCGGCGTTATCCTCGGAATACTGGGCTGGATCATCGCGCTGCTGATGTTCTTCCCGATCGCTTGGCTGCTGGTCACAGCGTTCAAGACCGAAGCCGAGGCGTTCTCGGTGACGCCGCATCTGTTTTTTTCGCCGACGCTGGAAAGTTTCCAGACCGCACTGGCTCAGGGTAGCGGCTATTGGCATTACGCCTGGAATTCGGCGATCACGTCGGTGGTATCGACTTTGATCGGTCTGGTGCTGACGGTGCCGGCGGCCTATGCCATGGCTTTCTATCCGTCGAAACGCACGGATTTCACCCTGGTCTGGATGGTCTCGACCAAATTCATCCCGGCGGTCGGCGTGTTGATCCCGATCTTTCTGGTCTACAAGACCATCGGCTGGCTGGATTCCCGGATCGGCCTGATCGCGCTATATACCGCGATGAACCTGCCGATCATGATCTGGATGGTCTATTCCTATTTCCGCGACATCCCCAAGGATCTGGTCGAAGCCGCCAACATCGACGGGGCCAGCATGGGCCAGACCATGAGCCGGGTGATTCTGCCGTTGGCCACGCCGGGCCTGGCTTCGACCTGCCTGCTGGCGTTGATCCTGGCGTGGAACGAGTCGTTCTGGTCGATCACGATGACCAATTCCAATGCCGCCACGCTGGCGGTGTTCATTGCCTCGTTCAAATCGGCCGAGGGCATGTTCTGGGCCAAGATGTCGGCGGCCTCGGTCATGTCGATCGCACCGATCGTGGTGCTTGGCTGGTTCGCCCAGCGTCAGATGGTCCGCGGCCTGACCTTTGGTGCCGTGAAGTAATAGCAGTAATAAAGGCGGATCGTCTTGAACGAGGCGATCCGCCGATGAACGCGATACGAGCAAGACACGAAGACAGTTATCCGTAGATCGAGGCAGCGCTACGCAGAGCCGCAGCGGCTGGAAACAACGGCTTGATCTGTGTGCCGCGTGCGATGCCGAGCCGCTGAGAACGGAACGGTCAAAAGAGCAGGTCGACGAATCAATGGGGTTGTCGGTTCTCTCGGTGTGTCGGTCTGCGGATAAAAACGAGTTTCAGAGGAAAGACCCATGGCAGTCGTAGAACTCAAAAACGTCGGCAAGCAGTATCCGGGCGCGGACGAACTGGCGGTCGAAGACTTCAACCTGGTCACCGAGGACGGCGAGTTCGTCGTGCTGGTGGGCCCGTCGGGCTGTGGCAAGACCACCACCATGCGCATGATCGCGGGCTTGGAAGAGCATACCCAGGGCGCGATCAAGATCGGCGGCCGGGATGTGACCGGCGTGGCGCCCAAGGATCGCGACATTGCCATGGTGTTCCAGAGCTATGCGCTATATCCGCATATGAGCGTGCGCGACAACATGGCGTTCTCGCTCAAGCTCAAGAAATACGGCAAGGCCGATATCAAAAAACGGGTCGAGGACGCGGCCGAAGTACTGGGTATCACCAACCTGCTGGATCGCAAGCCGCGGGCCCTGTCCGGCGGCCAGCGCCAGCGAGTGGCCCTCGGCCGGGCGATCGTGCGCCAGCCGCAGGTCTTTTTGATGGACGAGCCGTTGTCCAATCTGGATGCCAAGCTGCGGGTCGACATGCGCGCCGAGATCGTCAAGCTGCACCGCAAACTGGGGGTGACCACCTTCTACGTCACCCATGACCAGACCGAGGCCATGACCATGGGCCAGCGGATCGCGGTGATGAAGGACGGCATCGTCCAGCAGATCGATACGCCCAACAATCTCTACCAGCAGCCGTCGAATACGTTCGTGGCCGGCTTCATCGGGACGCCGGCGATGAATTTCCTCCAGGCCGAGGTCGGTAACGACCAAGCCACTGGCAACGGATTCCGTCTGGTGCTGGACGAAGAGCGCCGTCGGGCTGCCGCTGAGCGCAGCCATTTGCGGGTAGGCATCCGCCCCGAACATCTGCATCTGGCCGACAATGACTCGTCCCAGTCCGATCTGACCGGTACGGTCGAAGTGGTCGAGCCGCTGGGTTCGCTCACCATGATCCAGGTCAAGGTGGGCGAGACCACGCTCACCGCCCAGATCGAGCCGCATCAAACGGTCGCGATGGGGGATACGGTGTCGCTGACCTGCGCGCCCGACAAACTGTATCTGTTCGATGACGAGACCGAAGCCGCGCTGATCGGCATCGATACCGGCGTAGCCGACGCCCATAAATACTGATATCGCGATAACGATTGGTCGACGCGCCGCTGTGGCGCGCCGCAGGGGAGAGTTCTATGCCCGCACTCAACAACGCCGCCCTTAAAGACATCGACGCTGCCGTGGCCACGCCGGGCTACGATCGCAGCCAAGTCACGCCCGGGATCGTGCATTTCGGCGTCGGCGGTTTTCATCGCGCCCATCAGGCAATGTATCTCGATGCGCTGATGAACGAGCACAAGGCGCTCGACTGGGGCATCTGCGGCGTCGGCGTATTACCCGGTGACCGCAAGATGGCCGAGGTCATGGATGCCCAGGATTGTCTGTACACGCTGGTCCTCAAGCATGCCGATGGCACTTACGAGCCGCGCGTGATCGGCTCGATCGTCGACTACAAGTTCGCCCCGGACGATCCCGAAGACGTGATCGAGACCATGGCTGCCGAGACCACCCGAATCGTGTCGCTTACGGTCACCGAAGGGGGCTACAACTTCCACCACGTGACCGGCGAGTTCGATTTCGACAACCCGGATGTGGCCCAAGACCTGAAAGACGGCGCGACCCCGAAGACCACCTTTGGCCTGGTCACCGAGGCCCTACGCCGCCGGCGCGAGCGCAACCTCACGCCGTTCACGCTGATGTCCTGCGACAACATCCAGGGCAACGGCGATGTCGCGAAAAAAATGTTCACGGCCTTCGCCAAGGCCAAGGATGCCGAGCTCGGCGCCTGGATCACCGAGCACGTCCAGTTTCCGAATTCGATGGTCGATCGGATCACCCCGGTGACCACCGATGCCGATCGCGCCGAGATCGCCGAGCGTTTCGATATCGAGGACGCCTGGCCGGTGGTTTGCGAGCCGTTCACCCAGTGGGTGCTCGAGGATCATTTCAACCTGGGCCGGCCGCCCTATGAGGATGTCGGGGTACAGATCGTCGACGATGTTATGCCCTATGAGCTGATGAAGCTGCGCCTGCTCAACGCCAGCCATCAGGCACTGACCTACTTCGGCTATCTGGCCGGCTATCGCTATGCCCACGAAGTCTGTCAGGACGAGCTGTTCGCAGATTTTCTGATGGATTACATGACCCGTGAAGGCCAGCCGACCCTGCGCCCGGTACCGGGGGTGGATCTAGAAGACTACAAGCGCACGTTGATCGAGCGCTTTTCCAACCCGGAGATCCGCGACACGCTGGCGCGGTTGTGTGCGGAATCCTCGGACCGGATTCCGAAGTGGCTGCTGCCGGTGATTCGCGAGCAGCTCGAGGCGGGCGGCGAGATCCAGCGCTCGGCGGCTGTGGTCGCGAGCTGGGCGCGCTATGCCGAAGGTGTGGATGAAGCCGGCGAGCCGATCGAAATCGTCGACCGGCTCGCCGACGAGCTCAAGACGATCGCGGCCCGCAACCGCGACCAGCCGACCGCCTTTATCGAAAACCGCGAGCTGTTCGGCGATCTGGTCGACAACGAACGCTTCGTGGCGGCCTATACCGATGCCTTGGCGCGTCTGCATCAGCAGGGCGCACGCGCTACCCTCGAGGCGCTGCGTTAGCGCCTGGCCCGATCGAGTATAGGCCAGGTCTGGCGAGGTCTGGCTAGGGCGTGTTGCAGTGTCGTCCGAGCCTCGCGTTGCCGCCTTAAATCGTGTCTGGCAAGACGCGAGCGGCCGGCTCTGGGCGTGCCCCGATCAAGGCTTGTCACGCGGCCCGACGTGATTGGGGGCACAACCTTTCGGGACAAGGGCTTGCACGAAACCTTAGCACGCCCTAGGGGCAAGCTTTGGCCCTAGGCTAGCCGAGCCCGGTCTGTTTGTTGCGCGCAAGGTTTCGCCTCTGTGGATGCGACGTATGCGTCTGCGCCGAGCGCGGTTATGGCCAGCCAGCTTCGGCGTACGCAGCACGTTCCCGGGCGCACTGGCAAAAGAGGCGGCGACGCTGGGGCGCGGACTTCAGTAGCTCCAAGACCGGCCATAGAGCCTCTATGGTGTCGTGCGCGCTCGGTCTGGCAGCTGGCGCCCAGCGTTCTTGAATACGACGATGGACCGCAAGACGAAGCGGGGCGGCTACGCGAGCAAGAGTCCGCTGGATCGCCGCGGTGTCTCGGGCGTCCTGTCTCTTTCCGGGGCTGCCCAATGAACCACGGGGCGCGCCTGTGCCGTCGCCTGTTCGGGGCAGGCGGACGACATGACGATTCGCGCCTGGTCGAGCACGTCCGGCGAACGCCAATGCGGCGCACGTACGACACATCCACCAGGCCAGGCGCGGTATTCCGAGAGACGGCGATAAGGCCGCGGTTGGGAAACGTATGCGCGGCGAGCAGCCGTTGGCGTTCGGAATTCGCACCAGAGACCGGTGGTCTCGGCCATATCGGTAACCAAGAGGCGGTACCGGCCCTGGCTGCCCAGGGGGCGCGCTAGACGTGCCCCGCCACGAACTTTTCTTGCAAATGAGAACGATTATCATTAAATTCCTGTCTCCGAACGATGAGGCTGAGACGCCGCGCATACGAGGCCGGGCCGCAGTCCGGTCAGCAAAGGACAGGGTGATGATGCAGGACTGGGGCGTGCTTTCCCGAAGTTGGGGCCAGGGCTCATTGGCAGCGACCATGGTGTTGCTGGGTATCGGCACGGTGCTGCCGGCCGCCGCGGCGGACGGCCAGGCTGGTCAAACCCCGGTGGCCACCGAACCCGAGCAGTCGAGCGCGCCGGCGGCTGCGACGTCGCCGTCCACCTCGGACGCGCCCCAGGCCGATCTTGGCAATATTCGCGTGATCGGACATGCCACCGGCGGTGACCAGGTGCCCGAAGCCTATGCTGGCGGTCAGGTGGCCACCGGTGGCCGTATCGGGGTGCTTGGCGAACAAAATACGGCCAACGTACCGTTTTCAGTGATCAGCTTCACCTCGCAGCTGATCGAAAACCAGCAGTCGCATACCCTGGCGGATGTGCTGCTCAACGATGCCTCGGTGCAATCCGAGCTCGGCTATGGCAATTTCGCCCAGGTCTTCAAGATCCGAGGCTTCTCGCTCGATGGCGAAGACGTCTCGTTCGGCGGGCTGTATGGCGTGCTGCCGCGCCAGATCGTACAGACCAACTTCGCCAACCGGGTCGAATTGTTCAAGGGCTCGAATGCTTTCGCCAACGGCGTAGCGCCGGCCGGTACCGGGGTTGGTGGGGCCGTCAATATCGAACCGAAGTTCGCCAATGCCGAGCCGCTGACCCAGTTTCGGCTCGGCTATCAGTCCGACTCCCAGATCGAAGAAGCCCTCGATGTCGGTCGCCGTTATGGCGAACAGAAACAGTATGGCGCCCGCCTGAGCGTGCAGCATGCCAAGGGCGATACCGCGATCGACGGCGAGAATGCGGCCGATACCTCGGTCGGCCTCGGCCTTGACTACGACGGGGACCGGGCCCGGGCCGGGCTGTATTTCGGCTATCAGAAACAGCACATCAAGCATGGCCGCTCGATCGTCTATCTGGGTACGGCCACCGAGATTCCGGATGCGCCGGATGCCGATACCAACTATGCGGCCTCTTTCAATAGCACCGAGCTGGAAAACGAGTTCGGCCTGTTGCGCGGCGAGTTCGATCTGACCGATCACTGGACGACCTATGCCGCGATCGGCGCCAACCATACCGAAGAGCAGGGCGAATACGGTTCGCCAACCCTGATCGGCAACGACGGTAGCGCCTCGGTCTATCGGCTTGGGGTGCCGTTCGAGTCGCATTCGTTCTCCGGCCAGGCCGGTATCCGCGGCGATTTCGATACCGGCCCGGTCAGCCATCAGCTCAACCTCGGTTACTCTGGCTACTATCGACGCACCGACAGTGCCTACACGATGTCGGACTTCGTCAATCAGAGTCCGACCAATATCTATGACCCGGCCGATATCGGCTACCTGCCGACCGCCTCCGAGGCTGGCGATCAGGACGATCCGAACGTGCGTACCCGGACCCGGGCCGATGGCTGGGCGATCTCGGATACGGCCGGGCTGTTCGACGACCGGCTGTTGATCACGGTCGGTGGGCGTTATCAGTCGATCCGGGTCAACAACTACAGCTATCAAGGCGATTTCGACGGCGACCCGGTGCGCGGCCACGAGGTCTCACCGGTGTATGGCGTGGTCTACAAACCGGTCAGCTGGCTGTCGCTGTATGCCAACCATATCGAGGCGCTGCAGCCGGGCGACGCCGCTCCGAATACGGCCGCCAATTCGGGGCAGGTCATCGGGATCGCCGAATCCAAGCAGAACGAAGTTGGTGCCAAGGCCGATTTCGGCCAAATCGGCGGCAGCCTAGCGCTTTATCAGATCAAAAAACCGAATGCCGCGGTCGATGCCAACAACGTCTATGGCTACAGCGGCGAACAACGCGATCGCGGTATCGAGCTTAGCGTCTACGGCAAGCCGACCGAGCGGCTACGGCTGCTGGCCAGCGCGACCTGGATGGACGGCGAGCTGACCGAAACCGGCGACGGCAGCAATGAAGGCAACGACGCGATCGGCGTGCCGGATTACCGGCTGGTGCTGTCCGGCGATTGGCAGCTACCTGGAGCCGACCGTTGGCATGCCAATGCCCGCGTGATTCGAACCGGTTCGCAGTATGCCAACGAAGCGAATACGCTCAAGCTACCGGGCTGGACCCGGGTGGATCTCGGCCTGCGCTATAAGATGCCCTGGGGCCACGACGATCAAAATCTCGTCTGGCGGGCCGGGGTCGATAACGTCGCCAATTCGGATTACTGGCAGGCAGCCAACGACGGCGGCTATATCACCCAGGGTCAGCCACGGACCTTCAAGCTGTCGGCGACCTTGAACTTCGACTGAGTTCGTCGACCGCATGACCCACAAAAAAGCCGGCTTAATGCCGGCTTTTTTGGGTCTGCTGTACGGCGCGTCCGGCGGCTTCAGTCGTCCTGTTCGCTCATCACGAAATCCGAGGGTAGGCGAACCAGCGTCGCGCCCCAGGACAGGCCGACGCCGAAGCCGACCAACAAGACCAGGGCGCCCGGGCCGACCTGGCCGGACAATACCGCCCGTTTAAGCGCGATCGGCACGCTACAGGAGACGGTGTTGCCGATATCTTCCATGCACACCACGAATTTCGACTTCGGCAGATCGAGTCGTTCGCGAATACCATCCAGCACCATGGCGCTGGCCTGGTGGGGCACCACGGCGTCCACGTCGTCGAGCGTCACGCCGGCCTTTTCGCAGGTTTGGTGGATCGCGCGCGGCACTTCACGCAGGGTGAATTCGACCACCGCGCGGCCGTTCATGAAGATATTGTGATCCGAGCGGACGTTGCCGTGCCGGTCGGTGTATTCCTCGGCCGGCTGGTCGAGCCTGCGCTGGCGCATGCCGCTGGTCGGCACGATCAGGTCCTGGGCGCCCGAACCGTCGGTGCCGTAGACGAACGGCCCGATCTTGGGCTCGCCCTCGGCCGCGCGATCGGACAGCAGCGTGGCCGCGGCCGCATCGCCGAACAGGGCGCGTACGCTCTTGTCGCCGGGGTGTACGAACTTGCTGTAGGTGTCGGCTGTGATCAGCAGCAGCCGCGATGCCTGGCCGGATTCGATCAACGCCTTGGCCACGCCCAGCGCATAGATATAGCCAGAACAGCCGAGATTGATATCGAGCGCGCCGATCTGCTTGTTCAGACCCAGTCGTTCCTGGATCAGACAGGCCGTGGTCGGGGCCAGGTAGTCCGGGGTCTGGGTAGTGAAGATCAGGTAGTCGACTTCGTCGCGCGCGACGCCGGTTTTCTCGAACAGCCGCTCCGCGGCTACCACGCCGAAATCCGAGGCGCATTCGTTCTCATCGGCCACATGCCGTGCGCGAATGCCGGTCTTTTCGGCGATGCGCTCCAACGGCCAGTTGGGAAAGCGCGCGGCGATCTCTTCGATCGATTCGGTACGCGCCGGCAGCATGTATTCGATGGCGTCTATGACAGCAGACATCGGACCTCGTTTTATGCGGAACGGGTGGAGCGGCCGAGCGCATGATCGCCCGCCGGCGCAGCATGGACCCTGTCGCGTTCCGACAGAGTCCATCTAAAGTCGCACAATATCGGCGTCATGGCGCGTCTCGTCAACGCCTCAGCGCGTAATAGCCTATTCCGTGGGGTACCCGGCGGCCTGCCAGTCGGCGAAGCCGCCGCTCATCGCGCGCACATCGCGGTAGCCGGCCGCGCGTAGAACCTCGGCCGCGCGCTCGGCCCGTCCCCCGGCCTTGCAGTAGGTCACGATCGGCGTATTCGGGTCGACTTCGATCTCGGGATCGCTGGAAATCCGGGTGACGGGATAGAACAGGGCTCCAGCGATATGTCCGGCCTCCCATTCGTCGCGCTCGCGCACGTCGATCATCTGGGCGCCGTTTTGCTGGGCATGGCGGGCTTGTTCGTGGTCGATCATA
This sequence comes from Salinisphaera sp. SPP-AMP-43, assembly GCF_049568105.1. Lineage (GTDB taxonomy): Bacteria > Pseudomonadota > Gammaproteobacteria > Nevskiales > Salinisphaeraceae > Salinisphaera. The sequence goes on from NZ_CP145335.1 coordinate 553,330, forward strand.
AGAGGCTCTTCAACACCGCCGGCGGTCGTTTCGCCGCCGTCTTTGGATTCTCGAATCAGATTATAAATACGTTTGAGCATAATGCGTTTCGAATCGGTGGTTTGAATATTCCGGATTTACGACGAGGTTACGCCCTGCGGCGCAGACTGATCTAACCCCATCGTCGTTTGTCGATCGTATGACCGTGTCCGAGCCCGCCAACAGCCGTTCGATGCGTTGGGCTCGCGCACGCCCTGCGCTGGGCGTGCCGATGCTGACGTTGCTGGTCGCGATTTTCATCATCGCCTTCGATAACCGGGCGTTCTGGCACGAGCTGGCTTCGGTGTCGCAGGTGGGTTCGACCGGCGGCCTGGGTTTCGCTGTCGCTACGGCTGTATTTCTGGTCTGTGCACTGGCCTTACTGATGTCGGTGTTCGCCTTCCGCTGGCTGTATAAACCGTTTCTTATCGCGCTGCTGCTGATCGCAGCCGTAGTCGGTTATTTCATGCAGACCTACGGCGTGGTCATCGACGACACGATGATTCTCAACACCGTGGACACGGATGCCGACGAGGCCCGCGGGCTGTTCAACCTCGCGCTGGTCTGGCACTTGTTGCTGCTGGGCGTGCTGCCGGCCGTGCTGGTGGCCTGGGTGCGCATCGAGCGTGCTATCTGGTGGCGCCAGGCTCTTGTACGCATGGGTTTTGCGCTGGCCATGATCGCCTGTGGCGCGGCTGCGCTGGCCAGTCACTACAAGGATTTTTCGCTGACACTGCGCGAGCATCGCGAGCTGCGCATGTATATCAATCCGACCTATGCGATCTATTCGGCCTTCGAGGTCGCCCACGGTCGGGCCGCGGCTGCCGACGAACCGCTGGTACGCATCGGCAGCAACGCACACCGCAGCCCGGCCGCCGAAGCGCGCAGCCGGCGCAAGATCATGCTTCTGGTGGTCGGCGAGACCACCCGGGCGGCCGACTGGGGGCTGAACGGCTATCACCGCCAGACCACGCCGGAGCTGGCGGCGATCCCGACGCTGGTGAATTTCTCGGATGCCCATGCCTGCGGGACTTCTACGGCCGTATCCGTGCCCTGTATGTTCTCGGCCGAACCACGGCCGGATTTCGATACCGATACTGCCGCCCATACCGAAAATCTGTTGGACGTACTCAAGCGCGCCGGTGTGACCGTGCATTGGGAAGAAAACCAGGCCGGCGGCTGCAAGGGCGTATGCGATCGGGTGCCGACCAAGAATATGCGGGCTCTGCGTATTCCTGGGGTCTGTGGCGATGGGCACTGTCTCGATGCGGTATTTGTCCACGGGCTGGCTGATCGGATCGATGCGGCCTCGGGCGATCTGTTGCTGGTCATGCATACCATGGGCAGCCACGGGCCGAGCTACTACAAGCGCTATCCAGAGGCCTTTCGGCGCTACACGCCGACCTGCGACTCGAACCGGCCCCAGGATTGTTCGTCACAGACGCTGACCAACAGCTACGACAACACCATCGGCTATGTCGATCACATCGTGGCCGCGCTGATTAGCGTGCTGAAAACCCGGGAGGCGGACGCCGATACGGCGCTCATGTATCTATCCGATCACGGCGAATCGCTGGGCGAGCACGGGATCTATCTGCACGGTTTCCCATACGCGCTGGCGCCGATGCAGCAGACCCATATCCCGATGGTGTTGTGGCTGTCGGATCGCTGGCGTAGCGATACCGGGCTGAGCCTGGACTGTTTGAAACACACGGCTTCGAAGCGAACCGGCCACGACCATGTGTTTTCGACGGTCATGGCGATGATGGATGTCCGGGCAGCGCCCTACGATCCCGAGCTGGACATGCTCGCGGCCTGTCGGCGTGATTCCGGGGCGGACGCGGCGCGGACGGCCGGCGGCTAGCACGATCGAGTGGCGGCCGGCCGATTTTCGGTCGGGCCGGCTTATCGACGCCGGGGGGCGGTTCCGGCTTTCAGCCCGCAGCCGGCACAGGCGCTGCAGCCGCCGCTGCCACAGGCGCCGCCGCCGCTCGCGGTACGCGCCGGGGCCAGCCGACGTGCCAGTGCCCGGCGCCAGCCGGCGGCCACAGGGCTATCGATTCGTGAGGCCGCGATCAGGCGCAGTCGGGCCAGGCTGCGCGGCGCCAGCCGGCTGATCGCCTGCCCTAGACAGAACAGTGCCAGCAGCGTCAGCAGCACCGCCTGAACGGCCATGAATAGGCTCATTATCCGCCCCCGAGTGCGCTGGCGATCTGATAGGTCGCCAGCGAAGCCAGATAGGCCAGCCCGAACAGATAGACCAGGGCCACGCCGACCACCCGCCAGGAGTTGGTCTCGCGCCGGATCACCGCCAGGGTAGAAATACACTGCGGCGCGAATACATACCAAACCAGCAGCGACAGCGCTGTAGCCAGCGGCCATTGTTGGCCGATCAGGCTGCCCAGCTGATCGCTGACGCCGGCCGGGTTGCCAGACATCGCATACACCGTGCCCAGGGCTGAAACCGCGACTTCGCGGGCGGCCATGCCCGGCACCAGCGCAACCGAGATCTGCCAGTTGAAGCCCAGTGGCGCCAAAACATAATGCAGATAGTGGCCGATCAGGCCGACGATGCTGTATTCGATGGCCGGGCCGGTGGCCCCGTCCGGCGGTGCCGGGAAACTGGCCAAAAACCACAGCAGCACGGTGAGTGTGAAGATGATGCCGCCGACCCGGCGCAGAAAGATCTTGGCCCGCTGCCCGAGCCCGATCGCGATATCCCGCGGATTCGGCAGCCGATAGGCCGGCAGTTCCATGAGCAGGGCATGCTCGGAATCGTCGTGTCGAAAACGCTTCATCACGAAGGCCACCGCCATGGCCCCGACGATGCCGAAGATATACAGCCCGAACAGCACGATGCCCTGCAGATTGAACAACCCGAGCACGCTCGTACGCGGAATGAAGGCAGCAATCAGCAGGGTATAGACCGGAAGGCGCGCCGAGCAGGTCATCAACGGTGCGACCAGGATCGTGGCCAGCCGGTCCCGGGGGTCGGCGATGCTGCGGGTCGCCATGATGCCGGGAATGGCACAGGCAAAGCTCGACAACAGCGGAATGAAGGCCCGGCCGGTCAGCCCGACCTTGAACATTAGCCGGTCGAGTAGGAAGGCCGCCCGCGGCAGATAGCCGGATTCCTCGAGAATCAGGATAAAGAAAAACAGAATCAGGATCTGGGGCAGGAATACCAGCACGCCGCCGACGCCGGCCACGATACCGTCGGCGACCAGGCTGTGCAGGGCGCTGCCGGCCGGCAGCAGCCCGGCGATCGCGGCACCCGCCGTGCTGACTCCGGCATCGATGGCATCCATGACCGGCACGGCCCAGGAAAACACCGCTTGGAAGATCAGAAACATCAGCACCGCCAGGATCGCCGGCCCGATCACTGGGTGCAGGGCCCAGCCATCCAGCCGATCCTCGACCCGCGAGGCCGTGTCTGAGGCACGTACCGCGCCGGCGATCAGCGCTCGCACCGCGGCATGAATATCTTCGGTGCCGGGGCGCGGCGCCGGCGCCGAGGGCGGTTCGGCTTCCAGGCGCTCGATCAGGGCTGCCACGCCGTCGCGGCGCACGGCCACGGTCTCGACCACTGGCATGTCCAGATCGTGGGCCAGGCGTTCAATGTCGATCTCGATACCGCGGTGCCGGGCGGTGTCCATCATGTTCAGGGCCACCAGCATTGGCCGGCCGAGGCGGGCCATTTCCAGCACGAAGCGCAGATGCAGGCGCAGATTGGTGGCATCGACCACGCACACCACCAGATCGGGGGCGGCCTCGGTGGCATGTTCGCCGGCACAGACCGCGTGGGTGATGGCTTCGTCTGGGCTGGTTGCAGCTAGGCTGTAGGCGCCGGGCAGATCCAGCACATCGAACACCCGGCCGTTGGCCGTGGTCAGTCGGCCGCTTTTGCGTTCGACGGTTACGCCGGCATAGTTGGCAACCTTCTGGCGGCTGCCGGTCAGGCGGTTGAACAGGGCGGTCTTGCCGCAGTTCGGGTTGCCGGCCATGGCGATACGGGGAATCGCGATACTCATGTGGGCACGTTTTCCAAGGTGTCGACCGCGATACGGGCCGCCTCGCTGCGGCGTAGCGCGAATCGTGTGCCGCCGATGCGAACCAGGATCGGGTCGCCACCGAACGGGGCGCGTGCCACGATCTCGACCGTCTCGCCGGGCACAAAGCCCAGATCGCGCAGGCGCTGGGCGATCGCATCGTCGGGGTGCTCATCGCGGATCGCGGTGACGCGGGCAGGACAGCGTTTGGCGAGTTCTGAGAGTTGCACGAAGGCCCGGTTTAACTGAGAACCATTTGCAATACGAGATGTTATCCTGCGCTCGGCGCGCCCGCGGCGCAATAGTCTCTCATTGATACTCATTCGTATCTAGCTTATTCTCGGGCATTCAGCCACGATGCGCATGCCGCGTATTCGGAGAAACGATGTTCGAAGTCAATTCCTGCCGGTTCGAAGTCGGAGGGCGCTGCCTGTTGGAGGCATCGGATCTGCGTTTCGATGAAGGCAAGGTCTATGGCCTGATCGGACACAACGGTTCCGGCAAATCCACCTTGCTCAAGCTGTTGGCCCGCCAGCAGTGCGCCAGCTGCGGCGAGATCTGTCTCAACGGCCGTGCCGTGGACAGCTGGGGCAATCGCGAGTTCGCCCGCAACGTGGCTTATCTGCCTCAGCATCTGCCGAGTGCGGCCAGTCTGACCGTGCGCGAGCTGGTTGCCTTCGGGCGCTACCCCTGGCATGGCCTTCTCGGGCGGCTGTCGCGCAAGGACAAGGCCCAGGTCGACCGGGCCATGACGCTGACCGATACCGTGGAATTCGCCGATCGCATGGTCGATACCCTGTCCGGCGGCGAGCGCCAACGGGTCTGGCTGGCGATGTTGTTGGCCCAGGGCAGCCGCTTTCTGTTGCTCGACGAGCCGTTGTCGGCGCTGGATATCGCCCATCAGGTCGATACTCTGTCGTTGATTCGCCGGCTGTGCAGCGATCTCGGCGTGGGCGTGATCATCGTGCTGCACGACGTGAACATGGTCTCGCGCTATTGCGATCAGCTGGTGGCGCTGCGAGACGGCCGCCTGCTGGCTCAGGGTACCCCCGGCGAACTGATGGACGATGCCACTCTCGAGGCCATCTACGGTATCCGCATGAGCGTGATGCCTCATCCGACCGACCACCACCCGATCGCCGTCGTTCAGTGAGGCCGCGCCGGTTCGGCGTCCGAAGCCGGAGGGCGGCCTGTGCGCGCATCGTGTATCAAACGGTCTGGGCCCTTTGTCTGGGCTTGGGCGCCGCCGCAGCGCCGGTACAGGCGGCTGCCCCATCCGCGGCCTCGGCGAATCACCAACCCCCGCGTCTGGCCACGGTTGACTGGGGGCTGGCCCAGAACCTGGTTGCGATCGGCGTGACCCCGCTGGCGGTCGGCCAGACTTCAGGCTATGCCACCTGGGTTGGGCAGCCGAAGCTGCCGGCCGCGACCCGAGACCTGGGCTTGCGTTCGCAGCCCAATCTGGAGTTGCTGGCCCAGCTCGATCCCGACCGAATTCTGATCACGCAGATGTATGCCTCGCTCAAGCCGAAGCTGGCTCGGATCGCGCCGGTGGCCACGGTCGATGTGTATTTCACGCCGGGGCCGGTATGGGACAACACCGTAGCGGCAGTAAAAAAGCTGGGCCGTATTGCCCACCGGCCGGCCGCGGCCCGGGACTTGATCGAGCGTACCGAAAGCGAGATTCGCACGGCCGCTGCTCGGTTGCCGGAGGATCCGAAGCCGCTGCTGGTCGTGCAATGGTCGGATGCCCAGCATGTGTACGTGTTCGGCAAGAACAGCCTGATCGGGGCGACCATGCAGCGCATGGGCCTGGAAAATGCCTGGCAGGGCGAAACGTCCCGCTGGGGCTCGGCCCAAGTGCCGGTTTCGCGTCTGGCTTCGGTCGACGCCGGTCGCATCGTGGTTATGGGGCCGGTGCCGGTCGGCCTGCGCGATCAAATCGCCGACAGCCGGCTGTGGAATAGCCTGACCCTCGTGCGCAACGCGCCGGTGGTGTATATCCCCGGGGTATGGAGCTTCGGCGGCCTGCCGTCGGCGAGCCGCTTTGCCCGCCTGATCACCCGGGCTCTGCGCAATGCGCCGGCCCGCGGACCTGGCTGGCCCGAGTCGACGGCGACGTCGTCTTGAAAGGCACGGCAAGGATGACGCCGGCACGTCTGTGCGGGTTGGTGGCGCTGGTCGTGATCGGTCTGGCGGCCGCGGCCCTGCATGCCGTGGCCGGTAGCGACTGGGCCGGTGGGTTCGTGGCCCCGAATCCGGACGACATCACCCAGATTCTCGTGCACTACAGCTGGCTGCCGCGGCTGACGGTAGCGTTGCTCGGTGGAGCCGGGCTGGCACTGGCCGGCGTGCTGATGCAACAGACGCTGCGCAACCCGCTGGCATCACCAACCACGCTCGGGGTGGCCTCGGGGGCCCAGGTGCTGTTGTTGGCCGCCACGTTGTTCGCGCCCGGGCTTTTGGCCTATGGCCGCGGCACTATCGCATTCATCGGCGGGGCGCTGGCCATAGCCTTAGTGTTTGCCCTGGCGTGGCGGCGCGGGCTGGCGCCAACGGTACTGGTGCTGGCTGGGCTGGTGGTCAATCTGTATATGGGCGCCGTATCGCTGGCGCTGATCCTGTTCAACCAAGAAAAACTGCATGGTCTGATGGTCTGGGGCGCGGGATCGCTGGCCCAGAACAACTGGGCCGATGCGATCGATCTGGCGCCGCGGCTGGCGATCACAGCGATCGGTGCCGGTATTCTGGTGCGCTCGCTGGCGCTACTCGATCTGGACGAGGTCAATGCCCGTAATCTGGGGGTATCTTTGCCATGGCTGCGCCTGGCCAGCCTGGGCCTCGGCGTGTTCATTACCGCCAGCATCGTCGCGCGGCTGGGCATGATCGGCTTCATCGGTCTGGCCGCACCCGCGATCGTTCGCCTGAGCGGCGCTCGAACGCTATCGGCGCGCCTGCTCTGGGCGCCGGTGCTGGGGGCCTTGCTGTTGGCGGCGACCGATTTGATGCTGCAGCTGCTGACGGGCAGCAACGCTTCGTTGATCCCGACCGGGGCAACCACGGCCGCACTCGGGGCGCCCTTGCTGCTGTGGCTGATACCGCGCCTGTCGGCCAAGCGCAGTGCGCCGCGTCCGAACACGGCGCCGCCGGTGCCCAGACATAGCCGGCCCTGGCGGATGATCGGCCTGGGGGCTGCGGCGGTCGTGGTCATGGCAATCATTGCGCTGTTTGCCGGGCGTGGGCTGGACGGCTGGAATGCCCCGTTTGCGTTGCCCTGGTCGGAGACCGGGCTGTGGCGGGCGCCGCGTGTACTGGCTGCCGGTGCGGCCGGTGCCTTGCTGGCGCTGGCAGGCACGATCATCCAGCGTGTCTCCGGCAATCCGATGGCCAGCCCCGAAGTGTTGGGCGTGAGCGCCGGCACCGGCATGGGGCTGCTGGCTTTGATCTGGTTCGTGCCGGCAGCTGGCACTTTGGCGATGCTTGGGGCCGGCACCGGCGGGGCGTTGGCCACGCTGGTGTTGTTGGCGGCGATCAATGCCCGCGCCGGCTTTGAACCCGAGCAGCTGCTACTGACCGGGATCGCGGTGATGTTTGCCTTCGATGCGATCCAGCGCATCGTGCTGGCCGGCAACGATCCGCGAACCCAGTCGATGCTGGCCTGGGTGTCCGGGTCGACCTACTACGTCAGCCTGCATAGTGCGGTGTTGATCGCGCTCATCGGCCTCGTGCTGATCGCGCTGGCCTGGCCGCTGGCGCGCTGGCTGGACGTGCTGCCGCTCGGTGAATCCGTTTCGCGGGCTTTGGGCTTGCATGTCACGACCAGCCGGCTGGCCTTGCTGGCGCTGGTCGCGATGCTGACGGCGGCGGCCACGCTCATCGTCGGGCCGCTGTCCTTTGTCGGCTTGCTGGCGCCGCATTTGGCCCGGCTGGCCGGCCTGGCCCGGGCGCGTACCCAGATGGCCGGCGCCATGGCCTTCGGCGCGCTGTTGATGATCGCCGCCGACTGGGTCGGCCGGGAAGTGCTGTTTCCCATGGAAATCCCGGCTGGGCTGGTCGCGACCCTGATCGGTGGCAGCTATTTCATGTGGCGGCTGCGCCGGATCTGAGCCGGACGGGCGTGCTCGCAGGCGAGCTTTAGCCGCCCAGGGCCGATAGTCGCTGGCGCAGCCGTGGCTTCAGAAAATCGATCAGAACCCGGGTTTTGCGCGGCATGGGCGACTGGCTGCGATAGACCAGGCTGACCGGCCAGGCGGGCGGCTCGAAGTCTTCCAGCACGGTTTCCAGCCGCGCCTGCCGGCCCGCCTCAGCGATCTGGTACGACAGCACCTGGGTGATGCCGGCATCCCGCTCGGCGGCCGTGATCGCGCCTTCGGCGGTGGTCACGGTCAGGCGCGGCGTAATCGGCTGCCCAAGCCCTCGATCCTTCTCGGCAAACCGCCAGACATGATGCGCCCCCGGGGCGCCCACGGCGATGCATTGATGATCGGCGAGCGCGCTCGGCTGGGTTGGGCGACCGCGGGCTGCCAGATAGCCAGGCCCGGCACAACAGACCCGGCGAATCCGGCCCACGGGCACCGCGATCAGGCTGCTGTCGGCCAGTTCGTCGATCCGCAGCGCGATATCGACCTGTTCTTCCATCAAATCGACCAGCCGATCCACCAGCAGCAGCCGTACGTCGATCTCCGGATAGGCCGCCAGAAAGTCGGCGATCACTGGGGCGATATGCAGGCGGCCGAACACCACCGGCGCGGTGATCACCAGTTCGCCGCGCGGCGCGGCATATTCACCGCGGGCGGCACGCTCGGCCTCGTCCAGCTGCTCGAGGATACGCCGCGAGGCGGTGACGAAGGTCGCTCCGGCCTCGGTGAGCTCGGTGCGCCGCGTGCTCCGATGCAGCAGCCGGCTCCCCAGATGTGCCTCTAGATCGCCGATATGACGATGCACGGTCGATAGCGGCCGGCCCAGGCGCCTGGAAGCTGCCGAAAGGTTGCCGGCCTCGGCCACCGCGATCAGCAGCGACATCGCCTCGAAGCGATCCATAGTCTTCCGTTTTTCGGGAGTCTGATTCCTAATATTGCTGGGTTATCCCAAAAGATGAAAGCAAATATCTTGGCGCTGGCAATCAAAGGCCCCGCCGCTCGGCGGGCTATTCGCACAGCCAGACCGTCCGAGCTGAGGGCGCTTCTGGTGGCCTACGAACCGGAGCTCAGCATGACCGATATTCGCTATCGCAGCGTTGATATCAACGGCAGCCATATCTTCTACCGTGAGGCGGGCACACCCGGCGCGCCGAAGCTGTTGCTGCTGCACGGCTTTCCCACGTCGAGCCATATGTTTCGCGACCTTATTCCGGAGCTGGCCGACCGCTACCACATCGTCGCCCCCGATCTGCCCGGCTTCGGCCGCTCGGATTTTCCGGCCCGCAACAGCTTCGAATGCCTAGCCGAGGCGATGGCCGATTTCACCGATCGGATCGGCTTCGACCGGTTCGCGGTCTATGTTTTCGATTTCGGTGCGCCGACGCTGTTCCGGCTGGCGCTTAAGCATCCCGAGCGGATCACCGCGATCATCAGCCAGAACGGCAACGCCTACGAAGAAGGGCTGGGGGAGGGCTGGAATCCGGTTCGGACCTACTGGCAGGAACCAACCACGGCCCATCGCGATGCCCTACGCGTGCTGCTCACCGAAGACACCACCCACTGGCAATACACCCACGGCGTGCCCGAGCCCGAGCAGGTCGCGCCGGATGGTTATATGCTGGATATGCACTATCTGGCGCGGGAAGGCATGGCCGATTTCCAGCTCGATCTGTTTGCCGATTATCGCCACAACATCGAGCGTTATCCGGCGTTCCAGGAATATTTTCGTGAATACCAGCCGGCGTTTCTAGCGGTCTGGGGACGCCACGATCCGTTTTTCCTGCCGCCCGGGGCCGAGGCGTTCCAGCGCGATATGCCGGCCGCCCGCATCGAGTTCTTCGATACCGGCCACTTCGCGCTCGAAACCCATGCCGTAGAAATCGCTAAACATATCCGCGATTTTCTCGGCTGAAGACGGAGTAGAGCCGGGCAGCGTCTAGGCAGCGCTGCCCGGTTGCGACCGCCAGGCGCCGTTTGGGGGTGTCCGGCGCCACCTCGGAGCGGGCCATTCTCTTGCACGGTGTTGGGCGCTGGCCCTGGGCCGCCTCTGGGTCGCCCCTGGGTCGCCCCTGGGCCGTCTCGGGTCCAGAGGGGCAACGCCGCAGGCGGCCCATGTCTTCAACAAACAGTTCGGCCGGAAACGACGAGCGGCCAGTAATTGACGGCGCGCCGGCAATACGGTGTGCCGTGTTTTTGCGTAGGGCGAACACGTCACGCTCGCGATGTCTCGCCGGGCGGCTTGTGGTCATCTTTCAGCAAACGCCCGGCGCGGCCGCGCCGGAAACCTCGGCAAGGCCTCGTGCTACACGCTGATATAGAGCGTGACTCTGTGGGGCGATGCCTGTGTTTTTAAGGCTTACGGCCAGATTGGATCGTGCCTGTGCAGCGTTTGGGGAAGACGAGGCGCGTCCGATTTGACGATGTAAAACGATCGTTTTACATTCGGGCTATGGATATCGATACACAACTACTGACTACTGCCGAACGCCTGTTCGATCAGGACGGCTTCAATGCCACTGGCATGGGGCGGCTGGTACGCGAAACGCGGCTGTCGAGCCGGACGGTCTACAAACACGTCGGCAGCAAGAATGCGCTCGTGGCTCGGGTATTGGCCGAGCGTCAGCGCCGGTTTTTTGCCCATACCGACTTCAGCAGCGTCGAGGCATTGTTCGACTCGTTGAAACGCTGGCATGCCGACAACGACGGTGCCCGGGGCTGTCTATTTTTTCGCCTGCGGGCCGAAACCGGTGGCCAGATCGCCGAGATCGAGGCCGCAGTCGCGGCTTATCAGCAGCAGTTGCATGTACGTATCGGCGAACTGGTCGCCCGCGAGGCTGGCGTCCCCGATGAGACCCGGGCCGATCAAATCCTAGCCCTATTCGAAGGCGCGACCACAGCGGCCACCTATCGCGGCGAAGCCGTGATCGATGCGGCTGCGGCCTGTGCTCGGCAACTCATCAACCAAAGAGGCGCCGTATGAATCCTGCGCTACGAATCGGTGCGGTTGGCTTCGGCCTGATCGCGGTCTGCTACGGCTTTGCGCGTCTTGCCTTCGGGCTGTTTTTGCCCCAGATGCGCGACGATCTCGCCCTGTCGGCCGGGCTCGCCGGGGTGATCTCCGGCGGCGCTTTCGCGGCCTATTGCGTGGCGATCATCGTCTCGGCGCGGCTATCGGAACGGGTTGGCCCGCGTGCGGTAGCGGTCGGCGCGGCCCTGGTCGCAGCTATCGGCATGGCCGGCATCGCGCTGGCGCCAAGCGCCTATGGGCTCGCGGCATTCGTGGTGCTCGCCGGTGCCAGTACCGGGCTGGCTTCGCCGCCGATGGCGGATGTCGTGGCCCAGGCAGTAGCCGCCAAGCGCCAGGATTCGACCAATGCCGTCATCAATGCCGGCACTAGCGCCGGTGTCGCTCTGACGGGGCCGATCGCGCTGGCCGCCGGCAGCGATTGGCGGATCGTGTTCGCGCTGTTCGCGGGCACGGCCTTGCTGCTGGCCGTGGCTGCTTTTCTAGCGCTGCCGGCGGCGGCCATGGCCGATCGTTCGAGCCAGGCCGGTGGGCTGCCGCCGCTGCGCGCCAATCTACTGCGGCTGGTCGGCGCGGCCTTTCTCATGGGCGCGGCCAGTACCGCGCTGTGGTCGTTCGGCGGGGAAATCGCCAGCCTGCGGCTCGGCTGGTCGACCCGCGGCATCGGTCTGCTCTGGATCGCGATCGGGGCGGCCGGTATCGTCGGCGCGGCCGCCGGCTGGCTGATCGCCCGGCTGGGCGTGAATACCGTGCACCGGGTTGGTCTTGCCGCGCTCGCGGCCAGTATCGCCCTAGCCGGGGCAGGATTTACCACGCCGGCTCTGACGCTCATCGGCGGGGCCGTATTCGGTGCGGCCTATGTCATGCTCACTGGTGTCTATCTGGTCTGGGGCACCACGACCCTGCACGATCGCCCGGCCGCTGGGCTGATGGTCGGCTTTCTGATGATCGCCGTCGGCCAGACCGCGGGCGCGCCGTTGTTCGGCCTGTTGATGGGCCATGTCTCTCTGCAGGCGGCGGTCGCCGTATTCGCGCTGCTGGGTCTGGCGCCGAGCGTGTTTGTGCACCGACCGGACAACGCGACTGACGCGGACAACGCGGTGTCGATCAAGGCCCAGGGCTCCTCGGCCTGCTAGCAAGCCGAAGAAGCCGATCGCTGCGATCGGCCTGACGCGACCCAGCCGGCGCCGCCTCGTGTTCGCAGCGGGGTCCGCCTGCGGCGCAGTGGCTGCAACCGCAGGTGAGGGCAGGCCGGTTTGGCGATGGGCGTGGCTAGATCGTTGAGGCCACCAGCGAGCCGACCGCCATCAACACCTGTTTCCGCTGGCGGCTATCGCGCTCGCTATTAGTGTAATAAGCCGTCACCAGCACCGGGGCGCGATCCGGCGGCCAGATAATGCCGATATCGTTATTGGCGGTACTGGCAGAACCGGTTTTGTCGCCGATCCGCCAGTTCGCCGGTAGCCCCGCTTCCAGGCCATGCGCGCCGGTCTGGTTCAGCGTAATCCAGCGCATCAGCTTGCGGCGCGAGGCCTCAGACAGGGCATCGCCGACCAGCAGCTTGTATAGGGCCCCGAGCATGGCGAGTGGGGTGGTGGTGTCTTGTTCGCCGGACTGGGCATCGTTCAACGGCTCCACGTGATCCAGTTGGGTCGCAGAATCGCCCAGGCGGCGGATAAACGCCGTGAAACCGGCCGGCCCGCCGAGTGTTTCCAGCAGCAGATTGGCGGCCGTATTGTCGCTGACCAGGGTGGCCGCCTCGCACAGCTGCTCGATCGTCATGCCCGGCGCGCCGACGTTGAGCATGGTGACCGGAGCCCAATCGAGGATCGCGTCCTGGTCGAAGACGATACGGCGGTCGAGCCGTTCCTCACCGCGGTCCACCCGCATCAAGACCGCGGCAACCAGGGGCAGCTTGAAGGTGCTGCACATCAAAAACCGTTCGTGGCCGCGATACGAAAAACGCTGCCCGCTTTCGGTATCGTGCACGGCAACCCCGAGCCGGCCGCCGTGGCTCGTCTCTAGGGCTGCCAAGCGTGCCGGGCCATCCTTGGCTGGAGCCGCGACAGCACGAAGCTCCGGGAATGCGGCGACCGTTGCGATCGCGCCGCAGGTTGTCAGCAGGTCACGACGGTTCATGGCTGTTCTCTGGCCGCGCCTACGCGCCACAGGGCGAGAGTATAGGGAAGCTGGTTGCTCGTCGCGCCTTGCGTTGATGCTCGCAAGGCGCGACGTGTCCGCGTCCTTAATCTTTTGCTCGGTAAACCATCTACGATTCGGGCCTGCTCGTTGGGACTATCGAGTGAACGCCGGCGAAAAATTCGCCAGCAGTTCTCAAAACCGAATACGGACCCGTGGCATCCAGAGGAGACTGTATTTCATCTTCGACGGCGACTTGAAAAGCGCTATGGCTGGCTTGCCCATTAATGCGATGCCGGCCTCGATTACAAGTGTGTCGAGCGAAAACGCTTGTTATGGCGGGCGTCGGCTATCGACTCAAAGCGGACTGTCATAATAACGAGGACTGATGGAGATAATTGTGCTGCGCTGGTGGCGGCAAAATGAACCCACTCACCTACACTAGACCATTCCGTGTGGACCGCTACAGTCGAGAATCCGCCACGCTAATATGATAAGTGCCATGTCGGAGATCGAACAGACGAGCCATATCGGCAAAACATGCTCGCGCCGGAGTGCTTGCGAACGACGAACGCGTTTTGAACACCGATCGCGATGATCAGTTACAGACCCAGACCGAATCCAGCCATCAAGGCGATCATTGCGCCGCTCCGGCGCCAACCGCACGCGCCGAGGCATCTCAACCTAGAGCAAACGACAGATAACGCTTGCGCCACACGGCCCCGTTAGTTTTCGAGTCGATTTATTCCAATATACTGTACGGCCGACGTTTAGCAGGCTAGGTCGCTCCTGGCGATGTGCGCGTCATTACGCCTAGATCCACTATAGAGCACGGGCACAGTTGCCAAACCGGGCAGGAGTTCCATTATAGTGGAAAGGACGCACTATGTAGGAGCATCCCTTGAGCGCAACGACGAACCACGACCTGCACACCCAGATTGCGACCAACATCAAAGCCTATCGTGCCGAGCGTGAAATCACGCTCACGGGGCTGTCGGAACTGACCGGTATCGGCAAGTCCACCCTGTCCAATCTCGAGCGTGGCCAAGGCAATCCGACGATCGAGACCATATGGCAGCTGGCTCAGGTACTGAACGTTGGGTACGGCGACCTAGTCGGCAGAGCGCCGGCGCAAGCCTCCACGTCAGAGGGGGTCTCTGTGGAGCTGATCAACTACAAAGAATCCGAGCGCAAGATCGAGACGTTCCGGATGACGTTCGAAGCTTCCTCGCTCAGAGAGGCCGACGCGCATGTGTCCGGGGTGACCGAACACGTTCTCGTGCTTAGCGGCGCGCTGACGGTCGGCGGTATCGACGATCGCACCATGCTATACGCTGGCCAGTCGAAAACCTTCAAGGCGGATCAGGAACATCTCTACCAAGCGGCCGAGTCCGGGGCTCAGGCGATCGTCTCGGTGATCTATCCGGATCAACGATCGGCCTTCAAGGATTCGCACGCGACGCGTCTCGACTGGCCTGTAACGCGGGAAGCATGGTCCGGCGTACAAGACCTGGTCACACGTCTATGCGTCGAATCCAAGCACGGCATCCCGTTTGGACGACTTCGGTTCACAGGGTGTCATCTGAACTTCGATCAAGCCTATGAGGCACTCGTAGGCCATCTCGGGCCGGAATCGAAGACGGGGCCCGGGATGTCGATGGCCTACGCGGGGAGCCACACCCCCGAGGTGATTGTGCTGGCCAACGTCGGCAGCCATGAATGCATTCCACATCGGGAGTACCCGGCGACGCTCTCGCAAGCCGTCCATCTGGCTAATAAAGCCGCACGGCGCGTCCGGCTGGCGGATACCGACTACGCCGCGCTTCGCGAAACGGCCACGAGTGCTGATATTTGCCTGTCCACGCTGGCCGCTGAGGTTCTGACGAATGCCGGCCACGCCACGGTCCCGAGCCACGTCGGCGTCAAAAACGCGACTTCACCATCGGGCGAACCGGGTACGTCAGATGTCCTGTTCGAAGACTGGATCGATGTGGACAGCTACGCGGCTTTCGAACTCGTGCATCCGGCCTATGCCCGCCAGTGTGTCGAAGTCGCCGCGCATCTGCATACCGTCGATGCCCCAAAAAACGGTCGCGTTCTGGATGTCGGCACCGGGCCGGGGCTGCCTTTGTCCATGATTGACGAGCTGGTCCCGAACACCGAGTTTCTGGCCGTCGATCCGAGTCGTACCGCACATCGGTATCTGGAGAAGCGGTTCGCGAACAACGCCCACATATCGACTATGCTGGCAGGCGTAGCTGATATCCCTCTTGAGCCGAAGTACAACCACGTCATCTCCATCGGGGCATCGCATCATCTGGATACGACCGTGTTTTTGGGCAGTATCCGCGACCGAATGAATATAGGCGGTACGCTCTGCGTCAGCGACGAGATGATCAAGCCGTTCGGCAACAAAAGACAGCGCGGCGATCACCTGCTGGCGCATCACTTGCGCTATATCCATGACACGCTGATTCACGCCGATCTGGCCCGGGTCAGCCCGGACGAGGCAGAGCTGGTCCGGCTTTGTCGTCGTAACGTGCCCAACATGCTCTACAACGCGCTCGCCGGCGAAGGCGAAGTCGCCGCGGGCCAGGCGCGGCGCTTGTTGAGTCAGATTCATCGCCTGGATCTGCCGGGGCAGGCCTCGATCCCCGAACTCGCCTTCTATCGATTTCACGTGCTCGAACTCGAAGCGTTGGTGGCAGGACTGGACTACGAAGTCGAACAGAAGACGTCGCCAGTCTGCTTCATGGATCTGGCGAACGAGATCGGCTTCCAGCTGATCAGCCACCGCCGAATCTATGCGACCCACGGCCGCGATCCGTGGCACGCGGGCACGCACGTCTTCGCGCTCGAAGCCGTATGAGTCTGGTACACGCGAGTGGGCGGGGTCTTCGGGCGGCGATCCCGATCTGCCTGGGCTACATCCCGGTGGCGATCACCTTCGGCGCGGCGGCCACGAGCTTCGGCTACCCGCTGTATGTGCCGATCCTGTTTTCGGCCACGATTTTTGCGGGCGGCAGCCAGTTCATTCTGCTTGCCGCCATGCAAAACGGGACACCCTGGCTCTACGTCGTGGCCCTATGCGCGCTGATTGATTCACGACACGTGATCTATGGCTCCCTGATCCGCCGTATCTTCCCGAAATCGCTCGTTGCGCGCGTGCCGTTGGCGATGTCGCTGACCGATGAAGTCTTCGCCACCGCACTGACCCAACGTGAGGCAAAACCCACACGCGAGCTGACCGCTTGGTTGGTTGGCGTGGCGCTGACCGCCTATCTGTGCTGGGTGGTGAGTACCGCCGTCGGCGGCGCCGTGGGCACGGTTATTCAAGATGCCGCCCCAGCAGTCACGAAGGCGCTGCATTTCGCCTTACCAGCCTTGTTTCTAGCGTTATCGCTGGACAATCTGCACCGAGGCAATGCGTGGCCGCTCGCCGCGGGCGCTATAGGCGCGCTGGGCGCGATCGTGGTGGGTAACATTGCGGTGGCCTTGTTCGCCGCAATCGCCGCAAGTGTCGCCGTCTGTTCTTGGCAGTATCGAGAGTCTCGGCCATGACGCATCACACACTGTTGGTCGCGATCGCAGCGATGGCCGTCGTCACGGCCTTCTGCCGGGTCATTCCGTTTCTGCTGTCGCCCAAGAGCCGTTTGCTCACCCTGCTGTCGAGCGACCACCCCGCCACTAAAATCATCGGCCCAGTCCTGCTGGTCGCCTTGGCTGTTGTAACACTCACTGAGCCGATTCTAGGCAGCCCGAACTGGTCGACGCTCATACCCTACGGTGTAGGCGGGCTCATCACGACGGTTGTCCTTCGTTGGTCGGGCAGTGTGGGGTTGGCCGTCGTGGTCGCGATTGTGGGCTTTGGTTTGACTGAATACTGCTTGTCGCTTTTGGTTCCATACAGTAGCGCCTAGGCAATATGACGTGTAGCTTCATGCTCCGCATGGTTTTGATCGTTAATTGGCCGGCTTTGTGCGGGTTATCGACTATTTGCACTAATGACCTCGGCGCCTAAGGCATCCTTGGCGATATCATCGTACGTGCGATGTGGGCTGCTATCGACCCAGAACGGACGCGCACCGCAAATTACTTCGTAGCCAGGATGTGTCTTAATTCTCGACGATAGCCCGTCGCCCATGAAAAATTCGTCGTCATGGATAACTATTGCCTGCGCTACCGGTCGTTCGGCCCACCGGCCAAACGACTCGGCCTGGAGCGAGACGAATCCCGAGACACGTCGAACCAGTTTTTGCGGGTCGAGATGTCACTGGCACCGATCAACCCGTCGGACTTGATCCCGATAACCGGCGCGTACGCCCATCGGATAAAGCTACCGGCCGTAGCCGGTTATGAAGGCGAGGGCAGGATCGTCGATGCACCGCGTACACATACGGATCTCATCGGGCAACGCGTTCTGCCATTGCGGGGACGCGGGACTTGGCAATGTTTTGTCGACTGCGATCCCGCACTGGCGATTAGCGTGCCGAATAACATCGATGACACCACCGCCGCTCGCAGTTACATCAATCCATTGGCGGCCATTCGAATGCTCGAAAAGTGGCCCGTTCTCGACAAGCGAGTGTTGTTGACGCGCGCGGGTTCAACCTGTGCCAACCTGCTTGGGCTCTGGGCACGACAGCAGGGCGCGACCGAAGTCATAGGCGTTTATCGGTCGCCTGGCCGGGCGCAGGCGCTACGTGAACTCGGTATTAAACCGCTACGACTCGACGATAAATCGGCAATCGAGCACGTGGCCAAAGATATCGACATAACCTTTGATGCGCTGGGCGGACCTATCGCCACTTCAATACTCGAGTCGATGAAAAACAACCGCGTCTTTGTCGGATACGGATTATTGACCGGCTGGCCGCTCGCCCCCGTGATCCGGCCACGCGCCTGTTATCACCGCTTTCATCTCCGAGATGAGCTACAAACGCTGACCGCCCAGCAATGGCAACAGCATTTTCACGCGATCTGGCCTCGATTACTTGAAACCGACCTGCCCTGCGTCCGAATTTTCCCGCTAACCGAATGGCGTGAGGCGATCGACTACTTCGAGACGCCTGGCAACGAGAAACCGATGCTGGATTTCACGCGACAAAACAACGCGTGTTTGATCTAGCTGTCTAGGGCCTGTTGCCGTTTGATCCGAGCGCCGCGTTGGCGTCCGCTTACGACCCAGGCTGTGTGAAAACTCAAGCCGGTTGCGGTCCAGCTAAAAACCGACGCTCTGTACGCCCGCTGACGCCACGATCGGCTACTGGACAGGGGTAAAGAACCCCCTAAAATGCCGATGTCCCGAGTTTTCACACAGCCTGGATCCGGAGCGGACATGGAAAGAGCTCAAGCCGGCTTGCTTCTATAGGGATCATCCCGGGGATATTCAACCTAGCAACGCATGGTCTGAACCGAACGGCTTTACTCGCCTGATGGAAGATGCCGGATTAATGACTCAATCAGGCGGTCCAGTTCGAGCTGTTCATTCGTCGTGAGCGCACTCAAGAGGCGTTTTTGGTTTGCGACGTGCTCTTCGAGCATCTCGTCGATCTTCTCTTTTCCTTGTACGGTCAGTTGCACTAGCACGCCTCGTCGATCCTGCGGGTTCTTCGCTCGATTGATATAGCCGGCTCTTTCGAGTCTGTCGATTCGATTCGTCACGCCGCCGGACGAAATCATCATCGCCTGGTAAAGCGCTGTCGGCGTTAGGGCGAATGGCTTGCCGGACCGGCGTAACGTCGCCAGAACATCGAACTCGCTGCCGTGTAATCCATGCCGGCGGAATAATGGGAGCAAGTGTTGCCGTTCGATAAGCTGCACGGCTTCGGATAACCGACCCAGAACCTGCATCGGAAAAGCATCGATATCCGGGCGTTCTCGCGCCCACTGTCGCGCCGCAACGTCAGCGCGCGGTTCACTTTGTGGATCGTCTTTTTGTCTTGACATTAAGATACTTTATATGGAGATTCTTGGCACTCGGAAAGAGGATCCGCCATGAGTAAGCAACCTAGTGCTACAACCGCTTCAATTACATTCTATGCGGCCATCATCCTGTTGGGGCTCAATCTGCGCCCGATCATGGCCACCATTGGTCCGTTGCTGGAAACGATGCAAGATCGCATTGGGTTGAGTGATGTACAAGGCGGTTTATTGACCACGATCCCGGTGTTCGCGATGGGAAGCGTCGCTCTAATGGGCGGCGTTATTCAAGCGCGAATCGGCGTGCGTCGCGCCGTGCTTCTCGCGTGCGCTTTCATCGCAATAGGCAGCGGTTTGCGATTGCCCTGGCATTCACCAGCGGGGTTGCTCACTTCCGCCGCGATGGGCGGAATCGGCATCGCAGCCATTCAGGCGCTCATGCCCACTTTCATCAAACAGCATCCGATCGGCGACCCCGGACGAGGCATGGCGTTATTCACGACCGGCATCATGGGCGGTGCCGCAGTTGCCTCGGCTGCCGTGATGCCCATAGCGCACTTCGTTGGTTGGCCAGTATCGCTCTCGATCTGGGGGATTCTCGCTGTCATTGCCGGCGCCGTCTGGACAAATGCGACTGCTACGCGATCGGTCGATCCCGGCGGACGTGCTTATTCTCTGCCTTGGCGCTCTCGCCGTGCGTGGTTCCTTATGCTTTTCTTCGGGATCGGGACAGCCGCATACACGCTCGTGCTGGCGTGGCTACCTCCTTTTTTCGTACAACACGGCTGGAGTGCCTCGAGCAGTGGTTATTTACTCGGCGGGTTAACAGTCTGTCAGGTTGTCTCCGGGCTCACGCTGTCATCCGTCATCACTCGATTTCCCGACCGACGCTGCTTACTTTTCGTGATCCTTGCGCTAACGTGTGTTGGGCTACTCATACTGATCAGTGCACCTGATGTGCTGGCCGCCCCGGCGATCGTCACAATCGGCGTCGCCATCGGTTCACTTTTTCCGCTCTCGTTGATCGTATCGCTAGATCACCTGGACGAAGCGTCTGCCGCTGGCAGTCTCATGGGGTTTGTGCAGGGAGGCGGCTACATTGTCGCCAGCGTTATGCCGCTGGTAGCCGGCGGCATTCGATATATCTTTTCATCCCTCGATGCCGCTTGGCTCGTGATGCTTGCCGCACTGGTCATTCAGCTCGGCATGGTGCCGATACTCCGGCCGGGCGATCGACTCGAACCGAACGACTGGCGTTTGAAAGCCGACAAATGAAATCTATCGGCAATACCAAGGTGTTCTTCGCCCAGACGTTGCGGAGATGTAAAGTCCGCTTCTGGCCGATAGCCGACACACCGGCCTAAACATTGGGAATATACGGTGTCCCGTTCGAGTCGGTTACGCGCCCCCGGCCCGTTGTGTTCACAGGCCTTAATCGATCGTCGCCACCAGATGATCCCAGAGTTCGCTGGCCGCGGTACGCAGCGAGCGTCGTTCGGGGCGGGTGAGCACGAATTGTTCACGGGCCGGGCAGGTGAGTTCGAAGGGGGCCACCAGCATCTGGCGATCGCCGATCAGGCCGCGATGCGCCAGTGCGATGCCGCAGCCCTGGGCGGCCAGGCGCAGCGTCATGCTCTGGGTGTCGCACCATAGATGCCGGGTGGTGAGATCGGCCAGGCCGGCTGCCTCCAGCCAGGCCGGCCAGCCGACCGCGAAGCCCGCGGTATGCAGCAGCGTTTGCCCGGCGAGGGCGGCCGGCGAATCCAGGGTTTCGGCCAGTGCCGGTGCACAGACCGGTGTCATCGCATCGGTGCCCAGGGATTGCTGGACAAGCTGCGGCCAGTCGCCGGTGCCGTAGCGGATTTCCATATCTACGTCTTCGCCGATGAAGTCGTCGGCCCATACGCCGGTGACCACGCGCAGCGGTGTTTCGGGCTGTTGACGATGAAAAGCCTGCAGCCGTGGCGCCAGCCAGAACTGCTGGATCGCCGGGGTGGCGCGCAGGGTGACCGGGGCATCCGGTTCCGGGCCGAAGATTTCGGCGGTGCCGTGGGCGAGCCGGTCGAATGCTTCCTGCACGCTCGGCAGCCAGGCACGCCCGGCTTCGGTGAGCGTGAGCGAGCGCGCATGGCGAATGAACAGTTCCTGGCCGAGCCGGGCCTCGAGCAGGCGGATGCGCTGGCTGATCGCCGACTGGGTAATGGCCAGTTCTTCGCCGGCCCGGGTGAAACTGAGCGTACGCCCGGCTGCTTCGAAGGCTTGCAGCCAGGCCACCGGGGGCAGGCGGGCCATCAATAAGCCTCCAGCTGCGGATTCGATGCGGGCAGGGGCGGTTCGTTTTTATATTGCATACGGCCATGGTGCCGTAAATGCCCAATCTAAGCTAAGGCATTGGCCCGGGATTGATCGTTTGTCGGGGCTGCGGGGCGGGTTCATCCTAGTTCACAACATTTCGCGAGCCGGCAGCTCGCCGGCACAAGACGAGGAAATATATGGCGCCCGTGATCGATCAAGAACGTGTCGAGATGAAGGAACTGGCCGACTACAGCGATGGTCCGGCCTTGGTTTCGGCCGAGCTTATCGAGGTCGACGGGGCGCCGCGTGTGGCCCTGACCTGGGACGACGGCGCGGAAACTGCGCTGCCGCCGATCTGGCTGCGCGATCATTGCCCCTGCGATGCCTGCCGGCATGCGACCTCGCGCGAGCGCCTGTTCAAGATCATCGATGCCGAAGTCGGCGTGCCGAAGGTTTCGCTCGACAACGGCGTGCTGGCGCTGACTTGGCCGGACGGCCATGACAGTCGGTTCGACGGCGTCTGGCTGCACCAGCGCCGGCCCGGCGGCCATAGCTTCCAGCCGACCGTGCCGGCCGCCCGGGCCTGGCGTGAAGGGTTCTTGCCCGAGCACGTAGCGCATAGCGATTTCACGGCCGGCAACGATGGCCAGCGGCGTTGGCTCGAAGCGCTGATCCGCGATGGTCTGGTGTTGCTCGATAACGGCCCCACCGATCTCGACGAAGTAGTGCGCATTGCCGAATCCATCGGCCCGCTGCGGGCAACCAACTTCGGCGCGCGCTTCGACGTCCAGTCCAAGCCGAATCCGAATAACGCGGCCTACACGGCGATCGAGCTGGAGCTGCATACCGACTTGCCGAACTGGCGCAATCCGCCGGACATCCAGCTGCTGTACTGCCTGGAAAACGATGCCGAAGGCGGCGCCTCGACCTTTGCCGACGGATTCGCCGTGGCCGAGGCCATGCGCCACGAGGCGCCGAAGCATTTCGCCATGCTGGCCGAGACGCCCATCGATCTGCGTTTCCAGGACGATGGCCACGATATCGCCGTGCGCGAGCCGATCATTCGCACCGACGATCATGGTGAGCTGCGCGAAATCCGCTTCAACAACTGGATTCGCGACGCTATCGATATCGCGCCAGACCAGATCGAGGATTGGTACGCTGCCTACTGCGATTTCTGGGCCCGGCTACGAGCGCCGCGTTATCGCGCCGACTTCGAGCTGGCGCCAGGCCAGATGATTGCCTTCGACAACCGGCGCGTGCTGCATGGCCGCGGCGAGTTCAATCCGAATACCGGCAAGCGTCATCTGCAGGGCTGCTATCTCGACTACGACATGGTCGAATCCAAGCTGCGGGTACTGGCGCGCTGATCGACGCCGCAGGCAAGCTGACCTGCAACCCGGCCCCGGTCGTCTAGACCGGGGCTTTTTTGCGATCGGTCGAGTCGGTCCCGGCGTCTTGCCCTCGGCGCTTGCTGCCGCCATGATCGGCCGCGCACTGCCTCCGCGTGGCAACGGGCAACGTAAGTCGTTGTGCGGTCCGTTTTCTTTGCAGCGTTCAGGGATCATGACCACGATTGATCGTCACGGCCGACGCCGAGTACTCAAGGGCCTCGCGGCCGGCCTGGCCGGCGCGGCGCTTTGGCCCGCGGGTGTTCGCGCCGGGCGGCCCGGCTGGCATGCCCTTGGTGCAGAGGTGCTGGACGCCGGTGTCTTCCAGCGGCCGCTGCCGATTCCGGCGCAGGCCACCGGCGAACTCGATGCCGATGGCGTGCGCCATTACCAGCTGGTCGCCCGCCCGGGCACGAGCGAACTGGTCGCCGGTATACAGACGCCGACCTGGAGCTATAACGGCGCCTGGTTGGGGCCGACGCTGCGTATTCCGCGCCACCAGCCGGTGGCGCTGCATGTACACAACGGGCTCGATCAGCCTACGACCCTGCATTGGCACGGCGCCCAGGTGCCGGGGCAGATGGACGGCGGCCCGCACAGCGTGATCGCTCCGGGCGAAACCTGGACCGCGGCCTATACGCTCAGCCAGCCGGCCGCCACGCTCTGGTACCACCCGCATCCACAGGCCTATACCGGGCCGCAGGTGTATGCCGGCCTGGCTGGCATGCTGTGGGTCGACGACGACACCGATCGGCAGCTCGGCCTGCCGCGCACCTACGGCATCGACGATCTGCCGGTCGCGATCCAGGACCGGCGCCTCGACGCCGAGGGTCGGCTCGCCTACATGACGGCTGCAGGCGATGTCATGGGCATGAAAGGCGATCGGTTCCTAGTCAACGGCGTTGAACAGCCCTATGCCGAGGTCGCGGCGGGCTGGCTGCGCTTACGGGTGTTGAACGCCTCGAATGCCCGCAATCTCAATCTTGCCTTTGCCGACGGACGGCGTTTCTACGTGATCGCCGGCGACGCCGGGCTGCTCGCCGAACCGACGCCGATGGATCAGCTATTGTTGGCGCCGGCCGAGCGTGTCCAGATCCTGGTCGATCTACGCGGCGATTACGGTCGGCGGGTGGTGCTTGCCAGCGACTCGGGCGCCGTCGTGCCCGATCTGTATCGCACGCCCATGGCCGTCGACGATTACGATCGTCGCGGCTTCGATCTGCTCGAGCTACGGGTCGGGCCTTCGCTGGCACTCGGCACGGGCCTGCCGGAGCAGCTCGTCGAGCCGCCGAGCCTCGAACCGGACGGGGCCACGCGACGTTTTCTCATGAACGGCATGATCGCCTCGGGCGCGTTTATGCATCTGCAGGCGGGCCACGGCTATGCGCCGCGCGCAGCCCACGGGCCGGGTGGCATGAGTGCCGGCGTGGGCGGCCGTGACCTATTCGCTATCAACGGCGAGTACATGGATATGGACAAGATCAACGTCCATGTGAAACTGGGTGCGACCGAGGTCTGGCAGGTCACCAACGTCAGCCTGATGGCGCATCCGTTCCATATGCACGGGACCTCGTTTCTCATCCGGGCACGCGGCGGCAAGACACCGCCGCCCCAGGAGCGCAGCTGGAAGGATGTGGTACTGGTCCGCGGCGGCGAAACCGTGGAACTGGTGGCCCGCTTCGAGCATCCGGCTGCCGCCGAACATGCCTATATGTACCACTGCCATACGTTGGAACATGAGGACAACGGCATGATGGGCCAGTTCGTCGTCGCCTGATTCCGGCACGCCTCGAGGCTGGGGCCGGTATGATCGCCTGATTCGTATCGCTTCAGGCAAATCGATGTCGCATTCAGATTCATATCGCGTCGGTGAAGCGAGCAACCCCCGTGTGACCGAGCAGGTGGCCGAACTGCCGCTAGCGAAATTCTTTCCCGACCATCGCGCCGAGATGAACGATGCGCAGCCTGAGGTGCGGGGGCGGTGTCGATCCGCAGCTGGGTGGTACAGACCCCGCCTCGGCTAATCGTGATCGATACGGCCACCGGGAATGCAAAAGGATCGCGGCGGCAACCCCTTGTTCCACGATCTGAATACCGATTATCCGGCACGACTGGCCGCCGCCGCGGTCGAACTCGTATCGATGGCCCATTTGCATACCGACTATGTCGGTTGGAATACGGTCCGAGAGGGCGATATCTGGCGCCCTATGTTTCCCAACGCCGACTATGTCTGCTCCGCGGCCGAACGGGTGGTCTGGCAGGCTGAACCGGCCAAGGCCACGATTCTGGCCGACAGCATGCAGCCGATGCTCGGCGCCGGCCTACTGCGCACGATCGACCCAGCCGCCGGTCCGGTATTCGACGACGTGTTCACCGATCACGCCACGCCTGGTCACAGCTTCGATCATGGCTCGATCGCGCTGATCAGCGACGGCCAGTATGCGCTGTTCGGCGGCGATGTCCGGCATCACCCGATCCAGGCCGGGCATGCGCACTAGCGCTCGGTGTTCTGCGACGACAAGCCGTGGGCGACCGAAGCGCGGGCCTGGGCGCTGGACTGGTGTGCCAAGCACGACGCGCTGTGTTTCAGCTCGCATTTCGCCGAGACGCCGGCCGGGCGTATCCGCCGTGCCGACGACGGCATCTACGACTGGCAATTCGTCTGAACCCTATGGCCGGCGCCACCGGCCGATTCACCTAGACAGCAGCTGGCGTCGGCCGCGGCGCCCGCCGCCCAGCGCGCCAATGGTGTGCTCTGGCCGGTCTATCGCGCCGGATCGAGCGCGGCCCTGAGCGCGTCTATATCGACTTCGATCGGCAGTTCGGGATCGCTATACAGCGCGGTAGCAAAACCGGTATCGGCGTCGCGGGCGCACGCGGCACAGCGATGCACCAGATCACGGCGGCCTGGCGGCCGATAGTGGCCGCCAGAGCCATCGTGGCGTTTTCGACGGCGATCAGGCGGCTTCCGGTTTCAGCATTTTCTGGCCGGAGCCGATCAACAGCACGGCGATCGTCGACAGCGCGGCGCTGCCCAGGAAGGTCCCTGTAATCCCGAAGTGATCGAGCAGCGAGCCGCCCAGGGCAGCGCCGACGAGGATCGCGCTCTGGATCGCGGCCACGATCAGGCTGCCGGCAGATTCCGGTGCATCGTCCATATTCTGCGAGACCCAGGCCATCCAGCCGACCGACATGGCCGTATTCATGGCGCCCCAGACCGCGAGCAGCAGCGCCACGATCAGCAGTATTTGCCCGAAGCCCAGCAGGGCGAGCGTGACCAGGCCCATGACGATCGGTAGCAGCTGCAGCAGGCGAATCACGCGGCCGTTGGCCAGCTTGCCGGCCAACCAGGTTCCGACGAAGCCGGCACAGCCCAGAACGAGAAACAGCACCGACAGCAAGGTCACATCTACGCCGGTCACGTTTTCCAGAAACGGGCGTAGATAAGTGAACATTGAAAACGCGCCGGCAAAAGTGAAGATGACCGCGGCGATGCCGCGCGCGAAGTGTGGACGTTTCAATACACGAAACAACGCGCCCATGGTCTGGCGACTGCTCGATGGCATAGCCGGCAGGCTGATCAACTGCCAGATGAGATTAAGGCCTACCAACGGCACCAGTACCCAGAACACACCGCGCCAGCCGATCAGACCGCCGAGATAACTGCCGATGGGGGCCGCAAAGGCGGCTGCCACAGCCTGGCCGGTGTACATGGTCGCCAGGGCGTTGGAGACTTTATCCGACGGCGCCAGGCGCATGATGACCGCCGTCGCCAGCGCCCAGAAGCCACCGATGCAGATACCCAGCAATGCCCGGGCGATCATGAGCACGATGAAATTGGGGGCCACGGCGATCAGTACCAACGAGGCCAGCATGCAGCTGGTCATCGACACCAGCACCCATTTGCGATCGAGCCGGCCCACGAGGGTGGTGATCAACAGGCTGGCTGCGACCGCAAAAAAGCCGCTGATCGAAATCGCCTGACCGGCCTGGCCTTCGGTGGCATCGAGCCCGTGGGCAATCGGGGTCAACAGGCTGACCGGCATGAACTCGGAGGCGATCAGCATGGCGACACAGAGCGTCATAGAAAACACGGCGCTCCAGGCCGTCGATTGTGGCGATGTCATGCGTATTCCTGTCGGTCGTTGGTGCGCTGTCAGCCATAAGCCAGGGCGGCCCAGCCGTTATGCCAGGCAATGGTGATAGCGCCGATCAATTTGTTGCATGCATTCTAAAGTCGGCACACAGTCGAACAAGGCCGGCGAATGCATTGCATGCATGAATTTAGTTCATTGTTGAATCAGTCGGACGCGGTGCGTGATCGGCTAGAATGGGTCGCCTAGCAGCGAGAGGCCGCGATGCAGCGTGAGGAATGGGGCGATCTGGCCGTGTTTGCAGCCGTCGCCGAAGATATGAATTTTACCCGGGCCGCCGCGCGGCTTGGAATCTCGCAGTCCGCGGTCAGCCATACCATTCGGCGGCTCGAGACATCGGTGGGGCTCAAGCTGCTCAATCGCACATCGCGACGCGTCAGCCTGACCGATGCCGGCGACAAGCTGCTGGCGACGGTCCGGCCGGGCCTGGCGCAAATCGAATCCCGCATCGAAGAATTGCGATCGCTCGGCGATACGCCGCGCGGTCGCGTGCGCCTGACCGCCAGTAAGCCCGCTGCTCGAACCCTGTTGATGCCGGCCCTGTCGCAGATCGTGCGCGACTATCCACAAATCCAGGTCGAGTTGAACCTCGACGGCAAACTATCCGACCTGGCCGAAGAACGCTTCGATGCCGGCGTTCGCCTCGGGGAATTCGTAGGTCTAGACATGATTGCCGTGCCGATCGGGCCGCCGCTGCGAATGGCGGCGGTCGCTGCACCGGATTATTTTCGATTACGGGGAATACCCGAACACCCTGACGATTTGGATGCCCACGATTGTCTTGCCCTGCGGTTTCATCCGCAGGCCTCGGCCTACGATTGGGAGTTCGAAAACGACAACCAAGCAATCACCAAGCCAGTGTCCGGGCCGTTCATATTCAGCGAAAGCGATATCTGTATCGAAGCCGCGCGGGCCGGGCACGGGATCGCTTTCGTGACCGAGCCGGAAGTGATCGACGATATCGAAAGCGGCCACCTGCGGCGCGTACTGGCTGACTGGTGCCCCCCGTTCGAGGGCTATCATCTGTTCTATCCGGATCGCCGCCAGGTCAGCTCGGCCCTGCGCCTGATCATCGACCGGCTCAAAAAAACGAGTGCTTCCTCTGCTTGAGCGGGTAATCGATCTCAAACGGGCGCTTTCGCTCGATGATGAATCGCCGTCTTTGCGCAGTGGCCGGTTCCGGACATTGGCATGGTTCGAAAGGAGGCCAGGATGTCTCCGCCGCCCGATGGGTTGCCTGTTTTCCGGCTTTTGAGCGGGCCGGATACTTCAGAGTTCTGTGAGCGGGTATCGGCCATGCCGGCGTTGGGCTACCGGCTTTATGGTTTACCGGCGATCACCGGTCAGGACGACGGCACGACGGATCTCTGTCAGGCCGTTGTCTGGTCGTTGTCTGGCCGACGGTAGATACCAGCTAGGGCCTCAGCTCAAGGTATTGTCGCTGGGGCTCGCTTCGAGCTCTGCCTACAGGCTTGCCAACGCAGCGTGCTTGGCCTGTGGCTCGGGGTTCATCACAGGCGCATGCGGCGGTCGCTAACCGGCCACAGGTCCGAATAGGGTGATGCGAAGGGCTATCGGGACGCCGATGCGTATGCGGCTGGCGTTGCCGGCTGGTCCCATGAGGACGATGGGCATCGAGCGCATGCCCGCCTGTGGCACACCATCGATCAGCCGAGTGCCGCCGGCGGTGAATAACAGGTGACAGGTTTCGGTCTTGTGCCCGAGTACTGCATAAGCTGCTCGGTGGGCTCGGTGTTGATTTTCAAGCCCCTGGCCGCGGGGCGCCTTAAAGGGGCTCTGGTCGACAGCGGCCTGATGAAGGGCCGTTGTCGAACAACGAACCGAGGGTGGGCGTTAGCAGCGGCGTGGTACGAGCGCCGCTTGCGTGTCCGAAAAGCATGTTCGGCCGGCGTCGGTCGCAAGCTCTCGGAAGACCACGACCACGACCGCAACCAGCGCCCACGGGGCTGGGCAGGGCGGCCGAATACGGAAACCTTAGGCGCGCCATGATCAACGACACGACGGCAATCCGGCGTTGTTGTGGTCTTGGGTAGGACGACGCCCGCGCTGGCGATACCTTGGCTTGCGGCAAAACGGCGTTGGGCGCGGACGCATACGACACATCACCAGAGCTGGGCCAGGTAACCAGAGGGTATGGCTTCGAATCCAGTGTCGCCGATAGCGCGGTGCGTCGAATGATGGATCGCGGTCGGCTCAACCGCTGGGCTCGGCCGCGAACGGTGTTCGCGACAGCACACGCTCGAGCATGGGCCGGAAATATTCGAGCGGTAGCGTGTCGTAATCGGGGTCGAACGAGACCTGATCCCACTGGTCGCAGAAATAGACGGTTCGTTCGTAGGCCGGATGATCGCGAAAGTCGTCGCGGGCATGCCGGTCGAGGCCGTAGAAGTGACGGTAGTGATAGCCCTGGAACAGTTCGTGATGACGAATCATCCAGGTATTGAGCGGATCCACGAAGGGTTCGAGGATGCCCGCGGCGATATCGGCGTGATTGTCTGGCGCCAGATCGTCGCCGATGTCGTGGAGCAGGGCGCAGACCACCATCTCTTCGTCGGCGCCGTCCCGCAGCGCGCGCGTGGCCGTCTGCAGACAGTGCGTGTACCGATCTACCGGGTAGCCGTGATTGTCCCCCTTGAGCCGCAGCAGATGTTCCAGTACGCGGTCGGTAACGCCATTGCGATAGCTCTGAAAATGGTCGTCAATGATTTGCCAGTCGTTCGAGTCGCTTTCGTCGAAGCGCGTGAATTTAGCCTGTTGTGGGCTCATGCGGACACCTCGTCTGCGGATTGGGTGGCGAATCGACGGCGCAGGGTGCGGCGGCGGCTTTCGGTGGTGTCGCGATCGACATAGCCCTGGCGCATATGCCGCTCGCCGCCGGCCAGCTGGTAGGCGGTCCGGCCGTGGAACAGCCGGTAATTGTCCATGATCAGCATCTCGCCTTCTGCGAGTTTGAGTTTGACGGTCAACTCCTCGGAGGTGATCAGCTCGCGAAATGCCCGACGGGCGGCGTAGTACTGCTCCAGATGGTCAGGCGCCAGCGCAGGCACGCACTCGGTTCGGCTGTTGTAGCGCACGCGAATCGGCTGGTTCTGAAAATTCAGCTCGATGAGCGGCCCTTCGCTTTCCAGATGCGCCGAGTCGTCGCGGTAGCGGAAATGGACCGGCGTCTGCGTCAGGCATGCGTAGGCGGCCGGGTCGCGTTCGGCCAGCCGGCGGGCCGCCATATAGCCATCGACCAGGGTGCTGTCGCCGCCCTCCGAAGCATTGCAGAGGCAATGCAGCCAGATATAGCCGGGAATCGGGTCGCGATAGGGGTTGTCGGTATGCGGTTCCAGGCCACGCTGGGTCATGGTCAGGTCGTAGGCGTTGGCCACCGAGCGTACGTCTGCGATGCCGCCCCAGTTGGTCCGTCGCAATGGGCCGATCCGGTCGATCAGGGCCTGCATGCCGTCCATGGTGGTCGGCACGCCCTGCACGCGAACGAAACCGAAGCAACGCAACTGCTCGAGCATGACACCCAGCGCTTGATCGTCGGCGATCGCGGCGTCGAAAGTCGACTCCGGAATCGTGTCGAGCTGGCTGTCCCACAGCAGCCGATCGTCGAGTGCATCGCCTTCGGCGTCGTCCTGAGCGAGCAAGTGCTCGATGTCGAAGATCGTGTGATGCCCGTCGCTGAACGCCAGTTCCAGGCGATTCGCGTCGGACTCGAGATGGGTGATATTCAGATCCAGCGGTAATTCGGCCGGATCGATCAGGCGTTGCCCGGTCTGCGGGTCGCGCGTTTGTTCGTCCGGTGCGTTCTCGCGCAGCCAGAGCGCGGCGAACTGATGCTGGTGGTCGCCGGTTGCCAAAGTCAGTCGGCGGTTGCCGGGTTCGAGTGTAGCGTGGAACGACTGGGTCATTTCGATGTCTTCGCTTTGAATGCGATTGCCAGGGCTGTCGGTCGATAGGGCTCTATCGTGACAAGCTGGGCCAGGTCGAATTTGATCAAAAAAGTCGTTTGTTTGACTATATAGGGTATGAAAGAAGACGCCTCGGACGACTGGGTCTATATTCGCCCGGACCTGCCGCAGCGGCTGACCTACGACCAGGCGGCCCGCACGGTCAGCGTCTGGTTGCTGCCGAAGTTTTCGATGCTGGCGCTGTTTTGCCTGCTCGAACCGCTGCGGGTGGCCAATCGTTTCGGCCGAGCCTTGTTCGCCTGGGAGTTGCTATCGGTCGATGGCCAGCCGGTAACAGCCAGCAATGGGGTGACCTTGTCGGTAGACGGCGCGACCGACGGGCTCCCGCGCGGCGAGATGCTGGCCGTCGTATCGTCCTATGAAGCCGAAGTCGCGGTCGGCGACGAGCATCTGGCTTGGCTGCGCCGGGTGGCCGCCCAGGGCAAGCTGATCTGTGGGCTGGAAACCGCGGCCTTCGTCATGGCGCGGGCCGGGGTGCTTGCCGGCCATCGTGTGGCCCTGCACTGGGAAAGTGTGCCGGCGTTTCAGGAGGAATTCCCCGGGCTGGAGATCAGCCCGGCGCGTTATGTCTTCGACGGCGCGCGTTTGACCGGCTCGGGCGGCACCACCAGTCTCGATATGATGCTCGATTGGCTGGAACAGATGCATGGCACCACGCTGTCGGCGTCGGTCGCCCGGCAGCTCATGCATCGGCGACAATCCGCCGAGCCGGAGCCCGGCGAGGATGCGACGATCCAGCGCAACACATCACCCACTGCAGTCGCCAAGGCGCTCGCGATCATGGAAGCGACGGTCGATTCGCCGCTGCCGCTTGCGACTCTCGGGCAACGGGTGGGTAAGTCGCCGCGGCAGCTCACGCGTCTGTTCAAGACCCATGTCGGGCAATCGCCGCAGCGTCATTATCTGACCATTCGGTTGGATCATGCGCAGCGTATTCTGGCTGAAAGCCGCCTCAGCGTGACCCAGACCGCGGTGGCCACCGGCTTCGAACATCTGGCGCATTTCAGCCGCGTCTATACCGCGCGCTTCGGCGAATCGCCGCGGCAGACCGCTCGGCGAGGCACCCGCGCCTCGCCGAGCGGCTGACCAGCCGGCGCCTCAGCCGCTCGCCTCGACCTGCCGCTCGCGTTCGGCGCGCCGGATCATGCGCAGCCGGGAGCGGATCTCATCGCGTTCGAGATAGCAGCCCTGCAGCCAGCGGCTGCCGCCGGTGCCGGGGTCGAAGGCATCGCGACCGTGCAGCAGGCGCCGGTTGTCGAAGATCACCAGATCGCCGGGCGCGTAGGTAAAGCGCAGAGCGAATTGGGGCTCCTTCAACAGCGTCTGCAGACAGATCAGCGCGGCATAGGCCGGCTCGATATCCTCGAACGGCGCCTGTAGCGGCCCGCGCAGAAAATCCGCGACTCGGATTTCGGTCACGCGACCGCTGGGATCGCACTTGATCATCGGCTCGAACCAGACGTGGTCGCTGGTCTTCGCCGTGTTGGCGAAACACCAGCGCACCCGGGTGAGCGTATCGAAGTGCTCCGGATGGCGCGCTCGCAGGGTCTCGGCGACGGCAAACCCATCCATCATCACGGCCTGCCCGCCGACCGCGCTGTTCTCTAGGCAGTGCAGCAGCTGCAGACCCGGCTGATATTCACGGGTTGGCAGATCCACATGCGGCGGCAGTGCGATCGATGTATAGGCGTTGGAATCGGGGTCGGGCTTGGCCCGGACATCGAACAGGCTGCCGAAATTGGTCGGCCGCAGTACCCCTAGGCGTGCCGCGATCGCGTCGAGCGTGCCCGGCACCGTGGGCAGATTACGCAATCGGACCAGCCCCTCACCGATGACCGCCTCGAGCGCCTGCCCCAGTAGGGCATCGGAGGCTGGGTCGCCGTCCGTATGTTGCAGCCAGCGGCCGGCGTCCAGGCTGATCGGGTCGCTGCGGGTCTCGGCTGTCCAATGCCGGGTCGGCACCAGCGGGGCGTCCGGGTCTTCGAGATGGGAATAGTCGTTGGCACGCAACCAGCCGGGGTGAAACGACAGCGTGTGTTGTTCGGGGGCGAAACGGATCGACACCGCGCCGGAGTCTTCCAGCCAGGCCGCAGTGAGGGTCGGCCAGTCGGCCAGTTGTGACAGGTCGAGCACGCGCTCGCGGGTCTTCGGATTGACGGTCGTCTGGTCGGCGGCGTTCTCGCGCAGCCAAACGCTGTGATATCGGCTCACCCGCCCATCTTGCCAGGTGACGGTCAGGACCCGGTCCTGATGCGCGACATGGTCGACCGGGGTGTCGACCGGCCAAGTATCGAAGTCGGGAGTGGCCGGAAGTTCCAGTGCAGCTGCGGACATGGCTCTTTCGTGCTCGATGAGTTTCGGCCGATATTAGCCGGCCGGTCCGTGGCTGAGTTTGATGGAAAAAGCCTTATATTGGCTTTTTTAAGACGCCGAAAGTCGGCGAAAGCCATAGATATCGACCGTAAGACGTTGAGCTATCCAGTCAACGTTAACGTTGGGCCTATCGATGTGCCCTGTAGGCGCCGGGTTGGGCGCGGGTGGCCGAGCTGTGGTGGGCTACGCCCAGGTTCGCCATGCCGCGGGCGCGATCGGCCGCCTAACCTGAAGAGCCAAGTGGGCAACCATTAAAAATATGACAATCCGGCGTTGGCGCCTCGCGTGGCGTGCCCCGATCAAGGCGCGTAACGCGGCTCCGACGCGATTGGGCTCGCAATCGACCGTGGCTGCTCACTGACGTCGCGCTACGCCGCTGTATTCGCGGCGCTTCGGCTTGCCGCCCGACACCCGTGGCGCGGGCGCGCACGACACTTCAACAGGCCTTAAGCGCTGTGGCTGGCTTTATCGTCGTGTTTTTAGCCATACAAGATCCGGGGATCGTCAGTTGACAGGTCGAGCGTGTCGATACCGAGATCGGTGCATCGTCAGACGACCGGCGAGCAGAAGAAGGCCGGCCGGGCAGGCAAACGTTGTGCCTGCCCGGCGGCATAGCATTCGATTTGGGGCATGCGCTATCGCGGGCAAGCCGGGGTTGGGTCTTGCAAGGAATCAGCTGATGCGAGCAACCGCATCGGCTGTGGCGGCCTGGCGTTCGGAGCCGGTGAGTTCGTATAGATGGCCATCGCGCATTTCCAGCAGCCGGTCGGCGGCTTCGAAGTAGCTGTCGTCGTGGCTGATCGCGACCACGGTATGGCCGAGTTCGCGAAAGGCCGGCAGCAGCTCGTGGTAGAACACACGACGAAAGATCGGGTCCTGGTCGGCGGCCCATTCGTCCAGCAACAGGATGTCGCGACGTTCGGCTAGGGCCGCGAGCATGGCGACGCGTTTGCGCTGGCCCTGGGACAGCTGGGTATCCAGCAGCGCGCTACCTTCGCGCGAGAGTTTGCCGTCGAGCTGGAGCCGGTGGCACCAGTGGTCGATGAAGGCATCGTCCGCGCCGTGGCCGTCGGCGCCGAGCAGGCGATCGAACAAATGGAAATCGGTGAACACGGCCGAGAATAGCCGCCGCAGGGTGCTGCGTTCGGTATCGGCGACCGGGGTGTCGTCGATCGCGATCGTGCCGGTATCGGGCCGATAAAGGCCGCAGAGCAGTCGTGCCAGAGTGGTCTTGCCGCTGCCGTTGCCGCCGATGATGAACACCAGTTCGCCGCGGGCCAGCGACAGGTCAATCGGGCCGATGGCAAAGCCGCCGTCGTAGGCAAAGCGCACCCTGCGTAGGTCGATGCGCTGCCAGCCGGCCGGGGCCGGATGGGTATCGAAATCGGGCGAATAGGGCGTTAAGTCGAGCGCGGCCAGTTTGTCGAAGGCCACCTGGGCATTGAGCACCGGCGGCAGAGCGCCGACCGCGCCGATCATAGGCGTGCGCAAAAACAACAGGGTCAGGGCATAGGTCGCCGCGATCGTGGTATTGGCCCAACCGAGCCCGTTGGCCAGGAAGAACACCAGCCCGATCGCACCGAGCATCATGATGTTGGCCCAGTTATTGGCCGATAGATGAAAAGTGTCGGCGCGGATGATGTGGCGCCGGTAGTCTTTGGCATGCGCGGTGTAGCGACTGGTATACAGATCGCGAGCCCGCTCACGGTTGAGAGCCAGTTCCTTACGGCCATTGATGATGGTCTCGTAATCGCGATAGAGCGCATCTTCGGCTTCGCGGACCCAGGCCAGATGGGCATAGACCCGGCGCACCAGCCAGCTGCCGATGCCCATGGTCACTACGATCCAGACCGCGGTGACCAGCAGCAGCGGCAGCGACAGCCAGCCCAGATAGACGACGCTGGCCAGCGTGAGGATCGTGCCCTGAACCAGTTCTGGCAGGCGTACGAAGGCGACCGTGATGTTGCGGATATCCGCCGACAGGCTGGCCAGCAGGGCCGCGCTGCCGATCGCCTCCTGGCGGGCGATATCGGTATCTAGAATGCGTTTGACCAGCTTGGAACGCAGATCGAAGACGAAGTAATGGCCCAGTGTGGTTAGGCCGAGCTGGGCCACCAGGGCAATGATCAGCAGGGCAACGATCAAGCCAAAGAACTGGGGCAGGGCCGATAGCGCAGCAT
This sequence comes from Salinisphaera sp. SPP-AMP-43, assembly GCF_049568105.1. Classification (GTDB taxonomy): domain Bacteria; phylum Pseudomonadota; class Gammaproteobacteria; order Nevskiales; family Salinisphaeraceae; genus Salinisphaera. The sequence continues at coordinate 588,998 of NZ_CP145335.1, forward strand.
CGCCAGTGGCGATCAGCCTTTGATTGATGAAGGCGATCACGCCGATGCCGAGCCCGGCATTGGCCAGGCTGGCGAGCATCACGCCAGTAAACGCCAGGCGATAATCGCGAACGATCAGACGAATCAGATCCATGGAGGAGCGGTCGGTAGCAGCGGGCAGGGCGAGCTCAGGATACGTGGCTCGTGGCTTGGGTGTCGGCGGGGGCCGCGTAGGTGATCACGCGTGGGCAGTTCGCGCATAGCGCCAGTGTCGGATCGAGATCGCGGACACAACATAGTCGGCGGCATTCGGCGGTCGGTTCGCCGTTGCCGTCGCGGGCGCCGGCGGCCAGCGACTTGAACGGCGCATGGAACGGGTTGTCGCCGTCGTCGTTCGGACGTTTGGGGGCTTCGAGCAGGGCGCGTGCCTGCTGTCGGGCTGCGGCCGGCGCGCGGTTTTGCTCATCGAGCTGGTCGAGCGCCCAGGCGTAGTACATCGCAGCGTTCGACGCGAACACCCGGGGCGACAGGCCGCAGTCAGCAGCCAGGGCGGCCATCAGCGGGCTCATCACGGTATCGATCAGCGAGGCCATGTCGCCCGGCGCGGCACGCGCGATCAGCGGCTCGCGGTCGAACACGAAGTATGCCGCCGTGCCGTCTTCGCGATAGTGGAGCTGCCAGTGCGCAGGATCGAGATCCAGGGGCCGGCCAGCGCCAGTCTGGATCACGACCGTCGGAATGATCAGACGCGCAAAGAAAAACTTCGACCAGTCGGTCGCGGCCGCGCGCCGATCGTTGATGCCGTGGGCTTGGGCATAGGCCGACAGCAGCGTATCCAGCGCGCCGCCATCGACCAGATTCGCGCCGGCCACCGTGGGCCCGGCATCGGCCGGGGGCCGATCGACCAGGGCATCAGCGAAGAAATCGAGCCGATCATGAAAGTAGCGCGCGTACATGCCGCTGGGGTGATGCGAATGGTTATCGATACGGTAACGCGGGCCGGTCCGCGAAGAAAGCAAGCCGGCGCTGACGGGCATGCCGACAATTCTGACATGTTTTCTTGTCGGAATTGTCGGAGATTGCTATGTTGCGCCCTAGGGCATGTTGAGGTTTCGTGTGAGTCCTGGTCCTGAAAGGTTGCGCCCCAAATTGCTTCGGGCCGCGTGACGAGCCTTGATCGTGGCCCGCTACGACACAGCGGCTCGCGCCGCGCCCGCCACGATTGGGGGCAACGCGGCGCTCGGACGAGCCGTCAATACGCCCTAGACTCGACTGCGTCGCAACGCAGCATTACACCGCCTGCGATGGAGGTCTGCCATGGCCGTGACCCGCCTGTTGTCTCGACTCAATCCCTTGGCTGGCCGCCCGGGCGATACCGATATCGATATTGCGATCGTCGGGGCCGGTTTTTCCGGCCTGGGCATGGCGATCCAGCTCAAAAAAGCCGGCTATGCGCATGTGACGCTTCTCGAGCGGGCCGCCGAAGTGGGCGGCACCTGGCGGGATAATCATTATCCTGGGGCCGCCTGCGATGTAGCCTCGCATCTGTATTCGTTCTCTTTCGAGCCCAACCCCCACTGGTCGCGTGCCTTCGGTCAGCAGCCGGAAATCTTCGACTACATCAAGAAGGTGGCGGCCAAGCACGATTTATATCGCCAGATCCGGTTCAATACCACGATCGAATCGGCGCGCTTCGACGCCGCAGCCGGCATTTGGCATGTGCATACCGCCGCCGGCGAGGAGTTGACGGCGCGGGTGCTGATTTCCGCGGTCGGCGCGCTGTCCGATCCGGCTTACCCGAGGATCGACGGGCTCGACAAGTTCGCCGGCAAGCTCATGCATACCGCCGACTGGGACGACGATTACGACTTGGCCGGCAAGCGGGTCGCGGTGATCGGCTCCGGGGCCTCGGCGATCCAGGTGGTGCCGGAAATCCAGAAAATCGCCGCCCAGATGACGGTCTTTCAGCGCACGCCGAGCTGGATTACGCCCAAGCCAGACCGGCCGATACCGGCCACCGAGCAGGCCGAATATCGGGATTCGTTCTACAAACTGGCCAAGCGGCGCTATCGGATCTACTGGATGAGTGAGCTGTTCGCGCCGTTCATCATCTCCGATCGGCCGTTTTTCAAACAACGCGCCGAGCGCATGGCCAAGGCCCATATCCGGCGCCAGGTTGCCGATCCGGGGCTGCGCGAAACCGTGACCCCGGACTATGCGATCGGCTGCAAGCGGGTGCTGATCTCCAACGACTGGTATCCGGCGATCCAGGCCGACAATGCCGAGCTGGTGGCCGACGGCCCGGCCCGAATTACCGAAAACAGCATCATCCTGAAAGACGGCCGCGAGATCGAGGTCGATGCGATCGTCTGTGCTACTGGCTTCAAGGTGCCCTCGAAGGCAGCCTCGTTTCCGATCATCGGCCTGGACGGGCTGGATCTGGATACGGCCTGGGCCGATGGCGCCGAGGCCTACAAGGGCGTGGCCGTGTCCGGTTTTCCCAACCTGTTTTTCTTGATGGGCCCAAATACCGGCCCGAGCCATACCTCGGTGCTGGCCTTCACCGAAATGCAGATGGATTACATCGCCAAAGCTATCGACCATATGCGGCGCCAGGATCGCAAATGGCTGATGGTGAAAAAGACCGTCCAGGACCGCTTCAATCGCGGCATCCAGAAACGCATGCAGCATACGGCCTGGACCACCGGCTGTAGCAGTTGGTATCTGACCGATTCTGGCAAGAACACTACGCTCTATCCCGGTTTCAACTGGGAGTATCGGCTGCGTTTATGGCTGTTCCGGGCCAGCGACTACGAGTCCGCGGCCTGGGGCGAGCATCCATGGGCTGGCAGCGGCGTGGACCGGAAGGCCAGCTAGGACGTATTCGCCGGCCGGGCCAGCCGCCAGCATACCGGCCTGAACTTGTGGCCCGATCCGCTTAGGATCGTGTGCCCGCAAGCAAGGCCCTGTGGGCTGGGAGCTACGGCGCATCAATACGCTCTAGCGTTGGTGGCGCCGCAGCCAGTCGTCGATCAGCGCGTGCAGATGCGCGCCGGAGAAACTCGGAAAATGGCCGCCATGCACTACCCGTGCCGGTAGGGCGCGTAGCCGGCGCATGCTGCGGGCGTAATCATCGAGATCGCTGTGATAGAGGTCTTCGATCAACGGCCCGTCGTAGATCAGATCGCCCGAAATCAAGGTCGCAGTCGCGGCTTCCCAGAGTGCGATGCCACCGGGTGAATGCCCTGGCGTATGGATGACTTCCAGCTGTCGATTGCCCAGATCGAACACATCGCCGTCGTCCAGTGTTTGAACGGCCCGCGGCGGGTACAGGCGATGGCTATGGTATTCGAAGGGGGCTGGGGGCAGCGCCTCGAACATCTCGTCGCCCAGAAAAGCATCGGCCAGGGTGCGTTCGCGATCCGGGGCCGTCAGGATATCGGCTTCGGCCGCGTGGATATGGCAGGTGTCGAACTCGTGGGCAGCGCCGATATGATCGAAGTGGCTATGGCTCGCGACGGCATACAGGTCGCGTTCGGCAATCCGGGGGACGTGCTTGCGCAGGGACACCGCACCCAGGCCGGAGTCGACCAGCAGATCGTGCTGAGAGCCGCGGACATGCCAGATGTTACAGCGATAAAAAGGCCGGATATACGGCTCGTCGATACAGGTGATGGCCTCTTCGAGCTCGGTCACCCGATACCAGCGGTCGGCGTCGATGCGCAGCTTGTTCATGCTTGGCTCTGTTTCGATTGGGCTACGAATACCTGGGTGCCGATCCAATACAGTCCACCGGTGATGACGAACACCGGCAGCGAGGCGCCGATCGACAGCGGCGCCACCAACGTCCAATAGGCCGCCAGCAGCGCACCGGCGGCATAAGCTGCGATCGCGACCGGGGCCGTAGCCGGGCCGACCTGTCGACGCGCGGTGAGCAACTCGCGATCGTAACCCTGTCGGGTCACCAGATAATAGTCGACGATCATGACTGCGAACGCGGGAATGAACAGCGCACCGATGAGCAGCAGGAAGTTCTGGAATTGGTCGAGAATGCCGGGAATCAGGGCGCCCACGACCGAGACCACGCCGATCGCCAGCGCCGGTTTCCAAAAAGCCATGCCCGGGGCGACGTTCATACACGACAGGGTGGCGCTGTAGACCGCCATGACGTTGGTGGTCATGACCGAAAAGAAGATGACCAGTGCAGCCGGAAAGCCGAAACCGTATTCGGCCAGCAGCTTGGTCGGGTCGTAGGTCTGGGCCATGCCGCCCATGATCGACAGTCCGGAAACCGCGGCCCCCAGCCCCATGGCGATGACCGTGGCTGCGACATAGCCGATCCAGGTGCCGGCCACGGCGGCGCGGCCGTCGACGCAGTTGCGATTGTAGTCGGCCGAAGACGAAATCCAGGAAAAAGCGGTGGCCACGACGATATCGAAGGCGATACCGAGGGTGATGCCGTTATGCGGATCGGGCGACATCTGCAGCAGGCTGCCCAGCTCGTAGTGCCGGGACAGTTCGTAGACCACTACGGCGGCAAGGATCACCATCGCCGAGGCCACCCAGCGTTCGACCCGTTCGATACCGATATGCCCGCGCAGCACGATACAGACCACGATCACTTCGCAGACCACGGTCATCAAAGCCAGATTGTCGTAGCCGGTCGCGGCCTGCACTGCATAGTTCAGGCTCATGCCCGCCAGCAGTGCCTGAATCCAGCTCCAGGCGATCAGCACGCTCATGTTGACCAGTGAAATCAGGCGGCTCCCGGTCGGCCCATAAGCCCGGCGGGTGAGCACCATCGACGGCAGTCCGGTGCGTTGGCCCATCAGGCCGACCAGCACCAATGGGATGGCACCGACCACCGAGCCGATGAAGACCGTGCCCAGCGCCGTGCTAAAGCGCAGATCGGGCACCAGCAGCATGCCGGTGAGAATGGTCGTGACTACGACATTGGCGCCCAGCCATAACGCGATCGTGCCGAACAGCTTTAGGCTGCGGGTCTGTTCGTCTCCGAGAGTGTCCTGGCCCAGTAACGGGTTGCGCATGGTCAAAGCCCCCTTTGGCTTGTCGGTACCGGCCCGGCGGCGCCGGGCGGGTTTTATGGATCGGGCGCGATCGAGCCGGCCGCGCCGGTTTGTCACGCTCTGGCGCTGCTAGCGATAGGCCACGCCCGGTAGGACACACAGCATTTCGTAGGCTAGATTGGCGGCCACGATCGAGGTCTGGTTATTGGCGTCGTAGGCCGGCGAGACCTCGACCAGATCAGCGCCGACCAGATCCAGCCCGCGCAGGCCGCGGATGATTTCCAGGCCTTGGGGGATGGTCAGGCCGCCGATTTCGACCGTGCCGGTGCCGGGTGCATAGGCCGGGTCGAGGCTGTCGATATCGAAGCTGAGATAAACGGGCCCGCCGCCGACCTGGTCGCGAATCTCATCCATCAGTGGGGTGAGCGACTGATGCCAGCACTGTTCGGCCGGTACCACGCGAAAGCCTTGTTCGCGGCTCCAGTCGAATTCGTCCGGAGAATAGCCGGTGCCGCGCAGCCCGATCTGGGCCACCCGCTGACAGTCGAGCAGGCCTTCCTCGACCGCGCGTCGAAACGGTGTGCCGTGGGCGATGGTCTCGCCGAACATCTGTTCGTTGATATCGGCATGGGCATCGACGTGGACCAGGCCGACCGGGCCGTGTTTGTTGGCCATGGCACGCAGGATCGGCAGCGTCAGCGTGTGGTCCCCGCCGAGCGTGATCGGCGCGACGTCGTGGGCGAGGACGTTGTCGTAATAGGCAGCGATGATGTCGACGCTTTTTTTAAGGTCGAAGGTATTGATCGGCACGTCGCCGATATCGGCGATCTGCATCGACTCGAAGGGCGCGGCGCCGGTGGCCAGGTTGAACGGGCGCAGCATGCGCGATTCATCCCGAATGGCCCGTGGGCCCAGCCGGGTGCCCGGGCGATTGGAGGTGCCGATATCCATCGGGATACCGACGAAAGCGGCATCCAGGCCGGCCGGGCTGTCGGCGGCCGGCAGGCGCATCATCGTGGCCGGGCCGCCGAAGCGGGGCATGTCGTTGCCGCCAAGCGGTTGGTTATAGACCGGCATGAGAAAGGTTCCTGGCAAATGTTGCCCTTATCGGCGCAGTAAACATGCCAAGTCAAAATATCCTATAAACAAATGCTTATGTGTTATTCGATGCATTTATGCATCGTTTATGTCGCAAAATGATGCAAATGCTCGCTCGTCAGGCATGATGGGGCATGGCTCGAATACGAACATGCCATGCCGACAGCGGCCGACCGTGTACTGGCGACCCTGGTCGAGACCACACATGAACATCTGTTGATTGCCGACAGCCAGGGCCGCGTGCTCGCGGCCAGCCCTAGCCTGGCTGCGGTCTATGGCGTGACCCCGGCCGAGTTGGCCGATACCGACGTCTATGCGCTGGAGGCCGCCGGTGTGTTGCGGCCTTCGATCACCCGACAAGTGATCGAAACTGGCCGCGAAACCCGGCTGCGCCAGATCACGAGTACCGGGCGCGCGGTATTGGCCGAGGCGTATCCGGTGTTCGACGACCACGGCGTACTGGTGCGGGTGCTGAGCCGCTCGCGGGATGCGACCGATCTGCGTCATCTGCAGGACGAGTACCAGGCGTTGATGCAGGATCTGGCCCGTCGCGACGAAGCCGGGCAGGGGCCTGCCGAGCCCGAACCAATGGCCGCGAGTGCGGCCATGCGCGAGGTACTGCGCATACTCCAGCGTGTGGCGCCGATCGATATCGCGCTGCTTATGACCGGCGAGTCCGGCTCCGGCAAGACGGCGTTGGCGCGGCGGGTGCATGCCTGGAGCCCGCGCGCGGATGGGCCGTGTGTCGAGATTAACTGCGGTGCGATCCCGCCGAGTCTGTTCGAGTCGGAGATGTTCGGCAGCATGCCCGGCGCGTTTACCGGCGCCCCGGCTGAGGGGCGGGCAGGGCATATCGAGGCCGCCGATGGGGGCACCCTGATTCTCGATGAGATCGCCGAACTCGGCATCGCCATGCAGGCCAAGCTGCTCGAGGTGCTGCAGGCACGACGGGTTACCCGGCTCGGCGCCAACCACCCGACCGCAGTGGATATCCGGGTGATCGCCGTGACCAGCCGCGATCTGGGGGCACAGGTCACAGCCGGGCGTTTCCGTTCGGATCTGTACTACCGGTTGAATGTAGTGCCGGTACGGATACCGCCGCTACGCGAGCGGCGTGCCGAAATCCCGGCCTTGGCCGAGGCCATCATGGCCCGTCTGAACGAGCGCTATGGCGATACCCGGGTCATCGACGATCGTCGCTGGGGGTTTTTGATGAGCCATGGCTGGCCGGGCAATATCCGTGAACTCGAAAATCTGCTCGAACGCGAATGGCTGGAATCCCAGCCGGCAATCCAAGCGAGGGTGGGCGACGACGGAGCATCCGGGTCGCCCCTGGCCGAGGCCGTGGCGGCGGTCGAGCGTCAATGTCTGGTCTGGGCCCGTACCCAGGCCGATAGCACCCATGCCATGGCTGATATGCTCGGGATCAATCAAGCCAGCGTGGTCCGCAAGCTGCGCCGACATGGTCTGGCCGGCCCCGATCGCCATCGGCGCTCGATCAATCGCCGTAGGTGATGCGATAGATCGTGCTGCCCTGGTCGTCGCTGACATACAGCGCGCCTTTCGGGCCGATCGCCAGCCCGGCCGGGCGATGGGCCGCACTGCCGGGCGAGCGCACCACGTTTTCGCCGGTAAACCCACGGGGGCCGGCGAAGGTCTGGTAGTCGCTGCTCGGTTTGCCGTCGACAAACCTTTGATAAACCACGCGAAAACCGCCCTGTGGCGCGGGTGAGCGGTTCCAGGAGCCATGGAAGGCGATAAACGCACCGCCTTGATAGCGTTTGGGAAACGCCGGATGCCGATAGAAGACCACGGCCATCGGCGCCCAGTGCGCCGGATAGGCCGCGATCGGCAAGGTGAAACGGTCGCAGGGCCCACTCTTGTGGCCATCGCCGCCGTACTCGGGATTGAGCAGGTTGGCCTGGCGTCGGCCGTTGTAATAGCAGTAGGGCCAGCCGAAATCGTCGCCCTGTTGGACATCGAGCAGCACCTCCGCCGGCAGACGCTGGTTGTCTTGGCTGGAAAACTGATTCGGCCAGAGGGAGTCGAGCTGGTCGCGCCCCATCTGGGCGCCGATCAGTTGCTGGCGGGCATCGTCGTAGGTGAGCGCGAACATGTTGCGGATGCCGGTGGCAAAGCGTGCGGCGCGGCGAAAGGGTTGCTCGGGCCGGTTGGCAGCAAAACGCCAAACACCGCCGTGTCGGCCGAGCTGGGGGCAGGGTTTGCGCCCCGGCGAGCCGCGTTCGCGATCCGCTTTCTGGCAAGCATTCGAGGGCGCGCCGATCGAGACATAGAGGTGCCCGGCTGTATCGAGCGCTAAGCCGCGGGAGGTATGGGCCTGCCGGCGCGGCAGACCGGTGACGATCGTCTGGCCCGGCCCGGTGGGCATGGCGCCCGGGGCCAGGCGGTAGCGCTGGATTGTGGTCTCGCTGGCGGTATACAGCCAGCCGTTCCGGATGACCAGGCCGGTAGCCCCGCCGTCTCCGAACAATCGGCGGCGATCGGCGACTCCGTTGCCGTCGGTATCGGTCAGCGCCATGAGGTCGTGTTTTTTGTCGCCGCGGTTGAGGTTGGCGTATACCGTGCCGTCGGCCGCTACCGCGATATGCCGCGGCTGGCGGGCATCGCGGGCAAACACCGTGGCACAGAAATGTGGCGGTAGATCCAGGCCGGCGGCGTTGCAGGCTGCCGCAGCGCTACCGGCCCCGCATGCCGCAAGCGCCGCCAGCCCTGCATGGATCAGCACGCGATTTAAACGACGAGCCATGAATATGCAGCTGGCACAAACTCGTCTGCGCTTATATCAACTCCCTGGGGGCGCGGCTATCCGCAGCAATACCCAACCGGGCGATAGAGCGGGGGTTAGGGCCTAGTTGAGGTTTTTATGTGAGTCTGCGCTTGGCCCTTGGGGTTGGGTCGCCCATTGCGCCCTGCGGCGTTTCAAGTCTGGCACGTCACCACGCGGCAACTTGTATCTTTTAGCACCCGATGGATGGACTCCAAAACGATGCGCTCACAAAACCTGATAAGGCCCTAAGGCGCTGATTTGTGCGAGTTTTTGGCTGCGTTATCGAGCGTCTCGGCGAGCGCGGCCCGAAACTGCTTAGGCGCTTCGATAAACGGCAGATGGCCCACGCCGTCGAAGACCACGCGCTGGGCATGCGGCATGCGCGAGACAGCGGATTTCGATAGGGCTGGATAGTTGCCGAGCTGGGCAGCCTTGGCGTCGCTGACCAGGTCCTTGCCGAGCGCGGTGCGATCCAGCGATCCGATCATCAGCGTGGTTTGGGGCTGGATATCGCCGAACTCATAGTAGACGGGCTGGGTATAGACCATGTCGTAGGTCGCTGCCTGGGCCCAGGCCAGCTTGGATCGATCCGGGCTGGCATGCATGCCGGCCAGCATCTGGGCCCAGGGTTGATAGGCTGGTTTCCAGTCGCCGTGGTAATAGCTTTTTGTCTGATAGGCCTTGATGCCCGCATAGTCCTGCTGCATTTCCCGGGCATACCAGGCCTGAATGCCGCGATAGGGTACGCCTTTGGCTTTCCAGTCCTCGAGCCCGATCGGATCGACCAGCACCAGCTGAGGGGTGGTCTCGGGATACATCAGCGCATAGCGCATCGCCAGCATGCCGCCCATCGAATGGCCGAGGATAGTGGCCTGTTCGATATCCAGCGAGTCGAGCAGGGCATGGGTATTGGCGGCCAGATGATGGAAGGTATAGCTATAGGCCGCGGGTTTATCGGATTTCCCGAAGCCGATCTGGTCCGGCACGATCACCCGATAGCCGTGTTTCGACAGCCAGGTCGCGGTATCGCCCCAGTAGGCGCCGGAAAAATTCTTGCCGTGCAGCAGTACGATCACGGGCGCGTTGTGTGCGTCGCCGGCCGCAGGAATATCCATATAGGCCATCTGGACTTGGCCGTGGGGCGTTGGCATCGCATAGCGATGAACCGGATAGGGGTAGTCGTAGTCCGACAGATTCACGCCGAGCGGTTCGACCTCGGCGGCAAGCGCCGGCGTGGCGATGATCAGACACAGACTCAGCAGGCCGGATAAACGAAGCACAATACTGTCCTGGGCGGCGAATGAATCTCCAGATTACCTGTATTCGATCGGGCTTTGACAATCGACTCGATAGATAGATTTAGCCCCCGGCTGGCTTGAAGTCGGCGCAGGCGTACCGATCTAGTCCGGGTGTCGATTTAATTGCCGGCGACAGACCCTGCCGGATTGGAGTACTGCATGCCCGATCTATTCAAGCCCTGGACCATTGGCGATGTGACGTTTCGCAACCGTGTCTTCGTCTCGCCGATGTGTCAGTACTCGGCCGAAGACGGTTATCCCAACGACTGGCACTTCGTACATCTTGGCTCGCGCGCGGTCGGCGGCGCCGGTCTGGTGATGATGGAGGCCACCGCAGTGACCCCCGAAGGCCGGATTACGCCCGGCGATCTCGGCATCTGGAGCGATGATCACATCGCCGAATTCAAGCGCAATGCCGACTTCATCCATGCCCAGGGCGCCGCGGTCGGCGTACAGCTGGCCCATGCCGGGCGTAAAGCCTCCTGTACTGCGCCTTGGGTCGACGGTGGGCGGGCGCTGAGCGCCGCCGAAGGCGCCTGGCAGACCGTGGCGCCCAGCGCGATCGCGTTTTCCGAGAACGCGCCTACGCCGCATGCACTGACCCGCGATGAGATGAACGAACTCATCGAGGCTTTCGTGGCTGCCGCCCGGCGTGCCGATGCCGCCGGCATGGACATGATCGAAATCCATGGCGCCCACGGCTATCTGCTGCATGAGTTCGTCTCGCCGCTATCCAACCAGCGCGAGGACGACTATGGCGGCAGCCTGGCCAATCGCTGCCGCTTCCCGTTGGAAGTGGTACGCGCCGTGCGTGAAGTGTGGCCGGCCAACAAGCCCCTGTTCTACCGGGTCTCGGCCTCCGACTGGGTCGACGGCGGCTGGGATATCGAGCAGACCGTGCAACTCGCCGAATGGCTCAAAGCCGAAGGCGTGGATGTGCTCGACTGCTCGGCCGGCGGCAACACCCCGGATGCCACGATTCCGGTCGGCCCCGGGTATCAGACCGAGTTTGCGGCCCGCGTACGGCGCGAGACCGGTCTGGCCACTGGCGCGGTCGGCATGATCACCGAACCGGTCCAGGCCGAACACATCGTGCATTCCGGCCAGGCCGACTGTGTGCTGTTGGCTCGCGAGCTGTTGCGCGATCCTTATTTCCCGTTGCGCGCGGCCCGTGAACTGCACGGCGACGACAACCAGGCCCCGCCGGTCCAGTATGAGCGTGCCTTTAAATAGACGCCTCTGACGCGACGATGAGGTAAGCCCGCCCGGCCTGTCGTGGCCGGGCGGGTGGCGCAGCCGTACCGGCCGGCGAGGGTGGCTGCCGGCGCGGTACGTCATCGAGAGCCGGGCCACGGTTATGGCCCGGCCGGGCCGCTGCGGCAGCGACCGGCCACCCCGGTTACAATTGTCCCATGCAACGACCGCGCTTTCTTCCGGATAACTTCATTCTGGCCCTGATCGCGGCCATCGCGATCGCCTCCGTGCTGCCGATTCGAGGCATGGCCTCGACGTTCTACGAGCACGTGACCACAGCCGCGATCGCGCTGCTGTTCTTTCTGCACGGGGCCAAGCTCTCGCGCGAGGCAGTGGTGGCTGGGGCATCGAACTGGCGCCTGCATCTGTGCGTGCTGGCGGCCACCTTCGCGTTGTTTCCGGCGATCGGCCTCGTTGCCCACCCGCTGCTCAGTAGTCTACTCACCCCGGCATTGGCCGCTGGTGTGTTGTTCGTCTGTCTGTTGCCGTCGACCGTGCAGTCGTCGATCGCTTTTACTTCGATCGCCGGCGGTAATGTCTCGGCTGCAGTCTGCAGTGCCAGTGCATCGAACCTGATCGGCGTGTTTCTGACCCCGGCCCTGGCCAGCCTGTTCATGAGCCAGGCGGGCCATGCCGGCGGTTCTTGGTCGGCGGTGGCACATATCGTGGGTGAGATCGTGTTGCCGTTCGCGGCCGGCCAGTTCGCTCGCGGCTGGGTCGGCGGCTGGGTGGCGGCCCATCCCAAGGTGGTCAAGTTCGTCGACCAGGGCTCGATCGTGCTGGTGGTCTATGGCGCATTTTCGGCCTCGGTAGTCGAAGGGCTGTGGCATCAGCTCCCGCCGTCGGCGCTGGCCTGGCTGGTGGCCGTGGATCTGGTGCTACTGGCGATCGTGCTGGCGGTGACCTACGGCGTGGGCCGGGCGCTGTTTGTGCGCGAGGATGCACTGGTGCTGTTGTTCTGTGGCTCGAAGAAATCGCTGGCCAGCGGGATCCCGATCGCCCAGGTCTTGTTTGCCTCCAGTGCGCTGGGGGCGATCGTGCTACCGCTCATGATCTTTCATCAGCTCCAGCTCGTGGCCTGTGCGGCGATCGCGCGACGGGCGGCCGTTCAGAGTGATCGCGAACAGGCCGGCACTGCATGACGCATGCCCAACAAAGCTGGGCGATCGCGGCGATCGCTTTTTTCGGCGGGGTCGGCGGCGGGGTAGTGTTTCCGATTCTGCCGGTGATCGGCGCCCAACTCGGGATTTCCGGGGCGATGATCGGCCTGATCCTGTCGGCCAATCGCATCACCCGGCTGGTATTCAATCCGGCCACCGGCGCACTGCTCGATCGTTTTGGCGCCCGCTGGCCGGTCGCCGCCGGCCTAGTGCTGGAAGCGCTGGGCACTGCGGCGTTTTCGATCGCGCTGGTCATGGAGCATCCAACCGGTTGGTTTCTGGCCGGCCGGGTGATCTGGGGCGTCGGTTCGTCGCTGCTGCTGGTGGGGGTTCTGGCGGCGATCATGTCGATCAGCCACAGCCAGGCCCGCGGCAGCATGACTGCCCGCGTGCGTACCGCGATCAGCCTCGGGTTTCCCGGCGGCATGGTCATCGGCGGCTTGATTGCGGATCTGGCGTCTGACAACGCTGCTTTCATTACGGCGACCGGGCTGAGCCTGGCCGCGGCCTTGGCAGCACTGGCGGTGTTGCCGGATCGGGCCGAGAGCCGCGAGCAACGGCCGGCCGACGACGGGCGCTCGCGCTGGGCGGCCTGGGGGGAGGTGCTGAGCCTGGCCACGCTACGCATTATCTTCGCTGCGAACGCGCTGTTGTTCTTCGCCGTCTCCGGTGTATTGCTGGCGACCGTAGCAGTGGTGGTCGAAGTACGCGAGCTGACCGTCTTCGGCATGGGCGCCCAGGGCACGGCCGGTCTGCTCATGGCCGTGTTGATGGGCGCCCGGGCCTCGGCGTCGCTGGCCTGCGGCCGCTATCTCGATCGCAGCAGCTCGCGCACGCGGCTGCTGTTGCCGGCCATGGCTTTGGCGGCGATCGGGTTTGCGGTGTTTGGTATCGCCACCGGGCTGATCGTAGCGATCGTCGGTCTGCTGTGCGTGGGCGCCGGGGCCGGTGGGCTGACTATCCCTATGCTCACGCTGCTCGGCGATGTGGCGCCGTCGCATATTCATGGTCGGGCCTTGTCGGCGTATCAATGGTCGTCGGATTTGGGCGGCGCGCTCGGCCCGATTCTGGGCCTGACGCTCGGCGGCTGGGTCGGCTTCGGGGCGACCTATGTCGCGGTGGGCCTGATGCTTTTGATGATGGCGATACCCCTGCGCCGGCTGGCGGCCGACGAGCGCGCCCGCGGCTGAGCCATGGCACGTCGGGCTCATTCGGCGCGCTAGGGCGTGTTGAGGTGTCGTCCGAGCGCCGTGTTGCCGCGCCAGATCGTGGCTGGCAAGGCTCGTCACGCGGCCCGACGCGATTGGGGCCCAACCTTCGACACAACGACGGTTGGGCCGCCATCGAGCGTTGCTGTTCGCTGACTTAGCGCCAAGACGCTGTATCTCGGCTTGTCGTCCGCAGCGCGGATTCGCACGAAACTTTAATACGCCCTAGCGTTTAGACGTTGTTTGGCTCGATCGGCGTGTGTTCGACGATACGCCCAGTATTGTCGGTCCAGATGGTTTCGGCGCGGCATTGCTCGGCATCGATCTGTAGCCGGATATGATGACGACGCCGGCCGTCGGCTTCGATGCGCGGCACGCGGGCAGCGTTGATGTACAGCGTCTCATCGCGGCGGGCCGCGGTCTGACGCCATTCGCCGGAATGCTTGCTCTGGTGGTGCATATGCCCGGCGAATACGGCTCGGACCCGATGCCCGGTGGCCCGGGCATGGGCGATTGCTTCGGCCAGGTCGCGGTCCCCGAAATCGCCGAGTTCGGGGTCGAAATCGCAGCCGAATGGGGCATCGGCCGTAGTGCCCAGGCCGGCCGGGCCGTTGTGGGCGAGCACGATCAGATCGCGAGGGGCGGTATCGATCAGAGCGCATAGCCGGTCCCGGCTCTCGGTGAGGCTGGCGATGCCGAACGCGCGTTTGAGATAGGGGCGGAAATACAGCCGGTCGCCGCCCATGGCATGCGGCCGGGCGATGATCAGCCCGAGCCCTGGGGCGAGCCGATGCCGGCTGTAGCCGCCTAGGGTGATCGAACCCAGATCCCGGGCCAGACGGGCTACGCGTCGTTGCATGCCGAGCGCGCCCCAGCGGGTGGCCAGCGGCCGGTTCTTGATCTCGGCGATCAGCTGGGCCAGGTTGATTGCATCGTGGTTGCCCGGGATTGCCCAGGCCGGCACCTGCAGGCTAGCCAGGCGCCGGGCGACCGGCCGGCTGTGGGCGATACGAGCGAAATCGCCAACGAACAGCAGTGCGTCGTAGCCGGCCGCATTGAAAAAGGCGGTATCGATATCGTCCCAGGCGCCATGAATGTCGCCGATTACCCCAATCTGCATCCACCCGTTTTAAAAAGCGTGGCCGACTGCGTCAAGACGAAGCCGACTGCGACGCTGTGTCACATGGTCGCTATGCTCGGCGCTGGCTAGGCTTGGCTCGCTGTTCTTTAGTTTTCTGGGCGGGGTATGCGAGTTCGAGCCACCATGATCGTCGGCGGGGTGTATCTGGCTGCGGCCACCCCTGGCTGGGCGGACCCGGGCACGCCCGCAGCTGCGTCCGCCCCCGCCGGATCTACTGCTCGATTGGCGCCGATTTCGGTGGAAGGGTTGGTCAACCAGGCCGTGACGGTCCAGCCGCCGCTGGCAGCGAACACGGTCGATGCCGCGACGGCGATGGCTGCGGTACCGGGCGGTGCGTTGATCGACAACGGCGGCATTTCCGGCCAGATTCAATTCCGCGGGCTGACTGGCTATCGCAATCAGACCGAGATCGACGGCATGGGCGTGGCCTCGGGCGGGCCAAACTGGATGGACCCACCGCTGCACTATGCGCCGGGGGCGCTGGTCGAATCGCTGTCGGTCACCCGCGGGATTCCGGCGGTGGCCGATAGCATCGATACGATCGGCACCACCGCCGAGGCGACCACCCGCCAGAGCCGTTACGCCGAAGGCCAGGATTACGCACTGCACGGCTGGGGCGAGGCGACCACCCAGTCGGTCGACAACGGCTATAGCCTGTCCGGCCAGGCGAGTCTGGCCAACGATACCAATCGGCTCGGGCTGACGGCCGTAACCGATCAAGGCTCGAACCTGCGCACGCCCTACGGCACGCTCAAGGCGTCGTCCTACGATCGCAAACAGTACGGGCTGGATTTCGGCCACCGCGAGGCCTGGGGCGAGACTACCGGTTTCGTGCGTGCGCAGCGCACCGGCGATACCGGCAACCCCGATCTGCCTCTGGACATCGATTTCTTCCATACCACGCTGGCCGAACTGAAACAGACCGCCCGGCTCGGCCAGACGCGGTTGACCGCACAGCTCGACTTCAACCACGTCGAGCATCGCATGAGCAACAGCCTGCTGCGCCCGGCCCCGGATTTCTCGCCGCGCAACGGCGCTGCCGCCGACCCGCGCTATATCCGGGCCCGCAGCCAGCGCTACGGCGTCAAGCTCCAGGCCGAGCATCCGCTCGCGGCCGGGATCTTCACGGTCGGTTTCGATGGTAGCTGGGCCCAGCACGATGCGTTCGTCGGCAATCCCAATAACCCGACCTTCGGCGTGCATGCCTTCGACGATATCCGGCGCGATACCTACAGCGTGTTCGGCCAGTGGGCCGGGCCGATCGCCGGGCCGTGGCACGGCGAACTCGGGATACGCGATACGCGGGTGCATACCTCGGCCGGGCCGGGCGGCGTGGCCGCTGCCCTGCCGACGCCGGCCCAGCGCCTGGCCGCCGATTTTGCGGCCGCCGATCGCAGCCAGACCGACAACAATATCGACGTGGTGGCCAAGCTGCGACGTGAACTCGGTGAGCGTTGGCAGGCCGAGTTGGGCCTGGCGCGCAAAACGCGTTCGCCTTACTACCTCGAGCGCTATGCCTATATACCGCTAGAGGCGACTGCCGGTTCCGCCGATGGCAACAACACGATCGGCGATACCGATCTGTCGCCAGAGGTAGCTTACATGGTGGATCTTGGCTTGAGTTTTACTGGCAGCCGGCTGACGCTGTCGCCCCAGGTCTATTACCACCGCATCAACGACTATATTACTGGCGTACCTTATGCCGGCGGGGATATGGACGTGACCATGGTCTCGACCGTCAACGGCGATCCGACGCCGCTGCAATATGCCAACGTCGAGGCCGAGATCTATGGCGCCGACATCGCCGCGGCTTACCAGCTCAGCGATGCCTGGACGATCTCTGGCGGCGGGGGTTATACCCGTGGGCGGCGTACCGATACCAGCGACAATCTGTATCGCATCGCGCCGGGCAATATCCGGGCCGAACTGGCCTACGATCGGGCCGACTGGCGGCTGTCGCTCACCGAGCGCTATGTGTTCGCCCAGCACGATATCGCCGATTCGCATCGTGATTCGCGGCTGGGCGAGCCTGAAACCGGCGGCTATGCCCTGACCGATATCGCGGCCCGGTATCGGGCCACCCAGTATCTATGGGTCGAGGTTGGAGTCGAGAATCTGTTCGATCGCGGCTATCGCGACTATATGGGTGGCTTCAACCGGGCCGGCAATAGTGCGATCCCGGTGGGTTCCCGGCTGCCCGGGGCCGGCCGCAATGCCCATGCCACGCTGCACATGTCATTCTAGGCCGATAATACTGGGCTCGGAGGCCTGATGGGGCGCATTCTGCCTGCGCATGTGTTCTCGCTCGAGCCAGCGGCCGTGATGCGGGTACTGGCCGGGCTGCGTTATCTGGCGGTCGCGTTAGTCGCGGCAGCATTGCTGTTGCTCGGCGCGCTCGGCCAGGGGCAGCCGGGCGTGCTCTGGGGGCTGCCGCTGTTGTTGCTGGTGTTCAACCTGGGGGTCGCCTGGCGGCTGACCTGGGCTCGGCCGCCGGCGGCGCTGGAGTTGGTCGGCCACTTGGCGGTCGATACGCTCGCCCTGTTTGCCTTGTTCTGGGCCTTGGGCGGGGCGACCAATCCGTTCGTGTCGTTGTTTCTGGTGCCGGTGGCGCTGGCGGCGACCGTGTTGTCGATCCGCGATGCGATCGCGGTGACGCTGCTGGCGGTAATGGCCTATACCGCGCTGCTGCTGCGCTATCTATGGCAGATTCACGATCCCGAAGTGTTCGTTGGCTTCGAGCGACACGTGGTCGGCATGTGGGGCAATTTCCTGCTTGCGGCCGCGCTACTGTGCGGTTTTTTGCTGGTGCTGGCGGCCGTGCTGCGGGCCCGGGAACGGGAGCTTGCCAATCAGCGCGAACGGCTGATGCGCGACGATGCCGTGGTGTCGGTGGCGACCGTGGCCGCAGGGGCCGCTCATGCTCTGAACACGCCGCTGTCGACGATCGCGGTCGCGGCCGAATCGGTCGCCGAGCATCCCCAGCTGCCCGCCGATATACGCGAAGACATCGCCACGATCCGGAGCCAGACCGATTTGTGCGCCACCGAGCTACGGCGTCTGGTCGCGGCCCGCGACCCCCGGGCCCAGGCAGTCACGCCGCTGTGCGACTATGGCGCCCGGCTGATCGCCGACTGGCATACCCGCTGCCCGGAGATCGATCTGACCGAGGTCGGGCGGGCGACGCTCGATCGGCGCGCGATACGCAACGACCCGGCGCTCACCCAGGCGCTGACGAATCTGCTCGACAATGCCGCCGATGCCGCGATTGCGGTCGGCGATCAACGGCTGTGGCTAACCTGGTCGGCCGGGCCGCGCATGCTCGATCTGGCGATCGACGACCCAGGCGGCGGGCTGGATCAGACCGCCAGCGAAGGATCGACCAAGTCGCGCGGGCTCGGGCTGGGGTTGACGCTGGCGCGGGCCAGCCTGTCGCGGCTGGGCGGTGATCTGGCCTTCACCAGCTTGGCCGAAGGTGGCACCCAGACCCGCATCCGCCTGCCGCTGGCTGCCCTGGCCGTCGAGACTACCGAACAAGAGGCCGTATGAATCTACTCATCGTCGATGATGACACTGCGTTCACCCAGACTCTGGTCCGTGCCCTGGAGCGGCTCGGGCATGGCGCCCAGAGCGCGGCGACGCCCGAGGCCGCCCAGGCGCTGGCCGAAGCCCAGCGTTTCGATGCCGCTGTGGTGGATCTGCGACTTGGCGAGCGTAGCGGCCTGGCCTTGATCGAGCCGCTGCTGGCTACCGACGCCGAGCTGCGTATTCTGATGCTAACCGGCTATGCCAGCATCGCCACCGCGATCGAGGCGATCAAGCGCGGCGCATTCAACTATCTCCCAAAACCCGCCACGGCTCGCCAGATTCTCGCGGCACTTGTCCATGACGGCCTGGAGGAGACGCCAGCGGCGCTGCCCGATACGCCGACCTCGCTGCGCCGGCTGGAATGGGAGCATATTCAACACGTTTTGGCCGAGCACGAGGGCAATGTCTCGGCGACCGCCCGGGCGCTCGGCATGCATCGGCGTACGCTGCAGCGCAAGCTGGCCAAGAAACCGGTCCGGGAATGACGCCGCAGCGGCCGGCTGGCCGCTGCGCAACGGGCTCAACAGGAGCAATACATGATCGGTATCATCATCTTCGTCATCGCCATGGTGCCGTTTTTCGGCCTGCTCGGCTGGATCGCCTACAAGCTCATGACCAGCGAGGAATGAAGCATCCGAGCCGCCCTCACTGCCAGTGGTAGCTGACGGTAGCGCTCGTCTTGCGCTCTTCGCCGTAATAGCAGAACGCCTCGGACAGACAGGAGGCAACGTATTTCTTGTTGAACAGATTGTGTACGTTGAGCGCGACCTTCCAGCCGGCTAAACGCTGCGACATCTGGCCCAGGCTGTAGTGCAGGGCGCCGTCGAACAGCGTGTAGTCCGGCACCTCGGCGGTGTTGGCGTTGCCGACCTGCTGGCTGCCGACATAGCGTAGCCCCAGGCCGCCGCCGAAGCCGGCCCAGCGGCCGGAGGGCTGCGTATAGTCCAGCCATAGCGAGCCGCTGTATTTAGGGGTCTGGCTGAGGGCATTGCCGGCATAGCCCAGATCCGAACGGGTGATCTCCGAATCCAGATAAGTGCCGGCCGCGGTCAGATCGAGCCCGGCGGCCAGGCTGGCCTTGGCTTCGATCTCGGCGCCGTTGACCTCGACTTCGCCGGTCTGGGTCACGGTGCCGTCCGGGCGGGTATCGCCGGAAACGTTTTTCTGTCGGATCTTGAACACCGAGGCCGTGAACAGGGCATCGACCTCTCGGGGCTGGTATTTCACGCCCAGTTCGTACTGATGGCCTTCGGTCGGTTCGAGCACGTTGGCCGAGACGCCGTCGGTGCTCGGCGGCTGGAACGATTCGGTATAGCTGACATACGGCGACAGGCCGAAGTCGAAGGCATAGAGCGCCCCGGCCCGGACCGTGACTGCATGATCCGAGCGCGTCTCATGCAGGCCCGGCTGGCGTGTGGTCTGGGCAGTCTGGATATGATCGTAGCGGCCGCCGCCGATCAGGATCAGGCGGCCGAGGGCGATCTGATCCTGCAGGTAGTAGCCCAGCTGATCCTGGTCGAAGGCATAGTCGGTCAGCGCTGGCTCGGCGATCGTCTGATGATAGTTCGGGTCGGCCAGCGACAGGCCGGCTGCGCTGCCATAGCCGGTTGCGCGGTTGCCGTCGACATCCTGGTAGTCGATGCCGGCGAGCACGGTATGGTCGAGCGCGCCGGTATCGAAGGTGATGAGCAGCTGATTGTCGATGGCGAAATCGTCCATCGACTCGTCGGAGACGGTCGAGGCCCGCAGCAGTCCGGCCCGGTCGGGGCTGTAGCCACTGGCATAGACGCTGCGATACTGCACTTCGTTGTGGTCATAGCGCAGATGCTGGCGGAACGCGACATGCTCGTTGAAACGATGCGAGAACTCGGTGCCGATCTGTCGATCGCGTCGATAGAAGTTGTCGAAGCCGGCGTCGCCGACATAGAAGCCACGCTTGAGCCGCGAGCCGTCGGCCCGGGGATCGACCGTGCCGACATAGGGTAGGGCGCCGGCTGAGCCGACCTCCGGATCGTTGCGATACTTGGCCAGTATGGTCAACTCGGTGGCTTCCGAGATATGGAACGTGATCGACGGCGCGATCGAGAAATTCGAGCTGTCCGGGGTCGCCTGCGCGCCGTCCTCGCGCTCGCCCACGGCCACGATCCGGTAGCGGACATCGCCCTTGGTATCGACGTTGCCGCCGATATCGAAGCCACCGCGCAGCCGTGCATCATTGCCGCCCTGGACGAAGACCTGATTGACGACGTTCGCCGACGGGCGTTTGGATACCGAGTTGACGACGCCGCCCGGCGGGGTCTGGCCGTAAAGTACCGAGGCCGGGCCCTTGAGTATGTCGATGCGTTCGAGCAGGAACGGGTCGACGCGGGAGGTGGTATAGAAATAGCTGCCTAGTCGTAGCCCGTCGAGATATTGATCGGGCCGGAAGCCGCGCAGATTGAACAGGTCGTAGCGGTTTTGGCCTGAGCCGCGCAGGGCCGGCACGCTGCCGCTGACATAGCCCATAACGTCGCTGAGGTTGGTCGCGTTCTGGGCCGCGATCTGGTCGGCGGTGATCACGGTCACCGCCTGCGGGACCTTGATCAGCGGCGTATCGGTCTTGGTGGCCGAGCGATTGCGCTCGGCAGCATAACCATCGACTGGCTGGGTCGCCGAGTCGACCAGCCAGCCCTCGACGTGGATATCCGACAGCCGGGTGGTCGGGGCCGGGTCGGTACCGGAGACGGCGGCGGCAGCAGGGGTGGGCTGGTCGGCTGGCGCGGTTTCAGACGTACCGGCGGCCGAAGCGGTCGTGCTGTATAACCCGAGCAGCGCCGGCACGAGCCATCCATGGCGCGGCACCCGTACCGCTGCTGGCCAAACATCCCCCATCGAATTTCCCCTTGAGTTGTAAATAAGAATTATTATCAATCGTATTCGTGAATGTCTGCGCTGTACAGCCGCGTTGGTCCGGTGTGGCTGGGTCGCTTGCGGCCTCGGGGCCGGCGGGCTGCGACCCGGGGGCCAGACATGGACGACAAACGCTGCAGCGGCGACAATCGGGCGCTTGCTGCGGCCAGCGGGCCGCGACGCTTCATTGCCGGTGATCTTTTCTATGTCTGAGTCGTCGAATCAGACCGCGCCCGAGTCCACGGTCGAAGCCGGACCGCGCCGTATCGTGACCCGTGGTACGCGGCGTTTTGTGTTGCTGGGCACGGCCCATGTCTCCAAAGCCAGTGCCGACGAAGTACGCGCCGAGATCGAGTCCGGCGACTACGACCAGGTCGCCATCGAGCTTTGCGATGCGCGACATGCGGCGCTGACTCGCCAGTCCGAAATGGCGGAGATGGATCTGTTCGCGGTAATCAAGAACGGCCAGGCTGGCATGGTTGCCGCCAATCTGGCGCTCGGGGCCTACCAGCAGCGTTTGGCCGATCAGTTCGGCATCGAGCCCGGTGCCGAAATGCGTGCCGCGATCGCGGCCGCCGAGGCACGGCATACGCCGCTGACGCTGATCGATCGCAATATCGGCATCACGCTCAAGCGGGTCTATCGCGGTATCCCGTGGTGGCAGCGCGCCACGGTGTTGGCCGGACTGGCGGCCAGCCTGGTGTCGTCAGACAAGATCAAGGAAGAGGATATCGAGCAGTTGAAGGAAGGCGACATGCTCGAGGCCACCTTCAATGAGTTCGCTGCCCAGTCCGAGCATATGCACGGCGCATTGATCGACGAGCGCGACCAGTACATGGCCGCCAAGCTGCTGGAGCAGGCCGAGACGCCAGGCACTATGCTGGTGGTGGTCGGGGCCGGGCATCTGAAAGGGCTGGCAGGCTATCTGGAAGCCGGTATGGACGCCCCGGCCGAACGCGTGGCCAAGCTCGATACGGTGCCCAGCGGGGCCCGCTGGGTGAAATGGATTCCCTGGGTCGTGGTTGCGGTCATTGTGGCCGGCTTCGCGCTCGGCTTTTCGCGCAGCACCGGGCTGGGCCAGCAGATGGTGCTGGAGTGGGTGCTCATCAACGGCGTTCTATCGGCGCTGGGGGCGTTGGTCGCACTCGCGCATCCGCTCACGATCGTCACCGCCTTCGTCGCGGCGCCGATTACCTCGCTGAATCCGACCATCGGCGCCGGCATGGTTACGGCCGCCGCCGAGCTGTGGCTACGCAAGCCTCGAGTCGGGGATTTTTCGACCCTCAAGTCGGATGTGACCAGTCTGCGCGGCTGGTGGCGTAACCGGGTCTCGCGCACGCTGCTGGTGTTTTTGTTTTCGACCCTCGGCTCGGCGGTCGGGACCTACGTGGCCGGCTTCCGCATCTTCGGCCAGCTGTTCGGCTGATTTTCAGCTCCGCGCCCTGGTGGGGCATGTCGGCGCTGGTTTAGGGCGCGCGCCGAGTGTTGTGTGGCCGCCCCAAATTGTATTCTGCCGGTACGAATCGTCGCAGGCCGCCCATGGCGCGGCCCGTGGACGGCCCGAGTCGAAAGGCCATGGCCCGTGGATTGGCGATACGCCGGCAATCCGGCGTGGCCGCCCGGCTCGTCCTGTTGCCCAACAACGCTGGGTGCGGGTTCGCCGCGAAGACGTGCCAGGTTCTGGGCCGTACCTAGGCGTTGGGGCGTTCTAGCGGTACCTGTGGGCGTGGCGAGCGCGGCGTCCCGTCGGTGGCCTGGGCGAGGTTGAGCACGGTCTGGGCGATCGACTGGGTCGTGGCCAGAGTATCGATGGTGCCGGTGCGCAACGCGCCGAGAATGCCGGTGACCTTGGTCGGCTCGCTGGCGGTGGCGATCACCTCCGGTATGTGCCGTAGATGATCGATGGTCAGCCCAATCACGCGGCCGACCAGCGGCGTTTCGGCCAGATTGCCGTCGATATCGATGAAGTCGTAGCCCATGATGTCGCCGACCACGCCGAGTTCACGGACCCTGGTGATCTCTTCGCTGGTGAACCAGCCCATGCGCACCATGTTGCTGTCTTCAAGGATGTCGCCCACGCCGACTACGGCCACGTCGGCATGCCGGGCCTGGTTGAGCGACTGTCGCACCGTATCGTTGCTGAGCAGGGCGTCGCGGATTGCCTGGTCGGAGACGATGGCCGGGGCATAAAGGGTGACGCTCTCGCCGCCAAAGCGCATCGCCAGCTGGCGACAGATCTGGTCGGCGTTCATCGCTTCGCCGCCCCGGTAAGAGCCGCCGATTGCACAGATGAAGCTGCAGTGGCGGCGCTGGCTCGAGACCACGTGCTCCGGTATCGCGCTTACGTTGCGGCCCATGCCCACCGCGACCACGCTGGTATCGGTCAGGGTCTGGTCGAGATAGCGCGCTACCAGCCCGGCCAGTAGTTCGCGCTGGCGTTCCGGGTCTTTGTGGTCGACCGAGATGATCGCCCGGCGAATGCCGAAGCGTTCGATCAGCGCTTTCTCGAGTGCTGCGGTCTTGTCCGGTGGGTGCTGGAGGCGTACACAGATCTCTACGATGCCTTCCCGGACCGCGCGCTTGAGCAGCCGTCCGACCTTGACCCGGGAGATGTCGAAGCGGGTGGCCAGTTCTTCTTGGGTCAGCCCGTCTATGTGGTAGAGCTTGGCCAGCTCTGTGAGTTCATCGGGAGACATAGAGTTCGTCTTTGTTAAAGCACGGGCTGGAAGTCGCCCGGGGGAATCATGACGCCACGAAGGCCGATCATATGATCGGCTTGCGATCACATGCACTAGACATTGATCCTATGCCGGCCGGCGCTGCACATGAACTGTAAGCCTTCACAGCGTCGGCTTAAACCATTATTCGCGATCTCTTACGGCCGAATAGGGGTCGACCAAAGTCTATATGTCTAAAGGCCGTTTCTGCGTTGACCGGGCAGGGGGGCGGGCATACTATCAATCGCAGTTAAACAAATGAACTGTCGGTGATCACATGTTCATCGGCAGGCAGCGCGATTCGGGGGCCGTTCGGAACGGTTGGGCCGCCGACGGTCTCCGATCGCGATCACTCGGCCGACGCGGTATCGCCATCGGCCCGAGAACCCATGATTGAGGAGTCGCCCGCCATGTCCGATGTTATCGACCGCCCCGAAAGTGCCGCCCAGCTCGGCGAGATCCCCAAGACCATGCAGGCCGTGGTCTGCTATGCGCCGGGTGATTACCGGCTGGAAGAAGTCGAGGTGCCGACCCCGGGCCCGGGAGAAATCCTGTGCCGGGTAGAACTGGTCGGCATCTGCATGTCGGATGTGAAGGTCTATCACGGTGCGCCGTCGTTCTGGGGCGACGATACCCAGCCGCGCTACGTCAAGCCGCCGATGATTCCGGGCCACGAGTTCGTCTGCCATGTGGTCGCACTCGGCGAAGGCGCCGGCGAGGCCAAGAACGTCAAGATCGGTGATCGCGTGATC
Source organism: Salinisphaera sp. SPP-AMP-43 (assembly GCF_049568105.1). GTDB lineage: Bacteria > Pseudomonadota > Gammaproteobacteria > Nevskiales > Salinisphaeraceae > Salinisphaera. Next base: position 613,894 of record NZ_CP145335.1, read on the forward strand.
TCCGAGCAGATCGTGCCCTGCTGGGATTGCCGCTACTGCAACCGTGGCCAGTACTGGATGTGCGAAAAGCACGACCTGTACGGCTTCCAGAGCAACGTCAACGGCGCCTTCGCCCAGTACATGATCTTCACCAAGGAAGGCATCGTGCATCACGTGCCCGATCATGTGCCGGCCGATGAGGCCGTGCTGGTCGAGCCGCTGGCCTGTTCGCTGCATGCTGCCGACCGGGCCCAGGTTACGCCTGACGATGTAGTCGTGGTCGCCGGCGCCGGCACCTTGGGTCTGGGCATCATCGGTCAGGTCGCGCTGTCCAATCCGAAGAAACTGATCGTGCTGGATCTCAAGCCAGAGCGGGCCAAGTTCGCCAAGCAGCTGGGTGCCCATGAAGTTTGGAACCCAGCCGAGGAAGATGTGATCGAGAAGATCAAGTCGATCACCGATGGCTACGGCTGCGATATCTATATCGAGGCCACCGGCTTCCACAAGGCGGTGAACCAGGGCATCCACATGCTGCGCAAGCTGGGCCGGTTCGTCGAATTCTCGGTGTTCGGCTCCGAGGTCACCCTCGACTGGTCGATCATCAGCGACCGCAAGGAACTGGATGTTCTGGGCTCCCATCTCGGGCCCTATACCTATCCGCGGGCGATCGATTTCGTCGCCACCCGCAAGCTCGATCTACGCGGTGTGGTCACCCATACCTATCCGATGTCGAAGTTCCACGAAGCGCTCGAAGTCATGGAGCGTGGCGAATCCTCGATGAAGGTCGCGATCGATCCGCACAACTGATCGATTTGTTCACAGCACGGGTTTCGCTCCGTGCTGGAGGCCGCTGGGCCGTACAAACGGGGCGGCGTCCAGAGTTGCTATGAGGCAACACGGGACAGTCCGATAGCCGGTCGCCCATCGCGTTACAGGGTGGACCGATCGGCTGCCGGAACGGTGTCCGGACCGCGGGGTTCGGCATCCGGGAGGAGAGCATGACCAGCCAGACACAGGCGCTGCGCGATGTGCCGCGTAGCTTCATCGATACTAACCACTACGCTGCCAGGGCAGGGAGCCGATCATGAGTGCGACCACCAGTTCACAACGCTCCGGCGGGGCCAAGATGTCGGCCAATCTCAAGCGTGGGATCGGCGCGGCCGCGGTCGTGGTTCTGTTGGTGGTCATGGGCCTGGACACCACCGTCGTGCCGATCGGTTCCGAAGTCGGGGCTGCCTCGAACCAGTTCTCGCCCGAGCAATACGGCGAAACTGAGTTCCCGAAGGTCCAGAAGGCGATCGAACAGCGCGCTGCGCCGGCCCCGGCGCTGGTCAAGGCGATCAACGAAGATAAGCAGGCCGCGGTCGAGAAATACGGCGTGCCGACCGATATCGCGCCGATCATGGCGGTCAAGTTCACCGGCACGCTCGGCGAAGGCACCTCGGGCATATACAACGTCAAGGTGCCCGATGTCGCCGACGATCTGACGATTCGCGTGCAAACCGGCCCGGCCATCAATGGCACGGTGCTGCGAGACGGCGTAGGCAATATCGAGTTTGGCGACTTCAAGAACCAGATCGAATATCAGAACGCTGCGGCCGCGATTAACAACGCGATGAAAAAACAGGAGCTTTCCGGTCTGGATCGCGACAATCTATCGGGCAAGAAAGTCACGGTGGTCGGTGCCTTCCAGCTGATCAATCCGAACAACTGGCTGGTGACGCCGGTTCGATTCAGTGTCCAGCAATGAGCGGGGCAGCGATGAACGACACCACACAGGCAACGCCCAACGACGCGCCGGTACTCTCGGCCCGTAACGTCGTCAAGCACTACGGCGGCGTACGCGCCCTCAAGGGCGTGGATTTCGATATCTATTCGGGCACGGTGACCACGCTGTTCGGTGAGAACGGTGCCGGCAAATCGACTCTGATGAAGATCCTGTCCGGCGTCGAGCAGCCGACCGACGGCCAGCTCATCCTCGACGGTGAGCCGGTCACCTTTGCCTCGACGGTCGAGGCCCAGCACCGCCGGATCTCGATCATCCATCAGGAGTTGTCGCTGGCGCCGAATCTATCGGTGCGCGACAACATCTTCATGGGCCGCGAACTGATCCGTAACGGCAGCGTCGACTATGCCGAAGAAGCCCGCCAGGCCGCCGCGTTGATGGCCGAGCTGGAAGAGGATATCGATCCGCTGACCAAGGTCGGCGACCTCCGGGTCGGCCAGCAGCAGATCGTGGAAATCGCCCGCGCGCTGTCGGTGGATGCTCGCATCCTGATCATGGACGAACCCACCTCGGCACTGTCGGCCAGCGAGGTCGAGGTGCTGTTCAAGGTGATCCGCGATCTGACTTCGCGCGGCGTAGCGATCGTGTATATCTCCCATCATCTGGAAGAAGCGCTAGAGATCACCGACCACGCCGTGGTGCTGCGCGACGGCAGCATGACCGCCAAGGCCGAACGGGCCGATATCGATCTGGCCTGGATCGTGCGCAATATGGTCGGCGAGAACTTCGACCTCGGCTCGCCGCCGAGCGGTTACGAGTTCGGCGATGCGGCGTTGTCCGTGCAGTCGCTGACCGTGCTCGACGAATCGAACCCCGAGCGGGCCGCCGTGGACCAGCTGTCGCTGGATGTCCGGGCCGGTGAGATCGTGTGCATCTACGGCTTGATGGGGGCCGGGCGCACCGAGTTGCTCGAAGCCCTGGCTGGTGCCTCGCACACCAGCAGCGGCAAGGTGATGCTGGAAGGTCGCGATATCACCCATCTCGATATCGCCCAGCGCATCGCCGCTGGGCTGGTTCTGGTGCCCGAGGATCGCCAGCGCGACGGCCTGGTTCAGACCATGACTGTTGGCCGCAATCTATCGCTGGCCAGCATCGGCGCTTTCGTCAAGAACCTGTTCCTGTCCAACTCCAGCGAAAGCGGTCTGGTCGACGATTCGATCCGCGACGTGCACGTCAAGACCGACGGCCCGAGCGCGATGATCGGCTCGCTGTCCGGCGGCAACCAGCAGAAAGTGGTGATCGGCAAGATGGTGACCACCGACCCACGGGTGATTCTGCTCGACGAGCCGAGCCGCGGCATCGACATCGGTGCCAAGGCCGAGGTGTTCAAGCTGCTGGCCGAGCGCGCCAAGCAAGGGCTGGGCGTCGTCTACTCGACCTCCGAGGTCAACGAGTGCCTGTCGATCGCCCATCGCATCATCGTCATGAGCCGCGGCCGCATTGTGGCCGAATTCGGGCCGGACGTTTCCAAGGAACAGATCATGGCCGCCTCGGGCGAGTCCGTGGCCGCGTAAGCCTTAACGAGCAGGAATAACAATCATGAGCGATACACGCGCTGAGACCACTACGAAAAGCAAGGGCGGGCTGTTCTCGGGCGGCTTCGATCCGGTCGGGCTGCTGCTCGAAGGCCGGGCTTTCTTTGGCCTGATCGCGATCATTCTGGTCTTTTCCTATCTTTCGCCGAATTACCTTACGGTCGGCAACCTGCTGACCATGTCCTCGCATGTGGCCATCTATGGCCTGCTGGGACTCGGCATGCTGCTGGTGATCCTGAACGGCGGCATCGATCTGTCGGTCGGCTCGACGCTGGGGTTGTGCGGGGTCATGGCCGGCTTTTTCATCCACGGCGTCGAACTCGCGCCGCTGGGGGTGACCCTGTATCCGCCGATCTGGGTGATCGTGATCCTGGTCTGCGGCGTCGGCGGACTGGTCGGGCTGGTCAACGGCATCCTGATCGCGCGCTTCAAGGTGCCGCCGTTCGTGGCCACCCTGGGTTCGCTGTATGCCGTGCGCGGCATCGCGCTGCTGATCACCAATGGCCTGACCTACAACAACCTCGGCGGCAAGGAAGCTCTGGGCAATACCGGCTTTGATTGGCTCGGTTTCAATCGCCTGCTCAATATTCCGGTCGGCGTACTGGTCATGATCGGCGTTGCCCTGATTATGAGCGTGGTGCTCAACAAGACCGCCTTCGGCCGCTGGCTGTATGCCTCGGGCGGCAACGAACGGGCCGCACGGTTGTCGGGCGTGCCGGTCAAGCGGGTCAAGATCTCGGTGTATGTGCTGTCGGGCGTCTGTGCCGGCATCGCCGGGCTGGTGTTGTCCTCCGAGCTGACCTCGGCCGGACCGACCGCGGGTACCACCTACGAACTGACTGCGATCGCCACCGTGGTGATCGGCGGAGCCGCACTCACCGGCGGCATCGGCAATGTGCGCGGCACGTTGCTGGGCGCGTTCGTGATCGGTTTTCTGTCGGACGGGCTGGTCATTGTGGGCGTATCCGCCTACTGGCAGATGGTGTTCACCGGGGCCGTGATCGTGCTGGCGGTGTTGCTCAACTCGATCGACTACCGCGGCGGCGCCAAGAAGAAATCCAAATCCACGCCCAGCAATGGCACGCCGGCCGCCAAGACCGGCGACCCGGGCCAGACCAAGTCCGGCGATACCCAACAACAGGTTCCTCAGAAAACCGCCGGCTAATGCGGTGGTGTGTTACCTAAGCGAAAGGAGATGCAAAGAATGCTACGCAGAACAATAATCATGGCAGCCGCGGCGATGGTTGCCGCCGCGTCCTTTACCGGTCTGTCCACGGCCGTGGCCGCCGATTCCGGTGGTAATGGCAAGCTGATCAGTATCATCGTCAACGACCCGTCTAATCCGTACTGGCGTACCGAAGGCCAGGTCGCAGCGACCGAAGCCCGCTCGTTGGGCTACAAGGCCAACGTAGCTGCGCACAAGGGCGATACCAACACCGAGCGCAACCTGGTCGATACCGCGATCACCAACCACTCGGCGGCGATCATCCTCGACCCGGCCAACGCCGATGGATCGATCGGCTCGGTCAAGAAAGCCGTGCAGGCCGGCATCCCGGTGTTCTTGGTCAACGCCGAGATCAACCAGAAAGGCTTGGCCAAGGCCCAGCTGGTGTCCAACAACGCCCAGGGTGCGGCCCTCGGTGCCCAGCAGTGGGTACAGGCCGTCGGTGACGATGCCAAGTACGTCGAGCTCAAGGGCGCGCCTTCGGACAACAACGCGGCTACCCGTTCCAACGGCTATCGCACGGTGCTGTCCCAGTATCCGAACCTGAAGAAGGTGGCTTCGCAGGTCGCTAACTGGGATCGCACCCAGGGCCACGACAAAATGCAGGGCATGCTGCAGGCCAACCCGAACATCGACGGCGTGATCAGCGGCAACGATGAAATGGCGCTGGGCGCGATCGCGGCCCTTAAGGAAGCCGGCAAGCTCAAGGGCATCACGGTCGGTGGCTTCGACGGTTCCCCGGATGCCGTGGATGCGGTCAAGTCGGGCGAGCTGGCCTATACCGTGCTGCAGCCGGTGGCCGTGTTCTCGAAAAAAGCGGTGCAAGAAGCCGATCAGTACATCAAGAACGGCAACACGGGCGTCGACAAGGAAAAGCAGCTGTTCGACTGCGTCCTGATCACTCAGGACAACGCCGATGACATGGTCGCTCCGTTCACGCTCAAGAGCATGCAGAGCGACTCGTAAACCCAAGGCCTGGAGCCGACGAACGCGCGGGCCGATCCGGCCCGCGCGTTTTCATGAGGAGACCCCCATGACGTACCTAGTGAACAATTCCGCCGACTTCGTCGATGAAAGCATCGACGGATTCGTCGCCGCCAATAAGGATCTGGTGCGCCGCGTGCCCGGTGGCGTGGTGCGTGCCACTCGAACCCCGCCGGGCCAGGTTGCCGTGGTCATCGGCGGCGGCTCGGGCCACTATCCGGCGTTCGCCGGCTTGGTCGGCCAGGGATTGGCCCACGGTGCGGCCATGGGCAATGTCTTTGCCTCGCCGTCGGCCCAGCAGATTTATTCCGTGGCCAAGGCCGCGGCCTCCGATGCCGGGGTGCTGCTGTCGTTCGGCAACTATGCCGGCGACGTGCTCAACTTCGGTATTGCCGAAGAGCGATTGAAAGCCGAAGGTATTCCGTGTCGCTGTTTTGCAGTGACTGACGACGTCTGCAGCGGCCCGGCCGAACGAGCCAGCGAGCGCCGTGGCATCGCCGGTGACCTGACCGTGTTCCGAGCTGCGGCACTGGCTGCGGCCGAAGGTAAATCGCTGGACGAAGTCTACGAATTCGCAAGCCATGCCAACGATCGGACCCGGTCGTTCGGGGTGGCTTTTTCCGGGTGCACGCTGCCCGGTGCCAAGGAGCCGCTGTTCACCGTGCCCAAGGGGCGCATGGGGGTCGGCATGGGCATCCACGGTGAGCAGGGCATCGACGAACTCGACCTGCCCAGTGCTGCCGAACTCGGCGATATGCTCGTCGACCGGCTGCTCGACGAGCGGCCTAGCGGTATCCAGCGCGCGGCCTCGCCGCGGGTCGGCGTAATGCTCAACGGTCTCGGGTCGGTGAAGTACGAAGAATTGTTCGTACTCTACAAACGGGTCTCTGAACGCCTCGATCATGCCGGACTGACTGTGATCCAGCCGGAAGTCGGCGAACTGGTCACCAGTTTCGAGATGGCCGGTGTATCGTTGACCCTGTTCTGGCTCGACGAAGCACTGGAGCGCGCCTGGACCGCGCCCGCCACGACCCCGGCTTATCGTCGAGGTGGGGTAGCGTTGGAAGGCGAGCCGCGTAATGACAGCGACGATGCGGCGGCCCATGAAGAGAGTGTTCCGGCGGCCAGCGAAGAATCACGCGCCGATGCGGCCGGCATGCTGGCCGTGATCGAAGCGATTCAGGCCAAGATCGAAGCCGAGGCCGAAGCGCTGGGTAAGCTGGATGCGATCTCTGGCGACGGCGACCACGGTATCGGCATGGCCACCGGTGCTAATGCCGCGCTGGCTGCGGCCCGCAACGCGGTTGAAAAAGGCTGTGGCGCCGGCACTGTCCTAGAACGAGCTGGCGATGCCTGGGCCAACGAGGCCGGCGGCACTTCCGGCGCGCTGTGGGGCCTGGGCCTGCGCAGCGTAGGCGCCCGAATTGGCGATCGCGACAGCGTCGCGGCCCCGGCGGTCGCCGCCGGCGTAGCCGATGCCACCGATGCCATCACCCGGCTGGGTGGGGCGCAAGTCGGCGACAAGACTATGCTCGATGCGATGAAGCCGTTTTCCAACACGCTGGCGGCCGAAGTCGAATCGGGTGCGCATTTGCGCGAAGCCTGGAATCGTGCGGCCGAGGCCTCGGAGCAGGCGGCCCAGGCGACCGCCGAGCTCAAGCCCCGTTTGGGCCGGGCCAAGAACCACAGCGACAAGAGTGTCGGCCATCCCGACCCCGGCGCGGTGTCGTTTGCCATGATCGTGGCAGCCACCGCGACCACCCTGGAATCCCTTCATGAGGACGTAACATGAGCGACAAACTGCGAATCGTCATCGGCTGCGATGACGCCGGCTACGAGTATAAGCAAGCCCTGAAGGCCGATATGGAGGCCAGCGAGTATGTCGCCTCCGTAGAGGACATGGGCGTTGATGAAGTCGCCAAGACGCCGTATCCGACCATTGCTATCGCTGCGGCCGAAAAGGTCGCGGCCGGCGAGGCCGACCGGGCGCTGCTGATTTGTGGTACCGGTCTCGGCGTGGCCATTTCGGCCAACAAGGTGCCGGGCATTCGGGCCGTGACCGCCCACGACGGGTTTTCGGTCGAGCGCGCGATCAAGTCCAACAATGCCCAGGTGCTATGCTTTGGCCAGCGCGTGGTAGGTATCGAACTGGCCCGCAAGCTGGCCTCGGAATGGCTGACTTATCGCTTCGACGAAAACTCCTCGTCGGCCAAGAAAGTGGCCGTAATCGAGGATTACGAGGCCAAGAACAGCGACTCGGCGGCCTGATTGCGCAACAATAGCCGCTTTATCCCAAGGCCGGTCTGTCCATGTTGTTAGCCGTCAGTCTCAAAATGTATCTCGACCCGGCGGCCACCCAGACCTGGGCCGGCCAAGTTGCCGCGCTGGCGAAACGGCATCCCGCCGTCCAGCGCGGCGACGTGTCGCTTTGGCTGCTGCCGTCGATGCCGGCGTTGGCCCAGACCATCGAGCGGTGCCAGGATACGCCGGTCGCGGCCGGTGCCCAGGATCTGTTCTGGGAAGATCGCGGCGCTTATACCGGTGCGGTTAGCGGTGCCGATCTGGCACAGATCGGCTGCTCTACGGTTGAGATCGGGCATGCCGAGCGCCGCACGATCTTTGGCGAAGACGATGCCATCGTGGCACGCAAGACCGCGGCTGCCCTGCGCAATGGTTTGATTCCCCTGCTGTGCGTGGGCGAAGAGGAGCCAGGCGATAGCGATGCGGCAGCGGCTTTCTGTATCGAGCAGCTCGAGTCCGCCCTGGGCTGGGTGAGCGAGCCGGCCTCGGTTGTGGTGGCCTATGAACCGGTCTGGGCCATCGGCCAGTCCGAAGCAGCCAGCAGTACACATGTTGGGCACGTCGCCCAGGCGATCAAGGCCTGGCTGGCCGAGCGTCCGGCGTTGGCCGATGCTCGCGTTATCTATGGTGGCAGTGCAGCGCCGGGCACGCTCAGTGAACTCGGTGCCACGATTGACGGCCTGTTTCTCGGTCGTTTTGCCCACGATACGGCCGCGCTCGAACAGATCGTCGACGAAGCGGCAGGTATGGTCGGTACCGGCTAGCGCCTGCTAGGGCTGGACTCAAACGCCGAGCCAATACAAGGCCCGGCGTTTGGCATGCCCGCGAACCCGGGCGTGTGTTATTCGGCGATCGCCGCAGCAAGCTCGGCCTGCGTTGGCATGCCCGCGCGGGCGCCGGCCCGGCCCACGGACAAGGCCCCGGCGACCACGGCAGTCTCGATCGCTGCACGTATCGACAGGTTTTCTGCACGGGCATGGGCGAAGGCGCCGGCAAAGGTGTCGCCGGCACCAGTGGTATCCACGACGTCACAAGTCCGGCCCGGCACATGCCCGCCGTCACCGTTCGGCTCGGTCCATAGCGCCCCGTCGCCGCCGAGGGTGACGATCACGCCCACGCCGTATCGTTCGACCAGGGTAGCGGCATGCGCCTCGGTCTCGGCCCGGCTATGGCCCTCGGCTTCGCCGAGCACGAAGGCCGCTTCGCCGGCATTGACCATCAGCCAGTCCACATTCGTCATATCGAATTGTTCGAGCGGTGCGGCCGGGGCAGCATTCAGTACCACCTCTGCTCCGTGGACGCGTGCGCTGGCCAAAGCCGCGTCGACAAACGACGGCGGTGTTTCCAGCTGTACCAGGGCCACCCGGGCGCCGTCGAAGCCGGTGTCGAGGGCCGGCGCATCGGCGGTGAGTTGGCCATTGGCCCCTGGGACTACCACGATGCTGTTCTCACCCGCGGTATCCACGGTAATCAGGGCCAGGCCGCTGCTGCCGGTGACCTCGGATACCGAATGGGTATCGATATGTTCGGCGGTCAAACCGGCGAGTATCTGGCGGCCGAAATCATCGTTGCCGATGGCGCCGATGAAACGCACCGGCGTGCCGAGGCGGGTTGCCGCTACAGCCTGGTTGGCTCCCTTGCCGCCCTGATGGACAGCATAGTCATCGGCGATCAGGGTTTCGCCCGGGGCAGGCTGATGTGCGACACGGGCTACGAGATCGATATTGGCGCTGCCGGCGACGACGATCATGAACCCATCCCATGGATCGGCGACAACGGCTGGCATCGAGCTCGGGCCGCGGCTGGCCGGGGCGACAGGGCTCGAAGCAGATCGGTAGAGGCAGGCATCGACACCGGGAACATCCTCGTGCTGGTGGATATCAATCCGGCAGGCTACCGGATACGGCGTTATTCGAGCACAAACGCGGCCGCGTATCTGTCGGCGATTAGGCGCATTCAACGGCCCATGCGCGGCCGTGGTTACCTAGGGGCCTGCCGAGGTTGTCGTCCAAACGTCGCGTTGTCGCCCAGACCGCGGCTGGCAAGGCGCCTCACGCAGCCCGGTGCGATTGAGGGCCCAAACCCTTTGAAACAAGGTCTGTTGGGCCGCTACCTAGCGTTGTCGCTCACGGGCGTCGCGCTACTACGCGCCCTAGAAACATATCCGCATCGGCAATCCCAACGCATCGGTCTCAGGGACATCGGGCAGGCAGACATGGCTATCGGCAGCGATCCGCTCGGCACTGAACAGACACGCATAAGCATCGGCGATATCGTCGTCGGCCAGCCGGGTGGGGGCATGGCGTTGGCGGGCCCGTTCGAACGCCGCGCGGCCATAGCGAGCAAAGATGAGTTCGAGGCGGTCGTGGGCGCCCAGGCCCGATTTCTTGGCATAGGGCATGGGCTGTAGCCCGCCGGTCGAGCCGGCGTTCCAGCAGGCAAAGGCAAGCTCCGGATGCACTTCGACAATGCTTTGTCGCAGGGCGCGGTCCGCGCCGAGCACGGCGTCGACCTCGCGGATCTTGTTGAACAGATTGAAGGCCTGGGCCGATACTCCGCCGGCGCCGTGCTCGGTATTCACTGTACTGGCCCGGGCTTGGGCCTCGCGTAGGCCGAGCCCGCCACTAGGGCTGTGTATCGCGGCCCGGGTCGCGGTCCAGAACACGCTGTTGCGGCGTGGGGCGCCAAGTCGTTGGCGGGCCAGAACATCACATTCGCGGCGACCGAATTCGGCCAGGCCGATCGGGATGTCGATCGCCACGACATCGCGGCCAGGGACCACGGCGAAGGCAGCCAGCAATTCAGCCAGACCGGCTTCGACGACGATGTGCGCAGCGCTTGCCGCGACCCAGCCCGCGGGGCAGCCGTCGATACCGATGCACTGTGGTTTGGTCATCGTTCGAGTCTATGCCGACTGCTCGGGCGCAGCCATGGACCATCGGTGGCGTATAGGCTACCGCGGGCGGCCATGAGCGACCCAGCTATGGTGCGACCCGGGCCCGGGGTAGGGCCGCGCCATAGGGGCTGCCGCTTGCCGGTATCAGGCTTCCGGTAGGTTGCCGAGGCAGTAGTATTTGGTTTCCAGATATTCGGACATACCAACGTGCCCGCCTTCGCGGCCGAGGCCCGACTGCTTCACGCCGCCGAAGGGCACATGCGGGCCGGTGATATCCATGGTGTTGACGCCGACCATGCCGTAATCGAGGCCACGGATGTATTGACGAATCCGGGCATCGTTCGGTGTGAAGACATAAGAGGCCAAGCCGTAGATCGTGTCGTTGGCCTCGGCAATGACGGCGGCGTCGTCGTCGAAGGGCGTGATCGGGGCGACCGGAGCGAATTGTTCTTCGGCCGCGACCCGCATCTTGGGCGTGAAATCAGCCACGACCGTGGGCATGAAGAAATTCTCGCCCGGCGCCTGTGACTGGTCGCGCCCCAGAATACGCGCGCCGTGGTTACGGGCGTCGTCGACCAGCGACTGGGCCTTGTCGACCGCGTCGGCATGGATCAACGGGCCGATCTCATTGGCCTCGTCCAGGCCGTGGCCGACCGGCATGGCATTCATCTTTTCCACGAAGCGCTCGACGAAGGCTTCATACATCGAGCGATGCACGAAGATTCGGTTGGCTGCAATGCAATCCTGGCCGGTGGTCTGGAACTTGGCAGCGATCGCGCCCTCCACGGCTGTATCCAGATCGGCATCCTCGCAGACGATGAGCGGGGCATTGCCGCCCAATTCCATGGCGTTGTTCTTGACCGTGGCGGCGCTCTGCTCCAGCAGTTTGCGCCCGACCTCGGTCGAGCCGGTAAACGACAGCGCGCGTACCCGGTGGTCGTTGCAGACCCGCTCTCCGAACTGTTTGCCGGAGCCGGGCACGACATTGACTTCGCCGTTGTCCAGGCCGGCTTTCTCGGCCAGATCGGCCAAGGCCAGCGCACAGAACGTGGTCTCGGTCGCCGGATTGACCAGGGTAGTGCAGCCGGCCGCCACGGCCGCGCCGACCTTGCGGGTGATCATGGCCAGCGGGAAGTTCCAGGGCGTGATGATCGCGGCCACGCCCACCGGTTCTTCGATCGTGCCGAGAGCCTTGGTGGGGTCTTCGGCCGGAATGGTCTTGCCATCGGCACGGCGTGCTTCTTCGGCGAACCAGTCTAGGAAACTCGAGGCATAGTCGACTTCGCCGCGGGCTTCGTTGATCGGCTTGCCTTGTTCGCGGGTCATCAGCCGGGCCAGGGCCTCGCGGTTGTTCTGCATGCCGTCGTACCAGGCCTTGAGTTTCGCGGCTCGGGTCGAGGGGCTGGTGTGGCGCCATTGCTCGAAGGCCGTGACCGCGGCCTCGATTGCCGAATCCATCTGCTGTTCACCGAGTGCCGGCACATGGCCGAGCAGTTCGCCGTTAGCTGGGTCGTGGATGGCGTTGCGCTCCTCGGCGCCGGACTCAATCCATTGGCCGCCAATGTATGCGGCCTCGTGCATGAATGCCTGGTAATCGGACATAAGTGGATGACGGAGCGTGTGATCTAGGCCAAGCACGCTAACAATTTGCCTGCCAAGCCTGAATCAGTAGTCCTGCGGACGTAGGCCGGCTGTGTTATCCCGGTGGCGGGCGGCTAGTCAGAGTCGCCACGCGTCATCATGCTGTTGACCATGAAGGCAAGCAGGGCAGCGAGAAACACCACGGCTAGGGTCATCAATGAGCGCCATAGAAACGCCTGATCGGCGACCACGTGCCAGATCGCCAGAATCGAAATCGTGGTGCCAGTAATGATGCATAGAATGCAGACCGTGAAACACAGCCAGTTCACAAATGTCTTCATGCTCGTTCTCGGATAGGGCAGGCCAGGTCGGCGTCGTGCGCCGCTGACGCACAGCCTATATCACGTCAGGCGATCGCAGCTTGCGGCATGCGTTGTGGCCGGCTGTCTCGAAAGTTGGTGGCGTTCGTCCTTTTCTTGTAATTTTGAACTGGTTTTCCAAACGACCGGTATCGTCATGACCCAGATGCGCGTGGCTCAGATCAACAAGGCCGGGGCCGATTTCGAAATCGTATCGCGGGGTATCCCCGATCCTGGGCCGTCCCAGGTGCGGATCCGGGTGGCGGCCTGCGGCATCTGTCATTCCGATGCCTTCGTCGTCGATGGCGGCTTCCCGGGGCTGGAATACCCCCGCGTGCCCGGCCATGAAGTGATTGGCACCGTCGATGCGCTCGGCGACGACGTCGATCACTGGCAGGCCGGCCAGCGGGTCGGCGTCGGCTGGCACGGCGGCCACTGTTTTTCCTGTGAATCCTGTCGTTCGGGCGATTTCGTAACCTGCGCCAACCAGCAGATCTGCGGCATTGCCTACGACGGTGGCTACGGTGAATACATGATCGCACCGGCCGAGGCGCTGGTTGCGATTCCCGAGACATTGTCCTCGGAAGAAGCCGCGCCGCTGCTGTGTGCTGGGGTCACCACCTATAACGGCATGCGTCGTACCGGCGCGGTCGCCGGCGATGTCGTGGCCATCCAAGGCATCGGCGGGCTCGGCCATCTGGCGCTCCAGTATGCCCATGCCATGGGTTTTCATACCGTAGCCCTGTCGCGCGGTACCGACAAAAAGGATCTGGCGCTGGCGCTGGGCGCGGACCGCTATATCGATACCGAGGCCCAGGATGCCGTCGAGGCGTTGCAGGCACTGGGCGGGGCACGGCTGATCGTGGCCACTGCGCCGAACCCGAAGCTGATGGGCTCGGTTATCGACGGCCTGGGCGTGAACGGACAGCTGCTCGTGCTCGGTGCCTCGCCCGAGCCGATCGAAGTATCGCCATTCCAGCTTTTGATGGCCCGTCGCAGCATCGTCGGCCACCCCAGCGGAGCCCCGCACGACTCCGAGGACACGCTGAATTTCTCGGCGCTGCGCGATATCAAAACACAGATCGAGACTTATCCCTTATCCGAAGTTAACACGGCCTACCAGCGCATGATCGATAATGAGGCTCGGTTTCGGGTCGTGTTGACGATGCCATAACAACAAACCGACAGCGTAAGCCGGGGCACGGTCTGTCAGCAGAGCCTCGAGCCAGCTGTAAGGGGGCGGTATGTTCTTGGTTGTATTCAATCAGCAGGGAAAGAACTACGTTTGTAGCTCGGTTTTGCTGCCGGTTTGCCTGGTCTCCGAGGACGATTGCGCCGGCATGGCCGCCGCCTACGAACACACCCGCGCGAGCCGCCTCTGTCGGCAGGCACGTATCGGCAGTGTCGTCGTGGTGTTGTTGATCGCCTACATCCTGCCGTTCGAGCAGATACTGGCGTGTTTTTCGAATATCGTGCTGGCCGTGACCAGCCTAATCGCATTCTTTGCAGTGCTGGGCTATGTACTGGATCGCGGTCAGATATTCGCGGCGATGCCGTACCGAAAATGCATGCGCCTGCCGATCAGCGGTCTGCCGGCGGGGCGGCCCAGAGTCACGCTCTATACCGTGCTCATGGCACTCTGTGCTGTGCTCATCTGGCGGGGTGTCGCCGATCTGGTCGGGGGTGGCGCGCTCCGAGGCGATGCCCTGAGCTACTGGCTGCTGATGCTGACCTTCGTACCGCTCGGCCTCGAGGCTTCGGCGCGCGCTGTTCTGGCTGTGTTCTATCGGTTCTAGGCCATAGCTGGGGGCCCTATACCGGGCGCATCCGACGCCTGGCTGTCTTGCAACGCCGCGCCAGGCGTGGCCCATGGCCGTGGGCGATCCAGACAATGCGTAGAGGGTAGCCGTTGCGCGCGAGCAACGGCCCCTTGAATGGTCGCCGGTCTAAACCATGACCATCCTACAGTGCCGCGAACCCGGGCTATGGCAGACGACAACAGGGCGACTCGCGTTTTGCCAAACACGATCGGTAGCCGCTACGCAGCACTGCTGCCAAACCTCGGTAGGTCCTAGAACAGCGACTGCTGCGGATCGCTGGCCTGTCCGCCATAGCGTTGGATGTGTTCGATCGACTGGCGCAGGTGGGTAGCGATGCTCGACAAGGCGGTAACGGTCGTAAACGACTCGGCCGCGATGATGTCGTGGGCGGTGTCCCGATCGTCGTCCGAGGCCGCCTGCAACAGCCGCACGAGCATATCGGTATCGATCGGCTCGAATGATTCCGGATACTTCCAGCGCACCAGTTCGTCGGGACGATCGAGCTGAACGTTGAAGGCCAGTTCGTGAATCAAAGCCGCCGCCGCAGCGAGCTCGTCGGCATGGCCCGAGCGATGCTGGCGGCGGGCGAAGGCCTGGCAGGCCGCAGGCTCGACCGTTGCCATGCCGGCCAGTAGCGCCTTCATCGGGGTATCGTCGGTATAGGCCATGGGCGCGCTCGATGCAGGAATGGAGCGCGCATCTTCCGTACCGCACGCACGCTCTGCAAGTGGCTTTTACATCGAGGTCGCCAGCGCTCGATCGGCAGCCTGGCGTTCGGCCGCCAGTTCGACCAGGCGAGCCACCAGATCAGGATAGGCAATACCCGATTCGGCCCAGAGCTTGGGGTACATCGAAATCCGCGTGAAACCGGGCAGGGTATTGATCTCGTTGACGATCACCTCGCCGTTTTCGGTCACGAACACATCCACCCGGGCCAGCCCGCAACAGTCGAGCGCGGCATAGGTGGCCAGCGCGACCGCGCGCACCGCTTCGGTCGTTGCGGCGTCGAGCTCGGCGGGGATGACGACGTCGGCGCTATCGTCGACGTATTTGGTGTCGTAGGCATAGAAGCCGCCGTCGGCGACCACGACTTCACCGACCGTACTGGCTGTCGGGTCGTCATTGCCGAGCACGGCACATTCGATCTCGCGGCCGACAACCGCGGATTCGATCAGGACCTTGTGATCGAAGCGCAGCGCCAGGGCCAGCGCCTGATCGAATTCGGCGGCATTCGCCACCCGGCTGACCCCGACTGAGGAGCCGAGATTGGCCGGTTTGACGAACAACGGACTGCCGAGCTCGGCAGCCAGCAGGGCATAGTCGACATGCTCGGCCGTAGGCCGTTTGATGACCCGGAACGGGGCAATGCCGATGCCGGCATCGCGCAGCAGACGTTTGGTTACGTCCTTATCCATGGCGGCGGCCGAACCGAGCACGCCGGCGCCTACGCAGGCGATATTGGCGGCTCGCAGCAAGCCCTGCAGGGTGCCGTCTTCGCCGGTCGGCCCGTGCACGATGGGAAACGCTACATCGACCTCGAAGACCACCTCGCCGGTCTCGGCGGCGATGATCTGGCCGGCATCGCGGCCGGGCACCACAGCCAGGGCGGCGGCTTCGGCCTTGAGCGCGATGCGTTGCGGATCGTCCGCATGGTCGACGAAATCGTCGGTTTTAGCGGCATGCCAGACGCCGGCCTTGTCGATACCGATGACGCGAACCTCGAAACGTTCGCGATCGAGTGCGGCGACGATATTGCGTGCCGATTGCAACGAGACTTCGTGCTCGGCCGAGGCGCCACCACAGATCACGGCCACTCGCGTTCGGGCCATCGCTGTCTCCCTTGGATCAATCTGGTCTTGAACGGCTGCCAAGCATGCCATGAAAGCGCGTGCTGCCCCACCGACCGAGCGCTGGGCGCTTGAAAAACGGCCGCGCGGGCCACATTCAAGGCAGGCAAGCGGCATAGCCGCACCTATTTGTCATCCATCACCGATCGAACACGCCATGAGCGAAGAGAACACGAACACCCAGGGGGCCACCCAAGCCGGCGCCAATGCAGAGCAGCACGGCTTTCAGGCCGAGGTGAAGCAGCTTCTGAAGCTGATGATTCACTCGATGTATTCGAACAAAGAGGTCTTTGCCCGCGAGCTGATCTCCAACGCATCGGATGCGCTGGATACGCTGCGCTTCGAAGGGCTGAAGAACGATTCGCTGTTCGAAGGCGATTCGGAACTCCAGATCTGGATCGATCAGGACAAAAACGCCAAGACTGTGTCGTTTTCCGACAACGGCATCGGTATGACCCGCGATCAGGTCATGGAGCGCATCGGCACGATCGCCAAGTCCGGCACCCGTGCGTTTTTGGATTCCCTGTCCGGTGACGAGAAAAAGGATGCCAAGCTGATCGGCCAGTTCGGTGTCGGCTTCTATTCGGCGTTCATCGTGGCCGACCAGGTTGTGGTCGATACCCGCCGCGGCGGCGAATCGACCGGCGTGCGCTGGATCTCGGACGGCGGCGGCGAATACACCCTCGAGGAAATCGACAAGCCCCAGCGCGGCACCACCGTGACTCTGCATCTGCGTGACGACGAGGAAGAATTCCTAGAGCCGCATCGGCTGCGGCATCTGGTCAAGACCTATTCGGACCATATCGCCTTCCCGATCAAGATGCGCGAGCAGCTGTCCGAAGAAGACGAAAACGAAGGCAAGGAAGCCGGCTGGGAACAGGTCAACCGCGGGGCGCCGCTCTGGGCTGAACCCAAGTCGAGCCTGTCGAACGAGGACTATGCCGAGTTCTACAAGCATTCCTGCAACGACTTCGAGGATCCGCTGACCTGGACCCATAACAAGGTCGAAGGCAGCCAGGAATATACCAACCTGCTGTATATTCCCAAGCGTGCCCCGTTTGATCTGTTCGATCCGAACGGCAAGGCCCATGGCGTCAAGCTGTACGTGCAGCGCGTGTTCATTATGGACGACGCTGACAAGCTGATGCCGCGCTATCTGCGCTTCGTCAAAGGCGTGATCGATTCCAACGATCTGCCGCTCAACGTCTCGCGCGAGATCCTTCAGAACAACCGCCTGTTGGACAAGATTCGCTCCGGCTCGGTGAAAAAGGTTCTGGGCCTGATCGAGTCGATGGCCAACGACGAGGACGATCCGGAGAAGTTCAAGACCTTCTCCAACGAGTTCGGCACGGTCTTAAAGGAAGGCGTGGTCGAGGACTACGAGAACCAGGCTCGGATCGCCAAACTGCTGCGCTTCAAGACCACCACCGACGAGTCGGCCGATCCGGGGGTGTCGCTGGACGAATACATCGCCCGCATGCAGCCCGGCCAGGACAAGATCTACTACATCACCGCGGATACGCTGGCCGAGGCCAAGCACAGCCCGCATCTCGAGATCTTCAAGAAGAAGGGCATCGAGGTGCTGCTGCTGACCGACCGGGTCGATGAGTGGGTCATGGCCCACATGACCGAGTACGAAGGCAAGGAATTCTCCTCGGTCGCCAAGGGCGCACTGGACCTCGGCGAAGCCGAATCCGAGGAAGAAAAAGAGCAGCAGAAGAAGCTCGAGGAAGAGTCCTCCGATCTGGTTGAGCGCATCAAGCAGGCCTTGGGCGAGCGGGTCAACGAGGTGCGTGTCACCCATCGCCTGACCGACTCCCCGGCCTGCTTAGTTGCCGACGAGAACGGCATGTCGGCCCATCTGGAGCGGATCCTCAAAGAAGCCGGCCAGGCCATGCCCAGCTCGGCGCCGCATCTGGAGATCAATCCCACCCACCCGCTGGTAGAAAAGCTGGCTGGTGAGCAGGGTGAGGAAGAGTTCAGTTCCTTCTCCCAGATGCTGTTCGAGCAGGCCGTACTGGCCGAAGGCGGCGAACTGGAAGACCCGGCCACCTTCGTGCGCCGGATGAACCAGATGCTGCTGGCGGTCTCGCGCGGCGCAGCGTAACCTCGAAGCGCCGGTATCTTGAGCGAGATACCGGCGCTTTTTTCGGCGGGGTCGCCGAACACGAGGAGTAAAGCGCATGTCTCCGGATCGACTCAATCGGATTGCGTCCTGGCTGTTGGCGTTGGGGCTTGGCTCGGCCACTGTCCTGATGGCATCACCGGTATCCGCCGAGTCCGGCGCCCAGGGTATCGCGATCGGCGGCACTACCCTGCGTCTTGGAGAACCCCGGAATCAGGTTCTGGGCGAGGCCCGGTCCGAATTCAACGTCTCGCCGGCCGACCAGGACGGCCAGTATTTCCTGTATCCAAAAGTCGCGCCGTTAGGGCCCAACGGTCGGGCCCGACAGCCCGATGCGGTAGGTTCGATCACCGTTGCCAATGGGCGTCTGGTACGGGTGACCCGTAATCTGGGCTCGTTTCGCAGCGCCGATGGCCAGGCGGCGATCCAGAATCTGATCAAGGCTTTCGCCCAGGCGCCCAACCAGGGTAAAAAGCCGGCCGTGCATACCGATACCAGCATGTCAGGCAATGCCAGTACCCAGCGGGTCTATTTCAGCTATCCGGATCGGGTGATCCAGGTACTGGTCTTTCAGCCAGCCGATACCGCGGTCCAGGCCACGGTCGATATTACCGAGCAGTATGCGCTGTCGCCGAACATGCGATCGGATAGACGCGATTCCGATCGGTAACCCGCTCGATAGCCTAGGGCCGCGCACCGGCGGAGGTGGAATCGGAGTGTTTCGGTGTCGCGCAAGGCCTGCGTGAGCGATGCGATCGACAAGCCGCCGGCAGCCGCTGGCGGCTTTTTTGTATGCTTTAGTTGCCGGTCTTGGCGTGCAGCCGGTCGGCGACCACGCTGGGCACCAGACCGGTGATACGGCCGTCCAGAAATGCGATCTCTCGGACCAGGGTCGAGGAGATATGGGCGTATTCGGGCGAGGGGGAGAGCAGGATCGTATCGATCTCGGGCGCCAGATGCCGGTTCATCACCGCCATCTGTTTTTCGTACTCGTAGTCGCCTACACCACGTACCCCGCGCACCAGCACTCGGACATCATTGCGGCGTGCGAAATCGACCACCAGTCCGTCGGCGGGCATGACCGTCACGTTGTCGACATCGGCCAGCACCAGCTTGGCCAGTTCCACTCGTTCATCGTGGTCGAAGATCGATTTCTTCGATGAATTGCTGGCCACCGCGACGATTAGTTCGCTGAACATGCCGGCGGCGCGCCGGATCACGTCGGCATGACCGTTGGTGATCGGGTCGAACGTGCCGGTATAGGCCGCCCGGATCGACTTAGGCTCCTTCATGGTGGGCTATCCTCGCCCGTGGGGCGCCGCCGTGCAAGGCAATAGCCCACGCCCGCCGAGCGTGACTGGCGCAGGATCTCGTAGTCGGCGGCCAGCTGGTCGTCGATCGCGGCTGCCGATTCGGCTGGGTATTCGAGATAGAGCCGCGAATGCACGCCCAGCAGCGGCTGCGCACCGCGCAGGGCAGGCCCGTGCAGTTCAGTATCGAAGGGCGGATCGATGAACAGGATATCGGCGCTGGCGACGTCGATCCGTCGCGCTGCATCGGTGGCGTCGCCCACGATCACCTGCGCCCGCTCGCTGGCGCCGAGCTTGGCCAGAGCAGCTTCGATTGCGGCGGCCGCGGCGCGATCGCGCTCGACGAACACAGCCCGGGCAGCCCCACGAGACAAGGCCTCGATGCCCAGTGCGCCGGTGCCGGCGAACAGATCGACACAGACCGCGCCTTCGATGCGCGGCGCGAGCCAGTTGAACAGGGTCTCGCGGACCCGGTTCGGCGTCGGGCGCAGGCCGGGGCGGTCCGCGACCGGCAACACCCGGCTGCGCCACTGCCCCCCGATCACGCGTAGGCTGGTGACCGGCTCGGCGCGCCGGTGTTTCGGCTGCGGGCGTGGTTGGCGTGGTTTACGGGCCAAGATGGTTCAGCCGCGCTCGGTGCCGCCGACGGTGATCGAGTCGACCTTGAGCGTGGGTTGGCCTACGCCCACGGGTACGCTCTGGCCGTGCTTGCCGCAGACCCCGACGCCGGTATCCAGTGCCCAGTCGTTGCCGACCATCGACACCCGGTTCATTACGTCCGGGCCGTTGCCGATCAGGGTCACGCCCTTGAGCGGCGCGCCGAGTTGGCCGTTTTCGATCCGGTAGGCCTCGTCGCAGGAAAACACGAAGTTGCCGGAGGTGATGTCTACCGAACCGCCGGAGAAATGCGCGGCATAGATGCCAGAATCGACCGAGGCGATGATGTCGTTCGGGTCAGAGTCGCCGCCGCGCATATAGGTGTTGGTCATACGTGGCATAACCGTATGCGCATAGGACTCGCGCCGGGCGTTGCCGGTCGGGGCTGCGCCCATCAACCGGGCGTTGTGCTTGTCCTGCATATAGCCGACCAGCACGCCGTTTTCGATCAAGGTATTGGCGGCGGCCGGCGTACCCTCGTCGTCGATCGCGAGTGAGCCGCGCCGGCCTTCGAGGGTGCCGTCGTCGACTACGGTGCACAGTTCGGAGGCGACCTGCTGGCCGACTTTGTCGGAATAGTTGGAGGCCTTGCGACGATTGAAATCGCCCTCCAGACCGTGGCCGACTGCCTCGTGTAGCAGCACGCCCGACCAGCCCGAGCTCATGACCACTGGCAGAGTACCAGCCGGCGCCGGTTCGGCCTTGAGCCGGACCAGCGCCCGGCGTACGGCCTCGCGGGCGTATTGCGCCACCAGATCGTCGGCGCCGGTGTAGATATCGTAGCCGAGCCGGCCGCCACCACCGGCGGTGGCCGATTCACGGATGCCGTTGTCTTCGACCTGGACCGAGACATTAAAGCGCACCATCGGCCGCACGTCGCCGGCCAGAGTGCCGTCCGAGGCGGCCACCAGCATCGTGTCCGACGAGCCGGCCAGCGACACGGTCACGCGGACCACGCGCGGATCGGCATCGCGGGCGATTTGGTCGGCATGATGCAGTAGCGCGACCTTGGCCTCGGCATCCAGCGTGGCCGCCGGGTCGATCGGTTGGTAGCGCACCGCCGGGCCGTTATCGCGTCGGGTCAGCGCGTTCATGCGGGCGCTCTTGCCGTCGCGAGCGATCGCTGCGGCTGCTTTCGAGGCCTGGGCCAGGGCCGGAAAAGCCAGTTCGTCGGCATAGGCAAAGCCGGTCTGTTCCCCGGCCAGCGCGCGTACGCCGACACCCTGGGCGGTCGAGGCTCCGGCGCTGCGGACCACGCTGTCCTCGAGCATCCAGTTTTCGTTTTTCAGGATCTGGAAATACAGATCTGCATAGTCCACGCCCGGCACCATCAGGCCCGATAAGGTGGCCTCGAGCTGTTGGGCATCGATGTTGGCACGCCCGAGCAGGGCGTCGCTGGCGAGATCGAGAGTATTTTGCATCCGCTCAGATTAACACCTGCGGCCCGGGATCAGACGAGTCGTTTTTCGAGAAATACTCGATCGCGGCCCTCATCGACACGGCGGTCGAATTCGATATAGCCATGCCCGGCATACCAGGCCCGATTCTTGCGCGCGATCGCTGGCGTATAGAGCCGCAGGCGGTCGAAGCCACGAGCGCTGGCCTGCCGCTCGGCATAATCCAGCAGCCGGCTGCCGATGCCGCGGGCCTGAAGCGCCGGATCGACCGCGATATTGTCGATCCAGAAGCCGGCGCGGGTATCGAACACGACAAAACCGGCCAGTCGGCCGGCTGTCAGGGCAGCCCAGGTATCGCCAGCGTCGATCTGTCTTGCGTAGTCGATCTCCAGCGGGCGCGGCGGGATCGGCATGTCGGCGACGTAGGGCGCATAGGCCGCGACGGCGATGTCGCGAATGGCGACGACATCGCCGGCCTTCGCCTGGCGTATGACGATGTCGTCTTGCATTGCGGCGCCCGCTGGTCGCGACCCTCAGGGGATGAGAATCGTCGACCCGGTGGTCTGGCGATCGGCGATCGCCTGCTGGGCCGCGCCGGCTTCTTCCAGGCTGTAGCGCTGACCGATATGCACTTTCACGTCGCCGGTTTCGAGCACGTCGAATAGGTCT
This sequence comes from Salinisphaera sp. SPP-AMP-43, assembly GCF_049568105.1. Lineage (GTDB taxonomy): Bacteria > Pseudomonadota > Gammaproteobacteria > Nevskiales > Salinisphaeraceae > Salinisphaera. The sequence goes on from NZ_CP145335.1 coordinate 636,365, forward strand.
GCACACATCATCTCGAAACGCTCTGGCGTATCCGCATAGCCGCCCAGGCTCGGGCGGGTGACGAACAGCGAGCCGCCACGGTTGAGCTCGACCAGGTTCACGCCTTCCACGGGGCCGGAGGCATTACCGAACGACACCATCAGCCCGCGTTTTTTCAAGCATTTGAGCGAATCGTGCCAGGTATCGCGGCCCACCGAGTCATAGACCACCGGTACGCCGGCGCCATCGGTCAGCTCCATGACCCGCTCGGGCACCGACTCACGGGTATAGTCGATCGTCATCCAGTAGCCGTTCTGGTGGGCGACGTTGGCCTTGTCGTCCGAGGAGACGGTGCCGATCACATGCGCACCGAGCGCCTTGGCCCACTGCCCGGCCAGCGTGCCCACGCCACCGGCTGCGGCATGGAACAAAATCGTGTCGCCTTCGGCCACGGCATAGGTCTGGCGCAGCAGATACTGCACGGTCAGGCCCTTGAGCAGACTGGCGGCGGCGGTCTCGAAATCGATCGCCTCGGGCAGGGCCACGACATGCTCGGCCGACAGGGTGATGGCATCGGCATAGGCGCCGGTCGGACCAAGCACATAGGCCACGCGGTCGCCCTCGGCGAATTCTTCTACGCCTTCACCGACTGCATCGATCACACCGGCGCCTTCGGTGCCCATCGCGCTCGGCAAATCGGCCGGATACAGGCCGGTGCGGAAATAGATATCGATGAAGTTCACGCCGATCGCGTGGTTGGCGATCCGAACCTCGCCCGGGCCGGGTTCGCGGATGTCGGTCTCCACAATTTCGAGAACATCCGGGCCGCCGGTTTGTTTGAACTGGATCTGTCGGGCCATGAGGGTTCCTTGATGCGATTCAGGGGGTGGTACGACAGCCTAGACGAGTCGACGATGCGAAAGACAGGGAAAGCCTTCGCGTAGGCGGGCGTTGCGGCTGCGATCGATGTCGGCGATCACGACTTCGTTGGCATCCGAGCGGGCTTCGGACTGCACCTGGCCCCAGGGGTCGCAGATCAGGCTGTGCCCATAAGTACGTCGTCCGCTGGCGTGATGCCCGGCCTGATTGGGTGCGATCATGGTCGCCAGATTCTCGATCGCCCGGGCCCGGGTCAGGATATGCCAGTGCGCGGTGCCGGTGGTGTGGGTGAACGCCGAGGGGGCGACGATTATCTCCGCGCCCTGATCGGCCAACCGGCGATACAGCTCGGGAAAACGCAGGTCGTAGCAGATCGACAGCCCAAGCCGGCCGAACGGCGTGTCGATGACCATCGGTTCGTTCGAGCCGGGCATGAAGGTCGCCGATTCGCGATAGGCCTCGCGCGAATCCGGCAGCCCGACGTCGAACAGATGGATCTTGTCGTAGCGGGCAACGCGGGTGCCGCGATCGTCGTAGACACATAGTGCCGGATAGACCCGATCTGGCTCGGGGCTGACCAGCGGGATAGTGCCGGCCGCGATCCACAGACCATGGCGGGCCGCAGCCTGGCTCAGAAACGTCTGAATCGGAGTGTCCTCACCCGCGACCCCGTCCGGCTCGGCGACATTGAGCTTGTCGGTCTCGTGGGCGCCCATGATCGCGAAATTCTCGGGCAGCACAGCCAGTCGGGCGCCACGCCGGGCTGCTTCACGCAGTAGATCGTCGGCTCGGGCGAGGTTGGGATCGACCTCGCCCAACGAGTTCATCTGGATCGCGGCAACGCGCGCTGTTTCCGGCGTTGCTCGGGTTTCGCTCATGCCGGGGTCCGTGCTCGTGGGTTCGTGGCTCGAGGATACGCCGAACGGACAAAGCGATCACTACTTGCCACCGGGATGTACGGCGCGGTCCTCGGCGGATCGGCTGTCGTCGGCCTGGTCTTTGGGGTCGTCGGTGCCGTTGGCGCTCGGGTTGACGATTTGTGGATCGTCCCAGCTGCCCTTGAGGTTGTAGCCAACCGAGGAGAAATACTGGATCGGTTTTTTCAGCAGTTCCTGGACCGCGAACACGGCAGCGCCGACCACCGGCCCGCCCAGCACCGCGCTGGCGATGGCCACGCCACTGCCGACTTTCGGCGTGATGGTGACGTATTCGTCGTAGTCGCGGGTCGCGAGACCGATCCGGCCGGTGATGCCGATCTTGGACGACGGGGTAGCGATATGGGTGTCGTCGCTATAGGCCTGGCCCTGCAGAATCCGGAATTTGGCGCGTACCTTGTCGAAGGCCATGCCTTTGTCGACGACATCCCGAAAATCCAGCCGTAGCCGTCGTGGCAGGACATAGAGATTGAACAGGCCCAGCAGGCGCCCCGGGCCGGGCTCGACGGTCAGCAGCGCGCCATCGTCGAGTTTGAGCACGACGTGCCCATCCAGATAGCGCAGGTCCAGGCCGCGCTTGTTCGGGGCGATCGACAGATCGGCGTTGATGCGTGCTTTTTTAGCCTGCACCGGTGACACATAGCCGATCGTGCGCAGCAGTCGCGACAGCCCGTGGCCGTCGAAGTCGACCTGGGCGCCGGCCGTGGTCAGGCCGGCGTGTTGTTGCCAGTGGGCGTTGATTTTGCCGGTCAGGGCGCCGTCCTCGAGCTCGAAACGGTCGAGCGTCCAGCGGTTGGGTGACGAACGGGCATCCAGATGGGCCTGGCCGAAGGACGTGTCGTCGACCACGAAATTCTGGACATAGACCTGCATCTTGGGCAGATCGCCCGGTGCCACATCCGGCCAGAGCACGGTCGAATCGGCGCTGTCCTGGGTTGTGGTGTTGGCGTCTTGGGCCGGAGTTTCGGTCTGCAGGGCGATGCGTTTGAGATTACCGGCGATACTCATCGGCTGGTCGGCAGCGGCCGTCCAGGTGATCTGGCCCTGGCTGTCGTTGCCTTCGAAATCGACCCGCCAGCCGGTCGTGTCGTGCATCGGCTGGGCGCGGACATGGGGGTTGGCGATATAGCGATCGCCGAAGTTGAGGCGATCCATGGTCAGATCGCCGCCCAAAAAGGTGAGCGCGGACATGCTGCCGGCCGACTGTTGGTCATCGCTGGCGTCGCTCACACGCGCTGCTGCGTTGGGCACGTCGGCCGGCGCGCCGTAGAGCACGTGGCGTACGACATAGAACCAGCCTAGGCCGTCGACCTGATCGGTATCTCCGCCGATCCAGAGCCCGTTGGCCTCGGGCGGCTGGATCGAGGTATCCCCCAGCAACGCGGTGATACGTTGCGGCTGGCCAGCGTCGAGATCGATGCCTAGGTGCAGGCGTTGGTCGTAGTCGGCATCGATATGTTCGCTGTCGGGGTCGATCGTGACCTTCAGCGGCGCGGCCGTTTCGGGTTTCTTGGTTAACGGCGCCGGCAGATCCAGGGCCATGCCGACCAGATCGCTGGTAACCTGGATCGGGCTGATCTGGCCGTTGCCGTCGATCTTGAAGGCCACAGTCATCGGGCTTTGTCCGCGGCCATAGACCAGCCAGGGCGAGGGCAGGTAGTGGGCCAGAGCCTGGCGGTCGTCCGGCAGCTTGGGCGAGGCATGGGCGACGATCTGCTGGGCGCCGTCGTCGGCCGGGGTTAGATCCGCGGTCACGGGCACGCCCAGCAGGTCTCCGGTCAGACCGGCAGCCCGCAGGCCGTCCCGGCTGAATCGCAGCCGGCCGCGGATATCGGTGATCGGGCCGGGCAGGGCCGCCTGGCGCAGTGTATTGCCCTGGGCATCGATGGTGCCGTCGACCTTGATATCGCCGAGCCCCGGTTTGAGCGGTACCCGCAGCGTCACGCCAAGATCGTCGCGACCGCCGAGTTCGATCGCTTCGACCAGCTTGCCGAACTTGTCGCGCAGCGGCGATTGCGCCAAAAACGCCAGCAGCTTGGCACCCGGGGCATTGTGGGCGTGCCCGGTTAGGTGGATCACTGGCTCGCGTACGTTGTCGATATGGGCCTGGGTATCGCTGACATCCACGCCGAGCATCTGGGCGGCCGGCATGTCCAGATCCAGGGTGTCGCCGTCGAGGCTGAGCGTACCGCGGGCGTGGGTGGCCCGCGGCCAGTCGGGTTTGTAACGGACGTCCACGCCGTGCCCGGACAGTGTCATATGAAAGCCTTCCTCCGGTCCGGCCTCGGGGAAGGGAAAGCGATCCATCGCGCCCTTGATCTCGACATGGGCCTGGTCGAGCGCGCCGGCGCTGATTGCCTTGGGCAGCCAGTCGCGCAGCCGTGGGTTGGGCAGGTCCTCGGCCTGGGGAATATGGGCGAGCAGGCGCGGCATATGGGGGGCGACCGCGTCTGCGGTTACGTTCACGATCGGTGCACCTTCGGCCGGCAGCCGGATATGTCCGTTCGTGGTCAGATGCGCTTGGTCGCTGGCCAAACGCAGCTGATCGAGCTTGACTGACCAGGCGCCGTCGGCGGCCGGCTGCCAGTGGATGGCGCCGGACAGATCGCTGACATCGAGCTGGCCGCGGATATAGCGCTGGGCCGCCAGATGGCCGCCAGCATCGGTAAAGCGTAGCGTATGTTGGTCGTCTTGTTGCTCGTAGCGCCCGGAAACCGGCCCGAAGGCGATTTTCGGGTCGGCCACCTGCAACCCTTCGAAGCCCAGGGCGGCCTTGAGCGGCTGCTGCGGCTGCCAGTGCATGTCCAGATCGTCGATCGAACCGTCGATATCGGTCCGGGCCAGTCGCGGTACTGCCAGCCGGGCGATCCGCACCGCCAGTGGGCCAGGCAGCTGCTTGGCGTGCACGTCCAGTGCCCGGGTCCGAGTGTTCAAGCGCGCCTGGGCATCCAGGTCGGCGGCTGCCTGCGGACCGCCGCTCAGCTCGGCCAGAGCCAGCGTGATTTCGTGGCGATCCGGATCGCTCGTGGCTGTAAAAATCGCCTGGAAGGCAGGCACCAACGGGTGCGCCTGGCCGGCATAAGACAGCGTCTGGCTGTCGAGGGTGAGGCGAGTATCGGCCAGTCGATGATTCTGCCAACGCCCGCGCAGATCCAGATCGATCGTGCCGCCCCGCAGCTTATCGAGCACGGCTTCTCGACTGCGGCGGGCAATCGCCAGTGGCCGCAGGCCCGTGGTATGCACGTTAAAGCGCGCCTGGTCGGGGGCGCGTAGTCTGCCCTGCAGGGTGGCCGATGCGTTGAGCCGTGGCCACCAGGCCGGGCCTTCGGCAGACAGTTCGGCCGCCAGCTTTTGATCGCCCTGGTCGACCAGATGCAGATCGAGATCCGACCAGTGCAGCCGGCCCTGCGGCAGCCGCGGTGACTCGATCGTGATCTGGCCATCGGTGATCCTGATTTCGGTCAGCCGGCTGCGCAGCGCGTCGAGCTTCGACGAGGTCAACCCCTGGCCGGGGCTGCGTGCCCAATGCGCGAGGCTCAGGCCGTGCTCGGTCGATACGAGGCGTGCCTTGGGGCGCTCCACGATGACCCCATCCGGCAGGCGCGAGCCGCCGATCAGGTCGGCGATCGAGAATTCTAGGCCCAGACGTTCGGCAGTCAGCGCCGGCGTGTCAGCCCCGTGGTGGGTGATACGCGGATCGTCTAGATACAGGATCGGACCGCGCCAGCCCCAGCCGATTTCAAGCCCGGAAATCTGCACGCTCGAGTCGATACGCTGGCCAATGCGCGCGGCCAGGGCATTGCGATATTGCGGCGCGAAGTGGTCCAGCAGCCGCACGCCGCCGACCAGCAGTCCGGCCAGCACGATCGCGCTGGCCGCCACGATCGTGACGGTGCGCTTGATCCAGCCGCGATGTCGACGAGGGCGGGTGCCTGGGCTCATGGACGGCCCGTGGGCGCATGGCCGGCTGGCGCGCCGCGGGCGCGCTTGGCATGAATGTCGGGGATCAGCAGGCCGGGCATGAACAGGACTCGACGACAGACCGTGCGGTTGCGGCGCGCCGGTCGTTCACGGCCGGAGCGGCGCGGGCGTTCGAGCCGGCTGATCGCTTATGGTCGACCGTATCGGCGCTCGGGCGCTGAATTCGGCCAGAACCGCAATCCACCGTCGAACGCCAAGGCGATACCGGCTCAGTTCGACGTGCGCGGTTCCAAGACATGCCACTGTCATACGATAGTGCATGCCACATCAACAGGCTCTGGCCCGTCAGCTTACATGACGACCACATCGAATTGTTCGGGGCCGTAGAGTGCTTCGGCCTGTAGTCGAACATCCACCCCGGCTTCTCGACAAACACACTCGAAGACCGCGGCCTGGGCATCCAGAAGTTGATCGATGGTATCGGGCGGCGCCAGCACCAGCAGTTCGGAATCGGTATGTGGCCGGATTCGGGCACGCCGTGCGATTTCGCGAAACAGCTCGAGGGCGATCGTCTCCGGGGTTTTGACATAGCCGCGTCCGCCGCAGGCCTCGCAGGGCATGCATAGCAGATGCTCCAGGGATTCGCGGGTGCGTTTCCGAGTAACCTCGACCAGCCCCAGGCCTGAGATCTGGCCGACCGAGGTCTTGGCGGGGTCGGCGGCTAGCGTCTCGGACAGCTGAGCGAGCACTTGGCGCTTGTGTTCGGCATCTACCATATCGATGAAATCGATCACGATGATGCCGCCAAGATTGCGCAGCCGTAGTTGCCGGGCCACGGTCTGGGCGGCCTCGAGATTGGTGCGCAGTACGGTCTGCTCAAGGCTGCGGGTGCCTACGAAACCGCCGGTGTTCACATCGACGGTGACCATCGCCTCGGTCTGCTCGATGATCAGAAAACCGCCGGATTTGAGCGGCACCTTGGGCTGTAGGGCACGCTGGATTGCGTCCTCGATACCGTACTGGGCGAACAGCGGCGCGGCATCTTTGTGCAACAGGATCCGCTCGGCGAATTCGGGGGCGAAGCGGCGGGTGAAGCCGATCATGTCATGCCAAGCGCGTTCGTCGTCGATGAGCACAGCCGAGACATCGGGCGTGAGCAGGTCGCGCAGCATGCGGATCGGCAGCGGCAGATCGCCGTAGACCAGGGTTTCCACCGGCACCCGGCGGGCCTGATGCTGGATATCGGCCCAGACCGTGGCCAGAAAGCGCATATCCGCGCCGAGGGCTGCGGTAGAGGCATTATCGGCCACGGTACGCACGATGAAGCCACCGGGTAGATCAAGCTCGCGCCGCAGATCCGCCACCGCGTCGTAGAGTCGCGAGCGTTCTTCGTCGCTCTCAATCCGGGCCGATACCCCAATACGCGGCGTATGCGGCATATACACCAGAAACCGCGACGGGATCGCCAGATCGGTGGTTAGGCGGGCGCCCTTGGTGCCCATGGCATCGCGGGTGACCTGGACCAGCACGCGATCGCCGGCATGCAGGCGTTTTTCGATCCGCGATGCCTCGGCGCTGTCGGCGGCTTCCTCACTGCGCACCATGTCCGAGATCTGCAAAAACGCTGCCCGTTCAAGTCCGATGTCCACGAACGCGGCCTGCATACCGGCCAGCACCCGCTGGACCTTGCCGAGATAGATATTGCTGACCGCGCTGGCGGTGGCATCGCGCTGGATATGCACATCCTGCAGGATGCCGTTCTCGATCTGGGCCGCACGGGTTTCGCCCGGCCCAGCATTGACCAGAATCTCGATGCGCAGGACGTTGGCCTCAGGCAAGGGTGCGGTACTGCTCATGGGGCCATGCCGGCAGCGCCTCCGGCGGGCATGGATAAAATGGGCGGCAACAAAGTCATGCCCTGATTGTTGACGCGTGGTGCGTCACACCGCAACTCAACATTGATCGTATCCCGATCCTCGGTCGGCCCAGGCGCGATCGGGGCCGGCGAGACCGTACGCGCTTCGATATACGTCGCGAACCGCGGGTCATAGCATGGCGCGCGGGCGCCGCAGCCATGATCGAATGCGGCCGGGGCGCTCGGTTGCGCGGCTAGCCGCGGTGATAGGGATGGCCGATCAGAATACTGTGGGCGCGAAACAGTTGCTCGGCCACGATCACCCGGACCAGCGGATGCGGCAGCGTCATCTGCGACAACGAACGTTGCTGATGGGCCGCGGTCAGAGACGCTGGGCCTAGGCCATCCGGGCCACCGATCAGAATCGCCCGGTCGCGCCCGTCGCCCATCCACTGCCTGAGCTCGCCGGACAAACCCTCGGTGGACCAAGGCTTGCCCTCGACGTCCAGGGCGATGACCGCATCATCGCGGCCAATCGCCTTGGCCATGCGCTCGTCTTCGGCAGCGATCGCACGCTGGCTGTCGGCGCTATCGCTGCGTTTGGCCGCTGGGATCTCGGTCAGTTCCAGACGGCATTCCCGCGGCAGGCGACGGGCATAGTCGTCGAATGCCGTGGTTACCCACTTCGGCATACGCCTGCCAACGGCAATCAGCCGGATACGCAAAAGCAGGCGAACTCAGTGCCGAGCGGCCGTGTTTTCGGTGTCGGGCGTGACGATATCCACGTCCCAGAGTTTTTCGATCTGGTAATAGGCGCGGGTGGTCGGCTGCATGATATGCACCAGTACGCCGTTGAGATCGATCAATACCCATTCGGACTGTTCCATGCCCTCGACGTGGGGCGACAGGCCGGCTTTTTTGGCATTCGCGATCACGGTCTCGCCCATGCGCTTGACATGCCGACCCGAACGGCCGGTGCAGATGAGCATATGATCGGCGATCGTAGTCAGCTGGGCGATATCCAGGATCTTGATCGACTCGGCCTTGAGCTCCTCGATGGCGTTGAGCGCCAGATGCAGTGGGCTGTCGGGCTCGACTGTATTGGGCAGATCGGCGGCTTGGGGCTGGGAAGTGTCGGCAACCATCGTTTCAATAATCCTCGCCGTTCGGCGAGTGATAGATCTTAGAGTCCATAATGTCGTCGAGAATCGTTGCTGGCAAGAGGTAACGTGGACTATGGCCGTTGGCGATCAGATCGCGGATGCGGCTGGCCGAGATCGCCAGCGGCGGCGGCGCATAGCTGTAGATGATACCGGAGGCACTGTTGTGCAGATCGGCGATATCGCTGGCCGAGCGCGCCGACAGTTCGGCCGCGGCTTCTGGCGCTAGGGTCGCCGACAGGCCAGGGCGTTCGATGAGCACGATATGCGCATAGTCGAACAACCGCCGCCATTCGTGCCAGCTCGGCAGTTTCGCGAACACATCGCGGCCCATGATCAGGCACAGCGGATTGTCGGGGAAATCCGCATGCAGCGTGGCCAGGGTATCGACCGTATAGGACGCCCCGTCGCGCAGTAGTTCGCGGTCGTCGAGGGCCAGTAGCGGCTCCTCGGCGGTGGCGACCCGAATCCATTTGGCCCGTTGGCCTGGCGTCGCCCCGGGCTGTTCGCGATGCGGTGGCCGGCCGTTGGGAATCAGGCGCACCTGGGCCAGGCGCAGTTCGGAGGCCAGTTCCATGGCCAGACGCAGATGGCCGTGATGGACGGGATCGAAGGTCCCGCCCAGGATCCCGATCGGCGCTTTGCTATTGTTCATTGGAGCCTGTTTAGCGGACATGGCCATCGCCGAAGACCACGTATTTCTGGGAAGTCAGCCCTTCGAGGCCCACCGGGCCGCGGGCGTGTAGCTTGTCGGTCGAGATGCCGATCTCGGCGCCGAGACCGTATTCGAAGCCGTCCGCGAAGCGGGTCGAGGCATTGACCATGACCGAGGCCGAATCCACGGCGCGGATAAAGGTCCGCGCCCGCGTGACGTTTTCGGTCACGATGGCATCGGTATGGTGCGAGCCCCAGCGCTCGATATGGTCGATGGCAGCTTCCATGTCGGGCACGATCCGTAGCGCGAGGGTCGGCGCCAGATATTCGGCGGCCCAGTCTTCGTCGGTAGCCGGCTGTACTTCGGGGCCGAGCAGGCGACGGGTGGCCGCGCAGCCGCGCAGGGTCACGCCGGCCTGCTGTAGATCGTGGGCCAGCGGCTCTAGGATCGATTCGGCCACCGATTCGGCCACCAACAGCGTTTCCATGGTGTTGCAGGTGCCAAAGCGCTGGGTCTTGGCATTGACCGCGATCGCGATCGCCTTGTCGCGATCGGCCGAGGCATCGATATAGACATGGCAAACACCGTCCAGATGCTTGATCACCGGCATCTTCGCGTTGTCGGCCACGAATTCGATCAGACCCTTGCCGCCTCTCGGTACGATCACGTCGATGTATTCGGGCATGGCCAGCATGGCGGCCACAGCCTCGCGGTCGGTGGTCTCGACCACCTGCACGGCATCGTGTGGCAGGCCGGCATCCCGCAGCCCGCGACTGATACAGGCCGCGATTGCCTGATTGGAGTGGGCCGATTCCGAGCCGCCGCGCAGGATCGCGGCATTGCCGGATTTCAGGCACAGCGCCGCAGCGTCCGCGGTCACGTTCGGCCGCGATTCGTAGACAATGCCGATCACGCCCAGCGGTACCCGCATGCGGCCGACCTGAATCCCCGAGGGCCGGAAGTTCAGATCGGTCAAGCTGCCGATCGGATCGGCGAGCGCGGCTACCTGGCGCAGGCCCTCGGCCATGCGCTCGATGCGCGAGGCATTGAGTTCCAGACGCTCCACGGCGGCTTCGTCGAGCCGGCCTCGGGCCTCGCGCACATCCTTGGCATTAGCGGCCAGAATAGTATCGCGCTGCTCGATCAGGGCCTCGGCGATGGCGAACAAGGCAGCATTCTTCTCGCCCGGTTCGGCCGCAGCCATACGTCGTGCCGCCTGGCGGGCGGCTTCGCCCAGATTCAGAATCTGGCGTCTGACACGGGAGGCAGCATCCCCCCCGGGTTCGCGTAAGTTCGCGCTCATGGCGATCGTGGTTTGGCAAATGAAGGTTGTGTGGTAGCGGCTGCCGGGTCGCGACCCGAAAGCGCAATAGTCAATGTTATCAGTTCATCCCAGGCCCGCCCGGCGGCTGCGCCTTTATTGGTCGCATCCAGACGTGCAGCTTGGTTCAAAAGGCGGCCGAGAGCGGCCGGGTCGGCTGCGCGTGCAGCCTTTGAAATCTGGCGCTTGCGGGCGGCCGGCAAGAAAATCTTGTGCATATAGGCATCCAACCGATTGGCCCGGGCTGCCAGCGCGGCCTGGTAGAGCGTGCGCAGATCGTTGACCAGGGCCCAGGTGATCGGTACCGCATCCACCCCTTCGGCACGCAGCCGAGTCAGGCTTTTCAAGGCCCCGGCCAAGTCGCCGTCGAGCGCCTTGGTTGGCAGGTCGAAGATATCGAAGCGGGCATGGTCGCTGGCGGCGGCTGCGACCGCCTCGTGGTCGACACTGGCCTCCGGATAGAGCAGCGCCAGTCGATCGATCTCCTGGGCGGCGGCCAGTAGGTTGCCTTCGTTCTGAGTAGCCAGCAGCTGGGCGGCCTCGCGGGTCAGGCGCAGATCACGGCCTTCGGCGCGGCGCTCGATCCAGGCGGTCATCCGCGAGGCCGGCAACGGCCAGGCATAGCTGGCCACCCCGGCCTTAGCCACAGCCTTGTACCAGGCGGATTTGCGCGCCGAGCCAGCCAGGCCGGGGGCGACGATCAGCAGCAGCGTATCGGGCGCGTCCTGCTTGAGAAAATCGGTAATTGCTGCCGAGCCCGGTTTGCCCGGCCCTTTGTCCGGTAAATGCAGTTCGATGATCCGACGGGCAGCGAACAGCGACTGGGTGGCCCCGGCGGTGGCCAGCTGGCCCCAGTCGAAGCCGGATTCGGCATGCAGGATATCGCGCTCGTCGAAGCCTTCGTGACGCGCCCGCCGCCGGACCGCGTCGGCGGCCTCGACCACCTGCAGTGGCTCGATACCGGCGACCAGATAGGCCCGGGCCAGCGGGTGGCGGGCAAATTCGGTCTCGAAATCCTCGGCCCGGATCTCCATCAGCGGCTAGTCCGAGTTGCGACCATAGAAGATCTCGGTGATCTCGCCGGCAATACGGTCGGTGAGCTGCTCGGCTTCGGACGCACTCAGGTCGGCGGCGTTCTCGGCGAATAGATAGTCGTCCAGGTCGAACTCGGTCAGCCGCATCTTGGTATGGAAGATCCGCTCGCCCAGTACGTTCAGGTCGACCATCTGGTAACGCTCGCCGATATCGTCGGGGATATAGTCCTGGATCGAGTTGATCTCGTGATCGATGAAGTGCTTGACGCCGTCCACGTCGCGGGTGAAGCCGCGCACCCGGTAGTCGAGGGTGACGACATCGGATTCGAACCGGCGGATCAGATGATCGAGCGCCTTGAGCGGTGAGATCAGCCCACAGGTCGAGACATCGATGTCGGCGCGAAAGGTCGAGATGCCGTGATCCGGATGAAACTCCGGATAGGTATGTACGGTGATATGGCTCTTGTCGAGATGGCCGACCACCGTATCCGGCATCGGGCCTTCGTAGGCATATTCCTCGGCGATCAGAATGGTCACGCTCGCGCCTTCGGGCTCGTAATCCTGGCGCGCTACGTTCAGCACCTGAGCACCGATGATGTCGGCGACCTCGGTCAGGATCTGGGTCAGCCGATCGGCGTTGAAGACCTCGTCGATATAGGCGATATAAGCCTGTTTCTGCTCCTGCGTTCGGGCATAGCAGATGTCGTAGATATTGAACGACAGCGACTTCGTCAGATTGTTGAAACCGTGCAGGCGGAGCTTATCCATGGGGTATCGCGAAAAAGCCGTATTCGAAGGCGCAGTATCCGGAGGGCAGGGCCCGCGTCAAGCGCTGTCGGTCACTCGGCTGCTTCGATGGTATAGCCGTGGGTCATGTTGACCGCCTTGGCCAGCATGATCGAAGCCGAGCAGTATTTGTCGGCCGACAGCTCCACCGCGCGGGCGACATGTTTTTCGTTGAGATCGCGCCCGGTCACGATGAACTGTACATGGATATCGGTGAACACCTTGGGTTCGGTCTCGGCGCGGGTGCCTTCGACCTCGATCCGACAGTCGGTCACGTCCTGACGCGATTTTTTTAGGATGTGCATGACATCCATGGCGCTACAGCCGCCGACCGATAGCAGCATCATTTCCATTGGCCGGAAGCCGGCGTTCTTGCCGCCGAGATCGGGCGGGCCGTCGATGGTGACTTTGTGATCGCTGTCGGCGCTACCGGAAAATTCCAGGCCGTCCTGCCAGTCGAGGGTCGCTTTCATTGCCGCATGTCTTGTGCGTGATACCGAAGTCTAGGATGTAAGGGGGATCAACCAAAAATCAAAGCCCGGTCGCGCTCGGCCTCGGTCGAGCGCCCGACGCTGCACTGGCTCAGGCGATCAGTCGGGCCACAGCCTCGCCGGGATCGGGCTGGCGCATGAACGATTCGCCGACCAGGAATGCGCCGAAGCCAGCGTCAGCCAAGCCGAGCCGGTCGTCGGGCGTGAAGATGCCGCTTTCGCTGACCAGCAGCCGATCACCGGTGACGTGTTCGCGCAGGCGCAGGCTCACGTCCAGGGTGGTCTCAAAGGTACGCAGATCGCGGTTGTTGATGCCCAAAATTGTGGCCTCGGGCAGCGTCAGTACCCGCTCGAGTTCTTCCGCGTCGTGTACTTCGGCCAGTACATCCATGCCGAGTTCGAATGCCCGGCCGGCCAGTGCCTGCATTAGATCGGTCGACAGGGCGGCCGCGATCAGCAGGATGCAATCGGCGCCCTGGGCCCGCGATTGATCGATCTGGATCGGATCGATCATGAAGTCCTTGCGTAGCACCGGCAGATCACAGGCGTCCCGAGCCAAGCCCAGGAACGTATTGTCGCCCTGAAAATAATCGCGATCGGTCAGCACCGACAGACAGGCCGCGCCGCCGGCGGCATAGCGCTCGGCCAGCCAGGCGACATCGAAGTCCTCGCGGATCAGGCCGCGGCTGGGCGAGGCTTTTTTGATTTCGGCGATCACCGCGCGCGGGCACCGGGCCTCGAGGGCCGCGGCGAAACCGCGGGTCGGGCTGGCGGTGGTGATCGCATCGGCCAGCCAGGCCGGGTCCAGCCCAGCCTTGAAATCGGCGATTTCCTCGCGCTTGCGAACCAATATGCGGTCGAGGATGGTGTCGGTGGTCTGGATGCTCATCTCGCCTGCCTTGCCGGGAACTCGAAGCCGATCGTCGATGCGTGAGACGGCTGGCTAGTCTAGCGAAGATCGGCCCGGTCGGGGTGGGCCGCGCTCAGGAGGCCTGCATGGCCTGGCGCCGGGTGAAGCCGGCGACCGCTGCCATGCGTTCGGCGGCAGCGCCGCTGGCGATGGTTTCGGCAGCGAGTTGTACGCCTGCCTTCAGATCGGCGGCCTGGCCGCCGACGTACAAGGCCGCTCCGGCGTTGAAAGCGATGATGTCAGCGGCCAGATCCGCTTGGCCGGTAAAGGCGCGTTCGATCAGTGCCAGCGATTGCGCGGCATCGGCCACCCGAAGGCCATCCAGCGAGCCACGTTCTAACCCGACGTCCTCGGGAGCGATCTTGTAATTCGTGACTTCGCCGTTTTTCAGCTCGGCGACCCGGGTCGGTGCGTTGATCGACAGCTCGTCCAGCCCGTCATCGCCGTGCACGACCATGACATGCCGGCTGCCCAGCTTGGCCAGCACCCGTGCCAGCGGGTCGCAGAGGTGGCCGTTGAATACGCCCATCACCTGATTGGCCGCGCCGGCCGGATTGGTCAACGGGCCGAGCAGGTTGAACAGGGTACGAATCCCCAGTTCGCGGCGCACGCCCACGGCATGCTTCATGGCGCCGTGATGGGCCGGGGCGAACATAAAGCCAACCCCCAACTCTTGAATGCATTCAGCGACTTCGCTCGGGCTGGTATCCAGATTCAGGCCAGCGGCTTCCAACAGATCGGCGCTGCCGGACTTGCTGGAGACCGAGCGGTTGCCGTGCTTGGCGACATGGCCACCGGCAGCTGCGACCACAAACGCCGAGGCGGTCGAGACATTGAACAGGGCTGCGCCGTCGCCGCCGGTGCCGCAGGTATCGACCAAGGTGTGTGCGACTTCGGCCGAGACCGGCACGTCGGTGGCCAGTTCGCGCATCACGCCGGCTGCAGCCGCGATTTCGTCGATGGTCTCGCCTTTCATGCGCAGACCCATCAGAAAAGCGCCGACACGGGCTTCCGAGGCGCCACCGGTCATGATCGTACGCATGGCCGCCGCCATGCGTTCCGGGGCCAGGTCGCGGCCGTGGGCCAGGTCGTCGAGCAAGGCCGCGTCGATCATGCTGGATCGACTTTCAATTCGCCGCAGCGCTTGAGAAAGGTATGCAGCATTTCGTGGCCATGATCGGACAGGATCGATTCGGGATGGAACTGCACGCCCTCGGCGCCGGTCGGGGTATGGATCAGACCCATGATTTCATCCATGTCGCCGTCTTCAGTCTCGGTCCAGGCGGTGATTTCGAAGTCGTTCGGCAGGCCGTCGCGGGCTACGATCAGCGAGTGATAGCGGGTTGCGGTCAACGGATCGGCCAGGTTCTCGAATACGCCGCGCCCGCCATGCCGGATGGTCGAGGTCTTGCCGTGCATGACCTGGCGAGCGCGGGTGACATGCGCGCCAAACGCCTGGCCCAGCGCCTGATGGCCCAGGCACACGCCCAGGATCGGCAGCCGGTGGGCCATGCGCTGGATCAGTTCGATCGACACGCCAGCCTCCTCGGGGCCGCAGGGCCCGGGCGAGACCACTACGCCGGCCGGATCCAGGCGCTCGATATCCTCGACCGAGATCTCGTCATTGCGGACCACGTGGACCTCGGCTTCGAGTTCGCCGAGGTACTGCACCAGGTTGTAGGTGAACGAATCGTAGTTGTCGAGCATCAGAATCATGATTCGTTCTCTCCTGTGTCGATCGCATGGTGGCGATGCCGGGTGCCCAGCCCCTGCTCGGCGAGCGCGGCGGCTTTCATGACTGCCCGAGCCTTGTTCATCGTCTCTTCCCATTCGGTAGTGGGCTGCGAGTCGGCGACGATGCCGCCACCGGCCTGGACGTGGATCTCGCCGTTCTTGATTACGGCGGTACGAATCGCGATCGCCAGATCCATGCTGCCATTGCCGGCCAGATAGCCGACCGCGCCGCCGTAGACGCCGCGTTTGACCGGCTCGATCTCGTCGATGATCTCCATCGCCCGGATCTTGGGCGCACCGGACAGGGTGCCGGCCGGGAACGCGGCCCGTAGGGCATCCATGGGGGTCAGATCGTCGCGAAGCTTGCCGGTGACGTTGGACACGATATGCATGACATGCGAGTAACGCTCGATCGCCATCCGCTCGGTAAGCTTGACCGAGCCCGGCTGGCTGACCCGGCCGACATCGTTACGGCCCAGATCGATCAGCATCAGGTGTTCGGCGACTTCCTTGGGATCGTCGAGCAGTTCCTCGGCCAGGGCTTCGTCTTCGGCGGCCGTATCGCCGCGTTTGCGGGTGCCGGCGATCGGCCGGACCGTGACTTCGCCGTCCATGGAACGTACCAGGATCTCTGGCGAGGCCCCCACGACATGGTGATCGCCGAAGTTGAAATAATACATATACGGCGACGGATTCAGGCTGCGCAGGGCCCGATACAGCGACATCGCCTCGGCGTTGAACGGCGCCGACAGACGCTGGCTGGGTACCACCTGCATTACGTCGCCGGCCTGAGTGTATTCACGAATCCGGCGTACCGCCTCTTCGTAGCCGGCCTGGGTCAGGCCAGAGACGAAGCGGGCATCGTCGAGCGCAGGGTTGTCAGTGCCGGCCCGGGTGGCGGCCTGCGGCAGCGGCGCATCCAGGGCATCGAGAATGGTCTCTAGCCGGTTCTCGACGCGCTCGCGGTCGGCTGCGTCGCCGTCGATATAATGAGCCACGACATATAACTTGCCGGACAGGTTGTCGAAGATGACCAGTTCTTCGGCGACCAGCAACAGGATATCCGGTAAATCCAGCGGATCGTCCTTGTCGTCGGAGCCGCCGGCCAGGCGCGGCTCGATGTAGCGGATCGTGTCGTAGCCAAAATAACCGACCAGGCCGCCGGTCAGGCGCGGCAACTCGGGCAGCCGCGGCAGCGGGCGGGCATCGTTGAAGGCCTGGATCCAGGCCAGCGGATCCGCAGTGGCCAGCGTTTCGACCACGCCGTCGTCGGTTTCGTGGATGAGTTGCTGGCCGCGGACACGGATGCGTTCGCTTGCCGGCAGGCCGATGATCGAATAGCGGCCCCAGCGCTCGCCGCCCTGAACGGATTCGAGCAGAAACGAATAAGGCGCATCGGCGACTTTCAAATAGGTCGACAGCGGCGTATCGAGATCGGCCAGGGCTTCGATGACCACCGGCTGGCGCTTGGTCAGAAGCGAGGGATTAAAGGGGGCAGATTCGGACATGGGGCATCATTCGAACGGCAGAACGGAATCGGGCGATGTGCTTATACATCGCAGCGCAGAAGAGGGGTTTTAACCCCGCCAGCACTGTCCTCGCCATCGCCGGGCTGCCTCGAAGGCGTACCGGCGGATCTGTGTCGAACGATTCGGTGTCATGTCGTCGATTGGCTGTGTATGACGCGTTGCGTCGTCGTAATTAAATCGTGACTGATCTGGCCTGCTGCGACAAGTCGAGGCCCACGGCCTGCGACGGCTCGACCATAGCGCGGCCACGGCGGTCGAGCGAGTCGCTCGACACGGCCGCAAAGCGGCCGCACGAGCGGGGTAATCGGCGAATTCGGCTGAAAATCAAGCAGATTCGCAAACGCAATACGGATTCGGTCGGCTTAGCCGACCGTGATCTGTTGCTTCATTTCGTCGATGACCTGCGCATAGTCGGGCTGGCCGAAGATCGCCGAGCCTGCGACGAAGGTATCGGCCCCGGCTTCGCGAATGCGGGCGATATTGTCGATTTTAACGCCGCCGTCGACCTCGATGCGGATCTCGCGATCGGTGCCGGCGACCACGGTATCGATAATATCGCGGGCTTCGGCGATCTTGCCCAGCGACTCCTCGATGAACGACTGGCCGCCAAAACCAGGGTTGACTGACATGATCTGCAGGATATCGACCTTGTCGAGCACGTACTTCAGCCATTCCAGCGAAGTCGCCGGATTGAATACCAGCCCGGTCTTGCAGCCCAGATCGCGGGCCAGGGCCAGACTGCGATCGACATGCCGGGTGGCCTCGGGATGGAAAGTGATCGAGGCCGCGCCGGCATCGGCAAAGCCGCGGATCAGATCGTCGACCGGTTCGCACATCAAATGCACGTCGATCGGTACGTTCGGATACGAGTTCGACAGGCGTTTGGCCAGCGATTGGCAGACCGGCGGTCCGAAAGTCAGGTTCGGGACGTAGTGGTTATCCATCACGTCGAAATGGATCCAGTCGGCGCCGGCTGCGATCACGGACTCGCATTCGTCGCCGAGCGCGGCCATATCAGCAGACAGGATCGATGGAGCGATCAGCGGAGCGAACGGGGAGTAAGCCATTAAATCACCGTGGATTGCGCGTTGTGGCTTAGGTACGCTCTGCGATAGACGCATCGACGTCAAGCCATCGGTCGCCACAGCCGCCCGAAGGCCAGCTGATGTATCGTGTGCATCCTGCGCTGGAAGCGCCGATCGTGTCCGGCACAGCGCGCCGCTACTCGGCAGGCGAAATCATGCAGGATCGGCGCTCGAGTCGAAGCGCCGGGCCCGGGGTGGCCGAGCCGGGGTTGGATGGGCTGGCAGCGCGGCGGCGCGGTGCAGGCCGAGTTGCCAGACACCCGGTACGGACTCGTGCAGGCCATCGCCGGGTTCGGCATGGCCGCCCGGATCGTCGGCTGGGAAGTTTTCGTGAATCGATTCCGGCCGGCATTCCGCCGGCTTGGTGACAGGTCCGACAGGAGTCCGGATTGGCCTATCTCATTGCATTGCATGCCCTGGCGGCGACCATCTGGGTCGGCGGGTTGTTCTTCCTGATCGGCATCCTGCGGCCCGCGGCTTCGGCCGTGCCGCTGGGCGAACGCCTGCCGCTGCTGTCGATCGCGGTGGGGCGATTCTTCCTGTGGATCTGGATCGCGATCATCACTTTGTTGATTACCGGCTATGCCATGATCGGGCTGCTCGGTGGCATGGCGGCCGTGCCGACCTATATCAACGTCATGCAGGGCCTGGCCTGGGTGATGTTTCTGCTCTACGGACATATGTTCTTCTCGCCCTGGAAACGGGTGCGCGCGGCTCTGGCCGCCGGGGCTTTGGCCGATGCCGGCCGGGCCATGAATCAGCTGCGGTTTTTTGCCGCCGTCAGCCTGGCGCTTGGACTGGCCGTGATCGCGATCGCCAGCGGCGGCAGCTACGGTCTGATTTAGAGCGCATCGTGATGCCGCCGGCCACGGCGGCGCGCCACAAGAGGCTGCACACGACAAGACGAACGCCCGCGCGGCGCCGGTAGGACGTATCGAGCGGCCCGCGCGCGTCATCGCGGCTGTTAAACTACGCCGCCGCGCAGCCCATTACCTCGATCGTCATGCCCGATACGCTTTTTGAATCCGAACTGCACAGCCTGCCGCTGTTGATGCGCGGCAAGGTCCGCGATGTCTATGCCGTAGGCGTCGAGCATCTGTTGATCGTGGCCACCGATCGCCTGTCGGCATTCGACGTGATCCTGCCGGACCCGATTCCCGGCAAGGGCCGCGTGCTGACCGAGCTGTCGAATTTCTGGTTCGATCGGTTCGCCGATACGGTGGCCGATCATCGGGTCGATATCCCGTTGGAGCGGATACTCGACGACGCCGAGATCGAGCAGGTCGAAGGCCGGGCGATGATGGTCCGCCGGCTGGATGCGCTACCGGTCGAAGCGGTGGTGCGCGGCTATGTGGTCGGCTCTGGCTGGAAGGATTATCAGGCCACCGGCGCGATTTCCGGCATCCAATTGCCGGCCGGGCTGGCCCAGGCCGAGAAACTGCCTGAACCGATCTTTACCCCGGCCACCAAGGCCGAAGCCGGCGAGCACGACGAAACGATCGCCTTCGAGCGCATGGCCGGTATCGTTGGCGAAGCCCGGGCGGCCGAAATCCGCGACGTCTCGATCGGGCTGTACCGGGCCGCGGCCGACTATGCCGCCGAGCGCGGTATTATCATCGCTGATACCAAGTTCGAGTTCGGCGTCGATGCCAAAGACAATCTGGTACTGATCGACGAAGTGCTGACGCCTGATTCCTCGCGTTTCTGGCCGGCCGACGAATACGATACCGGCATGAGCCCGCCGAGCTTCGACAAGCAATATGTGCGCGATTATCTAGAAACCTTGGACTGGGACAAGGCCGCGCCCGGGCCGCGGCTACCCGAAGACGTGGTGGCCAATACGGCCGCCAAATACGCCGAAGCCCGGGATCGCCTGATCGGCGGCTAGGGCCGGTCGCGCAAGCCGAGAGTCGACCATGCAGATCCGCCCGATGTGCGTTGCCGATGCCGCCGGCGTCGCTCGGGTGTATGTCGAAACCTGGCAGTCGGCCTATCGCGGCCTGCTGCCGGAGGCCGTGCTCGATGCCATGGATATCGACCGAGATACGCGCCGCTGGCAGCAGGAGATCGCGCGCCAGCCGTTGTTCGAAATCGGGTACGTAGCCGAAAGCGCGGCCGGCGTGATCGTCGGCCTGATCACCGCCGGCCCGGAACGACGTGCCGAGTTGGGCGAGGCCGGCGAAATCTATCGTCTTTATGTGCTTCCCGAAGCCCAGGGGCTGGGTATCGGCAAAGCGCTCGTTGCCCGCGTGTTCAAGGTCTTGATCGCCGGCGGGGCGGTGCGGATTCGGGTCGGTGTGCTCAGCGACAATCGGGCCGGCCGTCGTTTCTACGAACGGCTCGGTGCGGTGCCGGATCGGGCGCGGCCCTTCGAGCTCGGTGGCCAGCGGCTGTTCGAGACCCTCTATGAATGGCCCGAGCCGGCCACTGTATTCAGCCGCTTCGATCGGTCGGATCAGGCGCCGGGCTGACAGGCACCGCCGCAGGCTGCCAGCGTTGTGTTCAGCCAGCCTGTGATCGCCCGGTCGAGGCGCGCATCGGCCCGGGACAAGGCCTGCACGCCGCCTTCGGCATCGGCGCTCGGGGCTGGAGCGCTGATATCGAAGTGTTTCTGCGCGATCACGGCGCCGCTGTCGGCGCTGAGCAGGGTGGCCTGGGCAGCGATCCGGCCGTGGCTGGCGTCGCGGGCGGTGAAATACTGGGAAAAGTCCTGCAGGGCGAGCTGTAGCACCAGATCGGCACGGCCTGAGCCTTGGCCGAGTACGGCCGCGAACAGGTGCCGGGCCGATAGCGCCCCTTCGAGATGATCGCCGACCAGATCCGCCGGCGTATCGGCCCAGGCCGAGCGGGTATAGGCCGCCAGCCGCTGGCCCTGGTCGTATTCGAGCCGATACAGCATGCGCTTGGAGTCCAGCCAGCCGGGGGCGCGGATCGAGCGCAGATCGAGAGTCAGCGGATAGTGCGACGCCGCCGCCGGGTGAGTTCTCGAGGCGGCTGGCACATCCAGGGTATATCGGCTGGGGGAGACCGAAGGGTTGTTACCCAGCAGGCTGCAGCCGGCCAGTGCTAGGGCCGGCAGTACCCAGACGGGCCATAGCCGAGCCAAGCCTCGGCGGCGGGTTCGGCGATTGATCGCTTGTTTCGCTATGGGGTGTTCGTTTTGCGGGCCTGTCATCGCTGATCCATTAAACGCTCGTGCTATTGGCCGGGGGCGTGAAAACCGGGCTCGCCCGGTCCTGGGTGGCGTGTCGGTGGACCGAGTAATACGCTCTGGGGCTTGGCGGTCAGCTCGGCGCCCAGATCCTGGATCTGTCGGCTGGTATCGCGCAGCTGCTCGGTCAGGGCATCGATATGCGGCAGGATGCGCTGGTTGAGACGGCGCATGACTTGCTGGCCGGACTTGCCCACCCCCTGGGCTTGCCGCATCACCGGGCCAGCCTGTTGGGTGAGCCGGTCGACCCGGTCGACGGTGTGTCGCAGTTGCTCGGTTAGCCTGGGCAACTGTGCGAGTGTGGGCTGTAGGGCCTGTTCGGTTTCAGTGAGTTGGGCAGTGGCCTGGTCGAGTTGGGCGAAGGTCCGGCTGATATGCCGGGCGTTGTCGCCACCGGTGAGTTGCTCGACCTGATCCAGAATCCGGCTGATGCGTTCGAGATCCTGCTGGCCGCGATCCTTGAGCTGGGCGAACAGGCCCTGGTGCAGCGGCAGTTCGGCCGGCTTGTCCGACCCGGTGGTCAGCGGCGGCGCCGACGGGTCCGGGGTGGCCAGGGTCAGCGTGCTCAGGCCAGTAATGCCCTGGGTAGAGAGTTCGGCATAGCTGGTGCGCGTTAGCGGCACCGAGTCGCGGATCTTGAACACGATGCGTACGGTATTGGGATCGTCGGGGGCGAAACCGACGCTTTCGATATGGCCGACTTTCAGCCCCTTGAACTTGACCGGCGATTCGCTAGTCACGCCACCGACCGCATGCTGGGTGCGGATGACCAGTGTCCGGTGGGCACCGTCGCCGGTCGACAGCCAGAAGAAAAAAGCCACGGCACCGGCGCCGAAGACGATGATGAACGCCAGTGCCGCGACGAGATGCGATCGGTTTTCCATAAAGACCTCTTAGGCGTCGGCGGCAAAAAAACGTTCGATGAAAGGGTGCGAATAGCACTGGATTTCAGCCAGGGTCCCGGTGGTCAGGATCCGGCCATCGACCAGCACCGCGATCCGGTCGGCAACCGTTTCCAGAGTGGTGCGGTTATGGGTGACGATTAGGCCGGACAGCCCCATGTTCTTGTGCAGCTGGGCATAGAGCCGGTGAAAATCGGTGGCCGAGGCCGGATCGAGTCCGGCGGTTGGCTCGTCGAGAAACAACAGCTCCGGATCCAGCGCCAGCGCCCGAGCCAGGGCCGCGCGTTTGATCATGCCGCCCGACAGGGCATGCGGCATGCGATTGCCGACCTCCGGTGCCAGGCCCACTGCCGCCAGTTTGAGCCCGACCAAATCGGCGACCATCGGCTCGGGTATGGCCAGACCGTCGCGGCGCAGTTCGCGCATCGGAAACGCGATATTGTCGTAGACCGACAGCGCCGAAAACAGCGCGCCTTGTTGAAATAGCACGCCCCAGCGCCGGCTCAGGCGTCGCATGGCCGCACCCTGCAGCCGGCCGATGCGCTCGCCCAGGACCTGAATCCGTCCCTCGGCCGGCCGGCTGAGGCCGATCAGATGACGCAGCATCAGCGACTTGCCGCCGCCGCTGCTGCCGATCACGGCCAGGGTCTCGCCGCGTGCCAGGCATAAATTCAGCCCGCGCAGAATCCAGTCGCCGTCGATTTCGGTGCCGAGATCGACGACTTCGATGGCCGTATCCAAGGCGCCGTTGCTCATAAAAACCCCAGTTTGGCGAGGACTGCGCCGGTCAGGGCATCGATGATCAGAATCAACGACAGGCCGACCACCACCGAGCGGGTGGTCTGGGCGCTGAGGCTGTCGGTATTGGCCCGGGCGGTCAGGCCGAAATAGCTGCCGACGATGGCGATGATCAGGCCGAATAGGGCGCCTTTGATCAACCCCAGCCAGAAATTGAACATCGATACCGATTCCGGCAGCCGGGCCAGGAACAGGCCGTAGGGTACGCCGAGATCGAACTGGGCCGTGGTGGCGCCGCCTAGAATCTCGGCGGCATCGGTCCAGACCACCAGCAGCGGCATGGCGATGACCATGCCGATTACCCGTGAGGTCACCAGCCGCAACCGCGGCGAGGCACCGAAGGTCTTAAGTGCGTCGAGTTCTTCGGTCAGGTGCATGCCAGCGATCCCGGCCGTGATCGCCGAGCCGGCCCGGCCGACCTGGATGATGGCTGCGATCACCGGGCCGAGCTCACGGGTCACCGCCAGGCCTATCAGGCCGATGATGCGCTGGTTGGCTCCGAAGTCCGACAGGGTGACGCCGATCTGCAGGCTCATGACGATGCCGATCACATAGCCGGTCACCCCCAGCAGCAGCACCGAGGATACCCCGGTGCGATAGATCGCCGCGCTGATTTCACGGGCCGGAATCAGCCGCCAGTGCACACAGCAGATGCCCAGATCGATCAGTACGCCGACCAACAGGGCCAACAGCCCGGCTGTACTGCGGGCGATGCCGACGAGCCCCCCGCCCAGCCGGTCGAGACCGCTGAGCAGCCGCGAGCGGCGTCGCTGGGGTTCGGGCACCGTAGGCGCTTCGACCAGCCGTTCCAGTCGGTGGCGATCCGGGGCCCGGCAGGTCAGCTGCTCCGGCAGTTGGCCGCCCCAAAGGCGGCACAGCAGCCAGGCGCCGGCGCTGTCCAGACCGGTGATATGGGTCAGATCCCATGCCAGCTGCTCGGGGTGTTCGAGCGCGTCCAGCTCGCGACCCAGGCGTTCGCGAGCCCGGCCGGCCAGAAACAGATGCCACGAGCCGCCCAGTACCACCCTTGTGGTCGGGCCGGAGCTATCCAGCTGCCAGCTTGGCGCAGCCTCGGCGTGGTCGGTGTACGCCTGGGTCACCGGCGAGCGGCTCCCGGGCGGTGGCCGCCGGGCGCGTTAATGCGGGATGGCAGGCCGGTGCGATCGTATAACAAAGACAAGACAAGACGATTCATCGTTCCGATATGATCGGTAACAACATGGCTAATTTAGCGCAGGCGCGGCCGAACGACTATCCGTAAGCGAACGGTCATCCCTGCGTGTCTGGTCAAAACCTAGGGCGCGCGCCTTTTTACAGTCGTACGGGGCCGCACCCCGCGCTGGGCCGTAACGTCGCATGCGCCGCGCGGTCATGGCGCGCCGGTTTATCGGTGCCCGACTGATCAAGGGGCAACCCCAACCGGGGCCGCCCATGCGCCCCTTTGGTGGCAGTCAAACGACTCTTAGAGCCTGTTGAGGTGGTCTTTGAGCCCGTGCCAAGCGTTTTTATAAAAAATAGAGTAAACGGCAAGACAAAGCGTCGAACGGCGTAGTCGCTCTGCGAGATAGCGATCAGACGGGATTGCCGTCGTGTCGTTCATATATGGGCGCCTGTTTTTCCAGATTGGGTCGCCCATGAACACTCACCATGGGCGCCTGGCGGCGTTGCCAGTCCGCGTTATGACCTGCCGTGGCCGGCGACTGGTGCGATGCCGAACCCGTAGGGCGGTTTCAGACGCGACGCTCATACGACACAGCAACGGGCCCTAGCGCTGGGCTGCCGAGGCATCGCTGCCCTGGTTCATGGACGAGTCCAGGATCTGGATTACTTGGTTGTAGTCGGTGCTCTGGTTGTGCAGCGCCGAGTACACGGCATAGCCGTAGGGCTTGATGTCCTTCGGGCCGCCGGGCTGATTCAGATCCGCGCCGTGGTCGATCATGAACCGCACCATCTGAGGGTCGTTGCGCTTGATCGCGAACAATAGCGGCGTCAGATGCTGGGAATCGGCCCTGGGGTCGGCGGCATCGATATCGCCGCCATGGCCAAGATAGGCCTTGGCACAGTCATAGGCATCGGCGAGTGCAGCCTGATGCTGGAAAATCTGAACCAGACCGCCTGCCAGGGTCAGTGCCTGGGTTTGGGCCTTATCGTGGTCGTCGGCGCAGTAGGCCGCGGCCGGGGAGGCCGCCTGGGTGGTCGTCGGTGGCTCGGGTTTTTCCGCGGGCTCGGGCTTGGGGGCCGGTTTTTCGGCAGGCTGCTCGGCTTGGCCCTGGCCCTGGCCTTCGGGCTGTGGCTGGGCTGGCTTCTGGGTTGCTTCGCCCGTGGGTTCCTGGCTCGGCTGCGGGCTGCGCACCGACCAGTAAATACCCACGGCAGCTGCCGCGATAACGATCACGGCGATCGCGATAGCTAGGCCTTTTTTCATCGGAGTCTCCTGTCGAGGGGCGCGTCAGCGCTTTTCGCTATCGCCGAACAGATCGTCGAGCTTGTCTTCGAAGGCGTGATAGCCGAGATGGGCATAGAGTTCGTCGCGAGTTTGCATATGCTCGACGGCTGGTCTCTGGCTGCCGTGCTCGCGGATCGTACGGTAGACATCCAGCGCGGCATTGGCCATCGCCCGCGAAGCCGAAAGCGGATACAGCACCATCGCCACGCCTTGTGCGGCGAGTTCGTCGGTGCCGTAGAGTTCGGTCGCGCCGAATTCGGTAATATTGGCCAGCACTGGCACGCCCAGTTCGGTAAAACGCCGGTACATGGCGAGATCGGTCATCGCCTCGGCGAAGATATAGTCGGCACCGGCCTCTACGCAGGCCGCGGCCCGCTCGAGCGCGGCATCCAGGCCTTCGACCGCCAGGGCATCGGTACGGGCCATGATCTTCATTTCGTCGCGGGCATCGACGGCAGCCTTGATCCGGTCGACCATCTCGGCCTGGGAGACGATTTCCTTGCCTGGCCGATGCCCGCAGCGTTTGGCTGCAACTTGGTCTTCGATATGCACCGCCGCCGCGCCCGCGCCTTCCAGCAGCCGGATCGAGCGGGCGATATTGAAGGCGCTGCCCCAGCCAGTATCGGCATCGACCAGCAGCGGCACGTCGGTGGCATAGGTGATTCGGCGCACATCCTCGAGTACGTCGTTCATCGTGGTCATGCCCAGGTCCGGTAGCCCGTACGACCAGTTGGCCACGCCGCCGCCGGACAGATAAATCGCGTTGAAGCCCGAATGCTCGGCCAGAATGGCGGCATAGGCGTTGATCGCGCCTACGATCTGCAGCGGCTGTTCGTTAGCAAGTGCGGCAGCAAAACGTTGCGGTGCGGTCATGACAAGACGATCGGCAGAAAAATCATCGCGCCAGCTTAACCCAGGCATCAGGCGCTATGCCGCACCGGCGCTGTGTGCCGGAAACTGGTCGCCGCTGCGCGTCTGCGTCGCCGCGTCACGGAACGGAATACAAACCAGACCACCATCCACGGTATCGCCGGCCCGCTCTGTATCCAGCCCTTGGGCGCAGCGCCGAGCAGTGGAGGGCGCAAGCGATAAAGACGGCCGGATGTTTGAGTCGTGCGTAGCACGGCGAGTTTCCGGCCGTCCGCTTGCGGCCGGAGCCGCGCAGGGCACCGATGCGCAAGCATCGGCGCCAGACAGGGTGCCCTTTGTTTGGGCTACTTTTATTTGGGCAAGCAAATAAAAGTGGCTCGCGCATCAGCGCGAAACAGCCCGGTACGACTGGCTCGTAAAGTGTTTAAAGCACTACGGCCCGGGATCTGGCGTATCTGATTCTGGCCACGAGGCAAGTTAGAACTCGGTTTCGCACTGTTGTGCGAGCCCCTTCTTTTGCTTGCCCAAAAGAAGGAGCCAAGAAAAAGGCACCCGACACGGCGCCGGCTAACGCCGGTGCACTCCGATGCTCGCGGCGACGGGATGCGGCCAGAACTCGGGCCGCTTAGGCGGCCCTCAAACAGCTGGCCGCACCGGCGCTGTGCGCCGGACACCCGTTGCCGCTGCGCGTCTCCGTCGCCGTGTAACGGGATTCAATACAGGCACCCACTGCGACATCGTGGGCTGGCTCTGTATTCGGACTCCCTTGGGCGCAGCGCCGAGCAGTGGAGGGCGCAAGCGAACAAGACGGCCGGATGTTTGAGTCGTGCGTAGCACGGCGAGTTTCCGGCCGTCCGCTTGCGGCCGGAGCCGCGCAGGGCACCGATGCGCAAGCATCGGCGCCAGACAGGGTGCCCTTTGTTTGGGCTACTTTTATTTGGGCAAGCAAGAAAAGCCACTCGCGCATCAGCGCGAAACAGCCCGGTACGACTGGCTCGTAAAGTGTTTAAAGCACTACGGCCCGGGATCTGGCGTATCTGATTCTGGCCACGAGGCAAGTTAGAACTCGGTTTCGCACTGCTGTGCGAGTCCCTTTATTTGCTTGCCCAAATAAAGGAACCAAACAAAAGGCACCCGAACACGGCGCCGGCTACGCCGGTGCACTCCGATGCTCGCGGCCACGGGATGCGGCTAGAACTCGCGTCGCTTTGGCGACGCTCAGACAGCTGGCCGCACCGGCGCAGTGCGCCGGACACCCGTTGCCGCTGTGCGTCTGCGTCGCCGCGTTACGGGATGGAATACAGATCGACCGCCCGCTGCCGCGTGGCGAGCCTGCGCTGTATTAAGCCCCTTGGGCGCAGCGCCGAGCAGTGGAGGACCAAAGCGATCAAGACCACAATACCAAGCGTTGTAGCGAGACTGATATCTCCGGTTTCAACTCAACCAACGCACCGCAAAACGGATGAATCCACGCGTGAAGCGGTTGTAGGGCGGCCGGAACAAAAACGCCAGCGAGAAGCGATCGCGCAGCACCGCGCGTTCGTGGGAAAACGCCAGATAGCCGTAGTGGCCATGGCTCTGGCCTAGGCCAGAGTTGTTGACCCCGCCGAACGGCAGTCGGTCGTGCAGGAAATGCAGCATCGCCTGGTTCACGCAGGAGCCCCCGGCGCTGGTACGCGACAGTACGGCCTCGACGAGCGCGTTGTCCCGGGCATAGACATACAGCGCCAGCGGCTTGGGCCGGGCGTTGATGGCTGCGATCGGCGTGTTGATGTCGTCGAAGGTCAGAATCGGCAGCAGCGGGCCGAAGATTTCTTCGTCCATGATCCGTGCGTCATCGTCGACCTGGGTAAGCAGGGTCGGGGCCAGAAAACGCTCGTCGTTAGCCGGGACGGTGCCGACCGGCAGTTTGGCGCCGCGCTCGATCGCGTCTTCGAGCAGTTCGCGCAGGCGTTGATAGTGCTTGTCGTTGACGATCCGGCAGTAGTCGGGATTAGCGGCGATCTGGTCGCGCGGGCCGTACAGTTTGTCCAGAGCCGCGCGGCAGGCAGCAACGAAATCGTCCTTGATCGCGGCATGCACATAGACATAGTCGGGGGCGATACAGGTCTGGCCATTGTTGGCGAACTTGCCCCAGACCAGGCTGGCCGCGGCTGCCTCGATATTGGCCGAGCGATCCACGATCGCTGGCGATTTGCCGCCGAGCTCCAGGGTAACCGAGGCCAAGTGTTTGGCTGCTGCAGCCATCACGTGCCGGCCGACCGCCGGTGAACCCGTGAAAAAGATATGGTCGAACGGCAGGTCGAGTAGAGCCTGGGCTGTCTCGACGGCCCCGGTAACTACTGCGACTTCCTCGGGCTCGAACAACTCGGCGATGAACTCTTCCAGAAAGGCCGTACAGTGCGGCGTCATTTCCGAGGGCTTGAGGATGACGGTATTGCCGGCTGCGATCGCCGAAACGAGCGGGCCGAGCGACAGATTGATCGGATAGTTCCAGGGCGAGATGATCAGACACACGCCACGCGGTTCGGTGCGTACCTCGGCCGAGGTACCCAGCAACAGCTGGGTCGGCAGCTTGCGTTTGGGCTTCATCCACGACTTGAGCTTGCGGATGGCATGCCGAGCTTCGGCGACCACCGGCAGGATCTCGGTGGCCTCGACCTCGGCGCCGGGTTTGGCGAAATCGGCATGACAGGCTGCGTGGATTGCCTCGCGCTTGTCGAACATGAGCTCGCGCAGGCGCTTGAGCTTGGCGATACGGTCGTCGGCGGTCGAGCTGCGCAGCGCGAGTGCGCGCGGGCGCTGGGCGTCGAACAGCCGTCGGAGGGTGGCGGCGTCGGTCTCGGCAGACGAAGTGGTGATCGGCTCGGCGGCGCTATCCATAGCATTGTCCTTCGCGCTCTGGCGGTTGAGAGCGTGGTACCGATCGGGCAGGGGCGATCGGTCGTCGCGCCAGAAGACGCTGCGCAACGTCCACGATATCCAATCTACAACAATTACGATCGGCTATCGGCCGGCCATCGGCTCAGGGGAATCGGCGCGAGCGAGCGCCGGCGTCGACGCCGTAGGTTGGCGTCTCAAAAGCTCGTGGGCGCAGGTCGTAAGCCCGGCACCCTGGCCGTTGAAGCGCCGATTGGCCTATAGCGGCGATGATGCCATTGCGCGTCCTACGGTCAGGCTGGCGCTGGGCCGCTGTACCCCAGCGTTTGCCCGGCTGACTCGGCGAGCCGCGAAAGATCGATCACGGGCGCCGTGTGGCGTTGCGCCTTTCGGCGGGTCGCGATTGTGTCGGTCCCGATGCGTGACTTGTATCAAGGCTTGGCCCGAACCCGGCAAAGCTTCAGTCGGGCGTTATGTCGAAGACGGGCCGATGCATAGCGGCGTCTGCGGATCGCTGTTGCGACAGTGTTTTGGTAGCCTTGAGCTCCTTGTAGCGGCGCTGCTTCGGCAGCGCCTGTTTTTTGGTTGTTGCGATACACCATCCCAAGCGAGATTAGGCAATGAAGAAGTGGCAATGCATCGTCTGCGGGTTCGAGTACGATGAAGCCGAAGGCATGCCGGACGAAGGCATCGAGCCGGGCACCAAATGGGAAGACATTCCCGAAGACTGGACCTGCCCGGATTGCGGCGCGCCCAAGGACGACTTCGAAATGATGGAAGTCGAATAACCAGTCGAATAACCGGGCATCGCCCGAGGTACGGGCCGCGCCAGCGGCCCGTTTTCGATTCGAATCGAGGCACGATCGTATGGATCCGATCATTATCATCGGCACTGGGCTGGCGGGCTATAGCACCGCCCGCGAATTCCGCAAGCACGACGGCGAGACGCCGGTCGTGT
Source organism: Salinisphaera sp. SPP-AMP-43 (assembly GCF_049568105.1). Lineage (GTDB taxonomy): Bacteria > Pseudomonadota > Gammaproteobacteria > Nevskiales > Salinisphaeraceae > Salinisphaera. The sequence continues at coordinate 666,704 of NZ_CP145335.1, forward strand.
TGATCACCCGGGACGATGGCGCGAGCTATTACAAACCGGATATCTCCGAAGCCCATGCCAAAGGCAACGATCCAGAGGATCTGGTTCAGAAAACTGCCGATGAAATGGCCGAGATGCTGGATGCGACCGTGCGCACCTGGGAGCAGGTCGAGGCCATCGACCCTGAGGCCTGCGAAGTGCGGCTGGCCAGCGATACGCTGCGCTATTCCAAGCTGGTGCTGGCCTGGGGCGCGGACCCGATCACCCTGAACCTGGCCGGGGATGCCGCCGAGGCGGTGCACAAGGTCAACAATCTCATGGATTACCGCGTCTTCCGCGGTAATCTGGACAGCAACGACCATGTGGTGATCCTGGGCGCCGGCCTGATCGGCTGCGAGTTCGCCAACGATCTGGTGCAGTCGGGCTATAAAGTCTCGGTGGCCGATCCGGCCGGCTGGCCGCTGGCCCAGCTGGTGCCCGAGTCGGCCGGCCAGGCGGTCAAGACCGCGCTGGCCCATGCCGGCGTCGACTGGCATCTGGGCCATGCCGCGGCGGGCATCAACGAAAGCCACAACGGCCGTTATCGAGTCGAACTGGACGACGGCAGCCATATCAATGCCGATATCATTTTATCGGCGGTGGGCCTGAAAGCCGGCACCGATCTGGCTGAGTCGGCCGGTCTGGCTGTGGATCGGGGCATTAGCGTCGACCGCAGCCTGTGCACTTCGGATCCGAATATCTATGCGCTGGGCGACTGTGCCGAAGTCGACGGCATCTGGCGGCCGTACGTCGGCCCGCTTATGCAGTGCGCGCGTACGTTGGGCAAGACCTTGGCCGCCGGCCCGGACGATGCGCCGAGCCAGGTGAGCTATCCGACGTTGCCGATTATGGTCAAAACCCATGTCTGCCCGGTGATCGTCTATCCGCCGGTCGATCAGGGCGGCGACTGGCAGATCGACGGCCAGGGCACAGCGTTGGAAGGCAGTTTCGTCGACAACGAGGGCAAACTGCAGGGCTTCGTGTTGACCGGCGAGGCTACCAAGAACCGGCGCGACTATATTAAGCAGGCACCGGCGCTGATGGACTAGACTAACAATCGGGCACCGTTGCCCGGCTGTCGAGAATTGTCATGTCTTACGATGCCGGGTTGGCCGAACGCGTCAAAGCCTGTTTCGAAACATCGCCGGAGATCGAAACCCGGCGCATGTTCGGCGGGCTGGCGTTTCTCATCCGGCGGCATCTGATCTGCTGTGTCTACGACGACGAACTGATCACCCGTGTGGCCCCGGCCGAGCAGGCCAGTGCGCTGAGCCGCGAGCACGTCCACAGCATGGATTTCGCCGGCCGGCCGATGGCCGGCTTCGTGGTCGTCGAGCCTGCGGGCATGGCCTCCGAAGATGCGCTGGGCGCCTGGATCGAGCCGGCGCTGGCCTTTGCCAGCGCCCTGCCGCCGAAGATTTAAGCTGCTGTGCGTTCGTCGGCGGCGAGCGCGGCCAGACAACGTCCGGCCAATCGTGCGCCCTTGATATTGCCGGCCATCGGCCCGAGCTGGAAGCTGGCCGAGCGGCCGGCGATATGCAGCCCCGGAGCAGCCTCCAGGATGTCATTGACATCGATATGGCCGGCACCGTCGGTCGCCAGCCCGAGCTCGGCAATCACACGGCCGAGCAGGCTGTCGGCGGCTGGCCGGTGGGCAAAGCCGGTCGCCAGGATCACCTGGTCGACGGCCAGCTCGCGGCCATCGGCCAGGCGTAGGCCGGCGTCGGTGCGCTGTACGGCATCGCCGCGTCGCCAGGCGAGCTCGCCGCCGGCCAGGGCGGCCGTGATCGCGCTATAGATATCCGGCGGTAGGGTGCCGGGCTGGCGAGCTTCGACCAGCAGCCGGCTGCGCTCGGCCAGCGGCTCGCGCACGAACGGTGCCAGACAGCGCGGCCCGGCATAGCAGGGATCGGAATCGAAGTCGGTGGCTCGCGGCTGGTCGCGGCTCACCCAGTACACCCGGTGGCCCTCGTGGGCCGCCCGCAGCGCGAGCTGGGCGCCGGTAATGCCGCCGCCGACAATCGCCGTGGCCGTGCCCGGCGCGCCGAGTTCGAAATCGGCATCGAAGACATGCGCGGCGGCCGTCAGCCCGGCCGGGCGAAACGGCTGCCCCGGGCCGGTGGCCACCACCACGCGGGCAGCATCGCAAATTCGGCCATCGTCCAGCCGTACCCGCCAGCCGTGGCCGGCATCGTTGGCCACGATCTCGACGGCGCCGGCATGCAGCTGGTGCGGCTGGCCAAGTTCGGCCTCGGCATGGGCGTTGAACAGCGCCAGCGACGGGCGCCGGTAATAACCCAGCGCATGCACGTCGTCGTAGCCGTGGGCCGCGGCAAAACGGCGCAGGCTATCGGCGCGTGCCCCCAGATGATGGGCGTTCGATGAGCGTAGATACTGCATGCCACAGGCCGCTGCCCGGGCTTGCCAGGCTGCCATCGGCGGCTCGGGGTCGACGATCGCCAGCGATGTTCCCGGCGCGCGGGCGAGAATCGAGGCCGCGATGAAGCGGCCGTGGGGGCCGCCGCCGATGATCAGCCAGTGGTACTCAGGCATGGATAACTACGGTCCGGTCCGGGCCAGCGAAAAACAGGCGCTGCCGACGATACCAGTCTAGCACCGCCGGTCGCGGGCGCGCCGGCGGCTTGGCAACGGCCGGGCAGCGCGGGATATCGGCACAATGGTTTGAACTGGTGAGGGCATCGAGGCAGCCATGGTCGCATCGCAACATCGGGAACATCACAACATCCATCGCTTGAACTGGCTGCGGGCCGCCGTGCTTGGCGCCAACGACGGGATCGTCTCGGTAGCCAGCCTGGTGCTGGGCGTAGCCGCTGGCCAGGCCGATGCCCAGACCGTGCTGCTGGCCGGTGTGGCCGGTCTGGTGGCCGGGGCATTGTCGATGGCGGCCGGCGAATATGTCTCGGTCAGTTCCCAGGCCGATACCGAGCGCGCCGACCTGGCTTTGGAAAGCCGCGAACTGGCCAGCCACCCGTCAGCCGAGCACGCCGAACTGACGCAGATCTATATCGAGCGTGGCCTGGATGCCGAGCTGGCCGATCGAGTGGCCGAGCAGTTGATGCGCCACGATGCCCTGGAAGCCCATGCCCGCGACGAAATCGGGCTGTCTGACAACACAATGGCGCGCCCACTACAGGCAGCGCTGGCCTCGGCGGCGGCCTTTGCTGCCGGTGCGGCTCTGCCGGTCGGGATCGCCCTGATCGTGCCGCGTTCGGCAACGATCGCAGCGGTGGCGCTCAGTGTGCTGCTGGGGCTGACGGTGCTGGGGACGCTGGCGGCCCGGGCCGGCGGCGCCTCAGTGGTGACCTCGGTTGCCCGTGTTGTGTTTTGGGGCGCGCTGGCCATGGCTCTGACTACGGCCGCCGGCGGGTTATTCGGGGTGACGGTCTAGGCGCTGTCGATGCCCTTCGGCGATAACATCATCGGCCCAGCATGGCGCGCTGTGGTTGCCGCGGCCCAGAGCGCACGCCGCGGCGGCGGGGCAGGAACGGATTGTCAACCGACAGCCCGAGCGGCGGGCAAACGCTGACCTGGACAACCTGTGCGCTGACCGCCTGCAACGCCGCCGTGCGCGCGGCGCCTCAGTGGCCGCTGCAGGCCTTGACGCGGTTGGGCACGCCACCGCGACACACCGTATGCGCTGGAGCGCAGCGATGGCGTATACGACGCCTCTTAGGGCATCGATCGACGCGCCCCGCGACTGCGTGTGGGCACGGCTATCGTGGTTGCGCGATAGTGTGCAGCCGAAAAGCCTCGGCCTATGGCGAGCGGCTGCTTCGGGCGAGTGATCCGCCCGGTGTTTGGTCGAGATCATCCTGGCCCGGCCGAGCGCTAGTGCTGGGCCTGTTGCTATGTCGTGGCAGGGCCTGCCAAGCGCTGTGATGCAACGATGCGAGTATCGCGGCCGCATACCCATGGCAAGGCCGGGCGTGGGATCCAGACGGCGCTACACGAATGGGGGATGCCGATGTCGATCAAAACGCCGATGAGCCTGTGGTCGATTGGTGGTACGGGTTCCACGACGACAATCGGTATCGATCCCATGCCAGCCGCCACCACAAGCCATCGGTCAGCCGGTTCGGCTTATCCATGAATATGGGAGATGCATATTTAGAGCGTGTCGTCATAAGAGATGCCACCGCATAACGCCCGCCCATTGGGTCGGGCAAGGCGCAGGCCTTGACCGTGGCGGGCCCCACGGTCAAGGCCTGCAACGCCGTCTGGCGCGGTGGGCGAGCAGCACCCGCGCCCCTGAGGCGGTTATCCGGCGTTATCGTCCGCTGACGTGGCTAAGGCCACGCCAGGCTCACATGCCTTGGCTTGCTATCTCAGGGCGCGGGTGCCGCGGTGTATCCCATGACGGCCCGCCTTAGGGCTTATCGCCACGAGACATACCTGTGCCTCCATGACCATGAAGCGATTCGCCAAGGCATCGCGAGCGCTGTTGTGGCTTTGCCGCGCTAGCGAACGATCATGCGGGAGGGCTGCATCAGGCTACGAGCTTGTCGAGGAGGGCCGGTCTATCGCGTCGTACGAGGTTGCACGTCTTGTACCTGGCTGGCCCCGCGCAACGGCGCGTCTTGGCCGATACGACGGGCAGCGTCTTGCGACAGGGGCTATAGAGCGGCCACGGCGCTGGCCGATAGCGTGTCTTGGCTTGGGTTCGGCCTGGGAGGCCATACCGGAAGCCGTGGAATAGCGTTACCCCAGTGCGCGCAACTGCTTGGCGGTCAGCAGCCAGCGCAGGGTGCCAGTGCCGCCGTCCGGGGCACCGGGGAACTCGAGCAGGGCAGCGCCGGCTTTTTTGAACGCCATCAGCCGGTCGCGCCGGCGGGTCAGGCTCCAGGACACCCAGGTCGCCAGATCCGGCTCATGGCCGACCAGCATCACGCGGCGCTCGCCGAAGTGGGCATGCAGCCAGCTATCGACGGCTTCCATATCCATCGCCGGGGCCAGCACATCGGCTTGATCGACCGGCGGATCATCCAGATAGTCGGCCAGAATCGCGGCCGTCTGGCGCGCCCGCAGCAGCGGGCTGGTGAGAATATCGTCGACCGGCAGGTCGGTCAGGGCCTGGCGCAGGCCAGCTGCGGCAGCCCGGGTCCGGCGCTCGCCCAGGGCGGTCAACGGGCGCTCGGCATCGGATAGGCCCATGCCTTCGGCAGTATCGCCGTCCAGCGCGATACCATGGCGGATAACGATGATGTCCATGGCGCTATTGTGGCCGCTTGCGGCTATTCGGGCTAGATGTGGATTCACGGTGCAGTGCTATCGCTGCCAGATCGGCGAAAGAAAAATTCAATCGATCGCCGCCGGGCGTCATGCCAGAGCCCGAAAATCCTTGTCGAACAAGAAAATCTGAAGTTGTACGTCAGTGCGGCGGCCGTAGGCGCGGTCACGGCGGTGCGCTATCGAAGCACAAGACAGCGCAGCCGGCAGCGGCAGTCGGTGAATCATTAACCAGTGCGCTAAAGCCTTGTATGCCAGCCCATTAAGCCCCTCATGCCGGGTTTTATCCACAGAGTTGCCCACCTTTTATCCACTCGTGCGCACAATATGTTGTGATTTGGGGCCCTAAAAGAGGTGCTTGACCACAGTATCTAGTGGGGTATCTTATTCGTCCAGCGACGCGGCCCAGCCCGCTCCCTACGTCGTTCAGGGCAACAATTTTCACGGCGCGTTGGCCGTCCAACGCCGCCCAATCCAGCGCGGAGAGAAGATGGAACAGGCAGAAGTGTCCGAGCGCAGCGAGGCGCGCCAGAACCCGGCCGAAGACCAGGGCTACGGCGCAGCCATCGAGGCGACCAAGCCGGGCGCCTATAAAGTGATCCGTCGCAACGGCAAGGTTACGCCGTTCGACGCTTCCAAAATCGAGCTCGCCGTGACCAAGGCGTTCATCGACGTGGAAGGCCAGCAGGGCGCGGCTTCCAGCCGGATCCGTCAGACCGTCAAGGACATTACCGAGCAGGTGGTCCAGGGCGTGACCCGCAGCCTGCCCGGCGGCGGCGCGGTCCATATCGAAGATATTCAGGACTACGTCGAACTGGCGCTGATGCGCTTTGGCGAGCACAAGGTCGCCCGTTCCTATGTGCTGTATCGCGAAGAGCGTGCCCGCGAGCGCGCGGCCAAGCTGGCCGAGACCGGCCCGGGCGAGACCCAGAACGTCGCCGGCGATATCCAGGTCAGCTTCAACAACGGCACCACCGCCGAGTTGGATCGCGACCGTCTGCAGCGCGTCATCGGCGAGGCCTGCGAGGGCGTCGACGGCGTGGTCGCACAGACCGTGCTCGACGACACGCTGAAAAACGCCTACGACGGCATCACCGAAGACGAGCTATCGACTGCGCTGATCCTGTCCGCCCGCCAGCGCCTGGAAGCCGAGCCCAACTACGGCTTCGTCGCGGCGCGCCTGCTGATGGACAAGCTGCGCCACGAAGCGCTGACCTTCCTGGCTCACGGCGAGGTGGTCTATGCCACCCACGCCGAGATGCGCGAAGGCTATACCGAGTACTTCAAGGACTTCATCCACCGCGGCGTGCACCACGAGCTGCTCGACCCGCGGCTGGCCGAATACGATCTGGATGCGCTCGGCAATGCACTGATCGCCGATCGCGATCTGGGCTTTAGCTATCTCGGCCTGCAGACCCTCTACGACCGCTACTTCATCCACCACGAATCCAAGCGCTTCGAGCTGCCGCAGGCGTTTTTCATGCGTGTGGCGATGGGCCTGGCGATCAACGAGATCGAGCGCGAAGAAAAAGCGATCGAGTTCTACAAGCTGCTGTCGTCCTTCGACTTCATGAGCAGCACGCCGACCCTGTTCAACTCCGGCACCCTGCGTCCGCAGCTGTCGTCCTGCTATCTGACTTCGGTCGACGACGATCTGCACGGCATCTACGAAGCCGTCCAGGACAACGCGCTGCTGTCCAAATTCGCCGGTGGCCTGGGCAACGATTGGACCAACGTCCGTGCCATGGGCGCCCATATCAAGGGCACCAACGGCAAGAGCCAGGGCGTGGTGCCGTTTTTGAAGGTCGTCAACGATACCGCCGTGGCGGTCAACCAGGGCGGCAAGCGCAAGGGCGCGGTCTGTGCCTATCTGGAAACCTGGCACAAGGACATCGAGGAATTCCTCGACCTGCGCAAGAACACCGGCGATGACCGGCGTCGTACCCACGACATGAACACCGCGAACTGGATCCCGGATCTGTTCGTCAAGCGCGTGCTCAACGACGAGAACTGGACTCTGTTCTCGCCGGACGACGTGCCCGAGCTACACGATCTGACCGGCCGGGCCTTCCAGCAAGCCTATGAAGGCTATGAAGCCAAGGCGGCCCGCGGCGAGATCAGCAACTACAAGACCATCTCGGCCGTCACCCTGTGGCGCAAGATGCTGTCGATGCTGTTCGAAACCGGCCACCCGTGGTTCACCTTCAAGGACCCGTGCAACCTGCGTAGCCCCCAGCAGCACAAGGGCGTGGTGCACAGCTCCAATCTGTGCACGGAGATCACGCTCAATACCTCGCCGGGCAAGGAGATCGCGGTCTGCAACCTGGGTTCGGTGAACCTGCCGCAGCATATCGTCAACGGCGAACTCGATACGGCCAAGCTCGAGCGCACCATCAATACCGCGATGCGCATGCTCGACAACGTCATCGAGTACAACTACTACAGCGTCAAGACCGCCCGCGATTCCAACCTGCGGCATCGCCCGGTCGGCATGGGTCTGATGGGCTTCCAGGATGCGCTGTACAAGCTGAAACTGCCCTACGAGTCGGACGGCGCGGTCGAATTCGCCGATCGCTCCATGGAGCAGCTCAGCTACTATGCGATCCAGGCCTCGACCAATCTGGCCGAAGAACGCGGTGCCTACAGCACCTTCAAGGGCAGCCTGTGGGATCAGGGCATCCTGCCGATCGATTCCATCAAGCTGCTGCGCGAAAACCGCGGCGAGGAATATCTGGACCAGGACGAGTCGGCCACGCTGGATTGGGAAGCCCTGCGCAGCCGTATCGGCGAGGTCGGCATGCGCAACTCCAACTGCATGGCGATCGCGCCGACCGCGACCATCGCCAACATCACCGGTGTGTCGCAGTCGATCGAGCCGACGTACCAGAACCTGTACGTCAAATCGAACCTGTCGGGCGAGTTCACCGTCGCCAACCCCTACCTGGTCGAAGACCTCAAGGCGCTCGACCTGTGGGACGCGGTCATGGCCAACGACCTGAAATACTACGACGGCTCCGTCCAGGCCATCGACCGGATTCCGGACGACCTCAAGGTGCTCTATAAATGCGCCTTCGAGATCGACCCGCGCTGGTTGGTCGAGTCTGGTTCGCGCCGCCAGAAGTGGCTGGATCAGGCCCAGAGCCTGAACCTCTACATGGCCGAGCCTTCGGGCCGTAAGCTCGACGAGCTCTACAAGCTGGCCTGGAAGAAGGGCTTAAAGACCACCTACTATCTGCGCACCATGGGCGCGACCCATACCGAGAAATCGACCATCTCGGACCATCGCCTGAACGCCGTCGGCAACGGCGGCAAGGGCTCCGGTGGCGGCCATGTGGCCGGTAGTGGCAACGGCGGAACTTCGGCCTCGAACGGCAGCAGCGCCAACGGCAACGCCGCGAGCGCGGCCTCGGCCGAGCGTCCGCAGGCGGCCAGTACCAGCCCGGCCCCGGCGGCCGCGCCCACCGCGCCGATGGCCTGTGCCATCGACGATCCGGACTGCGAAGCCTGCCAATAGGCGAGGGCGCCGACCATGAGCCCCATGGATGACGTGATCACGGTCGGCGACGTCCGCGAGCCGGCCGCTCCCATAACGGGGGCGGCCCGGCCGCGTCGGGCCGACAAAATCCGCCGCACGATCGCTTCGCGCCGCGCCCTCCAGCACCGCCGGCGCAACCGGAAGTAGCCATCAACGAAACATTCGCGTAAGCGAACAGTAAGGACATCGCCATGCTCGACTTTGAAGACACCCCGCGACAGGGCACCCCCGAGCGCAACCCGCATGCCGCCGGCACTACCTCCAACCCGAACCCGGACGGCGCCAGCCCCGATCCGTTCGCCCTTAACAGCCAGGCCGAGGCCCCGCAGCAGGACGGCGTCGACGGCGTGACGGGTCTGGAACAAGTCGAACTCGGCGGCGACCGCGTCTCGGTGGACGAAAAGCAGATCATCAACTGCCGGTCCGACGTCAATCAGCTCGTACCCTTCAAGTACACCTGGGCCTGGGACAAATACCTCAACGCCTGCGCCAACCACTGGATGCCGCAGGAAGTGAACATGGCGGCCGACATCGCCCTGTGGAACGACCCGAACGGCCTGACCGACGACGAACGCCAGATCTTGAAGCGCGGCTTTGGCTTCTTCTCGTCCTCAGAGTCGCTGGTGGCCAACAATATCGTGCTCGGTATCTTCCGGCATCTGACCAACCCGGAATGCCGCCAGTACCTGCTGCGCCAGGCGTTCGAAGAAGCCGTACATGGCCACTGCTTCCAGTACATCGTGGAGAGCCTCAACCTCGACGAGGGCGAGATCTTCAACATGTACCGCGAGCTGCCCAGCGTGCATAACAAGGCCGCCTGGGCCCTGCAGTACACGCAATCCCTGTCCGATCCGAACTTCAAGACTGGCACCCCGGAAAACGACCAGAAATTCCTGCGCGACCTGATCGCTTTTTACTGCGTGTTCGAAGGCATCTGGTTCTATGCCGGCTTCGTGCAGTTCCTGAGCTTCGGCCGTCGCAACAAGATGACCGGCACCGCCGAGCAGGTGCAATACATCATGCGCGACGAGTCCATGCACCTGAACTTCGGCATCGACGTCATCAACCAGATCAAGATCGAAAACCCGCACCTCTGGACCCAGGAATTCCAGGAAGAAGCGCGGACCATGATCGACGAGGCCATGCACCTCGAGATCGAATCCGCCCACGACACCATGCCGCGTGGTGTGCTGGGGCTGAACGCTTCGATGTTCGATGAATATATGAAGTTCATCGCCAATCGGCGGTGCTCGCAGATCGGCCTGGCTGAGCTGTATCCCGGTGCGGAGAACCCGTTCCCGTGGATGAGCGAGATGATGGATCTGAATAAGGAGAAGAACTTCTTTGAGACTCGGGTGATTGAGTATCAGACGGGTGGGGCGCTTAGCTGGGATTAAAATGGCGGGAGCGTCGATCTAACCTTTGAGATAATAAAAACGTTGCCACGGGTATCACTATGGCAGGCCAAGATAAGTTATTAGAGCCGATTCGGGAAATAGTCGATAAGGCTGCGAGCAATTACGGCGAACATGCAGAAATAGAGTCGTGCTCTAAAATCCCTGATCCCGGAGATATTCCGCAGCGAAAAAATAAATGGCTCCGCCTAGACGACGTTATATCTGTTTTCGTCGATATGAAAGGATCGACAAAGCTAAGCTCAAAAAAGCATCCGAAAAGTACCGCGGAAATTTACCAATATTTTACTGATACGGTGGTACGAATTTGTAATCATTTGGGCGCTGCGTATCTCGATATCAAGGGTGACGGTATTTTTGCCTTGTTCGACAAGAATACTCCCCACGCAGCCCTATGCGCAGCGGTCACATGTAAGACGTTCGCTAACGACTACTTTTCGCCGCAAGTTACAAAGCGCCGTGACGTAGATGTCGGGGTACATATAGGAATTGATTGTGGCCCGATTGTTTTTAAAAGAATTGGGCTGGAGCCGCGCCGTGGCGCTGACGATTCGGGAAAGCGGAATGAAGTTTGGGCAGGTAAATGCGTCAATATGAGCTCAAAATTAGCTGCTCTAGGCGACGATAACGAATTAAAAATTTCTTCTCGGTTTTTCGACAGGCTTACCCATCGAAAAGCGCTGAAGAGTTGTGGCTGTGATTCTAGTAACGGGGCCGCCACCAATCTCTGGGAGCCGAAGGACGTTACGGACGACTTTTTCGACTTCAAGCGCGTCTACACTTTGCGAAGCAACTGGTGTGACACTCATGGTAAAGAATATTGCGACGAGCTCCTAAAGAGCGAAAACGAGGAGCTCAAAGAGGCCCTTTCACGTGACGGCACGGGGCTTCTGTCGTTTTTGGACTGGGATGATTGAAGTAGTGCCATGAAACGAGACGAGCGGCGACAATTTCTGGAGAATATGCTCGATCGAGTCATCAAGTGGCTGGAGTATGCAGAAAGAAAGAATGCCGTTCTTTTAACGTTCGTAGGTACATTAACGGTCCTGCTTCTTAGAGTAGAATCGACTCAAGAGTTCTGTGGGTTTTCTGCGTTCTTAATATTCGCTGCTTTATTTGGGTTTGTTCTTTCATCTCTTATTGTACTTATTTCGTTCGCTCCCCAATTAGATCCTACACGTGGGTTTATGAGTAGAAAGATTGCTAGTGAATTGAAGGCTAGCCGAACTCAAGACTTGCTTTATTTTGGTTACGTAGCGCAGATTTCGACGGAAAAATATCGTGATCAGCTACACGAGTTTTTCGCGCTCGAGGATGAATTCTCTACGATCGAGTTAGAGTTGATAAACCAAGTATCGATCAATTCGTCGATAGTAGATAAGAAATTTTTACTTTTCGACGCGAGCGTACGAATTGCTGGCTTTGCGGCATTGGCCGGTATAGTCGGAGTTATATTGAATTAACTAATAACGCGTGGTCGACCCGCAACAATCACAACTTGGAATCCGGTGACAGTATATTCAATCAGCAGCAAAGGTCGCGTGTCGCCTTGCAGTGCAAGGCGGTCTCGAAAATGCTCCTGATCGCATTACCTGCGAGCAGAGACCAATAGGGGACAGACCACGGTTTTCTATAGCTCGGTCAGGACAATAGGGGGCAGACCACGGTTTTCTATATGTCGCTCGGGAAATAGGTGGCAGGCTTACAGTGCAGCGCCGAAAACCATGGTCTGTCGCATTATCCCCATTGGCCTCGGCATCGTATGTGCAGTCAGGCCGGCGGTGATCGGGTACTGTAAGGCCAACAGCCTAGAGTGGTAGTCGCAGGGTAGAGGTTTCGATGGGTGTCGGAACGGGGCCCGGCTTCTTCAATCTTATGCGACGGAGTCGATATGCAGTCTCGTTCGGGCACCGGGTTTGCTCTGCTGGGGGCCTCGCTGATCGCGATCAGTTATGGGCTGGCGCGCTTTGCTTTTGGGCTGTTCGTGCCGCCGATCCGAGCGGATCTGGCGCTGACGCCTTCGCTCATTGGCATCATCGGCGCGCTGCCGCTCGTGAGTTTTGTGCTGGCCAGCCTGGTCGCGCCGGTGGTTGCCGATCGGTTGGGTGCCCGCAACACGGCGGTGTTGTCGGGCATTTTTGGCTTGGGCGGCCTGGGGCTGATTAGCCAGGCGGCTACGGCTTGGCCGCTGGGCATTGGCGTGTTCGCCTGTGGCATCTGTACCGGCCTGATGATGCCGGCGCTCACGGCTGCTATGCAGGCGCTGGTCGATCGGTCGCTGCACGGGCGTGTCAGCTCGGTCATGAATGCTGGCACCAGCATCGGCGTGATCGGAAATAATAGGGGACAGACCACAGTTTTCTATAGGCTGCGAGGGATAGGTGGCAGGCCTACAGCGTAACGCCGGAAACCGTGGTCCATGGTCCAAGCTTTAGGGTCAGGTCTTGCCTTTTGCCTTCAGAGTAGTGGATGCCGCTTTCAGAGTGAAGCCGATGGCTTCTCGAAAAGCAAAACGCAAAACCTGCCCCTATATGTCACTTCTTCCTAAGGCTAGGTTTTTTATCTGCCGATTTCGCATTTTTTTTGGAAACTAGGTAGGCTTATAGGACAATAGGGGACAGACTGGACTGGTCCGGTTTTCACGGACATCACCAAGAAGGGACAATCGATCCCGAAGGAGATGTCCAGATGGCCAAACGCAAGCAGTTTTCCAAGCAATTCAAACTTCAGGCGCTTGAGTTATTCGAGCACTCGGGTCGCCAAGCCACCGAGGTGGCTCGCGAGCTCGGTGTTCGTCGGAATCAGCTCTACAAGTGGCAGGCCGAGCTCCAGGACAAAGGCGAGGAACAGGCGTTTCAGGGGCCGGGCCGGCCCGCGGCGTCTGACGAAACGTCGGAGGTCGAGGCGTTGCGCCGCGAGGTCGCACAACTCAAAGAGGAGAATGCGATCTTAAAAAAAGCGGCGGCGTACTTCGCGCGCGAGCTGCCGTGAAGTACGCCTTTATTCGTTCGGCACAAAGCGCCCATCACGTTGCGATGCTCTGTCGTGTACTGGGCGTCAGCCGGTCCGGCTTCTACGACTGGCAGCGTCGAAAGCCATCACGGCGATCGCAAAATGATAAGACGCTAGTCACCCGCATCGGCGAGATACAGCAGGCTTCGCGACACGCCTATGGTTATCGCAAGAGCTGGGCCGCTCTTGAGCGAGCGGGCATCACTTGCGGTAAGCATCGAGTGGCGCGCCTACGGCGCGAGCACGGCATCTGGGCGAAGCGGCGCCGCCGCTTCGTCACCGCGACCCGAGCTCGTCATACCGTCGACCGGGCCCCGAATCGTCTGGCGCGATGTTTTCAGACAAGCGCACCGGATCGCGTCTGGGTCGGTGATGTCACGTTCATTCCGACACGAGAAGGCTGGCTCTATCTGGCTATACAGGTCGACCTGTATGCCCGTTCCGTTATTGGCTGGGCGATGAGTTCTCGCAACAACAGCGCGCTGGTGGCGAATGCCCTGGATATGGCGATCGAGCAACGACAACCTCGGCCCGGTTTAATCCATCACACCGACCAAGGACAAACTTATATCGCGGCGTCCTATCAGAAGCGTCTACACGATCACGGCATGATCTTGAGCATGTCCCGGCGAGGTGATTGCTGGGATAACGCCGTTGCCGAGAGTTTCTTTGCGACGCTGAAGTTCGAACTGATGGATCGCAAACCGTTCGAATCAAGACGGGCCGCTCGGGCCGCGATCTTCGAATACATCGAGGTGTTCTATAACCGCCAGCGCCTCCACCAAACGCTGGGCTATCGAACGCCGCTGGAAGTCGAGCAAGCATCCGAATCAGATGCTTAATTCACCTGTCCGTGATGGCCGGACCAGCTCAGACCACGGTTTTCTATAGCTCGGTCGGGAAATAGGAAATAGGTGGCAGGTCTACAGCACAGCGCCGGAAACCGTAATCTGTCCCCATTATTCCCACAGTGGCCTCGGCATCGTATGTGCAGTCAGGCCGCGGCGATCGGGTACTGTAAGGCCAACAGCCTAGAGTGGTAGTCGCAGGGTAGAGGTTTCGATGGGTGTCGGAACGGGGCCCGGCTTCTTCAATCTTATGCGACGGAGTCGATATGCAGTCTCGTTCGGGCACCGGGTTTGCTCTGCTGGGGGCCTCGCTGATCGCGATCAGTTATGGGCTGGCGCGCTTTGCTTTTGGGCTGTTCGTGCCGCCGATCCGAGCGGATCTGGCGCTGACGCCTTCGCTCATTGGTATCATCGGCGCGCTGCCGCTCGTGAGTTTTGTGCTGGCCAGCCTGGTCGCGCCGGTGGTTGCCGATCGGTTGGGCGCCCGCAACACGGCGGTGTTGTCGGGCATTTTTGGTTTGGGCGGCCTGGGGCTGATTAGCCAGGCGGCTACGGCTTGGCCGCTGGGCATTGGCGTGTTCGCCTGTGGCATCTGTACCGGCCTGATGATGCCGGCGCTCACGGCTGCTATGCAGGCGCTGGTCGATCGGTCGCTGCACGGGCGTGTCAGCTCGGTCATGAATGCCGGCACCAGCATTGGCGTGATCGTGGCCGTGCCGACCGTTTTGTTCCTGGCCAATGCATGGCGTTTGGCGTACATCTCCTTTGCCGTCGTCGCAGGCATTGGGGTGATTGCGGCGTGGTTGTTTATCCCTTCGGTGTCGCGGGTCATGCCTGCCAACGCAGTGCCGCCGCCGCCGATCAGTGCGCTGCAGTGGCGGCGTCTTGCGCGGCTCGCTGTGTTCGCATTTGCGATGGGTATGGTGTCGTCTGCGTACTGGATCTTTGCGCCGGATCTGGTGGTTACGCTTGGCGGCCTGCCGCCCGGTACCGCGGGTTGGTTATGGCTCGCGGTAGGCATCGCGGGCCTCGGTGGTGCCGTCGTGGCGGACTTGGCCGATCGCAACAACCCGCCGATCACGTAGGCCCTGATGCTGATGATGCTGGCGGCGAGCCTGGCATTGCTCGCCGCCGGCCCCGGTCAGATGGAGATCACGGTATTTTCTGCGCTGGTCTTCGGCCTGGCTTATATGAGCCTGACCGGGCTCTATCTGATGACCGGTATCCGCCTGTTGCCCGGTCGGTTGTCGATGGGGCCGGTATTGCCATTCATGGCTGTTTCGCTAGGGCAGGCGGCGGGCTCTCCCGTCGTCGGCATGCTGGTGAATAAACTCGGTTACGCTCACACCTTTGCCATATTCGCGGCGGCCGGCATTCTAGTGGCCATTTTGTCGCCATTTTATCCGCGCTATATCGACCATGAGCCCGAGGAAGCGGCGGACACCGAAACCGGCCTCCAGGCGGCCTATGATCACCAGCTTCAAGATGCCAAGGGTGAGCCGCTCACGTCTTTCGATACGGACTATGAAAGCCCCGTGGTCGAAACCGAAAACGAGAAAAACACGGGTATTCGCGAGCCTTGAGCCATTGATCTCGCGTTGCGGCGAGAGCTCGGCTACGTATTCCCTAGAAGGGTTTTCGGGGCTAATAAATAATAGGGGACAGACCACGGCTTTCTTTGGGCAGCGAGCCGAAAATACGCTTCGACGACGGTGTTTTTCGCACCCCCCAATGCGGCGGCCTCGGCACGAATCGAGGCGAGCTTGTCGCCCGGTTTCAGTTGCCCGGTCGCGATGCGCTGGCGGATTTCCTCCATCA
Organism: Salinisphaera sp. SPP-AMP-43; assembly: GCF_049568105.1. Lineage (GTDB taxonomy): Bacteria > Pseudomonadota > Gammaproteobacteria > Nevskiales > Salinisphaeraceae > Salinisphaera. The sequence goes on from NZ_CP145335.1 coordinate 682,597, forward strand.
CTCGCGTCAGTTTCAGATGCGTTCGCGGCAAGCAACTGTACCTATCTATGAATGGATACGGTGTCAGGAAAACAACCCGATACTGTCCCTATCAGGTTGAATGGGCCCAGCATACACTCGGGAAAAAAGCTAAATACATCCCGGCTGTACCGAATGGGTTGTCGAGCAGCGGACAGTTCGCCACGGCTTCGTGCCCAAGTTGGCCTGCTCGCGTCGTGTTGCGCCTTTTCCTTTTACTGGCTGTCTTGCCGGCCCCAGCTTCCCGGGGTGACGATGCCACGCGGCTTTATTCGCTCAGGCGACTCGGCCTTCGCGGAACCCAAGATTCAAGCCGACACAACAACGCGATTTGAAGAGGAGAAGACCCATGGCCCAAGCCGAGCCTCAGAACAACCCGGTGCCGATCCCGCCGATCGAGCAATCGCTCGATACCACCGTGGCCGAGCTATGGTTTCAGGTATCGGAAACAAGCCTCCAGCTCGAAGGCCTATGCTTCGATCGTAAGGGCAATCTTTTTTTCTGTGATGTATTCGGGGGCACGATTTTTCACCTCGACATGCAGACGCAGGCACTCACGGAAATCTATCAGGCCAAGGATGAATTTCCGGCCGCGGTTAAGATTCATCGCGATGGCCGGCTGTTTGTCTGCTGTCTCGGTAACTTCGAGACGGGCCATATCTTCGCGATCCAGCCCGATGGCACGGGCCGCGAGACGATCCTGGAAGGCTATGTCGTCGACGACATGGTCTTCGCACCGGACGGCAGCTTCTATTTCACGCATTTCGTCGGCAAGTCTACCGAGCCGGCCGGTGGCCTCTATCACGTTTCGCCCGATTACCAGACGATTACGCCGATTCTCGAAAACCTTGCCGGCCCCAACGGCATCGCGCTATCGACGAATTGCTGCGTGCTTTGGGCCACCGAGACAAACGCCAATCGGCTGCACCGCATCGGGCTAGAAGAAAACCGTATCTCGATCAGAGACCAATAGGGGACAGACCACAGTTTTCGAAGTTGGTCTTCTGCTCTTGTCGTATTACGACTGGCGTTCGTGCCCCCCGCGGTTATGTGGCGTATCTTGGATGGACCAACGCAAAGAGCGCCCTATGAAAAAACTCAAGAACGAAAAAGAACTCGTTAAGAAGGCGCTTGCACTAGGCGTCGCATATGGCGAGAAGCGCGGCGTGGTTGAATTCGAGCCGACTGATTCTGCGACCGATAAGTTGGAATATATCTACCGCTTGCTCGTGCACGACGGCGTTATCCAGCCTTTGCCGGCAGAGCAGGTATCGCAGAAAGCGATTCAACATCGGCTGGCGATGTGGGCGGCCCGGCAATAAGACGAATACGGGCGGCCCGCCCACGGTTTATCGCTTCGGGACTATTGCAGAAAAACTGCTGCCCGATGACGCGCGAGAATCTCTCGGACTGCGAAATCTCGCCGCTCTCGTAGGCCGCCGCCGCCCGATGCCAGCAATCGCCGACTGCGTGCTCGAACGTCGGCGATATCGCGATGGTCCAATTCGTCTGGATCGTGATCAGGCCGATATTGAATGCCCGGTCGTGTAGCGATGATCGACAGAGTCCGTCGCCTGGGTGCACTGCCGACCGGCGTGAATTTGGCTCTTTATGTGATACGTCGATGTGGTTTCGAATAGGGCGTCAGCCTGGCCGCCGTTTTGCGGACTCGCTGGCTGCCCTGTGCGGGCAGGCGCTACGCAGGGCATCCAAATGGTTGACGCGTTTGTGGTTGATTGGTTCGTGGACCTGGCGGGCCCGGGCTGGAAAAGCCGCGATGCGTTGATCATGGAGGCAGCTCGAGCCAGCCCGTTGCCCGCGAACGGCAGCATCGAGCCATAAGGCCGAGTTCGGTCATTCCCGAGCTGCGATCCGTTTCTGCAACAGCTCGGCAAGCCACTTATAGCAGCGGTTGAAATGATGCCCACCGGGCAGGGCGAGTACATCGAAGCCCATGGCTTCGAGTTCGTCGCAGACGGCCTCTGGATCGTCGACGCCGTAGATACAGGTGGTGCGATCGGCCGGCAGGCGTTTGGCCTCGGGCAACACAGCTTGGCCTTGCGGGCCGAGGCCGATCCACGATAGCAGGGGGTAGCCGAAGGTGATGTGGCGGGCCAGGCCGAGCAGCACGATATGGGCGACCTGGGCCTGGGTTTCGGCCGGCAAGCGGTTATAGATAAAAGGCATAACGTCCGCGCCGCGGGAATAGCCGATCAGCACGATGTCCTTCGGATGCCAGCGGCGTCGATAGGTCTGGACGACCCGATCGAGGTCGGCAGCAGCGTCGGCCGGCTCGTGTCGGTGCCAGTAGTAGCGCAGCGAATCCCAGCCGACCACTGCATAGCCCGCCTCGGCCAACGACTGGCCCACGGCTTTGTCGAGCCCGGCCCAGCCGCCGTCGCCGGAGAGCATGATGACCAGGGTAGCGTTGTTGCCGGCATCCGCCTGCGGCGGGTAGATCACCAGCGGCAGATCCGCGACCGCCGGTGCGAGGGGGGTGCTGTTAGGGTGGAAAATACAGCCCGGCGTGCCGATGAGGATGGCGGCGATGCCGAACAACCACGCTATGCGTTCATGAATAAATCGCCAGTTCATGTGGTGAGCTGCGATGACGATAATGCGACATCGAGATTCGTGTCGCGACGCGGGCTCGGGCGTATTGAGGTTTCATGCGAGTCCGTGCCCAGGGCGTAAGCCGAGGCGCCGCGAGTACGGCGTAGTGGTGCGACCTTCGTGAGTGGTAACGCTGGATTGCGGCCCAACAGCCGTGGTTTCGAAGGCAGGCGCCCCCAATCGCGTCGAGCCGTGTGACGCGCCTTGGTTGGGGGCTGTCCAGAACCGGCGGCTCGCGCCGTGCCAGCCACGATTTGGGGCGGCAACGCGGCGCTCGGATGAGACCTCAACACGCTCTAGTGCCCGTCGCCGAGAATACGCCGATAGCCGCCGGCGATGAGCGCGGCAATATCGACCTGCAGCGTGGAAAGATGCGTATCCGGCGGGTAGGCGAGATACATGGAATGCCAGACGGGATGCCATTTGTCCTTGAACGCGCGTAGGCCCTTGTAATTGTAGAAACGGTTGCCGTGTTCGTAGGCAAGTCGCGCCAGTTGTTCCGCCGGGCGTGCCCAGGGGGTTTCGCCGACGCCGGCCAGCGGCGCCATGCCGAGCGAGAACCATCGATAGCCGGCGGCCTGGGCCTCCTGCATGAGCCGTACGAATAGGAAATCCATGGTGCCGCCCGGGGCATCGCCGAGATGGCGCATGAGGTCGATGGAATATTCCTCGCGGTGCCCGTAGCTTGGCAGGATGCTGGCGAAGGCGATCGGCCGGCCGTTTGTGTCGCACACCACGGCGATCGGCGCGCGGGCCAGATAGTCACGATCGAAATTGCCCAGCGAGAACGTCTTTTCGGCTGGTTTGTCGCCCAGCCAGTCGTCGGAGATGGCGGCCAGCTGATCCATGAATACGGGGTCGAACGGTGGGTCGACGATCTCGAAGGTCAGGCCCAGCCGGTGGGCCCGGTTGAGGGCGCCGCGCTTGTCTTGGTTGCGCTTGCCTTTCATCGAGAATTCCACGAGATCGACCCGTGCGATTTCGCCAAGCTTGAACAGCGCGAAGCCGTGGTCGAGATACGCCGACAGATCTTCGGGGCCGACTTGATAGAACACCGGCGTGCACTGCATTTCGTCGGCAAACCGGCGAAACCCGCCGATCGCGGCCCGTCGTGCCGCCGGCGCGCCGGCCGGATCCGAAAGCGCGATCAGTCGGTTGCGAATGGCGCGATAACCGATCATCGCCTGGCCATCGGGGCTATAGCGGATCGTCTTGTCGCCGAGCAGCATCAGGTGCGAGTAAGCATTCGAGCCGTGGGTCTCTAGCCATGCGGCCAGCGCGTCGAGATCGGCCGTCGTCGGCAGCGACAGGCGGGGCGTAGGCCAGCGCGGCCAGGTCCAGATCAGCAGCACGATGACGGTGACGAGTGCGACGATCGCGCCGCGCTCGAAACGCGGCGCATGCGCGCCGAAGCCGAAGGCCAGCGGATCGATCGCGCGACCTTCGTACAGCGCGTGGCCCAGTAGCAGATAGCCGATCAGCGCCGCGACCAGCGCTGTCGTCCATGGCCAGGCGCCGACCTCGCGGGCCAGGCTGCCCTGGCGATCGAACGACGAGCGGCTACTATACAAAAGCCCGGCGACCACCATGAGCAGAAGGCTCGTGCCCCAATCCAGACCGCGGGCCAGGCCGAACAGGGCGCCGGCCAGCAACAGGCCGATCGACATCCATAACGCATGCCGCAGGCGCAGCGACAGCCCGCGGGCGGTCATGATCAGCGCCAGCCCGACGGCCACACTGGCCAGATGGGTGGCTTCGACCGCCGGCAGCGGCACCCAGCGTGACAGCACCTGTGAATGCGATAACAGATTCGGAAACGCAGCGCCGGCCAGCAGCACGATGCCGGCGCCGGCCGTAAGCGCCGACAGCAGCCGCAGAGCAAGATCGACCGCGCGGCCGACCGGCCAGGCCAGGATCGAGACCAGTGGATGCTCGCGGAGGGTGGTGGCCAGACGGGAAGAGGCCAGCGTATTGGCGCCCAGAAACAGGGCCGCGATCAACGGCACCAGATAATAAGCCACCCGGAACAGCACCAGCGCAGCGATGGCCATCTCGGTCGATGCGCCCTGCGCGACCAGCAGCCCGACCAGGGTAGCGTCGAATACGCCGAGCCCGCCGGGCAAGAAACTCAGCGTGCCCAGCGTGGCGGCGAGCACGAATATCGCGACCACGCTCGCAGGCGATAGGTCGAGCCCGATCGTGCCCAAGCAACTCCAGAGCAGTGCCGCGGCGAACAGCCATTCGACGATCGAGACGCCGACGAAGCCAAGCGCTTGCCAGGGCGTCAAACGTTCGATGGCCGCCAGGCGGCCGATTCGTAGTAGCGGCGTGGTCGCCAGCAACAGATACAGCGGCAGATAACAGGCAACCACGGCCAGGGCGATCAGCACCACCCAGTCGGGCAGCGGCGTAGCGGCCAGGATCGCCGGGCGTGTGGCCAGGGTGGCGAGCGCCAGCCCCGATAGGCCGAGCGTAGAGGCCGCGACCACCATGCCGGCGTATCGAACGGCCGCGGCTGTAGCCACGCCGTCGCTCGTGAGCAGCAGCACCCGCAGCCCCGAGCCAGTGAGCCCCGATAGGCTAGCGACATTATTGATCCCACTGACCATGAGCCCCATGCGCAGGCCGGCCAGCGTGCGGCGTTGATAGCCGATCACGCGCGCGGCGAGTACGTCGTACCAACCCATGGCCGCGCTGGCGATAAGGCCGCCCAGGCCGAGCAGCAGCAGGCGGGTTGGCGCTACGCCGGCAATCTGGTGCTGGATATGTCGCAGATTGATGTGCCGTGCTTCCAGGGCCAAGATCGCGACCACAGCGAACACCACTAGCAATGGCAGCAGACGCCGAAGCTCGTATCCGGAAGCGCTCGGCTCGCTTGGCTCGGCAATGTTTGACATGGATCGAACCCGATCAATCGACACGACCGGCGCGAGCGGGTCAGCGGCGAATAAAATACATGGGATCCGGGGACAGTATGCTTATCTCCCGCCTAATCGTGGGCTCATGACCTGTGTGTAGTTTAATGCCGGCATTTGCGTTAGTGCTATGCAGACAAGATCAGCTGTATTAAGCCTCCGATTTTGATATCTGCTCGGCGGCCAGCCGTCTCTGATGGCCGCTAAATCGGTTCGGCGGGTAGCTCGAGGCGCTTTAAGCCGAGCGAAATGCACCATGGCTAAATCGTCGTCTGCCTTCGGCCGCTGGCGAAACGGTGGCGGTACGCTCGGTGGTGGCGTTGCCTGGATGGTTCGTCAAACGAAAAAGACAAATTCGGTATGCCCGAGGATGTACTAGAAAACGTACTCCTTGGCGTTTGCCCATAGGCGGCCGTTTTCCGAGACATTGACGATAAAGCTCTGGCATACACTTTGCGGTGTTTGCAGCACGGCAAACAGCGAGCGCTGGCCTCGACTAGGCATCGGGCCATTCTGGCTGGCTCGGGCCGTTATCCGCTCTATCTTTCCAAGCTTCGACAAATCTTATGGCCGCTACTGATTCTGTTGCTCACGACTACGAACTCTCGCAAGTGCCGGCCAGTGCCCGACGCGGCTTCTGGACGATGCTCGCGGTAATGCTGGGTTTTACATTCTTTTCGGCCAGCATGTGGGCCGGCGGCACGCTCGGAAAGGGGCTGACCCTGGTCGAGTTTGCCGGGGTCGTGATGGCCGGTAATTTGGTACTGGGGCTCTACGCCGTGATGCTGTCGTTTATTGCCAGTCAAACCGGGCTGTCGACGCACTTGCTCAGCCGCTATGCCTTCGGCGTGAAAGGTTCCTGGCTGCCCTCGTTTTTGCTGGGCGGCACCCAGGTGGGTTGGTTCGGTGTCGGCGTGGTGATGTTCGCGTTGCCCATTAAGGCCGCCACGGGTTTCAATCTCTATGCATTGATCCTGATCGGCGGCGTGCTCATGACGGCCACGGCCTGGGTCGGGTTCAGGGCGCTCGCGGTTCTAAGTTTTATCGCGGTGCCGGCAATTTTCGTTCTCGGCAATATGTCGGTGGCGATGGCGGTCTCCGAAGCCGGTGGCATGCATGCCTTGGCTGCAATCGCCCCGGATGAGTCGATGACGTTGGCCGTGGCCCTGACGGCGTGTATCGGTTCCTTTATTAGCGGCGCTACGCTCACGCCGGATTTCGTGCGTTTTGCCCGTACCCCGGCGATCGGCATGAGCGCGACGCTCATTGCTTTTTTTCTCGGCAATTCACTGATGTTTACGTTCGGCGCGGTAGGCGCGCTGGTCTATGGCGAAGCCGATATTTCCCAAGTGATGTTCGCGCAGGGATTGATCCTGCCAGCGATTGTGGTGCTTGGGCTTAATATCTGGACGACCAACGACAATGCGCTCTATGCCGCCTCGCTCGGTTTTTCCAATATCACGCGTTTGCCCAAGCATTGGATTGTGATCTTCAATGGCGTGCTCGGTACGCTGGCCTCGTTGTGGCTGTACAACAACTTCGTGGGCTGGCTTTCGTTTCTGAGCTCGGCGCTACCGCCGATCGGTGCGATTTTGATTGCGGACTTCTTCGTTGTGGCACGTCGAGATTACCGCGCGCTCGAGCAGGCGGCGCTTCGAAACGTCAACTGGATCGCGATCGCGGCCTGGGCGGTCGGCTTTGCTGCGGCGAATTTCGTGCCCGGTATCGCACCGCTCAACGCCATTGTGAGTGCGCTGGTGGTTTATCTGGTGGCCAGCTATGTGTTCGGACGAGTGGAGACGCCGCGTAGGCTGGCTGAGTCTTGAGGCTGCCCGATACTTGGCCGAGGACCGCCACGCAAGGGCAGCGTAATGGGTCGTCAGATACAGCGGCCGGCGCGAGGCGGCCGCCGCCTATCGCTTCGGCGGCTCGCTCTTGGAGGTCGTGCCGCGTTCGATCAAGCGGGCGGGAATGCGCAGATATTGTCCTGCCGCCGGGGGTCGCACCACAGCAGTTCGACGGCACGATCGGTCATGCCAGGATATTCTCGGCGAGCGGGTGAGTTGAAAGGCCTGCCAGCCGGCCAAGGCGTCGAAGCCGATGAACTGAGCTCGGCCGGTATGTTACGGCCCAGGTCGTGGCGTAGCACCCCCGAGGGCCAATAGGTCGTGGGCGGCCAACAGCGCGAGTCATCGACCTGAATGCAGCGCCATTGCGACTTTTGCACCTGAACGGCCGCTTGGCGTCGGCGTCGATGGTGGCGGTAAGCACGAGCAGACCACGGTTTAGGTTGTTGCCGGCTGTTCTAAAACCGTGGTCTGCCCACTCTATTTCTATAGCCTCAGGCTAAGCGAGCACGCGATACACGTCGTAATGGATATCTTGTTCGCTGTCGAAATCTTCGAAGTTCGGTAGATACGGCTTTGGCTCGGAGTGGTCGACCAGCTCCCATTTGCCCTCGGTCGCCAACGACGCGAGATAGCCTTTAAAGGTGTCGTCGTGGAGGTCTTGGCGATGCGTGAACATAATAAAGCCTTGCGGCATGACCACGCGGCATAATTCGCGCATAAACGCTGGAATGTTTCGGACGTAACTCAAGGTGCCGATGCACTGCGCTGCAGCGAACGCATTGTCGGGGAAAGCGAATTTTTCGTTGATATCGCCTTGTGTCAGTTGGCGATAACAATTTTTTGCAGACGCCAGTTCGAGTGATGCGTTGGAAATATCCAGCCCCGTAATATTCTTGAAGCCTTTTTCGAACAGGGCCTGGCCAGTAAGCCCGGTTCCGCATCCAACGTCCAGGACGGCCGATTCGCTATCGAGGTCGCATTGCGCGAGCGTGAGCGCGGCAACTTTGGGGGCTTCATAGCCCAGCGCCTCTAGATCGCTATCGTATTTTGCCGACCAGCGATCGTAATAATCCTGCAGTTCACCGACTTCGGCGTTCTGCATGTCGACTAGGCGAGAGTCTTGCGAATTCGTCATGGTGCCTCACAATTGGAATCCAGCGACGCTGGGTAGCGCCGACAATAAAAACCATGCAATAGATTCGAAATACGGCCTGGATCGATGCGGCTGGCGGCGAACCCTTAAACCGCTTATGGCCTGAATATACGGTCCGCCTGCGCGCCAGCCTTCGATCGGCATTAACCGGAAATATTCAAAGCCTTACGATAGGCCTGATAACCCGAGGATCCGTCTACGGTGTTCACGCCTTCAAGCCAAGTCTTGACTGTCTTCGGATGGGTTTTGAGCCAGTTCTTGGCGACGGTTTCCAGGTCGCCTTTTTTATAGCTGTAATTGTAGATCCAGCGACTTTGCGTTCGAGTCTTGATACGGACCTGGCTCAGAAAACGCGCGACGTTGGGTTGGTTTTCAGCCAGATCGTTGCTTACGATCGTCAATATATGGCTTTTGACTCCCGCGACTGCGCTGTCCTTACGGCCTTTGAGATATCGCATCTTGATATCGATATTCATCCAATGCGGGCGCCACCCTATGAATACCACCGGCTCGTGGCGTGAGACGGCCCGTTTGACCTGGGTGAGCATCACCGCGGTACTGCTGCCCACGAGGTTGAATTGGCCCATGCCTTCGTCATCTTCTTTGATGGCGGTGGACACGGCGTTGTTGATCTCGCTGCCCGACTCGATGCCGTAGATCTTGCTTTGAAAGCGCTCGGCGTGGTCGGTCAGATCCTGGACCGAATGAATACCGTCGTCCCAGACATAGTCGGGCACGGCCAGTCCGATTACTCCGCCGCTCAAATTCGAACCGAGATTTGTGACCTTGTGATCGGCCAGCAGCGGGTCGACCATTTTTTTCTCGGTCGGCATCCAGCCACCGAGATAGGCATCCAGATTGCCGCTCGCTAGATCCCGGTAGATAAACGGTACACCCAGTTTTTTGGCTTGGGTCTGATACCCCAATGCCTGCAAAAGCGTTTCCGCAACTTGCGTTTTTACTTTCAAACCAGGCCAAGGGGGAGTGCCGAAATGAATGGTTGGCGATGCGGCCTGGGTCGTGCCTGCCATCAGGAACCATAATGTCAGCAGGCTGAGAAGTTTGGAAAAACGAGATATACGGAAAATGGCTTTCATTTATTTCAAATCTCCAAAGATGCAAATAAAACTGCTAATGACCGGGCCTGAGTCGCGCTGGCGTTGGGCGATCCCAGACCAGCGCGTGCGCAATCGAAGGCGGGTGCGGTTGACCCGCTCGCGTTCGAGGTCTTGCTGAGCCGGTCTTTTATAGAACCTGCTCGACCCTCGGGCTGAAATGCTCGAACGGTACTGGGCCGTAATCGGGATCGAGGGGCGCGCCATGGATCACCGCAATACGCGGCATTCTCGTAGGCTGGATAATCACGATAGGCAACGCGGGGACAGCAGGCGAGGCCGTAAGGCGTGGATCCGTGGCTGACCCGTGCGAGCGGCGCGACGTGGTTCATCGAGCGCTTGTTCCCGCAGCTGTGGCGCAGTCAATAGCTGCCGATAGTCTTTAAATTGGTGCGCCAAACGTGGGCTATCGGGCTCGAGCGTGGTGTCGAATGACTCGCGCATCGCAATGGTTTGTATCTCGATAAGAATCGTATTCGGGGCGAATCGCTTAGGACTGGAAGCCATCCTGACAAAGCGCTACGTCGTTTATTTGATTTTTAGGGATCTATATTTGACGAAAAAAGACGTAATTGTCGGCCAAGCGACGACTATAGCCATATTCATCCGCGGGTGTCGCCAATTTTGGCGCTCGGCTAGGCCGTTCGTGATTATGGGGCAGGCTGAGAAGGGAGGGTAAGTTGTAACGGCCAGGCAGTAAGAAAAAACGGCGTATGCGGATTTTATAAAAATGGGTCTGCAGTGGTTCGGTTAAGTACGCTTCTGCTCGAACGAAGCGATGAGCGCGTCAAGGTAATAGGCTTTTTATGCCGCCCGGCGCGGTATCGATGGGGCGTGACAACGTATGGCGCGTTGCCGGCATCGATAGCCACATTGCCTGCGAGTCTTTCAGGCTATTCTATGCAGCCTGAGTAACTCTACGTAATGGATTTCGTGCATATCGCGCGGACCTGTGATCGATTAGCTTGATGCGCAATGATTGATCCAATTTTTGGACAGAGAATGAGCGTACATCGACTGCCGCCAGCTGATCCGGTGGCCAAGCCCGGTCTTGTGACATGGCGCCAGCGCTATTGCGAAATCGCGCCGCAGCCCACTAAAGGGGTATTGCGCGCCTGGGCCGGCGCGCGTCGCCCGCGCCCGTAATGACCAGGTTTCCGCCATAGTCGGCACTTAACCCATATTCAGAGCAGAGGCCGCGCGATCTATTCGAGCATCACGTCATACGTTGTGAGCCTCGCTTCTGGCCGTTACGACGTAACCTTCGTTCGATCCATAAAATAACGACCAACTAGCCGTCCTTATCCCGACCGATATGGAACAGCCCCACGAGCGCCGGGGCGCCGGGGCGCCGAAATGTTTGAGCTGTTCGTTGCTGTGGCGGCGCGCGTTTCGGTGGTCGGCTTGTTCAAGGTGTGGCTGACGGGGGCGCGAAAGCGAGAGTTTTTTAATCGGGCCAGTTGCCCCTATCGCTCATCAAGCCGATGAGCGATAGGGGCAGGCCGATGGTTAACGATGCAGACGGTTGCGCATACAGCGGTTCAGGCGGGATCGCACAGGGGCCAGCGCTGCCTGGCCGAGCCGTTCTAGTGGGCGTCGATCGTGCGATAGCCCGGGTATTACGCCGTCGATGCCTCGGGTGGCCAGACGACTGCGAGCTGAGAATGCTCGATTCGCCAGCCGTCGGCAGTTTTCCGGTACCGATCACGATACAGCCCGAGCAGCAGCAGCGGGTTCGGATCTGGCTTCGAGGCGGTCTCGAAATCGATCAGATAGCACTGGCCTTCGGCGGTATCGGGACTGGTCATCTGAACTTGGTGGTTGGCGACGACATGCAAAAAGGGATACCGACCGCGGTGGTCCCGGTCGAAGCTTTGAAAGGCGTCGCGTAGCCCGGCTTGAATATGGGCCAGGCCCTGCATCGTGCCGATCGTGAGCTGGAGTTCGGCATCGGGGGTGAATACCTGGTCCAGAGCCGCGATGTTGCCGCTATCGAGATGCTGTGAATACGCCATGCGGAGCTCGCGGATGGCTTCCCGGTCCCGCAATTCGGCGATGTATTGTGGTTCTGTCGACATGTTGATCAGCCTGTTCGTGTTTCTGAATGGGCGTTGGCGATCGCCTCGGCGTAGGTCGGATAGTCGGTGTAGCCGAGTTCGCCGATCGGGCCATAGAACGTATCGCGATTGGGTTCGGCCAAGGGTTGGTCGCGGCGCATACGCTCAACGAGATCCGGGTTGGCGATGAACGGTCGGCCCATCGCGATCAGATCCAGGTCGCCGTCGACCAGGGCCTGCTCGCCGGTGTCTCGATCGAAACCGCCGGCTGCGATCAGCGTGCCGCTATAGCGTTGGCAGAAGTCGGCCGCGAAGCCGTCCGGCATTTTTTCGGCGCCGAGGGTGAGCTGGTCGCTGAGATGTACATAGGCCGGGTGGCGGGCCTCCAGTTCGGTGGCCATGGTGACCCAGGTTTCGGCTTCGTCATCGAAGGCGGCCAGATCGTTGAACCGACCGAAGGGCGAGATTCGGATGCCGGTTTTGTCGGCACCGACTTCGGCGATCACAGCATCCAGGGTTTCCAGAACGAAACGCAGCCGATTGGCGATCGAGCCGCCGTAGCGGTCGCTGCGGTCGTTGAGCGCACCGTTGATGAACTGGTCGAACAGATAGCCGTTGGCCGCATGAATTTCGACCCCATCGAACCCGGCATCAATCGCGGTACGGGCCGCAGTGGCGAAATCCACGACCAGGTCGGTGATCTCGTCGGTGGTCAGCGCCCGCGGGGTATCCGGTGCGACCATGCCGGGCTCGCCGTTGTCGTCGCGGGCGAAGGAGCCGGCATTGACGGCGCGGTCTGCGGTCGGGCCGACCGGCATACCTGCCTCGGGCTGGAGCGAGTGGTGCGAAACGCGCCCGACATGCCAAAGCTGAGCGAAGATACGGCCGCCGGCTGCATGGACTGCATCGGTGACCTGCGACCAGCCTTCGGCCTGTTCGGCGGTGAACAGCCCAGGCGTATAGAGAAAGCCGCGGCCGGCGCGCGAAATCGGTATGCCTTCGCTGATGATCAGGCCGGCGCCAGCGCGCTGGCTGTAATACTCGGCTGTAAGGGCATCGGGAATCTCGTTTTCAGCGCGGGCCCGGGTCATGGGCGCCATCACCACGCGGTTGGGCAGGCGCAGGGTGCCGAGGTCGTAGGGCTGGAAAAGTTGTCCGGTCATGTAGTGTCTCCAAATCGATATAGGGATGAAAATCAGGCTGAGGCGGTGGCGGGGCCGGTCAGCGTTGGGAAATGCGGCAGCACATCGCGTACGAGATCCTCGAGCAGCTCGGGATGCGGGCGGCGTGTAATGCGCGGGTTGAGCGCGATATGGTGGATACCGGCCTCGCACGCGGTGGCCATGAACTCGGCCAGCGCCTTGCTGCCGGTGCGAAAGCCGGCGCGCAGCTGCTGCATCGGATGGTCGCGGTCGGCCACCAGATCGAGAAACCCGGCAATGCCTAGCGGTTTCAACGGGCTGTTGGCGGCCGGCATGGCCTGCTGATGCCACTCCCAGGCAAAGCTCGGCAGCTGTGAGGCCGCCGGCGACGGCGCGAAATGGCCGTCCAGATGTTTTGCGATCCAGGCCATGGATTGCTGCGAACGGCCGATCGCGATCGCCGGCGTGCGCCCGTAAGGCGGTTTCGGGAGCAGGTCGAGATCGCCCTCGGCATGGCCGAAACGCGGCGAATGGAAGCGGGGAAAGCTGTCTTCGAGCACGCTGCGATAGACGGCATAGGCATCGCGAAAACGCTCGCCGCGGCTATCGAAGTCGATATCGAACAGCGGGTATTCCGGCGGGCGGTCGCCCGAGGACAGCCCGTGTATGAAGCGGCCCGAGGCAAAATGATCGATCGAGGCGACCTGTTTGGCCAGCATCTTCGGCTCGCGTAGCGGCAGCACCGTGCCGGCCGTGCCAAGTGCGATATCGCGGGTTTCGCGGGCCAGGGCCGCGATATAGGTCAGCGGCTCGAAGACCTGGCCAGCATCACCGTAGCGAGGATCGAAAAACGGCACATCGCGCATCCAGAGCGCGCTCAGGCCAGCCTCATCGGCCGCCCGGGCCCGGGCGAAATGATCGTCCATGGTCGGGATCGGACGGTTGGGGTAGGTCTCGAGCGGCATGATCAGGCCGAGCGTGATTCGGCCCGGCGCGAACAGTCGGGCAAAGCCCGGATGCGCCGTTGCTTGTGAGCGATGCATGTTCATAGCCTGGTTCGCGGTTTCCGACGAGGTTCAGATGCGTACTTTATATCCGTTGCCAGCGGCTATAATCGGGGTTATAGGAATTTCATTTCGTCCTCATATTCCATAATGTCAACGCCTACCGATCTCGATGGCCTGATCGAATTCGCGACCACCGTGCAGGCCGGAAGCTTCACCGCGGCCGGCCAAAAGCTCGGGATGACCGGTTCGGCGGTCGGCAAGAGCGTGTCTCGACTGGAGGCGCGGCTGCGTACGAAGCTGTTTCATCGCACGACCCGTCGGCTGACGCTAACCAACGATGGCAGTGAGTATTTCGAGACTGCTGCCCGGGTGCTCGGCGATCTGAACGATATCGAGCAGACCTTGGCGAGCCGACGCGATACCCCGGCTGGGCTAGTGCGTCTGGAAGTGCCGGGGGTGTTCGGCCGTCGTCATGTGCTGCCGGTGCTGAATGCCTTGTCGGCCCGTTACGAACAACTCGATTTCTCGGTGATGTTTAGCGAACGAACCGCCGATATCGTTGCCGAGGGCGTGGATCTGGCGGTACGTATCGGCCGGCTCGACGATGAAGGCAACCTGGTGGCGCGCCGGCTGGGGGCACAACGCCTCGTAATTTGTGCATCGCCGGCCTATCTGGCCGTAAACGGGCGGCCGGCGAACCCGAGCGAGCTGCTTTCCCGCGATTGCATCGTTGGCTGGAGCCGGCGCAGCGAGGCGCGCTGGTTACTGTGCGATGCCAGCGGCCGGGTCATGACCCAGCCCGTGCACGTACGCCACGAATTCAGCGATGGCGAAGCCCTGGTGTCGACCACGCTGGCCGGCAATGGCCTGTGTCAGCTGCCTACTTGGTTGGTTGCCGACGAGCTGGCCGACGGGCGGCTAGAGACCGTGCTCGACGATTATGCCGGCGCCGAAATGCCGATTCATGCCCTCTGGCCGGCCAGCCGCTATCTGACGCCAAAAGTCCGGGCGGTTATCGATGCGCTCATACAGGCCAGCCGTGACAGCGGTGGTTTCGGCTGAGCAAGCGCGCTGGGCCTGTGCGTCGGCAAAGCGCGCATGCGATGCTTGGCCCACTTTGGATCTTTGAAATCGCAAGCGCAGTAATGCAAAGGAGCACATTATGAGCAGCA
This sequence comes from Salinisphaera sp. SPP-AMP-43, assembly GCF_049568105.1. Classification (GTDB taxonomy): domain Bacteria; phylum Pseudomonadota; class Gammaproteobacteria; order Nevskiales; family Salinisphaeraceae; genus Salinisphaera. The sequence continues at coordinate 697,639 of NZ_CP145335.1, forward strand.
ATCGTCTGGCCGATAAAGTCGCGCTGATCAGCGGCGGCGCCGGCGGTATGGGGGCCTCCCATGCACGCGCGATCGTGGCCGAAGGCGGCCGGGTTGTTATCGGCGATCTCGCGCAAGAAGCAGGAGAGGCTCTGGCCCAGGAACTGGGTGAGGCCGCCGTGTTCACACCTCTGGACGTCACCGATACCGAGCAGTGGGAACAGGCTGTCGCAACGGCACAGGCCCACTTCGGCCAGCTCAATGTATTGGTCAATAACGCGGGCATTCATAGCGGCGGGCCGACCGAGCGGGTCTCGGATGCCGACTGGGACCGGATCGTAGGGATCAACCTCACCGGGACCTTCAAGGGGATTCGTGCCGCGATTCCAGCGCTCAAGGAAGCAGCCCCCAGCTCGATCGTCAATATATCCTCGACCGCCGGTTTGAAGGGTTTTGCCGACGCCGCGGGCTATAACGCGACCAAGTTCGGCATCCGCGGTCTGACCAAAGCGGTAGCGGTCGAACTTGCCGACAAGGGCGTCCGTGTCAATTCTGTTCATCCGGGCAACGTGATGACTTCGATGATCGAAGGGCTGTATGCCTCCTTCGATCATGTGCCCATGAAACGGGCTGCAGCGGCTGAGGAGATATCGAATCTGGTGGTATTTCTAGCCAGCGACGACAGCTCGTTCTCGACCGGTTCGGAGTTTGTCGCCGACGGTGGCGAAACCACCGGGATTCCGGATCTGTTCGACTGAGCGAGCAGTGTGTTGGACCACACCGGCTGCCGATCTCTAGCGCTCGGCAGCCGGTGTGGTCATGCTGGTCCGATCGAGTCTGGAGTGGTCAGGAAAATCAAAAAGGGTCAGGTCTTGCTTTGTGCGTTTCGGTGCTAAAATAATCGCAAACCCAAGCCGTATGCTGCTATGGCTCGTCCGCTTCGCCTGGAATTCGCCGGTGCGCTCTATCACGTGACCGCGCGTGGCGATCGCAAGCAAGACATCTATGAAGACGATGAAGATCGTCACGCCTTTTTGAGCGTATTGGCGGGGGTGGCCGAGCGCTTCAATTGGCTCGTGCATGCCTATTGCCTGATGGACAATCACTACCATCTGCTCGTCGAGACGCCGAATGGCAATCTGTCCCAGGGCATGCGCCAGCTCAACGGGGTCTATACGCAGTACAGCAATCGCCGACACGACCTTAACGGGCATCTATTTCAGGGGCGATACAAGGCGATTCTGGTTCAGAAAGACGCGTATCTTCTGGAAGTGGCGCGGCATGTGGTGCTCAATCCGGTACGCGCTGAGAGGGTTCGCAGCGCAGGCGACTGGCGGTGGAGCAGTTATCGGGCCACAGCCGGGCGCTGCGATATGCCGGTCTGGCTGAGGACCGACTCGATTCTCTCGGCGTTCGCCGAACAGCGTTCCGATGCAGTGATGAAGTATCGCCGTTTTGTAAGTGCAGGGCGGGGCCAGTCGGCGCCATGGCAATCGCTGGCCAATCAGGTGCTGCTGGGCGATGCGCATTTCGTTGACGACATGCAAAACCGCTTGCAACAGCAGAACCAGGACTTCGCCGAGGTGCCGCGACGCCAGCGTCCCGGCCGCGCGCGGCCGTTGGCCGATTACGCCCGCGCTGCCGGGAGCCGAAACGAGGCCATTGCAGCGGCCTATGCCTCGAACGGCTATAGCATGAGCGAAATCGGTGCCCATTTCGGGCTGCATTATTCGACGGTAAGCCGGATCATCAAGACCCAGGAAGCGAGGTAGTCGGATGAATGGCTGGGGCTCGGCGACTATGGCTGAGAGTGGGCCGAAGACAGTCCGGTCGTGGATAGCAGGTTGGGGCGTGAAGAGCCGCTGAGCGCGGCCTGCCGGTAGCGCCGTAAACCCGGCAAAGCAAGGCCCGGTTCTCTCGGGTTTGCGAAAGAACCGGGCTCGACACCATGCTGGCTTATGCGCCCTGCGTTACTGGAAAACCGGGAAGGCGCTGGCCTCGCCGTAATCCTTGATCGGCGCCATATTCTTCAATGTATCCATGTCCTGGTCGGCGATCACGAAGTCCACATCAGCATTGTTTTTCATGTGGTCTGGATTCGCCGTCTTGGGCAGCGGCAGCAGGCCCAGCTGCAGATCGTAGCGAATGCACAGCTGCGGCACGGACACGCCGTACTGCTTGGCCATCTCGGCGATCTGTTCGTTCTTGAACAGTTCGCCGTGCCCGACCGGCGAGTAGGCCTCGACCAGCAGGCCCTTGTTCTGCGAATACTCGACCAGATCCCAGGGCGTATTGCTCACATGCGCCAAGATCTGGTTGACCACGGGCTTGATCGTGCAGGACTCGAGAATGTTATCGATATCCTGCTCATTGAAGTTGGACAGGCCGATCGCGCGTAGCTTGCCGGCCTGCTGGGCTTCTTCGAGCGCGCGCCAGGCCTGCTGGTTGCCTTCGAAAAAGCGATCCGAGCTGCCGAAGCTGTCCCAGGGCTGCGGGCTATGGATGATCATCATGTCGATGTAATCCAGACCCATGCGCTCGAGCGAGCCATTGATGGCATCGACCGCGCCTTGGTAGTCCTTGTACTGGGCAGCCAGCTTGGTGGTCACGAACATCTCGTCGCGGCTGACACCACAGGACTTGATGCCCGCGGCCACTTCGGCTTCGTTGCCGTAATCCTGGGCCGTATCGATATGCCGATAGCCCATTTCGGCGGCGTCCTTGACTGCCTGTTCGGTATCCGCGCCCTCGACGAGCCAGGTGCCTAGCCCAAGCTTGGGAATTTCGACGCCATTGGCGAGGGTATAGGTCTCTTGTAACAGCATGATCTGTGCTCTTCCTTTTAGGTTTTATCCGGGGCCATACTAAAACAAAACAGCCCGTTTGTTGTTAGTACCACATATTTCATCGTGGGCTGCGGCCACTAACCCGGTGGCCTTCGTTGGACGCCCGTAGCCGACCACGGTGCGTTGCTCGGCCGTGGCGGTTGATACCCGTTTGCCGAACATGATGCGTCATCGGCGTCGCGTCAGGCGGCGTCTACGAGCCGAAAGGGGCGATTGGCACTCTGGGTGCCGGTAACGCCCCACCAGTCGATCGATACAAGACAATGGCTTATAGCGTTACCAGCACCCGAGCCGGTGCAAGATCTAGGGTAAAAACGTTTCATAAGCGCTGGGCCGACTTATGCCTATGGCCCCACAGTATCTCGGCTCTGGTTACACTCGGGCTATGGGCGTCGATCGGAGTATGGAGATCGGCCGCAACCCAGTCCGAGCTTGGGCACAGGCCGATCGGGCCGGCGCTGAGCCAAATCGACTAGAAAAGGACATCTCGTGAACCGAGCCAAGTTGGCGATAGCCGCGATCACGGCGCTGTGGATCGGCCAGGTTCTGGCTGCTGATGCGCTGTTCGTACCGGGGCAAGCTCATGAAACGAGCTGGGCGACGCTGGCCGAACACGATCATCGCCATAAGACAGTCGTGGGTGCGCTATCCCGGGATCAATCAATGGAGATGCAGATCGCGTTCGAGCAGTTGATCGGCAGCCCCCAGCTTTTTCTCAAGCTGTTCGATGTACCGGCTCAATCCTGCGGCGACGCGAAAGACGACGGCGAGCCCATGTCGAAAGCATCCGCGAAGACCGAGGCGATGACGATCAATGGCCAGCAGTATTCAGCGACCGTCGATTGCGACGACGGTTTTAGCGCCTATGTATTCCACGGCGAGGCCGCAGCGCATGCGATCACCCAGGCGTTGTGGCATGGCGAGACTGTCACCGTCGGCCTGCCCTCGGGCGATGGCATCGAAGAACACCGGTGGTCGGCCGAGAACTTCAAGTCGTTGGCGGCCAAGAGCGTCGAGGCCTATGAAGACAAGCCGGCCCATCACGGGCAATAATATTCATTTTCAACCGGCTTTATCCGTGGATTGAGCCGGTTTTCGCTGCGGCGTCTCGATGTATCGAAACCGCCGTGGCCGTGCCAGCAGGCGCCCGATCGCTATTGTTATGCGTTATTCGGGCCGCAGCCAGCGATAGCTGTAATAGCCCTGACGATTGCGATAACCAAAACGCAGGATGCCGGCCCCGGATGGATCGAACAGCATGCGTTTACTAAAGCGGATATCGTCCATCGCCCGCCAGTGCTGACCGCCGTCGTGGCTGACGGCCAGATGGCGGCCATCACCGCGGCTGCGGCTAAGCATCAATAGCCGGCTGCTGCCGCGCAGCGATTGCATTGGATCGTCGCCGCTAGCCCTGAGCGGTTGCCAGTCGCCGCGACGCAGACGATACAGGGTATAACGCTCGGGCTGCTTGGCGGCGAAAATGCCGAATAGCTGACCGTCGGGGCCGTTTTCCAGATCGGAAAACGCGCCGTCGTATTTCGTAGCGGTAAGGATCTCGCCGCGATGAGCATCGACCTGGTAGATCACCATATCCGGGGCGCGTTGGTAGCGGCCGCCGGTCACGGCATAAAACCGGCCGCTATCGTCGCTGTACCAGTCGAAAAAGTCGGTCATCGTATCGGTGTAGAGCGAGCCGCTGAGCAGTTCCGGAGCGTAGTGCATCAAACGCTTGGCATCGATCAATACCCGCCAGCTGTGGCCGCCATCTTCCGAGACATACAGGCGTTTGTAGCCGTCGACCCAGATCCGGTCGCCGTCGACGGCGACGATCTTCGGTACATGGGCCTTGGCCAGAACCTGCTGGGCAGCGACCCGCCAGTGGTGACCGAAATCACTGGATACGAAAACGGTTTTGTCGGACACGTCGGGCAGTTCGGTGACCAGATAACAGTGCCCGGCGCTGTCGCAGCGCATCGCCTCGATCTTGCCTTGTAGGCGGGCAATCACCGCGATCTGCTGGCCGTTGCTGCGGAGCAGATAGGTTAACCCTAGCGGGTGGCTTCGTCGCATTAGACGCGCGATCTGGCGCTGCCGATTGTTGTCGTCGGGCTTCGGTGGGGTGACCAGACAGTTGAGTACCGGCTGGGCGGTGCCCGCCGTGACTTGGCCGGCCGCACGGCACTGGCGCCGGCATTCGCCCTTGCTGGCACAGGATTCGGCCTCGGCGTCGCGGCCGTTGGAGTTGAGGGTGAGCAAGGTGTCGGGGCCGGCCGCGGCAGCTTCCAGGGAATGCCAGTCCAGGGGCTCGGCCAGTTTCATCTCCAGGGTCTGGGACGGCCCGCGTTGCCAGCTATGGGCATAGCCGGCCATGAGATACCAGTAGAAACCAAAAACGCTGTAGCACAGCAGTGCCGCAAGCAGCCAGGGGCGAATCCAGACCGGTACCATGCTCAGGAGAACTCGTTGATCGAGGCGCTACGGCCCTGGCGCAGTCGCCATTGGAAGGCCAGCGCCAGGATCTTTTCGATCGGGCGTTTTTCCCGACTCCGATAATAAACACCATGGATTCGGTCGGCGATCAGCCCGAGACCGCTGAACAGCAGCGTGATCATGAGCAACACGGCGCCCCCCATATGCAAAAGCCCGATCCAGTCCCAGTAATCGGGGCCCACGCCGCGGGCGTACCAGCCGTAAAGTTCCGTGCCGAACCAGGTGCCGACTATCAGCATCAGGAACAAGACGCCGAACGTCAGCACGGCGCGCCGGATGGTCGGGGTGTACGGCGTGCCTTTGTAGGACACATGGGCGATGCCGTCGCTTTCGTTGAGCAGGCCGCGTACTTCGCCATCGGCCAGTAGCGTGAGTAGGGTCACCCGGTCGCCGCCGGCGACGAACAGGGGCGCTTTTCGAATCAGCACCGGGTCGATGAATTGTCGCCATTCCGAGGCGCTGGCACGGATTGCGAACGATTCGCCTGCACACTGGAGGTGATAGTGATACAGACTGTAGCGATAGCGTCCGCTGCCATAGGTTTGTAGCGAGACCTGCACGTTGCTGATCGGGCCTTCGAGCAGGGCGAAACCGTTATGCAGGCCGTTGGCCAGCTGCAGTTGGTCCGGCGGCGAAACGGTTGGCGGTTCGCAAAGCGTAATGTCTTCGCCGGCCTGGAAGGCTGTCATGGCGGCGCGCAGCCGGCGTCGGCCCGGATGCCAGTCCAGGACCAGCCGATAGACTGCCCAGGCAAGGGTGAAACCAGCGGTTGCGAACAGTCCGATCTTCAATAGCAGCAGAGCGATATTGGCGCCCGCGGCAAATGTGAGCGTCAATAGAAAAGGCAGTACCGATAGCACCAGCGCCAACGGCGGCAGCCAGCGACGACGATCGTCTGGCATGGCCCAGAGCTTGCCGTTGGCACGCCCTAGCCAGTGTAGCCAAGCGCTGCCATCGCGCAGGCGATGGGCACCGATGACGACTTGCTCGCCGCGGCGCAGGCCGTGGCGCATGGTCTGCGCATCGAACTGGCTGCGATCGAAGAAAAACACACCGCCGTCGGTGGTCAGCCGACAGACGGTCGTCGCGTTGCCCATCGACAACTGTGTGAGATCGCGACAGGCTACGCGTACGCAAAACACGGCGCCGGTGCGCTGCGGCATCGCCGCGACGGATTCAGTGATGGCCATCTCGACCTCGACTGCTGTCGGTTCCGGTGGCTGTCGCGCCGTGGGACAGCTCGACCGTGCCATCGTCGAAGCGCTGGCTTTCGAAGCCGGTGGTATCGATGCCTCGGTCTTCGAAGTCGGCTTTGATGGCTTCGACTGCGGCCGTGAAGTTCTGCGACGTCATGCCGTGATAACGCGAGCTCGTCACCACCAGGCGCGGCTGTGGGGTCATCTGCAGCCAACGCGCGATGATCGGCATGGGCAGCCGGCCGTTGAACTGGTCGAGTTTGGCGGCGATATCGTCGGTGTCTTGGTAGCGGATTCGCCAGCTTATTTCAGGGGCAGCACTCGGGCGCCCCTGCCCGGATCGATCCTGGTCCTGTGCCGGCTTCTGGCCGGGAGCCGATTGCGGCGGCAGCAGGAAAAAATACAGGGTGTGTTCGCCGGGCAACGGGCGCTGGGAGATCTTGGAATACGAAGCCAGGGTGACGGTGCCATCGTGTTGTAGACCCATCCGATAGCCTTCGGCTTCGCCATGGGTCAGAAAACGCTGGATATCGCCGGCGGTGTTGATCATATCTAGCATGTCGATGCCGATATTGCGGGCGTTGATATTGGGCGCGAGCACGGGCTTGAGTGGTTCGCTGTCGACATTGCCCCAGCGATAGACCGGGCCTTTCTCGGCGATCGCCCGCTGTAGGCGGCCGGTGGTGCGGTCGAGCGCCTCGGGCGCGTGCTGTTGTATGTCGTCGAGCGGGCCCGGGGCAATCATCGATTGGATCGTGCCGGGGTCGCAGGCCCGGATGGCATAGCTTAAGGGCAACAGCACCGCAGCCAGCGCGATCCATTTACGATGCTTGACCATCTGTTGACGGAAACGGCGATCGGCATCGCGATTGGCCCGACTCATGCGCCCGGCGGCTGCCGTATCGCGATCATGCTCCGGCCGAGCGTCAGCGGCAGCCGCACCATTTGGCCTGCGGCGACTTCCGGCGTCCTGTGAAGCCGAGGCCGGACGCGACCGGGCCGGGGAATCGGCCGTATCTGTGTGGCGTGGCGCGGTGGCCGGGTGATTCCGTGCCGGGGCAACAGGTGCTTCACCGAACAGCCCGTCCTGCCCCGGCAGGGCCTGCCGCGCGGGACTTTCGTTGTTCGCGCCGGCGAGCGCGGCCTCGATGAACGCGACAAAGTCCAGCAGATCTTGTCGGTAATGGCGCGCATCGAGATGAAAGCGCAGCCGTCGGCGATCGGCGAGCGCGAGCTGCAGGGAAGGCGCGTTGCATTCCCAGCGCCACAGGCGCGTATCGCGCCCGGTTTTATAGTCTTGTATATCGGTAAAAGCCACACGGCCGAACAGGCGGGAGTCGAAGCCGGAGTCGTCAAAGCGCACGACTTCTTCTTGGCCTCGGGCGGCGCCGGCGCGGTAGGTATAGACCGCCGCGGCGAGCAGCCAGATGGCGATCGCAACGCCGGTGCTGATCAGCGCGCTCGACGGCGACGCCTGGTTGTAGACGATCGGCAGGCTGATCGCGAGCAGGATCAAACCGCAGACCCACACCAACACCGCGATACCGCGTAAATCGGCGCGATCGTGGTGATAGCGCAACTGCCCCGGCGGCGTCATAGGATCGTGTTGTCGATTGTACTGCCCTCCGTATTGCGCTTGGAAAGCGCAGACCCCCTGGCGCTGTCGGCATTCAGGCCAAGCCTCGATACCCGGTCTCGCTGTCAATCACCGACCGGGTATCCGCCTATCGCGCACGGCGAATATTACGATCGACCGATAGTCTAGACAACCGAGCCCTTGTGCGGCTGTGGAGAGTGCGTGTGCCGGGTAGGTCGGTGCTAAACACGTTCGGCGAGATGCGAATTGCCGATCGTGGTGGTCGGATCACGGCGGCAATGCCGCGTCGTACGGCGCATCCGGAGCGTTTTGGGCGCCGCGGCTATTCGGCGACAATCCAGTGCTGCCGGTCGCGAACAGGGACGACAGGTCGGCATGCCCAGCGGCTGGCCGCAAAACAGTCGCTGACGCGCTTCGCTCGGTGCCGCAATCTATCCGTCGCTGGTCGTCCGGTGGTTCGGCCACCCAGTGATCGGTGTTGGCGGTGGGTTCGAATCGGGCCCCGGATGGGCACTTCGATAGCCCGGATCGAAATAGCGCCGGGCATAGGCGACTTAATGCCCGGAGGCAGGATGAATCGGCATCGATCGCGACCTCGTGGGCTGCGGACGAACGTACAGCCCAGCGGCCGTACTGCTCGAAAAGTCGCATGGCGTGCCTGTTGATATTGCTGTGCAATGCATATAAATAGCTATTGGCGAGCATATTGTCATGAAGGCAGTTCGGTATAACGGCGCTGGGCAGGCGCCCTCCCTGGAAGACGTTGCACGGCCGAGCCCGGGCCCGGGCGAAGTGATCGTGCGTATCGGCGGGGCCGGGGTCTGTCACTCGGATTTGCATCTGATCGACGAGGATCAGGGCTTTCCCGCTGGCTTCACGCTCGGACATGAAAACGCTGGCTGGGTCGAAGCCCTGGGCGACGGGGTGAGCGGTTTATCGGTCGGCGAGGGCGTGGCGATCTATGGGCCCTGGGGCTGTGGCCGCTGCCACGCCTGCCAGCTGTCGATGGAAAACTATTGCGAAAACAGTACCCGGGGCGAGGCCGGCGGCGGCCTGGGCTTCGATGGCGGTATGGCACCTTATATGCGGGTGCCGGATGCCCGGCTGCTGGTGCCGCTCGGCGGTCTGGATCCGAAACTCGCGGCCTCGCTCAGCGATGCAGCCCTCACGCCTTATCACGCGATCAAACGCGCCCTGCCTAAACTCAAGGGCGGCGATACGGTGGTCGTGCTCGGCATTGGTGGGCTCGGCCATATGGCGGTCCAGCTACTGCAGGCACTGGCGCCGGTGCGCATCATCGCGGGCGATGTAAATTCGGACAAGCTTGCCCAGGCCCAAGAACTGGGCGCCGACCATACCGTGAATACCGGCAATGCCTCGGCTGCGGCCGAGGAGATTCATGCCTTTACCGAAGGCCGCGGTGCGGCCATGGTGCTCGACTGTGTCGGCCTGCAGGCGACTTTCGATCTGGCGCCGCGGATTCTGGGTGTGAACAGCGTTTGGACCGTGGTTGGGCTCGGTGGCGGCATGCATGAGTTTCGCTTCGGCAGCCTGCCGTTTGGCTGCGAACTGTCGATTCCGTACTGGGGCACGCGCAGCGAACTGATGGAAGTGATCGAGATGGCCCGCGATGGCCTCATTCACGTGCAAATCAGCGAGTTCGCGCTCGACGACGCCGTAGCGGTCTACGACAAACTGCGGGCCGGTGATATCGTCGGGCGGGCCGTGCTGGTCCCATCGGCGGCCGATGGCTGATCGGTGCGCCGGCTCTGGCGAGCCTGGGCGGCGTGGCCTGCTCAATCATGGCTGGCGCCGGCCATGTGGTTTTATAACCCAGGATCACAGAGGCCGGCCCGGGCTCGATCCCCCGAGCGGGCAGCGCGGCTGGCGCTTAGCGGCGCGATGAGGCCCGGGGCCGCGACGGCAGCCCCAACGACGAGCGGACCGAGGTTTCGCCCAAGGGCTGTATGCAGGCCCGACCCATATCCGGCGAGTCGCGAGCCGCCGACTGGCGCCGTGGCGCCGATCGAGATGAGCCATACCGGCCGATGCGATCGGCACACGACTCATGGCCCGGCTTGGCATAAAAACGCAACCGACTCCGACCGTTCTAGCCCTGGGGCGGCGAAGACTACTGGTCGCTCAACAAACCGACGCGAAACCGACGTTTTTTGATGCCGGTCTGACGGAGGCGATCGCGGGTGGCCCGGGCCTGGGCACGAGCCACGGCGACATAGGTACGAACGGTGGTGATATCGATCTTACCGACCTCTTGACTGCCGAGGCCGCCATCGCCGGTCAACGCGCCGAGGATATCGCCGGGCCGCAGTTTGTCGCGCCGTCCGCCCTGGATCACCAGGGTCGCCATCGGCGGTTGGCTGCGGGCGGAGTCGGCGCTATCCGGCCACCGCGACCAGGTCAGCCGAAAGCCGCCGGCCGCGGCGATGCGCTCGGCACGGTCGCGTTCGCGGGGGGTACAGAATGACACGGCCCGGCCGGCTTCACCGGCTCGCCCGGTGCGACCGATGCGATGGGTGTGGGTATCCACATCGCGCGCCAGGTCGACACTGACCACCAAGGCCAAAGAGGCGATATCCAACCCGCGGGCGGCCACATCGGTGGCCACCAAAACGGTACAACTCTGGTTGGCAAAGCGTAGCAGCACTTCGTCGCGTTCGCGTTGCTCGCGATCGCCGTGCAGGGCCAGTGCGGTCACGCCGCGTTGATTCAGGTAGTGGCTCGTGCGATCGACGTCATCGCGTCGATTACAGAATACGAGTGCTTGGGAAAACCCCGGCTGGCGGCGTTGGGTATCGGCCAGAACGCGCTCGAGCAGGGTGAGTTTGTCGTTGTCCTCGACTTGATAGAAGACCTGGGCGATGCGCTGGGGCGGGCCGTCGCCGGCGGTGGCCGTAATGCGCTTGGGATCGCGTTGCAGCTCGGTAGAGACCTCGCGTATGGCGTCGGGCCAGGTCGCCGAGAACAACAGGGTCTGGCGCTCGGCAGGCAGGCTGTTCGTGATCGTGCGGATATCGGCGATAAAGCCCATATCGAGCATGCGATCGGCTTCGTCGAGTACCAGTGTCTGCAGTGCGCGAGTGTCGAGGCTGGCACGCCGTAGATGGGCCAGCACCCGACCGGGCGTGCCGACGACGATCTGTGGCGGCTGCTCCAGCGCATTGATCTGGGCCCGCATGGGCGCGCCGCCACAGAGCATCACCAGCTTGACGTTCGCGATGGTCGCAGCGAACTGACGCAGCGCCTGGCCGACCTGGTCGGCCAGTTCGCGGGTGGGGCAGAGGATCAAGGCCTGGGTTTCGGCGCGTTCGACAGCCAGCGTATTGAGCAGGCCCAAACCAAAGGCGGCGGTCTTGCCACTGCCGGTTTCGGCCTGGGCCAGCACGTCATCGCCGGCGAGAATCGCCGGCAGGGTCTGTGCTTGCACTGGTGTCATGCGCTCGAAACCCCGGGCAGACACGCTATCGATCAATTCGCGACGCAGCGCGAGGGTAGTGAAGTCGTTCATGCGACATGATCGCACGGTGTTGACCTGGCCGGGTGGTCCGCGCCGATAGGCAACCGGCGATGCGAGCAGGCCGGGATGGACGAGGTCACCTCGAATTGGCGCCGCTGAAGGCCGCGGTACCGGGACCACGGGCCGGATAAGCCGTCTCGTGAGCCCCTCAGACGAGCGCATCGAGGCCTGGCCAACACCGAGTTATCGCTGAGTGCGCACAACGCGTGCCGGTATCGGCGGCGTCTGGGACGCTTCCGAGCCCAAGGCGTGCTGAGGGGCATGCGAGCCGCGCCCGGGCTGCCAGCCGGGGCACCGCGAGTGTGACCTCCGTGAGCGGCAACGCGGGATTGCGGCCCAATAACCGTTGTTTCGAAGGGGGCGTCCTAAAGCGCCGAGCCGTGCTATGCGCCTTGTCTGCCACGATTTGGGGCGGCAACGCGGCGCTCGCACTAGGGCCAAACTGAGCCTGGTTTGCGGCCGGACACAGGCTGTTTGGGTTGTCGGGGGCATTCGGGGGCGGCGACCACATAGACGGCGCAGGTGGTTGTCCGGGGGTGCGCTCTGGGTCGTGGCTAAAACCCAAACCGTATCTGTGCCCGCCTTTCCCAGACCGGAGACAGGCTATCGGGAAGCCGTTATCGTAGGCGTGATGATGGTGGATCAACTCAAGGCATTGGCCAACGACACCCGGCTGCAGATCATGGCTTGGCTGCGTGAGCCGGCGACACAGTTTCCGGCCCAGGATCATGGGGATCCGGTCGGTATCGGCGTGTGCGTCAGCCATATTCAGCACAAGGCTGGGCTGTCGCCTTCCACGGCCTCGACCCATCTGGCGATCCTGCAGCGCGCCGACTTGGTATGCGCCACCCGTATCGGTAAGTGGACGTATTATCGCCGGAACGAATCGGCGATCGCGGCTTTGCTAGACGACATGCGGGATGCGGTCTGATACATTAGACTTAACATTTCGTCAGTTTGCGAAATGACGAATCATAAAAGGAGTATCAAGATGTCCAATCAAGCGATTGTCGTCGGCGCCGGTAGCGGCTACGACCAGGTCCGCAGCGAACAGCGCGAAGCCCCGGCGCCGGGCCCGGGTGAAATCACCGTTCGGCTCAGGGCGAATTCCCTGAATTTCCACGACTACGCCGTAGTCACTGGTCTCTGGGGCGGTTTTGCCGAAGACCGTATCCCGATGGCCGACGGCGCGGGCGAGGTCGAAGCCATCGGCGAGGGCGTGAGCGAGTTCGCGGTCGGTGATCATGTGGTCAGCACGTTCTTTCCGACTTGGCACGACGGCGAAGCCGAGGTCGAAGGCTTCGATACCGTGCCCGGCGACGGCATCGACGGCTATGCCCGCGAGCGGGTGACCCGGTCGGCCCAGGCGTTCACCCACGCCCCGAAAAACTATACCGCCGCTGAAGCCTCGACCCTGACCACGGCTGGCCTGACCGCCTGGCGAGCGCTGATGGAAGACGGCGCCCTGCAGCCCGGTGAAACGGTGCTGATCCAAGGCACTGGCGGGGTCTCGATCTTCGCCCTGCAGTTCGCGAAAAGCTGTGGCGCGACCGTGATCGCCACCTCCTCGAGGGCTGACAAGCTGGAACGCCTGGGCGCGCTCGGCGCCGATCATCTGATCAACTACAAAGAAGATGAGAACTGGGGCCAGACCGCGCGCGATCTCACCGGCGGCCGCGGGGTCGATCACGTGGTCGAAGTCGGCGGCCCGGATACCCTCGAGCAATCCATGACGGCCGTCCGCGTAGGTGGCCATATCGCTGTGATCGGGGTATTGACCGGCGTAGCGGGCGAAGTCTCGCTGATGCCGATGCTGGCGAAACAGATTCGTCTGGAAGGTGTTCTGGTCGGCAATCGCCGCCAGCAGCAGGATATGGTCCGGGCCATCGAGGCCAACGATATCCACCCGATCATCGACCAGCATTTTCCGCTGAGTGAACTCGCCGAAGCGTTTCGCTATCAGGAAACCAACCAGCACTTCGGCAAGATCTGTCTCGATATCTGATTCACAGCCTACGGCCTTGATGTCAGAACCTGCCCCGGCCCTACGGTCGGGGCTTTTCATATCTATCGATCGACGGGCCCGGCCGGGACCAGCGGCCTCGAAAACCATTGGGGCAGCCGCGGCCCGTCGGGCGACCGGGGCCCGGCGTATCGACCATTCGGGTTGGCGCTAGGGCATGTTGGAGTGTCATTCGAGCGCCGCGGCGCCGCCCTAAATCGTGGCAGCTGAGGCGCGAGCCGCCATGGCGTGCCCTGGTCAAGCCGGATAGCACGGCCCAACAAGATTAAAAGCACAACCCTTCGAAACAACGGCTGTTGGGCCGCAAGCCCGCGTTGCTGTTTACGGACGTCACATAACGACGCCGCACTTGCGGCGCCTCGGTTTGCAGCCCAACAGCGCTTGGCACGGGCTCGCACGCCCGCTCAGCACGCCCTAGAGAGGGGCTAGCCGGCTGCAGCAAAGTCGAGCGCAACGTCGCGTACGCGGTCGATCGTCCAGCCGATATTGAAAGTAAACGGTCGGCCGAGCTTGGCTATGCGGTTGTTGCACTTCTCTGTGCTACCCCGTTCGGCCATGCCGCCGTGGCTGCCGAGATCGATCGCCTGGCCGATGACCCCGAAATCCAGCCGCACATAATGCAGTTCGCTCGAAGAGAATAGGTTGCTTTTCGGCTGGCCGAAGAACTCGAATCGGCCGGCCTCATATGCCTGTTGCAAAGGCTCGTATTCGAAACGGATCTGATCGTGTTGAACGGCCGCGGCGAATGCGGCGCTATCGCCCGTTAACGGCGGCTCGAAATTCAGACGGACCGTGCAGTGGGTCGGATAATCGCCGGGATTGGATTCGATGCCGTAGCGATAGTGCTTGCGATACACCAGACTGGCCTGGTCGCTGGCCCGGAGATGGGTGGCATCACCATGGGCCACGAACCCATCCGGCCAGTTCTGGCGGGCAGCCTGTAGGGCGTCGAACGTCTCGCGGATGCGCTGGCGCTGGGAGGCATCCAGTTCGTCCAGAAAAACCACGCGGGCCCGGTAGCGATGCGTGATGACGGTCACATCGCCCTTGGGATGCCGGATCTTCTTGGGCGCCATCGATTCGATGCGCACCTTGCCGAATTCATGCAACCGTTCGTGGATGGAGTCGCGCAGGCTTTGAGGAAAATCCCGCATGCCGTGGCTCAAAGGATCGTGTTCGCCAAAGTCGAGAACCGCGGTGGCACTCGGCTGGCTACAGCCGGCTAGACCGGCCAGGCTGATCGCTATTGCTGTGTAGGCAGTACGCATCGATAGCGACGGCATATGTTTCTCCGGGGCCTAAGCAGTGCGGGTTCGAAGATTACAACAATACCGGTATGGGCCGCTCGTTCGATGCGCCTTGGGGGCGGGGCAGGGCTAAGAAAGCGGCTATGACGCTGGCCCGAAAACGATGGGGCCTGCTGGCTCCCGGGGCCGGCTGTCTGGTCGACCGAACCTGTCAACAGCCCAAACGGCGGGCGCATCTCAAACGATATCTTCGATTCGCTATTGCAGCGACGCGGTAGGCGCTTGGTTAGCGTTTAGTGGCCGGGTCGGGCGCATATCGTATGCCGTTGATTATCGAGCGGCTCCGCCGGCGCCGAATGCGATGGGGCATCGGGCGCCGACGGGCCGGCTCTTTTACGCTGGCGCGCTGTTTAGTTCGCCGTCGCCGGTTCGCCGTGCGTGCGGCCGCGGCGGAATTTGTCGGCCATCAGCGATTCCATTTGCTCCAGCGGTACGTTGCGGGTCTCCGGCACGAAACGCCAGACCAGCAGCAGGCTGATCACGCCCATCGCACCGAACAGCCAGAACGCGAAACCGCCGTTGAAATGCGACTGCAGCCATTCGCTGCCACGCATCATCGGGAACGTCTGGGCCACGATGAAGCCGGCGGTCCAGTTGGCGCCCATCGCCCAGGACATCGCTGCGCCGCGAATTGCGTTCGGAAAGATCTCGGATAATAGCGTCCAGGTGCAGCAGCCCCAGGAGATAGCAAAGCCGACCACGAACACCATGATCGCGATCATGGCGGTATAGCCCTGAATGCCGAGCCAGAACACCGTACCCAGCAGGGTCATGCTCGCTACGCAGGCGATACCGCCGACCGACAGTAAGGCCCGACGGCCGTAACGATCGATAGCCAGCATGCCCAGCAGGTTGCCGACGATGAATACGAGCCCGATATAGCCGGTCTGCAACAGGGCGCTGCCGGTCGAATCGGTGACCTTGGACAATACCGTAGGCGCGTAGTACATCACGACGTTGATGCCGGAAAACTGGTTGGCTGCGGCGATGAACACACCCACTGCGGTAATGCCCATCATGATCGGCTCGCGTAGATTGCGCCGCGACGTGCGGCGTTCGTCGCGACGCTGGCGATTCATTGCCCGGCGACCGCTTTCCTCGCCCCCGTGCAACGATTGCCGGACATTGTCGATGGTCTGTTCGATTTCATCGCGGCTGGTGAAGCGCGCCAGGATCCGCCGGGCGCGATCCAGCTGGTTGTTCATCACGCACCAGCGCGGCGACTCAGGCACCAGAAACAGCAGCACACCGAACAACACGGCCGGGATCGCCTCCGAGCCCAGCATCCAGCGCCAGCCGACGTCGGCCAGCCAGGCGTCGGTCATGCCGCGGGCAATGAAATAGTTGGTAAAAAACACCACGGTCTGGCCGACCACGATCGACTGCTGGAACATGCTCAGCGTGCGGCCGCGCCAGCGTTCGGGGGTGAGTTCGCCCATATACATCGGCGATACCAGACTGGCGATACCCACCGCCAGGCCGCCGACCACGCGCAGAATGATGTAAAAAACGAAGTTGGGGGCCAGCGCCGAGCCGATGGCAGAAATTAGAAACAACACGGCGGCGGTCATCATCGCCTGACGCCGGCCGAGAACATTGGCCAGCCAGCCGGCCATGGCGGCGCCAAAGATACTGCCGACGACGACGCTCGATACCGCCCAGCCCTTGAGGGTCGACGATAAATCGAAGTGCTGGGCGATCGAGTCGATCGCGCCCGAGATCACGGCCGTGTCGTAGCCGAACAGGATCCCGCCCAGCGAGGCCACCAGACAGATCGTGAGAATATAGCCAAGGGCGGAACGCCCTGAGTCTTGCGAGGACATGCCGATGTCCTTTCCTTTTTAGTCGGATGCGGTCTGCGACTTTAGTCGTAGCCATGAGCGCTGAACATCGGGGATTCTGCCGAGCTGGGATAGTTTTAAAGCACGGCATCCACCCGCCGAATCGCGCATCGATTGGGCGCCCGATTCGGCCCGCGGTTTCGGCGTGGCCGTGCGTCCACTGTGTTCTGCGGGGCGTGCGCCGCTGCGTTCGTGACGCCTCGCCTGGCCGCCCCCGGTGTTCGTCAAAACCCGGCACGAAAGGCGAACCCAAAGGCCCTGCTGGGCGGTGCGTTGCTTCGACGAAGCCGAGGACTGGCCTAGCGACGGGCTACCGGTGTCAATCGTAGGCGCAGCCAGCGCTGTCGAAATGGGGGCACCGGCAGGGATATCAGCAACAACGCCCGATCGCGGTGGCTTGTCGCAGCGGCGATCTCGACAGCTAGAGAGTCAGCGCGTCGCGGCTGACGTCGTCGATCGGGCCGGCCGGATCCTGCGGCGGCTGTTGCCGGACGACCCAAACCGAGCGGCGGCTGTGTCGAACCACTTGGGCGGCGGTGCTGCCGAGTAGCACGTCCCAGTACACTGGGTTGTGTGAGGCCATGATGATCATGTCGACGTTGAAATGCTCGGCGCGGGCCACGATCGTGCGTGCGACCGGGCCGATGCGGACCTCGATATCCCAGCTGATGGGCTCGCCGAGCCATTGTTCGGCGATGCATTCGAGCTGCTCACGGGCCACGCCGCCGATATTGTTCAATTCGTCGACGCCGACAAACGGCAGTACGCCGACGGCGATTTCGGGAATGACGGTCAGCAGCAGGACATGGGTGGCTTCGGCATCAGCGATGCGATCGACTGCGCTGAAAATGCTTTCGAACACCGCTTCCTGATTGAGATCGAGTGGCACCAACAAGGTCTGCGACATGACGAGCGCCTGGAGGGGCTGGATGAGCCAGTGTCGCCCGGTATCCACGCCAGTGCTTGATTCGAATCAACTCGCCGCGTTTCGGCTGGCGTGGATGGTGCGCGAACCCGGCCATTGCAGCAGCGCCCGCACCTGTGGCCTATGCTCGCCGCGCGAACCGAGGCGCGGCACGCCCCTACCGGCTCATTTCGGGTACGTCCATGGGCGGGGCCGATCTCTGGCTTGCAACAGGGGTATGTACAGGCCCGGCCGATCGGTTGCGAATGGCCTGGGCTAAGCGGTAAGCCCCGGCCGGATCGCAGGCGGCGATCCGGCCGATGAGGACGGCGCTCGGTAGCTGCTGTCCAGCAACGGTTTTTTGAATAGTGACCGAGTGGCCGGCCACCGTCCGGGCGTGGTCGCTGTAGCAGGAATAGGCGTCCGCTAGCCGATCGGTGCGGCGTCTATGTCACCTTGCCGCTCAGCGGCGCATCCGAGCCTTCGCTGACCACCTGGCCGACCGCATGTTCGGCCTTGCCGACGAAACGTGTGCGCATGGCCTCACCGAAGTCGCCGTAGGGATAGCTTTTCTCGGGCTGCGGACGGCTTAGTTTTTCGAGCCGGTCGGTCATCTCGTCGTCTAGCGTCAGTGCGACTGCGCCGAGGTTGTCTTCGATATGCGCGACCGTACGCGCACCGCAGATCGGCGCCGTCACGCCGGGGCGGTCCATCAACCAGCTCAGGGCTACCTGGGATGGCGTAGCGCCGAGCGTATCGGCAATCTCGCTGACGGCATCGATGACCTTCCAGGCCCGATCGGTGCTGGCGAATTCGGCGATCGACCATTGCCACAGGGGGTTGTCCGAAGCGGCCCGGGTATTGGCCGGGGCCTGGGTATTGCGCTGGTATTTGCCGGTCAGCAGGCCGGCCGCCAGCGGCGACCAGGGCAGCAAGCCCATATCGTTATGCCGGGCGGCCGGTACGATCTCCCATTCGATCTCGCGCGACAGCAGGTTGTACTGCGGCTGCAACGACACCGGCACTGTCAGGCCCATGGCCTGGGCGGTCGAGGCCATGCGCTGAATTTCCCAGCCATTGAAGTTCGACAGGCCCACATAGTGGATCTTGCCGGCGCGAACTGCGTCGTCCAGAAACGCCAGGGTTTCTTCTATCGGCGTTAATGGATCGGTGCCGTGCAGCTGATAGAGATCGATCGTATCGACCTGCAGACGTTCGAGCGAGGCATTGAGCGCGCGATGCAGATAGCGGCGCGACAGGCCTTGGGCATTGACCGATTCGCCGGTGGGGTAGCGGCCTTTGGTGGCCAGCACCACGTGATCGGTGATCTCGCGCGGCCGGTCGGCCATCCAACGGCCGATGATCTGCTCGGCCATGCCATCGACATAAACATCCGAGGTGTCGATCAGATTGCCGCCCGCCTCGATGAACCGATCCATGATGGCGAAGGCCTCTTTTTCCGGCGTTTCGTTGCCGAAATACATACTGCCGAGGCCGAGTTTGGATACAGCCATGCCCGAGGGGCCCAGCGTTCGATATTGCATAAGGATTCCAATCGCTATGAAAACGTTGCGTCGTTCCGTTGTGCATGAACGGATCGTTAGCGTTGTATCAACGTAACGCTAAGCTGGGATGGGCGAAACCGGTACAACTACGGTGGCGCGAGCCATCTGTTGCGCCGGCCACGCGGGGCGGGCGCCGGACAACGACAGCTGCAACTGCGTTGCCAAGCGTCGACGATCGGGCGGGCAGCGATCAGGGCCCGGTGGCCACCGGGCGCGACGGATCGCTGCTCCAGGCACTCCAGGAGCCTGGGTATAGACGCGGCAGCGGGCGGCCGAGGATGGCGTAGGCCAAGATCAATTGGCAGGCACTCACGCCCGAGCCGCAGTAGCTGATCCTGGGGGCAGCGTCCGGTAGCGCCTCGGCGAGCTCGGCGTGGCCGAGAAAACACGACTCGGCATTCAGCAACGACGAGGCCGGGATATTCAATGCCCCTGGGATATGCCCGGCGGCCGGATCGATAGGCTCGTGCTCGCCACGAAAGCGCTCGCCGGCCCGGGCATCGAGCAGTACTGCATCGCCGCGGGCGACCTCGTCGGTGCTGGCGATCAGGTCGTCGTCGAACATCGGCTGCCAGTCGCTCGCGGTGGGCTCGCAAGCCGAGGTCTCTATGGGATAACCGCCATCGCGCCAGGCTGGCCAGCCGCCGTCGAGGACATGCACCGACGGGTGCCCTGCCCAGCGCAGCATCCACCAAGCCCGGGCGGCAGCCAGGGCGCCACCGGCATCGTCATAGACCACGACGGATTGTCGTGGGCTGATACCCCAGGTACGGAGTTGGGCGGCAAAGCGTGCCGGCTCCGGCAGCGGATGGCGGCCGCCCTGGTTTGACGGTGGTGCCGACAGTTCGCGATCCATATCGGCATGCTGGGCCCCCGGAATGTGGCCGTCTTGCCAGAGCCTGCAGCCGGCCTCGGCATCCTGCAGCCGGGCGCGGGCATCCAGCACCACGGTATTCGGGCGTTCGGCCAGCCAGTCCGCCAGGGTCGGCGCATCAATCAGTACATCGGTTCCGGGCATTGTGGTCACCATTGCGGCTTGACGTGGGTCGAGCGTGCCAGTCATATGAATACAGCAGCAATGCTGCGTAGGCAGCGGCCGGATCGGCGTCGATATCGATAGACACGGTGGTTCAAGCCGCGCTCGCAGACTGCCTGGATGCGGTCCGGCGGCCGCCACGTTGTTGGATCACCCATCGCGGCAGAAAACGTACAACGAGTCGGCCCGCGTTCCGCGTTGCCGGGCGCGGCGATGCCGATTCGCTACGCCAGGAGCCAGCTATGAACAGTACACGTCGTCGTTTTATGCAGTGGTCGGCCATGGCCTTCGCCGGGCTGGCTTGGCGACCGTTGGGGGCGCTGGCCGATACCGCTGCGGCCCAAACCGTAGCCCTGCGCGCCGGCCGTCAGGTGTCGGCGCTCGGCATGGGGTCCTGGCGCCTGGGGCAGGGCCGCCATCCCGATGCCCAGGAGATCGAAGCGCTGCGCACTGGTATCCGTGAGCATATGACGGTGATCGATACCGCGGAAATGTATGGCGGGGGCGCGGCCGAGCGCTTGATCGGGCGGGCGATTCAGGGCCGTCGGGATCAGGTGTATCTGGTATCCAAGGTATTACCGTCGAACGCGACCGCGGACGGCATTCCCGAAGCCTGCCGTGCCAGCCTTGAGCGCCTGAGCGTCGAGCGGCTCGATCTGTATCTGCTGCACTGGCGTGGCGGCAGTGATCTGAACGAGGTCGTGCCGGCTTTCGAGCAGCTCAAGCGCGACGGTTTGATTCGCGACTGGGGCGTATCGAACTTCGGCCTCGAGGACATGCAGCAGCTCTGGCAGGTGCCCGACGGCGATCGCTGTGTAGCCAATCAGGTGCTCTATAACCTCGACGAGCGTGGCATCGAATACGATCTTTTGCCCTGGTGTCGCGAGCATGAGGTCGCGGTCATGGCTTATTCGCCACTGGGCAGTGGTGAGCTGATCGACGATCCGACCCTGGCACAGATCGGCCAGCGGTATGGCGTGACCGGGCCCGCGGTCGCTCTGGCCTGGGCAATCCGCAGCGGCCAGGTGATCGCGATACCGGAATCCGGCACGCCGGCGCATATTCGCGAGGATGCCAAGGCCTTATCGCTGTCATTAAGCGAAGCCGATATCCGCGAACTCGATCACGCATTTCCGCCGCCCTCGCAGCACGAGCCGTTGTCGTTTCGCTAGGGCCTGTTGAGGTTTCGTTCGAGCGCTGCGTTGGCCTTTGCCGCGCGTGCCCTGGAAGGCGCGAGTCGTCGTGGCATGCCGCGCCTTCATCTCTTACGGACATGAAGCGCGGACTCAAAGCCGCCTGTGTATCGTTTTGTATCCGGCTGAGGGTTACGGATGCGCCACCTGGGGTTGCCGGGGATTCGTTATTGATGAACTGGTGCCGCTGCTTGATCGTCTAAGGGCATGAAATTCAATAATTCCATGCTTTGAGCCATTGGTTTGGGAGTGTTGAGGATTTGCCCATAGCGCGCATGGGACCGCGCGTGGTTGGGCCTTGAACGCGAAGCCTGCCCTGGCGCCAATTTGCCAGGACTCGTCTGCTTCGGCCGGTTTGTTCGAACCAGCCGAAGCAAAGAGCAGCGCTCAGCCGAACGGGTCCGACTTCAGCCATTGGCCGGTTTCGGCGATGGTGGTTGGGATATCACGCATCGCCACGCCCAGCGAGTCGCGGCGGGTGAAATCGAACCGGGTCGGCGGTTCGTTCGAGCGCGGGCTCGGGGCCGGCAGCGAGGCCTGTGGCGCCTGCTTGGCGAACTCGGCATAGATATCTGCCCAGTCGAGGCTTTCGTACATGGCGAAGTAACGCCCGCGGGCGTCGGGGCGTTCATAGGCGTTGACGAACAGCTTGGCCACATCGGCGACGTGGCTGACCGACATCGAGCCCTGGGGCACGGTCTCGTGTACGGCCTTGCCATCGCGAACGAGGGCGATGAGAAACCGGTGGCTGTCGCTGTCGAGGTGCTGTGGCAACACTGTCGGGCCCAGCATCATCGTGGGCAAAAACACACATAGCCGCATCTGGTGCTCGACACAGAAATCCTGTGCGGCGGTTTCCATGACGATCTTTTCGGCGGCGGTGAACTTGCCCTGGGCCATCTGATGTTCGGCATCGGACAGCGCCGTGGCTTCGGTCTTGATCGCCAGCGGGACCGGCGGATTGGTCGAGGAGGTCGAGGAACAGAGCATGACATGGCCGATGCCGGCTCTGGCGGCCGCGGCCAGTACGTTGAGGCAGCCGTTGCGCACCGGGCGCACGATCTCGTCGTAGCCGCGTGCACGGTCGAGCTCGCGAGCCGGCGTGCCGTCGGCGGCGCGGTAGATCGGTGGCAGGCAGGCGATGAATACGGCATCGCTGCCTGCCATGGCGGCATCGAAGCTATGGCTGTCGGCAGCATCTGCTGAGAACAGCGTCAGGCGTTGTGCTGCCCCGGGCAGGGCCATCAACCATCGTGTCTTGCTGGTGTCCTCGGCATCGCGCAGTGTGCCGTGGACATGGTAGCCCCGCTCGAGCGCTTCTTTAACGATATTCGAGCCGACCAGCCCGCTGGCGCCAGCAACCGTGATTTGTGTCATGTCGTGTCCCTGATGGTAACGATCGTCGGTGCGGCCAATGAAGCCGAGTAGCGCGATCGGAGTAGACGGCATTTGATTGCATGCTGCATTGATGCGGCCAGTCCTGGGAACGGGCTGGTGCATTGATTCGTGCCTGGATTGATACCTTGCCCCGCGGCCGTTGCCGCCCCAAATCGTGGCAGGCGAGGCGCGGGCTGCGGGCGTGCTTGGCTCAAGGCTCGTAACGCGGCCAGATGCGCTTGGGGGCGCAATCCTTGGTGCGGACTCGCATGAAACCTCGACACGCCCTAGAGGCCGGGAGTTTATTTATGTCTAAAGTATCTTGTGTGGCCGTCACCATGGCCAAATCCGGCCGCGAAGAGCAGGTTCGCGATGCGCTGGTCGAACTCGTGGCCTCGGTACGCGAGGAAGCGGGCTGTCTGCGCTATGAAATGCACCGCGACCTGGACAACCGGGCCCGTTTCGTCTGCATGGAGCTCTGGCAAGACCGGGAATCGTTCGATCGTCATTGCCAGGCGCCGCATATCATGGCGTATCTCAAGGCCCATGAGGACGACATCGAGTCGACCGAGTTCTCGCCGCTGGAAGTGCTGGCCTAACGTTTTGGCCCAGACCCGGGCCTGAAGTTGGCCTAAAGCCTATCGGGATGGCCCGCGTGCGCTGTGTTGGAGCCGCCGCTCGTGCCCGGCGGCTCCGGCGCGTGGCGGACCCGACAAGCCAACCGCCGGGGCGCCGCCGCGGGCCATGCTGCGCTCGGGCGGGTGTTTTTGCATGCCGCAGCGACAACTGATATGTCCTGACCATGCGTATACCGCGAACTTCTCTAGAGCAATGGCGGGTGTTGCAGGCGGTCGTGGATTGCGGCGGCTTTGCCCAGGCAGCGAGTACTTTAAACCGCAGCCAGTCGGCGATCAGTTATACGGTGGGCCGGCTGCAGGAGCGGGTAGGTGTCGAGCTGCTGACCATGACCGGGCGTAAGGCGTATTTGACCGAGGCCGGCCGCAGTCTATTGGCCGAGGCGGCGCCGTTGATCGAGGATCTGCTGCGCATCGAAGAGCGCGCCCAGTCCTTGGTTGGCGAACAGGTCGAGGTGCGGCTGCATGTCGACAGTATCTACCCGCGGGCGCGGCTGTTCGCGGCCTTGCGCGCGTTCACGGCAGCCTATCCGAATATCGACCTGGTGCTGCGCGAGGACGTGCATATCGATGCGCCGGCGCTAGACGATACCGCCTTCGATCTGGCGATTCTGGCAGCAGCGCCGGGGCGGCCCGATCATCGGCCGCTACTCGATATCGAAATGCTCGCGCTGGCCCGGCCCGATCATGTATTGCACCGACGCGCGGATGCCGGGCTGACCCCGGCCACGCTGGCGCGCCATCTTGGTGTCTCGATCGTGGGCGACGGCGCCGCTGCCCATACCGCCAGGCTAGCGCCGGCCAACGGCCGGGCCTGGCAAGTCAACACCCTGGAGGCGGCCGTAGAAGCGGTCGCCAGCGGTCTGTGCTGGGGGTGGTTGCCGGCCCACTTGGCCGCGCCCTATCTGGAATCGGGCGAGCTGACGGCGTTGCGGCTGGTCGGCTCGAATCAACGGCCGATTCCGCTGGCGCTGTGCTATGCCGACGAGGCCCGGGCCGGGCCGGCGACCCACGCGCTCGCCCAGCAGCTGCTTAGCGCCTGAGCGCCGGGCTCTCAGTTGCGGCGTGCTGCATAGCCTTCGGGCAACTCCGACGGCGCCTCGGCGATCACGCTCTCATCGTCGGCCTGGCAGGTTTTCAGGAACGTGATGCTGGCGAATTCGTCGATTACCAGCTGCGGATAGGTCGGCCCGGCGTCGCGGTAGTTGCGCATGGCATCCAGATGTTCGTTCTGGAAGCAGACCGTTTTTTCCGGAGCCTCGGCGATCCAGCGCGGGAAGAAAATGATGCCGTGTAGATGGCGTTCGACGACGTTAACCGCCACGCTAACCGAGGTGCCGGTCGGTTCGTGCCAGGAGATTTTGCAGACCTCGTCGGCCAGCCGCACGATATGGGCCGCCTGGTCGCGTACCCAGCGGCCACCGACCATGCCGCTGTGAATGCGATAGTCGATGGTATGGGCGTTTTTGATATACATCTCGTATTGCCAGCCGTTGTCATAGGTATAGATGAAATGGCGGCCCACGAAATGGGTCAGTTCTTCGGGGTGGGTCGATTCGAAGGATTCGTTGTTCATGCCGAGCTCCTGTGGATGGCTTCGGCTTCGATCATCGGCTACGAACCTATCGAAAAAAAGCGTTTTTTTTGGCGTTTTTATATCGAATTTTTCGATGTGTAGTGGCGGCACTGGCGACGCCAGGCTCGATAAAAACTCAGGCGGTTTCGTGTAGTGCTTCTAGCACGGCCTGGAACGCCGAGGACGGCCGCAGGCGCATCGGATAGTACAGATGAAAGCCCGGGAAGTAGGGGCAGTAATCTTCGAGGCAGAGTTTGAGCGCCCCCGAGGCCAGATACGGAGCGGCCAGCTGCTCGGGCACCAGCGCCAGGCCGAGGCCGTCGGTCGCGGCTAGCATCACCGGGCGGATCGTATTGAAGCAGGCCTGGCCGCGCACCTTGACCCGGATTTCGTTGCCATTGGCGTTTTCGAACTCCCAGGCATACAGCGCGCCGTGGGTGGATAAGCGCAGATTGATGCACTCATGCTCGGCCAGCTCGTGCGGGGTTTCCGGCACGCCGGCACGGTCCAGATATTCCGGCGCCCCGACACAGACCATGCGTTCGTCGGCGCCGACGCGCATCGAAATCATGCCGTCGCTGACCTGTTCGCCGTAGCGCACGCCGGCATCGCACTGGGCATCGGCCAGATCCGTATAGCCATAGTCCATTACGAACTCGAGATGGATCGCGGGATATTGCTTGAGCACCGGGGCGAGCTTGGGCCAGAGCAGCTCCTCGATCGCATAGTCGGTGGCCGCGATTCGGACCATGCCGGTCGGTTCGTCGTGCGCCTCGTTCAGCGCCTTGAGCGAGGCTTCGATCTTGTCGAAGCAGGGGGTCAACGTCGCCAGCAGATTCTCGCCGGCCAGGGTCGGGGCCACGGAGCGGGTGGTGCGGGTCAGCAGCCGCAGACCCAGGCGTTGCTCCAGGGCCTTGACCGCATGGCTGAGTGCCGACTGAGACACATTCAGTCGAGCCGCGGCGCGCGTGAAGCTTTTTTCTTCGGCTACGGCAGCGAGGACGATCAGGTCGTTGATGTTGTCGCGGAGCATGGCGAGCCTAAGTCGGCGAAATGGATGTGACCCGTGCCTGCCAGAGTACGTGTGGCCGCCGGCGACGCATAGCGATGGCGCGATCGCGACCAGGCCGAACGGTGTACTGCGATGCCCCGGGAAACCGGGCAAGGGGGCGGCCGGTGCCGCTTGTGATTAATGAACGAAAGTCATTATTACTGTGCGCTAGGCCGAGTTTTTTCTTGGGTAGTCGCGCGCGATCATGAGCGCATACGGCCATGCGCGGTTGTGTGTCTGGCCGACAGCCCACGAGGAACTGTGATGTGCCGGTTTCATGATTCAGAAGTCGAACTCTTAAGCCGCGATGGTCGGCGCCGACGCGCGCTGCTGCAGGCCGGTACCGCGCTGGCGGCGGCCCCGCTGGCGGCCTCGATGTTTGCCCGCACGGCCCAAGCCCAGAAGACCGAACAGCCGGCCGATACTGCCCGGTCGGTTCAGGCCTGGGCGGCTTTCGACGATAGCGGCGATTTCGCGCCGCATACGATCAGCCGGCGCGCGCCCGGCCGCAACGATGTCGTTATCGATATTTTATACAGCTCGATCTGTCATTCCGATATCCATACTGTGAGAGCGGATTGGGGCAGGCCCCACTATCCGGTCGTACCCGGCCACGAAATGATCGGCCGCGTGGTGGCCACCGGCGCCGATGTGGTCAAGTTTCGCGAAGGCGATACGGCCGGCGTCGGCACAATGGTCGACAGCTGTGGCGTTTGTGCCCATTGCGTGGCCGATCTCGAACAGCACTGCTTAAACGGGGCGACCTTCACCTACGACTCGCCGGATCCGGTCTCGGGGGGCGTGACTTACGGCGGCTATTCGAAGCGCATCGTAGTCGATGAAGACTATGTCCTGCGTATCCCGCCGGGGCTGGATCTGGCCGGTGCTGCGCCATTGCTATGTGCCGGCATTACCACGTTCTCGCCGCTCAATACCTGGCATCTCGAGCCGGGCCAGCGGTTCGCCGTGATCGGCATGGGCGGGCTTGGCCACTTGGCGGTAAAACTGGCTGCCGCGAAGGGCGCCGAAGTCACGGTGTTCACTACCAGCCAAGACAAGCTCGCGGATGCCAAACGTTTCGGCGCGGCCGAGGCGTATCTCTGGTCGCCGGAGCAAGGCATCGACGGCCGGCCCGGCCGCTTTGATCTGATGCTGTCGACCGTACCGGAAAGCTACTCGATGCAGCCGTTCCTGAATATGTTGACGCTGGGCAAGACGTTGGTGAATGTCGGTGCCCTCGGGCCGCTCGAAGGCCCGAGCGGTATCATGCTGAGTATGGGCCGTCAGAACCTGGGCGGTTCCTTGACCGGCGGTATCGCCGAAACACAACGTCTAATCGACTTCGCAGCGCATAAAGGCATTGCTGCCGAATACGAGATGATCGCGCCCAGCGAGATCACCGCCGCCTGTCAGCGGGTCGTGGACAAACAGGCCAGGTATCGCTATGTCATCGACATGAGCCGTGCTTGAACGGCCATGCAGGGCCGTCAAATAATGTTGGTGGGCTAGGCGATATCACGCGTGGTTGATCTGCTTGCGACCAAGCCCGAGCGGTGCGCCAAGCCAGGGAGCGAATCACAATGACCGTACGTATAGCCGTGGCTTCGCTTGCAGCCGCGACATGGACGGCCGCGCTGTTTCTAGCCGGGCCCGCGGCGGCCGACAACACGAATGCCGACCCAAAGGATAACCACGCCATGACCGAGATCGAAGTGACCGTCGACGGACAGGTTCTGCACGCCACGCTCGATGACAGCGTCGCTGCCAAAGATTTTGCGGCGATGCTACCGCTGGAGCTGACGCTCACCGATTTTCACGGTATCGAGAAAGTCGCCGACCTGCCGCGCAAGCTGGATACCAGCAGTGCCCCGGCAAGCTACAGGCCCGACACGGGCGATATCACGCTGTATGCGCCCTGGGGCAATCTCGCGATCTTCTACAAGCCGTTCCAGGAATCCCGCGGTCTGGTCCGGCTGGGCGAATTCGACGGGGCGATCGATGCCCTAATCCAGGACGGCGAGACCCCGATCCGCATCGAACAGGCCGACTGAGCTGCTTCGACATATAGGCTGCGGCCAATTCGCCCGCTCGGTAACCACGGCCTGCCCGAGCGACCGCCCTGTCCGAGAATGCTAGCGACCGAGTCGTTGCCATCGTTGGCGCGGCAGCGCGAGGCGAGTGCTGGCGGCCTGGCCGCCACAGGCGCCCAACACCTGCTCGCTACGCGCGGTCAGGATTGGCGTGATGTGGTCGTGAGCGATCTCGCTGCCACAGGCGGCCCGCCAGGAGGAGGGCCAAGGATGGCCAGAAGCAGGGGGATACCGCGAGCCAGCCTGCCCGCGGGGCGGGCGATGCTCAGCCGCCGAGCTTGGCGAAGCGGTAGGTCAGCGCCGGGCCACCGGGTTGGCCGTAGGCCAGTTCGGCAGTGACCATGGCAAACGGCTCGACGAAGCGTGCCGTGTGTTGGCCACCGGCTTCCAGCGGTTCGAAGCCGATGTCGCGGATCAGGCCATAGGCGAGTTCTTTGGCGCCCGCGTCGTCGCCGTACACGAGCAGATTCGGAGGCGTTTCGTCGCTGTTCTTGCGGGCAAAAACCGGTTCGAAACTTTCCGACGGGGTGGTGTTGAAGCAGGCTACCCAGCGTGCCTTGGGGCGCATCTCGGCCAGCGTCTCGGCGCCCGAACTGTGGGTGCCGACCACCAGTTCGCTATTGCGGGCATTGAGCGGCACGCAACAGTTCAAAACAACCTGGTCTGCCAGGTCGCCGGCCTGAGCCAGTACATCGTCGACCCGGGACCAGTGCACGGCCAGCAGCACCGCGTCCGCGCCGGCAACGGCCTCAGCCACCGAGCCGTGGGCGCCGCCGCTGTCCTGGGCCAGGCGCGCCAGCTTAGACTCGTTGCGCGAATAAGCGAACACCACCTCGTGACCGCAGGCGGCCCACAGCTGTCCTAGCTTGGCCCCCATAAGGCCCGATCCAAGAATGCCGATCTTCATTGCCCTGTCCTTTTTCGTCGATTCG
The DNA here is from genome assembly GCF_049568105.1 of Salinisphaera sp. SPP-AMP-43. GTDB lineage: Bacteria > Pseudomonadota > Gammaproteobacteria > Nevskiales > Salinisphaeraceae > Salinisphaera. The sequence goes on from NZ_CP145335.1 coordinate 726,812, forward strand.
TAGGCTGGCTCGTATCCCGGCGGGCGGTCTGTGCCGGGCCTGTATCCGGAACCTGCAGCGGTAGCGTCATCGTGGGTCGAGACCGCCGCGCAGGCGAGACCCACGATGACCCAGGCCCGCGGCCTTAAGAGTATGGGGCACAGCCGCAGACTATGCCTTGGCTCGAGCATGCTGTGCGGTCTGCGCCGGTGTCTATCATTCCAGCAGGCGCGCAACGCACGATCCCTTGGCTGATACGCCATACCGGGTTCAATATGCGTCACGAAAACAATCGTCTTCGGTTGTTCTCCGAGCCTGGCCGCAGGCCATGTTCACAAAAAAAGATCACGGATGTGCGTCGACCTGGGCAATGCATGCTGGCCGCATGGTCTCGGCGGTCGACTCGGTCGCGGCGTAAGGGTGAGACCAGGCCTGGCAGGCGCTTATACTGAGTCGCAGATCCAACGAGCAGGGCGCGTCATGTCCGAGGCCGGCGAGCGAGATACGGAAGCGACGGGTACGGCGACCAGCGTGCTGGATGCGCTGGTGATCGGCGCCGGGGCCACTGGTCTGGCGACCGCCTGGTCGCTGGCCCGCTCCGGGCGCTCGGTTGCGGTGCTCGAGGCGTCGTCGCAGATTGGTGGCAATCTGCGTACCGAGCACGATGGCGACTGGCAGATCGAGCATGGCCCGAACACGGTGATCATGAAGCCGCCGCTCTATGCCTTGCTCGATGAGTTGTCGCTGTTGGACGAGGCGCTGCCGGCCAATCCTGCCAGCAGCAAACGCTTCATTGCGCTCGATGGGCAGCCGGTGGCTCTGCCGAACCGGCTCTGGAAAGCCCCGGGCAATGCGCTGCTTGGCTGGTCGGCCTGGGGCGGGCTGCTGCGCGAACCCTTCGTACGGCGTGGCCCCCAAGACGACGAAAGCCTGGCGGCGTTCGTGCGACGCCGCCTGGGCCAGCGGGTTCTCGATCGATTGGTCGATCCATTCGTATCCGGGGTCTATGCCGGCGATCCTCAGCGGCTTTCAGCCAAGGCGGCCATGCCACGGCTGGTGGAACTCGAGCGAGCGCATGGATCGTTGATTCGCGGCGGCCTGGCCCGGGCGTTCGCAGCACGCCGACAGCCCCCAGCCATGCCGCGTGAATGGCGGGGTACGCTGTTCAGCTTTTCGCAGGGCCTACAGCGATTGGCGGACCGGCTGGGCGAGGCGATCGTTGCCAGGCCCAATGCGCGCTTGGCCTGCGATCGTCGTATCGAGCGCATCGAGCGCGCTGGCAACGGCTGGGTAGCCGAAGACCATACCGGCCAGCGCTGGCAGGCCCGTCATTTGGTGATGACCGTGCCGGCCCATGTCGCGGCCGCCTTGTTGGCGCGCCACGATTCAAAGCTGGCCGAGCTGCTAGCTGCGATCGTGTATCCGCCGGTGAGCGTGGTTTCCTTGGGATTTCGCCAATCCGATATCGGGCATCCCTTGGATGGATTCGGCCTGTTGCTGCCCCGGATCGAACAACGCAAGACCCTCGGAGTACTGTTTCCTTCGACGCTGTTCGCCGGCCGGGCGCCGGCGGGGCATCATTTGCTCAATGTATTCCTGGGGGGACGCCAGTCGCCGGAGGTGGCCGAGCAGGACGATTCGGCCCTGTTCGAGCAGGCACTGACCGATCTGAGCGATCTGCTGACGATTCGTGGCGAGCCGGTATGGCAGCGGGTGGTGCGCTGGCCGCGAGCGATCCCGCAGTATGAAACCGGTCATCTGGATCGGTTGGCAGCGATCGACACCGCGCTAAAGGCGCATGCCGGGCTTTGGCTGGCCGGCAACTGGCGCGACGGCGTCGCAGTCGGCGACTGTCTGGAAAACGGCCGTCGTCTCGGCGAGACGATCGCCCTGCGATAACGCTTTCAAGCCGTGCAAGGCCAAGCGGAACTCGAAAAAACGCCGGGCTTGTCTGCATGGGCGCTCGACTGCGTGACTGGATAACGGTAGCGCGCGGCGGTTTCGCTCAGCCGAGGTCGATATTTACATGTGTAGCGTTGGCGTTCGTGCAGCGGAGCCAGCCAGACGTGAATCGCCGTAGCCGGCAGCCTAGAGACGACAAACGCAGGACATGAGGGACAGCCCAAACCCAAGACCATCCGCCGCTCCGCAACGCAAGCTCGGCTATCCCGCGTTCCGAGCCCATAGGCCGGCACAGCCTGCTCGAGGCCGCGTCGGAGCGCCGCGTTGCCGCCCCAAATCGTGACGGGCCAGGCGCGAGCCGTCGGTTCTGGCGTGCCCGATCGAGGCGCGTCACGCGGCTCGACGCGCTTAGCGGCACAACCGTTCGAAACAACGGCTGTTCGGCCGTAATCCCGCGTTGCCGATCACGAACGCCGCACCACGACGCCGCACTCGCGGCGCCTCGGCTTGCCGCCCAAGCGCCCGTGGCACGGACTCGCGCGAAATCTCAACACGCCCTAGTCTAATCGGGCGTTCGAGCACGTCTCGGCGTCTGGATATGAACACCATAGGAGAACGGCGTGTCGGTGGGTAAGCGTATCGAAACGTGGATGGAGCGGTTGATCTATGCCTCGCGCTGGGTGCTGGCACCGATCTATCTGGGGCTGAGCCTGGCGTTGCTGGCTCTGGGCATCAAATTCTTTCAAGAAATCCTGCACGTCCTGCCGCATATTCTGGAGATCAAGGAAACCGATCTGGTGCTGTTGGTACTCACCTTGATCGATCTGGCCCTGGTGGGCGGGCTGATCGTGATGGTGATGCTGTCCAGCTATGAGAGCTTCGTCTCGCGGCTGAATCTGGCCTCGGATTCCGACAAGCTCGATTGGCTGGGCCGGATGGATTACACCAGCCTCAAGAACAAGGTGGCCTCGTCGATCGTAGCGATTTCATCGATTCATCTGCTCAAGGTGTTCATGAATACGCCCAATGTGGCTGAGTCCAACCTGCTGTGGTACGTCGTGATCCATATCACGTTCGTGGTCTCGGCTTTTGCGATGGGCATGCTGGACAAGCTAACCCGGCATCATTAGCGCCATCGGCCGACCGGAGGCGGCGATGCGGTCGATCGTTCATGACGCATTGGCCGATCGATCGGCTGGGCTTTGAGATTTCTCGCCGTGGCTTGGTGGCTCATGGTCTTGCCAACAGGCGATCGCGGCCTGCAGGCCGTTGTCGAGGCGATCGGCACAGGCTTGCCAGCGTTTGCGGGTCACATCGGCGGCCCGCAGAGCGATGGCCTTGAATTGGGCATAGTCGCTGGCCAGGCCCCGGCGAATGCTGTCGCCGGCCCGGCTCTGAGCGTCCGGGCCTTGTTCGTCATCGTGGTCGGGAAACAGCTTGTGCGCGAACTCGTCGAGCTGGTCGTCCAGTTTGTTCTTGAGCTGCTGGGCTTTGAGTTTCATACGCATCATCGGATCGCCGTTGTGGTCGGCAGCGTATTGCGCGCTGAGCGGGCAGTCGGCACGTAGGTCCGGGACCGTGCCTTGTTGCAGCAGGGCCAGACGCTGATGGATGAAATCGTCGCGATCCCCGTCGCTGGGCGACGTACTGACAGGAAAGGCGTCGCCGTCGAAAAAATCCGTGCTCTGCTTGGTCTTGGCGGCCCAGATGGCGTCTTCGTAGCGACAGCCGAAATGGCTCAGATAGCCGCGTACATAGCTCGGGTCGATACCGCCGTTGAGCGCGCCAAAAGCCAGATCCTGATAGGCCGACTGATAATTGCGGCCGGTCTGGATCTCGGCCATGGCGACGGCGGCTGCCAGGCTGGGCGAATGGGTCACGGCGTCCGGATCCCGGCGGTAGGCCTGCAGAATGGCCTGCTGGGCGGCCGGCGTCTGATGCAGGACGAGCGCGCCCGTTATCTCGGCTCGGCCGTGATAGAGCAGATCGACATATGTCTCGATCTGCGGGTCGGACAAGGTGGCAAAGCTGGCACAGCCAGCTTGGTCCGGGCTACCGATCGTCTGCTCCGGGCCGGCCTGGATTCGTTGTTTCCAGTCTGCGATCGCGGCGTCGCTGCCATGCTTTTCGAGCTGTCTGACCTGGGCGATCAGGTCGGGGCCGGCCGGGCAGCGCGAGTCTACCGTCGTTGATGCGGTCGCACTGTGTGTCTTCGCTGGTGCCTGGCGTTCGTTATCGCTGCTCGCCGAACCGCAGCCGGCCACGATCAGGACGAGGGCTAGACCGGCCAGGCCCAGGCTGCGGATGGGTGTGGGCGACGATTGACGGTCGCCGTGGACAATAGAAAACATCGGTATCGACTCGATTGGGCGGGACAGAGGTTTTCGATCAGTGGCGACGAGGCAGACGATCCACTCACGAGCTCAAACACATATCACATGCGGCCGGGCGTTAAGCGAATGATGCAGGCCTGCAACGATTGCATCAGCTCTTTGTCGGCAGAACGCCGCCGCTCGGCTACTGAATCTGGGGTGTAAGCCGGATGACGCAATCGTCTGGCACCCAAACCGCGGTCATGCATCGACCGGCGCCGCAGCCGGCCCGGGGCCGGTATCTGGCAGTGTTCTGGGTTGTCGGTGCGCAGCGCTTGGGCTGTTGTTGACTCGTTTCGACGGGCCGTCGCGGTCGGTCCAAGGCGATGTGCGACGCATCTGCCTAGCGTACGAGCGCCGTATATCGCGCTGCGGCGGTTCGCGTGCCCCGCATCGCGTCGCGCGATGGCCCCCGGGTTTTGACTGATTGCGTCTATCGGGGCCGGCAGGCGACGTTGAGCCCTCGTTGATACAACGGCAACGCCCGATCGGGCCCAGGAGACCGCCGATGATTTCGTTCATGAATCGCTCGTTCGGGTTCAGTACGCGCAGTATCACGCCAGCCCAGAGTTTTCCCCGCGAACAGTCGATCGATCTGGATCGCTACATGCGCGACTGGTATGTCATTGCGCATATTCCACCGTCGATCACGCAGACCGCCTACGATTCGATCGAGCGCTATCGGCGCGCCGATCAGGAACGCATCGACGTGACCTTCACCTTCCGCAAGGGTGGTTTTCAGAAACCGCAGAAAACCATGCGCCCGACCGGGTTTGTGGTCCCGGACACGGGCCAGGCCGTATGGGCGATGCAGTTCATCTGGCCGATCAAGATGCAGTTCGTGATCGCCTATGTCGATGCCGACTATACGGCGACCATCGTCGCTCGCGAACGTCGCGATTTCGTCTGGATCATGGCCAGCCAGCCCGAGATGGATGCCGAGGTTTATGCCGGGTTGGTGCAGCGGGTGGCCGATCTTGGCTACGACACGAACAAGCTGCGCGTCGTGCCGCAGCAGTCGGCGGCCGAACGCGCCTCGGAACAGTGAGATCAGGGCCGGCCGAGATCACCCGGTGGGTCCAGCACGGATCGCAGGCCCGGCCGCTCGTACAGGGCCGGGCTATCGGTAAGCCTTAAAAAAACGGTTCACCGGCCGGCCCCTCGCGAGGCGGGTGTCGCAAGGGGTCGATGCCGGCGGCTGGTCAGCGCGAATGCGCCGCCGCCATAGTGGGCTGATCTTGGTCCGCATCGGTCATCGCAGCACTGTATTCCCGGGTGGGTTCGATGCCGCGTCGGCGGTGCCAGCGATAGACCAGCAGGGTCAGCACCGGGGTCAGAAACGCCGTAGTGACGGTCGAGCCAGCCACTTGGGCGGTCGCGCTACCCAGGATTGCATGATAGGTCGGATCAGCTGCCGCCAGTACGGCCGGGGTGGCGACCGCGGCACCGGCGGTCGAGGATTCACAGGCCCCGGCGATCACGCTGCGCTGTTCAGGCGGGCGACGCCGGATGCGGTGGGTGAGATACAAAAACAGCATGGCGCCGCCGCCGGAGACCAACAGTGTGAGCAGGCCCAGTACGATGCCGGGCAGACCTGCCTTGAATAGGGTCGCGAAATCGATGCCGGCGCCTAGCGGGAAGGCAAAAAACGGGATCAGGATACGCTGGCCCGGGGCGACGAAGCGGCGCAGGTCGCCATCCAGATTGCCGAGCACGAAGCCAAGGGCGACCGGCAGGACTACGCCGACGAAGGTCAGCAGCGGAATCGAGGCCAGCCCGGCCGCGCCCAATACGAGCATGGTCAGAAACGGGCCGTCGTTGAGCGAGATCACCGAGACCGCGCCCTTGTCGGTGGTGTTGCCGAACTGTTCGGTCAGCGCCACATACAGGCCGCTGTTGGAGTTGGTCATGGCCGCGACGATCGCTAGCGGCGTCAGCGCGAACAGCGTTCCCGAAGGCATCAGATAGGCTGCGATCAAGGCCACGCCGACCCCGGCCAGCAATTTGCCGAGCAAGATCGCCATGCCTTTTTCGAGGATCGGCCCGGTCGCCTTGATCGGAATCTGGGCGCCCATGCAGAACAGAAACGCTCCGATCACGGGCAGAGCGCCGTCCTTGAGCAGGGCCTGGGTAAAACCGCCGATCTGTAGCACCTGCGGACAAAGCGTGTTGACCAGTGCCCCCAGCAGTAGTGGCACCACCATCAGGCCGCCCGGAATCTTTTCTATGCTGCCCAGTATTTTCATTGCGATCTCCTCGTATCTTGTTGGGCCGTTGTCGATCGGGCCGGTCGTGTTTAGCGGCTGCGCTGGCGTTTGAGCGCAGCCAGTTCGGTGAGATAACGATCGCGCCAGGCCATGCGCTCGTCGCGTTCGGCCACCGGCAGAATCTTCTGGCGTTCGCTCTCGAGTTGGTCCAGCAGGTCATCGCTATAGCCGCGCACGGTCTGCGATTCGGCGATCTCGCGATACATCGGCCCGAGCCGTTGCATGTAGTCGCGTACGCCGCCGGGGGCGTTGAGATCGATGGTTTCGATCGGGCCCATGAAGAACCAGCGCGGGCCGAGCCCGTCCTTGACCACCCGATCGACATCTTCGACGCTGATATAGCCGTCCTCGACCAGGGCCAGGGCCTCGTTGAGCAGGGCGCCCTGCAGACGGTTGACGGCAAAACCGGGGATTTCGGCATTGAGGTTGATCGGGGTCTGGCCGGCCTGGCTCATCAGTGCCCGTGTACGCTCGACCACGGCGGCGTCGGTCCAGGGTGCGGGTACGATCTCGACCAGCGGAATCAGCGCCGGTGGGTTGACCGGGTGGGCGACCAGACAGCGTTCGCGATGCGCCAGATGTTCGGTGAAGCTGGAGGCCGTGATGCCCGACGTGGAGCTGGCCAGTACCGTTTCCGGATCGGCCAGCTCGGTCAGGCGTTCGAAAATCTCACGCTTGGCCTCGACCCGTTCAGGAACGTTTTCCTGAACATGGATAGCGCCGTCCAGGGTCTGTTCCAGGCTGTCGCTGACCGACACCCGCGCCAGCACCGTATCCACGGTTTCATCGATCAGGCCGTTGTCGACCAGATCGGCCAGGGTCTCGCGTACCAGCGCGCGGGCCTCGGTCAGGGCCTCGGGATTGGCGTCGAACAACACGACCTCGTAACCGCCGCGGGCGAATACACTCGCCCAGCTGCGACCGATCAGGCCGGCGCCGATGACTGCGATATGACTCATGATGGAGCTCCAGAAAGCATGGGGCCGACCCGGCCCCGGAAAAAAACGTGTGGCAGTAGCTCAGTCGGGCCACTGGGCGCCGTAGTGGGCGCAGAGTTCGTGGATCTGCTCGGTTTCGAGCACGCGGTAGTCCTGGCCGCGCAGCAGCAGAAACAGGCGTGCAGTTTCCTCGAGTTCCTCGGCTGCGCTGACGGTGGCCTCCAGGCTCTGGCCGGTCACGATCGGGCCGTGATTGGCCAGCATCACCGAGCTGTAGTCCGGCGCCAGCCGGGCCACATCGTCGCCAAGCCGTGAATCGCCCGGGCGGCGATAGCCGATCAAGGGCAGCTTGCCGATGCGCATCACGAAATAGGGCGTGATCGGCGGCAGCACGTTGGATTCGTCGGCATGGCGCAGACAGGACACCGCGCTGGCATAGGTCGAGTGCAGATGGACGATCGCCTGGGCCACCGGACGGTTCTGGTAATAGGCCAGATGGAAGATCGATTCCTTGCTCGGCTTGTCTCCGGACAGCAGATGGCCGTCCCAGTCGAGTTTGGAGATCCGCTCGGGCTCGAGCTCGCCGAGACAGGAGTTGGTCGGCGTGGTCAGCCAGGCGCTGTCATCGGCAAGCTTGACACTGAGATTGCCGGACGTACCGGGGCTCAGGCCGCGCTCATACAGACGCTTGCCGAGGCTGACCAGGCGTTCGCGTAGATAGGCTTCAGTCATTAATCAGATCCCAGGCACGGGTGAACATGTCGGGGGCGCCGAAGTTTCCGGACTTGAGCGCCAGATGCAGCGGGCCGTGGTTCGAGTCGGCGAACGTCCAGGGCACGCCGGGGTCGATCTCGCCGCCGATTCGCAGGCTGTGGATTCCGAGCGTGTTGACGATCGTCCCCGAGGTTTCGCCGCCGGCGATGATCAGCCGGGCGATATCGCGGGCCACCAGGCGTTCGGCCAGTGCGGCCAAGGCGCGTTCGACGAGCTCGCCAGCGGCGGTGACGCCCAGTTCGTGCTGGGCCTGTTCGACGATTTCGGGGCGGGTATCGCTATGGATGAGCAGCGGCGCGCCCAGTCGGGGTGCGGCCCAGGCCAGAATGCGCTCAATCGTGTGCTCGAAGTCTTTGGCCAGGCTCAGCGGGTCGACCGCCTGGGCTGGCATGTGCTCGCGGGCATGGGCGATTTGTTCGCGGGTCCGCTGCGAGGCGCTGCCGGCCAGAATCAGGGCGCCGCCGTGTGCTTTCGGCAGGTCGGCGGGGGCCGACGCCGGCGGTTCATACAACGCGCCGAGTCCGAGCGCCAGGCCGGAGCCGCCGGTGACCAGCCTCAGATGCCGGCTGGCGCGGGCGATGGTCGTCAGCTGCGCATCCGAGAGCGTATCGGTGACCACCAGTGGGCAGCCGTCGGCGTTCATCGCCTGCAGATGGTCGGTGGCGGCCTGTTCGCCGGCCTCGATGACTTCGGCTGGCAACAATCCGGTTCGGGCCTCGGATTGATGGGCCAACCAGCGCACCAGATTGGCGTCGGTCATCGGGTTCAGCGGATGCGATTGCATGCCGCTTTCGTTGAGTAGCGTATCGCCAACGAACAGATGGCCTTGGTAAACGGTCCGCCCGGTGGCTGGAAACGCCGGGCAGAACACGGTCTGGGTTTCGCCGAGCGCGTGCATCAGGGCTTCGGCGACCGGGCCGATATTGCCTTGCGGAGTGGAGTCGAAGGTCGAGCAGTACTTGAAATAGAACTTTTCGAAGCCTTGGCCTTCCAACCAGTCGAGGGCGGCCAGCGATTGGGCGATAGCCGTTTCGGCCGCGATGCTACGGGATTTGAGGGCGATAACGATCGCATCGACATCCTCGGGCAAGGTGTCAGGAACGCCGATGGTCTGGACCGTGCGGAAACCGCTCTTGACCAAGTTGTTGGCCAGATCGGTACCGCCGGTGAAATCGTCTGCGATACAACCGATGATCGGCATGCCGTTATCCCTCCACCGGCTGCGGCGTGGTGACCGGTACGGCATCGACGGCGATCTCGCGCTCGTGCAGTAGCGCTAGGTCGGCGGCATCTAGATGGGCGTCGGTCACGATCCGGTCGAAATCTTCCAGGGCACAGGCGCGGAACATGCCGAAGCGGCCGTATTTTGAGCTGTCGGCGACCAGAACGCTCTTGGAGGCGATGTCTAGCAGCGTCTGTTTGACGCCGATCTTCGATTCGTCTGGTGTGGTCAGCCCGCGTACCGCATGCCAGGAGCTGCTGCTGACGAAGGCGATATCGACGTTGACCTGGCGCAGGAATTCGACCACCGATGGGCCGACCGCCGAGAAGTTCTCGTGATTGATGCGCCCGCCGGTGTGGAACAGGGCGATATGCGGCTGGCGGACCAGCAACGACGCAATATGGAAGTTGTTGGTGATGACCGTCAGGTCCTGGTATTCGGACAGCAGCCGGGCCATTTCATAGGTCGTGGTGCCGGCATCGAGATAGATGGTCAGCCCGTCGTGGATATCGCGGACCGCTTGGCGCGCGATGGCGACCTTTTCGGCCTGTCGCGCCACGATCTTTTCGTCCCAGCTCGGCTCGTAACGATCGCGGGCTGCCAGACGGACGCCCCCAGAGACCGACAGCACCAGCCCTTGTTCTTCGAGCTGGGAGATGTCCCGACGCACGGTCATGTGCGAGACATCGAGCAGTTCGGTCAGCTCGTTAATGCCCAACACCTTACGGTGGCGGAGCAGCTCCAGCAGATAGTCGCGTCGTCGGTCGGGAATCATGCGAATCAATAATTAACAAATAATATAACTTGTTAACATATTGTTGCGGCCGATAGCGACTGTCAAAACAAACCGTATCCTCCTTTTGGCTAACAATTGCCGAGATCAGGCTTTATGTCGGCCTTGGCTTGTGATCCGATCGTTCGTGCCGGTGGTCACACGGGTTGTTAATAAATGGTAATGGTTGTGTTGGTGCCAGCCGGGTATCGCATACCGCGGCCGAGCCTGCTGGAAGCCCGAATCGGTGCCGGGAGAACCATTCGGGTCGGTTGAGATGCCGGTTCGGCTATTGACAGCCGCATGCCGGCGGACTAGCTTTTTGGGCTCTTATTGTTCACGGACTCGGTCTCGAGCTTCATGTCTTTCGTTCTCGTCAACGTACGCCTCGTACTGGCTCTGGTGGTACTCGTATCCACCGGGGGTATTGGCGTGCGTAGCAGGATGAGATAGACCGACATCCCGACCCAGGCACCCAAGGCCCCCGGCACCGCAAGGTTCCGGGGGCTTTTTTTTGCGCTCGATCAGGACAACACTCATGAACCCAGCACAACAGATCCTCGCGATCTTCGAACGACACGGGATCGACACCGTGTTCGGCTACCCGGGCGGTTGCATCATGCCGCTTTACGATGCCCTCGTAGACAGCGTTGGGGTCAACCATGTGCTGTGTCGTCACGAGCAGGGCTGTGCACTGGCGGCTGACGGCTATGCCCGGGCCAGTGGCCGGGTCGGAGTTGCGATCGGTACCTCTGGCCCGGGTGCGACCAATCTGCTGACCGGGGTGGCCAATGCCCATCGTGACTCCGTGCCGCTGGTCGTGATCACTGGCCAGACGCCCTCAGCCCTGATCGGCACCGATGCTTTTCAGGAAGTCGATGTGCTCGGTATGAGCCTGGATATCGTCAAGCACAGTGCGCTCATTACCGAGCCCGATGCCGTGGGCCCGGCGGTCGAGCAGGCGTTCGAGATCGCGACCGACGGTCGGCCCGGGCCGGTCTGGTTGGATATTCCCAAAGATGTGCTACAGGCCGAGGGGCTGGCGTCTGTTACGGGGGCGGCAGCGCGCACCGAGCCAGCGCCAAGGCCGACGAACTCGGAAATCGCAGCGCTGCTCGATCGGCTCGCCCGGGCGCGGCGGCCTGTGTTGTATAGCGGCGGCGGGGTCGCCCGGGCTGGCGCCGAGACTGCCTTTCGGGCGTTCGTCGCGGCCTCGAAACTGCCGAATGTGAACAGCCTGAACGGTATCGGCAACGCCGGCCCGGCCCGTTGTGAGGCGCTGGGCATGCTCGGCATGCACGGTTCGAAGGCTGCCAATCGCGCGGTCGACGAATGCGATCTGTTGCTGGTGGTCGGCGCCCGGCTGGACGATCGCGCCACCGGGCGGTTGGACGGTTTCGCGCCGAATGCCCGGCTGGTGCATATCGATATCGACGCAGCAGAATTGCATAAGCGGCGCCCAGCCGATCTGGCGATCCGGGCCGATTTGACGGCCACGCTCGAGGCCTTGACCGAAGGCATGGCCAAGCAAGGGCTCAAGATCGCCGCCTGGCGCCGACAATGCCGGCAGTGGCAAACGCATGACGGGTTTGCGGCGGCGGCTGCCGGGCCAACCGGCGACCCGGCGTCGATTGGAGGTCCGGCTCTGGTGCGGGCGCTCTCCGCTGCGGCCCCAAGCGATGCGATCGTGGCCTGCGATGTCGGCCAGCATCAGATGTGGGTGGCTCAGCATTTTGCTTTTGCCGCGCCGCGCAATCACTTGAGCAGCGGTGGCCTGGGGACCATGGGCTTTGGCCTGCCAGCGGCGATCGGTGCCCAGTTTGCCGAGCCGGATCGCTGTGTGATCAATATCGCCGGCGATGGCTCGTTCATGATGAACATGCAGGAACTGGCCACCGTGCGTCGGTACCGGCTGCCGTTGAAGATCGTGATTGCCGACAACGCCTGTCTGGGCATGGTGCGCCAGCAGCAGGAGCTGTTCTATGCCAATCGTGAAAGCCAGATCGCCCTCGATGACAACCCCGATTTCGCAGCATTGGCCCGGGCCTTCGATATTCCGACCGTGCAGGTGCGGCAATACGGCGAACTGGCTGCCGGCCTAGCGGCGCTGTTTGATACGCCGGGGGCCTGTCTACTGCATGTGGCTGTCGCCCGGGCCGACAACGTCTGGCCGACCGTGGCCCCGGGGCAGGCGAATCGCAACATGCTAGACGCTGAATCCTGGTACGCGGCCGAGTGCCCACCGACAGCCGCGCAGGCCTGAGTATGTCGTCTATGCAGGATTGGCAAACATATCGTCTGATCTGCCGGCTCGCGCCCGAGCCGGCCGGGCTCGAACGATTGTTCCAGGTAGTGCGGCGGCGCGGCTTCGTCATTGCGCAGGTCGCAGCCGAACAGGGGGCCGAGGAGCTGTATGTCGATCTGACGGTTTCGGGCACGCGCTCGGTCGAAACGTTGCGCGCGCATCTGGCCAAGATCCATACGCTGCGATCGGTGCATCGGCCGCTCGAACAGCGCTTCATCGTCGCGCCGGTCAGCCCGGCAGTACCGGTGGCCGGCTAGCCACGATGCGGTCTGGAACGCGAGTTCTGAAGCCCCGCTGTGGTTGCTGCGCGTTCTCGCAAGCACCGCCCCGCAGCGTTCGGGGCGGTGGGTATAGCGAAACGACTGCCCGCTTCGGGCTCAGTCGCCGCTGATCGTATTAACGCCGACGATTTCGGGGCGCTCGACCGGCGTCAGGCGCCGGACCTGATCATTCGTGATCCGCTCGCGATAGGCCAGTGGCTCCAGCGTTTGGGCTTGGCCGGTAGCCAAAGCACGTTCGATGGCTTCGAGTACGCGAACATCGCGCAGGCCGTCGGTACCGTCGGCCTCCGGCTCGACGTCGTCGAGAATGCACTGCGAGAAATAATCGGTCTGGCCGCCGAACTGCTCGACGGCGCCGGGCTCGTGGTAGGTGGTCTCGCCGGCGTTCGTCAGTTCGTAGTCGATCGAGACATCGGGCCCGAAGACATAGCACGGCCGACAGAAGATTGCGCCGTTGGTGCCGAGCACCGACAGATGATTGTGCGGGGTCGCAGCATAGCTGACGTGGAACTGTGCCTGCCGGCCCTCGGGGAAACCGAGCACCACCGAGACGCTGTCGTCGAAGTTGTAGCTGCGCCCGGGTGTACGGCTGCCCACGGCCGTTACCGAGATCGGTTCCTGGCCAAACATATGCCGGACCGCATTCAGCGGATAGTTGCCCATATCGGGCACCGGGCCGCCCCAGTAGCCGTGCTTGGCGCGATGGTTGGACTCAGACATGGCCTGGCCGAAATGCGAAGAAAACGAGCGCACGTCGCCGATACGGCCCTGTCGCAGATGGTCGATGATCTCCAGCGTGCCGGGCTCGTGGTGCAGCCGATAGGCGACCATCAATTTGGCGCGGCTGTTGGCGGCCGCGCCGATCATCGCCTGGCAGTCGTCGACCGAGGTGGCCATGGGTTTTTCCAGCAGCACGTGAACGCCGGCTTCCAGGGCCGGCATGGCATGTTCGCGATGCATGAAATTCGGTGTGGCGATATACACCGCGTCGATATCGCCGGACTGCAGCAGCGCCGGGTAATCGTCGTAGTGATAGGTCGGAATACCGTAGTGCGCGCTGAGCGTCTCGGCCTTGGTCGGATTGCCGGTGACCAGCGCGGCCAGCTCTGAATTGTCGCTCTGGCTGATGCCGGGCATGAAGGCACCCTGTGAAATTTCGCCGCCGCCGATGACGGCATAACGCACCTTGCGCTGTGCCATGTTTGTTCCTGCAGAAATTGCGATATGGCCTCGACTGTAGGCCCTGCGGCCGGAGGCGTCGATGCGTGTCGAACCTGAGAGGGCACTCGGAGGTTAGAGAGCCAGGGCGCCAGGGCCTGCGGATGAGTCGTGCCGGCCTGCGCCTCGTGCTTGGCCGCTGGCCAGGCCATCGACGATAAAACGGTCGGCTCGCATGCTGTATTGGCGCCGTTGTTGCCTTCAGGGCCGATGCGCCGTATTGGGTCTATTGCCGGGGCCTGGTTCGAGCTTGGCATGGTCCTGCCGCCTGCGACCGCTGAGTGCGGTTCGACTTCGTTATGTCTGCTATGGCGCGCTGGGTTGGAAAGCAGCCGCAGATGCGTATCGAACAGCAACCGGGCGCGGTGCTGCGATTGCTGCCGGCAGCTTGGGGACAGCGTGCGTGCACGGTACGGCAAATACCCAATACAAAAGCAGCGTTCGAGGTTTGCCGATCGTGTATCGGTAGGCGCGCCATGCTAAGTTAAGCAAGACGCCTTTGGGGGAGAGAGTCGCGAGCGGATTCCTCGACGCTCGTATTTACGGTCTGAAAGGGTATTCATCGTTACCGGTGGCGACCGTATGCCGTGTATATCCAGGCCAGGCCTTATCCAACCCTGAAACTATGTTGTCAAAAACTCAGGGATGACAGCGAACAATGAAATATCTGATGCACGGCCTGAAAAATACGGCCATGGCGCTGGGCGCCGTGGGCGCTTTGACGGTTTCAATCGGTGCCTGGGCCCAACCCGGGCATGCAGCCCATGGCCAGAGTGGCCTGCACTCGGTCGTGGTCTCGACCGCCAACGGGCGGGTTAAAGGCGTACGGCGCGAACAGATGCGGGAGTTTCTCGGTATACCTTATGCCGCGCCGCCGGTGGGCGAGCGACGCTGGAAGCCGCCGCAGCCGGCCGATAGCTGGCATGGGGTGCGCAAAGCGGATCAGTTCGCCAATAACTGCCCCCAAACCGCGACCCCTTTCGGTAACGCCAGCACCGACGAAGACTGTCTCTATCTCAATGTGTTTACGCCGGAAGCCGGCCACGGCCGCGCCGAGCGCGACGATGCGCGCCCGGTGATGGTTTGGTTGCACGGCGGTGCCTTCATCGCCGGCGAGGGCAGCGACTACGATCCGTCGCCACTCGTGGACAAGGGCGTGATCGTAGTCACCCTCAACTACCGTTTGGGCCTGCTCGGTTTTCTGAGCACCTCGGCGTTGTCCGAGGCCTCTACCGATGATGCCTCAGGCGATTACGGGCTGATGGATCAGCAGGCCGCGCTCGAATGGGTCCAACGCAATATCGCCAATTTTGGCGGCGATCCGGACAACGTCACGATCTTCGGCGTCTCGGCCGGCGGCCTGAGCGTGTTGTCGCATATAGTCTCGCCCGATGCGCGCGATTTGTTTGACAAGGCGATCGTCGAAAGCGGCTCGTATTCGGCGGCGCTACCGAGCGTACAGCCGAGCCTGTCCCAGGCCGAAGCCAGGGGCGATGCCTTTGCCCAGCAGGTCGGTTGTGCTGGCGAAGGTGTTGCTTGCCTGCGCGATTTGTCGGTTTCGACCATCCTGGAAAATCAGGGCGCCGGGCCGCTGTCGGTCGTGCCCAACAGCGGTACGACGGTGCTGCCCAAAAATATCTATCAGTCGCTCGCCCAGGGCGATTTCAATAAGGTGCCGGTCATCGAAGGCACGAACGCCACGGAATGGCGGCTGTTCACGGCGCTCGCTCATGATCTGACCGCCGATGGGCCGGTGACGGCTTCCGGTTATGAGCAGGCCATCGCCGACAGTTTCTCGATCCCGCCGTCGCTGGCCCAGACTATCGCGGCCCGCTATCCGCTCGCGGCCTACGACAATCCAGATTTGGCGTTGTCCGCGGCCGGCACTGCCGCGGCGTTTGCTTGCCCGGCGCGACGCGAGATCAACTTGTTGTCTGCGCATGTGCCGACCTATGCCTATGAGTTCGCCGATCCCGAAGCGCCGCAGATCTTTGTGCCGCCGGTGCCGTCGTTCGACTATGGGCCGACCCATACGTCGGAAATCGCCTATTTCCTGGATTTCACCTCCGAGGCCAGTCTGTACGACGAGCCGAAGTTCACTGATGACCAGAAGGATTTGTCACAGCAGATGATCGACTACTGGACGTCCTTTGCCCGTAACGGTAACCCCAATTCCGCGGGTGGCACGGCCGATTTCTGGCCAGAGTTCGGCCGCCATAACCGTTACCTGAGGCTGACGACGCCAGCGCTGGATACCCGGGGTGAACAACAGCTCGTCGACGAGCATAATTGCCGGTTCTGGGACGCGATCTTCGAACAGGCCGCGGCGCGTTAGCCGCGTTTGCAAGCGCGAGCGACGCCGGCCCGGTCGGTCCGGTATCGCTCGCCGCCCTGGTTTGGGCGGGCTATCCTTTGGGTCTTTGGGGCAAGGCCTGATGCGCCGCGCTGGCTGACAGGGGAGGCTATGCGCACGGCCAGCAATATCTCAGCCCAGTAGGGCCGCAGTAGGCATCTGTGTTTCGAAGCTGCGAGCGAGCATGCTGAATTTCGCTGCCAATCTGAGTCTGCTGTTTCGTGAACTCGGCTTCATGGATCGGTTCGCGGCTGCGCGCCGGGCCGGTTTCGCGGGTGTGGAGTGTCTGTTTCCGTACGCCTGGGAAGCTAACGAGCTGGCGCGGACCCTACAGCACAACGCTCTACACCAAGTGTTGTTCAATGCACCGCCTGGCGACTGGGCTGCCGGTGAGCGGGGTTTGGCGGGGCTGCCGGGCCGCGAGCCAGAGTTTCGTGCCGGTATCGAACAGGCGCTGGTCTATGCCGAGTGTCTGGGGTGTCCACGGGTGCATGTGATGGCCGGTAACGTGGCGCCGGGCGCAGAATGTGGCGCGATCCAGGATACGCTGCTCGAGAATCTGCGCTATGCCGCGCACCGCTTTGCAGCCTATGGTCTGACCCTGTTGGTCGAGCCGTTGAATACCCGCGATATGCCGGGCTATTTCCTGACCCAACAAAGCCAGGCCCACGCTCTCGTGGCGAGCCTCGCCGAGCCCAATGTTGCCGTACAGATGGATTTCTACCATGCCCAGATCATGGGCGGTGACGTGTGGACTACGTTTCGGGCCCACCAGGCGCGTATCGGCCATATCCAGATCGCCGGGGTGCCGGATCGGCATGAGCCCGATACCGGCGAACTGAATTATCCCTGGCTGTTTCGACAGTTCGAAGCCGCTGGCTACGACGGCTGGATCGGCTGCGAATACTTACCGCAGGCCGGTACCGAACAAGGGCTGGCCTGGTGGGATCGGCTCCGGGCTGGCGAACGGCGCTGAACTGAGCCGGCCCGACTGGCCACCCTAGCTGGTTTCCGACTGCTTCGAATTGGCTTCGCAGATCTTTTCGTGCCGTTTCTTCTGGCGATAGCCGTAGGTCGCATGGCGAACCGTCTCGTCACTTTCAAGGCTCGATCCGAGGGCGCCGGCGATCGTGGCCACCGAAGTGACCAGCCAGGCCAGAGCCGGATAACTGCCAAGTGTCGCAGGATGACCGAGGGTCGAGTTCAGCAGATCGTCGGGCACGAACACCGCCACCGCCAGATAGAACATGACAAATAGCGTCGTGTAATAACAAATCACGCCAATGAACAGGGTGGCGAGGGTAGTGATGTTGTACAGCCAGGTCAGTTCGAGATCATTACCACGCGGTTCCCACAGGTCGTGATCGAGCGTAATCCAGGCCATCATCGCCACGATCGAGCACAGCATTAAGGTGATGAAGCGCAGGGGGTCGTAGGCATCGCTGATGCGCCAGAGCGTGGGAAATATCAGGCCGTAGACGCCGGTCGCGAACGCCATCGCCACCACCCGTTTGAAGGCGGGCAGTATGGTCCACGGTCGATTGGCCATCACCATGCCGGACAGTAGCTGGCCATAGGCCTGCAGGCGTCGCACCGCGATGAAACGCACATCCACCGAGCCCTGCTCGGGAGTCACGCGTTCGATCGGCGAGATATAGCCCATCAGGCGACGGTCGACCAGTTTCCGGGCATCGGTGTTCTGCATGCCGTACTGGCGGTAATCGGCCCGGTTCTGCTCGACACGGCTCTGTTGGCGCTCGCGGGCCTGGTCCGAGCTGCCGTGGTGCATTTCGTTGGCCAGCTGCAGGATGGCCTCGCGAACCCGGCGGCGCATCGGCACCGTGCCCAGAGCAGGCAGTGAGAGCACTGCGGCACCGCGCTGGCCGCTGGCTTCGGCGACCGTGATCTGATGATTGCGCAGCATGGGCAGGTCGGTAATACAGATCACATAGTGCCAGTGACGTTCGTTTTTGATCGTCTCGGCCTTGTCGATGATCTGCTCGGTATCGTCCTCGGCGCCGATCATCGAATCGGTGATGGTATCGATCGACCATTCGCGGCGATCGTCGACGTAGTGGTGCAACAGGGCCGGCAGATCGTCGCGAATTTTGTCGACCACCTGTTCGGGCATGTCTGGGGCCGGGATCAGGCCGACCGTGAGCGGCGCTGTGGTGCGGTTGTTCGATGAGCCGTTCGAGTTTTGGGAACCGTCGGAGGCGTGCTGAATGTGCGGCATGGGTTTTTCAGGTGATAAGCGACTGGTCGGCCCGAAGACAATGCTCGAACCTGCGGCGATGAAGACAGGGCATCATGCCGATCGCGAGCCAATGTGCAAGAGCCGAGGGGCCGCGGGGCTGATCGGGCACAATACGATCAAGGGCGGCTTATTCGGTGGCTACGTTAGCGATGGGCAATCTGCGCATACAAGGCTTCATAGCCATCGACCATACGGTCGGCGGTAAAACGCGCTTCGAAGCTCCTCCGAACGCGTCGCGGATCGAGTTCGGTACAGCGGGCCAGCAGGGCCGGCGCTTCGTTCGGATCGTCGTATAGATAGCCGTTCACGCCGTGGCTGACGATTTCGGCTGCAGCGCCCCGGCGTGCGGCCAGTACCGGCGTACCACAGGCCAATGCCTCGATCATGACCAGGCCGAAAGGTTCGGGCCAATCGATCGGCATCAACAGTGCCTGGGCCGTGCCCAGTAGATGCTGCTTGCCGGGCGTATCCACGGCCCCGATATGGCGCGCATCCGGGCCCAGTCGCGGAGCCACATGCTGGTCGAAGTAGCCGGGATTGCCGGGGTCGATATCGCCGGCCAGACGAATGGTCAGCCCGGCTTCGCGCGCGATGTCGATTGCCCGGTCCGGTCCTTTTTGATCGGTCATACGGCCCAAAAACGCGACGCCGTCACGGGGCTGGTGGTCCAGGATCAGTTCATCGGTCTCAAGGCCATGGTGGACCACCCCCAGACAGCTGCGGCCGGGGAAGCGTTCGGCCTGGTCATGGGAGATCGCGTTGCAATGCAGATCGTCGAAATACCGCCAGAACAGCCCTCGGTCGAGCTCGTCGACCCGCCAGTGAAGGGTGGTGAGCAGTTTGTGCCGGCAGCGCCGCAGCGCCGGCGCATGGGCGAAATCGACATGGGCATGGATCACATCGAAAGCGTCGGCCCGGGCCGCGACCTGATCCAGGGTGATCGCCTCAAGGGCGCCGGGCACGCCCGGTGGGACCAGCTCGCGTTGTTGGTTGATGTGATACAGCGACGGTCCGGCGTGAATATGTTCGTCCACTTCCAGCGTCGAGTCCTCCGGGGCGAACAGAGTGACGTGGTGCCCGCGTGCCCGCAGTTCGCGAACCAGGGTCATGACGACGCGCTCGGTGCCGCCGGTCAGCGGTGGTGGCACGGGGTAAATCGGGGCACAGACCAGAGCGATGTTCATGTGATGAAGGTATCAACGGCTGGATCCGGCAGGCTCGCAACAAAAGCTGGGATGTCTGCTTGGAATCGGCATGGGGCGGCGCGTCGCATCGGCGACGGGCGTAATAGCCGCTCAGTTCACCATGCCCGCCATGGCGGCGGAATATGTACAAGCCAGCAGCGGGTTAGGGGGAAGCCCTGCGTGATGAGGTTGGAACACGCGCTGCCCAGCCCTGGGGCGACGCCGACCGGCGTCGAGCCAGGGTGCAGAAAGCGCCGTCTCGAGCGGGTTTGCAAGACGGCCATCCAGGCCGGTCGGGCGAGCGTCACCCGGCCGGCGGGGTCGATGGATTACGGGTTGATGCGCCGATACACGGCGTTGACCCAGCAATAGAAGCCGTAGCAGACCAGACCGAGGGCGACCACGGCCAGTAGTATCTGTCCATAGCTCTGCTGGGCCAGCGTATTCAAGGCACCGCCAAGGCCAGTGGCTTTCTGCGGATCGGTCTGCACCGCAGCCAGCACCAGAAAGCCGCCCATGATCAGAAATACGACCCCACGGGCGCTCAGCCCCCAGCGGGCGATCCGGCGGGCCCAGATATGCTGGGTACGCCCCATCTGTGCGACTGCCCACTGTTTTTCGAACTTACATTTATAGGCCCGCATGAACTGCATGATGGCGACGATGATGATAATGCCACCGATTGCCGCAACGACCCAGACACCGCCCTGATGCGACATCAGCCGAGCCGTCATGCTGTCTTTCGAGTGGCCACCCCCGCCACCGCCGCTGCCCATGAGCAGGCTGATGGTGTAGATCGCGAGCGAGCCATAAATCAGGCCGCTCACGAACAGGCCGATGCGCTTGAGAATGCCGCCGAAACCGCGGCCACGGTGTTCCGGGTCCTTGATCGCCTGCGTGAATCGCCAGACGACATAGCCGACCAACCCAATGGCGACCATGATCAGCAGAACCTGGCCGTAGGGCTGCTGGTTGAGCGTATTGACCGCACCCTTAGTGTTCGTTGTATGGCCACCGGCATGGAAAGCCGAAAGTGCCGAAAGAACGCCAACGATTACATAAACCAGGCCCTTGGCTGTATAACCGAGCCGCGCAAGCCATTCGATGCCTTTGCTGGGTGAGCCCTTCTGGGCGAGATCACTCATAGAGTATCCGTATTTTTACTTAATTTAAGTGAGCCAGCAGCCTTTTTTCGGGCTACATATCGCGTATTTAAAGACACCATGGACCGGTTCGGTCTCGATGTAAAAGAAAAAATTAAAATAAAACAGATCGAAAGACATCTATGGTGTGCTGCTAGCGCCGAAGTAGTATTCGAATGCGTGGCGTCAGGGGCTGTGATTCGATTGCTGGCCGCAGCGGGGGATACGAACAGAGCCTGGACAATGGGTCGCCCGGCCTGCTTCGCGCGCGATCGGGCCGACCTGCAAGCCGAGCGATCATCCGCAGCAAGCGGCGAAGCTAGCGGCCCGTCCGAGCCCAGCCAAGGTGAGTGTGCTGCCCAAGGGGCTAGCCGGTATCGCGCTGGTATCGAAGCCTGGCGAGTTCGTGTGCCGATCCAGGCCGCGCCCTATGTCATGGCCACATGTTTCATTCGTCCTGAAAACGACGATGATCCGTTTGCAGAATACAGCGCATGCCGATCGAGATCGTGATGCTCCGATGGCGCTGTTCGTCAACAAAGGGCGGGCATAGCCGCCGCCCCTGTCGATCCGGGGCTCGATGACCGCCATCCAAGGCAATCGACAGTCGACGAGCACGATGCTTCTCGGGATGAGCATCGTATCGAAAACAGCAAGTCGTTCGTGATCCGTACATCTTTAGGGCAGAAATTTTTTTATGTTGGGCTTTAAAATGACAAATATACCAATGGCGATATTTTTTTTATTTATCATCTGAGCTTTTCGTTTTAGGCTGCCTGATCGCGAAGGGCGGCGTACACGGCCTGCAGCTGGTCCAACGCTCCCGAGAACCCGTAGCCAGTCGCGGGCAGAGCGCCAAGGCGAGGAATAACCACGGTGTGGGTGCAAACGAGCGGCGTGGCCACAGGGGCAGTATGGTTGGGAAAGTCTGAGCACTCGCGCGGGTCGAAGACCCGGCCCAGCCGGGCTTGGGTCGGATCTGAGTCGGCCTGGCATGGCTATAAAGACAGCTGGAACAGGCGAAAGCGCCGCTCGTTACTCCCGTGCCAGGATAGCCGGCGACTTAGGGCTTGCCCCGGTAGGCTTTAAGCTGGGCCCGGCCGGTCTGAAAAGGGCGGGCATGGGGCCGGCACCCAGAGGCGTATCGAAAGCCGCCGGGCCTGGCGATTGGCAAGGTCCGGCGGCGGGCGAAAACGTACCCGTTTAAGCGGGCGTTGGTGCGTTCGAATCGATCAGGTGGTCGTCTTTGAGGGCCTGCCAGAATTCGGCTGGCACGGCGGCCGTCATCGATTGTTGGTTCTGGCGTGCCTGCAGGGCATTGCGGGCGCCGGGGATGGTGGCGGCTGCAACGTCGGGAGCTGTTGTGAACTGCAGGGCGGCCGTACGCAGATCGGTGCCGTGCTGGATCGCCAGATCGCTCATGCGCTGGCGTTTTTCGATATAGCCCTCGGGTATGCCATTGCTATACAGCCAGCGATCGACCCCGGCCAAGAATCCGGCGCCGAGCGGTGCGCCGACGATCACCGAGACATCGTTGGCCCGGCATTTCGGAAACAACCGATTCAGGGCATCACTGTGTTCCATTAGATTGTATTTCGTGGCCTGCAGCATGACATCTGGATCGGCTGTCTCGAGTGCGGCCAAGCAGGTCTCGATGTTGTTCACGCCCATGCCCCAACCGCCGATGATGCCTTCTTCGCGCATCCGGGTGAGTTCGGGCATTGCGCCCTCGCGGGCGATCTCGAGATGTTTTTTCCAATCCTTGCCCAGCATGCCCGGGGTCAGATCGTGGATCGTGACCAGGTCGATCTTGGGCAGGCCCAGGCGTTGCAGACTGTCCTCAACCGAGCGGCGGGTGCCGGCAGCCGTGAAATCGAAGTGGTAGCTGAAATTCAGATTGCCTTTCCAGATGCCTTGGTCGGTTCCCGAGGCATCGGGCTTGAGCAGGCGGCCGGTTTTGGTCGACAACACATAGTCCTGCGGATTCTTGTCGTCCAGGAAATGGCCGAGCCGACGTTCCGACAGGCCGAAACCATAGAACGGCGCGGTATCGAAGTAGCGCACGCCGCTGGCCCAGCTGGCTGCCAGCATGGCTTCGGCTTCGTCGTCCGGTGTGACCATGAACATATTGCCGAGCTGGGTGCCACCGACGCCGTATTTATGTTCGGGCGGAAACAGCTTCGAGGCCAATGGCGGGTGGTCGGGCAGCTCGGCTGGCAGGCCGTGGTCTGAGTGGTCGGGCGCGCTGCCCGCTGTCTGATTCTGGGTCTTGGCCAGAGCGCTCGGGGTCACCGCGGCGGCGGCCGTAGCGATCGCTCCGCTGAGGATCTGTCGGCGGGTTGCCATAGAGGCTTTCTCCTACAAAAGTCTGAGCCGAAAGGTGACATAGCAGGGGCGGTCGGGCCAGGGCAGTTTGGCTGTCGCGCTCGCGAAGCCGGCTCGCTTTACGAAACGCGCAGACCGGGCCGGCGCTCAGGCGGGCGTCTGCGCAGGTGCATGCAGGGAAAAGCGCCGGGTCTCGGGCGGCAGGCATTCGCGATCGGTACAGGGTTGCAGGATCAGCTCGACGATCAGCGGCGCGAGGGCCGGCCAAGGGTAGGCAAGAGCCAGCTCGATCCGGCCGGACAGCGGCCGATCGCTCGGCACATCGACCACCTCGGCTAAGGCCGGTTCTGCACCGATGATGTGCAAGCGTGTGGCATCGCTGGCCTCGCCGATCGGCTGAATATGCCAGCCGTCGCGAATCGACAGCGCCACTACGACCTGGCCCGAGCCGGCCGGCTGGGCCCGGTAGCCGACCTCGGCCCGAATGGCGCCGTCGCCGAAGTATTGCAGCGGGCCGGCCGGGCCGCTGCGACGATGCATCAGCCCTTGCAGGAAGGCCGGCCCGGCCAGCGGCAGGCGTGCGATATGGCCGGAAAAGGACGTGATCTGGGCGTCGGCCAGCGCGAGGATATCGGCGTCGCCGGTACGTTCGTGGAGTGCGAGCAGTACCGAGGGCATCAGCGAATTGCCGCTGATCGTGGCGTTGTCCATGAGGCTTTTACTGCGCAGTGGCTGGGGCTCGTCGGTCTGAGGCGGTCCGAAAAAGCCGCCGGTCTGGCTATCCCAGTGGTAGGCCCGAGCTTCGGCCAGCAGGGTACGGGCACGATCCAGCCATGCACTGTCTTCGGTGGCATCGTAGAGCGCGATTAGCCCGTCGAGCAGATGGGCATAGTCTTCGAGCTGGGCAGCGACCGAGGCCTGGCCATACAGGCTGGTACGCCATAGCCGGCCGGCTGTTTTGTCGTGATGGACGCGCCAGATGTAGTCGGCTGCGCGGGCCGCTGCCTCGCGGTAATCAGTGCGTTCTAGTATCCGGCCCGCTCGGGCCAGAGCTGCCACGAGCATGCCATTCCACTCGGTAATGTATTTGTCGTCGCGCAGTGGCTTCGGGCGTTGCTCGCGAATCTGATAGAGCCGGTGTTGGATCGTGGCCCGGCGGGCTTCGAAATCGGCAGCCGAAAGGCCGAGTTTGCGTGCGGCCTCGGTCAGTGGCTGGGGCCGATGCAGGATGTTGGCCCCTTCGAAATTGCCGCCGCGGGTCGCGCCGAACACGGTTTCGCAGAAGGCCAGTTCGTCGGTATCCAGCGCGTCGGCCAGTTCGTTGTGGCGCCAGAAGAAGTAGCGACCTTCCTCGCCTTCGCTGTCGGCGTCGGTTGCAGAATAGAAGCCGCCGTCCGGCGCCTGCATTTCACGCAACACATAGTCTAGAGTGGCTTCGGCGGTGCAGCGATAGGCGGGTTCGTTGGAGACTCGCCAGGCCGCGAGGTAGACGTCGGCGAGCTGGGCCTGGTTGTAGAGCATCTTCTCAAAATGCGGCACCTGCCAGCCGGCATCGGTGGCATAACGATGAAAGCCGCCGCCGATCTGGTCGTAGAAGCCACCGGCGAGCATGGCATCCAGTGCCCGACTCAGGGTCGCCCAGGCGGGCTGCTCGGCAAGCGGGCGTGGATCACGAGCGATACAGTCGATGAGCAGGCAGAGGTTGGGCTCCTGCGGAAACTTGGGCGCTGTACCGAAGCCGCCGTGGGTGCTGTCCTCGTTGTCGATCAGCGCCTGGAGGACACGATCGATCAGGTCGTCCGGCAGATCGGCCTCGGCGGCGGGCGCCAGCTGGCGGTGGATGCCCTGATCGAGCTGTTCGGCATCGGTATGCAGCCGCCCGGGCTGGTTCTGCCAGGCCTGGCGTGCCTGGTCGAGCAGTCCCAGAAACTGGGCTTTCGGAAAATAGGTGCCGCCGAAGAACGGCCGCCCGTCAGGCAGCAGCAGGCTAGACATCGGCCAGCCGCCGCGCCCGGTCACGATCTGGACCCCGGCCATATAGTATTCATCGAGATCGGGGCGTTGTTCGCGATCGACCTTGATCGAGATAAAGTGCCGATTGAGAAAATCAGCCACATCTTCGTCATCGAAACTTTCTTCTTCCATGACGTGGCACCAATGGCAGGTGCTGTAGCCGATCGACAGAAAGACCGGCTTATGCTCGGCCTTGGCTTTATCGAAGGCTGTGCGACCCCAGGGATACCAAGCGACCGGGTTGTGCGCGTGCTGAAGCAGATAGGGCGAGTCTTCGCCAATCAAATGATTGACGTAGCGTGGTTCGCCTGTGGTATCGACGAAGCGGGTGCGCACCGTGTATTCGTCTTGTCGGCGTTCGCGAATGGCACGTAGTTCGGCAGCACTGGCCATGAGGGTCTCCCGGGTGCCGGCCATTAAAGCCGGCTGGACTGAACTGTTACCCATGACGCTGCCATCGGCTGCGGCAATCTCAATAGCAGGCGGCAATAGGCGCTAGCCGAAAGCGTTGGCTAGATCCAGATACTCGCTGTTCTGCTGGCGAATCGTTGTGCCCTGTTCGAGCAGCTGTTCGGAAACATCCTGAAAATGCGGACGTTGAGCCATGGCATCGAGCCAACGGCTCACCCGGGGATAGCGGTCGAAGCGATAGCCGACCGCGACGATCTGGTACAGCTCACAGCTCAGGCTCAGATCGGCCAGTGTCGGGTGCGGGCCACTCGCCAGAGTCGGCGCATGGGTCGTGTTGTCCGGCTGGCGTTCGAAGTGTCGTTCGAGAACGGCCAGGCTGGTGTTTAAGCCTTGCTGCAATGGCCGAAGCGCGGTCTGTCGGATCTCGCGTTTGAGCATCGGCAGGGTGAGGTGGAGATTCATGATGTCGTGGAACATGTCATAGCGGCGAATGTGGCCGTGATGCCAGGCCAGCCACTGGTCGATCTGGCCGCTGCGGCCACGGTCGGTGTCGCCGGGATACCAGCGATGGGCGGTTTCGATGTCTTCTGCCGTACGACAGATATAGCGCAGGATCGCATGGCTTTCGCCGAGAACTGGGCTGTCTGTTGCCTGTTCGGTCTCGGCGGACATAGCCAGTGCCGGGATGGTTTCGAACGGGTTGATGCGTTCGGCGAACCAGGTCTCGTGTGTCTGGCCATGGGCGAAATCGATCTCTTGCCAGTGATAGGGCATGCCGATTTCGCGCAACAGAATTTCCACTGCGCGACAGGGCTGTGACAGACGATGGCCGTACAGGATTGCGGACATGGCTGAATCCGTGGGTTGTGGTGTGTATCGAGCGGGTTCGTATGGGGCGCACGGCAGACCGCTTGAAACGAGAACGCGGTGGCTTGCCCCAGGGCTGGCTGTCCATAGTGCGCGCTGGGGCTTCATGGGTCGATGTGCCAGCTGCGCCTTCAGGGAGGCCATAGAGAAATAGCGCCTGTTTATCCAGCAAAGCCAGCGCTCGACCGCGCAGAGCCCCTTATAGTGGGCCAATCGAGGCTGCGCCTGGCATGGAACGCATACGTTCCCAACGATGTACGACGTCGAACGCTTATGGCTTGACTGGATACCATGGTGGGCTTTCTGCTCGATCAGGAGATCAAACTTGCCACGGCCGAATCGTGTACGGCCGGGCTGCTCGTATTCGAACTGGCGCGTCTTCCCGGCAGCGGTCAGGCCATCGACTGCGGTCTAGCGGTGTATTCGCCCCAAGCCAAGAATCGCGACCTGGGCGTGGGCTATGAGTTGATCGAACAACACAGTCTGACCCGCGAAGCGGTCGCCGAAGCCATGGCGTATGGCGCGATCGCCAATAACGATACTTTTCTGGAAAACGGCGAAGTCAGCCCGCAGGCCCGGCAACGGATTATCGAAGCTTTTGATGCCACCGCGCACAGACGTAGCCTGCCACTGGCATCGTGAACGAGGTGGATGTCCACCGGCAAGATGTGAACCGGTCGTTCGAATCCGGAGTAATGCGCATTGATCAGCCGCAGCAGCCGGGCCACGGTGTGGCGCTTTATAGGCTATGACGGAGAAGGATAATGCCTGAGCTAGGCTTGGCTACGATCGACAAATCGGTTCAGGAAACCAATCGCTGGTTGGCAGCGCTCATGCAGAGCATGGGCACGGACGACAAGCAGTATGCCTATCAGGGCCTGCGTGCGGTATTAATCGCCTTGCGAGATCGGTTGCCGCTCGATCTGGGCGCCAACCTGGGCGATCAGCTGCCGCTGTTCGTGCGCGGTATGTATTACGAAAACTATGTACCGGCCGAAGTGCCCCAAAAATATCGCAAGGCCAGCGATTGGATCCAGGCCGTAGCCCACTTGGCCGCCAATATGGATGAAACAGAAGCCGATCGGGTATCGCGCGCCGTATTCGCCGTGCTTGAGCAGGCACTGGATCCGGGCATGATCGACAAGCTCGGCGAAGCGCTGCCGGATGATGTCTGTGGCTTGCTCGAGATCTAGCGGCCGAGCATCGGCTTCGGCGCTCGTGAGACGTCCATTGATATGGGCGTCTTTTTTTATGGGTAACTCATGTGGCGCATGGGCGTATGAATGCAGCACAACCGTTCGATTCCGGCAATCAAAAGATTGGCTCTGAATGTCGATTTGGATGGGCTGGAGCTCGGTGACAGTTCGAGTTGTTGCGATCGGTGTTGGTTCGAAGGGCGTGATTCGAGCCAGGTTATAGCTGCTCTCGTTAGCGCGATCGATGGGCGGCGCGTTATGTAGCGGCCGAACGGCACCTCATAGGCACAACGTCACGCTGGTGGAGGCATTACTTGAACAGGCGATCGCCAAACACGGCGGGAATGGCGATGTTGGACAACGTTGGAAGACAGTCCAAACAGCCGGACAATCGGTACGCACTGCAACGGAACGACGATATGACCGCTCATTAGAAGCCGCGTCGAAGCCTGTAGCCGACCAGCAATGGCCAAGGATCGTTGGGATACGGCCGTCGCAGTTGGCCGAGCCGCCCAAAAAAAAGCGCCACCGTTAAAGGTGGCGCTTTTTCGGAGTTGCTAAGACGGGCTTAGCTGTTCTGCTTGCGGCGACGATAGGACGCCCCGAAGCCGACCAGGGTCAGGCCCAGACCAAGCATGGCCAGTGCGCCCGGCTCGGGTACTTCCGACGGTCCGGACACATAGTGGGCGTCAGCCGAGCCGGTGAAGATCATGTCGGTCTGCGGCGAGAGGCTGGTGTTAAACAGCAGATCGCTCATGCCGCCGTCACCGTTCTGGTAGGTGTCGTTATCGAAATACTCGGCAGCCGTACCGCCGGTGACACTCAACAGACCGACGGCCGTGTTCTGGGCCTGCGGCGTGTTGGCGTTCGTCAACGTGCCTTCCAGGGTGTACTCGGAGCCGAACTCCGTATCGGCCGTCAGAGTCAGCCATGGGTTGGCGGTATCTCCGTTGGCATAGAAAGTGACCTGACCGCCCGTGAAGTTGGCGGTACCCGTGTTGTCGGCGGCTTCCGAAGGCAGGGTGATGTCCGCGAGCGTGAAGCCACTGAACGTATAGCTCAGCGAGCAACTGACTCCGGCAGCGCAATAGCTCGTGCTGCCGTCGAAAGTGTTGATATCGCCGCTGCCGGTCAGCTGCTCACCTACGGTCGTGGTGATGTTTTGCGAGATCGTGCCAGCAAACACGTGCTGGCCGGGGGAGGTCGGAATATCGATGCCGTCGACAACGACCGCGAACGCGGGGCTCGCAGAGGCGGCCAACAGGCTGGTTCCGGCAATAAATGAGGAAACGGTTTTGATCTTCATCGTCTGGTCCTCGCTCAATGAGCGCTGGCTGTTATCAAATCCAAGGTCCCCATGATCTACCTCTCAAGAAGCATTCCAATTCTTGCCAGCTGTATGAGGTGTATTCGTAAGCATTTGTTTTTAAATTAAATAACGGCGGGTTATGGCTTCCCAAACGATCCTTGTAACGCTGTATTTGTCAGACAATCCGACAGGTGTGTAATTTTATCCGACGATTTTGGGGTTCTGTCGGATTGGCTGTTTTTGTGTGTAATAAATATCGACGTTTAAGGGCTGTATTGATTGCTATTCGTATCAAGTAAAAGCGCTTTAGGAACGCGATGCGCGACGCCAAATATGTGAAGGCGTTGAGTTTTATTGCGATCAAAACAGCTCTGATGGTGAGCGGCCCTGGCTGGTGCCTAAGGCCTTTGTACATAATGCAGTTGTAAAGCTAGTCGATTCCGTATTAAAACGGACCTGGAAGGAACTCATGGACGTCTTGGCTGTCTCTAGGGTCAACGAGGCGTAATGTAGATCCGATAATGGGTGTTTATTTTTGCAGTGTAAGAAATGTCGACATGGGGTGAATGGGCTGACCCAGCAGCCGCGACAGCACAGACCGTATAACGGTGTTTTCGTCGGTGGCAGTAGTGGTTTGAGTTCATGCAGCAGGGATGTCGACGCTTGAATGACCGACCTTGAGTTGTGGATTGAGTACCAAGGCGGCATGTCCGAGTGGAATGCGTCGTATCACCAATTGATTTGTTTTTTTAGCGGTAGCGCGTCCGAGGTTTGGACCTCGCCGCTCGTTTAAATCGAAAAGGCCGCGTAGGTTCACGCGTCCATTGTTGTTCGGGGGATTCAGGCAGTAGCGCATAGGGCGGTAACCGCGGCACGTTTGACAACGTACTAGCGGATTAGCCAGATGAATGATTTTTCCAAGTTTTTTAACCGCCATTTCGAAATCAAGACCAACGTCGACCGCGAGATTCAAGAGGAATCCTTCAAGATGCGGTATCAGGTCTATTGCCTCGAACGAGGCATGAAAAGCAGCGAGGGCTTCACGCGCTGCCGTGAGCGCGACGAGTTCGATGCGAACGCATTGCATGGGATCGTGCAGCATCGCGACAGCCATCGAACCATGGGCACAGTGCGGTTGGTGCGTAGTCGCCACAATATTTTCGGTCAGCGTTTCCCGCTCGAGGAAGCCTTCCCGAGCCTGCTTCGCGAGCATGGCCTGAACGATCGGATCCTGCCGCGGGCAACCACGGCCGAGATTTCGCGTTTGGCGATATCCAAGATCTCACAGCAAGATCTGCCCCAGCCGGGCGGCGAGCAAGCGTTATCGCGTGCTGGCGGCTACTTCAACGGCCGATGCTACCCGCTCGTTACCTTCGGGCTGTTCGTGGCATTGATGCGCCTGAGTGCGCGCCACGACATCACGCATTGGTTGGCGATCATGGAGCCATCGTTGCTGCGGCTGCTGTCTCGCTTTGGTATCGCCTTCCAGCGGATCGGCGGCGTGGTGGATTTCCACGGTCGGCGCCAGCCGTGCTACGGCCGGGTGGCCGATATTCGCGCCCGAGTCCGGAATGTCGAGCGGGATCTATTCGATCTGGCCGAGCACCATGTTCATCGGGTCAGCCCTATGCTCCCCGAGCGCGCGGCCTGTTAAAGCGCCGGCCGTAGCATCAAGGCGCTCATTGGGCCGATGGTACCGTTAAGCGTCGGTGGTCTGAAGCCGTCGGGTAGGGCATGCGCTGTATGAGCCTCGAATGAAGGCCATGATGCGATGCCGCGTCCTACCGGGCCCTGACGCGTATTCCGTGCCGGCAGTCGGAGCGATGCGTGGTTTTGGCCCGAGGCGTATCCGTATCGACCGATCATGGCCCTAGGAGAGCCGGCGCGGTATATCCGGGACTGCCCGGGTTGGCGAGCCGAGCAGGTGTGTTCACTCTGCATGAATGTACCCGGTAAGCCCGGGCTGTCTTGCGACCTACATCGGAGGCCATATGGCGAGCGATTCCAACTCCAATACCCCGAAGAATTCGGAGCGGCACGAGCCACAACACGATGAGCAGGCACAGCGCCCGCACCGGGGCAGCCAGTCGGAAAAGAACGAGCAGAGTCATGGCCCGGCGGATCCGCATGACGATAACTCCAAGGGCAACGGCGACGATTGATTGCGGCAGGCCTAGGGTGGGGCTGATATAGTGCCGCGCCGCTGGCGCGGCATCGGTGGTGCCAGCAGCGACTGTTCTGCCCGGGATCACCCGATCGAGGAAAATCAGCATGCCGCTCGACGACCAGCAGCGTGAAACCTTTCGTGAGCTCGCCGCCGATATCGAAGGTATCGATATCGAGACCTATGAGCGGTTCGGGCGCGACCCGCTAGAACCTATCATCGGGCTGGGCAAGCCGCAGGCACGCATCGGTTTTTTTGGGCGCGACCCGGGTCGGGATGAGGTCAAGCACGGCGAGCCCTTCATCGGCGCAGGTGGCCAACTCGTTCGCAAAACCGTTTACCGCCACCTATATGGCCAGGAAATGCCGGATTTCGATGCCTCGCTCGAACTGGGGCAGTCGTTTTTCTGGGTGAATACCGTTCCCTACAAGCCGGTCGGCAACAAGGCTTGGTCGATGAAGGTCAAGCGGCGCTTCCATCCGTTAATGAATTCACTGCTGATCGAGCAGTGGCAGGGCCGGTCGTTGATCACGCTCGGCCGAGAGGCGTTTCTGTGGTTTGGTATCAATCAGTCCAAACAAGAGCGGCAGCGCATCGAAGACTTTTGGCGACGAGAGGACCGGTTCGAATCCTCGATCGAGGTGTCGCTGTCTGCCCCCGACGGCGCCCAGAGGCGTTTTACGCTGTATCCGTTACCGCACCCTTCGCCGCTGAACGCGACCTGGTATGCCCGTTTCCCCGACCTGTTGACCGCCC
The DNA here is from genome assembly GCF_049568105.1 of Salinisphaera sp. SPP-AMP-43. Classification (GTDB taxonomy): domain Bacteria; phylum Pseudomonadota; class Gammaproteobacteria; order Nevskiales; family Salinisphaeraceae; genus Salinisphaera. The sequence continues at coordinate 758,819 of NZ_CP145335.1, forward strand.
GACTGGCCGAATTGGAAGTTCGGCCTGATCAACTCATGCTCTAGGGCGTATCGATCGTTCGCGCGAGCGGCTGCCGGGTTGGGCAAGGTAGAAGTGACGGCGTTGTAGCGATCCACGCCCGAGACCGGCAGCAGCTGCAGGGCGGTACCCGATATTAAAGCGTTCAACGCGGTTGTATGGCCATCCTGCCTGGGCGCATACAAGCGTTGTGTGCCTATGCGACGTGTACTGGCTCGCGTCGCCTATCTATCATCGTTTTATAGAAAATCGCTCGGCGCGGACTCGCGCGACACCGCAACACGCCTTTTGGGCATCAAGGAAAGACCCTGGCACGCCTTGGGCATCGAGTCGAGGTGGCCGGTCTGAAATCGGTTTCGTGCGGCATATGCGCCTAGATCAACAGCGCATGCCGATGATCCGCTCAACGAGTATCCGTTTGTCGCGTGGCACGCTAGCAGGGCTCGTGCCGGGGCGCTCCAGCCTATAGGCGACGACCGGCTCGAGCATGGCCCGGCCGGTCGTTCTCCAGAATCAGCTGCTGCCCTGCGTTAGCGCCTTGGCAACCCCAGTCGGATCCTCGAAATGCTGGCCTTCGAAAGAGCGCAGCTGGGTCAGCAGGTCTTCCGGGGCGCCATTGCCAGCGGCTACGCCGGCCAGTTCGCCGCCGGTGGCGGGAAAGCTCGCGCCTTCGAGATAGTCTTCGATTTTTGCCGGATCGTACGCCATTGAGTGTTGTCTCGGTCGAAATAAGCGTCCCGATTCGACCAAGCCGAACCTGGCGAATCAATTAGGGAATCTACCGACGCGTCGCGTCCGAGGCGGGGTCGTTGCGGGTTCGTGCGCCTGGCAGCTGATTCGATCGCCTCGGCTGGCTTGAGCGCCGTAGTGCAAATGCCCTAGGGCGTCTCTTGTGACGACACGCCCTAGCTGGGCATAAAGTCGGACAGAGGCTGGCGCTGTCGACCAAGATCATCGAAATTGTCGACTGTAAGCCAAGTGTGAAGTGCGCGATCGAGCGGGGGCCACTCGCTGTCGATCACCGAAAACCAGGCCGTATCGCGGCTACGGCCGTTATAAACGACGGCCTGCCGGAAAATACCTTCGAACTGGAAGCCGAGCCGCTTGGCCGCGCGCCGCGAAGCGGCATTCAGGGCATCGCATTTCCATTCGCAGCGTCGATAGCCGAGTTCGAAGACGCAGCGCATCATCATCGCGATGGCCTCGGTAGCGGCGGGGGTGCGTTGCAGACGACGGGTGAAATACAGATGGCCGATTTCGATGACGCCGTTCCCGGGGTCGATGCGCAGATAGCTGGCGACGCCGATCGGGTCGCCACTCTCGGAGTCGACGATGGCAAAGAAAAGCGGGTCCATGCTGGCTTCGGCTCGGGCGATCCAGTCGCGATATTCGGCCGCGCTGACAAACGGTCCATAGGCCAGGTAGGTCCAGCTTTCCGGGGCATCGTCGTTATGAATCTGCTCGAATAAAGCCGCGGCGTGATGGGCAGCCGAAAGTGGCTCGAGGCGGCAGGTGCGTCCGAGCATGGGCCTGGGCTCGGGTTTGGGCGGCGGCTGCCAGTCCGGCAGCGCCGGCCCGATCGGCCGGTCGTCGATAGGCGTCGGAGACATCTCAGATCTGCATGAAGGAAGGGTGGACGGAGTATGTCGGCCGACTGGTTCTCCGATAAGATCCGATCATGGCTAGGTCAATGGAACCAGTAACGCCGGATCGCCAGTCGTGGATCGTGGATATGCTGCGTTTGGCGCTGCACGTCCGCCCCGATCGATGCACGCGCAAACGCTGTCTTTATGAGGCGCTGCGCGCCCGGATTCAGGCCGGTGAGTTGGTCGCGGGCGCACGTCTACCGTCGTCCCGAGTGTTGGCCCAAGAGCTTGCGATCGGACGCAACACGGCGTTGGCCGCGCTTGATCATTTGGTAGCCGAGGGCTTCGTCGACGCGAGGCCTGGGGCCGGGTTGTATGTTGCCGAGATCGGTTTCACGGCTCCAGCGTTCGTCGATCTGCCGGTTGCATCGCGGCCGACCGGGATATCGCAGCGGGGGCGATCGCTGTTGGGGTTTTCGAAAACAGCGCGCTCGAGCACAGGGGCTTTCGTGCCTGGATTACCGGCCCTCGATGCTTTTCCTTGGCCGGCCTGGCAACGATTGTTACGTCGCCATCGGCATCGCCAGCGTGGACCATGGTTGGCGTATGGCGCGACCGGTGGGCATCCTGCGCTTAAAGCCGCGATCGCCGACTATGCCCGCCTGGTGAGAAATGTGCGCTGTGAAGCTGGCCAGATTCTGGTTACACATGGCGCCCAGCATGCCTTTGATCTGATCGCGAGGATGCTGGCCGATGCCGGGGATATCGCTTGGGTGGAAGAGCCGGGCTATGCCGGCGCCAAGGCAGCTTTTACGGCGGCCGGTCTCACGGTCGCCGCAGTACCGATCGATGGCGCCGGTCTCGACCCGTCGGCCGCAACCGCTGCGACGAACTCACCGCGGTTGATTCATCTGACGCCATCGAATCAATATCCGATGGGCCGCACGATGTCCATGACTCGCCGCCAAGAGTTGATCGAGTATGCCGCCCGCTATGGGGCCTGGATCGTCGAGGACGACTACGATAGCGAATTCCGCTATGTCTCATCGCCGTTGTCAGCGCTTCAAGGGCTGACCGAACGCCCCCCGGTTCTGTACGTCGGCACCTTCAGCAAGACCATGTATCCGGGGTTGCGCCTCGGGTACATCGTGCTTCCGCCGGCTTTGGTCGAACCGATGCGTCAAGCCAATGTACGCCAGTTTCGGGAGGGCGACTATGCCATCCAAGCGGCCTTGGCCGAGTTCATGAACAACGGCGGCTACGCCAAGCATGTCGCGCGCATGCGGCGACTCTATATACAGCGCCAGCAGCGGCTGCGCGAGGTGCTGGCCTCGGTGATGCCGAGCGGCGAACATGGCTTGGTGGGTGGCTCGGCCGGTCTGCACATGGTCATGCCGTTGGCCAGCCATGCCCTCGAGCGCGAGTTGGTGGTCTCGGCGGCCGAGCAGAACATCGCTTTATCTCCGCTATCCGACTATTACGCCGGCACGGCCTCCAGACCGGGGCTGGTACTGGGCTATGCGAACGTCGATACGGCCGAAATCGATCGGGCTGGCCGCTGGCTTGGACGTGCACATCAGCGATTCGGCCAGGCCGGCGAGAGCCCGGGGCCTAGTTAAGGCAGGCTGATGCGCAGCCGACCGTCGTCCAGTGAGCGGCTGGTCAGGCCACGGTAGTCGGGGATACTCGGGTGCGCGGTATCGGTAGCCGCCGAGTGCAGGGCCGAAACCACCACCACCGAAGCGCCGACCGTTTCGGCAGCCTGAACGCCGACCATGGCGTCTTCGAAGATCAGGCAGTCGGCCGGGCTTACGCCCAGGCGTTCGGCGCCCAGTTGGAACGCATCGGGGGCCGGCTTGCCGCGGCTGACATCATCCCCGGCGACCAGCGTCGCCGGCAGTGGCAGCCCGGCCGCTTCGATCCGGCGCTCGGCCAGTCGTCGCGGTGCCGAGGTCACGATTGCCCAGCGCGTACTTGGTAATGCCGCCAGAAAACCAGGGGCCCCGGTGATCGGCTCAATACCTTCGACATCCGCGATTTCGGCTTCGAGCACGGCCGCGGCTTCGGCCTCGGGGTCGATGTTGGGCACGCCCGAGTCGCGAATCGTGTCGATGGCGCGCTTACCATGAATGGTCGGCAGAAAAGCGGCGACATCCAGGCCATGTGCTTCGGCCCACCGCGCCCAGACCCGCTCGGCGGCCGCGATTGAGGTCAGGACCGTGCCATCCATATCGAACAGCAGGGCCTCGAAAGCATGATTCGGATCGAGCAGAGCGGACATTGGGGCAACCCTGGAAAGCCAAACCGGGTAAGCCTACCTGCCGCGTCGGGTTTTGTCCCGCTAGTGGGTTGCAAAGCGCGCGCATGCGCTCTGGGCCAGCTGACCGGTGTCGCGGCCTCGGATGGTCGTTGCTCCTCGCAGCTGTTGAGTAGCGGCCGGTGGGAACGCAGGCGTTGTCTGGGGCGTAAGCGGCTTCCGAGACAGACGCGCCGCTTGCTGGGCTGGGTGAACTATACGTTGCTGTAGGCGTGCCGACACTCTGATGTCGGCACCTTATATGAAGCGCCAGCTTGAACATGGCCGCGACCGGCCAATGGCGAAACCGGCAGCCGATCGGGGCGAACGGCCCGCCCCGGCCGGCGATGAAGCCGCGATTATTCCGGAGGGGTTCGGCCGAGCAGACGTTGCCAGGTGCCGACGGCAACACCGCGGCTGAGCACCCGGGCAAAGGCGACACTGAACCCGCTAATAGCAGCCCAGGCGAGCAGCCGGGGCCACGACGTCTCGCGCTCTGCGGCATGGGTCGGCGGCTCTTCGCGCAGGGTGCGACGCCAGGCTTCGGCAGCGCCTTGGCGAGCCGCGATACCGGCGCCGATGGCAGCGCCGGTACCGAGCGCCAGCCAGATGATCTTTTCCTTATTCATGGTTCGATCCTGTTCGTATAGTCAAAAACGCGAGATACCCCGATCGTAGGCGCTGTTGCGGTTTCATGCGAGCCTGAAGATAGGCACTGGGCGCATGCTACTGGGCTAGGTGATGGTACAGCCAAGCCAGCCACTGCGCGCTCGGCATGTGCAATGACTGGCAATCGCTCAAAGCCTATGGATGCCTCCGACGAGCGCCGCGTTGACGGCCGAATCCGAAGGGGGAGGCCCAAAGATGGATGGCACGCCCGCGATCCAGCGCCAGTCGCTGGCGGGTGTGAAAGCGCTGCACCGTGTTCGCTATGCCTTACTTGCCAGGGCCTCGGCCAGGGCCTCGTCGTTTTTTTGGGATGCGCTGGACGCGGGCCCGCACGACACGTCGGCAGGAGCAAGGCATGCAGGGGCGTCTAAACGCTATGCCTGCGGGTATCACGGTACCGGCTTGCCGGTCTGGGCTCGGGCAAGTTCGCTGGGTTTACATCGGGTCGTAACAGGCCGTGCGAATACGGCTTGGGCCGAACGTCTTAGATGAAAGTCTAACGCTGTTTGATAAAAGCTTGTCAGCGGGTCGTGTTCGGGTAGACTCAGTAGCATCCATAGACGATCCGCCTGGCCCGGGCCCTACGGGTTTGCATGGCGGGCCTTCGAAATAATCCTGCCATGTCGTTTCAGCCTCTCGTTCGCGAGTGGCCCGGGTTGACTGGTGCCGACGGTCTGACTTCGGTCAGACGCGGGACGGCGCGTCTGCACCGCCGGCTTGATCAAGAGTCGCCGTTGACCCGTCTGGTGCAGCATCCAGTGTGCTCCTCCGCTGAGTACCATGCCGCGCTCGGGCCGCTTATTCGAGCCTATGCGATTGTCGATCAGTCGTTGCTGTCGGCGTATGCCTATCGGCCGTCCGAATTGTCCCCCTACCAGCCCCGGGCGGCCGTGCTCGCTCTGGAAATATCGGCGACTGCGCCGCGTCCGCCGCTACCGCCGTGTCCGGCCGGGCCGGTCATCGATTGCCGGGCCGCCTATCTGGGGTGTCGCTATGTGGTTGATGGGGCCCAATTCGGCCATCGCATGATTGCGCGCGCGTTGAGCCACCCTCCGGCCGGCGCCGATGGCGGGCGTGGCAGCCCCTCGTTCTGGCAACAGAATTTCGTTGCATCGGGTGATTGGCCGACACTGTGCCGCAAGCTCGCAACACTGGGATCGCGTACCGAGGTTGCAGCGGCTGTTCAGGCGGCGCGGCGTACATTTCGGGTCTTTAACGATTGTTTCGATCGGTTAGCCGGCAAGGTGAGAATGTGAGATCGGAAATACTCGACGAATGCAAAGCCGACCATCTCCATCTGATGGAGTCGATCCAAGCCTACGGTGCCTTGGTAGCAGTGAATCGATCCACGGGCCGTATCGCTCGTTGCTCGGATAACATCGCCGACTGGTTCGGCTGGCGACCCGAGTTGGTGCTCGGGCAACCCGCTGAGCAGGTATTCGGGGCCGCGTGGCCGGAGTTGGAACGGCTCTGTGCCGAATCGCCGCAGCGGCGGGCTGCCGAAGTGGATTTATCCCCGGTGCGTACGGTCAGCGGCCATCAGCGCGGTGCGCACTATATCTTGGAGTTCGAAGCGCGCAGCGAGCTCGGGATCCCGTGGTGGGATGAAGCAGGCCGGATCGATTTTCTGGCGCGGCTGGCGAATACGCATAGCCCGGCGGAAACGATGTCGGTAGTGGCCGATACGCTATTTGCGGCGACTGGCTACGACCGGGTCATGGTCTATCGTTTTCTCGATAACTGGGACGGCGAGGTCATCGAGCAGCGCTGCCAGCCTGGCGTCGAAGGTTTTTATGGCCTGCGTTTTCCGGCTCAGGATATTCCGGAAAACGCGCGCCGGCTGTATACCGTCAATTGGCAACGACTGATCGCCGATACCGAAAGTGTGCCGGCCCGGCTATGCGCTGCTATGCCGGACGCCGAGCCGCTGGACATGACCTTCGCCATGCTGCGTTCGGTGCACCCGATACACATCCAATATCTGCAAAATATGCAGGTCCGGGGCTCGTTCAGCGTGTCGTTGATCGTCGATGGCCAGCTCTGGGGGCTGGTCACCTGTCATCATCGAACTGCCAAGCGGTTGGGTGCCCACGCACGGCTGGCGATCGAGGAAATGGCTCGGATCGCCTGCCTGCATCTCGACAATCTGGCCAAGTTGGAGAATGCGACGCTACGCTCGGCACTGCGTGAGCGTCTATCGTTGCTGAACCGGCGCCTGGATCCGGGCATTGATGCGCCAGGCGAGGCATTGGCCGAACAGCTAGGTTCGATCGCCGAACTGTTGAACGTCGACGGTCTGCGGCTGCGCTGGGGAGAGGCCGAGTATCGCACCGGCGAGTTGCCGGGGGCCGAGTCGCTGGCCGTACTCGATCAATGGTTGGATCAGATGGCTTCGCGTACCCGGCATACCGAGTACGATCGGTTGCCCACGGCTCTGGCCGATCAGGCCGAACTCGGGCGACAGGCCGCCGGTATGCTTTATCTGCCGATCGAGGCCGCCTGCGATTTGCTGGCGCTGCGCAAGGAGCAGGTCGAAACGATTACCTGGGCCGGCCATCAGCCGGAGCCCGACGCCCATGGGCCGTCGCCGCGTCATTCGTTCGCCGCTTGGTCGGAAAGCGTACGACACCGATCCGAACCCTGGGGTCGAACACGACTACAAGTTGCCGATGAACTACGGGCCACCCTCAGCGATTACCTCCAGGCCACTCGTCACAAGGAGTTGGCCTATCAGGATCCGTTGACCGGGGTAGCCAATCGTCATGCGTTCGAGCAGTACGTGGCCAATTGCATGGCCGCCTGTGAACGCGATCAGCAACGATTCGCACTGCATCTGATCGACCTCGATCGTTTCAAGACGATCAACGATACTTATGGCCACAACACGGGCGATATCTTGCTCAAGGAAGTGGCCCTGTTGATGGCGGCCGTCGTCGGCAAAAACGATATCGTGGCCCGCCTGGGGGGCGATGAGTTCGCCGTGCTGCAGCCAGATATCGATCAGACTGGCGATACACGTGCACTCGCCGAGCGTATCGCGACCGTTATGGCTCGTCCGATGGTGCTGGAAGGCCACGACATCCGGATCGGTGCGAGCGTCGGTACGGCTGTGTTTCCCGACGATGCCCAACAGATCAAAGCGCTCTATAAAATCGCCGACGCCGGATTGTACGCGGCCAAACCATCCCAACGAGGGCGGCCGGGAATAGGCTACTCGCTATAGCCGATGCCGTATTATGGCTGCGCCTTAAACGGCCAGTTGGGCAGCATGGTTTCGGGAGCGATCTTGATATTGCCCCGAACATGGACGCTGGCTGCGTTGCGTTCTTTGACGACGCTGCTGATTCGGTTATGACGAATTGTGCCGTGGCTTTGTGGAAACCGGGCTTCGATTGCGCCTGTCCCAGTGCCGTTACGCAACACGATGTTGCCTTGGACGAGAAAATCGCGTGCCTTGTTCAAATAGATACCGGCGTCATCGGTATCGCGAATTAGGTTATTGCGAATGATCCCGCCGCGGGTTTCGAAGCGGGTCTGGCCGTTGCGGAAAAATACCGGGTCGGTCCCGCCACCGCCGAACGATAGGCCAATGAAACTGTTTTCGACGAGATTGTCGGCGAACACGGTCGCATGGGCATTGCCCTTGGCGAAGGCGGCATAGGCCGGGCCACCGTCGGTGCGCCGGATATGATCGAAATGATTGCCGAGCAAATGCCAACCGTTCCCCGCGACGATATCCACACCTTCGACGACATCGCGGCGGCCCGCGGTCGTGAAACCGATGACCGAATTCTCGATCGTGCCGTGGTCGGAGTAGGCCGCAGGCCCGTGCCCGTGTGCCGGGCTGGTGACTTTGAAGCCGGATTCGCCGTTATCCAGGGCACGAACATGATCGGCGATGAAGCCGTCCGAGTCGTGGGTGATTTGGATGCCGTGATAATAGCTGTCGCGTACGGTGAGGTTCTCGATGGTGACGTTGTCGGCGTTATCGAGCCGGATATTGGTATACAGCCGGTCGTCGTCCATGCCCGGGCCGCGCAGCACCACATCCTGGTAGTGCTTGGTCGCGCCGGCAATGGTCAGCTGTTGCTTGTTGCGAATGACGATCGGCCGTGTCTGGGCATAGACGCCGGGCTGGATAACGATCGTCTCGCCGGCCACAGCCCGGTCAATGGCTTTTTGTAGGCCGGATAGCGATGACACCGTGACGGTCGGAGGGGGCGCAACGCAGCCGGCCAGACCAAGAATCGTCAGGCCGGTCAGAGCGCGCAGGGCGAGATCGGAACGAGGCATGGGCATGGCCCGTCATTGGCTTTAAAGGACGACCGATCCCGGCACAGATGAGTTCTGCACTATCCCTCGCGGCGCGCATGAGACCAGCTTTAGGGCGCGACGGCAAATTTGTAATGGCGTGCCCTTATATTGGGGGCCAACGATCAACCCGCCCACAGCAGCCGGGCCGATGTGCACCGGCTTGGCCGCCCGGGCCGGCTTACACCGGGTATTAGCGATTCGGTGCGGCCGGCACGAGATAACGAGCCGGCCAGCATCTCGCGGTGAGCTCGATCTTTGGAGAGACGCGGCGGGTCGGCACGATCCCGCGTACCGACTGCTGGGATATCGTATGCGTCTACGCCAGGCGCCGTGATATCGCCGCTCCTGGCGCTGGCTCGAACGGCCCCCAAAGGGCTTGTTTCGGGCCGCAACGGTGGGCGACCGGAGCATGCGATGTCACGAGGCGGCGATGGGTACAACGCCAGTGGGCGGTATCCGGACTATGATCGACCGCGTTTAATCGGCCGCATGAAAGATCGCCAATGGCGCAGGTTCCGATGCGGTGCCGAATAGCAGCAGATAATGGCCGAGCACGGTGAACTGGGTGGTCTGGCGAAGCGCGGTGGTCAGCGATTGCTCGGTATCCATACGCCCGGGGCAGTCCCGGCGAGTGGTCGCCAGCCGCGTGATCGATAGCTCTTGAGCGTTCCGGTGGTAGGCCGCAGTCAGGCGATTGCAGCCGGTCGAGCCGGCCAGCTGCGAAGCGTCGGCATCGAACTGGATATAGGCCGAGGCAGCTATCGACTCTTCGGGCGCGTTGGCCAGTTGCCATCGGACGCCGGTCAGAGCGAGATCGGCCGGTGCAGTTTGATTGGAGAGCTGGTAGTCCGTCGATGCATCGAGGGCGCGGCCCTGGTCGTCGAGGGCGGTCAGCAGGGCGCCGTCGTTGTCGATACGCCAGACGCTCTGGGCGGCATAGTCGGTATCGGCCGGGGTCAGCGTCAAGCGCTGTCCGTCGTCTACCGTCCAGCGTCCGGTCTCGAATATATCCGGTGTCGGCTGTGTGGTCTTGTAATGCTGGCGCAGTACATAACGGCGACCGTGGCCAAGTGTCAGTCGATAGACGATACCGCCGCAGTCCGCGCAGGGTAAGTTGCCGACGTATTGGGCCGGCAATGCCTGGTCGGACAGCTGCGGCGCCGGTGGCCGGTTGGCACAGCCGACCAGTGCGATGGTGGCCGCAGAAAGTGCGGCCCAGAACCAGTAGCGATGTATCGATAGCGAATTGGCCATGATCGCTTCCATCCTGTGTGGGTTGGAATCTGCAGTGGATGGTAGCAAGCTTGGCTGTGGTCTCGTGCCGATAACCGACCGGCATGCCAATCGCGGTGACGGCCGGTATAGTTTCGGTTATGACCGTTGGGAGTGAAATGATGACAAAGCGTGTGTTATGGCTTCTGGCCGGCAGTGCGGCGGTCGGGCTTGCAGGCTGTGCCTCGAGTCCGCATTCGGCCACTCAGAAAACCTACGATGCCTACTGGCAGTGCGCCAGCCAAGCGGTGCGGCCCTATATCGCACGTCAGGATTTGAGCTCGCGCGAAGCCGCGATGCGGGCCCAGGCCCAGTGCAACGGCTCGTATCAGCAGTATCGGTCATCGCAGATCGCAACCGTGCGCCATACGGTCGCCCGCGACAGCTATGACATGGCCGATCAGCTTGGCGCCCAGCAGGCGCTGGTCTGGCGGCGGCGGGTGACCCAGACGTTGACCGATTACGTCCAGCAGCTGCGCACCGGCGGCTAACCGAGGATTGGACGACGCCGTACTGCGAGCGGTCGCGATTGCTGCGGTCAGTCGGCACGAGAAAAACGCATAAAAAAGCCGCCATCGATCGATGGCGGCTTAGTTTGCGGTTCTGATCGAGCGATCAGAAGTTGTAGCTCAACCGACCATAGACGGTACGGCCAAGACCGCTGGCATAACGGGCGTCATAACCGGCATTGCCGGCGTCCGGCTGGGCCGAGTAGGGCGGGTCGGCATCGAAGACGTTGTCCGAGCCGAGCGTCAGCTGCAGGCCGTTGTCGAACTTGTACGAGCCGTAGGTATCCCAGGTGACGTAGTCGTGCACGTGCGGATGACCGGCGCCTTCGTAGTCCTGGTAGCCGCTCTTGTAGTGGTTGACCACGCCGAGCGCCATCGGACCCTTGCTCCAGCCGAGCGTGACATTGTGCGACCAGCGGAAAATATTCTGCTGGAGCGCGTAGTTGCTCACGTTCTGCGTATACGGTCCGTTCTCGGCCACCTGGGTGTCGTACTTGTTCATGTACGTCCCATTCATGGTGAGTGTGAACGTGCCATAGTCGGAGGGCACGGTGACGTTGAGCTGTACGTCTTCGCCGTTGAGCTCGGTCTTGCCGTTGTTGTAGTTCGTGTTCGAGAAATTGACGATCTCGCCGTTCGAATCACGATTGAAGCGGCTGGCGTACTGGTCGTAGTTGTTGAAGATATAGGTCGGGTCCAGCGAGCCGATCTGCTGCGACAGTTCCACGGCGAAGAAATCGGCGGTCAACGAAACGTATTTGGCCGGCTGGAGCACGAAGCCCGCGCTCCAGCTCTTCGATTTTTCCGGTTGCAGGTCAGCATTGCCGCCCGTGATCTGGTGGAACTGATTGCCACAGGCATTGGCGGCATTGGCGCCGGGCACCGGGTTGCCGCCCGGGCATTGGACCGGGTCGTTGAGGGCGGCGCCGGTAAAGGTCGAGACCTGCGGCTGGTAGAGATCGTAGAGCGTCGGCGCGTGGAAGCCTTCGCTGTAGGAGGCCCGCAGGGTGAGTTGCTCGATCGGCTGGTAGCGCAGCGAGACTTTCGGGTTGACCGTGTCACCGACGTCGCTGTAGTTGTCGTAGCGCGCCTGAGCATCGAGGGTGAGGTTGGTCAGCAGCGGCACGTTCAGTTCGCCGAACACGCCTTCCACGTCGCGGTCTTCATCGACATGGCTAGCGGCAAAGCCCTCGCTGGGCGAACGGGCGGCCAGATAGCCGTCGACCGTATCGGTCAGGGTTTCGTGCCGGTACTGCGCGCCGAGAGCGAGCTGACTCTGGCCGGAGCCGAACCAGTCGCCGATTTCGTGATCGATCTTGCCGTCCCAGATATAGGAGCGCGTCTTGGCCGAGTTCAGGCGGCCGGTAGTCTCGGCGTTCAGCAGGGTCTGGCGCTGGGCATCGCTAACGTTGGTGGTGAATGGGTTGTAGTTGCCGGCATTGATCTGGGTCTGCAACGAGTTTGGATCGTAGATCGGGTTGCCGTTGGCATCGGTGCCGATCGTCGCGGCCTGGTTCACGAAGCCGTGCTGCAGGTTGATCTCGGTCGAGCTCTGGGCATACGACAGCGCGGTGTCGTAGTGGAAACCGTCCATGAACCGGCCGGTGAAGTCGAGCACCACGCGATGGTTTTCGTTGACGTCCCGGGCCACGCGATTACCCAGCGGTACGGTGCGATAGTTCAGCGTTACGGGTTGACTGGCGTCGAAGCCGGCCGCCGAGGGCGCCGGGGTGATGCCGTTGCCCGGATAGAAGGGCGTGCCCGGATTGACCGAAATGTTGCCGGAGGTCGGCGCCGCCGCAGAGGTGACGTAGGTTTCGCTGCGCGACCACAGATAGCTCAACGAGACCTTGTTCTTGTCGTTGATCTTATACGAGGCCTGGCCGAAAAAAGACGGCTGGTTCTTTTTCTGGACCACCTGCGAGCCGCCGAGAACCGCAAAATTCTCACGACAGGAGTCCGGCGCCGAAGCGTTCGGGAGCAATCCAAAGGCGCTGCCACAGCCCGATGCGGCCGGGTTCTGGGTATCGAGACCGCCTTGGTAATAGTTGCTCGGGAACGTGTTGCTGGAGGTGATTTCCTCCGGGGTGATGAAGCCCCGGTCGTTGACGTTGACCGCGTCCTGACGCTGGTAGGTCAGGGTGCCCATCACGTTCCAGCCGTCTTTCGCGAAGTCGCCCTTGCCGAAAGTGGCACTGACCGTGCTGGCGTTGCCGCCGCCGTCGCGGGTCGGCACCGAGTAATTCAGGTTGAGGTTGCCGCCGTCCAGATTCTTTTTGGTGATGAAGTTGATCACGCCGCCGATAGCGTCCGTGCCGTACAGCGCCGAAGCACCGTCGCGCAGGATCTCGACGTGGTCGATGGCCGCAAACGGGATCGTGTTCAGATCTACGGCGCTACCGTTGCCATTGAGCGCGTTCGGGGCCAGGCGCCGGCCGTTGAGCAGAATTAGGGTTTTGTTCGGACCCAGGCCGCGCAGGTTGGCGAACGAGGCGCCACCGGTATTGGCCGTGCCCGTGCTCAGGCCGGCCCCGTAGCTGGAGTTGTTGCCGGCCACGCGCTGTAAAAATTGCTCGGTCGAGGTCACGCCTTGTTCGCGTAGATCCTCGCCCGAGTAATCGGTCACTGGCAGGGCGGTGGCGGCATCGGCCGACGACAGCGCGGTACCGGTGACGGTCAGGTTGCCCAGTTCCGTGGCCGAACCAGTGCTGGCCGATGCCGTGGCGGCACTGCTGGCAGCCCCAGCTGGAGCGGCTGCAGCGGTGTCGTCGGAAGCCGCAGCCGGCGCGGCGGCCGCGGGCGCGGCCGGGGCTGGCGCTGTAGCATCTCCGTCGGCGGCATCATCGGACGAGCCCGAATCCGCACTGGATGCGGCCGGCGCGACGTAGCCGGCGCCGTCGTCGGAAGGGCTTTGGGCCCAGCCCGAGGCGATAGGTGCCATCGCGAGCATGACAGCACAGATCGAAGCCTTCGAAGCCTGATTCCAGAACGAAGGTTTGGCGACAAGCGCGAGTTCGTCGCGCGAACGAGCAGACCACCCGGCGGGCGCCGAGCGTTTGCAATCATGGTACATAACGTCCCCCAAGGACGGCTGTTGGATATAGACGAAGGTAGGCGTCTAGCAGCCGATACGCGGCGATAGAAAACTCCCTGCGCCCCCAAGCCTCTGATCGGTAAGAACCGGCTCAGAGAGCGTGGCGCCAGAATATGCATGTAACATGCCAGCAATATGGCCCGGCGCTCCGCCGGGCGTGGCGCTTGCGAGAGCAGGCGCCGGATTCGTGCGGCCGAGTCCTGGGCCCCAGGTTTTATCGACGTTGCACTCGGTTGGGCCTGGGCCGTCAACGACAGAAGTCAGGCGGCGACGGCCTAGTGGAAGGATCAAGGTCGAGGGCGAGCGCAACTAAGGCAGGCCTTGCCGTGGGGCGCCCGCACCATTTTGTTTCACTGCGATCGAGCAATCCCGGGCCTCGCCATCGGGGCATGCGGCTGCGCCCAGCGAAGTTTGGCAGCAGGCCAACGTCGGCGAGTCCGGCTTCGCTAGACGCTGTGGGCAGGCGATACGGCTGACATGCGATTGCGGTCGAACAGCCTGCCACTCGCGACCGCGGCATTGCTCGCCTTGCTCAAAAGCACGGCTCCGATCCGTGTTGCGCGTCTGTCCTGGCACGCCTCAAAGCGACAACACAGCGTTTGGAGGCTGTCTCGATACGCCTTGATAATGCGCAGCCCGGCCGGCTGGTTTGGACCGACCGGGCGTACACGTCGGACGATCCGGATGGCAGGCGCGACGAGCTGGCGAATGCGGCCAGGCGCGGTGGCCTTTGGTCAGGTTTTCCGGCGGTTGAGAAACGCGTTCATGATGTCGCGGACTTCGTCGCTGGCCAGCCGATGGCCAAAGACTTCGGCCTCGTCTGCGATCTGGGCGGTGATGGCTGTGCTGTTCATCCCCTGGCGCATCAGCTGCTTGCTGGCTGCCATTGCGCCCGGCGGCTTGGCTGCGAGACGGGCGGCCAATTCCTGCGTGCGCTGGGCCAGTTCTGCCGACGGTACGCGATAGGCGACCAGGCCCATACGCTCGGCTTCGGCGGCGCTCAGCGTGTCGCCTGCCAGCAACAGTCGGGCTGCGTTCTGACGCCCCAGCAGGCGCGGCAACAGCAGACTGGAGCCGGCTTCCGGGACCAGGCCAAGGTCGATAAACGCGGTATAGAAGCGTGCATCCTCGGCTGCGATCACCAGATCGGCGTGCAGAAGCAGCGTAGTGCCGATGCCGGTAGCCTGGCCCTGTACGGCAACCACGATCGGTTTGTCGCATTCGGCCATACGGCGGATGAAAGTCAGGGCCGGCCCAGTGACGCCGGCATCGCCCGAGGACAGATCGACGCCGGCGAAATCGGCAATATCGTTGCCGGCACAAAACATCTCGCCTTCGCCTTCGAGCACGATCACATGCACTGTCTCGTCGGCCATGCCGGCACTGACCGCGGCTTCGAGATCGGTATACATCGTACGGGTCAGTGCATTGCGCTTATCGGGTCGATCGAGGGTGATTCGCAGAATATGTTCATCGACGCTAACGCGGATATGGTCGCTATGAAGCTCGGGGCGGGGCATGCAGAACTCTTGGGCAGATGCGTGATTATGATTGTGGGTATAACCAACGAGGTCGTGACCGACAAGGGCACGATGGTCGAAAAGGGGCCGCCGAATTGATATCGCCGTGGTCACGATTGTCCTAAACGACGTTCGAGAGGCTAAGCTGCGGGTTTTGTGAAGCCGGAGACTCTTTCGATGAGGCTTGAACGCATCGTCGTAACCAACGACGACGGTATCGACGCACCCGGTCTGGCAGTGGCCGAAGCCTTGGCTGGCGAACTGGCCGAGCAGGTCTGGATCTTTGCGCCGGCTACCGACCAGAGCGGCATGGCCCAGGCCTTGTCGATGCATCACCCGCTACGAGTTCAGGCGCACGGTGAGCGCCGCTATGCGGTAACCGGCACGCCGGCCGACTGTGTCATGGCCGCGTTGGGCACCGACCTGATGAGTGGCCAAAAACCGGATCTGGTGATCTCCGGCGTGAACTGGGGGCATAACCTGTCCGACTCGGTGATGTATTCGGGCACGGTCGGAGCGGCCGTGGCCGCGGCCCATTTCGACCTGCCGACGATTGCGCTTAGCCAGGAATTCCGCGATCGCAGTCGGCCGGATTTTTCGGTCACCGAAGCCTGGATGGCTGCGGTAGTCGATCGTCTCTGGGCCGTGCGGCATGAAGTCGGCTGTGCCTGGAACGTGAATTTTCCAGCCGGAGACCCGGAGGCGATCGCTGGACTGCGATTCACCCGCCAAAGCAGTGGCAGCATGGTCGCGCCGAAGCTGGTCGAAAACATCGATGCGCGCGGGCTGACTTACCACTGGATGGCATTCGAGCGATCGCTGGAAGCCGTGACCGACGAACTTTCGGATGTGGCGGCTCTGCGCGATGGCTATGTATCGGCCATGCCCTTGCAGTGCGCGCGCTACGACGAGCAGCGGCTGGGGGCGATCGGTCTCGGTCGGGAATGGTCGCTCGGTGACCAGCGATGAAAGACGCGACATGCTAGGCAGCTCGGAGGCATAGGCGATGAATGACAAGCCAAGGATCGTGATTGTCGGCGCTGGCGCGATCGGAGCGTTCTACGGCGCGATCGCCAAGCGCGGCGGCGCGCAGGTCGAAGTCGTGCTGCGTTCGAACGTCGCTGCGGTACGCGAACACGGTTTTCATATCGACAGCCCGCTGGGCGATCTGTCCTATTGCCCGGATGTGGTCTACGGCCCCGAGGACACGCCGCGTCCAGGGGCCGATCACGTCTTGTGCTGTGTCAAAGTATTACCGGATATCGATCGGGCGGCCCTGATCGCGCCTTGGCTTGGCGCCGATTCCGACATCCTGCTGATCGAAAACGGCATCGATATCGAGCCTCCGGTGGCCGAAGCGTTGCCCGAGCATGCGCTGATCAGCGCACTGGCGTTTGTGGCGGTCAGCCGAACCGGGCCGACCACGATCGAACACCGTGCCTATGGCCGGCTGACGCTCGGCGCCTGGTCGACAGGCGACGACGAACGCTGCCGGGCGTTGGCGGCGCTGTTCGAAGCCGGCGGTATCGACGTCAAGACCAGTGCCTCGATCGTCAGGGAGCGCTGGGCCAAAAGCCTTTGGAATACACCACTCAACCCGATATCAGTGCTGGCGGATGGCACCGATACCCAGACCATGCTCGATACGCCCGGCGGTGAAACGCTGGCTCGAGCAGCGATGGCTGAAGTGGCCGCAGTAGCCGCCGCCGACGGCCATGCTATGCCGAGCGATGCGATTGAACGCAATATCGCCGCAACTCGACGCATGCCGGCCTATCGCAACAGTATGGCGCTGGATTATCGAGCCGGGCGGGCCCTAGAGATCGATGCGATTCTGGGCAACGTGGTCGACAAGGCCGAACAGCTGGGCGTGGCCGTGCCGCGGCTTGCTACCCTGCGTGCATTAATTGCGATGCGCGAC
The DNA here is from genome assembly GCF_049568105.1 of Salinisphaera sp. SPP-AMP-43. GTDB lineage: Bacteria > Pseudomonadota > Gammaproteobacteria > Nevskiales > Salinisphaeraceae > Salinisphaera. Next base: position 776,018 of record NZ_CP145335.1, read on the forward strand.
CGTGAAAACTGCAGCGGCGACTGATCTGGTACAGACGCGACAGGCCCATCGCCAAGCCGGGCCCGGCGTAGCCAGAACGATCAGATGCCGACCCAAAGATGCCGGGCACCGATCGCAGCCGTTCGATCGGTCCTAGGCGGTGCGCTCGAGCAGACCCGGCGCATTCGCGTCATGTTATCCGTACGCCGGCCGCGCCTGCCCTGCGTGCGTCTGAGCGTATGATGCGTCTTGGACCCAACTAAAAAAAAGATATCGGTCCTGCATCCAGCCATCGAGCGCTCGCGTAAAACTCGCTGTAATCGTGCATGGCGCTAGTGCATGGCTCTGACACACCATAGCCCGATGGCGGGTCGGTCGTCTTGGATATCGGCCACGGCGAACAGCTCGACCTCGCCGGTTAACTCGGTCGCCGGGCCGGGACCGGCTAGGTCGTGGCCAAAGCGAAGCCCGTGCCCACCCGCCGGAGGCTGGTCTGCTAATAGGCAGGGCCGGCAGGCCAGGGCGTTAAGCATTGTCGAGCACAAACCATCCCTGCGGCCGTGTGTTGACGCCCGTGTCGAAGATCGGTGCCGCGCCCTCGTTGGCCGTATCTGGTATTTGTGGGCTGCCAGATCGTCGGTCCAATCGCAGGCGTCGAAGCGACTAGTTCTTTTCGAGGTTATCGATCAGTCTCATGACCTGACTCTGCAGTTCTTTGGATTCTGCGCGTGTCAGCTCCATGCGACACAGCAGATCTTCCTGAATATGCGCCGCCTGGCTTTTCAGCGACTGGCCATGTTCGGTCAGATGAATCAGTACGCGGCGTTCGTCGTTGGCATCACGCTGGCGCGAGACCAGGCCCGCTTTTTCCATGCGTTTGAGCAATGGCGTCAGCGTGCCGCTGTCGAGATACAGCTCATGGCCCAGTTCGCCGACCGAGCGCGGCGTCTGTTCCCACAACACCAGCATCACCAGATACTGCACATACGTCAGCCCCAGCGGCTCGAGCAGCGGTCTATAGGCCCGAGTGATGCGATGTGTAGCAGTGTATAGAGCGAAACACAGCTGTTCATCGAGTGCCGGGAAATCGGCATCCTCGGACTCGGATCGGGCAGTCATGGCGAACTCATCCTCTTAATATACGCTTGCGTATTGTGCGCCGTCGGATGGGCAGCCGTCATCTTCGAAAACAATAATGCGCGATCACGACATATTGGAAACAGGCTCTTCTGCGTTCGACATCGCATTCGCGACGAGTTCGTAGGAACGCAGCCGCGCTTGGGCGTCGTGGATATTGGATACGATCATCAGTTCGTCGGCTTGGGAGCGTTCTGCCAGATCGGTCAACTGTCGTGCCACAGTTTCCGGGGAGCCGATGACATGGCGTGCCCGATTGTCTAGAACCGCACTGCGCTCGACGCTGCTATACGGATAGCTGCGGGCTTCGTCGGGCGACGGAATCGGGGCGAACTCGCCTTTGCGCAGTCGTAGCCACATGAGGTCGACCGTCGTGGCGAGGTTTTCGGCCTCTTCGTCGGTGGGGGCACAGATTACGGATACACCGAGAATGGTATGTGGCTTGGCGAAGTCTTCCGAGGCCTGGAATGCCTGGCGATAGCCTGCGAGCGCTGGCTCGGCTGGCATGGGGCTGAAGTGGCTGGCAAAGCTGTAGCCAAAACCGCCAGATCCGGCCATTTCTGCGCTGGCGCCGGAAGAGCCCAGAATCCAGATCGGGGGCAGGGGGGAGTCGTTTGGCATGACCCGTACCCCGGCATAAGGGTGGTCACGCCCGTACCGTTCTCCGGATAGCGACAGCATTTCGTTGAGCATTTCTGCAAAATGCTCTCCGGAGTTGGCGTGCAGGGCGCGATTGGCTCGGGCATCCGACCCCGGGGCTCGGCCCAGACCGAGATCCACCCGCCCGGGGTATAGGGCTTCCAATGTCCGGAAATGCTCGGCGACCCGCATCGGGGCATGGTTCGGGAGCATGATGCCGCCCGAGCCGATGCGAATACGTTCGGTCAGTGCCCCGACTCGCGACAACAGAACCTCCGGCGACGAACTGGCGATCGCGGGCATGCTGTGATGCTCGGAAATCCAGTAGCGCTTGTAGCCGTATGCTTCGGCGCGTTGCGCCAGCTCGATACTCTGGCGCACGGCCTGCGAGGCGGGGGTCCCGCTGGGAACCGGAACTAAATCAAGTACAGAAAGATCGGGGGCCATAGCCAACCCATTGTGCGAGCGATTTACCTCGAACATGGGGACGATCCCCGCCTTTTTGTAGAGGTTCAGTCGCGGGTGGCGATGATATAGACCGCGTGGATGATGCCCGGAATATAGCCAAGCAGGGTCAACACGATGTTGATCCAGAATTGCAGGCCAATACCGACTTGTAGGAATACGCCGACCGGGGGCAACAGGATCGACAGTAGAATGCGAATGATATCCATATGAAAGACTCCTCTAGAACGCTGGGCAGTTTGGCTGATGTGGCGCCGGGGGAGAAGAGTCGTTCTTTTATTAATATTATTCAGTTTGGATTAAACGTCGGGCCACGATGATGTCGGCAAGCTCAACGACACAGGACCAACAGCATGACGAGCAAAAAAATCATTCCGTGGGTCGTCGCCCTAACCCTGGCCGGCGGCAGCTCGGCTGCCATGGCCAACGATACGTTCAATTCCGCCCTGGGTGGCGGCCTCGGGGGTGCGATCGGCGCTGCCGTTGGCGGCTCCATGGGCGGTCAGACCGGCGCGGTTATCGGCGGTGGCCTGGGCGGGGCCGGGGGTGCAGTTCTGGCCGATCAATACAACGGCCGGGATAACGAGCGCCACCACCGTGATCGCCGCTGGGGCCACGGGCATGACGTACGGCGTGGCCATCATGACAACGGCCGTCACCGGGGTTGGGATCATCGAGGACGAGGCTATTAAGACAGGCTGATTGTTCGTCCGAAAGGGGCGCCGTAGCTGGTTCCGATCTGAATCTGCGGCGCCCCAGGGCGACTGTACCGCGCCCATGGCGGGTGCCCGGGCCGTACCGGGGCACGCGCTCGCATGCGGCACCCTGCTGTTGTCATGCGTTCGCAAAAAAACAGGGCGGCACCCAAACACTTGATGTTGCCGACGGTTGCCCAAGGTAAGCTCTTGCGAAACCACGGCCATGCTCGGGCCTATCGTGTGGCCTAGGTTGCAACACGCACCGGCCAGCCGTTGTCCCGGGCGGCCCGGCATGCCGTTGTAGATTCAGATACGGCGCCCTAGGAAGATGGACGTATCGTGCGAATCCGCGCCGAACACTGCTGGCATACCGTTAAGGGCCGGACGAGGCGGCGAGCGTCACATTGCCGTACAACACCAGCACGCGACAATATAGGTTGGCCATAGTGTCGTTAATCGTTGCGGGTTGTCCCTTGGGAAGGCGGCCATCGCAAATCAATGATCGGCGTCTATGAGGGGAGTCTGGAGCGTGGTCCACCCCAGACTCGATACGAGCGGCGTACGCCAATACAACGCCCCTAGGAAACATCGACAGCGTCTAGGAGCGGCGACGCCTTAGGCGTTGGTTCGTTGATGCGGCACGACACAGAAAATGCTGCCCGAGCTCGGGCGTTCGGCCGCGCCCACCGGGTCGAGTGCCAACGTGGTGTTGAGCGACACCGCGTGCGTGCACTGATTGCCCTGAGTTGGCGTCGACGCCGTCTTGGCCAGCAAGGTGGTCGGCGCCGGCGATAGTTTGGCGATGAGCGGCTGGATCTTGTGCGTATAGGCCGCCAGTCGATCATGCGACAAGGGCTGGCCCGACGGTAGTTTTACCGTCAGCGGATTTTCAGCCACGCCGTTATGGCGGATTTCGAAATGCAGATGGGGGCCGGTCGCTGCACCGGACTGGCCAACATAGCCGATAATCTCGCCTTTGCTGACATGGTCACCGGCATGCAGATCCGAGCGGAACCGGTGCAGATGTCCATATCGGGTGCTATAGCCTTCGAAATTCTTGACCTCGATCAGGCGTCCGTAGCCGCGCGCCCAGCCGGCGTACTTGATCGATCCTTTGGCCGCCGCATGGATTGGGGTGCCGATCGGGGCCGCCATATCGACGCCCTTGTGGGGGCGTACGTGATGGGTGACCGGATTCAACCGATGTAGATTGAAACGGCTGCTGATACGCGTATAGGCCACTGGCTTGCGGGTGAAGGCGGGCTTGTAGGACTGGCCGGCAGTGTCGTAATAGCCGTAGTGGCCGTGCGCATCGCGTGCCCGGAATGCCTTGTAGTTGTGGTTATTGGTCGTGATGCTGGCGGCTAGAATCGGCCCAGTGGCCAGCTGTCGTCCGTCGCTATAGGTTGCACGATAGACGATGGCGAATTTATCCCCGGCTTGCAGATGGCGCAGATTGTGGCGATAGCGATAGATCTGCGACATCTGGGCGGCGACCGCGCGGGGTACCCCGTTGGCCGCCAGCGAATGCGACAAGGATTTACCGACTGTGCCTTCGGCTGTGATTTCGCGGGACTGCGTTGGCCGTTGATCGATGGCTGCCATAAACCCCTGGCCGTCTCGGTTGACGGTCAGGGTTTTCAGCGAGTTGAGGCGATAGCGCAGTTCGGCGAGCTCACCCGTCGGCGTCTTGCGAATATCGAGCGTGTCGCCGGGTTGCAAATTGCGCAAGACTTGAGTCTTGTCGCCCAAAGCCAGCAAGGCACGCCACTGCGACGCACCTAGCCCCTCTTGGGCGAAAAGCCCCGAGAGACTGTCACCGGAATGCACATCGATCTGCTGCCAGGGCGTAATCTGCGGCGTAGAGGTCAGACCAAGGGCGGTCGCGGCCTGCATTTGATTGGCGCCGAGCGGTTGGATGGCCAGTTCGGATGGGTCCGTACCGGCAGTGCGAATGCTGCCTATCGTGGTCTTTGGTGCGGCCTGGAGGCTACCGCAAAAACATAAAGACACACCCAGCGCGCCGGCTGCACCGGCACGCAGCATTCGTCTATGTTGCATTCCCAACCCTCTGCAATGTGGCCGGCGTCCGAGACAAACCAGCCCATTGGTAAAAAAAATTAAACCAAGCCTTGAGACCGGCTGATGCCGGAAAAGTTTCCTCTGGTCACAAACAATTACGTTATCGCCAGCATCTGTTCTTAGATGCCGTGCGGTGTGACCGCCCCAGTTATAGCAATCACTATGCCACCCATGGCAAACGCAGCCCATTCGGCAGCGCCACCGCGCCCCACCGTCGTCGCACCCGCGGCGACGAAGGCCAGGGCCACGTATACGAACAGACCGGCTGCCGCACCGAAGATCAAGCCGACGGGCAGGGCTATAGCGGGCTGCATGATTGCAATAGATAGCGCGCCGAGTCCAGTCCCCAAGGCCGGTAATACGACGAAAAGCCGATTCTGGCCGACCGATTGAAGACGCCGCGTCAGCACATAGCCAGCCGGTGCCTTATGCCCGAGTATGGCGATCCCAACCGCCCAGCTGAGCGTTGGCATTGCCGTATACAGCGCGCCTACGGCAATACCAGCGCCGAGGCTGTGTAGGCTGAGTGCCGTCAGGATCGACAGACCGTCGTTTCTTGCGCCAGTACGGTGCAATAGAGCGCCAGCGCCGAGACCGACGAGCAGCCCGAGTAGGCCGGTTTCAGCATGATCGATGACGGCATGCGGTGCGACCAGTAATAGCGCCGCCGAAAGCATCGCGCCGGCGGCAGCTGCATCGAAATAAGCCAGAATCCGTGCATGATGCGGCAATAGGCTGACAATGGCGCCCACGCAGAACGCTACGGCCCCGAAGGCCGATAGGCCAACGATCGACCACAGCCCGTGGCGCATGCCATTAATGACCAAGACCCCCCATAGGAGCGTAGCCAGCACGCACAGCGAACCGGTGCCCAAGGCTGCGTGGGTGCGGTTCAATCCAGGCGAGGACGGCTTGGTCGACATGGCATGATCACCAAGGGGTCGATGTTATATTGTACCAACGCTGGCCTAGGCTGTGTCGAGCCCGGCGTGGAGCCCGCCATCGACTGCCGCTCGATCGGCTGGGCATTCTATAGGCTGTCCATGAGCGGTGCGAATGCGTGCCCAATACGCTGGTGCGGTCGACACAACGCGGCCTGTTGGAGATGCCAACGCGTGGCCCCGTTGGCGGGCCGTCGCCTTGTTCGTTGTGAAAGGCTTGCCCAACCGTTTGAGCAGTCCGGGCCGGATGAACCGGAGAGAATGGGCACCGAGGCCTGCCTGGATGCGTGGGCGAGACCGGGTTGGCGTCGGCCCAAGGTTTGGGCGCCCCAAAACAGGCTGGGCAATCGTCGACCGAAGTGGCCTGTATGCCAGGCAACCCTATCTTGGAACGAGGGTCACTGCTTGCGAGCCCAGGCAATGTCTTAGCTCGCTAGGAACGCGCCGCAGGCCGCGTATCGCCTTGGATTGGGGCATGGTCGCGGGCAGCGCTTCGTCGGCCAGCCAGGGCCAGGAAGGGATAGGTGTCTAGTCGTAACGAGTCGAAGACGCCGAATCGGCTCGATCTTCGGACGCCGAGGTCATGCCAGCCAGCGGTGATTGTTCGGCATTAGACCAGCCACCGCCCAGGGCCCGGAACAGATCCGCTGTGTCGCGGTAGCGGGTCACTCGGGCCTCGGTGAACGCCAGTTCGGCGCTCTGGTATTGCGATTGCGCGGTATACAGATTGACATAGTCGGCGGCGCCGTTTCGTAGCTGGGTGCGCACGGTCTTGAGGTTGTTGCGGGCAGCGTTCAAGGCGGTCCGCTGGGCATCGAGTGCGCGTGCATCGGCCTCGATCGAGCGCAGGCTGTTGGCGACCTCGCCGAACGCCGATAGGCTGGTCGCGCGATAGTCGGCCAAGGCCGCCACGTAGAGGTCCTTGGCTTGGCGCTTGGCGGCTCGGAGCCGCCCGCCGGTAAACAGCGGAGCACTGAGCGAGGCCCCCAGCGAGTAAAGGGCGAAGGCAGGATCGGTCAAATCGGCCGGCGTGAGCGTCGAGCGGCTATAGGAGCCGCTGATGCTTAGGTCTGGCAGCAGATTGGCCGTAGCTACGCCGATCTGGGCACTGGCCGCATGCACTGCGCTGGTCGCAGCCAGGATATCCGGGCGCTGTTTGACCAGCTGACTCGGCACGCTGACCGGCAGCTCCTGTGGCAGGCGTAGCTCATCGAGCGTGAAATTCGGATTCTCGAAGGTGCCGGGGTTCGAGCCGACCAGCACAGCCAGGCGATTGACCGCCAGTGCTTTTTGCTTGAGCAGCGGTTCGAGCGAGGCCCGAGTTCGGGCCAGCTGGGTCCGGATCTGGGTCGCGTCGGCATCGATTGCCGTACCGTACTGGATCTGTTTTTTGACGATCTCCAGTGCATTGGCTTGGCTTTCGGCAATATCGCGGGTCGTCTGGATCGCGGCGTTGACCCCGGCTTCGGCGATCGCGGTCGCCACCACATTGTTAATAAGGGTGACGTAGATGTTGATCACCTGAAAACGCTGCTCATCGAGCCGGGCATTGCTGCGTTCAATACGACGCCGGGTCTTGCCGAACAGATCGAGGTCGTAGCTGGCCGTGGCCTGGGCCTGATACAGATTGAAGACGTTGGTGAACTCTGGCGATGTGATGCCGAACTGAGTGCCGGTCACCCGGTCGCGGCTATACCCCGCGTTGACCCCGATCTGCGGATAAAGCGCGCCCTTGTTTTCGTTGACGACCTCTTCGGCGGCCTTAATTCGGGCCCGGCCGGCAGCCAGCGTAGGGCTGTTGTTGATCGCCTGGCCGATCAGCGTATCGAGCTTGTCGGAGTCGAATACCCGGTACCAATCGGATCGAACGGCCGCGGCCCGTTCAAAGGCTTGTTTGGGAATGCCTTCGCGCCCGCTTTTCGGGTTGACGTCGCCCTTGGTCTGAGCACCGATGTCATAGGCATCGCTCGGCGGAGCGGTCGGCGCCTGATAATCCGGGCCGACCGCGCAGCCGGTCAGCAGCGTGATGGCAGTGAACGTGACCGCCAGGGCAGGGTGACGTGCCCAAACAGGGCAGGAGAGTGCAGTGCGCATGCAGCCCGGATCCAAAAGAGATGAGTGAACTGTGCTCAGTTCAGCCGGAGGAGTCTAAGTACTGGCCCGATGGTTGTCAAATACAGGTATTGGCTGGAGGCGGTGAGCCGGCGAATCATCGGATCTTTGAGCGCGATTTAAGGAAACAGTGGCGACAACGCCAAATGGTTGGCCTATCTGGGTCTGTCTGGGCCTGCCGGGCCAGGCGCTCGGGCAAGGCTCGACCCTACGGGCTGATCGGGCACGATCTATGATGACCGATGTACCCCGCACCGATCGGAGCCGGCCGGGGCCAGCCTGCAGGATAGCAACATAGGGTGTCGCGATTTCCGGATAGCTGCGCCGGGTATGGGGCTTGCCCTGCCCGAAGACCGGCTGTCACCCGGTCGGCTTTGCGCCCATGGTGGGGGTCGCGTTCGAGCCGAGCCGAGGGTAACGTAGCCGAGCCTATTGCTGCCTGTTTTAAAGGACCGATCAATGCGCGCGAGGCCACGTGCCCGGCTATTCTTCCTGCTTGTGCTTGGCTCGATTGCAGCGCCCGGGGCGGCGTTTGGCCAACGCGCTGAGCCGCCGCAGGTGCCTAGCGCCCAGAAAGCCCAGCAGGTGCTTCGGGAGAACCGGCCGCTGGCCGAGAACGGCGATGCCAGCGCGCAATACAATATGGGCGTGCTCTACGACCAGGGCTACGGCGTCGAACAGGACTACGCTCAGGCACGGCAGTGGTATGAAAAAGCGGCCGCACAGCATTATGGGCGTGCCGAACACAACCTCGGCATCATGTATGAGGCCGGCAAAGGGATGGCCCGTGATCCGAGCAAGGCCGCGCATTGGTTCCGACGCGGAGCAGATGATGGCCAGGCGGCCTCGCAGAACAATCTCGCCGTGTTGTACATGAAAGGCGAGGGCGTGCCCCAGAATACTGGCAAGGCCGCGTTTTGGACCGCGCGGGCGGCAGCGGCCGGCAATAGCGCGGCGATCGAGAATCTGCCGCGTATCACCCGCGGCCTCCCACATATTCACGTCAATGCGGACGACGTCAATGTTCGCGATCAACCCAATCGTGAGGCCCGTGTGGTGCGGCATCTCGACAGCGATACGATCGCCGTGGTGTTGGCTCGCCGGGACGATTGGAGTCAGATCCTGTTGCCGAACAGCTACACGACCGGCTGGGTGGCCAATTTCCTGCTCTCCGAGACCCAGGCACCACTGGCTGCCGAGGGCGCGTCGGCGCCTGACGCGAGCGAGTCGGCCGCAGCCCAAACTACCGAGACCGGATCCGACGATACGCCGAGCCAAGCCCCGTCCACGGCCGCGCGTTCTGCGGCCGAGCCCGTGGCATCCCAGGCAGAACAAGCCGAGGCTCGCCAGCCTACGGACCAGCCGCGCGACACCCGGCCAGAAACGCAGACACAGCCCGCTGAGCCCTCGACGCCGAAGGTGGTGCGTAGTCGTGTCCCGCCCCCGGCCGCGCCCGAGCGTACGACTGCACCGACCGAGTCTGTGCCGGCTCCCTCAGCGGCCACGTCGTCACAAGATATAGAACAGGATCTGGTGACGAACCCGGCGACTTCGGAACGCGCGCCGGCTGCTGCGCCAGCTCCTGCCGATGCGGCCGAGCAGTCCAACGCTTCCAAACCAGAGGCAGGCGATTTGTCCATGATCGCCGGCTCGACCGACGATGAAGAATCGCAGCCCCAGGCGTCGAGCGAAGAAACGGCTAAAACCGCCCGAGTCGGGGTCGCGGCAGCCAATGTACGGGCCCGGGCAGCCGGCGGTGCCAACGTCGTAGGCCAGCTTTATCGGGGTGACGAGGTGCAACTGCTCGGCGAACGCAACGGTTGGCGGCGTATACGCACCGAAAATGGGTTACGCGGCTGGATCGCCGGTTATCTGCTGGTCATACCATAAGCCGGGAACAGGGCACGAGCAGTGCACTGAATAATGGGATTTGGCACGTACCGGCATTGAGCAGCAGTGACAGGGTGCAAAAACAGCGGCCAGGGCAGGGGCGCGACATAAAAAAGCCGCCTTCGAATCCGAAGGCGGCCCATAGCCGGTCATATCAGCCGTTCTAGTCTTCGAGCGGCGGCGTGGGTCGAACCAGGATTTCGTTGACGTCCACACTGGACGGCTGTGCCAGGGCATACATGACCGAGTTCGCGATGTCGCGGTCGGTCAAGGCATGTTCTGGCTGCTCATCGAAAAACGGCGTATCAACCATGCCGGGTTCGATTAGCGTGGTGCGAATACCGGTGCCACGCAGTTCTTCGCGAACCCCGTAGCCGATGGCCGAAACGGCCCATTTGGTTGCGCTGTACATCGACCCAGGGATCGTGGTCCGTCCGGCTGCAGAACCTGTGATCAGCAGATGCCCGCGCGAAGCCTTGAGGGCCTCGGCCGTGCACTGGATGGTCAGACCGACGCCGTAGACGTTGGTCAGAATCATATCCTTCCAGACATCCGAGTCGGCGCCGCAGAATCCACCAGGCTTGCCACCGATGCCGGCATTAGCGAATACCGCGTCGATGCGACCGAACTGAGCAAGCGTGGTATCGACCATCGCCTGCTGCGAGGCCTTGTCGGTCACATCGCAGGTGATCGCCAAAGCCTGCCCTTCGCCGCCGAGTTCGGCGACCAAGGAGTCGAGCTTGGACGCCGTACGCGCGGCGAGCGCCACCCGATAGCCCTGGTCGACCGCGGCCCGCGCGGTCGCAGCTCCGATGCCGGTGGAGCCACCGGTGATCAACAGAACCGGATCACTCATGTCGAACTCCTCGAATAGACAAGAACGGCGGTTTCGACCGTTTTATTCGTGGCTATGCTCGCCGTCATCGTGCACGTGGCCGTGCTCGATTTCGGTTTCCGTAGCCTGACGGACATCGGCGATATTGACCGTGAAATCCAGCGTCTGGCCAGCCAGAACGTGGTTGCCGTCGACCGTAACTTCCTCACCGTCGACTTCCTTGATGGTCACGATCATGGGACCGGCATCGGACTCGGCACGGAAGCTCATGCCCGGGGCCAGTTCATCGACGCCCTGGAAAGCTTCGCGGTTGACCTTCTGGACCAGCTCGTCGCGATAGGGGCCATACCCTTCGTCCGGCTCGATCGTGGTCTGAACTTCTTCGCCCTCGGCATGACCTTCGAGAGCTTTTTCCAGGCCCGGCACGATGTTGTCGTGGCCATGGAGATACGACAGCGGCTGGCCTTCAGCCGACTGATCGATGACTTCGCCCTCGGTGTCGCGCAGGACGTAATGGATGCTGACGACGTTGTCGCGCTGCGCTTGCATGTTGGCCTCTCTAGGTTGGAGTGCTTGTGTGCGTTGCTGAGTCCTCAAACTTTGAGACGATCAGCCAAAATACAATGCCGATCCTCGAGATCGGCGGCTCGCTTTAGTTTGGCGGCCGCGATCGCCGTTCGGCCGAAGGCAAGCAGCGGCATGCAAAAGCCGGGCTCAGAGCCCGGCTTATATACGCGGTATCGCGGCGTTTGGCCCTAGTTGTCGAGCGTGGCCTGCAGCTCGATGGTCGCCCCCTGGTACAGACGCGAGACCGGGCAGGCATCCTTGGCCTTGTTGGCGGTTTGCTCGAAGGTGGTTTGATCGATGCCGGGAACCTGGCCGTGGCAGATCAACTCGATCCGTTCGATGGTCGGCGTATCGCTGGTCGAGAAATGCACCTTGGCCTCGGTTTCGATCGAGTCCGGAGTATGCCCGTCAGCAGCCAGCATGGCCGAGAACTGCATCGAGAAACAGCCGGCATGTGCCGCGCCCACGAGTTCTTCCGGGTTGGTGCCGTTGCCTTCCTCAAAGCGGGTCGTATAAGAGAACTGGCCTTCAAAGGCACCACTGCCCAACGCCATGTTGCCCTTGCCGGATTTGAGATCGCCCTGCCATTTAGCATTGGCTTTACGTACTGGCATTGATCACTCCTTCGTATTGAGATCGTGACTTCACGATACGGGTGGACCCGAATGTTCACAAGAGAGCGTTATCGAATGCCTAGCCATTGGTCTGTAAGTAATATTACTGATTATTTTTACAAATCCCGAATGATTGTCGTCCGTGCTTCTGCCGGGCCTGACCGGGCCACGCCGAAAGCTCTGATGGATATGGCTTAGGGCGCTTTCAGGTTCGTTGTATGGTGTCGCCAATACTGCTAGTTTCAAAAAACGAATTCTCTATAAATCAGGGCATGACCCGGATAAATGAATGAGTGATACGACTGACGACAGCTTTTCTGTCGATTCCGATGATGTCCAGAAGGCAGTCGTCGCAGCAGGTATGGGTAATGCTCTGGAATGGTTCGATTTCAGCGTCTATTCCTATATGGCAGCGACGATCGGACAGGTATTTTTTCCGTCGCACAGCAGTTCAGCTTCGCTGCTCGCGGCGTTTGCCGGTTTTGCCGTAGCGTTTGCGGTGCGACCGTTGGGCGGTCTGTTTTTTGGGCCGCTGGGGGATAAAGTAGGCCGCTCTGCGGTGTTGGCGACCACTATCATTATGATGTCGGTCGGCACCTTCGTAATCGGCGTATTACCGAGTTTCGAAACCATCGGGATCTGGGCCCCGATCTTGCTGGTGGTCGCACGCTTGATACAGGGCTTTTCGACCGGCGGCGAATACGGCGGTGCAGCGACCTTCATCTGCGAATATTCGCCCGACCGAAATCGAGGGTTTTTGGCCAGTTTCCTGGAATTCGGCACGTTGGGCGGCTATATCATCGGTGCGCTACTGGTGTTGGGTACGCAGCTGCTTCTCGGTGATGCCGCGTTTAAGGACTGGGGCTGGCGTATCCCGTTTTTGTGTGCTGCGCCGCTGGGATTGTTCGGTCTATATCTGCGGCTCAAGCTCGAAGACAGCCCGGCGTTCGAGGCGGTTAAGGAAGAAGGCGAGGCCAAGGGCTCGTTCGGTAATCTGGTGACGAACCATCTGCGCCAGTTGTTCCTATGCGTGGGTTTGGTCCTGATTCTCAACGTGGCCTATTACACGATCCTGACCTATCTGCCGTCCTATCTGACCTCGGAGCTGGATATCGGCTCGATCGAGTCGACCCTGCTGTTGGTGGTCACGATGGTCGGCATGATGTGCGTGATCTATCTGTTCGGCGGCCTGTCCGATCGGGTTGGGCGCAAACCGGTGCTGGTCGGCACTTGCCTTGGCTTCATATTGTTGTCGTGGCCGGCGTTTTTGCTGCTTCAGACGACGGCCGTCTGGGGCGTGATCATCGGGCTGGTCATCCTGGGTCTGTTGACGGTGGCCTTGGCCGGAACCATGCCGGCGACCCTGCCGGCGATTTTTCCGACCAACGTGCGTTACGGTGGCTTCGCGATTGCCTACAACATCTCGACGGCCGCATTCGGCGGTACGGCGCCGTATCTCATCCAGTGGCTGATCGGGGTCACCGGCAACAAATCGGTGCCGGCCTTCTATCTGATGCTTGCTGCAGGCATTGCGTTAATACCAATACTGCTGATTCCGGAAACCGCCAATCGTCCGTTGCCTGGTTCGAAGGCGCAGTATGCCGGCAAGCGGGGCAAGGCCAAGGAGCCGGCTCCGGCGGCTTAAAAGAGCCCTGAGACGGGCTCGTTTCGTCCCTCAAGCCGCTGTCTTTCGAGACAGCGGCTTTTTTTTCGGCAGCCAACCCCGAGGTGTCGATACGATCGAGGGAATAGACGCTGAGCAGGCCAGCCCAGGCGATTGCGCGCGGGGCGCGGCTGAAACAGGCGTGATAACCGGGACGTCTGCTATGGGCCCAGAGTCGGTATCCGGCCAGCGAGGTGCATTGGTATCGCCGTGCAATCCGCTGTATGCCCTGTACCGACGATAAAAAAGCCCGCCGGGCCAATGCCCGACGGGCTCGATACGACGTAGCGACCCAGGGTCGCCGTTTTAACTACTTAGTTGTTATCCGTCGCATCGTCGAGTTCGTCGGCGGTGTCGTCGGCCGCGTCCTCGGTGCTGTCAGCGGCATCATCCGCCGCATCGGAGACGTTATCGGCAGCGTCGTCAGCGGCATCCGATGCGTTATCGGCGGCGTTGTCGATATTTTCGCCGGCTTCTTCGGCCGGGCCGTCGTTGTCGCCGCAGGCAGACAGCGTGACCGTGGTCAGGCCGAGGGCGGCAGCGATCAGCAACATCGAAATCTTCTTGCTCACGTTTTCTCCTTAAGTCCTATTTTTCTGAGCCTCGAGGGTAGATTGTGGACTACCCAGGATCGCCGAGTATAGCCCAGCCGGAGGCTGCCGTTTTCTAAAAGGTTCGGCTCTGGCGATGGGTCTTTCAAGGCCCGGCGGGCCGGCCTACACTGAATACCATGAAGCAGCCTCTAGACGGGTATCGCGTTGTCGATACCACCGCGATGGTGTCCGGGCCATTGGCCACGATGCAGCTGGCCGATCAGGGGGCGGATGTGATCAAGATCGAGCGCCCGGGCGTGGGTGATTTCACCCGTCTGGCGTCCAATCGACGGGCCGGCATGGCAGCCAGTTTTCTCAATAATAATCGCAACAAGCGTTCGCTCGCGCTCAACCTCAAGCACGAGGCTGGCCTGACCGCACTCAAGGATCTGCTGGCGACCGCGGACGTATTTGTGCAGAACTTTCGTCCCGGTGTGGCCGAACGTATGGGTATTGACGAACCGTCGGTACGGGCGGTTGCACCCGAGATCATTTATGTCTCGATCAGTGGTTTCGGCGATGCCGGGCCCTATGCGAGCAAGCCGGTCTACGATCCGCTGGTCCAGGCGCTGTCCGGACTGGCAAGCATCCAGGGCGGCGCTGATGACGCCAGGCCGCGGCTGGTGCGCACCATCGTGCCGGACAAGCTGACCGGTTATGTGGCGGCCCAGGCGATCACTGCGGCGTTGCTGGCGCGCGAGCGGGGTGCGCCCGGCCAGCATGTCCGGGTGTCCATGCTCGATGCGGTAATCGATTTTCTCTGGCATTCGGATATGAACAGCCAGACCTTCGTGGGCGATGAAATGCCACAGTCCGCGGCGGCCAGCTTCATCGATCTGATCTATGCGACCACCACAGGCTATATCAGTGTCGCGGTCCAGAACGACAAGGAATGGCAGGCGCTGACCGCAGCTTTGGATACGCCGCAGTGGCGCGACGATCCCCGCTTTGCCACGGCCGCCGATCGACAAGACAACGTCAATGCACGCCTGGAGTTGACCCAGGAGCGGCTGGCCGAGGCGAGTGCCGAATACTGGCTCGAACGCCTGACCGATTACGGCGTGCCCTGTGCTCCGGTGTTGACCCGTAGCGAGCTTGTCGATCACGAACAGATCGTGGCCAATGAGATCGTCGAATACAACGAACATCCGGTGGCCGGTACGCTGCGCCAGGCGCGGCCGGCGGCGCGTTTTTCAGCCATGCCCGGGCATCCGGCCCGTGGTGCGCCGCGCCTCGGTGCCGACAGCCGGTCGGTGTTGCATGATGCCGGCTACGACGCGGCGGCCATCGAGCGGCTGATCGCCGAAGGCGCAGCGGCCACCGATGAGGGCACGACATGATCGATTTCTATTACTGGCCAACGCCAAACGGTTGGAAAATCTCGATCCTGCTCGCGGAGCTCGGGCTCGAATACATAACCATTCCAGTGGATATCAACGCCGGGGATCAGTTCGAGCCGGCGTTTCTGGCGATATCGCCGAACAACCGCATGCCGGCGATCGTCGATCATGCGCCGCCGCCGGCCTACGGCAACGAGCCGTTGCCGGTATTCGAATCGGCCGCCATTGCCCGTTATCTGGCCGACAAGACAGGCTGTTTCTATCCAGAGGATCGGCGGCAGCGAAAAGAGATCGATGAATGGCTGTTCTGGCAGGTTGGCAATCTCGGGCCGATGGGCGGGCAGATGAGCCATTTCGTCAACTATGCGCCGGGCGACCACCCGTATTCGGAGCGGCGCTATCGCGGCGAATACCATCGCTGTCTGGGCGTGCTCGAACGGCGCCTGGTCGAGCGTACGTATCTGGTGGGCGAGACGTATACCATCGCGGATATCGTGAACTGGCCCTGGGTGTTGATCGCCAAGGCGATGGGGCAGCCGCTGGATGAGTTTCCACAGGTCGCGGCCTGGCGCCAGCGTATCAAGGCGCGTCCGGCGGTCCAGCGCGGCGTGGATCTCGGCAAGCAGTGGCGGGGCGGTCAGCCGAAATCCGAGCAGGCTCGCCGGCGCCTATTCAACCAGAATGCAGATACGGTCAGCGTTTGGTCATCAGAGGGCTAGGCATCAGCCGAGCGCTAAGCCAGGCTTCTGCCTGGCCTCGATCGTATCGCTGCTCATCTGAAAACGTCAGTTGAACGGTACAGCGCCGAATCATATCCGTACAATCTCGCCTTCCGCTTATCGACCCCGTTGTCTGGAGACATGCCATGTTCGCGTTCATCAAGGCGTTCATTGCCGGTTTCATCGCCATGCTGACCTTTCACCAGGGTTTGCTCTGGCTCCTCGATCGCGCTCAGGTGATCTCGGCCATGGCCTGGTCCATGACCCCTGCGCCGTTGCTTGGCATACCCGAAGTGCTGGCGCTGGCGCTCTGGGGCGGGCTCTGGGGGCTCGTGATCTGGTTTCTGATCCGCCACGCCGAAGCGGCGGGCTACTATGTCGGGGCCATAATCCTTTCGGCCATCCTGTTATCGGCGGTGGCCCTAACCGTTGTACCGCTCGTCCTGGGCGGCTCGGTTCAGGCATTGATCGCCGGCATGACTCTTCACCGTGTGGGTATCGAGATGGCACTGAATGGAAGCTACGGGCTAGGCCTGGCGGTGCTCATGCGGATCATGCACCCGCCGCGTTAGAGAGAGCGCCCGGCTCAGCCCGTGCCGAGCCGACGCGGCAATCGCAATAAGAAGGTGGTGGGGCCGCCGGCGCGTGGCCCGCGACAGATCACCATCAGATCGCCGCCATGGCTGCGCGCCAGCGAGCGGCTGACACTCAGACCCAGGCCCAGGCCGTTACGTTTGGTCGTCATGAACGGTGTGAACAGATCGATGTCATCGCCGATGCCGTCGCCGTTATCCGAGATCTGGATATCGATATGGTCGATATGGTCGGCGTCGATGGTCAGTGTGATGTGTCGTTCGTCGGCCGGCCTTGCCGAATCGGACAGGGCTTCGATGGCGTTGCTGATTAGATTGCGCAGGACCTGCTGGGTAAAAATGCGGTCCATCGGCAGTTGCAGGCTGCCGAAGTTTTCGTCCTGCGGCCAAGTATAGGCAATGCGCTCGGCTCGGAACGTTGGCTCGAGCAGGTCAAAGACTTCGCTGAGCACTGGATGCAAGGGTTCGCGGCTGATCGTCGGCCGGCCCTTGCGGGCGAAATCGCGCAGGTGGCGTACGATGGCGCTGGCGCGCTCGACCTGGTATTGAGCCCGGGCCATGAGGTCGGCGTTATCGGCATTGCCCTGCTGAGCCTGGTTCAGTGCATGGGCAATGAAGTTGCGCGCCGAGGTCAGGGGTTGACCAAGATCGTGCGCCAGGCCCGTACCGAGCGAAGCAAAGACGCTGATGCGCTCGCGCATGGCGATGAGGTTCTGCAATTCCGAGACGCGGTCGTGGTTTTCGATCTTGGCAGTCAGATCGAGCGCGAAACCGGCCAGGCGATAGATCTCGCCGTGCTCGTCATAGACAGGGAACGCCCGATCGCGGATCCAGCGGATTTCGCCGTCTGGCCGAGTGATCCGAAACGTTTCGTCGTAGTCGCCCTTGGCGCCGTCGCGAAGAAACGCCTTGAGTACGCGTTCACGATCGTCGTCATGCACCCAGGCCAGACGCCGGCCCGGATCCTCGTACAGACTGTCACAGGTCTGCCCCCAGATCTGTTCATAGGCCGGGCTGATATAGATCAGCCGATCCCCGAGCGGGTTGGTCATCCAGAAGACTTCGCGGATATGCTCGGCGAGCTCGCGAAAGCATCGCGTATCCCGTTCGGAAGCCTCGGCGCGCTGTCGATGCCGCTCGGCCTCTTGGCGGAGCTCGATAATCTGCGCATGCGCAGATTCGAGATTGTCGGGCAATACCTGGGTGCTGTGACGAGGCTGCGGCATGCTGAACTGGAAACGGTGGCGAAACGGTCGGCGGGGCAATACTATATGCCTTTCACAGCCATACTGTCGGCGAACGGGGGATACGTCCCGACGGGCGGAAGCCGCTATGCGTAATGATTTTGCTGTCCATATCGTAGACGATGATCCCGGCGTGCGGGAGTCGATGAAGACTCTGGTGCGCGGTTCGGAATATCCGGTCTACTGCTATTCCAGCGGTTCCGCCTTTTTGGATCGCTGCGACACTGCCACCGGCTGTGTCCTGATCGACCTACGGCTGCAGGATATGGATGGCATTACCCTGCAAAAAGAGCTGATTGCCCGCCAAGTGCCGGTCGATGTGCTGATGATGAGCGCCTATGGCGATATCGAACACGCCGTGGAGGCGATGCGGCTGGGCGCGGTCGATTTCATGGAAAAGCCGTTCGATCCAGACCATCTGCTCAATGAGCTCAGTGAGTTGTCGCAGGCCAGCGATCTGAACGAACGTCTGCAGCGAGACGCGCGCCAGCGGGCCGCCTTGATCGATACCCTCACGCCGCGCGAAAAGCAGGTGTTGATGGGTATTGTCGACGGCCAAGCGAATAAGCAGGTGGCTGCGGATCTGGGCATCAGTGCGCGGACCGTCGAAACCCATCGCGTGCATATTATGCAAAAACTGCAGGCCGATTCGTTGGCGCATCTGGTGCGGATCTGGCTGGCAGCGAACCCACAGAACGACCACACCTCCGAACAGTCGGAACACTAGCACCGGCGCTCGCCTTGGCCTCTGGCCGATCGTGTGGCCTACCAGACTATATTCGACTGCAGCGTCCCCCGCCGTCTAAGCCAAGGCCTTCGGGCAAACCGTGGTGCAGCAGTGGCCAAAGCGCTCGGCAACGACTTTAGGCATAAAGACTGGGTGAATCGTCTTTTCGAGCGTTCAAAAACTCGGGTCTACCGATAAAAAAAGCCGCTGAATTGCTCCAGCGGCTTTGATGCGATCGGCTATAGCTTAGGTCCGCGCCCTTTGGCGAGGTTGACGACCAGAGCGATCACGAACAGCACGATGAAGATGAAGAACAGAATCTTGGCGATTCCGGCAGCGCCAGCTGCGATGCCCCCGAAGCCAAAGACTGCCGCGATGATCGCGATAATGAAAAATACAACGGCCCATCCGAGCATGATGCGTCTCCTAGTTGTTGTCGTGCAGCGAATCTATCCGGTTTAAACAGGAGTTGCCGCAACCGGTTCGATAACTGCATTGTCGAGTATTGCGCGCCGTTATGTATGGCGCATGAACTCGTGGATACTCACGCGGGTTCGAACCCAGGCCTAGCTGAGCTGTGATTTGAGGTGCTTTTCGATTTCGGCGTCTTTTTCGCCGGTCCAGTCTTTATCGAGGGTAGCCACCACACACTGGTTCAGCGGGCTGTCGAGCTGGTCCCGAAGCCGGCCCAAAAACTGGGGTTCGGCGACCAGGATCAGTTGTTCGAAGGCATTGTCGTTATGTCCCGACTTGAGGTGGCCGACCACTTCCTTGGCAAACAGATGCGCGTGTTTTTCGCTGGTTTCTGTCTGTGGATCGGCCTGGTGGGCGCCATGGCCGGCCGAATCCTCGACTTGGCCCTTGCCACCGGTACGCAGATCGCCTTCGTGCTTGCGGCTTTCATCGTGATAGAACGCATCCACACGCGATAGCGATCCACCGCTGTCCCGGGAAAACAGTCGAGCGGCCGCGGCATCCGCGACCAGAATCCATTGTTTGGACATGACGCCTCTCTTTGTCGGGATCGACAAATAGTCTAGAAGTTGCGCTCGAATTCCTTGAGCTTGTCTTCGGCGGCTTCTTTGGTGTCGCCGTATTTTTCCTGGATCTTGGCCAGCAGACGTTCGCGGCGGCCCTGGACCTCAGCGACATCGTCGTCGTTCAGGCGCCCGAGATGTTCGCGGACCGAGCCCTTCATGCGCTCCCATTTACCTTCGAACTGATCTTCGTTCATAGCGTTCAACTTGGTTGGTAAAACTTGTCTGCACGCTAGCAGTATGGAGCGCACAAGCCATCCGGGCGAATACCTAAGCTGTGCATGGACAGCTACCGATAACTCGATGCCGTGGCCGATAATCTTTAAGCTCGGCGCTCGATGCAACCCGAGCGGAGTAGGGTGAATATGTCGCAATCCGAGATCGCCGATCGTCTGCTCGAAGCCCATGTGGCCTTCGAGATGGCGCAGTGGCGGGGCGAAACCGGTCAGCAGCGGCTCACCGAACTGGTCGATGTCTTCTGGCACTGGGCCGAGACAACGACGCTCAACGCCGTGGTCGATGTCGAGACGCTGCGCGCTACCGCCGAACGGCTGGCTCTGGATATCGAATTGCCGAATCATCTGGCCGCGGTGATCGGTGCGATCGCAGATGAACTGGTGCGGCTCGAGGTCAATCGCGATACGCGGGTACGGGATGTGATCGACCAGTCGCTGTTCGAGGAGGGCGTATCCCTGACAGTCGAGCTTGAATCGCTGCGCGTACGACTGATTCAGCAGTTGCTCAACAGCCCGGTCTATACCGCACTCGCTTCGGACGTTCTGTATCAGGGCATCAAGGATTATATTTTTTCGGATTCCAATGCGATTCGCTCGATCCCTGGCGTCTCGCGGCTGCTCAAAAGCTCTTCGGCTGCGGTCAGCCGGCGTATGCCGGGTCTGGAAGCCCAGGTCGAATCGCGGGTGAGGGCTTATATCGAGAGCAATACGGCCCGCACGCTGGCCCGGACCGAGGCCTATCTGCTGGAATCGTTGGATGCCGAACGCATCCGGGCGCTGGCCGAAGAAGTTTGGGCAGCTGCGGCCGACAAGCCGTTGTCGGTGGCCGATGCGATCGAGCCGGCCGAGCTACAGCGGTTAATCGACTATGGCCTGCAAGTTTGGCGCAGTCTGCGCGAAACCGAATATGTCGGACGCATGATCGACGAGGGCGTGCAACGCTATGTGGCGCGGCACGGCGACGATACCCTGGCCGAACTAATGGGCCAGGTCGGCATCGATCGCGATGTCCTGCTGACCGAAACCGAGCAACTGGCGCCGGTGATCATCGAAGGCTTGGCCGACACAGGGTTGCTGGAGGCGCTGATTCGCGACCGGCTGGCCCCGTTCTATGCCTCGCAGGCGTTCGCCGCGGCGCTGGGCGATCGTGGTTAATCGGCGTCGTCGAGCAGCCGCTGCATGAACGCCGGTTGGGCAAAGCAGGCTTGATGCATGGCCGGCGTGTAGTAGTCGGTATGAAAACCGAGTACTTGGCCCGGCTCTGCTAGGGCGCGTTTATCGCGCACCGCCAAAGTGGCCGACCACCAGCCGGTCGGATAGCTCGGCTGTGGAAAGCTGATCAAGTGGGTAGCCGCAAAACCGGCCCGGCTCAGTCCGTGGTGCATATCGCGGATCAGCGAGCCATGGGCCAGGGGCGATTCGCTCTGCTGGACCAGCATGCCGTGTGTAGCCAGCACGCGATGACACTGCTGGTAGAAGGCTTCGTTGAACAGGCCTTCGGCCGGGCCGATTGGATCGGTGCTGTCGATGATGATCAGATCTACGGAGCCGGACTCGGCTTGGTCCATCCAGGCGACGCCGTCTTCAAATGACAGCCGTACCCGCGGGTCCTCGT
Source organism: Salinisphaera sp. SPP-AMP-43 (assembly GCF_049568105.1). Taxonomy (GTDB): domain Bacteria; phylum Pseudomonadota; class Gammaproteobacteria; order Nevskiales; family Salinisphaeraceae; genus Salinisphaera. Next base: position 797,744 of record NZ_CP145335.1, read on the forward strand.
TGGACTCGACCAGCCGTGGGAAATACTGCTCGGCTACCCGGGTGACCCGTTCGTCGATCTCGATCTGGGTGATCGATTCGATCGATTCGTGCTTGGCGACCTCGCGCAGCGTGCCGCAGTCGCCGCCGCCGATAATCACGACGTGGGCAACCGAGCCATGGGCCGCGATCGCCGGGTGGGTCATCATCTCGTGATAGACGAAATTATCGCGGTCGGTCAGCATGACCAGCCCGTCGATGGTCATCAGCCGGCCGAAGGTGGTGGTGTCGTAGACCGCGATGGTCTGATAGTCCGACGTTTCTTCATGCAACTTGGCGCGGGTCTTGAGTGAAAAACCCACCCCCAGCTCGTCGCTGGACTCGGTATACCACGATTCATCCGCTACCATCGCTTGCATTCCCTCTGCCGCCGCGGGCGGCGTTATTTTGATGATCGATCCGCAGTATAGATGATGTCTGCTTCTACTCGAGACCCTTTGGAAAATCACGCGTCCTGGACGATCGACGACGCCCGCCGGCTGTATCGGGTCGCCACCTGGGGCGACGGCTATTTCGGTATCAACGCCGACGGGCACGCCGAAGTCCGGCCAACCGCAGGCGCTGCCGGGATCGATCTCGATCGTCTGGCCGACGATATCCAGGCCGCCGGCTTGCGCCTGCCGGTACTGGTGCGGTTCACCGATATTCTGGGGGATCGCCTGCATCGGCTGGCCGATGCCTTCGATGCGGCGCGTGCGGCCCACGACTATGCCGGACTTTACACGGTGGTCTATCCGGTCAAGGTCAATCAACAGCGCACGGTAGTCGAACAGCTGGTACGCGCCGGTGGCGACCGGGCCGGGCTGGAAGCCGGCAGCAAACCCGAGCTGATGGCGGTGCTGGCGCTGGCTCGCCCGGGTTCGACGATCGTATGCAACGGCTACAAGGATCGGGCGTTTCTGCGGCTGGCGCTGGTCGGCCAGCAGCTGGGCCACCGGGTCCATATCGTGGTCGAAAAACCTTCGGAACTGGCGCCGATCGCTGAGCTGGCGTCTGCCCTGGGGCTGCGGCCGCGGCTCGGTCTGCGTGTACGCCTGGCGAGCGTGGCGGCCGGGCACTGGCAGAATACCGGCGGCGAGAAATCCAAGTTCGGCCTGACCTCCGATCAGGTCATGGCCGCGATCGAGCAGCTACGCGGACTGGGCTATCTCGACTGCGTGACCATGCTGCATGTCCATATCGGCTCCCAGGTGGCCGATCAGGGCGCGCTGGCACGGGCGATGGACGAAACCGCCCATCTGTATCGCAGCCTGCGAGCGCTCGGCGCGCCAGTGGATACGGTCGATGTCGGCGGTGGGCTGGCCGTGGACTATGAAGGCCGGGGCGCGCGCTCGTTCTGTTCGATGAACTATGGCGTGGCCGATTACGCGGATGTGGTGGTCGGGGCGCTGGCCCGGGTCGCAGCACGCTTCGACCTGCCGGCCCCGGATATCATCAGCGAGTCCGGCCGGGCGTTGACAGCGCATCATGCAGTGCTTCTGACCCAGGTCATCGATAGCGAGAGCAGTGTCGACGTCGCCCCCGCCTGGCTCGACACCACCCATTCGGCCTCGGCCCAGCTCGATCGGGCCGCAGCCCATTTGGCTGCTGTTCAAGCACGTTTCGTGGCTGGCGAGATCGGTATGGCCGACCGAGCCGAGGCCGAGCGTGCGGCGGCCGCGGTGTATCGCGCGGTGGCCGAACGGACGCCGGCCGATGCCGACGATCGTACAGCGATCCAAACCGCGCGAGAAAAGCTCGCGACCAAGTATTTCGTGAACTTCTCGGTGTTCCAGTCGGTACCGGACGTATGGGCGCTGGATCAGGTATTCCCGGTCATGCCGCTGGCGCGGCTGGACGAGGCGCCGGCCCAGCATGCCCAGCTCTGCGATCTGACCTGCGACTCGGACGGGCGCATGGATCGCTATGTCGACGACCACGGCGTGGATACCACCCTGCCGTTGCATGCCCTCAAACCCGGCGAGGCCTATCGGCTGGGGATCTTTCTGGTTGGCGCCTATCAAGAAAATCTGGGCGATATGCACAACCTGTTCGGCGATACCGATGTGGTCAACGTCGAGGCGCATGATGGCCATTGGCAGCTGGCCGATGCCCAGCACGGCGATCGGGCCGACGAGCTGTTGCGGTATGTGCATTTCGAACCGGAGGCACTGCGTAGCGCCTATCGGCGCAAGCTGGCCGCGGCCGGCCTGGGCGTCCGCGAGCGTGCCGACTGCGAAGCCCTGCTGGAAGCCGGATTGGCCGGTTATACCTATCTGCTCGATGCTTAGATACGCTGGTCGCTGGCCATCGCCATGCACCGATGGCTCGGGCGATCACGCATGGCAGGCCGGCCGCCGGATGGTATCGGCCAACCGCGGGCGTGTCGTTTAGCGGTAATACGTGCCAGAGAAGGCTGACGCAGAGCCGGTGCCATTGCTGCCGGGCACGCAGTTTGGATGCCGCGGCTGCTGAAACGGTCGCCTCGGCGGCGAAATCGGTCGTATGCAGTTTTAAACGATGGTTTGTCGGCAAAACCTACGATAGGCATGAATCAAACCAAGGCAACGATGGTCTCAGACCGACCGTAGTGGATTGGCTCGGCCTGTGCGGCGGCTGTGCTGAATCCGACGCGGGGCGTAGTGGCGGCCGGATCGCTGCGGGCCATGCGATACGCCGGCATGCCAGGGGGATCGTATGTTTGTTCGCGATGGCCGTCGATGGCCTGAGGCGGGCTATTTTTTGTCCAGAGAGAATGTGACTGCAGGGCGGGCATCGGTGCTATCGAGCACGGATGGGTCGCTGGCCAGGATCCGATCCGGATTGACGTTGCGGGCCGCCAGATAGTCGCGGATCGCGCCCTGGCGTTTTCTGGCGAGGGCTTCCAGCCGGGCATGGCGCTCGGCGGCCGTGGCGCCGTCCAGGTTCATCGGCTTGGTATCGGCCGGTACGGCCTGGCCGGCGATATGCAGGGTCCAGTCTGGATGCGACGTCATGCCCTTGGCGATCAGGGTCAGGTATTTGCGATCGTCGGGCTGGACATAGTGCTTGCCTGGGGCAAAAAACGCCGGCCGGTCTTCGACCGAGCGAAACAGATTCAGGAATTTGTTCTTGGCGTTGTTGAGCAGGCCCACTGGCGAATAATCACTGAGCAGCGCCGTACGCAATCCGGCGAGCACGGCTTCTCGGACCAGGTTGTTGATCGAGAAGTAGGGGTTGGTCACGTCGCCCACGATCTTGGTATCGAAGTTGATCAGGTCGTCGCTGCCCCGCAGCAGCTTGAGGGCAGTGTTCATCGAAATACCGAAGGCGATGTCGGTCTGCTTGGTCGCGCTGTTGGCCAGCCGGAAATTGGCAATGGTGGTATCCAGCTCGCCTTTGAGTTCGCCGTGGCTGGCCGACAGATCGAGCGTGCCGTCGGCCGCGCCGTTGGCGATCTTGCGTCCCATGGCGGCATCCAGATAGCCGGATAACGGCGCCAGGGCGAGCGAACGCAGCCAGGCATTCAGATCCATATTGGGCCCGCCGGGGGCCAACGGTGCGATCGTGCCGCGGCTGTCGAAATGACCATAGGCGCCGATATCCGCCGACAGCTGATAGCTGGCGTCCTGTTCTGGTGAGGCGGTATTCAGCCCGTCGAGCGTGAAGTCGAGGTTAGAGCCCGTGATTCGCACTGCCGGGCTCATGGTGGTATCTACGAAAGCCAGCGCTGGGCCTTTGAGCTGTAAATGATCGAGCACGAAGGTCGAGCTGCTCTGTTGGCCAGCACTGTTGTGGGCTGGTTCAGAAGAACCTTGACCGGAGGCCTGCGAGCCCGAACTGCTGCCCCCGCTCATGCTCTGCATGAATTCGCTGATCACGCCCATGCCGGAAGCGTCGCGGCGGGTATGGACGTTCGCGCCGCCGATAACCAGCTTGCGTAGCGAGTAATGGCCGAGGTCGGCCAGCGCAAACTGGTCGGCGTTCATGGTGACCGCCTGCAACACGGCACTGTTGGTATTGGTATCGCCCAGCATCCGCACGCCGCTGGCCTTGAGCGTATCGAAGCCGATGTGGTTCAGACTGTTGATATCAATGTCGTCGGCCTGGACCTGCATGGCATCCACCCAGGGCGCATCGATCGCAGTATTAGTGACCGCGAAATCGCGACCGGCGGCGTTGCCGGTGACGGTCAGTCGCAGTTGGTCGTTATCGGTATCGGGCCGTTCAGCATACTGGCCGTTGAAGCTGAATCGATCCGCGCTGATGCCGGTAGGCGTACCGGCGATCTCCACACGCGGGTTGCGAGCGATCAGGCGGCCATCGGCAACCCGTGAAAACAGGATCGCACTGAGCATGCGGGTGTTGCCTTGCCAGTCGACGTGATCGGCGCTGACCTGCATGGTTTCCGGGACCTTGAAGTCCAGGCCGTCGCCAGTCAGCGAGCCATCGGTGAGGATATGCGTGCCGACGCTAGACAGCGCCGTGGAGGCCTTGCCGTGCCAGTCCAGCGTCTGAGTGCCGAAGCTGACAGTGTTGGGAATGGCAAACGACATCGACTGCGCGGTGAAGCGGCCGTCGCTGTCGATCACCGACTGTTCCTGGCCGAAACTCAGGTTCAGCTGGCCATGCAGGCTTTCTTGATCGCTGGACAGGGACAGCCAGCCCGGGGATTCTAGCGTTGTCCCGGTAGCGGTCAGGTCGCCGTGGGTGGTCAGCCGGGTGGCCTGGTCGGCTAGCGAGATATTGGCCTTGCCCTGCCAGCGTGCACTGTTCTGGATGAAATGCAGTTGATTAGGACGACGGATCTTGAGCGCGGCGATGTCCAGCTTGCCCTGGGCTTCGGCATGGCCGGGCTGGCCGCCCTCCCAGAGCGTGAGATGGGTCTGGCCATCCCAGGCTAGGCGCTGGCTGTCTAGTCGGGTGTCGCCGCTGGTAGTGACGTGGGCCTGCTGCCAGCGCGTCTGGCCCTTGATATCGAGGTTCAGCCCTTGCTTGGCGTCGTAGCTCAGGTTCAGGTCCTGGTGGGCATCGAGGCTGCCGCTCAATCCCTGCCAGCCAGCGATGCGAGCCAGGGGCGCCAGGGCCGGCATCGGAAAGCGTTGCGCCGTCAGTTTGACCTGCGCCCCTCGTTTCGGCGCCAGAGGCGAGACATGGCCTTTGAGTTTCAGTTGGCCGTCGGCGACCGCCAGTTGCAGATTGATCGGCGTGCTTTGGTTCGGCTGCCAGGTCGCAAAGCGGCCGGCGCTGGCCTGGGGTACGGTCACCTGCTGAACGATGGCCGGCCGGTTTTTACGCTCGGGGCCACGATAGTGCAAAACCACGTCGGCGAGCTCGGCATCGCCGACGCCGAATCCCCAGGCACTCTGCGATTGTTTTTTGGACTGGCTCGACGATAGCGGTATGCCTAGAACCTGCAGCCCCTGGTCGGCGCTCTGGCGTACCGGCAGACGGGCCTTGAACAGAGCCACACGCTCGAGATCGATATGTTTGTCGAACAGGGCGAGGTAGTCGATATTGAGCGCAAGCTGGCCTATCCGGGCCTGGTCGCCGTTCGGCCCCTGGCCGTGTACATCGTTGATGCGCAACTGGCCAGTGAAGATATTGGCGTCGATATTGCCGATTCGGGCCTGGATGCCGTACGAGGACAGGTAATCCTGGAGGAGGTATCGCACCACATAGGGCGGGGCGACGATCAGAACGGCGGCGATTACGCACAGCGCGCCTGCTGCGATGAGCGCCCAGCGAGCGCTGCGTTGATCTGCCATGCCGTCGTTGGTTTGGGCCTTCAGGGTCAAAAGCCTATCATCGATCCGAAATCACGCACGGGAACAACATCATGAAAAGCGCGTTTCTTGGACTGGGCGGCATGGGCCATGGCATGGCGGCGAATCTACACGCCGCGGACCTGCTGGCTGCGGTCTACAATCGCACTGCCAGCCGGGCCGATGCCTTTGCCGGCGAGTACCCGACCACCGTCGTCACCGAGCCGGCCCAGGCCGCCGAGCACGCCGAAGTGCTGGTGCTGTGTGTATCGGCCGATGCCGATGTGCTGGAAATGGTCGATGCCCTGGCCGGCTCGCTGACCGCGGCACATACCGTCATCGATTGCTCGACCGTGGCCAGCGATACCGCCCGGGAGGCCGCCGAGCGCGTGGCGAAGACGGGGGCCGCGTTCGTCGATGCGCCGGTGTCCGGCGGCACGGAAGGGGCCAAAAACGGCACGCTTTCGATCATGGTCGGGGCCGACGAAGCCGTCTTCGAACGGATCAAACCAGTGCTGGAAGCCATGGGCTCGGGCGTGACCCATATGGGCCCGGTCGGCGCCGGTCAGGCCACCAAGGCGGTCAACCAGGTCATGGTTGCTGGTATCAACCAGGCAGTCTGCGAAGGCATGCGCTTCGCCGCAGCGCTCGATCTGCCACTGGAAAAGGTAGTCGACGTGGTCGGCTCGGGCGCGGCCGGCAACTGGTTCGTCAACCATCGCGGCAAGACCATGGTCCGCGATGTGTTCGAGCCGGGCTTCAAGCTCAAGCATCACCACAAGGATCTAGGCATCTGCCTGCATATGGCCGAGCTCAACGACGGCGCGCTGCCGCTGTCGGAAAAGACCCGCGAGGAATACGATCGGCTGATGGCCGACGGCCACGGCGACGAGGATATCTCGGCGCTGTATCGCGCCCGGGCCGACTTGTTCGACAAGTAGCGGCTGCGCACAAGACCGGACAGGTGTGGCCTAACGTGCCCGCCCGTCGATCGCTATAGGGTACGCAGATGCGCGCCCGGGGGCCGGCTGGCCGCTGGGCGACTATTGTCGAATCTTTCGAGCCGCGTTTTCGAGTGCGCGGCTATCAAGGCGCCGGTAGGTCGCTGCCGAGCAGACGAGAGCGTTGGCGCCTATGTCTCGGGAGCCAACGAAACCGCTATCGGCATGGCGCTGCCGGCGATCAGCCGGCAGCCTCCCAAAGCATTCGCACAAGTGCTAGGCCGGCGAGTGACCCAGCGCTTTGCGGGCCCGTGCTGCCGCCGCGCGGACCTGATCCGGGGCGGTGCCCCCGATATGCGCCCGGGCCGCCACCGAGCCTTCTAGCGTGAGGACTTCGTAGACGTCCTCGCCGATCGCACTGGAAATCGCCTGTAGCTCGACCAGCGGCAGTTCGGCCAGGTCGCAGTCGGCCTCGATCGCCCGCGAGACACAGTTGCCCACGATCTCGTGGGCATCGCGAAACGCCACCCCGGCCCGCACCAGATAATCGGCCAAATCGGTCGCGGTCGCGAAACCGCGGCGGGCTGCTTCGCGGCAGGTGTCCCGGTGGACCACGGTATGCGGGATCATGTCCGCGAACAGCGCGACACAGTTGCCGACCGTATCGGCGGTGTCGAACATCGGAATCTTGTCTTCCTGATTGTCGCGGTTGTAGGCCAGCGGCTGGCCTTTCATCAGCGTCAGCAGGGTGGTCAGATGGCCCTGTACCCGGGCGGTCTTGCCGCGGGTCAGCTCGGCGACATCCGGATTCTTTTTCTGCGGCATGATCGAGGAGCCGGTGCAGTAGCGATCCGGCAGCTCGACGAAGTCGAAGGCCGGGCTCATCCACAGAATCAGTTCCTCGGAAAACCGCGACAGATGCATCATGATCGTGGCCGAGGCCGAGACGAACTCGATCGCGAAATCCCGGTCCGAGACTGCATCCAGCGAGTTGTCGATCACCCCGTTGAAACCGAGCTCTTCGGCGACCATCTCGCGGTCGATATTGAATGTCGTGCCGGCCAGGGCCGCCGCGCCGAGCGGCAGGCGATTGGCCCGGTCGCGCAGCTGGGCCAGACGATCCGCGTCGCGGGCCAGCATTGCCTCCCAGGCCAGCATGTGGTGGCCGAAGGTCACTGGCTGGGCAACCTGTAGATGGGTGAAACCCGGCATGATGGTATCTGCCTCGCGCTCGGCGAGCTCGATCAGCCCGGCGCGTAGCCGATCGACCTCGGCGATCAGGGCGTCGACGGTATCGCGCAGCCATAGCCGTACGTCGGTCGCGACCTGATCATTGCGGGAACGCGCGGTATGCAGTTTTTTGCCCAGCGCGCCGATGTCTTCGGTCAGCCGTGCCTCGATGTTCATGTGTACGTCTTCGAGGGCGGCATCCCAGGGGAATTCGCCGGCTGCGATCCGGGCCTCGATAGCGCGCAGCCCAGCAGCGATAGCCTCGAACTCGTCGGCAGTCAGTACGCCGATGGTCGACAGCATCCGGGCATGCGCGATCGAGCCGCGGATATCGTAGGGGGCCAGCCGGGTCTCGAAGGAGATCGATTCGGTAAAAGCCGCCACGCGGGCGTCCGGGCCTTCGGCGAACCGGCCGCCCCAGGTCTGGTGGCTCGACTGCGTGCTCATGGTCGCATCCGTTGCGTGCGGGTGGCGCGCGAGTATAGCAACGGCTTGACGCGACGGCGCGGCTGTTCGAAGACTGTGACGATGTCAGAGTCCGATAAACCGAGTGCCATCCTGCCCGATTTCTGCACCGGCTCGCGGGTGATCCGCGTGCTGCTGGTGTGTGAAGCGGTGGCGGTGCTGCTGGCGCTGGGCAGTTCGCTATCGGCCAACTTCTGGCGGTTGCTGTTTCTGCTGTCGGTCTATCTACAATGGATCGGGGTCTGCAGCGCAGCCGTGCTATGCCTGATCCGGCGCTATGCCGGCCATTGCTCGACCCGCACCGTGGTCGCGCTGTCGTATGCGAGCCTGTTGCTGGTCACGTTGGCGATCACCGAGATCACCTTCGCCGCTGGGCGCTATACCGGTTTCGAACTGCTGCTCGAAAACAGTACCCAGCATGTGTTCGTCGCACGCAGCCTCGGCGTATGTGCCGTGGTGGCCGCGTTGGCGCTCCGCTATTTCTGGCTGCGAGCGTCGTGGGCTGCACACGCCGAAGCCGAGATGCGAGCCCGGCTGGAAGCGTTGCAGGCTCGGATCGAGCCGCATTTTCTGTTCAATACGCTCAATAGCGTCGCGGCTCTGGTCGAGCTCAGGCCCCAGGCTGCCGAAACCGCGCTCGAAGATCTGTCGGCCTTGCTGCGTGCCCGGCTCAATACGGACGCCCCGGTCGAAATCACTCTGGCTGAGGAAATGACGCTGGTCGAAGCCTATGTGCGGATCGAGAAACTGCGCCTTGGCGATCGGCTGCGCATGGAGGTCGACCTCTCCGAGGCCGCCCGAGAATGTCGGCTGCCATCGCTATGCCTGCAGCCGCTGGTCGAGAACGCGATCGGGCATGGGGTGGCGCGACTGGCTACCGGTGGGACCGTACGCGTGCGGGCCTGGGTCCAGAGCCGGCGCCTGCATGCCGAGGTGTGCAACCCGGTCGCCGCCCGTACCGGCCGGGCGCCGGGACATCGCCAGGCCGTAGCCAACATCGAGCGACGGCTGGCGCTGGCCTACGACGGTGCAGCCCGGCTGGACTTCACTCACGACGATACGTGGTTCACGGTAACCCTGGAACTGCCACAGATAACATCAACACCGTCATGAATGTGGTGATTGTCGACGACGAACCGCTGGCGCGCGAGCGACTGCGCCGTATGATCGAGTCCTTTCCGGGCTATGCCGTGGTCGGCGAGGCCGGCGAAGGGCAGGCCGCTATCGAGCGAGTCTCGGAACTCAGCCCGGATGCGGTGCTGCTGGATGTGCATATGCCCGGCATCGACGGCCTGCAGGTCGCTCGCGAATTGGCCGAGACCGATCTGCCGCCCGCGGTGATCTTCGTGACTGCCCACAGCGAACATGCCCTGTCGGCCCATAACAGCCAGGCCGACGGCTATCTGCTCAAGCCGGTGCGGCGCGAGGACCTGGCGGCCGCGCTAGCCCGGGCACGACAGCCGAGCCGGGCCCAGTACGCCGCACTCGCCGGCCACCCAGAAGCCGGTGGGCCGATGGGCTACATCAGCGCGCGGACCCGGGATGGTATCGAACGGGTGGCGATCCGCGACATTCTGTATTTCTGGGCCGACCAGAAATACACCTCGGTTTTTCATCTGCAGGGCGAGCTGCTCATCGAGCAGTCGCTGTCGACGCTCGAACAGTCGTTGTCCGATAACTTCATGCGCGTGCATCGCAAGGCCCTGGTCGCTCGTGCCCATGTGACCGGTCTGAAATACAATACCGATGGCAGCGCCTGCTTGAGCCTGCGCCAGAGCGAGCAATACGTCCCCGTGTCGCGGCGTCGCCTGGCCGAAGTTCGGGCGCTGCTCGGCTCCTGACATTCACCGCCTTCGGAAGCGTTCATGACCCAGACCCTGCGAATCGCCACCCGCCAATCCCAACTGGCGATGTGGCAGGCCAAGCACGTCCAGGCCCGGCTGGCCACTGCCTTGCCAGACGTCGATGTGGTGCTGCTGCCGATCCGTACCGAGGGGGATCGCATCACCGACCGGCCGCTGTCGGCGATTGGCGGCAAGGGGCTGTTCCTCAAGGAACTTGAGGCCGCGCTGGAAAACGGCGAAGCCGATCTGGCGGTACATTCGATGAAGGATGTGCCGGCCGAACTGCCGACCGGCTTCGCGCTGCCGGTGGTACTGGCCCCAGGTAGTCCGCTGGATGCGTTTGTCTCCAACCACTACGACAGCCCAGAAACGATGCCGGCGGGGGCCGTGGTGGGGACCTCCAGCCTGCGGCGCGCGGCCATGATCAAGCACCTGCGCCCGGATTTGGAAATCCAGAGTCTGCGCGGCAACGTGCAAACCCGTCTGGCCAAGCTCGACGCCGGCGACTACGACGCGATCCTATTGGCCTGCGCCGGTCTGGAGCGCCTGGAGATCGCTTCGCGGATTCGCTGCGAGCTCACCCCGGAACAGAGTCTGCCGGCGATCGGCCAGGGCGTGCTAGGCATCGAGATCCGGTCCGACGATGCCACCACCGCCGAGCGCATCGCTGCGCTCGACGACGAATACACCCATATCCGTATCGATGCCGAGCGCGCGGTCAACAGCCGGCTGGAAGGCAGCTGTCATCTGCCGATCGCAGCCCATGCCACCCACGACGGCGTACATCTGCATCTGCGCGCCTGCGTCGGCCGGCCGGACGGCAGCGTTATGGTTCGCGACCAGATCACCGGCCCGACCGGCGAAGCCGCTGAACTCGGCCATGCTCTGGCCGAGCGTTTGCTGGCCGCGGGCGCCGATCAAATTCTGGCCGACCTGGGCTGAGCGATGCGGTGGCCCGCCGCCCGCGATTGGAAGACGCTGTCGCTATGGCTGAACCCGATCTATCCGGCTGTACGGTCTGGCTGACCCGGCCGGCCGAGCGCGCCGAGCCGTGGCGGCAGGCGTTGATCGCGGCCGGGGCGAAGGTCGTGGTCGAGCCGTTGCTGTGCATTGCGCCGCCCGATGATGAACCTGCGGCCGCGGCCGGGCTGGCGCGCGCAGAACAGGCTGACTGCGTGATCGCGACCTCGGCCAATGCCGTGGCGGGCATTGCCCGGCTGCGCCCGGGCTGGTGCCCGCGCGGGCGGCTGATTGCGGTCGGCACGGCCACCGCCGAGGCGCTGGTCGAACAGACCGGCAAGCGGGTCGCTACACCAGCGACCAGCAATAGCGAAGGCCTGCTGGCCATGCCCGAGTTGGCCGAAGTTGCCGATCGCCGGATCGCGGTTTTGGCCGGCCACGGCGGGCGCGCGGAACTGGCCGATACGCTGGCCGCCCGCGGTGCGCAGATCGACAAGATCGCGCTCTATCGGCGCTGTTCGGCAGCGATCGCACCGGCGCGGATAGACGAACTGATCGGCGGCGCGGATGCGCTGGTGATCACCAGCAGCGAATCCTGGCAGAACCTGAGCGAGCGCCTGACCGCCGATCAACGCAGGGCGCTCGGCCGGCTCGGGTTGGTGGCTGCCAGCCGGCGTGTGGTACAACAAGCCGGCTACGATATCGATTGGTCCGTCGAACCGGTGGTGATCGAGCGCATGGATGCATCCGGCGCGGTGATTGCGCTGGACCGCATCTGGTCGGCCCGGCGACAATAAAGACCACGCCTACCGGGGGAAGCCGCTACCTTATGAGCCAAGACAAGCGCGACAAGAACCGCGACAAGCAACGCGGGAACAAGGCGTCGAGCGGCGCCGACACAGCGTCGTCGAAGACGTCGAAACCGAATGCCCCGCGCCAGGACCAGGGCGGCGGCCAGAATACGAACCAGGGCGGCGCCGACAGCGGTGCCCAGGGCGCTTCCCAGAGCAGCGGCAACGCCTCGAAATCCACGCCGGCCGCTGCGAGCGAGACGACACAATCGTCGAGCCAGAAGCCGGCTGCGCAGTCGGAGCCGAATCGCGAGAAGACGACGTCCGATCGCGCGGATTCGAGCCGCGCCGGAGCGCGCGACAACCCGCCAGCGAGCGCCCAAAGCAGCCCCGCCAGCGGCAGCGCCCAGCAAACCGGTAGCCGCTCGAAGAGCGCCAGCGCATCGGCTGGTAGTCAGACCTCCGGCAGTGCCGCGGCGCCCTCGGCCCAGCAGGCCAGCACGAGTGATTCGTCTGGCGCGCGCGCCAGTACCCAGCACAAGGCCGCCGTCAGCAAGGACAAGACCCAGAGCGCGGCCCAAGGCTCTGGCCCGGCATCCAAGCAGGGATCTAACCAAGGCTCGGGTCAGTCCACGGCAGCTGCCTCCAGCTCGGGACGCACCGCGCCAGGATCCTCGGCTTCGAAATCCGCGCAAAGCAGTCAGTCGGGCGCCGGCAAGTCCGGTGCGACCAGTGCCTCGGGCAGCGGTTCGGCGGCCAAAACAGGCAGCGGCGCGCATAAGAACGCCGATCGCAGTGCTTCGGGCACGAGTGGTGCAGCATCCAAATCGGGCTCGACCAAAGACAGCAAGTCGAGCACGGCGGCCGCCGCTGCCGGCGGCGCCGCTGGCGCCGGCAAACGAGCCGGCAGCACGAGCGGCGGCGGTTCCGGCCGGCGGCTGGGCGTGATCATCGCCGTCGTGGCGTTGATTTTTGCGCTGCTGGCGGCCGCGGCAGCCGGCGTGCTCTGGTACCGCGGCCAGCAGCGGTTGGCCGAGCTGGACTCGCGGGTGAACACCGTTGAGCAGGGCCTGCAGAAGAACGTGCAGAAGGTCGTCATGCCCAAGCTGGCCGACATGCGCGACAACATGCAGCAGCAGTCACAGCGTATTGATCAGCTGGCGGGTACGCTGGATCAGCGCCAGCAGCAGATCAATCAGCTCGAGCAATCCCTGCAGCACGTTCAGGCGCGCAACAGCCAGCTGTCCGATCAGCTGGGCGGCAACCACGAGCGGTTCGTCGAACAACGCATCGCGCTGCTGCTCGAGGCCGCCAACCAGCGGCTTCAGGTCGAGCGTGATCCGGAAGGGGCGCGGCGAGCGTTGGAGCTCGCTGACGAGGCGATCCAGCGGGCCGGCGATCCGCAGCTGCATCCGGTCCGGGCCAACATCGCTGACGAGATCGCGGCCCTCAAGGCGCTGCCGAATACCGACGTCGAAGGGCTGTCGCTGCGGCTGGCCAACGTAATCGGCCAGATTCCGAAGCTGCCGCTGGATTCGAATGTGCCCTCGAGCTATCAGAACCAGCGCTCGGGCGATGGTTCGAGTGATGGCAGTAGCCAGAATCAAGGCCAGGACGGTAGCCAGAGCGACGGCCAGAACGGCAGCTTCGCCGGTATCCGGCTGTCCCAGAAGTGGCACCAGTTCGTGGACTCGGTCGGTAATGCGCTAACGCGCATGGTCACCATCCGGCGAGCCAACGGCACCGAGAATGCGCCGGCCCTGATGGCGCCGGATCAGGCGTTCTTCCTGACCCAGAATCTGCAGTTGCAGCTTCGGATGGCGCGGCTGGCATTGTTGGATGGCAATACCCAGACCTACCACGATGCCATCGACGAGGCGCGCGACTGGATCAAGCGTTATTTCGATACCAGCAATAGCCAGGTGTCGTCGGTGCTGGACGAGCTTGGCCAGCTATCGCATGTCAAACTCGACTGGCAGGCGCCGGATCTGTCGGCCAGCCTGAAGACCTTGCGACGCATCATGGCGCGCAACCAGCAAAACGACGGCAAGGCATCGGGCAATTCCGGCCAGTCGAATCCCGAGGGTTCGAATGACGCCAACGCGGCGGGGAGTTCGTAATGCGTCGTCTGCTGCTGGCTTTTTTCGTATTCGTTCTACTGGGGATCCTGCTGTCGCTGGTGTTCCGGCACCATCAAGGCTATGTGCTGATCTCGTTCAGCGGCTGGCAGATCGAAACCTCGCTGCTGTTCGCCTGTGCAGCGGTGTTGCTGGGCATCTGGGCGTTGGCCATGGTTTGGCGACTGCTGATCACCCTGGTTTTTGCCCCCAGTAACATCCGCGGCTTTTTCGGCCGTCGTCGTCAGCGCAAGGCGCGGCGTTCGCTGTATGCGGGACTGGAGCACATGGCCGAAGCCCGCTGGGCCTTGGCCGAGGAGGATCTGCAGGCCCTGGCTGAGTCCAACGAGGCGCCCGGTCTGAACCATCTGTTTTCGGCCCAGGCTGCCCAGCGCCAGAATCACCTCGCCGATCGGGACCGGTATCTGGAAAAAGCCGCGGCCCGTAAGACGGTCAGCGAACTGGCGGTGCTGCTGACCCAGGCCGAACTACAGTTGGCGGCCGGGCAGAGCGCCGAAGCGCAGGCGACCCTGGCCCGGCTCTACGAGCTCGAACCGCGGCATCCCTGGGTACTGCGGATGTATGCCGAGTACGCGATGTCCTGTGGGGACTACGGCCAGATCTATGCCATGCTCGGCGATCTGCATAAGCATGCGGCGCTGTCGCCGGAGCGCATCGAGACCATGGCGATCGCCGCCTATCAGCAGCGGCTGTCCCAGCAAAGCGAGATCGGTGGTCTGACCACTACTTGGCGGCATATGCCCAAGGATCTGCGCGACAAGCCCGAGGTGGTCGCACACTATGCGCGCTGTCTACGGGCCAACCGGGCCGATGACGAGGCCGCGAACGTGATCCGCAACGCGATGAAGAAACAGTTCAGCCCGGAGCTGGCGCTGATCTTCGGCGATCTGCGGTGCAGCGAACATACCGAGCAGCTCGCCACCGTCGAAGAATGGATCAAGGCTTACGGCAAGGAGCCGGAGTTGTTGATGGTGGCCGGTCGGCTGTGCCTGCGTAGCCAGCTCTGGGGCCGGGCGCGCAGCTATTTCGAGGCCAGCCAAAAAGAGCACTCGCGCCCGGACGCGTTGTTGGAGCTTGGGCATCTGTTCGAACGTATCGATCAGAACGACGAGGCTCGAGCAGCCTACCGCCAAGGCCTGGAGATACGCGCCTCGTAATGAGCTTCGGGCATGCATAGCCTGATCGTCGGCTGTGGCGATACCGGAGTACGGGTCGCCGCCCGCGCGGTGGCGGCCCAAGAGCAGGTTACCGGCATCGTACGCAGCGACACCTCCGCGGCCTATGTGCGGGCGGTGGGTGGCGTCTCGCGCCAGATCGATCTCGACGTCTCGGTTTCGCCGACGCTGCCGGCCTGCGATCGACTGATATATAGCGCGCCGCCGCCGCCTGAAGGCAAGACCGATGCGCGCATGGCGGCTGTCCTGGCGGCACTACCTGAGGTGCCGTCCCATGTCGTATATATCAGCACCACCGGCGTCTACGGCGATCACGGTGATGAATGGATCGATGAAACGGCGCCGCTCCAGCCGGCGACGGCACGCGCGGGTCGTCGGGTCGATGCCGAGCAGCAGATCCGTGCCTGGGCACCCCATGCCATGATCCTGCGTGCACCGGGGATCTACGGTCCGGATCGATTGCCAGTCCAGCGGGTGCTGGATGGCGAGCCGGTGCTCGCCGACAGCGCTGGCGGCTGGAGCAACCGGATTCATATCGACGATCTGGCCAGCGTCGTGTGGGCGGCCGCGAATCGGCACTGGCCGAATCGGGTCTACAATGTCTGCGACGGCCAGCCGACCCGGCGTTCGGCCTATTACGACACCTTGGCCGAACTGCTGGGCGTGGCGCCGCCGCCGAAGATCGACTGGGCCGAGGCCCGGCAGCGCTTTTCGGCCATGCGGCTGTCGTTTCTGGCTGAGTCGCGCCGGCTGTCGAATGCGCGGCTGCTCAGCGAAACCGACGTTCGGCTGCAGTTCACCGATTTGCGGGCCGGTTTGATCGCCAGCCTACGCGGCGATCCGGCGCTGGCCCCAGGTTACGACTGAGGCGCGTTAGCGGCGGGTCCGGTCGGATGGCTTGGGATCGGGGCCAGCTGTTTTTCGTCCAGATCGGTCGAGAATTCGTCGATGATCGGCGACAGACAGTCGGCACCGGATAAAGCCACCGGCACGCTGCCCCCGGTGTTTTCGATGAGGGCGATACGATACAGAAAGCTCGGATCACCGTTGCGGCAGTGCCCGATCGAGGTGCCGAGCAGGGTCAGTCGATACTTGGCCTGACGTGCCATCGCCTGGTAATCGGCATGCCCGCTGGTCATATCCTTGCTGTAGCCGATGAGGTGCCAGCCGCGTTCGGCCAATGCTTGCCTGAGTTTATCGGCCAGTACGGTCTGCTGATCGGGCACGATGATCGATTCCCGTGGTGCGTAATGATTCCCCCCGGAAGAGGCTTGCGGAGCCTTGGATGCCGGCTGGTTGGCGCAGCCGAACAGCAGCAGGCCAGACAACAAGACAGCGGTAACAGCACGAGCGATCGCGAACATCGAAACAACGGATCGAGCAGGGTTCGGCTGTCTAGGATACGCGCCCCGGTCGGTAAAAGGATAACGTCGAGGGCCGGGGCGAAGAGCGAGTGGCCATCGCAAAGACGTCCAAGGGCGCGCCCGGCCGATGGATGGGCCGCGAGCCGTGGGAACAAGCGGCCCGACTTAACCCGTCGATCACCGGCGTGGCACGCTTTCTGCACCGATCCCAGGGCCGCCTCGAGGCGGTCTCATTCGTTACATAAGAGGAGCTGATCGGTCATGGACAAGCCGCAGATGAAACGCGCCATTCTCGAGGCCAAGAAAGCCAAGGGGCTGCGCTGGGACGATATCGCCGAGACGATCGGCATGGCGCCGGTATGGACCGCGACTGCCTGTCTGGGCGAAGCCTCGGCAACCGAGGACATCGCGCATAAGCTGTGTGCGGTGCTGGGCCTCGACGACGAGATCGCCGAAGCGCTGCAGGAACCGCCGCTCAAGGGGCAATGGATGGATAAGACGGTGCCGACCGACCCGTTAATCTATCGCTTCTACGAAATCATGGCGGTGTACGGCCCGGCGGTGAAAGACTGCATCCATGAGGAATTTGGCGACGGCATCATGTCGGCGATCGATTTCAAGCTCGATGTCGAGCGCGAGCCGGACCCCAAGGGCGACCGCGTGAAGATCACGATGAACGGCAAATTTTTGCCCTACGTACGCTGGTAGGGCGGCCTGCGGCCGGCAGATCAACCGCCGGCCGCAGATCGAGAGCTTCGATCACCCCTCGTGGTCGAGCGCATGTGCGTGGTGCCCGCTCAGGCGTTCGAGACGGCGCATAAGCCCAGTTTTGATGTCTTCGACGATCACATAGAAACAGGGCACCAGGCCTAGGGTGATGCCGGTCGCGAACAAAATCCCGAAGCCGAGCGAAATCGCCATCGGGATCATGAACCGGGCCTGCAGCGAGGTTTCGAAGATCATCGGCGCTAGCCCGCCGAAGGTGGTCAGCGTGGTCAGGATGATCGGGCGGAAACGGCGCACTGCCGCCAGGCGTACGGCTTCGGCAGCACCGCGCCCCTCGTCGCGCAAGGTGTTGGCATAGTAGATCAGCACCAGCGAGTCGTTGACCACCACGCCAGCCAGAGCGAGCACGCCGAACAGGCTGATCACCGACAGCGAATAGCCCATGATCGTATGCCCGATGATGGCACCGACCACGCCGAAGGGAATCGCCAGCATGACGATCGCCGGTTGGATGTAGCTGCGGAAAGGGATCGCCAGCAGGATGTAGATCAGCACCATCGAGATCACGAAGCCGACGAAAATCGCATGCATCGACTCGGCGACGTCTTCCTGAATACCGTTGTAGCCGGTGGCCAGCCCCGGATAGTCTTGCTTGAGTTGCGGCAGCACACTGCTGTTGAGCGTGTTCATGATCCGGTTGGTTGCACTGCGCGGCGTGACGTTAGCGGTCACGTCGATAGTGCGTTGGCCGTTGTGGCGCTTGATCGTGGTAAAGGCATGGGTCGGCTGGATGCTCGCGATCTGCGATAGCGGCACATAGGTGTTGTTGGGCGTACGAATCAGCAGATTGCGTACGGCCGCCCGGCTGTCGCGCTCGACCTTGGGCAGCTGCACCATCACCCGCACTTCGTTGGAGCCGCGCAGCTGGCGCAGTGCTTCGTTGCCGTAGAACGCAGCGCGTACCTGGGCGCCGACCGATTCGTTGGTCAGGCCGAGCGAGCGGCCGTTGTCGTTGAGCGTGAACGACAGCTGCTGCTTGCCGTGGGCGACCCCGGAGTCGATATCGTGTACGCCCTGGAAATCGGCCAGCCGGTCGGCCAAGGTCTGGGCGGCCTTGTCCAGCATGTCGGTGTCTCGGGCCGACAATTCCACAGTCAGATCCTTGCCCGAACCCGGGCCGCCGGCATCGGACTGGAACTGGGCAGACTGCAGGCCGGGCACGTCGCCGAGTGCGGTGCGCCACTCGTTAGAGAACTGCGCGGTGCTGATCGGACGTACGCCGGGCGAGGTCAGATAGGCCCGCATCTCGAGCGTGTTCTGTTCGATGGTCGCGAACACACCCTTGAGCAGCTGATCGTTGCCGTGTTGGGCGGCGACGTCGTCGGCGGCCTGGCGCAGCTTGGTACGGGTCTGCTCCATGACCGGCATCGGTGTGCCGTAGGGCATGGTCAGGCTGGCTTCGGCATGATCGGATTCGACCTTGGGCATTAGCGAAAAGCCCATGCGCCCGGAGGCGGCCCAGGCCAGGACCAGGATCAGTACCGCTACGCCAGTGGCCGCGGTCAGATAGCGATGATGGATCATCTGGGCCGCGAACGGCTGGTAATAGCGCGACACTAGAGTCGAGAAACCGCGCGAGAAAGCCTGCTGGCGGTTGTAGATGGCCATCGAGAGCCGGTTGCTGCGCCGGTTTTTGCCGTGCGCAAGGTGCGAAGGCATGATCAGCATCGCCTCGACCCAGGAGATCACGAACACGGTGATCACGACCACCGGAATGGTCTCGAAGATATTGCCTAAAAAGCCCGGAATGAACAGCAGCGGGGCAAAGGCCGCGATGTTGGTCAGAATCGAGAAGGTGATCGGCAGGGCCACCTCGCGGGCGCCGATGATCGCGGCCTCGAACATGCCGGCACCGCGTTCACGGGCTTCGTAGACGTTCTCGCCGGCCACGATCGCATCGTCGACCACGATCCCCAGGGCGATGATGAACGCGAACATCGAGACCATGTTGATGGTCATGCCGAACATCGGCAGGAACAGAAACGCGCCCAGGAACGACGTCGGAATGCCGAGGGTGACCCAGAACGCCAATTTCAGGTCGAGAAACAGGCTGAGCACGATCAGCACCAGGGCCAGTCCCATGGCTGCGTTTTTGAGCAATAGCTTCAGCCGCTGGTCATAGACCTCGGACTGGTCGCCGTTGATGGCGTAGTGCAACTGGGGGGGCATGGTTTCGGCGACTTTCTGCATCGCCTCGCGGGCCGCCTCGGAGACCGCGGTCGGGGTCTGGTCGCCGACCCGCGAGACCGCGATCCCGATCGAGGGCATGCCGTTGTAGGTGGCCTCGGTATTGGAGTCGAGAAAACCATCGCTGACTTCGGCGATATCGCCGAGATGGATGACCGTGCCGTCAGCGGTGGTCAGAATCGGGATACGCGAGAACTCGGCGGCCTTGTCGCGCCGCCCGTTCAGCCGCAGCAGAATCTGGCCGGACTGGGTATCGACCTGGCCGCCGCCGACGTCCACGGCTGCCTCGGCGACCCGGTTGCCGATTTCCGGCAGGGTCAGACCATAGGCCCGCAAGCGCTGCTGGGGCACTTCGATGTTGACGGTATAGGTCTGGGTGCCTTCCAGCGAGACCGAGGTGATCTTCGACGACTGCAGCAGTTGATCACGGACATCCTCGGCATAGGCCCGCAGCGCGGTCTGCGAAACATTGCCGTAGAGCTGCATGTCGAGCACGCTGCGATTGCCGCCGGTGAAGGTCGAAATCACCGGACGTTCGGCGTTGGCCGGAAAGGTCGTGATCTGCGAGACCGCCTGCTGGATATCCTGGTAGACGGTCTGGATATTGACGCCGTCGTCGAGCTTGAATACCACCTGGGCCGCGCCTTCGCTGGCTTCGGCCGTAGTTTCCCGAATGCCGTCGATATCCTGGGCCTTGGATTCGATCGCCAGAACGATGTTCTGCTCGACCTGCTCTGGCGTGGCGCCGGGATACGACACGCTCACCTGGATGTATGGCACCGAGAACTGGGGAAAGACTTCCTGTTTGATCAGGCTGGTACAGAACAGTCCGCCAATCAGCAGCACGAACATCAACAGGTTCGGCGTGACCCGGTTGTGCACCATCCAGGCCAGCGGCCCGGAGAGCTTGCCATGGCCGGTATCGTCGTTGCGATCGGCCTCGCTCACGAGCGTTGCTCCGAGGCCGGCTGGCTCAGCCGAGTGAAGGCCGGCGCCAGCGTCAGCCGGGCTGCGATCTGTTGTCGGCGCTTGGTTGCCGGTGTCGGCTCGGCCCGTGCCTGGGGCCGGTTGTCGTTCGGTTTCGGATTGGCCTGGGCCGGATGGTCATCGCTCTTGGACTTGGCTTGGGCCATGTTCTGGGTATCGGATTCCACGCGGATCGGCATATCCTGGATCGGTGCCGACAGGTCGCTGGTCACGACTTCATCGCCTGGCTGCAGGCCAGCCGAAATCACCGCTCGGGTCGAATCGCGATAGGCGATTTTGACCTTACGGATATCCAGCGTGTCCTGGTCGCTCATCACCCAGACATGATTGTTTTCGCGCACGAAGGCCGAATCCACCACGACGCTGCCGCTCGGCATCGCCGCCGCCAGCTCGGCGTTGACATAGGCACCGAGCAACAGGCTGTGGCCGTCCGAGGTCTGATCGCCCAGCGGATCGGGCACCGTCAGTAGCACCCGCGCCAGCCGGCCCTGATCCTCCAGGCTGGCCTGGATGCGCAGGACATGCGCCTTAAGATAAGCGTCATCGCCCCAGGCATCTGGATAGTAGACCTGGGCGTCGGTGCCGGTGTCATGGTTCGGGTCCGCGGCATGAATCCAGCGCAGCTGATCGACGGGCAGCGACAGATCGACCCAGTAATTATCCGTGGCGGCCAGGGTGGCGAGGGTCTCGGAGGACGACACCACATCGCCCACCGAGGCACTGCGCGAGGTCACGATACCGTTGAACGGCGCCTTGACCTGGGTGCGCTCCAGGTTCAGGCGTGCCTGGGCGACATCGCTTTGGGCCGATTCGACGTTGGCCTTGGCCTGGGCGAGCTGGGGGCCGCGCAGGGCCAAGTTGCGCTCTTTGTTGCTAACGTTGTTCGCGCCGACCAGATCCAGTTCGCGCTTGGCCACGGCCTGCTGGCCGTTTTCCGTCGCCAGCGAGGCCTTGGCATCGGCCAGTTGGGTTTTAGCTTGATTGAGCGCGATCTGATAGTCCGCGTCGTCGATATGAGCCAGCACTGCGCCTTTTTCGAAGCGAGTGCCGGGCGCCAGGTTGTCCTGCAATGACACTACTTGGCCGGAGACCCGGGCCCGCAGCTGGGTCGACTGGGCTGCTTCGACCGTGCCATTGGCCGAGATCATCAACGACTGGGGCGCGGCCTCGGCCGGCGTCACCGTGACCAGACGCGCCTGGGCCGGGGTATCGGTTTTATGCCGCTGCGCGGTCGGGCGGCTCGACATGAATACCAGCGCCAGGGCGATCGCAGCGATCAATACCAGTACCGGCAGACCGGCCATCAAAAGACGGCGCCAGAGTGGCCGGCGGGCCGGCGCGACGCTATTGGATTCGTTCGAACTCATGATTCTGTGTGCTCCCCCGTGGCCGTGCCGTGATCGCCGGCATCCTGGTCTGTGGCCGTATCCGGGCCGCTGCGGCCGATGGCGGGTGCATCGATGGGGCCGGCCAGGGCGCGATAAAGATTAATCCGATAGTCGAGCAGCTGATAGCGGCCGCTCAGGTTGTCGAGCTGCAGTTGTTGGCGATTGAGCAAGGCATCGAGCACATCCAGATAGTTCGTGGCCCCACGCAGATAGCGCAGCCGTAGATTGGCCACGATCTGTTTCGACAGCTTGAGCTGCTGCGCGGTCTTGGCTAGATAATCCCGCTGCTGGCGTTCGTTGACCAGTGCATCGTCGACCTCCTGCACGGCTTCGAGCAGGGTCTGCTGAAAATCGGCGACGTTTTCATCGACCACTGCCCGGGTCCGTCGTACTTCGGCAGCGCGCTGGCCGGCGTCAAAGATCGGCTGGGTCAGCTGGGCACCGAGCTGCAGCACCCAGTTGGAAAACAGGCTGCCGACATTGGTGCTGCCGGAATAATCGGCCGACAGCGACAACTGTGGATAGCGCGCCGCCAGCGCGACCGCGACTTCGCGATCGGCTGCCGCGACCGTGAAATAATCCTGGCGGACATCCGGCCGGCGCATCAGCAGGGTCGAGGGAATGCCGGTATCCGGCAGCAGCGGCAGGCCGACCAGCTTACCTGGCGGCGGGTCGAAGGCCGACGGCGACCGGCCGACTAGCACCGCCAGGGCGTGGCGGGCAACCACAACCTGAGCCTTGGCCTGGGCAAGCTGGGCCTGGCTGGAGGCCACGGTCTGGCGCTGGCGCAGTACGTCGGCGGCTGCGGCCTGGCCGTTGTTGAAGCTGTAGGTGGTCAGCTCCAGAACGTTTCTATTGGTTTCGATCTGGTCCTGGATGAGCGCCACGCGGTCGCGATATTCCTGATACTGATACCACTGGCTGGCGATATTGCCGGACAGGGTGACCGCGGCGGACTGCAGCGCCGACTCGCGTGCCCGCCGGGTGAGCTTGTCGGCCTCGAGGCCGTTGCGGATACGCCCGAACAGGTCGACTTCGTAGCTGGCCGACAGTCCCAGGCTCTGCTGGTCCGACCAGGATGTTCCCGAGTCCTGGTCGAACGACAGCCCGCCTGCGGTGCCGTTGGTGGCATCGCTGCCGGTCCCGACGCCGGACAGCGAATAGCTGGAACTGGAGCGGTGGGTAGCGCTTTCGCCGGCTGAGCCGGTGATCTCGGGAAACAGATTCGCGCGCTGGCTGGCGACCGTGGCTCGGGCCTGCTGGAGCCGGGCATAAGCCGATTGCAGCGTGAAGTTATGGGTCAGCGCATAGTCGATGAGCTGGCTCAGGCCCGGGTCGTCGAATGCCGTCCACCAATGATTGGCCAGCGGCGTATCGCCGCTGTCGGGAAAACGCGACGGCATGTCGAAGGCCGGTTCGGTGAGCTTGTCGATCGGACGAGTGGCACAGCCGGCCACCAGTAGAATAAAAAGCATCAGCCCGCATCGGCCCATGCGAATTGTCTGATGCGCTGACTGCATCAATGCGATGTCCCCCTTTGGAAACAGCCGGCGCTAATCGCACCGGCTGTCGCTCGTACCGGTTCGAGCACAGGCCCGGATCAGTTCTGGTCGGGCGCCGGCTTCGGATGGCCGTGCCGATGGTGCCACTGCTCGGCGGCTTTGTCCCATTCTGCGGCCGAGACATAGCCATCGTTGTCGGTATCCATATGGGCGAAGATTTCGTCCGTGCTGGGTTTGCCGTGATGATGACGATGTTTGCCGTACCGGTGCCCGTCATGGTGACGGTCGTGGTGGGCCGGTTTGTCGGACGTGTCATCCGATTTTGGCGCCTGATCGTCGTCCGGACCACCCGGCGGCGGGCCCATGCGATGGTGGCCCATCGGCGGCTTCATTTCGTCGGCCGACAACGAGCCGTCGCTGTTTTTATCCAGTTTGGCGAACATGCGATCGGCGCGCTGTTTGGCCCGGGCTTCGAATTCGCTTTTGTCGATCTTGCCGTCCTGGTTGGTATCGACCTTGGCGAGCATCCGTTGCTGCATCACATTCGGCAGCTTGGTCATCTCGGCGGCCGTGAGTTTGTCGTCACCGTTGGCATCGAGTTTTTTGAATACGGCCTGGCTGTCAGCCTGCCGATTCTGATCGTTAGAACTCGCAGCGAAGCCTGCTGCAGAGACCGACAGACCGGCCGCGATCAGCGACAGCGATAGATAGTTGTTCAGCTTCATCACATACTCCTTTGCGGATGAGGGTGGGCGCCGGGGCGCTGTCCACGGTTCTCATTACCGCGCAAAAATGTAATGCAAATCTGTCGCCAGGCCGCGAGTTTGTCGCAAAATGTGTCAGACCCTGCCGATGCCAGACTCGGTTACACATCGGCCTCTGTCGCAGCCGGCGTCCACGTTATATTGACGCCAACACGACAAGCTCGAGCCCGGTATGGCCGAACCCAGCCCGCATATCCTGGTGGTCGATGACCACCGCGACATCCGCGATTCGTTGACCCGCTATCTCGACGGGCACGGTTTCCGGGTATCTGCAGCGGCTGATGCGGCCGTGGCGCGCCGGAGCGTACGCGATGCGGCCCTCGATCTGGTCATTCTTGACATCATGATGCCGGGCGAAGACGGTTTGTCGCTATGTCGGTGGCTGCGCGAGACCACTGCCATCCCGGTGATTCTGCTGACCGCGGTCGCCGAGGAGACCGACCGGGTGATCGGGCTGGAAATGGGCGCCGACGACTATGTCACCAAACCGTTTTCGCCGCGCGAACTGTTAGCTCGGGTCCGGGCGGTATTGCGTCGGGCTGCGGCCCTGCCGGCCGAGCGCGATGCCGGCGACGAACAGACCGTGCGTTTCGACCGCTGGGTCTTTCACGTCGCGCGCCAGGAGCTCGAGGACGAAACCGGGCTGTCGGTGGCCCTGTCGACCGGTGAATTCCGGCTGCTGCGGGCATTCGTTCGGCATCCGGGGCGGGTCTTGTCGCGCGAGCAGCTGCTGGATCTCACGCAGGGGCGGGAGTCCGAGGTGTTCGACCGTAGCGTAGACAATCAGGTGTCTCGCCTGCGGCGCAAGATCGAGCGCGATTCCTCGGCCCCGGAACTGATTAAGACTGTCTGGGGCGGTGGCTATCGCTTTACTGCCGAGGTCGCGACCGCATGACACGCTGGCTGCCGCGCGGGTTGTCGGCCCGGATCATTCTGCTGACGCTGTTGGCGTTGATCGTTTCCCAGCTGGTCGGTTATCTGAGCTTCGTCTATAACCAGGATCATCTGGTCCAGCGGGTGATCACGAATTATCTGAGCCAGTCGGTGCCGTCGATCAATCGCATGCTCCAGCACGTCAAAACCGGCGAAGACCAGGCTGCGGTACAGGCCTTGTCGAACCCGTTCGCTCGCTATGCGATCACCGAGCAGCCGCTAGAGTGCCCGCCCGCCAGTCAGTCCCGTCGCGAATATGCGGCTGATTTGGCGCGCAAGCTGGACGTGGCTGCCGAAGCGGCCCGGGTTTGTGTCGGGGCTGGACTGATCGACGATCGCCCGCACAAGCCCGCGATCGGGCTGGCGGTGCGCCGCGCCGATGGCCGCTGGCTGGAAGTCCGTGCGGCCCGGCCCGGTTTGGGGCATGGCTGGTGGGGCGGCCAGACCATCCGCAATATCCTGATCACCCTGGCGATCATGCTGGTGATGGTGGTGGTCTCCAGCCGCCGTTTCACCCGGCCGTTGCGCGATTTGGCGCTGGCTGCCGAGCGTTTCGGGCGCGGCGAACGGATCGAGCCGGTGCCTGAGCGCGGCAGCGACGAAATCAGGCGCACGATCGTTGAGTTCAATCGTATGCACCAACGCATCGACCGATTCGTGGCCGAGCGTACGCGGCTGGTTGCGGCCCTGGCGCACGATCTGCGCACCCCGATCACAGCACTTCGGCTGCGGCTGGAGTTTCTGCCCGAGGACGACAACAGACGCGCGATGAGCGCCACCCTGGAGGATATGGCGCATATGTCTGAGGCCGCGCTGACCTTCATGCGCGAGGAGGCCAGTGCCGAGCCCAGTCGCCGGATGGATCTCACGGCGTTGGTCGATGCGGTGGCCGAGGATTACCGGGCTGCCGATGCGCCGGTCGATTTCGAACCGGGACACCGGGTGACCCTGGTCTGTCGGCCGGTGGCGATCCGCCGGGCCCTGCGCAATGTGATCGACAACGCACTCGCCTATGGCGGTACTGCCGAAGTCTCGCTCGTCGATGCGGCCGATCAGGTCGTGATCGAAGTGGCCGATCAGGGCCCGGGGATCGCCGAGGCCGAGATGGCAAAGGTCTTCGATGCGTTCGTGCGCCTGGAAAGCTCGCGTAGCCGTCAAACCGGCGGGGTCGGGCTGGGCCTGGCGATCGCGCGTTCGGTCGTGCGTGGCCACGGCGGGGACATTACGCTGGCCAATCGAACCGAAGGCGGCCTGACGGTGCGCATGGTATTCCCCCGGGCCCGCGGTTAGTGCCGTACACGGGCAGCGCCGCGGGCACGCCTGACGATCCTACCGGGGCGCCACCGTTCGATTCCGAAGAATGCCATATACGCGCCGTCGCATGCCCGGGTATACGGCGTTGATAGGCTCTGGGCCCTGTTGGTGCCTGGGGCGGGTGGCCTCTGGCCGTGATCGACGGCTTGGCAGCCACGATAAACGCCCGGGCGGCGCCGATCTAGACGTTCTAGGGCGCTTCTCGTTATGAGATACACCGCCGCATCCGCGCTTCCGAGATGGCAAGCCAAGGTATCGTGAGCGTGGCGTGGCTCGGCCACGTGGGGGAACGATAACGCCGGATGGCCGCCTCTGAGCAGGGGCCCTGCGGGTGATGCCCGCTATCATGCCAGGCGGCGTTGCCTGCCTTGACCGTAGGGCCCGTCACGCTCGGCGGCCTGCGCTTTGCCTTACCCAATGGGCGGGCGTCGTGCAGTGGCGTCTGTTGTGACGACAGGTCCTAGGCCTGTGACAGCGCGTGCTGGCGCTGTGTTGGCGCGCGCCATTGTTTTAGGCAAGGCGCGTGGGGCGTGGCGTAGCCCCCGGGCGCACAACGTCGCAGTACGCCAGCGTGCCATGGTCGCGGGGCCCAACCTAAGGGACGGGCGCCCGCCGATGCAGTCAGAGACGACGGCAAGCCGGCGCTGGTGCGCGTCGAAGACGAGGCCTCGTTCGCTAGGCCGCGTCTGGCCGCTACAGTGCGGTTTCGTAAAGCGCTTGGCATCGGCTCGTATGACCCACCGACAGTCTCTGGAGCGCAACAAGCTTGGGCGGTAGCGATTGAAACAAAGGCCATACTCCCGGGCAGTATGCGATATCGCTTGGCTGGGCCATGCGGTAGACCGGTATGCATTCAGCCGCGAGCCAGGGCCGGCAAGAATATGTATTGCACACCATGTTAATAAAAAATTAAAATAACGTGAAAATTACATGCCGGCCCAGTCGGCGGAGTTCTGTCATGACCCTCGATCATCCCCGCTGGCAGCCCGGGCCGATTCTGGCCAGCCTGTCGGCCGGCGTTTTGCTGTTCGCGACTTATCTGGCCCCGGGTACGGCCGGGCTCTGGCATGTGCTGGATGTGCATGCGGCCTTCGCTCTGAACGGGCTGGTGGCCCATAACCACGGTGAACAGCTGGTCTGGTCGTTCGGCAATCTGCGCGGGTTCGATTATCTGGTGGGCCTGGCGATGCTCGGGCTGATGGTGCACTACGTCGTGCGCGCGCCGCGTGGCACGACGCCGGTGCGGGCGGCTCAGGCCGTAGTCATCTGTGTGCTGCTGGTAGGGCTGGTCTCGATTACCCGTAACCTGATCTTCAGCCATGTTCCGCACGACAGCCCCTCGCTGGTCCTGCAGCCGTTTACGCTGCTCGCCCATACCAACGGGCTTAACGCCAAGGACGCTTCGCACACCAGTTTTCCCGGCGATCATGCAACGGTGGTGGCGACGTTCGTGTATCTGCTCTGGGCGTTCGCCGGGCGCCGCTATGGTTGGGTCGCACTCGGCATTGCGGTCGTGGCCTGCCTGCCGCGGCTGGTCGCAGGCGCGCATTGGCTGACCGATGATCTGGTCGGCGGATTGGGTACGGCGCTGATTAGCGTGCCATGCGTGGTCTTTACGCCGATCGGGCCCTGGCTGGTGGCTGGACTGGCGAATATGTTCGTGCGCTTGGGCGGTCGTGCCGGCGAGTATGCGTCGCTGACGCCGCGTCGCTAGCTGCGAGGCGCCGGGCTCGGGGCGGGGAGGTTCTTCTGTGCTCGCATCACTGCGCGACAACTCCTAAGCTGATCCCACACTGTTTGGACAGGCCGCTCGAGCGGCCCGAAGGAGTATTTATGACACGCGCCGTACGTATTCATGAAACCGGCGAAGCCGATGTGCTCAAGATCGAGGACGTCGAAGTCGGCGAACCGGAGGCCGGCGAAGTTCGTCTTCGGGTCGAGGCGTTCGGCCTGAACCGGGCCGAGGTGATGTTTCGCTCCGGCACCTATCTGGAACAGCCGGATCTGCCGGCCGGTATGGGTTATGAAGGCGCCGGCACTATCGAGGCGGTCGGCCCCGGCGTGACTGATTTCGAAGTCGGCGATGAGGTCGCGGTGGCCCCGGCGTTTTCCATGAACGCCTACTGTATGTATGCCGAGTCGACCATCGTGCCCACCCATGCGCTGACCGCCCGTCCAAAGGGCCTAGACGCCATTCATTCCTCGGCGGTCTGGATGCCGTATCTGACGGCCTACGGCGCGCTGGTCGAATTCGGCGGCCTATCGAAGGGCGAGGCGGTGTTGATTCCCGCGGCATCCTCGTCCGTCGGCGTGGCGGCCATTCAGATCGCTCATCATCTTGGCGCGACGCCGATCGCGACCTCGCGTACCGACGCCAAGGTCGAGCAGCTCAAGAAAGCCGGCGCGGCCGAGGTAATCGTGACCAACAACGAAAGCATTCCGGAACGGGTCAGCGAAATCACCGACGGAGCCGGCGCGCGCCTGGTGTTCGACCCGGTCGGCGGTACGGCGGTCAACGACCTGGCCGAGGCGATGAGCTATCACGGCATGATGTTCCTTTATGGCGCGCTGGCTGCGGAGCCGACGCCGTTTCCGCTGTTCACCGCGCTGGCCAAGGGGCTGACCCTGCGCGGCTATACGGTGTTCGAGGTGTTTGGCGATGCGGATGCCTTCGCCCGCGGCAAGCAGTTCGTGTTCAACGGTATCGCCAGCGGTGATCTGGAGCCGATCGTGGATCGGGTGTTCGCCTTCGACGAAATCGTGGAAGCGCATCGTTATATGGAATCCAACCAGCAGTTCGGCAAGATCGTCGTAAAGGTCGACTAAAACGCTGGCTCAGCCGCCCGGTGGGGCGATCCGGAACGGCCGGCCGGGCGGCATGCCATCCTGCGTTTGGCCCATGGCCCGGCGCATCGAGGCCGGACCATGGGTTGGCCAAGCCTCTTTCGGGCTCCGAAATTATTGATGTGATTCAAAACAGGGCCCACAGGGACGGCCGATAGCGTTACGCTGAGGTCGGCGCCAGATTGCGGCGCCAGACCGCTTTCGCCATAGTCAATGCCCGCTTTCTAGACGGCATATTCTCGAAAACCAACAAAAGGCCAAGCCATGACTCAGCGAATTGAACGCGCCGGATTACAGATCGGCCAGCCGCTACACGATCTGATCGAGAAGGCCCTGCCGGGGACCGGAGTCGACCCCGAGCTGTTCTGGACCGAACTGGCCGAGCTGGTCGCCGAGTTCGGCCCTAAAAACAAAGCCCTGATCGACCATCGGGCGAAGCTTCAGGATACCCTCGACCAGTGGCACCGCGAACACCGCGGCGACCAATTCAGCCGCGAAGCCTATCGCGAGCTGCTCGGCGAGCTCGACTACATCGTGCCCGAGGGCGAGGATTTCTCGGTCTCCACCGATAACGTCGACCCCGAGATCGCCACCGTGCCGGGCCCGCAGCTGGTGGTGCCGGTAACCAATGCCCGGTTTGCCCTGAATGCTGCCAACGCCCGCTGGGGCAGTCTCTACGATGCGCTGTACGGGGCCGATATCATCCCCGAGACCGACGGCGCCGAGAAAACCGGAGGCTACAATCCGAAGCGTGGCGCCAAAGTCGTGGCCTGGGCGGCCGACTTCCTCGATGCCCACTTCCCGCTGGCCGAGGGCCGGCATGCCGATGCTCGCGAATACCGGATCGACAACGGCCAGCTGGCGGTAGACGTCGATGGCAGCCATGTCGGGCTGGCCGACCCGAAACAGTTCGCTGGCCATCAGGGCACGGCCAGCCAGCCCTCGGCAATTCTGCTGGCGCATAACGGGCTGCACATCGAGATCCAGATCGATCCGGAAGATACGATCGGCGCCGAGCACGCCGCGGGGGTCAAGGACGTGGTCATGGAAGCCGCGGTGACCACCATCCAGGACTGCGAGGATTCGGTTGCTGCGGTGGATGCCGAAGACAAGGCATTGGTTTACGGCAACTGGCTGGGGCTGATGAAAGGCGATCTCAAAGAAGAGATCAGCAAGGGCGACCAGACGTTCACCCGCGAACTGGCCGATGACCGGGTCTATACCGCCCCCGACGGCAGCGAACTCAGCCTGCCGGGTCGTAGCCTAATGCTAGTGCGCAACGTCGGCCACCTGATGACCACGCCGGCGGTGCTGGACAGCCAAGGCAACGAAATACCCGAAGGGATTCTGGATGCCTTGGCCACAGCCACGATCGCTATCCACGACCTCAAGCGCAACGGCCCGCATACCAACAGCCGGGCTGGCAGCGTCTATATCGTCAAGCCGAAGATGCACGGCCCAGCCGAGGTCAACTTTACGGTGGCGCTGTTCGCGCATATCGAGAACGCCCTAGACCTTGCGCGCAACACTCTCAAGATGGGGATCATGGACGAGGAGCGCCGGACGTCGGTCAACCTCAAGGAATGCATCCGCGAGGCCCGCGAGCGCACCATCTTTATCAATACTGGCTTTCTCGATCGCACCGGCGACGAGATCCATACCTCGATGGAAGCCGGGCCGATGCTGCCCAAGGGCGAGATGAAGTCCACCGCCTGGTTGACTGCCTACGAGAACAACAACGTCGATACCGGCCTCGAATGCGGCCTGCGTGGCCGGGCCCAGATCGGCAAAGGCATGTGGCCGGCGCCGGACAATATGGCAGCGATGATGGAGGCCAAGATCGGTCACCCCGAGGCCGGGGCCAACTGTGCCTGGGTGCCGTCGCCGACCGCGGCCACGCTGCATGCCATCCATTATCATCGCTGCGACGTGCTGGCTCGCCAGAGCGAGTTGGAATCCCGGCATAAGGAATATCTCGAGGATCTGCTGACTATTCCGTTGCTCGACCGCGAGCTGTCGGCTGAGGACATCGCCAAGGAGCTGGATAACAACTGCCAGGGCATTCTCGGCTATGTGGTGCGCTGGGTGGACCAGGGCGTGGGCTGTTCCAAGGTGCCCGACATCACCGATACCCAGCTGATGGAGGACCGGGCGACCTGCCGGATCTCGTCGCAGCATGTAGCCAACTGGCTGTATCACG
The DNA here is from genome assembly GCF_049568105.1 of Salinisphaera sp. SPP-AMP-43. Classification (GTDB taxonomy): domain Bacteria; phylum Pseudomonadota; class Gammaproteobacteria; order Nevskiales; family Salinisphaeraceae; genus Salinisphaera. The sequence goes on from NZ_CP145335.1 coordinate 829,318, forward strand.
GTATTACCAACGAAAACGACGTTCGTGAGACCTTGAAACGGATGGCCAAGGTGGTCGATCGCCAGAACGAGGCTGACCCGAGCTACCATCCGATGTCCGAGGACTTCGATGCATCGATCCCGTTCCAGGCCGCCTGCGATCTGATCTTCAAGGGCCGCGAACAGCCTTCGGGCTATACCGAGCCAGTGCTGCATGCCCGCCGGCGTGAGCTCAAGGCGGCACGGGCTGGCTAGGTCAAGCCGGCTGCATATGCCGGGCGTTTCGTCCGGCTTGCCGGATAAAAAAAGCCCCGCGTAAGCGGGGCTTTTTCGTGGGCTGAGTCTTGGGCCGCCTCAGCCGCCGCCGACCATGGTGCGCATATCCAGATAATGGAACATCCAGATGGTCAGGCCGACCGCCATGAAGAACAGCGGCACCGTCAGCGCCAGCGATACGGTATGCCAGATCATGGCCTGGGACAGATCCAGCTTGAATAGCAGATAGAGCTGGCCAAGCCCGGCGACGATCGCGAGCACCGTGATCCAGGTCAGGGTGGAGCCTTCGGGCAGATCGAAGCCGACCGTTACCAGGCAGGCGATTGCCATGGCGGCCATGCCCAGCACGAAGGCCGCGACATAAAAAGCAGTGCTGGCACTGCGAACTTCGGGATGGCTCAGCGGATTGTGATGTGCATCGGACATCAGCTCACTCCCATGAGATAGACATAGGTATAGACCACGATCCAGATCACGGCCTGGAAGAACCAGAAGATCCGCAGGTTGATGAAACGGCCGACCACCGGCTCGGAAAAGCCGTCGCGGGCCGCCTGGATCATCAGCGCGGCCATCCAAATCAGGCCGATGAACACATGCGCGCCGTGGAACCAGATGATGGTCCAGAAATCTGACAGGAAGGCGCTGGCCTGGGGGATGGCTCCTTCGCTAGCCAGGCCTGCGAATTCCCAGGCCTCTTCGAGAAGGAACACGATGCCGAATGCCAGCGACAGCCCCATCCAGCGCATGACGCCGCCGCGATCGTTGTTCTTCAACGAGACACTAGCGAAGCCGAACATCAGAACGCTGGCGAACAGGAACAGCGTGGGGAACAGGCCTTCGACCGGGTCGATGACCTGCTGCGCAGTGATGCCACTGTTGCCGTAGGCGTCGAGGTAGACGCCGTGTGCTGCGAACAATGCGGCGAAGAACATGGCATCGCTCATCATGTACAGCCAGAACCCAATCGAGCGCAGCCCGATGGAATCGGGATGTCCGGCGTCGGGCTGCCACAGGGTGACCGAGTCGCGATCAATGCGGTCGGTGTCGTGCTTAGACATTGCGATTGTCTCCGGTTGCTCGATCAGGACGAAAGCATCGGGTCGGTCGACGGCCGGGCTTCGCCGGTCTGTCGAATCGAGGCCTGCTCGTCGTCGTCCATGCGTTCCAGATACGCTTTTTCGAGGCGTTCGACCTCGTCGGCCGGCACGATGTAGTCGACGTCTTTCTGGAACATGCGGAAGATCAACGTCGCGATCGCGCCAACCAGCGCAAAGCCGGCCAGCCACCAGATTCGCCAGACCGCGGCAAAGCCGAACAGCCCGGTAAAGAACGCCAGTACCAGCGGCACCATGCTGTTCTTCGGCATATGGATATCGGCGTAGTGGTCCGGCTTGAGCGACGTCAGGCCGTTTTCACGCCGCCAGGCCCATTCGTCGATCGAATGCACGACCGGGGTGGCTGCGAAGTTATAGAACGGCGGCGGGCAATGGGTGGCCCATTCCAGGCTGCGCGAAGTATGCCAGGCATCCGAAGTAACCACGGTGTTCTGCTTGCGATCGCGAATCGAGACGAACAGCTGCAGCAGGAATGCGGCGACCGAGGCCACATATAGCCCGATGCCCAGAACCTCGAGCGCCAGCAGCGGCCACCAGCCCGGATGGGCGATGTAGTCCAGGCGTCGGGTCATGCCGAGGAAGCCGAGCACGTACATCGGTACGAACACGAACACCGAACCCGACCAGAACAGCCAGAAAAAGACCCGGCCGAGCCGTTCGTCCAGCCGGAAGCCGAACACCTTCGGCCACCAGAAAGTCACGGCTGCGAACAGGGCGAACACGATGATCAGGAACATGTTGTGGAAGTGGGCGACCACGAACACGCTGTTGTGCGAGACATAGTTGATCGCCGGGATGGCCAGCATCATGCCGGTCATGCCGCCGCCGATCAGCAGCAGCACGGAACCCAGAGCCCATAGCATGGGCGTTTCCAGCCGGACCCGGCCCTTGACCATGGTGAAGGCCCAGTTGAAGACCTTCACGCCGGTCGGGATGCCGACCAGCATGGTCGCGATCGAGAAAAAGGTGTTGACCTGTGGCCCGGCGCCCATGATGAAGAAATGGTGCAACCAGACGGCCCAGGACACGCCGGCAATCCCCATGGTCGCCACGATCATGGCGTTGTGGTTGAACAACGGCTTTTCCGAGAACGTCGGAATGATCTCGGACAAAAAGCCGAACGCCGGCAGGACCACGAAGTACACTTCCGGATGACCCCAGATCCAGAACAAGTTGGTGTACATCATGAAGTTACCGCCACCGTCGACGGTAAAGAAATGCGTACCGATATAGCGGTCTAGGGTGAGTAGGAACAGAGCGATGGTCAGCACTGGGAACGAAGTCAGGCCGATGATGTTCGTACCCAGCGTCGTCCAGCTGAAGATCGGCATCCGCATCAGCGTCATGCCCGGGGCCCGCATCTTGAGGATGGTTGCGATCAGGTTGACCGCCCCGATCGTGGTACCGATCGAACTGATCTGTATCACCCATATCCAGTAATCCACGCCGACACTGGGACTATGGGCGAGCTGGGTCAGCGGCGTCAGGCCCACCCAGCCGGCATGCGAGAAATCGCCGATGAATAGCGACGCCATGACCAGGATCGCAGCGACGTTGGTCATCCACAGGCCGACCGCGTTAAGGAACGGATAGGCCATGTCGCGGGCGCCGATCTGGATCGGCATGATCAGGTTCATGAAGCCGACCAGCAGCGGCGTGGCGGCCAGGATAATCATGATCGTGCCGTGGGCCGTAAACACCTGGTCCAGGTGATACGGCGTCAGATAGCCGTGGGTCGCACCCATGATACCCGGCGAATCCGGCCCGACCGCGGCTGCCTGCTGGGTACGGATCATCAATGCATCGAAGAAGCCGCGGAACAGCATGATCAGGCCGACGATGATGTACATAACGCCGATCTTCTTGTGATCGACGGTCGTCAGCCATTCACGCCACAGCCAGCCCCAGAGCTTGTAGTAGGTCAGCCCGGCGACCGTGGCGATGCCGCCGATCACCACCAGGGCGAAGGCAAAGCCGATCACCGGGTTGCCATAGTGGAGCTCGAGCAACAAGGGCAGGCGGCCCCAGAACCAGTTCCACGGGCCTTGTAGATCAACAAACATCAGTTATTGCCTCGCTTGGGTTCGCCAGTGGAATGGGCCTTGAATTCTTCGCTTTGCATGTCTTCGGTCATGAAGATCGGCTTGACGGCGGTCAGCTCGCCGGACTTGACCTTGGAGATCACCTGGGTGAATAGGTTCGAGTCCACATGGCCGTAGAGGGTCCAGACATTGCCGGTGTTCACCGTCGGTTGGGCGAACTCCTTGAAGTGCGACCAAGTCATGCGCTGCGGCGAGGCCTTGGCCTTGGTGATCCACTGATCGAACGCTTCCGGGGTGACCGCTTTCATCTTGTAGTTCATCCAGGAAAAGCCTGGGCCGCTGAACTCGGTAGAAAAGCCGCGATAGTCGCCAGGCCGGTCCAGATAGAAGTTGTGCTTGGTCCGCATGCCGGGCATGACATAGATCTGGTTGATGACCTTGAGCACATAGAAGTCGTTGGTCACGCCGGCCGAGGTGAGCCGCATCTCGACCTTGCGATTGGTTGGCACCACCAGCCGGTTGGATACCGCGATATCCTGTTCGGGATAGACGAACAGCCACTGCCAGTCGGTCGAAATGACATCGATCCTAAGCGGAGCCTGCGGGCTGTCGGAAGCTTTGACTGCATGCTCGACCGCATCCGGCGAGTAGGGCTCGACCGCCCGGGTGCCTTGATAGCTGAAGTAGGACATGACACCGACCACCAGCACCGGTATGCCCCAAACAACGACCTCGACCAACATCGAATGATTGAAGGTCGGGTCGTATTGGCCTTTGCCGCCTTTGCGATAGCGGAAAAAGGCCCATAGCACTAGGGCCGTGGCCGGCACGATCACGATCCCGAGCAGCAGGATGTCGATGATCAGGTAATAAACCGAGGATTCAGCCAGCGGGCCGTTGGGGTCGAGTATCCAGAGCCAGTCGTCGGAACTGCAACCGGCCAGTGGCAACAGGATCAGCAGGAGAAGGGAGACCTTCAACGCATGGCGGCAATTCACTGTCTTCATGAGCGATCAGTTCCACTTTTTGGGGCGACGATCGGACAACGCGCCGGCACCTATTCCACAGTACGAGCCGGGCCGCGCCACCGACGCAACATGAACGCGGGTGGCATATCGGCACACGTCTCATGCATGCGCGTTGTACGCAACTACGACGATAGTCGGATGCATCGGGTATTAATGTTGCACCAGATTGCGCCATTCGTCCATTGCAATGCCCGGTTCAGACCCTTGTTTATCAGTAGATTTGCTATCTAATTCAATATGTTGAGTTTTTTAGTGCATAGGCCATCAATGGCGCCGCTACGACGAACGATGGATGGGGCCGTGGCTTGAAAAAAGATGCCAGCAGCCAGCACAGGGCAGCCGCCGACACCGGCCAGCTCCGGCCGGGGTACGCTATCCTGTGGGCAGGATCGTGGATGGGCATTGATCGCCCTCGGCGGCTACCGGCGTTTATGACCGGCACGACCGGTGGGGCCAGCTTGCGAAGAAAAGGATCGCTGGCAACCAGGTCAAGGCGCACACGGGCGCTGTGTCGGCGTCTGCTGAGCGGCGACGGGACATTTTGAGCACGGGCCGCGCTTGGCTGAGTGGGCACCTTCAAGGCGCGCTGCTTCCACGACGCGAGTTTCCGATATCGAGACGCGATGACCGAAGAGAACAAGACGCCCGAAGAGCACGAGCCGGACTATCGTTTCACGCTGGCCAACGAGCGTACGTTTCTGGCCTGGATTCGTACCGCGCTGGCGTTGCTGGCCGGCTCGGTCGCCATAGTGCAGCTGGTGCCCGATTTCGGTATCCCCGAAGGGCGGCAGTTGCTCGCGGCATTGCTGGCGATCATCAGCGTGGGCGTGGTGGCCGGCAGCGCACTGCGCTGGCGTTCCAGCCAGCAGGCAATGCGCCGCGATGCACCGCTACCCTCGACGCTGATGCCCTGGCTGCTGGCGCTGGGCGTGATCGTCGTCGGCCTGGTGGTGATGGGCTTGATCGTCGCCTACGGGGTGAACACCCGTGGCTGAGACCCCGATTGCGGAGCGTGCCGGGCTACAGGCCGAGCGCACCGATCTGTCCTGGTCGCGGACATCGCTGTCGTTTGCCGTCAACGGCAGCCTGCTTTTGATGCGTCATCATCTACCGGGCCCGGCCTGGCTGCATTTCGTCGCGGCCGGTCTGGCGGCAGCATTGCTGGTTTTCACGCTGTGTATGGCACAGCGTCGACGCCGGGTATTGGAGCAGCGGCCACTGCCCGAGCCGTTGGCCGATCCCGTGCCGCTGCTGCTCCTGGGCGGTGGTACGTTGGCGCTGGGTGTACTCACCATCGGCTTGCTACTGCTGGCCTGACCGGTCCAGGCGGGCAAGACCTGCCGGAGCCGACATGGGCATGGCCTGGATCGTGCGAAGATACGACAGCGGCGTATCGCAATACGCTGCACGCAGATTCGAATAGCAAAGAGGGACTGCAATGAAACGATTCCAATCCTGGGCTGCGCGGCTGACCGCAGCGGCCATCGTGCTTGTGGCTGCTACCGGGGGTATCGCCACCGCCCAGGCTGAGACGGTCAAGTTCGGTGCAGCGCCGTGGCCCGGGGTGACGGTCAAGACCACGGTCGCACAGAAAATTCTGGAGGCGATCGGCTACGACACCCAGGTCACCAACGCCAGCTGGACGATTGCCCTGCAGGCCGTGGGGCGCGGCGATATGGATGCCGATCTGGGGATCTGGATGCCGACCCAGAAATCGACCGTCGAGCCGATGGTGAAATCCGGCAAGATCGATCTGCTGGTCAAGAACGTGCCCGATGCCCAGTACGACGTGGTCGTACCGGATTATGTCTGGAATGCCGGCGTACACAGCATCGCCGATCTGAACCAGCATGCCGATAAGTTCGAGCATCGCATCTACGGTATCGAAGCCGGCAACGATGGCAACCAGATCATGATCGATGCCATCAAAAACAACACCTACGATCTGGGCGACTGGGATCTGCGCCCGTCCTCGACCGCGGCCATGCTCGCCGAAGCTGGTCGCAAGATCGACAAGAAACAATGGATCGTCTTCCTCGGCTGGAAGCCGCACTGGATGAACATCAAGTACGACCTCAAGTATCTGCAGGATCCGAAACAGATCTGGGGCGGCGGGTCGGCCGTCTATACCGCTATCAACCCGATGTTCAAGAAGGATAATCCGAACGTCGCCCGCTTTCTCAAGCAGATGGTGGTGCCGTCCAAGATCCAGAGCGGCTGGATCTACGACTACGGCTACAAAGAACAGCCGGCCGACCAGGTGGCCGAGCGTTGGATCAAAAACAATATGGATCGCGTGGCCGAATGGCTGGACGGCGTGACAACCGCTGATGGTTCGGGGCCGGCCTTGGCCGCGCTCAAAAAGAGCATGGGCAGCTGATTCGGATCGCGAATCGACGGCTAGTTCGCAGCCGAAGCCGGGGCCCTCAAGCGGGCCCCGGCTTTTTTATGTGTTCGAACGGCGGTGCCGTGCGAACAGCGCCGGCCCAGCGATCAGAATGACCAGTACGCGCAGCATGTTGTGCAAAGTCACAAACGCCGGCTCGATGCCGAGTGCTAGCGCGATCAGCGAGATACCGGACATGCCGCCCGGCGAGAACGCGAGTAACAGCGCCTTTAGATCCAGCCCGGTCAGTGCATGCAGCCCGGCGGCAAAGCCTATCGAAACCAGCAGCATGACGAGGGTTGCGGTGATCGATAGGACCAGTCCCCGGCGCACTTCGGCCAAACTCGCGCCGGCGAACTGGGCGCCGATCGAGCTGCCGAGCACGAGCTCGGCCCCCAGAATCGGCCCAGTCGGTACGTCGACGCTGGCCAAGCCGCTGATCTGGACCAGGCCCATCGCGATCAGCGGCCCGATCATGATCGCCCCCGGCAGCCGCAGTATCTTCGAGGCGGCCGCCCCGACCAGACCGACACCCGTCAATAGCAGCCAATGGCCGAGGGGCACGTCGACGAGCGCAACATAGCGATTCCCTGGACCGGCCCCGGGGCCGGCCAGCAGATGAAAGCCGACCACCAGCGCGAACACGACCAGCACGATGCGCACGGCATGCATCAAGGCGATCACGCGCTCGGCGCCGCCGTACTCGCCGCCGATCACGGTCATGGCCATAAAGCCGCCGGGCGCGGCCGAGAAATAGGCGGTCGGTGCGTCGTAGCCGCCCACCCGGCGAAAAAACAGATACTGCGCGCTGGTCACGAGTCCGACGTAGACCACAACGGCCGCCAGCGAGACCGGCCAACGCACGAGACTGGACAGCAGCGACGGTTGCAGCGTGGCACCGATCATCAGTCCGAGCACCACCAACACGATGTTACGCAGCCCTTTCGGAAGGCTCGCGTTCATGCCACTCATCACTGCGATCGCGGTGCCGGTAATCGCACCCAGCAGCCACGGCATGGGCAGATGGGCCAGGGCGAACAGACCGCCGCCGGCGGTTGCCGAGAGCAGGGCGTTGGCCACCGGCAGCCACCGTCTGCTTCGGCGAGTTGTCCGAGTCACGGCCGGCCTACTGTGTCAGCGACGGCAGCCAGAGTGCGATCTGCGGAAAGATGATGACCAGAGCCAGACCGATCAGGCCCATCAACGCATAGGGCAACGAGCCGCGCAGCACGTCGGCGATCGTATAATCATCGGACAGCGACTGGACTACGAACAGGTTCATGCCCACTGGAGGGGTGACCGCGCCGATCTCCATGTTGATCACCAGGATCACGCCGAACCAGATCAGATCGATGTTCAGGGCCTGCAGGGCCGGCAGCAGGATCGGCATGGTCACCAGAATCGCTGCCGAGGCGTCCATGAACATGCCGAGTACCAGATACAGCACGTTGATTGCGATCAGGAACTGCCACTGGGCAAGCTGCAGGCTGTCGAGCCAGCCCGCGACATCCTGGGGCACCCGCAGCAGCGATAGTGTGTTGCCGAATACCGAAGCGCCGGCGATCAGCATCAAGATCATCGCGCTGGTTTTGACGCTGTCCAGGGTCGCCAGGCCAAGCAGGCGGGGGCCCAGGGTGCGCTTGACCGCGATAGTCAATAACAGCGCATAGGCCACGCCAATGGCTGCCGCTTCGGTTGGGGTCGCCAGTCCGGCATAGATGCTGCCGAGCACCACCACGATCATGGCCAGACTGCCCAGCATGCCGATCGTCAACGACGGTGCATCGGGCGCTGTCGTTGCCGGGGCAGTGCGGTCGGCGCCCGCAGCCGGCCCCAGCGGGCCACCCGCGGTTCGCGCGATCGTATAGAACGCGAACAGCAGCGCCAGCATCAAGCCCGGCAGAATGCCGGCCAGAAATAGTTTGCCGACCGAAGCCCCTGTCACTAGTGAGTAAAGAATCAGCGAAATGCTCGGCGGAATCAGAATGCCGAGGCTACCGGCCACGGCCACGGCACCGGCGGCCATGCGCTTGTCGTAGCCGCGTTTGATCATCTCCGGGATGCTGATCGAACCAATGGTCGCAGCCGTTGCCGTGGACGAGCCCGAAATCGCGGCAAAGATCGCACTGGCCAGGATCGCAGCAATCGCCAGCCCGCCGGGCAGGCGACGTGTCACCCGCTGGGCGAAGTCGAATAGATCGCGCCCGGCCTCGCCCTTGAGCATGATCTGGCCCATGAGGATATACAGCGGGATCGCGATGATCACGAACGAATGCACATCCGCATACGAGGTCTGGGCCAGGGCATTCATCCCCGGGCCGATGCCGATAGCCAGCATATAGCCGAGCACGCCGCTGATCAGCAGCGCGATCGCGATCGGCACACCCAGGATCAGCAGGGCGAACAAAGCCACGATCATCAGAGTGAAATGCATAGTCGGCTACCGGAAAACGCAGTCGGGTTAGAAGAGTGAGGCGACGGGCCGCGCGATCAGTCGGCCGGTTCGGCAGACGTGGGGCGTTGGCCGCCCAGTAGCGCCAGCAACTTGTGAATCTCGGCGGCCAGCCAGGCTATGCCGCCGACCGGCAGCGCCAACTTGGCCACCCAGACCGGCCACTGCACGATATCCAGCGTTTTTTCGTTGAACATCCAGCTGCTATGAAACTGCTGGTAGCCGGAATAGATGAAGACGCCGAGAAAACCGGCCACGATCACGAACCGAACCACGACCAGCATGATCGCGCCGCGCCCGAGCAGATGTTCCAGCGAAATACCGGAGGTGACGTGGGCGCCGCGATAGCCGGTATAGGCTGCGCCGAGGAAGGCCAGCCAGATCAGGGCGAAGTTATCCAGGTCATAAGTCCAGGAGTTGTCGATCGCGATCGCCCGTAACACGATGCCCAGCAGCACCGATGCGGTCAGGATCAGCGTGATCGCGGCGGCGAAAATACCGGCCGCGCGCCCGACCCAGCCGAAAAGAGCGGCCGCGCTGGCCAGCACCGATCGGCGCGGCGTGGCCGTCGTGCCATGGTGCGGGCGCTTGCTTGGCATAGCGTGCTCCCGGGCCTATTCCGAGGAGGTGTCGATATCGTGCAGGATCTTCTGGCCCTGGCCCCCGGCGTCTTTCAAGTAGTTCTTGCGCGCCTGGGCCTGGGTGGCCTTCTGCCAGGTCTGAAGCTCGGCATCGCTCGGTCGGTAAACCTGGTTACCATTTTTCTTCATTAGAGCGATATCTTTTTTGAATTCCTGCTCGATCTCGGCCACTGCATCGCTTTCGGTGCTGGCTACGGCTTTTTGAATCATCTTGCGCTGGGACGGTTTCAGGCCCATCCACCATTGCCGGTTGACCTGTACCGGATAGACCAGCGGCGCATAGTGGATGGCAGTGACGTACTGGCCAACCTCGTACCACTTGCGCGATACGATCGAGGACAGGCCCGATACGCCGCCGTCCAGGGTGCCGCGCTGGATCGCGGTATAGACCTCGCTGGAATCCATCGACACCGGCGTCGCGCCCTGGGATTTCAGAAAGATCGACGACAGCTTGCCCTCCGAGCGCATCTTCAGGCCTTTCAGGTCGGAAGGCCGCTTCACCGGATGCTGGTTGTTGATATAGCTCAGCGCATAGCCATAGAAGCTCCAACCGATTACCTGGGTGCCGAAACGGTTGAGCTGCTGATTGATGTCCTGGCCAAGCGGGCCGTGCAGCTTGTCCAGCAACTCAGAAGCATCGTCGACTAGAAAAGGAATGGTGTCCCACTGCAGGGCCGGGGCTTGGTTCGACCACCAGTGCATGCCGCTAATGACCATATTGGCCGTGTTATTGGCTACGCCCTGGCCGATATTGGATTCCTTAAGCAGCGAACCGGAGGGGAAGGTCTGAACCTTGATATCGCCCTGGCTCATCGACTCGATCTTGTCGGCGATCTCCTGGCCCTGGTCAGCGACCGCAGTATTAGGCGGCATATACCAGGCCAGGCGGAGGGTCAGATCGGCCGCGCTGGCGTTGTGCATGCCTAAAAAAGCAGAGGCCGCGACCAGCGCGCCCCCGAGCAGTTTGCAGGTTTGGCGGCTATGACTATGACGGTGTTGCATGATGGTTTTACCGGCTTGATGACCCGAAAGCAGCGGCCAGGCCGCTTAATTCGTATATCAATGTATACAAAAGAATGCAGCGGACGATACGCGACTAACGTTGTAGATGGCACGCAAGTCGCGGGCCGAATCGCGCCGTAGCGGGGTTTATTCGGCCGGTGGGGCGGCCTGCGTACCGTCGATCATCCGGGCGCGCATGAGCTTGAGCCGGGCGCGCTGGGCATTGCGGATATGGGTCTTGGCTGCGGTTTCGGCGCGGTTTTCGTCGCGGGCGTTGAGTGCTTCGATGAGCGCTTCGTGCTCAGCATGGGCGGTCTCGTACCGTCCGGCGACCTGCAGCGAGGTGCCGCCCAGCAAGGCCATCGAATCGCGTAGACCGAGCAGGGCACGCTCGAGAAAACGATTATGGGCCGCGCGATAGAGCGAGGCATGGAAGACCCGATTGAGCTCGGCCAGCCGCTCCGGCTGATCAGCGAACTGGGGCTCGGAAACCACCAGCTCGGCTAATTCCTCGATTTCCGCTGCCGAGGCATGACGGGCGGCAAATGCGGCCGCCGAGCCTTCGAGGATCTCTCGGAGATCGTAGAGTTCCATGGTCTGCTGGTGATCCAGCGACGAGATCACGGCGCCCTGGTGTGGCACGATCGAGATCAGCCCCTTGCTCTCCAGGCGGCGGATCGCCTCCCGGGCCGGCGTGCGGCTGATCCCGAAGCGCTCGGCGATCTCGACTTCGCGCACCCGGGTGCCCGGGGCCAGCGCCCCGGACTGGATGGCTTCCTTGAGCTGCATATAGGCGGCTTCACCGCGCGAAACGTTGCTCGCCATATCCCCTCGTTTATCGCATGCGATTAATGTTTTTGGGGATGAGCTTATCCTATTGTGCGAATGCGATCAGCGCCGGGCGGCCGCACGTTGTTCGTGGGCGTGGCGAACCAGGGCCGCGACCCGATGTAGACCGTGCACGAACTTGCCGTAGGGCAGGCTCACGAACAGCGCCGCGACGATGCCCAGATGGACTGTCAGGGCGAGACCCATCAGCGGCGTGGCACGCAGTACCAGCACGGCCAGGCCCGATACGCTGGTGGCCAGCAGCATCACGATGAATACCAGCCCGATATCCGCCGAACGGGGCTTGCCCTTGGCCGAAGCCGGGCGGCCGTTCAAAAGCCCGACCGGCCCGGCGATCAGGCCGATGCCGCCCAACACACCGAGCACGACTACGGGATGCCAGATCGCATACGGCGCCTCGTAGCCGAGGTAATGACAGACCGTGGCCAGACTGGTCGAGGCAAGACACAACAAAAAGCCATAGGCCGTGGCATGGTGACACCAGCGTCGATGATCGCTCGGCCGTTCGGAGCCGCCGGTGCAGCCCGGCCCGCCGCCGTGTAGATAGCGGAGCGTGGCCGTATCTCGGATCGCCTGGGCGATCGAGCCCGCCTCCAGTGGCTCGCCATCGTGCGAGGCGCGCCAGAACCGCCGGACACTCAACGCCATCGCCAGCACCGCATACGCCAATAAGGCACCGAAGATCGCAACCAGCACCCCGTGCGGGATCAGTCGATAGAAGGCGCCATCGCCGGTATAGGTCGTGAACATCGCTCCGGCCGCGTGCCAGCCGATCACGCCGACGATGAACGCCGCCACGAACACGACCGCAGCCAGCCCGATCCAGAAGGCGTTGCGGGCGAACAGGCCGGCACAGGCAGCCGGCCATACATAGCGCTGATACGAATTCTCGCGCAGGTCAGCCATGGCCTGCGGCACGTTCACACCGAACTCGTGCGGCGGCGCATACTGACAGGCGTCATAACAGGCGCCGCAGTTGTGGCAGAGATTGGCCAGATAGTCGACATCGCTCGGTTCGAAAGCCCGCCGCAGCTCCATGGCCGGAAATACCGCACACAGGCCTTCGCAATAGCGACAGGCATTGCAGATCGACATCTGTCGGGCTGCCTCGTCCTGGTCCATGCGGGCCAGTTCGGCGAGATTGAAATCCGAAGTATTCACGTCAGACATGGGTCGCGGCTCCCTGGCCGGCCAAGCGGCCGAATACACTACCGATGGTCATACCGATACCAGCCAGATAGCCCTGGCCGAGTACATTGCCTGCCATGATTTCGCCGGCGGCATAGATGTTGTCGCTCGGGCGGCCCTCGGCCAGCTGCATGCGCCCCGTACGATCGACCTTGACCCCCAGATAGGTGAAGGTGATGCCACAGCGCAGCGTATAGGCGTAATAGGGCGGGGTATCGATCGGGCGTGCCCAGTGCGATTTGGGCGGGTCGATGCCTTCGGTATGGCATTCGTCGTAGATCGTGTGATCGAAGTGACCGACGCTGCAGGCTGCGTTGAACGCATCGATCGAGGCACGCACGGTCTCCGGATCGAGCCCGACTTTGTCGGCCAGCGCCTCGATCGTGTCGGCCGACTCCGGGGCGAACACCGACGGCATGAATAGTTTGATCGATTTGGCATCGATAAACACATGCCCGACCTGGTCCGGCTGGGCGGCGACCAGCCGGCCCCAGATGGCATAACGCTTGGGCCAGAAATCCTCGCCTTCGTCGTAGAAACGCTGGCCATGGGCGTTGAGCACGACGCCAAACGGTACGCAGTCCAAACGGGTGACGATGCCGCCGTCGAATTTCGGCGCCCGGCCATCGATTGCCACGGCATGGCCCTGGGTGGGATCGCCGACCTGGGCAGCGCCCTTGTCTAGCAGCAGACGCAGCAGTTCGCCGCGGTTGTAGGGGGTGCCACGAATTAGGAAATTGGCCGCCGCTGGGCCCCAGGCTTCGCTCAGCCATTGGGTGTTGGCCTCGAAGCCGCCGGATGCGGCGACGAAAGCCCGGGCTCGAAGCGTTTCGCGCCGACCGTTGTATTCGAGGGTGGCGGATTCGAAGCGGCCATCGTCGATGGTCAGATCCACCACTGCGGTGTCGTAGCGAACGTCGACGCCGAGCGCTTCGGCCGTTCGATACAACGCGTTGAGCAACGTCTTGCCGCCGCCGAGGAAAAAGGCATTGGTTCGTCCGAGCGAAAGCGTACCGCCGAGCGAAGGCTGGTAGCGCACGCCCTGGGCATACAGAAAATCCCAGAGTTCGGCCGATCGCTCCAGCGTCATGCGCGCCAAGTCTTGGTCGGTATTGCCATCGGTAACCCGCAGTAGATCGGCCCAGAACTCATCGACCGGATAGGGACCGGTCAGGATGTCGTTGCCGGCCTCGTGGGCTACGCGCATGTTGCGGGTATGGCGAGTATTGCCACCGCGGTAGGGCCGGGGCGCGCGCTCGACGACCAGTACCGAAGCACCGGCCCGGGCGGCCGTGATCGCCGCACAAAGCGCTGCATTGCCACCGCCGGCGACCAGCACGTCATAGGCCGGATCGCTGCTGCTCATGTGGGTATCACTCTTGTTACTCCTCCAAGCGTGTTTTATACAAATGTATACAAAAAAATACAAACCGGATCGCCACGTTACTATCGGCTGATTTAGGCCTTATTCTTTAGGGTCAATGGGTTGGGCAGCCTCTATCGACGATCTGAGTATGTTGACCGTGGGGATGACATCGTCGGCCTGCGGCCAAAAGCGGCTGCAGCCAAGGTTCGGCCGATCCGCCTGCTCGGCTGAATAGGGCGCCCGTGGCAAGCGATGTCGCATCGCAGCCGGCGAGTATGGTCATCCGATAATCAGGGCCGGGACCGCAGGTTGGTCGCTAAGAGCGCGGCGCATTCGCAACGCCTGGCGGGGCCGGGCCGGATATCGACTGCCGCCATCGAGGGCAATACTTGCGCAGGCCTTGGCCATAGCGGGTTCGATGCTCAGCCCGGCACGGCAGCTGATTCGGTCATTGCGAGCTCAGAGTGTGCTCTAGGGCGTTGTCGCATGACGCTCGTCTATTGCGTTAGGCAAGGCACAGGCCGCCGAGCACAGCGGGCCCCACGGTCAAGGCCTGTAAAGCCGCATGGCGGCCATCCGGCGTGATCGTTCGCTCACATGGCCGGGCCACACAGCGCTCACGATACCTTGGCTTGCCAGCACAGGGCTGCGGGTGCGGCGACGTATCTCGTAACGACGCTGTTCAGACATGGTGGGCCTCTGCGCCACACGCGTCCTGACAAACGACGCCGGGCAGCAAGGCGAAGGCGTTGCGCACATGGGCGATCATGCGCCACGCGACGGCCATCACGCCGTATGGCTGCCGTAGCGTTCCGGTATGTGTGCTTGTTCCTTTGCCCTGGCGGTTCCTAAGAATGGACTATGGACGCCGCCCGGCAGCGTGACGCCCCTGGGGCGTGACATGCGGTGATCGCCCCGTGCCGTGCTGACCGCGATGGATTCGCCAGTACCGCGCGCGTATACCGCAACGGGCTTTGGGCATGACTGCGTGGACAGGGCCAGTGCGTGATGCGGGCCTATTGATCGCGTGAATCGGTCGCGACCAATGGGCTGCATACTGCCACGATCCGCGGCATATGCCGGCTAGCGCGCGACGCCGGTGATGCCGCCCGGAAAAATCGACCGATATGCTGGCGTCGCCGGCCGCCGGGCAGTAGCGCGCCTAGAAGTTGGCGCGGGTCCCGGCGGCCGGCGTATCGAGAACCGCCTACCCGGTCGCTGCCGGCAACAGCGCCAGCAGCAAGGCACCGAACACGATTCGATAGATCGCGAATGCTGTAAAACGATGGGTCTGGATGAAGGTCAGCAGCCATTTCACCGCGATGAAGGCCACGATGGTCGAGACCACGAAGCCGACCGCGACCGCCGGCCAGTCCACTTGGCCAACCTGGCCATGGTGCACTTTATCGAACAGTTCATAGCCGCTGGCCGCGAACATGGTCGGGATGCCGACCAGGAATGCGAACTCGGTGGCTGCGCTGCGGTTGTTGGTGCCGGCCAGCAGGGCGATGAAGATGGTCGCCCCCGAACGCGAGGTGCCCGGAAACAGGCCGGCAACCATCTGGGCCAGGCCGACGAGAATCGCCACGGTCCAGGTGATCTTGGACGATTCCGGTCGCCGCGCGGCAATCTGTTCGGCGGCGATCATCCAGATACCGCCGATAATCAGCGCCCAGGCTACGCCGTGTAGCTCGGTAGGCAGTTGGAAGCCCATCTTTACCGCGATCAGCCCGAGCACGGCCGTGATCAGAAACGCCACAGCCAGTTTGGCCAGGTAATCGCGCTGCTCCGGCTGGCGCCAGTTGGCGAACAACGACACCAGACGGTGCCGGTAGATCAGGCAAACCGCCAGAATGGCGCCCGCCTGGATGACGATGTTGAACAGGTCCGAACGCTGTCCCAGCCAGCGTTCGGCGATCAACAGATGTCCGGTACTGGAAATCGGCAGAAATTCGGTAATGCCTTCGATGATTCCCAGCAGGGTAACGTTGAGCAGGTCGACCAAGACTTCGCCCTCAAAAAAGCCAACAGCTTACCTGAGCTGACCGGGTGGGCGTTAAAACGGCGACTCATGCGCTCAGGCGGACTGCCGGCTCGGGGGCTGGCGAGTCGCTACCCAGAAAATGCCGCGCATAGCGCGGCGAGATGCGGGCCACATCCAGATGCATGAATACATCGGCGACGCCGAAACTCGGATCGTGACAGGGCGGGCCGCCGACCCGGGCACCGAGCCGTAGATAAGCCTTGATCAGTGGGGGTAGGCGCACGCTTTTCGGTAACCGACCGGATCCCGGCGGCAACGTCTGCCGGGGAACCACGCGACGACTGGTCGGCAGCGGCTGGCGGGCCAGGATATCGCGGCAGATCGCCTGGGCTCGGTCGAGGCCGTCGCGCAGGTCGATGCTTGCGCAGCCAATCAGGTGGTCGTAATCGTCGGCCCGGATCAGATCGGCCAGACCGTGCCAGAGCATCGCGATCGCGGCGCCGCTGCGAAAAGCCGGGGCCACGCAGGTTCGCCCGATCTCCAGAAAACGGCCCGGACGCGCGAGCACCCGATCGATGTCGAATTCGGCGGCAGAATAGAAACCGCCGGCCGCGATCGCGGCTTCGTGGGTGAGGATGCGCGTACTGGCTACGGCCTGGTCGGTGGCGGCTTCGCGCACGATCAAGTGTAGACAGAAGTCGTCCAGCGCATCGCGTTCCTGTCCGATAGGGGCGCCCATTTCTTCGATGAACACGCGGTGGCGCAGTGCCAGGCTGGCGTCGATATCCTGTTCGTTCTGGGCAAAGCTGTAATAGAAGCCGCGCGGGCGCGCGCTTGGGATGCGTCGGGCAAGCGACATGGCAAGCCTCCAGAGACTGGATGAAACGGCCTGATTGTCGAGCCGGTGTGTGATGTTCGGATGACCGTTCGATGACTGCCGCGTGACCGCTGACCGCAGCGCTACGACGGGGCAGTACGGGAGGTGCTCGGGCGTCACTCGCCGGTCATGAATGGCTGCTATGTCTGATTAAAACCAATGCTTTAGCGCCGAATATGTTGGGTCTAACGCTGCTATGGCGGCTGTCGCTGGCTCGGCCGTGCCAGATCGCGACCTGGGCTTTCAGCGGGTGGGCCGTTGCAGAAGCTCTGGCCGAGGCGGTCGCTACGCCGGCCGTCGATAGCACGATCGTGGCACTCGGGCGGGGGCCGGCCCGGTAACCGAGGCCTTGCTGGCATCCGGACTTGCCCGGCAGTGGTTAGGTATCGTCGAGGCCGATCCCGAGTGGCGGCGTATCTGCGGCAACGTTGCGGCCGCGACATCGTTGCCCGTGCCGATGCCAAGGGCACTGGAATATTTGTTCGAGGCACGCCGTATCGACCGTATTGCCAATGTGGTCTCGATCCTGCCGATCCTGCATTTCGGGCGTAAGGCCCAACGTGCGGTACTTGACGACTGTTTCACGCGAGCCGTAGCCGGGACGAGTTTGATGCCGATCACCGATCTGCCCGGTTCGCCAGTGCGTCAGTATCAACTGCGTACCTGGAGCTATGGTGCGACACGCCATGATCGAATTATGAACAGTGGGCCTGCGGCCACGCTATGGCAATACCGACCATTTGGCGCCTAGACCGGGCCGGAGGCCACGACTATGGCGGGTCGTGATAGGCGCGGGTCGGCCGCCTGGCAGCATGCGATGGCGCGTCTGGCGCAAGTTGCAAGGGTGTTGTCGTGGCCCGAGCCACGAATGGCGACTGCGGGGAGGGTCTTTCGAGCGCGCCAGGTGAGGGATGCCAGGATCTGGCTGGCAGGGCCCGCGCAACAGCTCGGGTCTGCGGTTTTCGGTCAGCGGCTGGCCAGACAGCGACCAAACAGATCGGCTATGCCGTAGACCTGGCCGCGGTCCAATCAAATTGTCGGCATTCGGGGGCCGATGTGCGGCACAGGGGCTGGCTGCAAAACCGCCCCTGGCAGGCGCTAGCGTTGGATAACGGAACCGTCGTCATCCAGCAGCGGGTAGCTGCCTTGTTCGTCGTGCGATTCCGGACCGACCAGCGACGGCGAGAAGGCACAGATCACGGTCATGCCTTTTTCGCTAGACAGGATGTGCTGCTGGTGTTTATCCAGGGCATACAGAACACCGGGCTTGAGCTCCCATTCACCGCCTTCGGTCAGGTCCTGGATCTTGCCTTCACCCTCGATGCACAGCACGGTCTCCTTGTGATTCTTGTACCACATATGGAGTTCCTTGCCGGGCTTAATATAGGTCTCGTGCAAGGAGTGGCCCATACCGTCGGCGCGCAGCGTATAGCGTCGACTGATCCACTTATCGTCTTCGACGGCATCGTTCTCGGCATCTTCGTGAGTACGAATGAGCATGGCGTGATCTCCCTTCAACGCAATAAACTGAAAAACCCGGTTCGCGAGTGGCCGATCGCCGGTCGCGGCTGGCAGACCGGGCAACCCCAAGGCCCGCGCGCCTGGCGCGCGATCGCCATGGACTGGGTCGAGTTGTACAGAAGTGCAACATGCATCAGTGGTTCAGGGTATGAGTATCTTCACGTAAACCGCATATTCACATTGGGGGCACTGACCGTTCCGGCGACCCGGCTGCGACTGGATTCGCCGAACCCGTCGAGTGCTATCGCCCGTCAATAATGAGGTCGCTAGGGGCGGACAATCGAGTTGGCAACGAAGGCGGCCTATGCATGCCTATTTCCACCAATGGTCAGCCGCCCACAGGCCGCAAAGGCGGCAGCATGCGGCGGCAGCCGGCTTGGCCCCATAGTGTCGATGGCTGAGTTTTTGAAACTGCCGGCCGACCTATGCGGATAAATACGGGTTTTGTGTTGATCAACACTTGCTAGCATAACCAACTGGTATGCAAGCGGTAGAAGCGATGGAACCGCTGGTCCACATCGTTGATGATGACGACGCAGTGCGTGACTCGATCCGGTCTTTGCTGGATTCGATTCATGTGCCCAGTATTGATTACGCCACGGGACGGTCCTTCGTTGAACGCGAGCGCGATATACGCCCCGGTTGCGTGCTTCTGGATCTGCGCATTCCGGATATGAGCGGTTTAGAGATCCAGCGCAATCTCACCAACGAAGCGCCGCATCTACCAGTCATCTTCATGACCGGCTATGCCGATGTCGAAGTCTCGGTATCGGCGATGCGCGAAGGCGCGGCCGATTTTCTGACCAAGCCGGTCAACGCCGAAATGCTGCTGGCCGATGTACGTAACGCGATCGAGCGAAGCCGCGAGATCCTGTCGGCGCAACAGCATTGTGAAAGCGTATGCGCGCGGCTATCGCTGCTGACACCGCGCGAAGCCGATGTGCTCGAAGAAGTCGTGGCAGGCTGGTCCAACAAGCATATCGCGCGCCGGCTGGGCATCAGCCCCAAGACGGTCGAGCTGCATCGGGCCAACGTCATGCACAAAATGCGGGCAGGCTCGCTGGCCGAGCTCGTGCGATTGCATCTGACCGCGACTGGCCAGGCCGCCAGCGACTCACGCAACCGCGGCCCGGATCGCCGCGCCTAGAAGGCTCTAGATTGTCGTTCGAGGGCTGTCTCATGGGGTGGCTTTATCGAACGTGGTGTTGCCATAGGCCTAGGCGCGATTGATCGACGCGGGCGCTCGCCCAGCGCGACCCAAATGGCCGTTGACCTGCTAAAGGCGGCCGGTCGCGCCGGTAAACCGCACGCGAATTCATCGAAAATCGAGCAAGCGGCCCGTTGCCTATCCCAGTATTGTCGGGCCGGCAGTGCTCAGCGGCGGCCACCGCTGAGCCGAGCTAAGCCGCGGTTTCGTCCTTGGACTCTTCGGCGATCGGCAGTTCGAGTACGAAACCGGCGCCTTCCTCGCGATCGGTTTCGACCCAGAGTTGGCCGCCGTGTCGCTCGGCCAGTGCCCGGCTGATTGAAAGCCCCATGCCCATGCCGTCGCTCTTGCTGGTTTCAAAGGCCTTGAAGATCGAGGTCAGGGTCTGTTCGGGAATGCCACAGCCGGTATCGCATATGCGCACGCGGATCGTTTCTTCGGTGGTATCCAGATCGACGGTCAACACCCGCTTGTTGCAATCGGCCATCGCATCGATGGCGTTGGTCATCAGGTTAACCAGGATCTGTTCGATCTGGGCTTGGTCACCACGCACGCTCGGCACCGTATCTTCGATAGCCAACCGGACGTCGACATCCATCTCCCGCGCCCGGCGTTCGACCAGGCCCAGGCTATCCCGGACCACCTGCTGTAGATCGAATCGACGAAAATGGTTGTTGCCCACGCCGATCATGTTGCGGGCGTTGGCCACCACCCGGTTGGCGCGTTCGGTCTGCTCGCTGATCTGAGTGATGATGGCGACGACATCGTCTTGGGCCGAGTCGCGGCGCAGCATCCGAATCGCGGCGTTGGCATAATTGCTGATAGCGGCCAATGGTTGGCGTACTTCATGCGCGAGACCGGCGGCCATTTCGCCGAGTTTGGCCATGCGCTGGAGATTGATCAGGCGGTCGTTTTCCTGTTCCTCGGCGGTCTGTTGGGGTTCGATGGCCAGCGTTTCGAGCTCATTGAACAGCACGAAGGCGCCGCTGACTCCGGCATCGGTGACATAGGGCACGACCTGCAGCCGCAGGCGCTCGGTCGCCCCGCAGTTGTTGGCACAGTCCAGCCGGGCTCGCAGCGCTGTCTCGCGGGCCATCGAGGTTTCCAGATACTGGTCGACGGCCGGCGAACAGACGCCCTGAAAGAAGCTGCCCGCCGTTGCACCGGTCTCGGGCGCGCCGAAGCGTCGCTTAAACGCCGTATTGGTCAACTCGAAACGCCGTTCGTTGTCGACATAGGCCACCGCAGCCGAGGTGAAGTCGGCAAGCAGCTGCAGTTGTTCGCGCAACGAACTGGCGCGAGCATCAATCACATCTTCGGCGGGCGACATCAGATCATGCTCCTATTGAACAAGCCGGGCAGCCACGTACGACCGCCGCTCGACAAACGTGTCGCAGGGCAGGTCGAGCGATAATTGATGATGCATATAAACCAAGGCATCTTCCAGCAATGCATATTTCGAACCTGCGGTTCGGCCCGGTGCGCGCCCGCCCCCATACTCGGCCGATTGGGCGCCCACGACAAACCCGCTGTAGCTGCGCGGGCCGAGCGGACATAGAGTCCGCCAGTATTTCGGGACGGTTGCGGGGCCGCTGCGACTGAACTGTTTTCTCAGCGGGCGCAGACCAGTGTCTCGCCGCTGATGGCGCGAATCATACGCCATCATACAAGCCAAGAATCGCCAGACCTAAACTGCTGAAATCCGGTAAGGATACCGTTTGCGCTCACTGGCTCTCGAAGGCGGGCCACTCGGGGCAGCCGACTCGATAGGCCCCGGGGCCGTTCGATCAGTTATAGGCATGTTCTGGTCGGGTACGTGACGAGGTCGTCGGAAGCCAGACATGCGACCAGAGGCGCCCGTCATCATCGATATAGGCCGCCAGCAGATTGAGCTTGTCCAGCCCGCGCAGTTTGTGCACCAGATCTTCGGCGGGGCGGTCGAGCAGGTTCGCAGCCTGTTCGAGCGCGGGCACATTCGGGGTATCGTCGCTAGGGCGGATGAATGCGCCACGCAGAGTCGCCAGGAACTGCTGGATCACATGCTGGGTACTGCGGATCCGATCGACCACCGGCTGCGGGAGCCGCTGATCACGCATCAGTGCAAGCTCCAGGGCCAGATCCAGTCGCACCAGCGCCAGTGGCAGGGCCGTCACCGAGGTCGCACTATGGAAGTAATGCAGGATCGGGTAGGCCAGATGCTTCTGGCTAGAGCCGGCGATCATGCTTTCGAAGCCGTCGAGATGGCTGGCCAGGCTATCGAAGTCGCCATTGCCGAACCCGGTTTGCAGAATCTCCTCGGGCGAGGCGCCCATGGCATGGATACACAGCGCGAGCTGGCGTTTTTCGGTGGCCGCGGACACGATCGGCAGCGCATAGGTGATCGACAGCGTGAACAGCAGGAGCCCGTTGGCCCCGGCGATCGTGGCCAGCAGCCGCCAGCCGGGGCCGCCGGGCACCATATCGCCGTAACCTACGGTGGTCAGGGTATAGCCGATGAAATACACACGATCGATCGTATCGGCCGGCATATGAGTCGTGGAATTGACGACCGCTGAAGCACTCGAGCAGAACACCAGCAGCCAGCCGGCCCAGGCCAGCAGAATCCAGGCCAGAATCAGCATCAAGGTCAAGGTCGGGCCGCCGCCGCCGAGCAGCGTATGGCTTGGAGATAGCCGGTGGATGCGAAGCAGCACCCGCCAGAGGCCCGATGTCAGGCGATTGGTAATCGGGCCCGAACTGGAGGCCGACAGGGTGGTGCGGGTGGCGTCGTAGCCGAGCAGCAACAGCAGCACGACGCCGCTCCAAAACAACAGATGGGATGACAGCATGGTCTCGAAGAGCGTCTAAAGAAGACGCGACAACATAGTGGCTTTTCCGGACGCTGCAATCGGGGCGATCGCCTAGGCTAGGGCAGTACAGCGTTAAGTGGGTTGTGGCGTGCTATCTATCGGTTTGTGATCGACAAATTGCGGCCAGGCCGCGCTGTTTCGAATCCGCAAAGGAGATTTGCGATGAGCCAGGATCACGGTAAGTCGGTCAAAAACGACGACCAGTACGAAGCCTTGCGCGAACAGGGGGCCAGCAAGGAAAAAGCCGCCCGGATCGCTAATGCCGATAACCCCGGCCAGAAGGGCGGTCAATCCGATCCTTATGAAGATTGGACCTACGAGCAGCTCTACGATAAGGCCCAGGAGATCGGCATCGAAGAACGCTCGAAAATGGACAAGGCCGAACTCAAGCGTGCCTTGCGATCCCACTAGCCGGTTATCGCCGCCCGGCAAGACAGGTGCCGGGGCGGCGGCGCTAATGCGATCAAGACTGGGAGCGACTGTCCTCGCGGGCGACGGGGAGCTCTTCGGCGTGGCGTTCCGATAGGAAAGCGCTGATATGATCCAGCTCTTCGATGTGTTCGCAGATGGTTCGGATCGCCACCAGCAGCGGGACCGCCACGATCATGCCGACCGCCGACCATAGCCAGGCCCAGAACGATACCGCCAGAAATACCACCACCGTATTCAGACGCAGGCTGCGGCCGACGAAATAAGGGGTAATCAGCTGCCCCTCGATCGTGGTCAGCATGAGATAGGTCCCGGCCACGATCAGCGGCCAGCCATACCAGTCGAAGCTCAACAAGGCGATCGCGCCGGCGACCACCACCCCGAACAGCGCGCCGACATAGGGCACGAAGTTCAATAAAAAGGCTGCTGCGCCGAACATCAGCGGGCTGGGCATGCCATAGGCGAACATCGCGCAGCCGACGGCGACACCGAGGCCAAAATTGATCAGCGTGATGGTAAACAGATAGCGCGACAGCTTACGCTCGGCGTTGTAGACGATTCGTACTGCCCGGCGCTTGTCGCGAAAAGTCGGCATCACATGCACGAGCTTTTCGTAGAACATATCGCCCGATGCCATCAGAAAAAACAGCAGTACGAAGGTGAATAACAGTTGTGCCACCAGACTGGGGGCGAGTAGCGCCATCTGGGTCGGCATCGATTGGCCTTTTTCGACCTCCACGGTCTGCTCCTGACCGCCGCTGCCGTTGGTCATCGACTGCAGTTTCTTATTGGCCTGGAAGACCTCATTGATCGACTGCGATATGCCGTTGAGCTCGCGTTCGACGTGGCGTTCGATACGCGGTGCGTTTTCGACCCAGTTGCTTACCGGCATGGCCAGGGCCGCAACCATGCCCAAAAAGCCGAAGATCAGCAGTACGACAATCAACAGCGACGAGAGCCAACTACTGATACCGCAGCGTTCGAGCGCTCGGCGTACCGGTGCGAACACCATCGACAACAAAAAGCCGAGTACCACCGGCACCAGGAATGCCTTGGCTTCGCTCAGCGCAAAGATCGAGGCATAGAAAAACAGCCCGATACCGGCCCAGCGCGGTACGCGGCGGGCCAGATCGTGGTTATGGGACGAAAACTTAGCCATCACGCAAAACTCACGACTGCGATGGGAAACCTAGAAACAATACGTTGCGACCCTCGTTCGCGCTCAGTATCCGCGAGGTCGACGCATTGGTCGAGTCCGTAATCACGCCTAAGTCGTGGGCCGGTGTGGATCGGCCTGCCCCGGTATCCGGTGGCTGTCTCGGACATCGGCCAGAAGCCGGTCATCGATCGGCTGGTCGGCGCGCAATACCGATACGTCCCCGGTCGTCTCCAGAATGACGGCCCGCACCTGATCACGGTGTGCGACCCCGTGCATCCGTAATTTGGCGTTGAGATCGCTTTCGGTCACCCGGGCAGCGTCCATATTGGCCTGCAACAGCTGCCCGCCAGCCATCAGCAGCAGTGGCTCGTTATCGACCAGGCGCCGGAAATCCGAGCTGGAGCGGCGTCCTAGGGCGACTGCGTACTGCATACCGAACAATACGGCAAGCGCCAATGCGCCGGTTAGCAGTGCTGGATCCTTGGACAGCAAGGTCGAGGCCAGTGTTGACCCGAAGGCCACAGTAATAGCGAAGTCGAAGCTCGACATCTTGGAAAAGCTGCGCAACCCGGCAAGGCGGGTGAACAGCAGCAACGCAGCATAGATGCCAAGCGCGGAGATCAGCATCGAAAATACGGCAGTGCCGTTGGATAATATCCAGTCGGAATCAATCATGGCAGGCTCTTGCAGTCGTTGCGATATGGGGCGTCGGCCGTGGTCGAAGACGTATCCGTCTTAGTCGAGCCGGCCGGCCGTCACCGTCCAGCGACGGTTGCGATAGTGGTGGTCGCGGCGCCAGACCCGGCCGGTTGCAGCCAGAAAACGGGGGTGAATGCCACGCGTAGTCTGGGCGCGATCGGTAAAATCGATATGGTGATGCGCCAGTATCAGCCGCCCGCCTGACACCAGCACGCGGCCGATGTCAGTGGCCAGTCGGGCCAGGGGACGCGGCGCGAGATAATAGAGCAGTTCGGCGATCACTACGGCCTCGTAGCGCGCTCGGGGCAGCGGCCCTGGCAGCATGCAATGATGCGCCCGGGCATGAGTGCGACCGGCCAAGGCCTCGGCGGTCAATCGGACGGCAGCCGGGGCGCCGTCACAGGCATCCAGCGCCAGCGCGCGATCGGCCAGAGCCGTGCTGTTCGAGCCGTTGCCACTGGCCAGTTCCAAAATCCGGGCATGCGGGCCGGGCCCGAGCGCCCGCAGGATGACGCGGCGCTTATTGGCCTCATCGCGCCGCTGCCAGGTGCCCCAGGGATCGCGGCTGGCCGTGAAGTGTGCATTGAAACCGGCCAGATCGATCGGCTGGGTCATAGTCGCGGACTCACGAATCGCTCGACCGGGCGGGTAAAACGCAGTCGTTGTTCCCGGCTGATGCAAAAACCGCTCGGATCGTCGTCGATCAGGCCGGCCTGGGTCCGATGACAGGCTAGGGCGCTACGTTTCATATGCCAGAGACGATCGGATAGCCGCAATGCGTAGCGCGCTGGCGGCCGCGGCTGCCCGGCGATCGGCCAAACCACATAGGCCAGACGCTGTGGGCAGCGGGGCCAGATCGCCGCTCCGGCCCGGGCGACGCAGCGATGGTCTGGGTGATCGTCGATAGCCGACGGCAGTACCAGCAGATCCGGCGTCGGCCCGCGGCCCAGGTCGCGGGCCAGCGCCTGGCGCTGAGCGCGCCCGTACTCGCCCAGACTGCCGTCGGCGTGCCCCAGGAATCGTACCTGGTGGGGGGACACACCGGCCCGCGCCATGCCGGCGCGGCTCTCGACACGTCGGACTTCGGCCAGCCGCGCCGGGGGGAAGCGCGCGCTGTGGCGATGCGAGGCTGCACCATCGGTGGCTACGATCACGGTTACGACCGTGCCCTGTTCGCGCAGGCGTCGGATCAGACCGAAGGCAGCGATCAGTTCGTCGTCCGGATGCGGGGCGACGATCACGGCGCGTCGAATCCCGCCGAGTTCGAGCGTATTCATAGACCTGGCTCCAGGTCGCCGGCCACCGCGGCGTCAGCTACCGCCATGCGCTGAGCATCGGGGCCGGGCTGGCGTAGATAGACCATCAGATCGGTCAGCACCCGCGACAGCGGATGAGTGTTGAAAAGCGCGGCCACGCCCACCGACTGCTGGGCCAGCATGATCGCTTCCTCGGCCAGATCGTAGACCGCGCTCCGGGCATGGGCAACCTGGGCGGCGACTTGCGATTCGTGGCCTGAAAACAGCGGCTCGGCGCTATCGCGACAGATCGCGGCCGCGCTCTGGGCCAGAGTGAACAGCCGAGCCAGGCGGCGCCGTTGATGGGGATCGGTTGCGCGTTGTGCGGCCTTGAGATGGGCCCGTACTTCGTCGAACACGGCGGCGATACCGCCGGCTTGAACCGCCACGAATCGTAATGCACCGGTCGCGAACCAGGGCAAGCGTTCGTAGTCGCCGGGTCCGCCGATGGGCTGGAATCGCTCGATCGGCACGTCATGCCAGTAAACCCGGTGGGTTTCCGAGGCACGCATACCGACGATATCCCACCAGCCGGTCTCGACACAGGGCGGCGTGGCCTGCAGATCGGCCAGCAGCAGCTGCATGCGGCCGGTCTCGCCGGCGTTCAGAGTGATCAGGGCATGACTGAGCACGCCGGCGCCAGAGGCAAAGGCCTTGCCGCCGTGTATATGTTCGTCCTGGCAGGTCAGCGCTCGATCGAGCCACGGCGCGTTCCAGACCCCGAAACTGGCCCGGCCCGCAACGGCGTCGCGGCGCAGCGTTGCAGCCAGATCGGCCGGGCCGTAGCGGTCGATGATCTGGAGGGCATCGACGTGGCCTTCGAACAGACGGCCGACGGCGAGATCGAAACGCCCGGCCCGATACAGCTGGCGCAGCAGCGCGACCAGCGCCTGTGGGTCGGTCGGGTCGGTGAGCTGGGTGTGGGCGCTCAACCGAGCGATCGCTGCCTGCAGGAATTCGGTATTGGTCGATTCTCGGCGTTCTAGGTTTTCCAGCGACGGGATGTCATACACCATGATCGATACTCATTTCATACTCGGCTAGCACGCATTCCAGGGCATGCTCTGCAGCGGCGAGTTCGAGCTGACGCGGTACGGGATCGTGGTCGGCGAGTTCCAGCGTAAAGGCATCGGCGCTCGGTGTATTGCGGACCCGGTTGAGCAGCTCGCTCGTCGACCGGCCCGATGCCTGGGCCAGGGCGGCCAGCGTCGTTGTGTTCCTGGGGTCGACAAAGAACTGGCGCGCCAGGGCCGAGCGGCGATAACGGGCAAGCGCATCGAGTGGATGTGTCACCCGTACCGCGGTGTGATCGGCTGCCTGGCGGCGTAATTCATCAGCCAGCCCGCCACGGGCTCGGCCAGTCAACCGCGATGCCGTGGTCACGCATACTCGGCGGTCGCGTCGCAGGCGATAGCCGCCACGCCGGGCCGCATCGGCCAGGGCCGTGTCTTCAGCTGCGGCCAGCGTCTGGAAGCCGCCGAGGGCGCGATAGACCTCGGCTCGAAAACCCAGGCTGGCGCCGCCGAGGCTCGGGTGCCCCGGCGGCGGTTCGTAATCGATCGGGTCGACCCCGCGTTCGAGCCGATAGAGATTATCGAGATAGCGTTCGAGCCGATCGCGGGCCGGCCGAACCGGGTAGGCTTCGCGGCGGATATGCCCGGCAACGACATCTACCTCGCTCAAGGCGCGGCGGTTGGCAGCGATCCAGTCGGGCGCCGGCACGCTGTCGGCATCGGTGCTCAATACCAGGGCCGTAGAACCAGTGCCCAAGATATCCAGGCCCAGCGTCATGGCTGCGCGTCGAGCCCGCCCAGCATTGGCTTGCGGCAGCCGGGCAATCGTACGACAGCTCAGCGATAGACCGGCCGCGCCGGCCAGGTCCTGTGCCTGGCGCTGTAGCCCAGGCTGATCGCCGTCGAACAACAGGCAGACATCGTAATCTTTGGCTTCGATCTGGCCGGCCAGTGCCAACAGCAACGTGGGCAGGCGTTCGGCTTCATCGCGTACAGGCACGCACACCGCGGTGGGCACCGTGACCAAGTCTTGGTCGATGTGCTGATTGGCGGGATCGGCGATCAAATCACTCATGGGCATACCGCGGGGCCCGGCGCGCCGCCTGCCGAGCCGGTTCAACACCATTAAGCGATATCCAAGCGTTCAAGACCAGGCTGTAGAGGCCGTACTGCCTCGGCTTGCCGTCATCCATCAGTTGGAGCGACCGTTGCAAACGAGGCCTCAAGGCTAACCACCGGGCCGTCGAAGGGGGATAGGGATGATTCCCTGGAGACTACAGCGCCGGCCCGCCCAGGGCAGGCCGGCCCGCGGTCTCGAATACAGACGAAATGAAGACTACATCTATTCTTTTTGGGCACCCGAGCCTGGTCGGGCGTCGCCCAGCGACGGTTCCTGCCCGGCTGATTCGAGGCCTGCTTTATCGAAAACGTGCTGTGCCCGTCCAGCGACGGCCCCTTGGCTCCAGCGGCCTTCTGGGGCCTGCTTATCGAGCAGCATGTTCAGATAACAATAGGAATCGGCCTTGGCTTCGCGATCCTTGGGAGTCGAGTTCGGAATCGGCAGCTGCTCTTTCTGGCCGCCCAATTCTTCCACGATCGCCAGCCACTGCTGTTGGTGATAAGTGTCGCGGGCAATCAGGAACGATAGAAAATCCTTCATGCCGTGGTCGTCGGTCCAGTTGTACCGCCGCGAGGCGAGCACACGGCTGCCGGCTTCGGCAGCGACGTTGGCCATCATGTCGGCGCCGATGTTGCCCGTGGCATAGATATGGCGCATGTCGAATGGCACGCCGTTGGCGTTGACGGGCCTAGCCGATAGGCCCGACGCCAGCACATGCCCCTGGGTTGGCGCCGCCCAGGATGGCTTTCATCACCGGATCCTTGGCGGCTTCTTTTGCGAGGGAGACCGGCGCGCCTTCGAGGTTGAGGGCAACGGCATGCCCCGAGTCTCTCGATATGCGAAAGCTCTTCGGTGGCGGTCGGCATCAGCACATCGCGGATCCGGTCGTCGCCGCGGGCGCCCATGGCCTGAAAGACATATTGCAGGCGACCTGGATTTCGCCTTCGATGCCACCGATCGCCTGCTACAGCAGTTTGGCGAACTGCGGATCGGGTTGGTCGCCCGTGACCGGATACTGGAGTTTCGAAGAATGACGGAATATAGCGGGGCTCTCGATGGGGTCACGAATGGCAGGTGCGCCGGCCCTGGTGACATGGCCGGGCCATAAAAAGTACTCGCAACCGCTCAGCCGGCCGAGGCTTGAATATCGCTGCGGCGGCCGAGCGGGTGAGACCTGCAGGTAATACAGATGGCGTTAGGGATTGGTGTCACAGCCTGGGCGCTATCGGTGTCGGTCCTGCTGGACTCCGTGATGAACTAGACCGCTACTGTCCGTGCGGGCTCGTCCGGGCACTATCCGGTCGGTTCCCGGCTGGTTTATACATAGGCCACCCGGCTGGCGAGTGGAGCGCCAGACATACCCGTCGGGTGCAATCGGAAAAACCAGTTTTCAACCTCAGTTAAACCCCCAAAGACAAATCTCAGGCCAATGATCAGGGCCCGTCCGCGGCCCCGTAACCCGTTCAAAGCGGCAGGGCAGATCAGATGAATGTCGGCCGCTGCACCCGGGCCGTTGGGCTTGCCGCCGGCGACAGAGCGCGTTCGTGCCACGTATTCGTTGCGTCGGGCCCTAGGTATATTTCTATAGTTCGCTGGAAATGGTCCGGATGTCCAAGGTCACCGGCAGCGGCTAATTTCGGCGACCTATGACTGATGTGAGCGTTTTTTCTGGATCACGCCGGTCGTTTCCGAGCGGCTCTGCGGCAGATAGGCAGCATAGAGTGGTCGCCCGAACGCACCCGAGCCGTTTCGCAGCGGGACCGGTCCAGCCAAGCAAGCCATCGATTGCCTGGGTGGAGTCCTAGCGCGATGTACATCATGCATATTGCGTTGCAGGGCTGTGTGCGGGCCGGGGCGATCGAATACGGTGTGACTTCCGATACTGGCGGCCATATCCAGTACCTGATGCAGCTGGTTGCGGCCTCGGCAGCCGACCCGGCGGTCGAGCGGATTGATATCGTCACCCGGGCCTTCGATGCCCCGTTTTCCGAGCACGACTATCGGCGCTCGTTGGAAATCATCAATGCCAAAACCCGGCTGATCCGGTTGCCGACGGCCGAGCCCGGCTATCTCGACAAGCAAGCCTTGCATACCGAGCTCGACAGTTTTGCCAGCGCTCTGAACGACGCCATCGAAACCAGTGCATGCCGCCCTGATGTGATCCATGCCCACTATGCGGATGCCGCCGAAGTGGCCGCGAACGTCGAGGCCCGGCACGGCATTCCATTTGTATTCACGGCCCATTCCCTGGGCCGGGTCAAGCGCGCCTGTGCCGGTGCCGGGCCAGAGGATCCGGCACTGGCGCGACGTATCGATTTCGAAGAACGGGCCCTGCAGCGCGCTCGGCTATTGTTCGCCAGCTCCCGCGATGAGGCCGAACTGCAATACGCCGGTTATGAGCACTACGATCCGGGCCGGATTCGTATCGTCCGGCCCGGCATCGATAGTCAGGCGTTTGTCGATGCCGAATCGGATGCACAGGTGCATGCCGATCTGGCGCGTTTTCTGGACACACCGGACAAGCCAGCGATCCTGGCGATCGCGCGGCCGGTCACGCGTAAGAATCTGGTAGGCCTGGTGGCGGCCTATGGGTGTTGTCCAGCGTTGCAGGCCAAGGCCAATCTGGTGATCGTCGCCGGTACCCGCCAGCGGATCGCCGATATGGAGCCCGAGTTGGCGGCGAACATGCGAGCGCTGCTCGAGGCCATCGACGATTACGATCTGCATGGCCGCGTGGCCTACCCGAAACAGCACTGTGCCGAGGACGTGCCGGCCATTTATGGCTGGGCGCGCGAGCGCGGCGGCGTGTTCGTCAATCCGGCCCTCAACGAGCCGTTCGGGCTGACCCTGCTGGAAGCTGCCGCCGCCGGGCTGCCGGTGATCGCCACCGACAGTGGTGGGCCGAACGATATCGTGTCTTATTGCGATAACGGCGAACTGGTCGCACCCACCGATGGGCCCGGTCTGACCCGGGCCATCGAAGGCGTACTCGACGACCGGCTGCGCTGGCAGCGGTTGTCCGACAATGGTCGGCGTGCGGTGGCCGACTACGACTGGCGCGAGCATGCGCGTCGCTATCATGCCTTGTTGCAGGCTCTGGATCGGCCGCCGACACGATCGGCTTTGCCGGCACAGACGCGGCTACTGGTCTGCGATATCGACGGCACGCTGGTGGGTTGCCGCACCGGCGTACGGCATTTCAATGCCTGGCAGACGAGTCAGGACGATGTCATGTTCGCGATTGCGACCGGGCGCAGCTTTCATAGCGCGCTCGCCGTGCTCGAGCAGGCCGGCATCGGCCGGCCGCGTTGTCTGATCGCTTCCGTTGGCAGCGAGATCTATGTTCTAAACGCCGACGGCATGACTTACTGCCGCGATACACAGTGGGCGCGCTGGCTGGCCGCAGACTGGGCGCCCGAGGCGATTGGTGACGCTATGCAGGCGGTGATGCAGGAGTGGCCGGGTCTGATGGCCCAGGCGCCGCTGGAGCAGCGCCGCTTCAAACTGAGCTATCAGATCGAGGCAACGCCGGAGATTCGATCCTGGTTACAGCAGCATCTGGACGAGCGCGGTTTGTCGGCGTCGGTGATCTATAGCCACGATCGCTATTTGGATATTCTGCCCGGGCGGGCGTCGAAAGGCCGCGCAGTGGATTATCTACGCAATCAATACGGGCTGGCAGCCGGCGACGTCGTGGTCGCCGGTGATTCCGGCAACGATCTGGACATGCTGCGCCGGGCCCGTTTTTCGATTATCGTTGGCAATGGCCACCCGGAACTGTTTGACCAGCCCGGCCTGGCTCATGCCTACCGTGCCCGTGCCGGCCATGGTCAAGGCGTGGTCGAGGGCATGCAATATTTTCTGGGACGTCCACGGTCAGCCTCATGAAAATCAGTGTTATCACCCTGGTTCGCGGGCGACACCGGCATCTAGTCAATCTTGTTCAGGGGCTCAATGCCCAGCAATATCGACCGGATGAGTTGGTCATCGCCTGGATGCAGACGCCGAGTTCGGCGCCGCTGCCGGAGACCAATTTTCCCGTGCGCCATATCCAGGTTGACGGCGAGGCACTGCCGCTGGCGCGGGCACGCAACCAAGGGGCTGCCGCGGCTCAGTATCCGGGGCTGGTGTTCCTGGACGTCGACTGTATTCCATCGCCGCCGTTTCTACACCGTTATCGGCATGCGCTGCGCACCGGATCCGGGCTGTATATGGGCGATGTCGTCTATCTGCCTGCCGGGGCGGTCGAAGCCGATGCCCAAGGGGCGATCGATTACAAGGCGCTTGATGCCCGCGCTGTTCGGCATCCGGCCCGGCCGTATCCGCCCCGCGGCGGGCTGCGCTGGGAGCCGGATCACGGCCAGTTCTGGGGCTTGTCGTTTGCGCTACGAGCGGCCGATCACGATCGCGTGCGAGGCATGGACGAGTCGTTCATCGGCTACGGCGGCGAAGACACCGACTACGCCTGGCGGCTGGCCGCGGCCGGCATCGAGGCCTACTGGGTTGGCAACGCTCGGGCCTGGCATCAGCATCATACGATCCACTATCCGCCGCTGGCGCATTTCGATGCGATCATCGCCAATGCGCGCCGTTTCAAGGCACGCTGGCAGCGCTGGTGCATGGATTACTGGCTGGCGGCCTTCGCCGAAGCCGGATTGATCGACTGGTCGCCGAACGCCGACGATATCATCGTCTATCGCCAGCCGACCGAAGTCGAAATACGCGAAGCCCGGCTGCCGCCGCAGGCCTGTTTCGGCTAGCCGATCTGGTCCGGTATCGGGCCAGCATCCGAGCCAACGGCCAAGCGCCGGCTGCCGAGGTCGATGACGGCTTCCTGCGGTCGGGCTAGGGTAGCGCCGCTATCCCATAGCCGATCGGTGGTGGCTTCCAGCCAGCCGGCGGCGTGCTCGGCGGCGCTAGGGTCGTGCAGCGGCTGCAGCCGGGCGACATCGAGTTGCCGCGCCTGTTCTAGAATCGCCTGCCATCCGACCAGATCGCCGGGCTGACGCTCGACATGCAGTGCAGCGCCAACGGCCGCCAGGCGTTCAGCCTTGGCGCTCTGTTCGTCGAAATAGCGCCATTCCGGAATACAGACATACGGTCGGCCCACCTTGGCGATCTCGGTGACCATATTGTCGCCGGCCGAGGCGACCACGATATCGGCGGCGGCGATGTACTCGGCGGTATGTTCGACCCAACCGTGGTTGACCAGATTCGCAAAATCGGTCTCGTGACCTTCGCGGTGCAAACGCCCGACCGTCACGAACAAGGTTTCCGGCGCCGCCCTGGCGGCCACCGTCAGCGGTGCATAGGCCAGACCGTGCCCGCCGCCGCCAGCCATGGCCAGCACGATCTCGGCATCGTCCGGCAGGCCGAGCCGGCGGCGGGCTTCGGCCTTGGCCGGCGGCACCGCCTCATGCGTGCACAGCCCGCCGGTATAGAAAGTCTTGGCGCGTAACCGATCCGGATAGTCGGGCTGCTCGAGCGCGGCATCGAAAGGCGCAAGCATGCCGGTACAGGCGGCATAGGCGGCTTGGTGGCCAGGGTCGTTGCGGCTGCCGTGCATGCGCACTTTGACCGCCGGTACGCTGGCGATACGGGCCAGCTGGGCCAGTTCGGCCGAGACATCGATCGCGAACAATCCGACGTTGCGATCATCCAGATGATCGAGGATTCGGCGCATGGTCACACGCATCTCACGCAGGCCCAGCGGTACGCAATGCATCGTCTCGGGCGTGGCGTGGGCATGCAGCGCGGCGGTCGGCACGCGGGCGCCGATCATGTTCGGCAGTTCGATCAGTTCGATATCGCGCTGGAAACCGTCGAACAGGCTCGGGTCGGCAGTGGCCACGCTGACCGGCCGATCGGCTGCCATGCGAGAGACGATCGCCCGGGTGCGCGCCGCATGTCCGCGCCCTTGGTGATGAACGAAAAAACAGATCGGTCGTTTCAAAAAAAAATCTCCTCGGGGCGGGTTATCGTCGCGGCTCACAGGGCTGGGGATCAGTCGTGGCTGGCACAGTGGCCGCAGCAATAGGTCTGACCGTCACGATCAACTCCGTGACCGATCACCTAGCAGCCACAGGTCGGGCAGCTCGGGCCAGGGCATGGATCGCGCATTGGAAGGTATCGAACTGATGGCGCTCGCCGTTTACGACCACTTCGAATACGGGCTCGTACGCGTGACCGCAGTTCGGCATCAAGATCTCCTGTGGTCGGCGGGCGACGTATGCAGGCGTCGCCGAATAGATAATCGGCGCACCGTGCCTGTGCGGCATGGAATCGAAACCGAATCGCGCAGGGCATATGTGTCAGCATCGACGATCGGCTGGACAGCGCCCATCCGGAACACGCCGTGTCCGGGCTAGGGGTTTTCCAGCGACGGCCCGGTTGAAAGACTGACGCAGGGCCTATCCGTCGGGGGATCTATGTGCTTTTCCGGATCAATACATCGGTCGCCGTGCGCCACCATGACCGTATAGCGAGACAGCACCCTCAACGGATAGGACTATGGGCTCGGTTGCAACGCGGGTAGTGATCGTCGGCGGTGGCGCGGGCGGCCTGGAGCTGGCTGTCCGGCTGGCTCGACAAAGCGATTTACGGATTTTTCTCATCGACTCGGCTGCGACCCATATATGGAAGCCACGGCTGCATGAACTGGCTGCCGGCGCCCGGCGATCCCGGGTCGACGAAGTGGAATACGCCACGCTGGCCGAACGCTGGGGGTTCGTATTCGTTCAGAGCGCGTTGCGCGAGATCGATGCAGAGGCCCATCGGATTCGGCTCGGGCCAGTGGATGATGCCAGCGGCACGGCCGTGGTCGAGCAGCGCGATATGGCATACGACGTGCTCGTGTTGGCCACCGGCGGGGTCACGCCGGACCTCGGAGTGGACGGCGTGACCGAGCATGCATTCGTACTGGATCGGGCCGAAGACGCCGAGGCATTGTTCAGCCGGCTGTCGATGGCGGCCCTAGAGGCCACGGTCGACCCGGGGAACTCGGCGTTGCAGGTCGTGATCGTCGGCACCGGACTGACCGGCGTCGAACTCGCGGCCTATCTGGCCACCGACGCACGCCCGGCCGCGGTCGCGCCGCGCAACGCCCGCGGCCCGATCCGGGTCACCTTGGTCGAAGCCGCCAACCAGTTCATGCCGGCCATGGGCGAACAGGAGCGGGCTGCCGTACGCGATCGGCTAACCCAGGCCGGGGTGACCATTCGTACCGGCTGTTCGATCGAACGGGTGGCCGACGATCACGTCGAGACCGGCGACGGCGAACGGCTCGACGCTCAGGTTACGGTATGGGCGACCGGTCGGGTCGGTCCACCGATCGCTGAACGGATCACGGCGTTGGAGACCAACGATAAGCGCCAGTGGCGCGTGAACAAAACGCTGCAGACGCTGGCCCGCGACGATATCTTCGCGCTCGGCGACTGTGCCGGCATCGACGGATCGAGTGCGCCACCGACCGCGCAAGCGGCCAGTGAGCAGGCCGCCCATCTGGCTGTCGAGCTGCCGCGCTATTGTGCCGGGAAGCGCCCACGGGCCTTTGAGTATCGGCACAAAGGCACATTGATGTCGCTGGGCGCGGCCGGCACGGTCGGCCGGGTTCGTGGTTATTTCGGTCAGGATCTTCAGATTCGAGGCCGGCTGGCGATGGCAGCCTATCGAGGTCTGGAGCGGCAACATGAGATGGTAATTTTGGGAAAAGCCGCCGCCGGCGCACGACTGGCGGCCGATTGGTTCAAATCGCCCCCCGGGCCCCGGGTGAAAGTTCATTGACAATCCGGCGTGTTGGATGCCCATGCTGCGCACCGGGGTCGGTAATGCGCAATGTCATCGAAAAGCGGACGGAGCGAGTCTAGGAATGCTATGTCGGATTCCGCACCACAATCGCTGATCGCGGTCATCGACGACGACACCGCGTTTGCCATGTCTATGGCTGCACTGCTCAACAGTGATGGCTTCGAAGCCACGCTGTTCGATTCGGCCGAAAGCTTTCTGGCCGACGAGACTGAACGCAGCTATTGCTGTTTACTGATCGACTGGATGCTGCCTGGTATGCGCGGTACTGCGTTGTGCCGCCATTTGGCAGCCCAGGCGGGCCATCCGCCGATGATCTTGATGAGCGGCGCCCGAATCGATGCCGAAGTCCGCCGGAACCAACTGGCGCCGGAGGTCGAATTCATGGAAAAACCGTTCGATCCCGACTGGCTATTGACCGAAGTGGCGCAGCGGTGTCGACGCCATGCATGAATAGCTAAAGCCAGCTCGAGCCTCGACCGGAGCAGCGGCCGACCTGTTTTGCCTGGGCTGTCGACCCTGGCCGCGCATACGGCAAGCCCGATAACGCGGCATCGAGACCTGGCCCTGGCCGTTGTTCCGAGCCAACCCGGCCCTTGGCGCAGGCTGACCGGGTTTATGGCCGGGCGAACGGCTTGGCCTGCTTAGCCGGCGCTGCGACGGCGCACTGCCGGCCTGGGATCTTACGATTCGGCCCGGTCAGTCCTGAAACAGTCGGTCGAGCTCTTTGGGCAGGGCCTGGCCGAGCTTTTTGACGCGCTCAGCATCGAGCATGTGCGCGACCGTGATCGCCACGGCATAGGTCAGCGCTTCGGCGTGCTCCGGTGGCAACTCGGTGCGCGTACGCACCTTGTCGATGAACGGCCCCAGCTTGATCGATTGGCCGGTGGTATCGGTGCGGCGGGCGCCAGAGCGAATCGCGCGAGCGGCCTCATCGGGCAGGCCGTTGGCGATGTATTCGCCGGCTTCGGCATCTAGATGCTCGGCAATCGCATCCAATGCAATCAGGGTGCATTGCGAAACACGAGCGGCATCCATCTCCGGGACGCTGTTATGAACCGCTGCGGTCAGGCTTTCGGTTTGCATAAGTCGACAGGCAAAGAAGGATTAAAAGCAGGTTGATATAAACCGCCGAGCGAGTGAATGCGGGACTTCCCGTAACGATTCTTCTTTTCGGCGCCAGACCTATTCTACGGGTTTATCCGTAAAGACTGGGCTCGGCCTGGCTGCGCACACTCGATTCATTGCATACAAGGCCCGGGCCGAGCCCGAGGCTGCAAGCCAAGAAGGTGAGATGATGTCGAGATTCGACTGGTTGGATCGCCCCGGTAGCGGCGATTATTCAGCGCGTGATGGGGCGCTCGGTTTCGCCGCCGGCTTGGCCGTGGCCGGTGGTTTCTGGCTGGGGCGTCGTCTGGCCCGAGCGCTCCCAACCGGGCGCGGCCATCCACCCAAGCATCGGATGCTGGATGCCGCGGCCGGGCTCGGCCAACGTAAGCTGCCGCTGGAAGCGATGAATACCTATCTCAACGGCTTTCACATGTATGCCGACGATATGGGGCGCCAGGTCGAAGCCAGCCATTTCTGTATGCATCTGGCGCCGGATCTGCATCAGTGCGTGATCTTCGATTCGAATGCAGCCGACGCCCGTCTGATCGGCATTGAATACATCATCAGCGCTGAGCGCTATGCGCAGTTGCCGGAGGATGAAAAACGCCTCTGGCACAGCCATCATTACGAGATCAAATCGGGCCAGCTGGTCGCGCCCGGTATTCCGGAAATGGCCGAACATGCCTATTTCGAGGATCTGGTCACGACCTACGGTAAGACCTTCCATACCTGGCAGATCGACCGCCACGATTTTCCCTATGGTGCGCCGCAGCTGATGATGGCCTTCACCGAAGATGGCCAGGTCGATCGCGACAAACTCGCCGCGCGGGATCAGCGCTTGGGTGTGGATTCGGACCAACGTCGGGCGAACCGGGCAGACATCCCCATGCCACATGTCCATCCCATGGCCAACAGCTGGCAAAACGGCCAGAGCGTGCAGACCACGCTGGAGACCTGCCCGTTCCATCGAGTCGACGGCCATGACCACGGCTCGACCTAGACGCGACGGGTAGGCCCCGCGGGCGTGATACAGCCAGCCCGCGCCTGCCGTTCAGGCGGCGCGAGGCTCGATTCGTCAACGATCGAAGACACAGCTTATGAGCGAACAACATTTTCCCAAGCAGAGCCAGAATGCACAGCCGGGCGACGAACATGCCATGCGTCCGGAGCCGGAATTCATCAGCTCGAGCTACAAACCGGCGGGCAAACTGGAAGGCAAGCATGCCATCATCAGCGGCGGCGACAGCGGCATCGGGCGGGCGGTAGCGGTCCACTATGCGGCCGAAGGCGCGAATGTTTTGATCACCTATCTCGATGAAGACGAGGACGCCGCCGAAACGGCGCGGCTGATCGAACAGTATGGTGGGCGCTGTGTCTCGATGGCCGGCGACATCGGCGATTCTAGTTTCTGCCAGTCGGTGATCGATCGAGCGATCGATCTCTGGGGTTCGATCAATATCGTGGTCAATAATGCGGCCGAGCAGTACGACTGGAACGATGTCACCCAGATCTCCGACGAACAGCTGGAGCGCACCTTCGCGACCAATATCTACAGCCATTTCTATATGGCGCGTGCCGCGCTGCCGCATATGGGCGAGGGCGATGTGATCATCGCAACGTCCTCGGTCAATGCCTTCAAGGGCAACGACACGCTAATCGATTATTCGGCAACCAAGGGCGCGATTCAGGGCCTGATGCGCTCGCTGGCCCAGAATCTGGTCGGCCAGGGCATCCGTGTGAATGCTGTCGCGCCTGGCCCGGTCTGGACGCCGCTGATTCCGGCGAGCTTCGACGCCGAAAAGACCGCGCACTTCGGCGGCCAGGTACCGATGAACCGGGCTGCCCAGCCCAGCGAGATCGCACCGGCCTATGTTTATCTGGCCTGTCAGGAATCGTCGTTCATGACCGGTCAGACGATCCATCTCAACGGCGGTGTGATCCTCAATACCTGAATGCGCTTGTGTTGAAAACGCCGGGCGGGCACAGGGTTTGTCCGGCGTGCCTTCGCCGTCGAGCCGGATGAGAATGCCGGGCTTTTGCGGCTCGTCGTGGCTCCGGTGCCATCGAGATTGCATTCACGACAGAGGTACGCCTGCGGGCAGAAGCACGAAGCAGAGCAAGGCCGGAGCGCCGATATATCGCCTGTGAACGGCGTTTGTTTCATGCAAGAAGCCGCCGATAACGACAAACCACAGAGCTCTGCGGGGTGGCAAGCCTGGGGCATGTCGCAACGTGGTCGTTCGAGACCTGCGGGTGATGTCAACAGGAACTAACATGAGTTTCGTACGGCTCGGCAACCGGCCTCGGCCAGCCTGCCATCAATGGCGCGCGGCCGTCTTCGACAGTCGGGCGTATGAATCAATTCTCGATGGCCAAGGCCGCGCCTGCCTGGGCGATTGTTGTCTTGAGCCATGCCTGACTTGGTTTACATCAGCCGGCCCAGGCGTTTGATCGTTGTTTTCGAGGCAAAGGCATCAATCCAGGCCGTGGCGGTTACCCGGCCGACAGTGGCCGAGCGGGTCAGGCACCGCCCTAGGGCGTGTTGAGGTTTCGTACAAGCCGCGCCAAGGACTGTTGGTTGCGCGCCACGGCGCCGCGAGTACAGCGGCCGTGGCGCGATGGCCGTGAACGACAACGCGGGATTGTGGCCAAACGGCTCTTGTCCCGAAGGGGTGTGCCCCAAGTCGCGTCGGGCCGCGGCGTTACGCGACTTGGTCGCGGCACGACGCCTGGAATGGGCGGCTCGCGCCTAGCCTGCCACGATCTAGGGCGGTAACGCGGCGCTCGGGCGCAATTTCAACACACCCTAGCAGTCTGGGGGATAACCCTTGCCGGCGTTGTATCCGGTTTCATTGGCCCCAGTATTGGCGATCCGCGGCGGCAATAGGGATGCTCACGGGCTTATCTGCCTTGTTCAACTGATATTCCAAGCCGCCATCGACCCCCACCTTGATTTGCCTTAACCCGAGAATTGACTCCGCTATGTGGGAATTCATGAATAACAACGCCCAGGCGCTGTCGGTCGTGGCCAGTTTCGGCACCATGGCGGTCTGGATTTTCTATGCGCATCTGCTTTGGCAGGGCTTTACTCGCCAGCGACAGGCCCGGTTGTTGATCAACCAGGGCTGGGGCGAGGAAATCAATTCGGTGGCCTTGATCAGTAACATGAGCCACGAGCCGGTCTATATTCAGTGCGTGATTCTGAGCATGCGCACCCATGACGGCCACAAATATCGTAGCTCGGTGACCGATTTCGACGATGCCGAGCCGTGGAATGCGCAGAACGATCCAAGCGAGGTCACGCGTCAGGGGCCGCTCGATACCGGTTCTTATATGAACCTGGGTACTTTTCGAACCCTGATTCGTCAGTCGGTACAGCAGCACGGTCTGATCGAGGACGACAACAATCCGATGTCGGCCATTGGCCTCAAGGACTTCAAAATTACCGTGGTTTGTCACTACGGGCCTTCCGGGCAGGCGATCGGCGTGCAGCGGCGCTTCCTCGTTCATGGCGATGAAAAACAGCAACTGCGTCCGGCCTCGATCTACAGCCGCCGTCTGACCAAGCGCGCCGCTCGCGCGAAAATGGAGCGCTGGCTGACCGAACAGATTTGAGCCGGTCTGCGACATAGGCGCCCGAACGCCGGCCCATGCCACGGTGCTGCTGCCCCAGGCCCGGGCTGTCTTGACCTAGCCCGCGGGGCGCATGTCCATCGCTGTGTTCTGAACGGCCTGTCGGCAACATGGGCGGCACTGGGCCGCCCGTGGCACGTTGGCGCCGTTGTCAACGGACAGCAGGGCGCAGCCAGGCGCGGCTTCCGTGCCGTTATGACGATGTCTGTCGATTCGCTATCATCGAAAGTACGGCATCTATCCGAGCCGATACCGGTCTGCAGCCGGTGATTGGCACGGCCCGAGGCTCCAGCCATGCAGCGATCGATCGATGATTTTCATGCGGGTAGCGATGTATCGGTGCCGAGGCCGCGCATGCGGTGCGACGGCTCGCGCAACGCGCCTGCCGCTGACAATATGGCAGCCGCGGCATGGGTGTGCAGCGCTTGCGACCACGCTTGGCGCCGAAGCTCCTAAGCCATGCCGAGCCATGAGCGCCAACCGG
Organism: Salinisphaera sp. SPP-AMP-43; assembly: GCF_049568105.1. Lineage (GTDB taxonomy): Bacteria > Pseudomonadota > Gammaproteobacteria > Nevskiales > Salinisphaeraceae > Salinisphaera. The sequence goes on from NZ_CP145335.1 coordinate 870,824, forward strand.
GGGCAAGCCGGCAAGCAAATAGCGAAACGCTGGATCGCCCGCTCGAAGGAGTGGTGAACCGGCGGTCGCTGAGGCCGTTGGCGAACAGCTTCGAAGGTGGCAGCGATGGCCTACTGGCTCCATCCCGATAAATCGATTCCGAGTGACATGCGCCGGATCATTCGCGAACAGGTCCACAGCGCGTGCCAGGATTTGGATCAGCCCGACCGGGTCGAAGCGATTCACGAGGCCCGCAAGCGCCTCAAGAAGATCAGAGCGGCGCTGCGTCTGGTTCGCCCGGCGATCGGCGAAGCCTATGCGCGTGAAAATCACCGTTTCCGGGATATGGCTCGGCCGCTGGCCGGTACGCGCGACGATCACGTGCTGGTCGAGACTTTCGACAAACTGCTCGACGCACGCTCGGCCGATATCGATCGGCGACGCTACGTGGGGCTGCGGCCGAAGCTGGTCGCACGCCGCGAGCAGGGGACGACCGAGGCCATCGGCGAGCAGATCGAAGCGCTCAAGCAAGATCTGTCAGCGGCCGACGATGCAATCAGAAGGTTGGCATTCGAGCGCAAAGATTTCGGAGCCATTCGGGCCGGCCTCGAACAGACCTATCAGCGCGGTCGCGATGGCTGGCGCGACGCACGCCAGGCGCCCGCCGCGACCACCCTTCACGAATGGCGGAAACAGATCAAATACCACCGCTATCACTGCGATCTGCTGAGCGATCTCTGGCCGGCGCCGATTTCGAGCCGGGAATCGGAATTGCACCGGTTGTCCGATCTGCTCGGCGACGAGCACGATCTTACGGTTCTGGGCCAAACCCTACTCGAGGCCGACGGTCTGGCCATGGCCAACCAAGAGCAACTGTTGGCGTTGATCAACCACCGGCGCACTGAACTCAAGCGCGCTGCGCTACCGCTCGGCCAGCGCCTGTTTCACCCCAAACGTAAAGCGATCGGCCGACATTTCCAAACCTGCTGGAAAGCCCGCCAGACCGAACTCGATAACGGCGCGTAGCTTGCTGGCTCGCTTAGCTTCGGCATTGAACAGCGGCTTCTCAGCAGCCAGTAGAGGGTATTTTGACGAGATCAGCCAACGGCCGAGCCCGTGCACCAAGGGCGTGTCTCCGAGCATGCGGCCGAGCGAAGCGCTTTGCTAAGTGTCTGATTCAATGGTGGGCCCGGTCAGATTCGAACTGACGACCAAGGGATTATGAGTCCCCTGCTCTAACCACTGAGCTACAGGCCCCCAAATGAAAACGCCGGGCGCATTGCACGCCCGGCGCGAAACTATAGCTTGGTGACCGGTGGATCGCCAAGCGTATAGACGAGCTATTCGTCGAGAAAGCTCTTGAGGAAGGTCGCCCGCGAGGGGTGACGTAGCTTGCGCAGCGCCTTAGCCTCGATCTGGCGAATGCGCTCGCGCGTGACATCGAACTGCTTGCCGACTTCCTCGAGGGTGTGGTCGGTGTTCATGTCGATACCGAAGCGCATGCGCAGGACCTTGGCCTCGCGCGGGGTGAGGCTGGCCAGGGTGTTGTGCGTGGCCTCGCGCAGCGACTCGCCCGAGGCGGAATCGTCCGGTGCAACCGCGTTGATGTCCTCGATGAAGTCGCCGAGATGCGAATCCTCGTCGTCGCCGATGGGGGTCTCCATCGAGATCGGTTCTTTGGCGATCTTGAGGACTTTGCGGACTTTTTCTTCCGGCATTTCCATCCGCTCGGCCAGTTCCTCGGGCGAGGGTTCGCGACCCATTTCCTGGAGCATCTGGCGCGAAATGCGGTTGAGTTTATTGATCGTCTCGATCATGTGCACCGGAATACGAATGGTGCGTGCCTGGTCGGCGATCGAGCGGGTGATGGCCTGCCGGATCCACCACGTCGCATAGGTCGAGAACTTGTAGCCGCGACGGTATTCGAACTTGTCGACGGCCTTCATCAGGCCGATGTTGCCTTCCTGAATCAGGTCCAGGAACTGCAGGCCACGGTTGGTGTATTTCTTGGCGATCGAGATCACCAGACGGAGGTTGGCCTCGACCATCTCTTTCTTGGCGCGGCGGGCCTTGGCCTCGCCGATCGACATTTTGCGGTTGATTTCCTTGATGTGATTCACGTCGAGCGAGGACTCGGCCTCGATTTCGCGAATCTGGTTCATCGCCCGCACGATGTCTTCGCGACGGCTGGCAATGGTCGAGGAATAACGCCGCTTGGCCCGGATCAGCTTGTCGAGCCAATCTTCGTTGGTGATGTTTTCCGGCAGCTGGCGGATGAAGTCGCGCCGCGGCATGCCGGCTTCGTTGACGCAGATACGCAGCATTTCGCGTTCGGCGCTACGGATATCGATCATGGCCGTGCGCAGCTGCAGCGTCAGATCGTCGGCAGTCTTGGGCACCAGCTTGAAGCGCATGAAATGCGTAGCCAGTGCCGACAGCGCCGCTTCGGTGTCGGGATGTTCGCGGCCGTTGTTCTCCAGCGAGGCCACGGCAGCATCGTGCAGCCGGCGCAGTTCGACGAACTGGGCCTTGGCTTCTTCCGGATCCGGGCCATCGTTGGCCGGCGCTGCGGTTTCTTCCTCGTCCTCGTCGTCGGCGGTTTCTTCGGCGGCGTCGGTATCGGCTTCGGGGCCCACGGGATCGCCGGTGTCCGGATCGACAAAACCGACCAGAATGTCGGTCATGCGCTTGTCTTCGGCAGCGACCTGGTCCCATAGCTCCAGAAGCCGGCCGGTCGTGGCCGGGAAATAGGCCAGCGAAAACATCATCTCGGACAAGCCTTCCTCGATGCGTTTGGCGATGCGGATTTCGCCTTCGCGATCAAGCAGCTCGACCGAGCCCATTTCGCGCATGTACATGCGCACCGGGTCGGTGGTACGGCCGAACTGGGGGTCGAGCGCCGCCAGCGTCGCTGCGGCCTCTTCGGCATCGTCATCGTCATCGTCGTTGACGGTGCTGCCCGAAATCAGCAGATTGTCTTCGTCCGGTGCCTGCTCGTGCACCGTGATGCCCATATCGCTAATCATGTTGACGATATCTTCAATCTGCTCCGGATCGACGATATCGTCCGGCAGGGTATCGTTGACCTCGGCGTAGGTCAGATACCCTTTCTGCTTGCCATGGGCAATCAGTAGCCGTAGTTGAGATTTCTTGTCTTTACTCATGTGATTCGCTGCGTGTTGGGCTCATAGGGCAAGACGGGCTCGGCGATAACCGTCCATAATAGCATTTTTGACAATCCCAAGCCACCTCTGGCTCGTTCTGTCAAGTCAGGAAGACGGTGCCGATTGGCCTTGCAGCTTGCGTAAAACTTCTTTCAACTCCTCTGCGGACGCCGCATCCAACGGCCCGCGTTCCTGCTGAGCGACCAGTGCGTTGTATCGCTGTCGCAGCTGGGCGCGCGACCGGCTGTGCCGTTGCAAACGCGTCACGGCCTCGATGAATTCTGCCGAGCGTTGCTCATCATCGCCCGGGGAATGGGCCGCGGCGAGGCTTTGTAGACGGTCGAAATAGCGATGTTCGCGATAATGTTCCAACCACTGTGCAACGGATACATTTGGGTTGGATGCGAAAAAGTCAATCGCTTCGGCCAAAATTCGCGCTCCCGGGTTGCTGTTGTCTCTTAGGTCGGCTGTGTGTTGCACATGACGTGCCAAACCGGGCTCGGTCAGCAACAAGCGCAGCGCCCGGGTGACCGGCGGCAGTTGCGTGCCGTGGGCGTTGTCGGCTGTAGGGTGTTCGGCGGCGCTGGCTGACTGGCGCGGTGCGGCCTGGTTTGAGGCATACAGATCGCGCAAGTCGTCGGCCGGCAGGCCGGACAGCCGGCTGATTTCGCCGATCATCTCGGCACGAAAGGCGTCCGGCGGCAGGGCATTGATCGGTTGGCGCGCCCGTTCGACGATCTGGGCGCGTCCATCCGGTGTTGCCAGATCCAGGCCCTCGGTAAGTTGGCCGAGCAGAACTTGTGAAGCAGGCCGGGCCGCCTCGATCGCCTCGGCCATGGCTTCGCGGCCACCTTCGCCGTGCACCAGGCTGTCCGGATCCTCGCCGTCGGGAAGAAACAAAAAACGGACCCGGCGCGCGCCGCGCATCACGCCCAGGCTTTGTTCCATGGCTTTACGGGCTGCGCGCACGCCGGCTTGGTCTCCATCGAAGCAGAACACTACTTCCTGGGTATGGCGAAACAGCGTGGTTAGATGCGATGCGGTGGTCGCCGTGCCTAGGGTCGCCACAGTATTGGCGAAACCGTGCTGGGCCAGAGCGATGACGTCCATATAGCCTTCGACCACCAGCAGCCGCGGCAGATCGCGTAGTGCCTGACGGGCTTCGAATAGCCCGTACATATGATCGGATTTATGGAACAGTGGGGTTTCCGGTGAGTTGAGATATTTGGCGTTATCGTCGCCCAGCGTGCGACCGCCAAACGCGATGGTGCGGCCGCGGGTATCGCGAATCGGGAACATCAGCCGGTTGCGAAAGCGGTCGAAATAGCCGCCGGAATCGCGCTCGATCAGTAGGCCGGCGCGGGCGGCCACGGCGCGGTCGGGCACACGCCGGGTCAGGTCGTCCCAAGCATCGGCAGCAAACCCGAGGCCATAGCGCTTGGCCATTTCGCCGGTCACGCCTCGGTTTTTGAGATAGTCGATGACTGCTTGATTACGCCGCAGCGCCGACTGGTAGTGCCGGTCGGCTAGACGCATGACATCGAATAACGGCTCGCGCGGCGGGCCACTGGGTTGGTCTGCGACCGCGTCGCTGGGTAGCTCCAGCCCGGCGGCTTGGGCCAACACATCCACGGCGTCCCGAAATTCCAGGCGATCGTATTCCATGAGGAAGCTGATCGCGCTGCCATGGGCGCCGCAGCCGAAGCAGTGGTAGAACTGCTTGTTCGGCGAGACCGTGAACGAGGGCGTGTTTTCGTCGTGGAATGGGCAGCAGGCGGTGTATTCGCGGCCGGCCTTCTTGAGCGAGACGCGCGCTTCCACCAGCGCCACGATATCCGTGCGCTCGAGCAGCTGATCGATGAAATGCTGGGGAATGCGTGCCATGGCCGAAAAGCTTGCGAAGCAGCCGGTGTAACCACATCACCGGCTCGCTGGCGGGTGCGGCCCGCCCGGGTAATCTAGAGGTTGGGCTCGCCGGTATGCACGAGCCCAACGACAGCCGTGCTGCGGACGGCTACTGGAGCTTGGCCTTGAGCCGCTGGCTGACCACGGCCATGTCGGCCTGACCGGCCAGTTTGCCCTTGAGCTGGCCCATGACCTTGCCCATATCGCGCATCGAGCTGGCTTCGTTATCGGCGATCGTGCGATCGATGATCGCATCGAGCTCGGTATCCGACAGCTGGGCCGGCAGGTAATTTTCCAATACCGAGATTTCGGCTGATTCGGCGTCGGCCAGTTCATTGCGATCGGCTTCGCGATACTGGGCTTCGGCATCGCGACGCTGTTTGACCATCTTCTCGACCACCGCCAGCACGCCGGCGTCATCGAGTTGTATGCCTTCATCGACTTCGCGCTGCTTGATCGCGGCCATCAGCATACGGATCACCGCCAGGCGTTCCTTGTCGCGGGCGCGCATGGCCGATTTCATATCGTCTTGTAGTTGATCCTTGATACTCAACGTAAGCTCCTGAGGCGGGACAAAACAGGCGATGCAGACAAAAAAAACAGCGGCCCGAGGGCCGCTGTTTCGTCATGATGCAATCGATTGTCGGGCTCGATTCAATCAATCGATGCGACGGCCAGAGCTTTAGTACTGGCGCGTAAACCGCTGCTGTTCGCGCTGCAAACGCTTGGCGTGGCGCTTAACGGCGGCCGCGCGCTTGCGCTTGCGGGTCTGGCAGGGCTTTTCGAAGAACTCGCGACGGCGCACTTCGGTCACGACGCCGGCTTTCTCGCAGCTGCGCTTGAATCGACGCAGGGCAACTTCAAACGGCTCGTTCTCTTTGACGCGTACGCTAGGCATTGAGCAATCACTCTCCGGGAATTCTGATTGTGACGATCACTGGCCGGTGACCTGCGCTCGAGGTGCCGGCTAGAATAGGGCGATGAATAATACGCCCGAGCTACGCACTTTGCAACGTCCGTCGATCATCCTGGGTATCGAAAGTTCCTGCGACGAATCTGCCGCCGCGATCTATTCCGGCGAGTCCGGTTTGCTGGCCCATGCGCTGCATAGCCAGGTCGATCTGCACGCCGAATACGGCGGCGTCGTACCCGAACTCGCTTCCCGCGATCATATCCGCAAGCTGTTGCCGTTGATAGACCATGTGCGTGCCGAAGCCGGCCATCCGGCGCTGACCGGCATCGCTTATACCCGCGGCCCGGGGCTGATGGGCGCCCTGTTGGTCGGGGCCTCGGTCGCGGCGGGTCTTGGCATGAGCCTGAGTCTGCCGGTGCTCGGCGTGCATCATATGGAAGGCCATCTGCTATCGCCATTGCTGGAAGAAAACCCGCCGGCATTCCCTTATCTGGCGCTGCTGGTCTCTGGCGGCCATACCTTGCTGGTCGCGGTCGACGGGCTCGGGCGCTATCGCCAGCTTGGGCGCAGCGTGGACGATGCCGTCGGCGAGGCATTCGATAAAACCGCCAAGATGCTGGGATTGGGCTATCCCGGCGGCCCGGCAGTGGCTGCGTTGGCTGCCCAGGGAGATCCGGCTGCCCACCATTTCCCACGCCCGATGCTGAACCGGCCCGGCCTGGATTTTTCTTTTTCGGGCTTGAAGACCGCGGTGATGCTGGCGATCAAGGCCGGAGATGGTTCGCCGCAGGCCGCGGCCGATATCGCAGCCAGCTTCCAGCAGGCCGTGATCGATACGCTGGTCGCCAAATGTGCGCGGGCGATTCGCGAGACGGGTTTCCAGCGACTGGTGGTTGCCGGCGGCGTGGGTGCGAATGCCGGGTTGCGGGCCGCCTTGGCCGAGCGGGCTGCGCAGGATAGTTTTGCGTTGCATTTTCCCCGGCCCGAGTTCTGTACCGATAATGCCGCGATGATTGCGCTGGCCGGAGCCATGCGTGCGAGTGAGTTCACCGCCGGTATCGTGGGCGCAGAGGCGGTTGCGCGCTGGCCTTTGGAAGACCTCGCCGCGCCGGTCTGATTGCTGTCTGCGGTGCGAGCCCGCGCGGTTGTGCCGCCAAGTAGGCGTCGCGAACGCGAGGGGCGTTGCGCGCGGGCGAGTGGCATCCTGGCGTCGCCGCCCGACCGCGCTGGACGGGCCGGCTCAGGCCGAGTGGACCCTGGCTATGGAGTGGCCCTTGCCGCATAACGAGGCCAGGCGCGGTATGCCGGCATGCCGACAATCGTGTCGAACCCGATCGATGGATGTTCACGCGGCGTTCGTACGACGTCTCGACAGGCGCTGGGCCAGGCTCAGACACGGCGGTGGTTTTGATAAGCTGCGCGCTCGCACTGTCGTACACCGCTTCTGGGAGATCGCTTGGACACTATCTTCATCGATCAGTTGGCCATCGATACGGTCATCGGCCTATACGACTGGGAGCGCAAGATACGTCAGCGCGTGATCCTGGACCTGGAAATGGATTTTGATATCCGGGCGGCAGCCGAAACCGACGATGTCGCCAAGACGCTCGACTACAAGGCCGTCGCCAAGCGGGTGATCGCCTTCGTTGAGAACAGCGAGTTCGATCTGGTCGAGACCCTGTCCGAGCACATTGCAGCTTTGATCCTTGAGGAATTCGCGGTCCAGCGCGTGACTCTGCGCTTGGACAAGCCGCATGCGCTGCGCGGTGCCCAGGGGGTTGGCATTCGAATCAGTCGGGAGCGTTTGCAATGACCGAAGTCGTGGTCGGCATCGGCTCGAATATCGAGCCCGAGCGGCATGTGCGCGAAGCGCTGGCTGCGCTCGCAGCCCGGTTCGGTGCACTGGATATCTCGCCAGCCTATGCCTGCCCAGCAGTGGGTTTTACCGGCGCCGATTTCGTCAATCTGGTTGTAGCCTTCGAGGTCGACGAGACGATCGAGTCGGTCCAGGCCGGGCTGCGCGATATCGAAGCCGACTGCGGTCGCGATCGCGCCGCGCGCGATGGCTCCCGAACCATGGATCTGGATATGCTGCTGTTCGGCGACGCTGTGTTCGACGACGGCGATATTCGGGTGCCGCGGGCCGACATTCTCGACTATGCCTTCGTGCTGCGGCCGTTGGCCGAGATCCGGCCGGGCGGGCATCATCCCACCGACGGTCGGGCTTATCGCGAACTCTGGGCGGCTTTCGACAAACCGGGCCAACCGCTCACGGAGATGGCTCTGGAAGCCCAGCACGGCTCGCGCGGCTAGAGGCTGCGATCGGGCGCGCGCTCCGCGTAGCCGCCAGCGCTAATCGCCGCATCGAGGCCTTGCCGGATTTTTTTATCGGTGGCCGTCCAAGCCTTCAGAACGCCGACCGGGCGTACCTCCATTCGGCGTGATCGTCTCCTGGCCAGGCGCGCCAGGTGATACGGTCTCGTTCGTCCAGCCCAGGCCAGGCCACAACAACAGCAGGTTTGCGACCGAGCACCGGTACGGACACAGCCAATGGGCTCGATCGCCGATATTGCGAGGGCCGGTTGAGGTTGCGGAGAGGCTGCGGTGGCGTGTGCCCCTCGGGTTCGGCAAGACGCGAGTGGTCGTATCGTGGCGTGACGCAGGCCAGGCTCGCCACGACGCAGGAGGCGATGGGGCCGCATGTTGCAGGAACGGCTCCAGCCCGAGGGCGCAAGTGCTGGTGTGGCTTGTCTCTGACTGACGTAACCCCTCGTCGGGCTGCGTCTCGTGATCTTTCGAAAAGCGTTTTTGGCGTGCAGCGCACACGATACCGGAATCGGGCCGGGCTACGGCTGGCGGTATGGGCAGCCGGTCGGCATCTGAATGTACCCCGGCTGCGACAGCGCGCTGAGCCCTTACGGCACGGCTGGGCGGGCCTGGTCCGGTGGTTCGCGGCCGCGAGCGTTCGAGCCGTCGCGTGCCAGGCACCACGACTTCGGGCCCTGCGCTGGCCTTGTGGGTGGCTCGCGTGGCGAGACCCAGGGCCGGCGTTAGCGGCCCAGGCGCCGCCCGCCATCGACCGCCACGACGGCGCCGGTTTGGTAGTCGTTGTCCATCAGGGCCCGCACGGCACGATAGATATTGTCCGGCGAGCCGGTACGTCCGAGCGGGGTCGCATCCAGCATGGATTGCTGTTGCTGGTCGTCGACCCAGCTCTCGAACGAGATCGGCCCTGGCTGGACCGCATTGACCTTGACCCCGGGCGCCAGACGCCGCGCGAACGAGGCCGACAAATTTTGCAGTCCGGCCTTGGTCGCGCAGTAGATGTCGTAGTCGATCGCCGGATGATCGGCATAGATGTCGGTAATATGCACGATATCGCCAGGGCGGCCATCAGGCTCGCTCAGCCGCTCGGCCAAGCGCGTGTTGAGCAAATAGGGCGCGCGCATGTGCACTTCGAAAAAGGCCTGGAACTGGTCCGCGGCTTGCAGCACCTCGTCAGCGGTCGGGGCGAATGCCGAGGCGTTGTGGATCAAGGCACGCAGCGGGGCATCGGCAGCCCCGAGTGCCTCGTCGATGGCTTCGGCAACGGCGAGGCTAGCCTTGGCATCGGCGAAGTCGCCTTGGATCGTGATCGCCCCGCGTGCGATCAGGCGCTCAATATCCTCAGTCGCGGTGCGATATTGGGCAATCACGGCGAAGCCTTCGTCGATGAAGCGATGCGCCATATGCGCGCCGATATTGCGGTTGGCGCCGGTGATGACGACGGGAGCGGTATTGGGTTGGGACATGGCTAGAGTCTGTTGCTGTGTCGATACGCGCCGCATGGGCCGGGGCACGGCTGTATCGGGGCCATCCGGCATAGCGGCGTGGTCGGGCCTGGCAGGGTGATGGGCGTCCGCGCCCAGCGCTTTCTTGAAATAACGCTCGGCGATCAGACTAGGCTTAGCGCACGCCGCATAGTCGCACAATGCCGAATCGCCGCACGACAGCGCCTAGCCGTCGGGCTGTCGCTGCCCAATCCCCCTTGGCGCCCGGCAGCGTCGCACGCCAGGACATGGCCACTCGAGCTGTGGGGCGCGCATACAGGCTTCCCGCAGGCGCTAGTGTTCGGCTAGGGAACGGGTTGGCTGCATGGACTCTAGGGCGTCGCGGATCGCATGGATGCGCTGTTCATGCAGGGCGTGGCCGATTTGTGGGCCTTCCAGGCCTTGGGCAGCCAGGGCTGCGCCATCGATTGTGCAGGCAGCGACCAGCGCAGCCCGGATCTTGTCGGCCTGCGGATAGGCGCGCGATTCGTAGCCGAGCCGGCCGCGGACATCGGCCGTGCAGACGGCGATCAGGTCTTCGAGCCGCTCTGGACGCCGGAAGGCATCGAGCGCTTCGAGCATTTTGAGAACAGTCGCCGGGCGCAGTTGATCGATACGATGGACGTGGGTATGCCAGCGGGCGGTCAGCCGGGCGGTATCGCGCAGCTTTTTGGGCACGCCAAGCCGTTGGCTGGCGGCGTCGGTCGGCGCTACACCGCGTTCTTCGTGGCCACGGTGGCCCGGCAGTACCTCGGCGGGCGTGCTGGCCTTGCCGAAGTCGTGGCAGAGCGCCGCATAGCGAGCGCCGAGGCTGGCGCTTTCGGCAGCGGTCTGGCCGAGTACCAGTAGGGTATGGATGCCGGTATCGATCTCTGGGTGATAGCGCAGCGGCTGGATCACCCCGAACAACGCATCCAGTTCGGGCAGCACGATCTCGAGCGCGCCGACCGAGCGCAGCAGATAGAAAAACAGCTGGGGCTCATCGCCCAGCAGTGCGCGCTGCATCTCGGCCCAGACGCGTTCTGGCACCAGATGGTCGATTTCGCCGGCGGCGACCATATCCCGGGCCAGGGCGAGCGTTTCCTCGGCGACGCTAAAACCGAGCGGCGCGAAGCGCGCGTAGTAGCGGGCCAGCCGCAACAGCCGTACCGGGTCTTCGACGAAAGCCCCCGAGACATGACGTAGGACCCGCGCCTCAATGTCGGCGTACCCGCCATAGGGATCGATCACGGTGCCGTCGTCGGCCCGGGCGATCGCGTTGATGGTCAGGTCGCGTCGGGCTAGGTCGGCTTCCAGCGATACGTCGGCACCGGTATGAAAGGTGAAGCCATGGTAGCCGTGGCCGCTCTTACGCTCGGTACGTGCCAGGGCATGTTCTTCGCGGGTGTCAGGATGCAGAAATACCGGAAAATCACGGCCGACCGGGGTATAGCCGGCTTCGGTCATCTGTTCCGGGGTCGCGCCGACCACGACCCAATCGCGGTCGCTGATTGTCAGCCCCAGATATTCATCGCGCAGGGCGCCGCCGACCAGATAGCGCTGCATTATCGTCCTCGGGCTGCCCCGGCCGGCAGCACGCCACATACCGGGGTGTGGGCTGCCTGCAGGGGCATCATGGATCGTCGATTCGCAATCGTTAAGCCGATAGCCTCATTCCTTGCCCGGTTAGGCCGAGCGCTGATCTTGTATGGGGCCTAGAACGTGGTCTGGGTATCGTCGGGGTAGTTCGATGCGATATCCGGAATACGCTGGGCGAGCGGGATCACCTGTTCTGGCAGCCGGTGCTGGAAGACCGTCATATGAGACATCGCCCGCTGTACATAGTGCCTTGTTTCCGTATACGGAATATTGGCGATCCAGATGTCGGCCGGGGTTTTGTCGGCCGGCAGCCACTGGGCGATCTTGCGTGGCCCGGCGTTGTAGCTGGCTGTGGCCAGGGCGATATTGCCCGACCAGTCGGCCAGCATATCGCGCAGGTAGCGGGCGCCGAAGCCGATGTTGGTCGACGGGTCGTTGAGCTGATGGGAGCTGGGTCGGGCCCGGCCCATCGACCGTGCCAGATGGGCCGCGGTGCCCGGCATCAGCTGCATCAGGCCGCGGGCGCCGACTGGCGAGCGCACGGTCGGCTGGAACAGCGACTCGGTGCGGATGATCGCCAGTACATAGGCTGGGTCGAGATCGTTGGTCTGGGCGGCCTGCTGTACCTCGGTCAGAAATGGCAGCGGATAGCGGATATCCAGATCGTCCCAGTAGTCGGCCTTGGCCAGGGTCGTGATCGCCCGGGCATACCACTGCCAGTCGAAGGCAAGACGCGCGGCCTGGGCCAACGCATCCGAGTCCAGATCCTCGGTGACCTGGCGCCATTCCAGATAGGCATAGTGGCGCATGCCCAGTTCATGCAGTTCGTGGGCGCGCCTCAGGGCCGGATTGGACCGGGCCCGGGCCAGTGCGCTCGCATCGTTGGGCACTGGTCGTTCGTTGAAGCTGTAGTCCTGGTCGAGGGCATCGGCAGCCAGATAGCCGTGGTAAGAACGCTGCTTGGCCAGTGCCGTATAGATCGTGCGGGCCTGATCCTCATGGCCAGTCTGGGCCAGCGCCCGCGCCTTCCAGTAGCGCCACTCCTCGTCGTCTGCGGTGTCCGCAGGCAGGCTATTGATCGCATCCAGCACCAGCGGCCAGCGGCGCTGATAGATCGCGGCCCGGATTTCCCAGCCCAGTGCATGCTCGTCGCCGGCCATACGGGCATGATCGATACGGGCGAACCAGAGCAGGGCTTCGGGCCGATGATCCTCGGCGAACAACAACGACACATAACGTCGCATTTGATAGCGCTGGTCGTCATTGAGATGCAGTCGGGCTACCAGGGGCGCGAGCAGATCCGCGGCTCGGTCCAGATCGCGTAGGGCCAGCCGCTTGAACGCATATACCGCGATATCGCCGTCCAGGCCAGAGGGCGTATTGGCCAAGCGGGCCGGCGTTTCGGCTACGCTCAGCCAGCGATCGATGCGGGCAGCGTCGGCGGTCGGTATCTGGCGCGCCAGATAGCGCGCCAGACTGAATTGATTGTTGAGGATCGCTTTGCGGGCACGCTCCCGGACCACCGCGGCACTCAGGCGGCCGCTGTCCTTGAGCCAGGCGAACACCGGGTCGCAGGCCGAGGGCTGGCTTTGGCCCACCGTATACAACGCTAGGGCTTTCTGGGCCGGGGAACGCCCGAGTTCGATGGCGGCATGCACGGCCCGACATTGGGCCGTAGTGCCGTCCGAGTCGCGGGTATGGGCAAGCACCTGCTGCCACTGGTCGCGATCGGCTAGGCTGTCGAGCCATGGTCCGCGCAGGCGCTGGGCCGGCGGCAGCTTCGGATGAGTGGCGATAAAGCGCGCGACCTGGGTATCCAGCGCCGCGCTCGGCCGGGTGCGCAGCTCGTGGCGCAACTGGGCGGCTTCGAGATAGTCGAACAGCGGATAGTCGCGCAAATCCGCGACTTCGGCCGATCGGCTGTCGAGGTGGCCTTGACGGGCCGCTTTCAGGGCATCGAGAAATTCGCTGCGGGTCGCATCAGTGGCAGCATGAGCGATCCCGGCACAAGCCAGGGCAGCGGCGAACAGGAGCGCGCGCATCGACGATCGGGCGAATCGGGTGACCGGTGGAGTGTACCGCATACGCTGCCTGTGCCCAGATCGTGTATCGCGCCCCGGTCGCCGCGGTCCGGTTCACTCAGGAGGCGTCGAGGAAGCTTTCGTCGGCATTGCTGGCGGTGGCGTCCGGCAACAGGGTGACTCCGGCCGGCTCGCATTGCAGCACCGCATCGTGCAGGGCGCTGATGGCCTTGGGCCGCGGAAAGCTGCGTCGCCAAGCGATCGCGATCTGGCGTTGGGGCGCGGGCCCGGCGAACGGTCGGGTTTCCAGTAGCCGCGATTCCTGGCTCAGATTGGGGATCGACGAGCGGGGCAGCACTGTGATGCCGAGCCCGCTGGCCACCATGTGCCGGATGGTTTCGAGGCTAGAGCCCGAGCGCGTTCGAGTGGCTTCCTCGTTCTCGCGGCATTCGGCACACAGCTGCAGCACCTGATCGCGGAAACAATGGCCAGGGCCTAGCAACAACAGGTTATCGCGGGCCAGTTCGTCGGGCTCGATCGATTGGCGCTCGGACCAGGGATGGTTCTGGGGCATCACTACGACGAACGATTCGTCATAGATCGGCCAGGTCGCTACGCCGGGGACTTCGTAGGGCATGGCCACGATCACGGCGTCCAGCTCATTGTTGCGCAACTGCTGGGTCAAATTGCCAGTGAGGTTTTCTTCGATAATCAGCGGCATGTCCGGGCTGGTCTCGCGTAGACGCGGGATCAGATGCGGCAGCAGATAGGGCCCGACTGTGTAGATCACCCCCAGCCGCAGCGGGCCTTTGAGCTCGTCGCGACCTTGTTCGGCTACGGCTTCCAGAGCGCTGACTTCGCCCAGTACGCGATAGGCCTGCTCGATAATGCGCCGGCCGATCGGCGTTACCCGGGCTTCGCCGCGGTTGCGCTCGAACACCGTTACGCCGAGTTCGCTTTCGAGCTTCTTGACCGCGACCGACAATGTCGGCTGGCTGACGAACGCACGTTTGGCCGCGCGTCCGAAATGCCGCTCTTTATCGAGCGCGATCAGGTATCGCAGTTCGGTCAGGGTGATATGCATAAGCAATCGTCATTATAGCTCAAGCCTGTCGCCGTTTCATGCGGCACCGATGCGATATCGGCAGGTTTGGGCGCTTGTTATAGTTCCATTCGCGGCTGAACGCGGTCTAATCCGCCTGGCCCAGTATGCGGCGTTGTGTTGGCGCATGGGGGCATTGTCTATTACGGCCGATTAGCGTCGCTAAGATGCGCCCCGAGCGACGCTGGCGCCGGGTTAGCCGATCGTAGGCCATGTACACATCGATCTGGACATCCTCAGAGGTTGCAGGCCAGAGCCGATCCGCCATGGCAAAACGCGGCTAAGCCGGCGCCAACCAGTCGCGCGGCTTGAGAAATCGCTCGGTCAGATCGGCTTCGGGCGAACCCGGCTCCGGGTCGTATCCATACTGCCAAGCCGCCAGCGGTGGCATCGACATCAGGATCGATTCGGTACGCCCTTTCGATTGCAGGCCGAACAATGTGCCGCGGTCGTAGAGCAGGTTGAACTCGACATAGCGCCCGCGGCGATAGAGCTGGAAGGCCCGCTCGCGCTCGCCCCAGTCGTGTGGATGGCGGCGTTTGACGATCGGCTCGTAGGCATCCATGAAGCCATCGCCGATGGATTGCACGAAAGCCAGCGAGTCGGCGAAGTTCAGTTCGTTGAAGTCATCGAAAAACAGGCCGCCCACGCCGCGGGTTTCATCGCGGTGGGGCAGATAGAAATAGTCGTCGCACCAGTTCTTGAAGCGCGGATATAGATCTTCGCCAAATGGCAGGCACGCATCTCTTGCGGCCTGGTGCCAGGCCACGGCGTCTTCTTCGAAAGGGTAGTAGGGCGTCAGATCGAAACCGCCGCCAAACCACCACACCGGTTCTTCGCCTTCTTTTTCGGCCACGAACAGCCGGACGTTGGCATGCGAGGTCGGCACATAGGGATTGCGCGGGTGAATCACCAGCGATACGCCCGAGGCGATGAACGAACGACCGGCCAGTTCGGGGCGCCGTGCCGACGCCGAAGCCGGTAGCTCGTTGCCCAGCACGCGGGAGAAATTCACCCCGGCGCGTTCGAATACATCGCCGTCGGCCAGTACCCGGGTATCGCCGCCGCCGCCCTCGGCGCGCGTCCAGGTATCCGAATGGAAACGCGCGTTCGGTTCGAAAGCGCTCAGGCGCGCGACGATCCGGTCCTGAAGGCCACGGAAATAATCGATCGCGGCGTCCGGATCGGCTACGTCGTTGGCAGAGGTCTGATGGTCAGCCACGGATAGTCTCGTCGGTTGTGGCATCGCGAATAGTGCTGGCCTTGCCGGGCGTTTCCGGCTGCCCGCCGAGCACCAGGTCGATGCGTGAGCCAAAAGCCGCCCGGGCCCGCCAGGGCGAATCCACTGGCGGCTGGCCGGTCACATTGGCGCTGGTGGACACGATCGGCCCACCAAACGTCTGGCACAGGGCACGGGTCAGCGCATGCGCGGTCTCGCGCAGGGCGATCGTGGCCTGGCCGCCGGTCAGCCACCAGGGCGCATCGGCATGCGCCGGTAACAGCCAGGTGGTCGGCCCCGGCCAGGCCTCGACTGCGCGCTGCCAGGCACCCTCGACCGTGGGATCGACCAGTGGCGCAAGCTGTGCCGCATCGGCCGCGACCACGATCAGTCCACGGCTGGGGTCGCGCTGCTTGACAGTGATGACGCGCCAGACGGCTTCGAAATCGTAGGCATCGGCGGCCAGGCCCCAGACGCCCTCGGTGGCATGGGCGATGACGCCGCCTGCGGCCAGTGTGCGGGCCGCCAGCCGCAGTCGATGCGGCGAGACATGAAGATCGTGCATGGCCTTGAACCCCCGGCAGCCGAACGGGCGCGGCACAGGCCCGGGGCGGCCCGGGCTGTAGTAACCGCGTCAATGCTGCGAATTGTACGCCGGATGGCAGCGTCTTTGGGCTGCCTCGCTACGACGAGGCCGTGCCGCCCGATGGACTGCCGCCGCTGCGGCTCCGGCTGGTCTTGGTTTTGCTCTTCGACGCGCTGGACGTGCTGCCTTTGCTGCCGGTTGCGCTTTTGGACCCGGACGTTTTCTTGGTCGCCGTCTTGGTCTTGCCATTGCCGGTTTTGCTCTTCGAAGCCGCGCTTTTGGACGTCTTGGCCTTGGAGGCCGAGGTCTTGGCCGTCTTGGCGCTGCTCGAAGCCTTCTTGGAGGCTGAGGTCTTGGCGTTCTTGCGGCCGCGTTTTTTCTTCTCCGGCGCCTTGGCGATGATCTCCTGGCATTGTTCCAGGGTCAGATCGGCCGGCTCTTGGTCCTTGGGCACGCTGGCGTTTTTCTTGCCATCGGTGATGTAGGGGCCGAACGGACCGTGCTGAACCTTGATGCCCGCGTCTTCGAAGTGTTTGATCAGTTTCTTAGCGTCGGCCTCTTTCTTCTCGGCGATGACTTCGAGCGCGCGTTCTTTGGAGATCGTGTAGGGATCGTCCTCCTTGAGCGAAGCAAACTTCTTGCCGTAGCGGACGTACGGACCGAAACGTCCGATATTGACCTGGATCTCCTCGCCTTCCGGGGTCTCGCCCAGATCGCGGGGCAGGTTGAACAGATACAACGCTTCGTCGAGCGTGATCTTGTCCATGTCCTGGCCTTTGCGCAGGCCGGCGAACTTCGGTTTTTCTTCGTCGTCCTTGGAGCCGATCTGCACGAACGGACCGAAGCGGCCGATGCGTACGATCACCGGCTTGCCGGTCTCGGGATCGGTGCCGAGCTCGCGGGCCTGAGCGACTTCCTCGCGCGACAGATCCTGCTTGGCCTCGATCTGGTCGGAAAAGCGTTCCCAGAACTCGGCCAATAGCGGCCGCCATTCGGCCTCGCCACGCGATACGGCGTCCAGCTGGTCTTCCAGATTCGCGGTGAACTCGTAGTCCACATAGCGGGTGAAGTGATCGGTCAGAAATTTATTGACGATCTTGCCCAGCGGCGTCGGCATGAAGGCCTTGCCATCCATCTCGACGTATTCGCGATCCTGCAACGTGGAGATGATCGCGGCATAGGTCGAGGGCCGGCCGATATCGTATTCCTCGAGCGTGCGTACCAACGCAGCTTCGGTAAAGCGCGGCGGCGGCTCGGTGAAGTGCTGGGTCGGCACGATCTCGTTGAGCTTGATCGTTTCGCCTTCTTCCAGCGGCGGCAGGCGCTTGTCGTCGTCGTCGTCGCCCTTGCTGTCGTCGGCGTCCCGGCCTTCCTTGTAGACCGACAGGAAGCCGGCTTCGCGCAGGGTGCGGCCGGTGGCGCGGAATAGATGCTGGTTGTTCGCATCGGCCGCCAGATCGGCGGAGACGGTATCGAACAGGGCATGCACCATCTGGCTGGCCACTGTGCGCTGCCAGATCAGCTCGTACAGCCGGAACTGATCGGTGGTGAGATAACCCTTGATCTCGCTCGGGATACGCGCGCTCGCGGTCGGCCGGATGGCTTCGTGGGCCTCCTGGGCGTTTTTCGACTTGGTCTTGAAGGTGCGCGGCGAATCCGGAAGATTTTTGTCGCCGTAGCGATCGCCGATGGTCTGGCGGATCTCGGTCAGGGCATCGTTGGCCAGATTCACCGAGTCGGTCCGCATGTAAGTGATCAGGCCGGTCTCGTCGCCGTCGCCGAGCTTCACGCCTTCGTACAGCCCCTGGGCAGTACGCATGGTCCGGCGCGCGTTGAAGCCGAGCTTGCGGGCGGCTTCTTGCTGCAGGGTCGAGGTC
This sequence comes from Salinisphaera sp. SPP-AMP-43, assembly GCF_049568105.1. Lineage (GTDB taxonomy): Bacteria > Pseudomonadota > Gammaproteobacteria > Nevskiales > Salinisphaeraceae > Salinisphaera. The sequence goes on from NZ_CP145335.1 coordinate 888,977, forward strand.
GTGAACGGCGGCGACGGGTTACGCCGGCGCTGTTTCTTCTCGACCGTGGCCACCCGCAGGCTGCCTTGCGCGGCCGCGATCAGTTTTTCGTAGGCGGCATCGGCGCCGCCCTGGTCGTTGATCGTGAACTGTTCGATCTTGTCGCCGTCGAGTTGGCTCAGGCGGGCAGAAAAGGGCGTGTCGTCTTTTTCGGCCTTGGCCTCGATGCGCCAGTACTCTTCGGGCACGAACGCCTCGATCTCGGCGTCGCGCTCGCAGATCAGGCGCAGCGCCGGGCTTTGCACGCGCCCGGCCGATAGCCCGCGCTGGACTTTTTTCCACAGCAGCGGCGACAGATTGAAGCCGACCAGATAATCCAGCGCCCGGCGTGCCTGCTGGGCATTGACCAAGTCGTCCGAGATACTGCGAGGATGGGCCACGGCATTGGCCACCGCGCGCTTGGTGATCTCGTGGAACACCACGCGCTTGACGTCTTTGTCTTCGAGCAGGCCGCGATCGCGCAGCAGTTCCATCAGATGCCAGGCGATCGCCTCGCCTTCGCGGTCCGGGTCGGTGGCCAGCAGCAGGGTGTCCGACTGCTTCAGGCTCTTGGCGATCTTGTCGACCTGCTTCGCGTTGCGCTCGATCACGTCGTAGTGCATCGCGAAGTCGTTCTGCGTATCGACCGCGCCTTCTTTGGGAATCAGGTCGCGCACATGGCCGTACGACGCCAGGACTTGATAGTCCTTGCCCAGGTATTTCTCGATGGTCCGGGCCTTGGCCGGGGACTCCACGATGACGAGGTTTCGGCTCATCGATTCACAACGTTGATGGAATGAATATCAGCGCGAGCGCGCGGCGAAGCGAACCCTAGCACAGCCTTTGAAGCATGCGCGATGCGCCGCAGTCAAGATTTGAGCCGCCAGCGTTCGGGGCGGCGTACTCGCTTTTCAAGCGTAGTCGAGAGGATGCGCTATCCGGCGAACGTTGGCCAAGGTCGGTTTGTGCCGCCAGGCCGATGTGTGTGTCGGGGATCAGCGCAGGGCACGATCGCCGGCCGAGAACAGGCCGGCGCGTCGGGATCGATTTAGTGGCTGGCGCCCGGCGTTTCGGAATACAACATGGCTTCCATGCGGGCATAGGCCGCGTCCTGGCCGTCGGCCGAGGACAGGACCATCATCACGACCCACTTCACCTGTTCGAGTTCGGCGCCCTCGAACTCGTCGTCGACCAGCGCCATCAGCCGGTCGATGACCAGCTCGCGATTGGCCGCCGACAGTACGCCAGCACGTTCCAGGCGCGCGATATAGCCGCGGCACTCGGCGTCGAGCACATACAACTCCGGGCCGGCATAGATCCGTACGCTGTCCTCCGAGGGGGGGGTGATCGGCGCTCGACCTTCCGGCTGAGCTGCGCGCAGCCAGTCGAAGGCGTCGTCGATTTCATCAGGAAAGAATCCGGCATCGCCGAGATCGTCACGGACTTCGCCAGTGGCACCGACGTCAGTCAGGGAGAAGTTCTCGAACAGATACAGCAGAACGTCGAGGACATTTTCGTTCATGGTTCGACTCTACCACGTTGGTGTACTGCGGGCTGTTGGCGTGCCCGTCAGACTCGGACATAGGCACCCCCCGCGGTGGTCTGGATGCGGCCTTCGAGCTCCAGAATCAATAGCGTGGAGGATACGGCATCAGCCGGCCAACCGGTGCGCACGATCAGTTCGTCGATGCGCACCGGATCGTAGCCAATCGCGGTCAGCAGTGCATCGGTTTCTGGATCGGCTGCATCGGTAGTGTCGTGGGCGGGGGGCGCCGGCTCGGCGCTGGCGCGCCGATAGCCGCCGATCGAGCCGGCGATCTCTTCGAGAATATGATCGGTGGTCTCGACCAGTTTGGCGCCCTCGCGGATCAACTGATGACAGCCGCGCGCCAGTGGGTTGTGGATCGAACCCGGCAGGGCAAAGACCTCGCGGTTGGCAGCGCTGGCCATGCGGGCAGTGATCAGCGAGCCCGAAGCCCGGGCGGCCTCGACCACCAGGGTGGCGGTGCAAAGTCCCGCGATGATGCGGTTACGGCGTGGGAAGTTGCCCCGAACCGGCTGGGTGCCGAGGCCGAATTCCGAGATCAGCAGGCCGTTGTCGGCGATGCGTTCGGCCAGCGCCTTGTTGGCGGCGGGGTAGACCCGGTCCAGTCCGGTGCCGGTCACGGCGATGGTCATGCCGTTGGCATCCAGCGCACCTTCGTGGGCTGCGGCATCGATACCGCGCGCCAGGCCAGACACCACCACCAGGCCGGCACTGGCCAAGGCCCGGCCGAATTCGCGGGCGGCATCGCGCCCGGCATGCGAGGGGTTGCGGCTGCCGACCACGGCGATCGCCGGATGGGCCAGCAGATCGGTATCGCCGATCGCATACAGCCAAGGCGGGGGCGGTTCCAACTCGGCCAACGGCCCCGGGTAACGGTCGTCTTCGAGCGTGATGAAATGGTGGCTGCCCTCGGCCAGCCATGCCTGGGCGGCCGCTAGCCCCGGACCCGCCTCGTCGGCCAGTCCACGACGGGCTGGTTCGGGAATGCCGGCTTCGCGCCAGCCAGTCTCGCTAGCGGCCAGGGCACCCTCGGCGCTGCCGAAGCGGGCGATCAGGCGGGCAGCAAGCGCCGCGCCGATACCGGGTGTGGTGGCCAGGCGTAACCAGGCGTTGTCGATGTTCATGGCCGGTTTCCGGCCGCCGACGTGTGGGCGACGTCCTTGACGTGGATGGCTCGGGTGGCATGCATGATCAGAGCGAAGCTGACCTGATCCTCGACCTTGAAGACCATCAATCGCCCGGCCTCGACCTCGGGTAGGCGCACTTGGCCGCCGGCGACCGGGTCGGACACTTTGCGCCCGGCGGTATAGATATCAAGCACGGTGCCGCGCTGCATGCCCTGGCGAGCGCCGCGATCGAGCGTCACCACGTCGTACTGACCGATCTGGCTCACGCCGCCATAGACCGAAATGATATGGGCACTGATCGGTTCGGTCGGGAGGTGCGGATAGAAATCGCGCAGCAGGTTCTCGTCGTCGATATGGATCAGTCGGTCGCCGGGCTGGGCCTCGCGGTAGGCTTGGTCGATGGTCGCCGTGGCGACGTGTTCGCCGTAGTCGTGAATGGTGATGCGGCCGACCGGCACTGCCTTGCGGCCCAACAGTTTGTGAGTCTCGGCATCGCGATAGGGCCCACCCGGATGGACCAGTTCGTAATGGTCGGGGCCGGTGGCGTCTGCGCCGCGAACATAGACCGTGGCGCCATTGCCGGCGACCAGATGCTGGTCGTCGAACGACACCACATAGGGCGCATTGGCTAGCGTGTCGGCATCGATCAGGCGTGGGCTTTCTAGAAAATTGCGGATCGCGCTGTAGGGCACGACCGGGATTGCCTCGGACAGCGGCTGTTCGCGGATCCGCGGGGACAGTCGCACGGTCCGGTCACGGGACAGTCGCGGCTGGCGGTCCATGCCACGGCTGAGCACCAGCACCTCGCCGGGATAGATGCGATGCGGATTGGCGATATCGGGGTTGTTGTCCCAGAGCTGGGGCCAGTACCAGGGATCGTCGAGGAAGGTCGCCGCGATCTGCCAAAGCGTATCGCCGCGCTTGACGGTATAACGCATCGGGGCGTCGTCGCGCATATGCGACGATAGATCGGTCGTGGCCCGTGGCCTATGCTGCGTGGTCCTGGAAGGTTGCGGCGCGCTCTCGTTGTGAGCCGCGGTGCGCGGTGTCTGATCGGAGGTATCGGCCGTGCGGTCATGGCGCGGTGCATGCGCGCAGCCGGCGACCATGAGCAACAATCCGAACCCAAGCCCAATCCGCATCTGCCTCAAACCGTTATACTCCCCCGTTTTCGTGCCGGTGGGTGCCGCGCCCCAGACCGTGGCGGCCCCGTAATCGACGTCAACTGCCGACAGAATATGGCCATTCTCGAGATTTTGCATTTCCCCGATCCACGACTGCGCGAAGTCACGGAGCCGATTACCGAATTCAACGCCGATCTGTCGCGTTTTATCGACGATATGTTCGAGACCATGTATGACGCGCCCGGCGTAGGTCTAGCGGCCACTCAGGTAGGCGATACCCGTCGGGTCGCGGTGATGGACTGTTCGGAGGATAAGAGCGAGCGGATCGTGATGTGCAATCCGCGCATCCTCTGGACCGAGGACGAAGAAGTCGTCGACGAAGGCTGCCTGTCGGTGCCCGAGCACTACGATCGCGTCACCCGCGCGACACGGCTGCGCTTTGCGGCCCAGGACCGCGACGGCACGGAATACGAAATGGACGCCGACGGGCTGCTGGCCCAATGCGTACAGCACGAACTCGCCCATCTCGACGGCGGCTTGTATATCGACAAGCTGTCGCGGCTCAAGCGCGAACGTATCCGGCGCAAATTGGCCAAGGCAGCCAAGCGCACCGAGAGCGATTAGGCCATGCGCGTCGTCTTTGCCGGAACCCCGGAATTCGCCCTGCCGACGTTGGATGCGATCGCGGCCAGCGACCATGAGCTGGTCGGCGTCTATACCCAGCCAGATCGGCCGGCCGGCCGCGGTCGCCGGCTCAAGCCGTCGCCGGTCAAGGCGCGGGCGCTAGAGCTGGAGCTGCCGGTGTTTCAGCCGGAAAAGCTCAAGAAGAACGATACGGCCGTAGCCGAGCTGGCCGCGCTCGCGCCCGACGTCATGGTAGTGGTCGCCTACGGGCTGATCCTGCCGAAGGCCGTGCTGGCGGTGCCGGGTTACGGCTGTATCAACGTGCATGCTTCGCTGCTGCCGCGTTGGCGCGGGGCGGCACCGATCGCCCGTGCGATCGAGGCTGGCGACGCCGAAACCGGTGTGACCATCATGCAGATGGACGTCGGCCTGGATACCGGCGATATGCTGGCCGTACGCCGTGCCCCGATCGGTGAAACCACCACGGCCGGTGAACTGCACGACGAACTGGCGGCACTCGGCGGCAGCGCGCTGGTCGATGTCCTGGATCGCTTGGCCGAGGGCGTGACCGGGCAACCGCAGGACGATGCGGCTGCGACCTATGCCGCGATGCTCGACAAGGCTGAAGCCGCGGTCGACTGGCATCGCCCGGCGGCCGAGAGCGCTCGCTTGATCCGAGCGTTTTCGCCCTGGCCGGTGGCTCATGCCGAGTTGGATGGCGAACGGGTCCGTTTCTGGCAGGCTGTGGCGCGTGCCAGTGAAACTGAAGCCGCGCCGGGCACAGTGGTCGCGGCCGGCCGCGAGGGTATCGATATCGCAACCGGCGAGGGCGTGCTCCGCGTGACCGAACTTCAATTGCCCGGCAAGCGCCGCATGAACGCTGCCGATGCCGCCAACGGCCGCGACTGGGTCGGCCAGCGTTTTGGCTGAGGGCGCGCGACCACGGGTTCTGGCGGCCCGCGCCGTGGCAGCGGTCATCGACGGCGGTCGCAGCCTGGATGCCGCACTCGCCGACTGGCCGAGCGATTTCGTCGGCGTCGATCGCGCCCTGGCACGTATGCTCGCCTATGGCACGCTGCGCGACTATCGCCGGCTTGGCGCGCTGCTGGCGCCGCGGCTGAAGAAAAAGCCGCAACCGCTGCTCGATGCATTGCTGCGCGTGGGGCTGTTCCAACTCGAATCCACCCGCGTGCCGGCCCATGCCGCGGTGCATGCAACGGTTGCTGCGGCCCCGAAACTCAAGCTCGGCAAGGCACGCGGGCTGGTCAACGCCGTACTGCGCGGGCACCAGCGCGAACCGGCGCGCATCGACGAGAGCGCGTCTGCGCTGGCCCTGAGCTATCCCGATTGGCTGGCTGACGCGATCCTGGCCGACTGGGGCGCGGCCGGCGAAGCCGTATTGGCCGCCGGCAATGCCCAGGCGCCGATGCATCTGCGGACCAATACGCGCGCCACCGACCGCGAGGCGCTGCAATCCGAGTTGGCCGAGGCCGGCATCGACGCCGAGCCGATCGCGCTATGCCGGGCGGGTCTGACCCTGGCCGAGCCGGTCGCCGCCGAGCGGCTGCCGGGCTTCGAGGCCGGCCGGGTATCGATCCAGGATGGGGCGGCCCAGCTGGCCGTCGATCTAGTGGCGCCCCAGGCCGGCGAGCGCGTGCTCGATGCCTGTGCCGCGCCGGGCAATAAAAGCGCGCACCTGCTCGAAAGAGCCGATATCACACTCACCGCGCTGGATATCGATGCCGATCGGCTGGCCACCTTGCAGGCGACTCTGGATCGGCTGGGCCTGAGTGCCACAGTGTGCGTCGGCGATGCCGGCCAACCAGCGCTCTGGTGGGACGGCCAGCCCTTCGATCGGATTCTGTTGGATGCGCCCTGTAGTGGCACTGGTGTGATCCGTCGCCATCCCGATATCAAATGGCTGCGCCGGCCCGAGGACATCACAGCGGCGGCAGCCCGTCAGCGCGCCTTGCTCGATGCGCTCTGGACGACCCTGGCGCCGGGCGGGCGGCTGGTCTATGCCACCTGTTCGATCCTGCGCGCCGAGGGCGTGGATGTGGTTGGCGATTTTCTGGCTGCTACGCCAGGGGCACGCGAGCAGCCGATCGAAGCTGAATGGGGCCAGGCGGAGCGCTTCGGACGTCGCATCGCGCCCGGTGCGCATGGCTTTGACGGGTTCTACTACGCACTACTGGAACGCCTGGAATAATTTGCGTAACTCTACTGATTGGAATGCCTTGGCAACGCGCCCATCGTCGGTCGCGTACTGCATTTGATGTCATAAGGAGACAACGATGGCAGATGAACTCAAAGGCAAGAAGATCGCGTTTCTGGTCGCCGATGGCTTCGAGCAGATCGAACTGACCCGGCCCTGGAAGGACATCCAGAACGCAGGCGCCGAAGTCGAATTGGTCTCGCTCAAGTCGGGCGAAGTCCAGGGCATGAACGGCGATATCAACAAGGCTGATACATTCAAGGTCGACAAGACGGTCGACGACGTATCGTCTTCGGACTACAACGGTCTGGTCCTGCCGGGCGGTGTGGTCAACCCAGACAATCTGCGCAATAACGACAAGGCTGTGACCTTCGTGCGCGATTTCTTTGCCCAGCATAAGCCGGTCGCTGCGATCTGCCATGCGCCGATCGTGTTGATCGAAGCCGGTGTGCTCGATGGTCGAACCGTGACGTCGTTCCCGTCGATCAAGACCGATCTACAGAACGCGGGCGCGACCTGGGAAGACCGGGAAGTGGTCTGTGACGAAGCGCTCGTGACCAGCCGTACGCCGGATGACCTGGATGCCTTCTGCGCCAAGGCGATCGAGGAATTCGCCGAAGGCAAGCACGAAGAGCAGACGACGTAAGACGTCGACCGCTGGTGATGCTAAAAAAGCCCGGGGCCACCCGGGCTTTTTTTATGCGTGTCCGCTGCCAGTGCCGCCAGGTTCGGCCGTAATGACGCGCTGTTGATGCGGCGTACGAGCGGCGCTGGCGTGCCGGCGAGGGCATAAGTGGCCGCCAGGACGGCACGTGTTGGAAACACCGCGGGTTGTCATGCGGCGCATTTCAAAACGGCTGGCCTACCTGAACAGGCTATTGGCCAACGATGAACAACACGATGACTCGCCTATGGTGTGGCGGTCTTGGCTGGACGCACTAGGCCTCATCCGGCTGGACCACATGTCGGCACGGAATTGCGTAAGACCTCAGCAAGGGCTAGAGCGGGTTGAGGTTTCGTCCGAGCGTTGCGTTGTTGCCCCAAATCGTGCCCTGATCAAGGCGCGTTACGCGGCTCGACGCGATTCGGGGCGCAACCCTTCGGGCCAAGGGCTGTTGGGCTGCAATTCCCGCGTTGCTGCTTACTGACGTCGTGCCACTAGGCCGCATGCGCGGCGTCGCGGCTTGCCGCCCCACAGCCTGTGGCGCAGACCTGCACCAAACCTCAACACGCCCTAGCGATGAATGGCGTCGCGTACCGGCACGCCGCGTTCGGCGAGATAGTTCTTGGCCTGTTGGATCGTGTACGTGCCGAAATGGAAGATCGAGGCTGCCAGTACGGCATCGGCATGGCCTTCGGCCAAACCGTGATAGAGATCTTCTAGGCTGCCGACGCCGCCCGAGGCGATGACCGGCACGGGCACGGCATCCGAGACCGCGCGGGTTAAGCGGATATCGAAGCCGGACTTGGTGCCATCGCGATCCATGCTGGTCAGCAGCACTTCGCCGGCGCCTAGCGAAACCAGTTTCTTGGCCCAGCCGATGGCTTCGATGCCGGTGGACTTGCGCCCGCCGTGGGTGAAAATCTCGTAGCGCGGCTCCTCATCCTTCTTGGCAGCGTTTTTGGCATCCAGAGCCACTACGATGCATTGGCTGCCGTAGCGATAGGCAGCCTCGGCCACGAACTCCGGATTGCCGATGGCCGCGGTGTTGATCGAGACCTTGTCAGCGCCGGCCGACAGCAGCCGGCGGACGTCCGATAGGGTGCGTACACCGCCGCCCACGGTCAGTGGAATGAACACCTCGCCGGCGACTTTCTCGACCACGTCCATGAGCGTGCCGCGATCTTCGTTGGAGGCCGTGATGTCGAGAAACACCAGTTCGTCCGCGCCCTGCTGATCATAGCGGCGGGCAATCTCGACAGGGTCGCCGGCATCGGCAACATCCAGGAACTTCACGCCTTTAACGACCCGCCCCTTGTCGATATCGAGGCAGGGAATGATGCGCTTTGCAAGGGACACTTAGCCTCCTTTGGGCCGCTCGTTGACGCGCTTGCGGGCGCTGGCTAGATCGAGCGTGCCTTCGTAAATCGACCGGCCGAGGATGGCACCGGCTACGCCATCGGCTTCGGCGGTGAGCAGGGCATCGATATCGGTCATGTCGGTGACCCCGCCCGAGGCGATCACCGGGATCGTGAGCTCGGCGGCCAGGGCGCGCGTGGCTTCGACGTTCAGGCCCTGCATCATGCCGTCGCGGCTGATGTCGGTATGGATGATGGCGACCACGCCGTCGGCCTCGAACTGCTGGGCCAGATCGGTCACCGTATGGTTGGACAGCTTGGACCAGCCATCGGTGGCGACCATGCCGTCGCGGGCATCCAGACCGACGATGATCCGGCGCGGGAATTCGACGCCGATATCGGCTACGAAATGCGGTTCCGAAACAGCGCGGGTGCCGATGATGACGTATTCCACGCCGCGTTCGAGATAAGTCTCGATCGCAGCTTCGTCACGGATGCCGCCGCCGACCTGGACCGGGATCGAGCCGGCGGCGTCGACGATATCGCCGATGACGCGGTCGTTAACCGGATAGCCAGCCTTGGCACCGTCCAGGTCGACGACATGGATGCGATCGGCGCCTTCGTCGATCCAACGTTGGGCCATGGCGACCGGGTCGTCGTCGAATACGGTGACATCGTGCATGTCGCCCTGACGCAGACGTACGCACTGGCCGTTCTTAATATCGATAGCGGGGATGAGTAGCACGCCCTGACTCCTCGCTTATTGGCGGCTGATGGGTGAAGTTTGTCGAAATCCTGAGACGATGGCGGTCAGGCCATGCCGTCCCATTCCAGAAAATTGGCCAGCAACTGCAGACCGGCCGACTGACTCTTCTCTGGATGAAATTGCACGGCAAACACGTTTTCGCGCAAGACCACGGAGGTGAATCGCACGCCGTAGTCGGTGGTGCCGGCGATATGCCGTCGGTCGTCCGGCACCACGTAGTAGCTGTGTACGAAATAAAACCAGGAATTCGCCGCGATATCCTTCCAGAGCGGATGATGGCGTTCTTGGTGTACCTGGTTCCAGCCCATATGCGGAATCTTGCGCCGCGAACCGTCGGGCATGACCTCGGTCTCGGTGAACTTGACGGTATCGCCGGGGAAGGCGCCGAGACAGTCGACGCCGCCGGATTCCTCGGAGTGCGCCATCAGAGCTTCGATGCCGAGACAAACGCCCATCAAGGGTTTTTGGCCCAGCACCTCGCGAATCATGTCGTCGAGTTCGAGGCGGCGCAGTTCGTCCATGCAGTGGCCGATCGCGCCGACGCCCGGCAGCACCAGGCGATCCATGCGGGCCAGCGCATCCGGGTCAAAGCTGACTTCGATCTGCTCGTCCGAGGCGACATAGCGCAGCGCCTTGGCGATCGAGTGCAGATTGCCCATGCCGTAGTCGATGATGCCAACGGTTGCCATAAAGAACGCGAAAAGTAGAGTCTTAGAGGCTGCCCTTGGTCGAGGGCAGGGCGTCGAGAGCGCGCTGGTCGCGAGCCACCGCCGCGCGCAGGGCACGGCCGAAGGCCTTGAACAGCGTCTCTGCGATATGATGCGCGTTATGCCCGGTCAGGGCATCCATATGCAGGGTCATCGAGGCCGCGCTGGCCACGCCCTGGAAGAATTCGCGCACCAGTTCGGTATCGAAGCTGCCGATCTTTTCGGCCGTGAAATCGGCCCGGAAATACAGCCCCGGTCGGCCGGAAAAATCCACGACCACCCGTGACAGGGCCTCGTCGAGCGGGACATAGGCATGGCCGTAGCGCATGATGCCGCGTTTATCGCCGATCGCGTCCTTGAGCGCAGCGCCCAATGCCAGGCCAACGTCTTCGACTGTATGGTGATCATCGATATGCAGATCGCCATCGGCCTGGATATCCAGGTCGATCAGGCCATGCCGAGCCAGCTGATGCAGCATGTGCTCGAAAAAACCCACGCCGGTGGCAGCCTTGAAGTCGCCGCTGCCGTCGAGGTCGAGGCTCAGTCGGATATCGGTTTCGGCGGTACGACGTTCGATCGTGGCGCGGCGCGCAGTCATGGTCTCGCGTTAGCTCGGCTTCCCCTGGTGGACGCCCGATAATACGCCGTTGCCTGCTGCAACGCGAGAGTTCGAACGCGATCTTTCAGCCTGGTTCAGCCAAGTGATTCAAACGGCCGCGGCCGGGCGATCGAATCAGGCCGTCAGCCAGAACGTTACCGGGCCATCGTTGACCAGTTCGACCTGCATGTCGGCGCCGAAACGGCCACACTCGATCGGCGTATGGCGAGCGTTCAGGGCGGCGACGAAATCGTCGAACAGCCCGGCCGCGCGATCCGGGGCACAGGCGGTGGAAAAACCCGGTCGGTTGCCGCGGCGCGTATCCGCGGCCAGGGTGAACTGGGGCACCGCCAGTACCGCTTTGCCAGCCGTGGTCGCACCGAGATTCATGCGGCCGGCCTGGTCGGCGAAGATACGATAGGCGAGCACCCGTTCGGCCAGGCGTTCGGCGCGGGCCGGCGTATCCTCGGGTTCGGCCGCGACCAGGGCCAGTACGCCGCTATCGATGGCCGCGATCGTCTCACCCGCCACTGTGACCGAGGCCCGGGTGACGCGTTGGATGAGCGCGATCATGGCGCCAGCAGTGGCGGTACGGCTTCGCGATGCGCCAGCAACAGACGTTTGAAGGGCGTGGGATCCTTGATGTGCACGTCTTCGCCGCTCATCGGAAAATGGGCATCGATCAACCGCGAGACCCAGAATCGGAGGGCCGCGGCCCGCAGCATGGCCGGCCAGGCGGCAATCTCGGCATCGGTGGGGCTGCGGCGGCGGGCATAGGCGCGCATGAAAGCCTGCCAGTGCTCGGCCTGGTAGCGATCGCGGTCGTCGAAGGCCCAATCGTTGCAGATGATCGCCAGATCGAACAGCAGGTAATCGTGGCAGGCGTAATAGAAATCGATCAGGCCGGAGACCCGATAGGTATCGAACAAGACGTTGTCACGAAACAGATCGGCATGGACTACGGCGGCCGGGAGTTCAGCATAGAGCGATTGGGCCGTATCGGTCTGGAATGCGATTTCCTCGAGCAGTAAAGCGCGTTCGGTCGCCGGAAGCGCGCTATCGAGCCGTTCGGCGGCGGTTTGAATCCAGTCTAGGTCGCGCGGGTTGCGCTGGATCGGGGTGAAGCCCGCCACGGCTCGGTGCATTTCGGCGACCACGCCGCCGAGCGAGCGGCAATGGGTCGGTTCGGGCGCTTCCTCGCTGCGTCCGTTCAGGCGATAAACCAGGGCGGCCGGACGCCCGGCAACCGCGCTAAGAAAGCCGCCGTCGTTGCGGGCCACTGGATGGGCACAGGGCACGCCGTGGCCCGCCAGATGGTCCATGAGCTGCATGAAAAACGGCAGTTCGTCGGCCTCGACCTGTTCGAACAGGGTCAGTACCCAGCGCCCGAGCGTGGTGTCCACGAAATAGTTGGTATTGGTCACCCCAGCCGAAATACCGGTGAAGTCCTCGAGTTCGCCGACCGCATAATCGGCCAGCAGCGCGCGCAGATCCTCGACTTCGACCCGAGTGTAGACAGACATCGGCTAAGCCTTATTCGGCGGCGCGGGCAGCGCGTTTGTAGAACACCTGCATCTCGCGTGCAGCCTGGTTGTCGCCCTGGGTCTCGGCGACCTCAATGCCTTGGCTCAACACTTCGAGCGCGTGGTTGTAATGGCCGGCCTCCAGCAGGGTTCGGCCGTAGAGTTTCCACGCCGCGGAATACTTTGGGTCCTGCCGAACGGCTTCGGCCAAGTGGACGACCGCGGTCTCGAGGTCGCCGTTTTTGTGGTGAAGCTCGCCGAGCGTAAAACGGGCCAGCGGCGTATCCCGCCCGGCGTCGATCATGGCCTGGAGTCGATCCTGCATCGTCATACCCTGATTGTACCGAAAGGTTGGGGTATCTCGTCAGGTCGCAAAGTTCAGCGACGCCAGAACGCCGGCGTCAGAATCACCAGCAGGGTGAAGACCTCCAGACGCCCGAGCAGCATCGACAGGCACAGTACCCATTTTGCCAGCGACGGCAGGCTGGCCATGTTCGAGGCCACTTCGCCCAGCCCTGGGCCGATGTTGTTGATGGTCGCAGCGACCGCAGAAAACGCGGTCAGCTCGTTGAGCCCGGTGCCGAGCAAAATCAAAAACATCACGGCGAAGACCGTCACATAGACCGAGAAAAATCCCCATACGGCATGCACCACCCGATCTGGGATGACCTTACTGCCCATCTTGATCGGGATTTCGGCATTGGGATGGATCAGTCGGTTGATCTCGCGAATACCCTGCTTGGCGAGCAGGATGAAACGCACAGTCTTCATGCCGCCGGTGGTCGAACCCGCACAGCCGCCGACAAAACCGCCGAGCAGCAGAAACATCGGCAGGAAACTCGGCCAGATGGTGTAGTCGGTCGTGGTGAAGCCGGTGGTGGTGCCGATCGATAGCACCTGGAACAGGGCCTTGATCAAGGCGTCCGGGGTATCGACATAAGTTCCGGCGATCAGTAGTACCAGGGTCACGACGGCAGTCGCGGCCACGATCATGATCAAGAACGTACGGGTTTCCGAATCGCGCCAGTAATCCAGCGGGTTGGCGCTGCGCCAGATTGAAAAATGCATCCCGAAACTGATCGAGCCGATCAGCATCGCTACGATCGCCGCCAGTTCGATGATCGCACTGTCGTGATAACCCAGCGATAGATCGTGGTTGGAAAAACCGCCGGTGGCCACCGCAGAAAACGCGTCGCTCACGGCATCGAAGGGCGTCGTGCCGGCGAGCCAGAACATCAATATGCACACGCCGGTCAGCGAGACATAGATATACCACAGCGCCTTGGCGGTCTCGCGGATGCGCGGCGTGAGTTTGGAATCCTTGATCGGGCCCGGCGTTTCGGCACGATAGAGCTGCATGCCGCCGACGCCCAGCATCGGCAACACGGCCACCGCCAGCACGATGATGCCCATGCCGCCCATCCAGTGCAGCAGCACCCGCCAGAACAGAATGGCATGGGGCAGAGTGTCCAGGCCGGTGAGCACGGTCGCGCCGGTGGTGGTCAAGCCCGAGACCGACTCGAAGGCGGCATCGGTGAAGCTCATATTGGGCCGGGTGGCCAGCCACAGCGGGATCGCCCCGAACAGACTCAGCACCATCCAGAACAGCACGACCACCAGAAAGCCGTCCCGGATCTTGAGTTCGCGCTGAACATGCCGGGTCGGTAGCCAGGTCGCGAGCCCGGTGGCCAAGGTGATGACAAAGCCGATAACGAACGCCTCGATCTCGCCATCGCCATAGATCGCGCCGACTGCAGCGGGCGCGAGCATCGAGACCGAAAAGATCATCAGCAGCAGGCCCAGCACCCGCTGGACCACGGCATAGTAGTAGTTGAAACCGCCGCCGATCACAGCCAGGTCCTGTACGAATCAGACATACGACACGCCGACCTGGAACAGCTGCTCCACTTCAGCGGTGTATTTCTTGTCGATGATGAAGATCATCACGTGGTCGCCGGATTCGATCACCGTATCGTGGTGGGCGATCAGCACATCCTCGCCGCGGGCGATAGCGCCGATCGAAGCCCCCGGCGGCAGCTTGATCTCGTCGATGCGACGGCCGACCACTCGCGAATTGGAACGCTCGCCGTGGGCGATCGCCTCGATCGCCTCGGCCGCGCCGCGGCGCAGGGTATGGGCGCGGACTACGTCGCCGCGTCGGACATGCGCCAGCAATGCCGAAATCGTGGATTGTTTGGGCGAGATCGCGATATCGATCTGGGTGCCGGAAGACTCGATCAGATCCACATAGGCCAGTCGGTTGATTAACGACATGGCCTTACGCGCACCGAGCCGCTTGGCCAACATCGCCGACAGGATATTGGCTTCGTCGTCGTCGGTGACCGAACAGAACACATCCACCGACTCGATGTTTTCCTCCCGCAGCAGGGCCTCGTTGGCGGCATCGCCTTTGAGCACGATCGAGCGATTGACCCGCTCGGACAGCCAGCCCGCGCGCTGCGGATTATGTTCGATGACCTTGACCTGGCACTGGTTTTCCAGCGCCAGTGCAAGCCGTGTGCCGATGTTGCCGCCGCCGGCCAGCATTACCCGCTTGACGGGTCGGTCGATCTTGCGCAGTTCGCCGATCACTTGCTTGATATCGCGCCGCGCAGCGACGAAAAACACTTCGTCGTCGGCCTCGACGATGGTGTTGCCTTCAGGAATCAACGGCTTGCCGCGTCGATAGATCGCCACGACCCGGGTATCCACGTTCGGGATATGATCGCGCAGGGTCTTGAGTTCGTTGCCCACCAGCGGCCCGCCGTAGTAAGCCTTGACGCCCACGACCTGTACCCGGCCCTCGGCAAAATCGACCACCTGCAGTGCACCGGGGTACTGGATCAGGCGTTTGATGTAATCGGTGACCAGCTGTTCGGGGCTGATCGACATATCGATCGGGATCGCATCCTGATGGAACAGCCGGCCCTCGACCAGATACTCGGCCGAGCGGATACGCGCGATCTTGGTCGGGGTATGAAACAGGGTGTAGGCGATCTGG
The DNA here is from genome assembly GCF_049568105.1 of Salinisphaera sp. SPP-AMP-43. Lineage (GTDB taxonomy): Bacteria > Pseudomonadota > Gammaproteobacteria > Nevskiales > Salinisphaeraceae > Salinisphaera. Next base: position 904,245 of record NZ_CP145335.1, read on the forward strand.
CAGGCGACCATGTTGATTTCATCGACCGCGGTCACGGCGATGATCATGTCGGCATCGTTGGCCCCAGCATCGCGCAGCACTGCTGGGTGTGCGGCATAGCCGGGAATCGCCCGAATATCCAGACGATCCTGCAGTGGCCGTAGCAGTGACTCGTTGGTATCGACTACTGTGACGTCGTTGGACTCGTGGGCCAGGTTCTCCGCCAGAGTTGCCCCGACTTCGCCCGCCCCCAGGATGATGATCTTCATGCGCGGCAACACTAGATTGCGCCCGGCCGGCTTGCAACAGCGCGAGCCCCGGTCGTGAATGTCGCCAGTATGCGCATAAAGCATCGGCGCAGAGAAATCGCAGCGATCAGTTGCCGACCTAGACGGCGATAACCCCAGGCCGGTCGCGCTACGAGCAGCAGTGCGGCCTTGAGCTGGCATAGTCAATAGCGGCGGTTGCTATTCTCAGGACTGCGGATCGCCGCGCATGGCAGGTAGGATACGGACCCGTTAAAACCAAACGAAGTCAGTCATGGAAACAAATCGCGACAGCGACTGGCTCGATCAGGTGGCCTGGAACACGCAGGGCCTGGTGCCAGTGATTACTCAGTCGGCCGATACCCAGCGCGTATTGACGCTGGCCTGGATGAATCGCGACGCGTTAGCCGCGACGGTCGAATCCGGCTATGCAACATATTGGTCACGTTCGCGGGCCACGCTATGGCGCAAGGGCGAGTCCTCGGGCAATCTGCAGCGTATCGTGAGTATCGCGCTCGACTGCGACAACGATGCACTGCTGCTACGGGTCGAACAGATCGGCGGCGTGGCTTGCCATACCGGACGCGAATCCTGTTTCTTTCAGGTGCTGGACAACGGTGCCTGGGTCACCCGAGATCCGGTCATCACCGATCCGCAACAAATGTACGGTCTGCATGAATAATTCACCCAATGATGGCGATGTGTTTGCACAGCTGGATGCGGCGCTGGCCAAGCGTCGCACGGCTGATCCGGCGCAAAGCTATACTGCGGCGCTGTATGCTGGCGGTGTGACCGCCATCACTGACAAGATCAGCGAAGAATCGGCCGAAGTGGTCGAGGCTGCCCACGGCGACGACCATCATCTAATTCACGAAGTCGCCGATTTATGGTTTCACTGTATGGTGTTGCTCCAGTCACGAGGGCTGGATTCGGCGGCAGTGCAATCCGAGCTGGCACGGCGCTTTGGTGTGTCGGGTCATGTAGAAAAGGCCGCCCGTAGCGGTGGCGACACCGCCCAAGACTAAAGAGGTCATTATGCTCAGCGGTATCAGTATCTGGCAGCTACTCATTCTTTTAGTGATCGTGCTGCTCGTGTTCGGCTCCAAGCGCCTGCGCAACCTCGGCCCGGATCTCGGTTCGGCATTGAAGGGCTTTCGCTCGGCGATGAAGGACGAGGACGACGCAGAGCGCAAAGATCAAGACGATCCGAAGGTCGTGGACCATGCCCGGCGCGACGACGCGTCCGACAACCATGAGTCGCCGAGTAGCCAGAGTACACAGCACAGCGCCAGCCGAGACGACGAAACGGCCCGTCGTCGCGACTGATCACGACCGGCACTTTCCATGTTCGATATCGGTTTCTGGGAGCTGGCTACCCTCGGCGTGATCGGATTGATCGTGCTCGGCCCCGAGCGCCTGCCGGTGGTAGCGCGAACGCTGGGCCGCTGGGTCGGTCGTGCTCGGCACTATGTCAGCGCATTGACCTCCGAACTCGAGAACGAAGTCGGCGCCGAGGACATCCGCAACGATGTCCGGCGCGCCCGCGAGCGCATCGAGTCCGAGACCCAAGATATTCGCTCGCGCGGTGCGCGCATGGCGGATACGCTCAACGAGCCTGCCGAGGGCCGCGATGCGTCCTCGGCAAATGTGACGGCCGAGCAGAGCGAGGCCGATCATCGAGGAGCCACTTCCGAAACCGCAGATACACGCGCCGAGCGCCGCGCCGCTGACGACGAGAGCCGCCCGTGAGCGACAAGGAAGTAGACGAAAACGAACAGCCCTTGATGGCGCATCTACTGGAGCTGCGTACCCGGGTGATCCGGATCGCGCTCGGCATCGGGTTGGTGTTCCTGCCGTGCTTTTATTTCTCGCGCCCGCTGTTCACCTTTCTGTCGGGGCCGCTGTTGGTGCACATGCCGCATCACAGCAGCCTGATCGCAACCGGCGTGACGGCACCGTTTCTAGTGCCGATGAAGCTGTCGCTGATGATCGCCTTCGCGATTTCCCTGCCGTGGACGCTCTATCAGATCTGGATGTTCATCGCCCCCGGGCTGTATCTGGCGGAGCGGCGGCTGGTCACGCCTTTGCTGGTTTCCAGCACGCTGTTGTTCTATCTCGGCATGCTGTTCGCCTACTACGTGATTTTTCCGATCGTGTTCGGTTTTTTCATCTCGGTCGCGCCGGAGGGGGTGTCGGTGATGACCGATATCTCGAATTATCTGGATTTCGTGCTCAAGATGTTCATGGCCTTCGGTGTGGCCTTCGAACTGCCGGTGGCGATCTTTCTGATCGTCTGGGCCGGGTTTGCCACGCCGAAACAGCTGGGTGGCTATCGCCCTTATGTACTGGTCGCCGCTTTTGGCGCCGGTATGCTGCTCACGCCACCGGATGTCATCTCCCAGACGTTGCTGGCGGTGCCCGTCTATCTGCTCTATGAAATCGGGTTGTTCATGGCCCGCCTGTTCGCGCCGGGTGCGCGCGAGCGCGAGGCCGAAGAGCCCTGATTCGGTCGCGCCCGGGCGTCATATGTTGTTAACACGGCGGTGTTAGCGTCGATGCATCTGTTTTTCTGCCAGGATTTTTGATGCTTCGATACACCGCCAGCCATTTCGGCTTGATGTGCGTGGCCGCCACAGCCGTTCTCGCGACGGTCCCGGCCAGCGCGTCCGGCAATTCGAACCCGGCTCGTTTCGAACGCTTGGATGCCGACCACAACGGCGTGCTCAGTCGCAGTGAGGCCAAAGCCGCGCCGGGCTTGGCTGCGCGCTACGACGAACTGACCGCCGATAACCAATCCCAGCCGGCTGGAATTACTCGCGATGAGTTCGAGTCGATCAGCCGAAACCGGGGCAGCCGGGCGTCGACACGAGATACCGAGGCCCAGTTCAACAACACCCGTAGCGACAACACCGACGCGGCAGACGCGAACGAAGACCAGCATTCGGCCACAAGAGCGACCACTAAAGACTCGAACGCCCAGTTCGACAATACTCGTACCGGTCAGAAAGCCGGCGATGGATCGGGCGCCGAGGCTGGTGATCCCGAACGTGACCGGCATGCGTCGACGCGTGCCCGGACGCAGGATAACAAAGCGCAGTTCGATAACACCCGATCCGAAGATTCGAACGAGCAATAGCGGCTACCCAGGCCGTTAAAGCCTTGCAAGCCCGATAGGCCCCGGGGTTATCGTCCCGGCGCTGTTTGGCGGGGGCGGTTGCCACGGCGCGCCGGTGGGCGCATAAGCGGCGAGATTCAGGACCGATTAATGCGTTGGTTGTAGCGTCCGAGTATCTTTCGAAACAGGACAATAGCGCAATGTTGAAGAAGACCGCGATAGCTGTCGGACTCACTATGGTCGCTGGCACGGGGATGGCTGCCAGTGGTGGTCTGTCGTCCGATGGGCCGACTGCCCAGGCGGCGGCAACCGATACCGGTTCGGCGAAAGCGCTGTTTCAACGGCTCGATACCAACAACGACGGTGTGCTGAGCCAGAGCGAGGCCCAGGCCAACGATCAGGTGGCCGAGCTGTATAGCTCGATGAACAACAGCACCTCGATCCAGAGTGATCCGCAGGCGAACCCAACCGATATCAATGCCAACGGTGTGACGTTGAATCAGTTCGAAGCCGGCATGACAGCAGCCAGCGGTGGCGCCGCCGGGCCATCAGTTGAGGGTGGTCAGGTCTATACGATTATGAAAGACGGCAGTCATCGCATGTCCTCGCAGGCTGCGCAAAAAGCGCACAACGGCATGATGCACGGCCAGCAGCGCATGCAGCAGGCTAGCCAAGCGATGCAAAACACATCCTCGCAGATGCGTCAGAACGCCCAGAACAAGATGTCCAGCATGCAGCACAGCGCGGGCCACGACATGTCGCAGGCACAAAGCAACATGCAACACCGTCGCAACCAGATGCAGGACCAACTGCGGGACGAGGCTCGCGGCACGCCGCAGTCGGCCAACGACCGGATGAATGCCGATGCCCAAACCCTGCCGTCTGCCGACAATGACAATACGCAGTATTAGCGCCTAACCCGAAGGCGCAGTGCGGCCGAGGCCGCCTGGACCCAGTCGAATCGCCGCCGAGCCACGATAAGGCTTGGCGGCATGCTGTGTTTTGTGTAGAAAAAGACGGCTGTCGTACCCGTTCGGGAGTCGTCCATTTTCTCGCCCCTAACTGCATCCGCCGATTCCGAGCGTCAACCCAATGGTTGGCATGCCCGCTTGAAGCTGGACGTCGAACGGCGTGGATCGCGTAGCGCGGTCACGCGTCGCCAACATGTCGGCCCAGTTTATATTCAGCGCCCGCTGTATCCCGAGCCGGATGGGACCGCCCATATCATGCTGCTGCATCCGCCCGGCGGAGTGGTGCAGGGCGATGAAATCGTATTCGATATCGCGGTCGGGCGAGAAGCGCGCGCCTTGGTGACGACGCCGTCCGCGGCCAAGCTTTATCGTTCTCCCGATCGGGCAAGTTCCCAGCGCGTTTCGCTGACCGTAGGCGCCGGCGCCGAGGCTGAATGGCTGCCCCAAGAAACGATCGTGTTCGATGGCGCCCAAGGCCGGACCGCGCTGGATGTCGATCTGGCTGCCGATGCCCGGCTGATTGCCTGGGAAGTCTGGATGCTCGGCCGACCCGCGGCCGGAGAAGCCTTTGACCACGGGGTCTACGATGGCCGGCTGCGCGTGTGCATCGACGGTCGTTTGTGCTGGCATGAACGAACCTACGTGCCTGGACGGCAGGATTCCCGGTTTCAGGACGCGCCCTGGGGGCTGGCCGGCGCCCGAGCAGTGGGCACGCTCATTGCTTATCACCCTCAGGGATTCGATGAAGACCAGGTGGCTGGCGTTCGGCAGCAACTCGCGGACAGCGGCATCGTTCACGGTGTGACTCGGGTCGAGAACCTGATGATCGTACGTACGATGGGCGCCGAACCGCGTTTTCTGCTGGCACCGATGCGCCTGGTCTGGCAATGGCTGCGGCCACGGATATTCGACAAACCAGCCATTGCGCCGCGTATCTGGGCGACTTAACGTTGCCCGGACTATCGGACGGTTCACTCAACGAGATTGCGCCATGGAGCTGACGCCCCGCGAAAAAGACAAACTGCTGATCTTTTCGGCAGGACTGCTCGCCGAACGTCGAAGAGAGCGTGGACTTAAGCTCAACTATCCGGAAGCGATGGCGTTGATTGCCTCGGCACTCATGGAAGGGGCCCGCGAAGGCCGGTCGGTGGCCGAAATGATGGACTACGGTCGTACGCTGCTCACGCGCGACGACGTGATGGACGGGGTGCCGGAAATGCTGACCGAGGTGCAGGTCGAGGCCACGTTCACCGACGGCACCAAGCTGGTCACGGTTCACGATCCAATCGTCTGAGGTGGTCATGATTCCAGGGGAAATTCTGCCGGGCGACGGCGAGATCGAGATCAACGCAGGCCGGCAGCGCCGCGAGATCGAGGTATCGAATACCGGCGACCGCCCGGTGCAGGTGGGCTCCCATTATCATTTTGCCGAAACTAATCCGGCGCTCGAATTCGATCGTGCCGCTGCTCGAGGTTATCGGCTGGACATGCCTGCGGGCACCGCTGTGCGCTTCGAGCCGGGGGCGACCCGCACGGTTACGTTGGTGCCCTATGTGGGCCGGCGTGCCGTCTATGGTTTCCACGGCCAGGTCATGGGTGAACTGCAGGAGGGCGGGTCATGAGTCGGATGGATCGAGGGGCCTATGCCGAGATGTTCGGGCCGGCTGCCGGCGACCGGGTTCGCCTGGGTGATACCGCGCTGACGATCGAGGTCGAGTCCGATACCGGCCACTACGGCGACGAGGTCAAGTTCGGCGGCGGCAAGGTCGTGCGCGACGGCATGGGCCAGAGCCAGCACGGCAACGACGTGGCTGCAAATACCGTGATCACCAATGCGGTGATTCTGGACTGGTGGGGCATCGTCAAGGCCGACGTAGGCATCTCTGAAGGGCGAATCTCGGGCATCGGCAAGGCCGGCAACCCGGATGTCATGGATGGTATCGATATCGTCATCGGGCCCGGCACCGAGATCATTGCCGGCGAAGGCCAGATTCTGACTGCCGGCGGCATCGATGCTCATATCCATTTCGTTTGCCCGCAGCAGATCGAGGAAGCCTTGGCCTCGGGGGTGACTACCATGATCGGCGGCGGCACCGGCCCAGCTACCGGCACCAAGGCGACTACGGTCACGCCGGGGCCGTGGCATATGCACCGTATGCTAGAGGCAGCCGAGGCCTTTCCCATGAACCTCGGGTTTCTGGGCAAGGGCAATGCCAGTCTGCCAAAGCCCCTGCACGACCAGATCGCGGCTGGCGCCTGTGGTCTCAAGCTGCATGAAGATTGGGGCACTACGCCGGCCGCGATCGACAATTGTCTGTCGGTAGCCGAGGACACCGATGTCCAGGTCGCGATCCATACCGATACGCTCAACGAATCCGGCTTCGTCGAGGACACCTTTGCCGCCTTCAAGAACCGGGTGATCCATACCTATCACACCGAAGGTGCCGGCGGCGGCCATGCGCCGGATATCATCACCGCGGCCGGCAAGGCCAACGTACTGCCCTCGTCGACCAATCCGACCCGGCCGTATACCGCGAATACGGTCGACGAGCATCTCGACATGCTCATGGTGTGCCACCATCTCAGCCCGGCGATCGCCGAAGATGTCGCCTTTGCCGATTCGCGCATTCGACGAGAAACCATTGCTGCCGAGGATATCCTGCACGATCTTGGCGCGTTCTCGATGATCGCCTCTGACTCTCAGGCCATGGGCCGGGTCGGCGAAGTGATCACCCGAACCTGGCAGACCGCGCACAAGATGCGTATCCAGCGCGGTCCCGCGCCGGGTGATTCAGAGCATGCCGACAACGCCCGCGCCAAACGCTATATCGCCAAATACACCATCAACCCGGCGATCACCCATGGCATTGCCCATGAGGTCGGTTCGGTCGAGGTCGGCAAGCTGGCCGATCTGGTGCTCTGGAAACCGGCGTTCTTCGGTACCAAGCCGGCCACGATTCTCAAAGGCGGGGCGATCGCGATGGCGCCGATGGGCGATCCGAATGCCTCCATTCCGACCCCGCAGCCGGTACACTATCGCTCGATGTTCGGCGCCTATGGCCCGGCTACGACTTCGACCTCGGTGACCTTCACCTCGGCGGCCGCTGTGAATGCCGGCATCGGCGAGCGGCTCGGGTTGTCCAAACGGCTGGTGGCCGTAACCGGCACGCGGACGTTGTCCAAGGCCGACATGCGCAACAACGACGCGGTGCCGCATCTCGAAGTCGATCCACAGACCTACGAGGTCCGGGCCGACGGCGAACTCCTGGTCTGCGAACCGGCGGCCGAACTGCCGCTGGCGCAGCGTTATTTTCTATTCTAGGGCGCCGCTAGGCAGCCAGTTGTCATTTTCATGATTCGACTCGTTTACAAATATGCCGGCCCGAGCGTCGAGCCCACGACGACCGCGACGCTGGACTACGACGCCCGCCAGAAATCGCGTCAGCGCCTGGCGCTCGATAACGGCGATTCGGCTGGCATGGTGCTGGCCCGCGGTAGCACGCTCTCCGACGGCGATATTCTGACCGACGCCGAGCAGAGCCTGTTCGTGCGCGTCGTGGCCGCCGCCGAGCCGCTGTCCTATATCCAGTGCGTCGACCGTTTGTTGCTCAATCGGATCTGCTATCACCTGGGCAATCGCCATGTGCCGTTACAGGTGCATGCCGATGCTGTGGCTTATCGCCACGATCATGTGCTCGACGACATGGTGGCCGGCCTCGGTGTAACGCCCCAGGTTTGTCGGGCGGCTTTTCATCCCGAGCCTGGTGCCTATGATCATCACGGCCACGGCCACGGCCACGGCCACGGCCACGGCCACGGCCACGGCCACGGCCACGAGCACGAGCACGAGCATCACGTGGGCGTAGCAGACGAGGATTTGAGCCGGCTTCATGGTTGAAGATCCGGGCGCTAGCCTGGCCCTTCAGCGGCTGTTGCAACTGGCCAGTCCCTCCCTGCCGGTCGGGGCCTTTGCTTATTCGGAAGGTTTGGAAGCGGCGGTCGAATGCGGCGGGCTGCAGGGGGCCGATGACGTCGGCGACTGGTTGGCAGCCGGTCTCGAGTTTACGTTCGTGCCCTTGGATCTGGCGGTCTGCTTCCGGCTGCATGAGGCTTGGCAGCATCAGAGCATGGAATCGGTCACCGGCTGGAGCCGTTATCTGCTGGCGTCTCGTGAAACCGCTGAACGCCGGGCCCAGGAACAACATCTAGGGCATGCACTGGCGATGCTGTTGTCTGGCATGGACGAGCCGGGTGCGGCCGACTGGCGTATTGGCGGAGCCCATGCCAGCGATATCTCGTTCGCCGCGCTCTGGACATTGGCCGCAGTACGCTGGGGCATTGCCGCCCGGCCGGCGGCTGCAGCCATGGCCTGGGCCTGGTTGGAAAACCAGGTCCTGGCCGCGGTCAAACTGGTGCCGCTCGGCCAGACCCGCGGCCAGAGGCTGTTGTTCGAACTGGCCGAACGCGTGCCCGCGGCGGTCGAGCGCGCGGCCACGCTAGCCGACGATCAGCTCGGCGGTTCGCTACCCGGTGTGACGCTCGCCAGTACCGCCCATGAAACACTGTATTCGCGGCTGTATCGTTCGTAACGACAAGATGAGGAAGCAATCATAATGGACAAGCAATCGCCCCTGCGCGTGGGTATCGGCGGCCCGGTAGGGTCTGGCAAGACAGCGCTGACCGATGCGCTGTGCAAGGCGATGCGCGATCGGTATTCGATCGCCGTGGTCACCAACGATATCTATACCCGCGAGGACGCGGATTTTCTGATTCGCAGCGGCGCGCTCGACGAAACCCGGATTCGCGGCGTCGAAACCGGCGGCTGTCCGCATACCGCGATTCGCGAAGATGCTTCGGTGAACTTGGCGGCCATCGACCAGCTCACCGCCGATTTCGACGATCTCGATGTGATCCTTATCGAAAGCGGCGGCGACAACCTGGCCGCCACGTTTTCGCCGGAACTGTCCGACTTAACGATTTATGTGATCGACGTATCGGCCGGCGACAAGATCCCGCGCAAGGGCGGCCCGGGCATTACCCGCTCCGATCTGCTGGTGATCAACAAGACCGATCTGGCGCCTTATGTCGGGGCTTCCCTGGAGGTCATGGATCGCGACGCCAAGATGATGCGGGGCGAACGGCCGACGCTGTTCACCAACCTGATGGCTGGCGACGGTATCGACGAGATCCTGGCCTTTATCGAGCGCGAAGGGGTCCTGGCCTAGCCGGTGATCGTTCATGGTGCTTTTGCACTAACCAGGTGCAAAGGCTGTCATTGTGCTGATCCGATCGTTCGCAGGGCTTGGACGGTACTGGGTTGAATCCGGCTTGGCCGGCCAGCGGACCGTGGCATCAACGTTGCAATACATCGATCAAATTCCAACGGATGTTCGGTGTGGCAACCACAGGCGAAGATATTCCCCGGTCCGAGGAAGAACTCGCGGCCAAAAACGAGACGCTGGAAGACTATACCCTGCGCTATGCGCCGCATTCGTTCCGGCGTTGGGGCCCGGCGACGGTCGCGATCACGGCGCTGGGCGGTATTGCCTATCTGGCCGATTTTTCGATCGGCGCGAGCATTGCCATCAGCTATGGCACGGCCAACGCTATTTTTGCGATCCTGTTCGCGGCCGCGCTGATCTTTATTACCGGCCTGCCGGTCGCTTACTACGCGGCCCGCTATAACATCGATCTGGATCTGATCACTCGCGGCTCCGGTTTCGGCTATTACGGATCGGTACTTACGGCCGTCATTTTCGCTTCCTTCACCTTCATCTTCTTTGCGCTGGAAGGCTCGATCATGGCCCAGGGCCTGCTGGTTGGGCTGGGGATTCCTCTGTGGCTGGGGTATTTGGTGTCGACACTGATCGTGTTGCCGCTGGTCATCTACGGTATGAAGGCGCTGTCCAAGCTGCAGCTCTGGACCACGCCGCTATGGCTGATCCTGATGGCAGCCCCAGTGATCTATCTGGTGGCTGCCCAGCCGCAGGTGCTCGGCGACTGGCTGGCCTATACCGGCACCGAAGGCTATGGCGGGGTGAGCCTGGCCGCGATCATGCTCGGCGCCGGCGTGGTGCTGGCATTGATGGGCCAGATCGGCGAACAGATCGACTATCTGCGCTTCATGCCGGCCAAGACCGAAGCCAATCGCGGTCAGTGGTGGGCCGCGGTACTGGCCGCAGGTCCGGGCTGGGTGATCCTGGGCGCGATCAAGCAAATGATCGGTGCACTGCTGGCGTTCTATCTGCTGTCCAAGGTCGCGGATTCGGCAGCCACGGAACCGGTTCGTCAGTTCGTATCGATCTTTTCCGAGATGGTGCCGCTATGGCTTGCTCTGGCGCTGTCAGTAGTGCTGGTAGTGATCAGCCAAATCAAGATCAACGTCACCAATGCCTATTCCGGTTCGCTGGCCTGGACCAATGCCTTCACCCGTGTGACCCGACACTATCCGGGGCGCATCGTGTTCGTGGTGGTCAACGTCGCCATCGCGCTGGCGCTCATGGAAGGCAATATGTTCGCCGTGCTCAACAATATTCTGGGCTTCTATTCGAACTGCGCGATTGCCTGGGTAGTGGTGGTCGCGACCGATATCGTGGTCAACAAATACATGCTGGGCATCTCGCCGAAACTGCCAGAATTTCGGCGCGGCATGCTGTATCCGGTCAATCCGGTCGGCACGATATCGTTCGTGCTGGCGGCCGGACTTGCGATCGCGGCCTATTTTGGCGGTCTGGGTAGCTTCCTGTCGTCGTATTCGCCGCTGATCGCGGTGGCCGTCGGCGTGATTTGTCCGCCGATTCTGGCCTTGGCTACCGGCGGGCGTTACTACCTGAAAAACACGGATGACGGTGTGGATTCGCCGCGCTTTACGGCCGATGGCACGCCTTCCCACGAAGTGTACGAATGCACCGCCTGTAACGCCGAGTTCGAGCGTCCGGACGTGCTGTATTCGTCTTATCACGACGGCATTGTCTGCTCGCTGTGCCGTGCCATCGAGCCGCTCGAGGCTCGGTAGGGGCTGCCTGATATTGCGTCACCCTGCGACCGGGGACAGGGTGGCGTCGGTTGTTTTTCTAGTAGTGGGGTGCGCCGGTGCCGGTGACAATGAGTGAGCAAAATAGCCAGCGGGGGCTGTGGCGGCTGGGGAGCCTGATTACGGCCGTTGCCGGCCTGCACGTCTTGGGCTTGGGGCTGTTATTGGCTGCAGCCTCCCAAGGCACACTGCTGTTCGGGCTCGGTGGCCTGGCTTATCTTCTCGGCCTGCGCCATGCCTTCGATATCGATCATATCGCTGCGATCGACAATGTCACGCGTAAGCTCAGCCGCGATGGTCAGCAGCCGGTGTTCGTCGGCTTTGCTTTTTCCCTGGGCCATTCCACAGTCGTGTTTGGCCTGTGTGTGCTGGTGACTCTATTCGCCCGCCAGATCGGTTCCCGGATGGATAGCGTGGCCGGCGTCGGGGCGCTTATTGGGACCGTTGTTTCGGCCGGTTTTCTGACGTTGATCGCGGTGGTCAATTTCCAGATCCTGCGTGAAATGTGGCGGCGATACCGGAGCGCGGACGTGTCGCATGCTGCGAATGACGGCTCGGTCGAATCGCTTCTGGCTCGGCGTGGGTTGCTGTCGCGATGGCTGGGGCGTGGTTATCGCTGGATCGACGCAAGCTGGAAAATGTATCCACTGGGCTTGGCATTCGGTCTTGGTTTCGATACCGCGACCGAAATCGCGCTGCTGGGGCTGTCGGCGGCTGCGGCCCAGCATGCCGGCTGGGCACCGTGGATGATTCTGGCGCTGCCGGTATTGTTTGCGGCCGGAATGACGCTGATGGATTCGATCAACGGGCTGCTGATGCTGCGAACCTATCGCTGGGGCGATCGCTACGGCCGGCGCCGGCTGGGTTTCAATATCGCCGTCACTGGTCTGTCGGTTGCGTTGGCCTTCGTGGTCGGCAGCCTGGAATGGGTTCAACTTGCAGCCGAAGAATGGGCCCCGAACGGTGCGATCGCGAACTGGCTGGGTGCAGTACCGACGGCGGTCTGTGGGCTGGCCGTATTGATCCTATTCGGGCTGGTCTGGTTGACCGGTTATGGCCTGCAGCAGCGTCAGAATGCCGCGTCGCGGTCATAGCACGGGCGGGTTATCGGGCTTTGGCTGTTTGAGCTGGGCGTTTGCGATCCGCGCGTTTTAAGCGAGCCCGGGCCGTATGACAACTCGGGCAGCGCAGGATCCCGCCCGCGATGGTCTCGGGCGAGATGGCATTTGTTGCCGGCAGATCGGCTATCGAAGAGCCTCCGAAGCGGGTGTCGCATGCTCGCCGGTATGATTGGTCGATACGAAAAAGCCGGCGAATCCTCAGATCCGCCGGCTTGAAGACACCTATCAGGCGTCCGGTCTGGCTAGGCGGTTTGCTCTTCCAGCTTCGGGTAGTCGGTATACCCGGTTTCATCGCCGCCATAGAAGGTCGACGGATCCGGCTCGTTGAGCTCGGCATCCTGGCGGAAGCGTTCGACCAAATCCGGGTTGGCGATATAGGGCCGGCCAAAGGCCGCACCGTCGCCAAGGCCGTTCTCGATCAGTTTTTCGGTACGCTCGGCGGTGTAGTAACCACAGAAGATCAAGGCCCCGTTGGCAAAGCGTTCGCGCATGGCAGCGCGGAACTCATCGGTCAGCTTGATATCGTCGCCGGCCCAGTCGGGCTCGTTAATATGCAGATAGGCCAGGCCGCGCGCATTGAGCTGCTCGGCCAGATAGAAAGCCATGCCCTTGGGTTCGTCGTCGGTCAGGCCAAAGATTTCGATGAACGGCGAAATCCGGATGCCGACCCGGTCGGCGCCCATAACTTCGACGACCGCATCCACGGCTTCCAGAGTCAGCCGGGCCCGGTTTTCGATCGAGCCGCCATAGGCATCCGTACGCTGATTGGAGCCGGTGGCCATGAACTGCTGGAGCAGATAGGCGTTGGCTGCATGCACTTCGACCATGTCAAAGCCGGCCCGCTTGGCGCGGATCGCGGCCTGACGGTATTCGTCGATGACGTCCGGAATTTCCTTGGTCTCCAGCGCGCGGGGCGTGGAAGTATCGTGCTGGCCGGAGCTGCCGTCCTCGAATTCGACGTAGCACTGGGCGCCTTCGGCTTTGAGCGCGCTCGGCGCCACTGGCTTGCGGCCGTCCGGATGGACCATTTCGTGGCCGATCCGGCCGACGTGCCAGAGCTGCAGGCAGATACGCCCGCCGGCGTCGTGCACGCTATCGACGACCGTGGACCAGCCGGCTTCCTGTGCGTCGGTGAAGATGCCCGGGGTATACACATAGCCACGGGCCGATTCCGAGATATTGGTGGCCTCGGAAATGATCATCCCGGCGCTGGCGCGCTGGGCATAGTAGGTCTGCTGCATTGAGCCCGGTACGAGATCGGGGCAGCGGGCCCGGGTCAGCGGTGCCATGAGCACGCGGTTGGGCAACTCCAGAGCGCCGAAGCGCACCGGCGAGAGCAGTTTCTCGTAAGACATACGATCTCTTAATAAATGATGACGTACTAAACGTGACGGTCGATCCGGTCAAAATCAACGGGTCGGTTCATCCTTCGGGCGCCACCGTGAGTACCCCCTTCATGCCTGCCGTGAAATGGCCGGGGAAGGTGCAGATGTACTCATAGTCGCCGGGTTTTTCCGGTGCCATGAAGGTTACGGTCGCGCTTTCGCCGCCGGCGACCATGCCGGTATGGGCGATGATCCGGTCGCTTTTAGATGCCGGGATGTAATCGTTGTCGACCGCGCTCTGAGCGGCGGCATCGATCGCACCGGCGTCGGCTCCGGGTTTGAGCAGCACCCAGTTGTGCGACATGGCTGAGGCCGGCAGATGCGATTTGTTGACTAATTTGACGGTGATCTTCTGGCCCGGCGCCGCGGTGATGTGGTCCTTGGAAAAACGCAGATCGTTACGGCCGATCAGGGTGACGCTCTTGGCCGGGGCAGCCGCCGCCGCTCCGGCAGCCAATAGCAGCAGCAGGGTCGCACTGACGCGACGAATCATAGAAAACTCCAGTCCCGGGTAGGCCCGGTATGCATGCGCGATGGTCTATCCGACAGATACGGCCGGGCCGGGTTCCGGATGCTCAGAAACGGATCACCTGACGGATCGCCTCACCGGCAGCCAACCGTTCGAAGCCGGTATTGATCTCGTCCAGCGTCAGCCGATGGGTCAGCAGTTTGTCCACCGGTAGCCGACCGGATTGATACAAGGCGATATAGTTCGGAATATCCAGCTTGGGTACATGCCCGCCAAGATAGGAACCCAGCAGCCGGCGCTCCTGGGCGACCAGGGTCAGCGACGGCAGCGACATGCGTGCCTCTGGATGCTGCAGGCCGGCGGTAACGGTCGTGCCCCCCTTACCGGTAGCGGCAAAGGCGAATTCCAGGGCCGCCGGTACACCGGCGAACTCGGCAGCGATGTGCACACCACCACCGGTCAGCTCACGAATCTGTTCGAGGGCGTTGTCGTCGTTGGTATTGACGGTCGCGGTCGCGCCGAACTCGCGCGCCGTGGCCAGTTTGTCGTCGGCGATGTCGGCCACGATCACCTGGGTCGCACCGCCGGCGATTGCGCCGAGCACAGCCGAGAGCCCGACGCCACCGAGGCCGACCACCAGCACGCTCTGGCCCGGCCGCAGCTGGGCGGTCTGCAACACCGCGCCGACCCCGGTCAGCACGGCACAGCCGAACAGCGCCGCGATCTCGAAATCGAGATTCGGATCGATCTTGATCAGCGACTCGGTGGCGACCACGGCATGCTCGGCAAAACCGGAAACCCCGAGATGGTGGTGCACGCTTTGGCCTTCCTGAGACAATCGCCGGCCGCCAGACAGCATCTCGCCGGCGTTGTTGGCTTCGGCACCCGGGGTGCACAGCGCGGCACGTCCGTCGGCACAGTAAGCGCAGTGGCCGCAGCTGGGCACGAACGAGCACACCACATGATCGCCGACCGCGAACTCGGTCACGCCGTCGCCGACCTCGATGATTTCCCCAGCGGCTTCGTGGCCGAGCACCATGGGCGTCGGCCGTGGCCGATTGCCGTCGATGCTCGACAGATCCGAGTGGCATAGCCCGGCCGCATGCATTTTGACCAACACCTCGCCGCGCGCCGGGCCACTCAATTCGACGGTCTCGATCGCTAGTGGCTGGGATCTGGAATAGGGGCGCGAAGCGTCCATCTGGTGTAGTACGGCGGCGCGGGTCTGCATTAAAGGCTCCTTAGGGCGTTGGCGCGAGAGGCCAGCGACAAAGATCGCTTCATCCTACATGAGTGGTGTTTGCTGCTGCATTCGGAGCCAGAAAATCGGCACGATTTAGAACTGTACGCCGGCCTGGTGCACAATGCAGCGCTCCAATCTGTTGTCTGTTGTCGAGGAAATGGAAGCCACGCAAAGCACTTATGCGGTTGAGGTCGGCGGCCTCAAGCGCGATCTGCCGTTGTTCGAAGTCGCCCCGGGGGTCCGGATCGCGGTGCTCAACGTACTGGGCGACACGGCGTTGGTTCAGGCGGCCGCTACCGGGCTGGCCACGCGTCTGGCCGAACTCGACTACGAGGTGCTGGTCACCGCCGAGGCGAAGTCGATTCCACTGGTGCATGCGCTGTCGGTCGCCACCGGCCGGCCATATGTGGTGCTGCGAAAAAGCTACAAGCCGTATATGGGCGATGCGCTGTCGGCGACTACCCACTCGATCACCACCGGCGACGAGCAGACCCTGTATCTCGATGCCAAGGACCGCGACCTGGTCGCCGGCGCCCGGATCGTGCTGGTCGACGACGTCATCAGTTCCGGCTCGACGCTGGAAGCGATGCGCAAGATCATGGACCACGCCGGCTCGATCATCGCCGGCGAGGCCGCGATCTTCACCGAGGGCGAACGCGGCAACTGGCAGGACGTGATCGCGCTCGGCCATCTGCCGGTGTTCGACGACAGCGATCCGGGGTAGCCTGCCGTGAACGCGGCGTCAGTGTATCAAGGCGATGACCACGCCGACGCCGTAGAGCACGATCAGCGATACGCTTTCGAAGCCGATATTGGCCATACCGCGTTCCTCGCGCCGGATCAGCCCCAGCAGCAGCACGCCCGTCATTAACAGCGACAAGGCGATCCAGACCAGGGTGTCGTTGGCCACGGCGTGATAGATCGAGCCTGGACGATAGGCGATATCGGCCGCGCCGGCGAACAGGCAGTCGAAGGCGTTGCCGCCGATGATGCCGCCGATCGCCAGCTGCAGGGCGCCGCGCCGCACGGCGGCGACCGACGTCACCAGCTCCGGTAGCGAGGTGCAGACCGCGGTCAGCAGCACGCCGACCGCGGTGTCCGATAACCCGCTGGCAGCGCCGACCACGCTGGCGCTACGCTCCAGCACGAAGCCACTGATGCCGAGGATGGCGGCATAGCCGACGAAGGCCGTCCACAGTCTGGCCATGCTCTCGGCTTCGCGGACCTCAGCCTCCGGTTCGTCGGTACGTGTCTCGCGGGTCATGCGGGGGTTCCACATCGGCTGGACATGAACCTGCCCGACCAGGCGTAGACCGTAAAGATAGCCGCCGAACAGCACCGGTGTGGCGATATTGATCCCCAGCCAGGTCACCGATGGCCCGAGCGAGGCAACCAGCAGTACCGAGAGTAGGCAGACCAATAGCGTGGCCTGGGCCAGATTGGCCGCTGAGGCCCCGGCATGTTCGAGATTGGCGCGTCGATAGGCCCAGTCGGCGACGGCCAGAAACAGCGTCTGGACGGCGATGCCGCCCAGGGCATTGCTCATCGCCAGCGCCGGTTGGTCGCGCAGGGCTGCAGTCACCGACAGCACGATGCCGGAGAGTGACGTCGTGGCGCCGAGCAGCACGGCGCCGGCAACGGCTTCGCCGATGCCGGTTCGATCGGCGAGCTCGTCGGCAATACGTGTCAGTCGCGTACCGACGATGCCGATGATCGCAGCACAGGCCACAAATACGATCACAGCGGGCAAAATGCCCATGTCATTCAGCCAGGCCAGCATTGAGGCTCCGGTTCAAAGCGGGGGCGGCGACGCCGGTACGGCTGCACCGATGCGGTCCAAAAAAAAGGGGCGGTTGATGCCACCCCTTGCATGCGCTCGTGCGCTAACGACTATGGCGTCAGGTGCTTGGCGAAGAAATCCAGGCTGCGTTGCCAGGCCAAGTGGCTCGCCTCTGGGTCGTAGTTGTCCCAATCCTCGTTGGCGAACGCATGCTTGGCCTCATAGCGATAGCATTCGTGCTCGACGCCGGCGGCCTTGAGCTTGTTTTCGAACGCCTCGGCCTGATCGATCGGGAAGAAGGTGTCTTCGGTCGCGAAATGACATTGCAGCGGGATGTCGATCTGGCTCGGATCGCCGGCTTCGTCCGGCGGGATGCCATACCAGGACACCGCCACATCGGTTTCCGGAACGTGCATGGCCGCCAGCACAGCGAGTACGCCCCCCATGCAGAAGCCGATCACCCCGACCGAATCGCTGTCGGCTTTGAGATACTGAATTGCGCCGCGAACGTCCTGCGTAGCGGCATCGGTGAAGTCGAGCTCGTCCATCTTGTGCTCGGCCTCAGCGGCATCCAGCGCTTTATCGCCGCGGTACAGATCCGGGATCAGCACCCGATAGCCGGCATCGGTCCATTGTTTGCCGACCCGCTTGATCTGATCGTTGAGCCCCCACCATTCCTGGATTACTGCGATGCCTGGTGCATTGGGCTGGCCTTCGGGTTCGGCATAGAAACCGGGCGCGGTCGCGCCGTCGGGGCGAGTGAACTCGATCTGCCTGGACATCGATGATCCTAGTTAAATGCTTTGTGGCTATCCTAACCCGAGCCTTGGCGCGGCCGATAAACATTAACGGCATCGGTGGCTCGAAGAGGAGCGCGTGGTAACCCGGGCGGGCTGGGCCCAAAGCTAAGGAATGCCTTGCTTACCGGCTATAAAACGACGTCATAACAGCGGCGTGCACGCGCCGTGATAGCGATCGCTCGCGGGCCCTTGGCAAAGTTTTGACTTCCCGGGGCAATCGCGGCACAAATAGGTTATGGGGGATAACATGGATTCGGGAAAGCCGGCGATGGCGCGACGCGGCGAGGGCGGCTTTACGCTGATCGAGCTGATGATCGTGGTCGCCATCATTGGGATTCTGGCGGCCGTGGCCTTGCCGATGTATCGCGACTATATCGTGCGTTCGCATATCAGCGAAGGGCTGGTGCTGGCTCAGCCGCTGAAAACCGCGGTCGGCGAGTATTATTCCATGAACGGTGGCATGCCCGACGAGTCGGAGTGGCATAACATGCTCAACGTACTCGGCATGCCGCATGGCAGCGACGGGGCGGCCAGCGGACGCTACGTGGACAAGGTCTATTGGCACCCTACCGCCGGCGAACAGGGGATCTATATCCGCTACCAAGGCGGTCCCATCGACGGCAAACTGGTCTCGCTCGAGGCAGATTTCGACGGCGGCGCGATCGGCTGGCAATGCACGGCGCCGGCGGACGACGGCGTGCCCCAGCGCTATCTGCCGGCCAGTTGTCGGGACTGACTAGCCCGCGTCGTCGCCGTGTTTGAAACGACGCAGCTGACGCCGTTGCTTTTTGTCGGGGCGGGCGCTGGGGCGCGGCATCGACAGGCGCGCCGCGCGCCGCTCGGCCGCCTGCTCGGTGCGTCGTTCGACGCTGGCCTGGGTTTCGGTGTACAGCGCCTGGGCTTGGCTGGCCGGGCCGCGCTTTTCGGCGACCGCATCGATCTCGACCTCGAAAACCACTTCGCCCTTGGTGACCTGCAGTCGCTGGCCAGCCCGCACAGTCGAACTCGGCTTGGCCTTATGCCCGTCCAGTTCCACCTTGCCGCCTTTGACAGCGGTCGACGCAACGCTGCGGGTTTTGAAAAAGCGTGCCGCCCACAGCCATTTGTCGATGCGCACGGCGCTGGACTGCGATGCCGGATTGACGTTGCGGGATTCGTCGCTCATAGCGAGACTTTGACACTCAACCGCAATGAGGCCAAGCCGTGCTCGATCGTTTTCGTCTGAATTATCGTCTGGTGATCGGTCCTGAGGGGCAACTTGAAATCGCCAGCGGTCGCGCGCCGCAGCGTTTTGTCGCCGCGGTCCAGGATATCGTGCGGCTGCACGGCATCGAGCGTGGCGCGATTGAATGCAAGGGGCGCGGCAGTAAGGCCCGGCTGCGTTTTACTGCGGGTTTTCCCGAGCGCGGCCGCCAGGCGATCCGTAACGTCTGGCAGCCGCCGACCACACCGGGCCCGGGAGGCGGCCGACGCGCGGCCGGCTGACGAAGCCAGGCGTGAACGGGTAGCCTCGGAAAAAAACATCATTCGGGATTCATCATGATCACGGTTCATCATCTGGCCGACTCGAGATCGCAGCGCGTGCTCTGGCTGCTGGAAGAACTCGGCCTCGACTACCGCGTCGAGCGCTACGAGCGCGATCCGAAAACCGGGCTGGCCCCGGCTGCGCTTAAGAAGGTGCACCCACTGGGCAAGTCTCCAGTGATCACCGATGACCAGCGCACCGTCGCCGAGACCGGCCTGATCGTAGATTACATCGTGCGCGAACATGGCCAGGGCCGGCTGGCTCCCGAGCCGGGCAGTGAAGCGCATCTGCGCTATGCATACTGGCTGCACTATGCCGAGGGGTCGTTGATGCCGCCGCTGTTACTGCAGTTGGTATTCGACACCGTCGAGGCGCGTACGCCGTGGCTGGCGCGGCCGGTCGCCCGGGCGATCTCCGGGCAGGTAAAAAAACAGTTCATCGCACCGCAGCGGCGGCTGCACTTCGACTATCTAGAAAACGAGCTGCGCAGCCAGGATTGGTTCGCCGGGAATCGGTTCAGTGCGGCCGATATCATGCTGAGTTTTCCGATCGAGGCCGCATTGTCGGGCCGTCGTGCCAAGCGTGGCTATGGCTATCCGCAACTCGAGGCGTTCGTGGCCAACATCCACGCCCGCCCGGCTTACCAGCGGGCGCTCGAGCGCGGCGGCCCCTATACCTATGCTGGTTGAAAGACCATAAAAAAAGCCCGGCCGATCGGCCGGGCTTTTGATGATCAACGCGTGTACACGTCGATCAGCTGGATCAGCTGTTCGGGCTTTGGGCGCCGCCCTGCTGCTGGAGCTTGCCACGCACGTTCTTCATCTCGGAGATGAGCTGCGTCGTCTTCGGGTTCTGCTTCTTCATGGCAGAGATCGTGTCCTGCTGAAGCTGCTCGCCCTGCTTTTGTACTTCAGGCTGCGACATGGCCGCGTTGCGGGCCTTGACCATCTTCTGGCGCTCGCTCTGGAACTTCTGCATGACCTGCTTGCGCTGCTTATCGCTCAGATCGCCCGACTGAAGCTTTTTGGCCATCTTCTGCATACGCTGCTGGCCGGCTTCGACGTCGTAGCCCTGCTTCTTGATGGCCTGCTGAACCGTGTCCTGGAACTGATCTTGTTCCTTGGCCAGCTGCGGGTTGTTCTTGATCGTCTTGTCGTGGATCTGCTTGAGCTGCTGAGCATCCTGGCGGTAGCTCTTCATCATCTGCTGCGCCTGGCCCTGGCCCTGGCCGTTATCGGCGGCAGTGGCCACGCCCGTGAAAGACAGCGCGGCGATGGCCAGCGCGCAGATCGTGGAAACACGTTTAAACATAAAAGAACCTGTTTTTGAGGTTAGGCGAATCGGTTGTGACCACATAAAAGCATAACAGTTGCATTATGCGGCTAAAAAATTCCGTCAATTCCGCGCAGCAGCCGCTCGGCGCCGGTCGCGATCCGATGCCAGGCGGTCGGCCGCGCGGGTTGTCTCGGGCAGGCGATAGCGGGTCAGGGTTCGAGTCGTCCAGTCGATCGCCGTACCGAGGTCGATACGATGCCCGGGTGATATGAAGATCGGCTTAACACGAACCCGCGAGCGCAGAACGGCGCCGATGGTTTCCGACCTGTGCGTCAACGGCGTCCAGGCCAGACGCGTGTCCGGCACCGCGTCGTATTGGCCGGTCAGACGTTTCTTGGCCACCCCGATCGTGGGTAGGCCACAGGCCAGGCCCAGATGGGTGGCGACCCCGAGCCGACGCGGATGGGCGATCCCGTGGCCGTCGACCATGAGCAGATCGGGCAGGGTGGACAGCCGGTCCAGCGCGACCAGCGCCGCCGGGATCTCGCGAAACGACAATAGCCCGGGCACGTAAGGCATCCGGGTCGGTTCGCGGACCAGTACACTGTCCTGGACCGACAGATCCGCCGGGTCCATGACGACGATGGCCGCACGTGTGGTGGCACCGTCGTCTTCGAAGCCAATGTCCACGCCCGCGATGCGCCGGATCGAATCCGGCAGGCGGCAGGTGGTGTCCACATGCTGGGCGAGCACCTCCTGAATCGCCCGCCCCGAACGGGCATCAGTGGACCAGTCGTGCTCGACGACCGTACGGCCATCGGCGGTCTGTCGCCAGCCCAGAAGGTGGTCGGGGTCAGTCGGATTCACGTGCGTCGGCGAAGCGTCGCATGATGTCGATGGTTTCGTCGGAAACGTGATGTTCCACTCCTTCGGCGTCCTGTCGGGCCGTAGTTTCCGATACCCCCAGGGCGCGGAAAAAACGCAGGACCACGATATGTCGTTCGCGCGAAACCCGGGCCATCTCGTGGCCGGCCTCGGTGAGAAAGATCGAGCGGTAGGGCTGGCTGGTGACCAATCCGGCTTCGGTCATGCGCCGGATCATCTTGCCTACGGTCGCCTGGGTGACCCCCATGCGCTGGGCAAGCTCGACCGCGCGTGCCTCACCCTTGGCATCGATCAGATCGGCGATCAGCTCGACATAATCCTCGATCAGTTCGGTTTCATGCGCTTTGCGCACCAGACTGTACTGACGGGCATGCGTCTGCGGGTCGAGTAATTCGCCCGAGGTGTCGCCCCGTAGGACATGGTCGAGTTCGCGAGCCGTGGATCGTGCGCTCATAGTGTCGTCATTATAGCGTTTCAGGCATGGGCTCGTGTGCCCGGGCGCAGCGCGGCGATCACCGGGCCGGTTTCCGGTCGCAGTCCGCGCCACAGTTGGAATGATTCAGCCGCCTGTTCGACCAGCATGCCAAAGCCGTCGCGGACCTGGGCGACGCCTGCCTGCTCGGCCCAGTGCATGAACGGCGTGGCCTGGTCGGCATAGATCATGTCGTAGGCCGCGACCGCCTGCGATAGCAGACTGGCGTCGAGGGCCGGCATCGTGCCGCTGAGCCCGGCTGAAATCGCATTGATGACCAGGTCGGCGTCTTGCGGTGCCGCATCTAGGGCACAGGCGGTCACCTGGCCCATCGAGCGACAGGCAGTAGCGATGGTTTCGGCCTTATCAGGGCTGCGGTTGGCGATGGTGATCCGGGCCGCGCCGGCGGCCAGCAGGCTCGGCACCACGCCACGTACCGCGCCGCCGGCGCCCAGGATCAGGATGTGCTGATCGGCCACAGCGACCCCAAGATGGCCGGTCAGATCGGCGACCAGGCCGGCGCCGTCGGTGTTGTCGCCCACAAGCCCTTGGTCGGTGGTCGCCAGGGTATTGACGGCGCCGGCGCGCGCGGCCCGCTCAGTCAGTCGGTCGGCAAAAGCAGCGGCGGCTTGCTTGAACGGCAGGGTGACATTCAGGCCGCGACCGCCGCCGGCAAAAAACGCCCCGGCTACGGCCTCGAAGGCATCCGGTGGTGCGGGCAGGCGGGTATAGGTCATCGATTGCTCGCACTGCTCGGCAAACAGACGATGGATATCCGGTGAACGGCTGTGTTCGATCGGATGACCAATCACGGCATAGCGGTCGGGCATGAGCCAAGTCTCGGGTGATCAAACGTCTATCGTGTCGAACGGGCCCGGGCAGGGCAATGGGTCGATCGCGGCCCTCAGCCGTGGGTTCGGGTCACGGCATGTAGGTTGGCGATCGCCGGCGAGCCTGGTTCCAGGCAGGCGCTCAGGACATCGGCGACCGGCATGTCCTCGAGACAGGCATGGTGGCCGAGCGGGCATTCGCGCGCGCGACAGGGCGAGCAGTCCATACCGCGCCATAGGCGCTGCGATTCGGTGGTCAGCGGCGGAGCATAGTCGGGATCGGTCGAGCCATACAGGCCGACGACGCTGGGCGCTGCGGCGCTGGCCAGATGCATGACGCCGGTATCGTTGCCGACGAATCGCGTGCTCAGCGCGGCGAGATCGACGATATCGGTCAGGCTCGTGCGTTCGGCCAGATTCACGCCATGGCGGGGGGCCGCGGCCTGCATGGCCTCGGCGATCTCTCGGTCGGGCGCGCTGCCGAAGATCCAGCAGGCCCAGCCCCGGGCATCCAGTTCCCCGGCCAGCCGGGCATAGTGGCGAGCCGGCCAAGCCTTGGCGCCGCCGTAGGCCGCCCCGGCCGCGAAGCCGACGATCGGGCGCTTAAGATCGAGCGAGAAACGTGCGACCAAGTCGCGCTGATGGTCGGCCTCGATGGCCAGCCGCGGATAGGCGATCTCGCCGAGCGGCTCGCCTTCGGCCGCAGTGCCGAGCAGGGCATAGTGTTCGGCCTTGAGCGGGTAGCGCGATTTATCCAGGGTACGGACATCGTTGATCAGTCCATAGCGCAGTTCGCCGCGATAGCCGGTGCGTTGCGGAATGCCGGCCAGCCACGGCACCAGTGCGGCCTTGGCGCTGCGCTGGAGCACGATCGCTTGATCGTAGCCGCGCGCGCTGAGCCGGCGTGCTGCCTCGCGGCGCCGGGCAAGTGCGAACTCGCCGTGGTCGATATCCATGACCACGGCGTCGTTGACCTCTGGCATGCGCGCGAGCAGGCTCGCGGTCGCAGCCGGTGCCAACACGTCGATGGTCGCTTCCGGCAGGCGGGCGCGCAGGCCCATGAACAGGCTCTGGGCCATGACCATGTCGCCGATCCAGGACGGGCCGACCACCAGAATGCGTGCAGGCGGGCGCATACGCTGTGTCCGGCTACTCGGAAAGCCAGCGCGCGGCGTCTTTGGCGAAATAGGTCAGCACCCCGTCGCAGCCGGCCCGTTTGAACGACATCAGGCATTCCAGCACGGCCGCGCGTTCGTCCAGCCAGCCATTGTTGATCGCGGCCTTGAGCATCGCGTACTCGCCGGAGACATGATAAGCGAAGGTCGGCACGCCGAAGGTGTCCTTCACCTGCCGGATGATATCCAGATAGGGCATGCCCGGCTTGACCATCACCATGTCCGCCCCTTCCTTGAGGTCGAGCGCGACCTCGCGCAGGGCCTCGTCGGCGTTGGCTGGGTCGACCTGGTAGGTGCGTTTGTCGGCCTTGCCGAGATTGCCGGACGAACCGAGTGCTTCGCGGAACGGGTTGTAGTAGCAGGAGGCGAACTTGGCGGCATAGGACATGATCACCGTGTTCACATAACCGTCGGCTTCAAGTGCGGCGCGCATGGCCTGAATACGGCCGTCCATCATGTCCGACGGCGAGACGATATCGACACCGGCCTCGACATGGGCGCGCATTTGCTCGACTAGAATGCCCACGGTCGGATCGTTGAGCACATAGCCGTCGTCGTCGATCACCCCGTCCTGGCCATGGCTGGTGTAAGGATCCAGGGCCACGTCGGTCATCACCCCGAGTTCCGGGAATTCGGCCTTGATCGCCCGGATCGCGGTCGGAATCAGGCCATCTGGGTTGGCAGCCTCTGCGGCGTCCGGGGTTTTCTTGGCCGGATCGATGACTGGGAACAGCACGATCGTGGGAATGCCCAGATCGACTACTTCACGGACTTCTCCGAGCAGGCCGTCGAGCGTGTGCCGGCGTACGCCGGGCATGGCAGCGACGTCGACCGCCTCGCCTTCGGTGACGAACATCGGATAGATCAGGTCATCGACCGATAACCGATTCTCCCGCGCCATGCGCCGGGTGAAATCGTTGGCGCGGGCCCGACGCAGGCGGGTGGCCGGAAAATGGCCTGGGAAAGTAGCAGGCATGCTTGAGTCTCGCTGTCGCAGAGGATGGCGCTGACGATAGATTCGCCTGCAAGCGGATTCAACTCCTCTGGTACATGCAAAAGCCGGTCGCGGCTGCGAAAGACCCGTCGGGCGCGCCGTCATTGTCCGGCCCCAGGCAGTGGGCAGGTATGCTGGGCCTGCGCCGAGGCGAGCGCATTGGCGGGCAGCGACCGAACGGGCGGCACATACGCTTATAAGACGGTTTGGCAAGTTCTAACGATCCAAGCCGAGCATGCCGGCCGGCGTCGTGCGACAGCCGTTTTGAGCGGCGCGAAAAAAATCCGTGCTGGATAACGATCGCGGAGGCGATCAATGTTCGGCTGCAATACCGGCCCGGATCGCTGCTGTAGCGGTGCCTTGAGCCGGATTGAAAGAACCGGCACGGGTTGTTTTAACCGATACGTGATTGAGTCGCGCGCGATAAGCGGTCAAACTGGCACGATCGATGGGGCTCCTGGTCAACGATGACAACCCGGTTTTTGCAAACAGCGTGCTCGGCCGTTGAAGGGCGGGATCATGGCTGATCGCCAACAGCTGGCCGCTTGGTTACAAGCCGTTGCCAATGGTGACGAGTCGGCGTTTCAGAAGTTGTATGCGGCGACCTCGCCGCAACTATATGCCCTGCTGCTGCGTATGTTACGGAGTCCGGAACGGGCCCAGGATGCCCTACAGGATGCCTATGTACGGATTTGGCAAAAAGCCGATACCTACTCGCCGGAGCGCGGTGCGCCCCTGACCTGGCTGTTATCGATCGCGCGTTATCGCGCGCTGGATCTGCTGCGACGACGCCAGCCCGAGGTCGCGATGCCGGAAGAGCCCGATCGGGTCGCCACGCTCCTGGAGGATGAACAGAGCTTGTCGCCGTTGCAGGAAAATGAAAATCAGCAGTCGCTGGCTGCGGTTAACGCCTGTCTGAAAAATCTTTCCGACGAGCAGCGTGACAGCGTGCTTCTGGCCTATTACGAAGGGTTGACC
Organism: Salinisphaera sp. SPP-AMP-43; assembly: GCF_049568105.1. Lineage (GTDB taxonomy): Bacteria > Pseudomonadota > Gammaproteobacteria > Nevskiales > Salinisphaeraceae > Salinisphaera. The sequence goes on from NZ_CP145335.1 coordinate 930,541, forward strand.
CATCAAGAGCTGGCCGAACGCTTCGATGCCCCGCTGGGCACAGTCAAAAGCTGGATTCGGCGCGGGTTGCTACGGCTGCGCGATTGTCTGACGGAGGGTTCGGCATGAGCCTGTCCGAATACGACGAACTGGACCTGATGGCTGCCGAGTATGTGCTCGGCACCCTCGAGGCCGACCAGGTTATCGTTTTCCAGCAGCGGCTGGTCGACGATGCCGGCGCCCGGGCGCGACTGGCCGAGTGGGAACATCGGCTGGCCCAGCTCGGTCTCGATCTGGATCCGGTCGAGCCGCCGGAACAGGTATGGGATGCCGTGGCGCGCGAGACCGGCTTGAAGCGCCGGCCGGAGTCGAGCCCGCAGCCGGAATCGAGCCACGTCGCCCGCCGTGCTGTGGCGCCGGCGGCCAACGACGCCCGCGGCGCCCGCCGCTGGCGGAATCTGGCCGTGGCCGCTTCGGTAGCAGCCGTGGTTATGGCCGGCCTATGGCTGGCCGAACTGCCAGTCTGGCAGGGCGGCGGCGCGCCGAACTCGCCGAAGCCGAGCTATGCCAGCGTCATCTATGACGAGCCGACCGGCATGAGCTGGCTGGTGACTTCGTCGGGCAATGGGACCCAGCTATCGGTCGAAGCCATGGGCGATTTCAATGTGCCGTCGGACAAGATGCTGCGTATGTGGATCAAGCCGGCCAACGGCAAGCCACATTTGGTCGGTAAGCTGCCGCACAAGCACGGGCATTACACCATGGCGCTATCTACCGAACTGCGTTCCGAGCTCGGCAAACACAGCCGCATCATGGTGTCGATGGAGGATCGCTCGCGGGCCGGTACCAACGTGCCGGGCGGCAAGCTGATGTGGGTGTCCCCGCTGGCGCAGCGTACCGGCTAATAGACGCGCCAGCGCAACGCCGGGCCGGCGTCAAGCAAATCGCGGCCGGGTAAGGCATGCAGCGCTCGCTTGGTGAGCCTGGGCCGGCCTCGAAGTACAGCGCCGTCGGCTAGGCTTCGTAGCTCGAACCCGCGTGCCGTGCAATCGGCGGTAGCCAGAATGCGAGGGCTGGCCTGATACGTCGGCGGTCTAGTCGTCCTTCTGGGGCGAAAAACCGTGGTCCTGGATCTGGCGCTCGGAATTCAGCGATCGATCGTAGGCATAGCCGTCGATGCGATGGGCCACATCCAGCCGGGCCGACAGCGCGGGTGCAGCATATTCGCGCAGATGCTGAATCACGCCCAGGGTATCGCCGCCGAAATCGGCCTGATACCAGTCGTAGAGCTTCGAGGCGACGACTTGGCTATCGTCGACAAAGCGTAGGCCCTCGGGCGAGTTGACGTATTTCTGGGCATTGTCGACCAGGGCTTGATGTACGTCGGCGCCGGTATAGGCGCGCGGGCGCAGGCTGGGCGCAGACATCGCAGCTCGACTCAAACCATACAGCGTCAGCTCGTCGTCCCAGATCGGGCGCAGGATACGATGCTCGATATCGTTGAGGGTGAGCTTTTCGTCTTCGACTTCCAGGACATGGTCGTCCCAGGGGCCGTGATGGAACCAGCCGCCGCCGATGTCGTCCATCGAAGCCACGGGATAGTGCTCGAGCACGATATCGATGGTTTCGGCGTTGTACAGATCGATCCAGTAAGCCCGCTGGACCGGGCGGCTGTAGTCGTCGATCTCGATCTGTTCCATCGACTCGATATAGTTTTCGAGTTTGTCGCGATCGGCAGCCGAGACCTCGTCGTAGCGCACGCCGTTCGGGCCCTCGTCGTGCACCACCACGTATTTGTTCAGAAAGGCGGTGAACGCGCTGTGATCGATGGTGGCCTCGGAGTCAGCGTCGTGGGCCTGCCAGCGTTCCCAGACATCGGTATCCGGCGCGGCGTACGCGCTCGGTGCGAAAGACACGACCAGCCCTATGGCGACAAGCAGGCGGCGCATGGCACGACTCCGGATGATTGCGGTGCTCCTGATATATCGATCGAGTCTAGATTAGCGGCGCGAAAACCGCCTTACAACGTCGGGTTGGGTGGCATCGGAGTATGAACGCCCATGAAAAAGCCGGCCCGAGGCCGGCTTTTTTCGATTGCGCTACGTGGCCGGGTTTAGAGCAGATGGGCCACGGCTTCGCGCTCGCTGCGCAGCTCGTCTTCGGTGGCCTGCATGCGTTCGCGGCCGAAATCGCTGATCTCCAGATCCTGGACGATCGTGAACCGGCCGTTGTCGCAGGTGACCGGGAACGAATACATGATGCCCGGCTCGATGCCGTAGCTGCCGTCGGCCGGGATGCCCATGCTCACGATCTGGCCGTTGGTGCCGGCCACCCAGTTGCGCATGTGGTCGATCGCCGCACTGGCTGCGGAGGCCGCGCTAGAAGCGCCACGGGCTTCGATGATCGCCGCGCCGCGCTTTTGCACGGTCGGGATGAAGTCGTTGGCATACCAGTCCTGGTCGACCAGCTCGAGGGCGGCCTGGCCCTTGACCTTGGCATGGGTCAGGTCGGGGAACTGGGTCGAGCTGTGGTTGCCCCAGACCATCATGCCTTCGATGTCGGTAACCTGGGTGCCGGTCTTCTGGGCCAGCTGGCTGAGCGCCCGGTTGTGGTCGAGCCGCATCATGGCCGTGAACTGGTTGTTATCCAGATCGGGCGCGTTTTCTGCGGCGATCAAGGCGTTGGTGTTGGCCGGGTTGCCGACCACCAGCACCTTCACGTCGCGCGAGGCGTGGTCGTTGAGCGCCTTGCCCTGGACCGAGAAGATATCGCCGTTGGCCTTGAGCAGGTCCGAGCGTTCCATGCCCTTGCTGCGCGGCTTGGAGCCGACCAGTAGCGCATAGTCGACGTCCTTGAAGGCCTGGTTAGGATCGTCCGAGCCGTGGATCTCGGTGACCAGCGGGAAGGCACAGTCGTTGAGTTCCATGATGACGCCCTTGAGCGCATCCATGGCCGGCGGAATTTCCAGCAGCTGCAGGATGATCGGCTGGTCGTGACCGAGCATCTCGCCGGTGGCGATACGAAAGATCAGCGAATAGCTGATCTGGCCGGCGCCCCCGGTTACGGCAACGCGTACGGGATCTTTCATGGCGGCTCCTTGTTGGACAATCGGGTCGGATTGCGAATCGACGGGCGGCCGGACCGGTCCCGATCGATGTCATCTGGCGAAGCGGCCGGCACTCGCCGGTGCCGGTCTCGCTCATACGTGCGCGACAGAGCATAGCCCAAACTAAAAAAACGGTACAAAGCATCTACAGCGTACTCGTCGGCGTAGAGCGCCGATCGTGGCACTATGACCAGGTCGAAAGGCGTTACGGGTGAATCAATGGATAAGATCGCGATCATCGGCGGTGGTATCGCCGGTATGGGCTGTGCTTGGCTGCTACGCGATGTTGCCGATGTGACCCTGTTCGAGGCTGGCCCGGCCCTGGGCGGCCATGTCTGTACGATCAAGGACGGCGAACAGCCGATCGATACTGGCTTTATCGTGGCCAACGATCGCAACTATCCGTTTTTCAATCGTTTTCTAGATGAGCTCGGGATTCCTACTCAGCCCAGTGACATGTCGTTCGGTGTATCGATCGGCGCCGGTGAGATCGAGTGGGCCGGGGATAGCCCGACTAAGCTGTTCGCCCAGCCGCGGCGGGCGGCCGATGCTGCCCACTGGCGGATGATCGTCGATATCATGCGTTTCAACCGCCAAGCCAAGCGTCTGCTCGAGTCCGATCGCTGCCCGGATATCGCGCTCGGTGAGTTTCTCGAGCGGCATCGTTACAGCCAAGCGTTTGCTGCGCGCTACCTGCTGCCGATGGCGGCCGCGATCTGGACCACGCCGACCGCCGGCATCCGGCATTTCCCGTTGGCGGCCTTCCTGCGGTTTTTCGACAACCACGGTCTGCTGGACGTAAAAAACCGGCCACAGTGGCACACCGTGGTCGGTGGCAGCCATGCTTATGTGCATGCAGTAGCGGCCATACTCGGCGATCGGGTGCAGACCAATACCCCGGTGGCTCGCGTACGCCGCCAGGGCCAGGGCGCGACTGTGATCACCGAGCGCGGCCGGACGTTGCATTTCGACCGGGTGGTGTTTGCCTGCCATGCCGATACCACGCTCAGGCTGCTGGTCGATGCGAGCGATGACGAGCGTGCCATTCTCGGTGCCTTCGATTTTCAGCCCAATCGTGCAGTCCTGCACAGCGATCCCCGGCTGATGCCGCGCCGGCGCCGAGTCTGGTCGTCCTGGAACTATCTGGCCGATCGTGCCGAAATCTCGGACCAGCGGGTCGCGGTGACCTACTGGATGAACCGGCTGCAATCGATTCGTGGCCCGCGGGAGTATTTCGTCAGCCTCAATCCGCTGTTCGAGCCCGACCCGGCAAGCGTGATCGCCGATATCAGCTATTCGCATCCGGTATTCGATCGCGGTGCGATGGCCGCCCAGACCCATCTGGACCGGATTCAGGGCCAGGGTGATGTCTGGTACTGCGGCGCCTGGTGTGGCTATGGATTCCACGAGGACGGCCTGGCCTCGGCGACTCGGGTAGCCACCGCACTTGGGGCGAGCGCGCCCTGGCAAACATGAAAGCGCCGGCGCTGTATCGCTGCCGGATCATGCACCGCCGGCCCGGGGCGCCGCGCTATCGCTTCGGCTATCGCGCCTTCTATCTGCTGCTGGATATCGATGCGATCGACGCGGCCTGCGCCGTGTCACCGTTGATCTCGCGCAACCGATTCAATCTGTTGTCGTTTTACGATACCGATCATGGCCGGCACGACGGTCGTGGCTTGCGCCCCTGGGTCGAAGGCGTGCTGGCCGAATACGATATCGATATTGCCGGCGGGCAGATCGTGCTGCTGGCCATGCCGCGCGTACTGGGCTATGGCTTCAATCCGGTCAGCTTGTACTACTGCGAACATGCCGACGGCCGTCTTCGGGCCGTGCTCGCGGAAGTCCACAACACCTTCGGCGAGCATCATGTCTATGTGCTCCACGAATCCGGCGCGCCAATGGCCTGGGGTGCGGCCCGCGACAAGCGCAAGCGGTTTCATGTGTCGCCGTTTTTCGACCGGACCGGGTATTACCGTTTTCATCTGACCGAGCCGGGAACGCGTATCGGGCTCGGCATCCGGCTGTTCGACGAAGCCGGTACGCTGCGTATCGCCACGGCGCTGAAGGGGCGACGCCGGGCGTTGTCGAGCGCCAGCATCGCAATCGCGGCCTGTGTCGTACCTTTAATGACATTCAAGGTAACGGCAGCGATTCACTGGCAGGCGCTCAAAATCTGGCTGCGGGGCGCACGCTATCACGCCCGGCCGGAGCCACAGCGCCCGAATCGCTCCTGAGAACGCGTTCATGAGCACTTCCCAAGACAACACGACCGACGTGGCCGTGCGCGCCGCCGGCTGGCGCGAGCGCCAGGTCATCAAGCGGCTCGAACAGATGCGCTGCGGTCGGCTCGATCTGACCCTGCCCGACGGGCGCGTGCTCTGTTTCGAAGGGCCCGGCGAAGGGCCGCGGGCGAGTCTGCGAATGCGTTCGCCGCGCATGGTCACGCGCCTGTTCAAGGCCGGCTCGGTGGGCTTCGCCGAAGGCTATATCGCCGGCGACTGGGACAGCGACGATCTGCCGGGGCTGATCTATCTATTGCATTTGAACACGGTTGCCCTGGAGCCCGGCTTTTCGCGTCTTCAGTGGCTGTATACCCGGTTCAGCGCGCTGCGGCACCGGCTGCGAGCCAATAGCCGTAGCGGGTCGAAACGCAATATCGCCTATCACTACGATCTGGGTAACGATTTCTATGCCCGCTGGCTGGACGAGACCTGGACTTATTCTGCGGCGCTCTTCGACCGCCCGAACGAGCCGCTGGCCGATGCCCAGCGGCGCAAGTATCAACGCCTGCTCGACCGGCTCGAGGTGGCGCCGGGCGATCATATTCTGGAGGTCGGCTGCGGCTGGGGCGGCTTTGCCCGCTATGCCGCCGAACAGGCCGATGTTCGAGTGACCGGCATCACCCTGTCGGAACAGCAGCTCGCCCTGGCTCGGGCCAAGGCCGAAGCCGCCGGTCTGGCCGAGCGTATCGATTTTCAGCTGCTCGACTATCGCGATGTCGAGCAGCGCTACGATCACGTCGTTTCGATCGAAATGTATGAAGCGGTCGGCCAGGCCTACTGGCCGGTCTATTTCCAAGCCATTCGCGATGCGCTCAAGCCGGGCGGTCGGGCCGCGATCCAGGCCATCACCATCGACGATGCGCGCTTCGACTATTACCGCAACCACGTCGACTTCATCCAGGCATATATTTTCCCGGGCGGGATGCTGGCGTCGCCGAGCGTGTTCTGCGAACAGGCCGAGGCCGCCGGGCTGATCGAGCGCGAGCGCGATTTCCACGGCCATGACTATGCACGCACGCTGATGCGCTGGGATACGGCAGTGGTTGCAGCCGGCGCCGATATCGAAGCCGAGCGCGGGGCCGAGTTCTATCGTATGTGGCGTTATTACTTGGCCTACTGCGCGGCCGGCTTTACTTCGGGGCATATCGATCTGATGCAGATCGCCTTCGAACGCCCGAAATGAACGCACGCCAGCCGCAGTCGAGGCTGGCGGCATACGGTGGGCTCGGGCTGCCGCTGGCCGCGCTCGGCCTGCCGCTGACGGTATTTCTACCTCCGTTCTATGCCCAGATGCCGGGGCTTAATACCGGCCTGGTCGGGGTGCTGATTCTGGCCGCTCGGCTGTTCGATGTGATCACCGATCCGATCATCGGCACGTTGTCGGACCGTACGTCGCCGCGGTTTGGCCGGCGACGGCTGTATATTGCAGCGGGTACCCCGATACTGCTGCTGGCCGCCTGGTTTTTGTTCGTGCCGGGCGAGGCGGTCGGGGCCAACTACCTGCTGATCTGGAGCATGGCGGCCTACCTGGGTTGGACGCTGATCTATCTGCCCTACACGACCCTCGGCGCCGAGCTGTCGAGCGACTACGACGAGCGCAGTCGGATCACTGCCTGGCGAGAAGGCTTTTTCGTGCTTGGCACCCTGGTGGCGATCGTGCTGCCGGCCACCACGGCCCGTCTGGCCGATGGCCAGGGCGCGTCTCTAGCGGCCATTGCCTGGTTTCTGATGATCGTGCTGCCGCTCGCGGTCGGCCTATTGCTGTGGCGGGTGCCGGAGCCGGCTGGTGCAGCTTCGGTGGTGCCCTGGGCCGATAGCGCCCGGCTACTGGCGGGCAATCGGCCGTTCCGGCGGCTGTTGATCGCCTATCTGTTGAACGGCGCGGCTAACGGCCTGCCGGCGGCCTTGTTTCTGTTTTTCGTCCAGGCCGTGCTTGGCGCCAGCCAGGCCATAGCCGGGCTGTTTTTGGGGATCTATTTTCTGTCCGCGGTCGCCGGGCTGCCGGTCTGGTTCGCGATCGGACGGCATTGGTCCAAGCACCGGCTGTGGTGTGCGTCGATGGCGTTCGTCTCGGCGGTGTTCGTGTTCACGATCACGTTGTCCGACAATCACTACAGCATGGTCGCCTACGGCTTGATCTGCGTGCTCGGCGGCTCCTGTCTGGGCGTCGATCAGGCGGCCGCGGCCTCGATCCAGGCCGATGTGATCGACGAGGATACGGCAGCCGGCGGCGATGGCCGGGCCGGGCTGTATTTCGGGCTCTGGGGGATGGCCACCAAGCTGGCGTTCGCAATCGCTCTCGGCGTTGCCTATCCGCTGTTGTGGCTGGCCGGTTTTGAGGCCGGCCAACCCAACGATGCCACTGCGCTATGGATGCTGAGCCTGCTCTATGGGCTGCTGCCAGTCGCGATCAAGCTGGGCGTGATCCCGTTGATGTGGCGTTTTCCGCTCGATCGGGCTCGTCATGCCGAGCTGCAACGCCAGATCGGGCGGGCTGCGTCCGGCGCTGATGGGCAAAACCAAAGCCGATCAGAATCAGCGTAGCGAGCACGCTCATCATGGCCGGCGGAATCCAGGTCAGCAGCCCACCGATTTGCTGATCGGCGGCGGCGCCGAGCCCCCAGGCCCGTTCTGCGCCGGCATAGCCGGGATAAAGCCGTTGGCTGGTAAACGTGATATAGGCGCCAATCGCGATCTGCGGCGGCATGATCGCCCACAGCACCGCAATCCGCCGGCCGATGCCGTAGGTGGTCGGGCTCGCTCCCGGCGGTCGTGGATCGAGCATGAACCACCAGAACGCCAGCCCGTCGGCGGCCATGCTCAGATTCATCAGCCAGTAGCCGATCGGCGACGTCATCGCCAGGGCATGTACGGCCGGGAGCAGCCATAGCGCGATCAGACCCACGAACACGCCGCCGCCGATGGCTGGGTGCTGCAGCAGCTGGTATGGCCGGCGCAGCGGCGGGCGGTCGGCCAGACGGGCCAGCCGGTGTGCAATGCTTGCCGGCAGGCCAGCGGCGAGCACCGGCCCGGGGGCGGCCAGGGCGATCAGGAATGGGCCGAGATGATGTAAGACCAGATGCTGGAAACGATGGGCAGCGAACAGCGAGCGGCCGAGTTCGTCGAGCCAAGTCTGGGTGAACAACGCCAACCCGGCCAGGCCGACCAGATAAGCCAGCGCCGGCCAGCAATCGGCCACTCGGCGGCGCCGACCCAGGCCGATGGCGTAGATCAGCGCGAACACCGCGAAGCCCAAGATCAGCCAGGGCAGCGGCTGTGGCGGATCGAAAAAGCCGGCCAGCGAGGGCGCTGCCGCGGACATCGTCGCTCAGCGACCGGCTGCGCGTCGGATGAGCGAAAAATACAGCGCATAGGGCAGCCGCTGTAGGGTTTTGAGCAGCCATACCATGCGCCGCGGGAAAGCGATCTCGAAACGCTTGGCTTCCAGACCGTGCCGGATATGCTCGGCCGCCGCCTCGGCACTGATCACGAACGGCATCGACCCTTGGCGAGCCGCGGTCAGCGGGGTCGTGACATAGCCCGGACAGATCACGCTCATGTCGACGCCGCTGCCGGCCAGATCCAGATACAGGCTCTCGGCTAGGGCGATCATGGCGGCCTTGGAAGCCGAATAGGGGGCTGCGCCGGGCAGGCCCCGATAGCCGGCGACACTGGCCGTCAGCGCGATCTGCCCGGCGCCGCGTTGCTGCATCGCCGGCAATACGGCGCCGATGCCGTTGACCGCGCCGCCGTAGTTGACCGCCATGCGCCGGTTTACCTCGTCGGCGTCGAAATGCTGCACATCGAACTCGGCACCAATGCCGGCGTTGAATACGGCAAGGTCGACCGCCCCAAGCTCGGCGGCGATCGCATCGGCCGTGGCCGCACAGGCCGCGCGGTCGGTCACATCCAAAGGATAAGCCCATAGCCGTTGCGGGCGTTCGCTACAAAGCTTGGCTAGGGCATCGGCACGCCGAGCCGATACCGCGACCCGCCAGCCGTGGTCGGCCAGCTCGCGCGCCAGTGCGGCGCCGATCCCGGAGCTGGCGCCGGTGATCCAGGCAAGGCGTGGCTCAGCCACGGCGCGGCGGCTCTGGCTCGGGCCGGTCGGCGAACGATCGCGCCGGATCGTCGGGGTTCTGGATCGCGGTCACGTCGGCGTCTTTGCCGGCCCAGATATCGTTCAGCCAGGCCTTGAAGCGCTGGCGATAGTCCGGGTCATTGACGTAATCGCCTTTGGCGAGATCCACCGGGACTTCGAGATAGCGCACCCGGATCGCAACCTGGGGAATCCGCCCGCACAGCAGATCCCAGAACTGCGGATCGGGGGTGTCGACATAAGCCACGCTCATGTCGAGGATGCCATCCAGGACTTCCTGCATAGCATTGATGGCAAAGGCCGTGCCGCCCGCCTTGGGGGGCAGCAGCGTCTGGTAGGGCGAGTCGGCGGCGGCCCGCTTGGCCGGCGTCGAGCGGGTACCTTCGGCATAGTTGACCAGCGACACCGGCAGATCGCGGAACACCGCACAGGCGCGCCGGACCGTGTTCATGTCTTCATCGCGCAGCTCGGGATTTTTTTCCAGCTGCTCGCGGCTATGGCGCTTCATGAACGGAAAATCCAAGGCCCAGGCCGCCAGGCCGACCACCGGCAACCAGCGCAGCTGCTCCTTGATGAAATAGCGCGGGAACGGCAACTGCGGATCGATCGCCGCGATCAGTAGCATTACATCGGCCCAGCACTGATGATTGGAAATCAGTACATAGCGACCATTCGGGTCGTCGGCCATGAGCTGCTGGTAGGTCAGCCGGGTACCGCTGACGCCGAGAATGATCGCATTGGCGGTACGGGCCCAGGTCTTGGCGATGCCGAGTACTGCGGCGGTGGCCAGATTGCGGGCTCGGCCCTGGGGCAGGGCCAACTTGATAATGCTGGCCGGCACCAGCGGGATGCCGCCCAGCAGTGTGACTGCGACCAGTCCGGTGACGGCCGTGACGCCCCGTAAATGGCCGAACAAAGCGCGCATCAGCGGGCCGAAAACTCATGCACGGCATCCACCAGAGCGGCGACATGGTCGGGATCAACCTGGGGCGTGACCCCGTGGCCGAGATTGAACACATGCCCGGGGTGGTCGCCGAAGCGGGTCAGGATGTCGCGGACTTCGGTGCGAATACGCTCGGGCTCGGCGAACAGGATGGCGGGATCGGCATTGCCCTGCAGAGCCACGCGATCGCCGACCCGGGCTCGGGCGTCGTCGATATCGATGGTCCAGTCCAGGCCGATCGCCGAGGTGCCGGTGGCGGCGATATGTTCCAGCCACGGGCCGCCGCCTTTGGTGAACAAAATGGTCGGTACATGGCCGTCCGGCCCGGGTTCCAAGGCGGCGACGATCTTTTCCATATAGGCCAGCGAGAACGCCCGGTAGTTGGCCGGCGACAGCACGCCGCCCCAGGTATCGAAGATCTGCACCGCCTGGGCGCCGGCCGCGATCTGGGCGTTGAGATAGGCCGCTGTCGAGCGCGCCAGAACATCCAGAAGCCGGTGCAACGCGTCCGGCTCGTTGTACATCAGTGCCTTGAGATGCTGGTAATTCTTCGACGGGCCGCCCTCGACCATATAGGTCGCCAGTGTCCAGGGGCTGCCAGCAAAGCCGATCAGCGGCGTCTTGCCATCCAGCTCGCGGCGCACGAGCCGGATCGCGGCCGGCACATAGCCGAGTTCTTCTTCGATATCGGGCACGAACAGCCGATCGATCGCTGCCGGCGTGCGGACCGGATGGGCAAAATGCGGCCCTTCGCCAGCCACGAAATGCAGGCCGAGCCCCATCGCTTCGGGAATGGTCAGAATGTCGGAAAACAGAATCGCAGCATCCAGCTCGAAACGACGCAGCGGCTGCAGCGTGACCTCGCAGGCTAATTCCGGGTTCTGACAGAGATTGAGGAAGCTGCCGGCTTTTTCGCGCAGCTTTCGATATTCCGGCAGATACCGGCCGGCCTGGCGCATCAGCCATACCGGCGTGGCGTCCACCGGTTCACGCCGGAGCGCCCGCAGCAAACGATCGTGGGACATAAAAACGACGGCGGCCGATAAGTGATGCCGCGATTCTACCGACAGCCACGGGGCCGGGGATAGCGTGCCAGCAGTCTACGCCGGCATCGTTCGGTCGGGCTCAGCCGCGCGCGGCCACCGCGGCGGCGATCTCGTCCTGGATCGCGGCGGCCGCCGCGGCCGGATCAGCGGCTTGGCGGATCGGCCGGCCAACCACCAGATAGTCGGCGCCGGCGGCGATCGCCCGGGCCGGCGTCATCACCCGTTTCTGATCGTCCGGCGGCGCGTCGTTGTCCACCGGGCGGATGCCGGGGGTGACGGTGATCAAGGTCTCTGGCGCTTCGGCGCGCAGGCGCTCCAGCTCCAGGCCCGAGGATACGATGCCGTCGCAGCCGGCTTGCAGTGCCCGGCGGGCCCGCGACAGCACCAGTTCGTCGATGTCGCAGTCGAAACCGAGATCGGTCATGTCACCGCGATCCAGGCTGGTCAGGGCCGTGACCGCGAGGATCTTTGCACTGCCCTTACGGGCCGCGCCGGCCGCTTCCATGATGCTCTGATTACCGTGGATGGTAATGAAATCCACGTCGCGGGCATCCAGCCGGGCGACCGCGGCGGCGACCGTAGCCGGCACGTCGAACAGCTTCACGTCCACGAACACTTTCTTGCCGCGGGCTTTTAGCCAGTCCACCAGCTCGAAATAGCCGGGCGCCATCGCCAGTTCCAGGCCGACCTTGTAGAAGGTCACGGTCTCGCCAAGGGTCTCGACCAGCGCCCGCGCGGCGTCAGTATCGGGTACGTCGAGGGCGAAGATCAGGCGGTCGCGGCAGTCGGGGATCGAGGTCATGGCAGGTATAGAAAAAGCTGGGCGGTCATCGCGGCGAGCATCGTCGCAGTGGCGCTAGCCTAGCCGATGACGGGTTAGATTGCAGTCTGCGCACAGCCCGCGGCCTCGTCTCGGGCGCTACTGGCGCTCGCCCGGCGCGCGGATAAGGGTATCGATAAACGTATCGAGCACTCGGTTCGGGCGTCGGCCGGCCCGGGTGATGGCATGGTAGTCGATGCGATAGCTGAATTGGTCTGGCGCGAGTGCGACCAGCCGGCCCTCGGCGACCCAGCGCTGGGCGTAGTGTTCCGGTAACAGCCCGATATAGCGCCCGGTGAGCACCAGAAAAGCGATGCCCTCGCGCTCGCTGGCGGTGGCGGTGTGGTTGAGCCGATCGACGATAGCCTGGGCCTCGTCGGACAAGGGATAAGCCGGCAGCACTGCGTCTGCGGCCTCGATCGCAGCCGCCTCCAAGGGCTGGGCACCGGCCAGCGGATGATCGGCCGCGGCATAGAGCAGTGTCTGCTCGGTATACAGCGCGATGTAATCTAGGGCTGCGAGCCGGGTCAGCGCCGGGGTGACGCCGACATGCAGGCGGCCATCGAGGACCCCGGTTTCGATACTGCCGGGCGGCATCATATGGATGTTGGTATGCACGGCCGGCCCGCGGTCCTTGAGTTCGGCCAGCGCGTCGGTGATTTGCATCTGTGGCAGGGTGACTAAGTTGTCGGTGATGCCGATATTGAGCTCGCCCCGTAATTCGCGGTGCAGGGCATTCACCTCGTTGCGAAAACTCTGCATGTGGGCGATTAGCCGACGGGCGGCCTGGTCGGTCGCTTCGCCTTCGGCGGTGAGCACGAAGCCGGAGCGCCCGCGCTGGCAGAGGGTGAATCCAAGTCGGGTTTCCAGCTCGCCCATATGGATCGAGACCGCCGACCGGCTGATGCCGAGCGCGGCCGCGGCCGGGGTGAAGCCGGCCGCATCCACGACCGCTCGAAAAACCCGTAGCAGGCGCAGATCGATATCGCTGATCTGGCCGAGCCGTTCGATACTGCGTTCCATGCTCATCTGGCCATTGCGTTAATCAAAGTTAACGTGAATTAAAAAGCTTCCGTATTTAATCACGTATTGCCTCGGCCTAGGCTGAGCCCATTGTTCGCCGCCCGGAGATCGTCATGGCCGATACTGCGTCATCGCTGGATTTCGATAGCTACTGGATGCCGTTTTCCGGCAATCGCCAATTCAAGGCCGACCCGAAGCTGATCGTGGCTGCTAAGGGCTGTTATTACACCGATGTCGACGGGCGCCAAATCTTCGATAGCCTGTCGGGCCTATGGTGTGCGAGCTTCGGCCACGGCCGCGCCGAAATCGCCGAGGCGATCGCCCAAACTGCCAAGACGCTCGATTACGCGCCGCCGTTCCAGTACGCCCATCCGATGGCCTTCGAGTTGGCCGAGCGGGTCAAGAACATCGTGCCGGACGGGCTCGAGCATGTGTTTTTTACCAACTCGGGCTCCGAGTCTGCGGATACCGCGATCAAGATCGCCCGGGCCTACTGGGCCCGGCGCGGCCAGCCGGGCAAGACCCGCCTGATCGGCCGCGAGAAGGGCTACCACGGGGTCAACGTCGGCGGCACCGGTATGGGCGGCATCCCCGGCAACAAGGCGTTTTTCGGCGATATGCTGGCCACCGAGCATCTGCCGCATACCTTGCTTGATCACAATCGCTTCACCCGCGGGGTGCCGGAAGCCGGCGCCGAAGTCGCCGACGCGCTCGAAGCTCGGATTCTCGAACACGGCGCCGACACGGTCGCCGCGGTCATGGTCGAGCCGATGAGCGGTTCGGCGGGCGTCATCGTGCCGCCAGCCGGTTATCTGAAGCGGCTGCGCGAGATCTGCGATCGCCACGATATCCTGCTGATCTTCGACGAGGTGTTGACTGGGTTTGGCCGTCTGGGGGCGAGCTTCGGTGCTGAGCTATTCGGGGTTACGCCCGATATCATGACCCTGGCCAAGAACCTGACCAACGCCGCGGTGCCGATGGGCGCGGTGGTGGCCAGCAATGCGGTCTATGATGCGTTTATGCAGGCCGATCTGGCGCCCCATGCGATCGAGCTGGCCCACGGCTATACCTATTCGGCGCATCCGCTGGCCTGTGCGGCCGGGCTCGCAGCCATGGATGTGTACGAAAACGAGCAGTTGGCCAAGCGCGCGGCTGAGCTGGCACCGTATTTCGAGGCCCAGCTGCACGGCCTGCGCGGGGCGCCACACGTGGTCGATATTCGTAATCTTGGCTTGGCCGGCGCACTGGAAATCGAAACCGCCGGCAACGATCCGACGTATCGGCCCTGGAAGATTGCCGAGGCGGCCTGGGATCGCGGCATGTATCTGCGCTTTGGTGGCAACACTGTCCAACTCGGCCCGCCCTTCATTGCCGAGCGCAGCGATATCGATTTTATATGCGAGACGCTCGACGCAGCGATTCGTAGCGTCGACTGACAGGCGCCGTCCGCCGCGCTCGGTCGCTATCCATCGAAGGCCGCCGTGACCGCCACGGCCGGCCGCTATCAAGGAATAACAACCATGTACGTGGGTGTCCCCAAAGAAATCAAATCCGCCGAAGCCCGGGTCGGCCTGACCCCGGCCGGTGCACGCGAACTCGTGGCCCATGGCCATCGCGTGGTCGTGGAAACCAACGCCGGTGCCGCGGCCGGATTCGCCGACTCGGCCTATACCGCCCAGGGCGCAGAAATCCTGGCGTCGGCCGAGGCCGTATTCGATGCCGCCGAGATGATCGTCAAGGTCAAGGAACCACAGCCGGAAGAATATCGACGCCTGCGCGACAACCAGTTGCTGTTCACCTATCTGCATTTGGCACCTGACGCCGAGCAGACCCAGGGTTTGATCGATTCCGGCTGTGTGGCGATCGCCTATGAAACGGTCACCGGTGCCAACGGTGGCCTGCCGCTGCTGTCGCCGATGAGCGAAGTGGCCGGCCGACTGTCGGTCCAGGCAGGCGCTGCTGCATTGGAAAACGTCACCGGCGGCGCGGGTGTATTGCTGGGCGGGGTGCCTGGCGTGCCGCCAGCCAAGGTCACTGTGGTCGGCGGCGGCGTGGTCGGCACCAATGCACTGCGTATGGCGGTCGGCCTCGGCGCCGACGTGACCGTGGTCGACAATTCCATCGACCGGCTGCGCGAGCTCGACGAACTCTACGGCAACAGTCTGACCACGCTGTATTCCAATACCGAGAATCTAGAGCAGGCGGTGACGGAAGCTGATCTGGTAATCGGCGCGGTGTTGCTGCCCGGCGCGGCCG
Organism: Salinisphaera sp. SPP-AMP-43; assembly: GCF_049568105.1. Classification (GTDB taxonomy): domain Bacteria; phylum Pseudomonadota; class Gammaproteobacteria; order Nevskiales; family Salinisphaeraceae; genus Salinisphaera. The sequence continues at coordinate 946,098 of NZ_CP145335.1, forward strand.
CGCCGAAACTCGTCACCCGCAAGATGATCGCCGGCATGCGCCCCGGCAGCGCGGTGGTCGATGTGGCGATCGACCAGGGCGGCTGCTTCGAGACCAGCCGGGCCACCAGTCATGCCGAGCCGACCTATAGGGTCGACGATGTAGTGCATTACTGTGTCACCAACATGCCGGGCTGTGTGGCGCGGACATCGACGTTTGCTCTGACCAATGCGACGCTGCCTTATGTGCTGCAGTTGGCGGATAAGGGCTATGTCCGGGCACTGAACGACAATCCGCATCTGGCCGCAGGACTGAACGTGCATCGCGGTCAGGTCACCCACGAAGCGGTCGCGACCAACCTCGGCTATGAGTACACGCCGGCCAGCGACGCGTTGGCCGGCTAATCGATCGATCAAGGAGATTGCCATGAGCTACGGCCACTGGATCAACGGCACGTTGGTGTCCCCCGAAGGCGGGCGCACGCTCCCCGTGCACAACCCGGCGACCGGCCAAGTCCTCGGCGAGCTGCCGCTGGCTGATATGGCCAAAGTCGATGAGACGATCGCGGCCGCCGAAGCGGCACTGCCCGGCTGGGCGGCGACCACGCCGGTACGTCGGGCACGGGTGCTGTTCCGCTTCAAGCAGCTGCTCGACGAGCACATCGACGAGCTGGCTGCGCTGATCACTCGCGAGCACGGCAAGGTGTTTTCCGATGCCAGGGGCGAAGTCGTGCGCGGCATGGAAGTCGTGGAATATGCCTGCGGCGCGCCTGAGCTGCTCAAAGGCGAGCATAGCTTGAACGTCGGCACTGGGGTGGATTCTTTCTCGCTGCGCCAGCCGGTCGGCGTGGTGGCCGGCATCACGCCGTTCAACTTTCCGGCGATGGTGCCGATGTGGATGTTTCCGATCGCGCTGGCCTGCGGCAATACCTTCATCCTTAAGCCCTCGGAAAAAGATCCGGCTATGGCGTTGCGCCTAGCCGAACTGCTCACCGAGGCCGGCCTGCCGGATGGCGTGTTCAACGTGGTCAACGGCGATAAAGAAGCCGTCGATACGTTGATCGACGACGAACGCGTGACTGCGTTGAGCTTTGTTGGCTCGACGCCGATCGCCGAATCCATCTATGCCCGCGGCGCGGCCAACGGCAAGCGCGTACAGGCCCTCGGCGGGGCCAAGAACCACGTCATCGTCTTGCCAGATGCCAATATGGATGCCGTGGTCGACGGCCTGATGGGGGCAGCCTATGGCTCGGCCGGCGAACGCTGCATGGCGGTATCGGTCGCGGTGCCGGTCGGCGAAGAAACTGCCGATCGCCTGGTGGCCGCGATCGAAAAACGCCTGGCCTCGCTGACCGTCGGCGACGGTCTGGCCGACCCCGAGCCGCAGATGGGTCCGTTGGTCAGCGCCGAACACCGCGATAAGGTCCGTGGCTATGTCGATCTGGGCGTCGAAGAAGGCGCCAAGCTGGTCGTGGACGGCCGTGGCTTCAAGTCGAGCGATAACCCCGACGGCTATTATCTCGGCGGCTGCCTGTTCGACCATGTCACGCCAGAGATGCGGATCTATAAAGAAGAGATCTTCGGGCCGGTGCTGTCGGTCGTGCGCCAGCAGTCGCTGGACGAGGCGATCGAACTGGTCAATGCCCATGAGTTCGCCAACGGCGTGGCCATCTTCACCAACCACGGCGGCGCGGCGCGCAAGTTCCACGAACGCATTCGGGTCGGCATGGTCGGCGTGAACGTGGCGATCCCGGTGCCGATGGCTTTCCATTCCTTCGGCGGCTGGAAGCGTTCGCGCTTTGGCGTGCTGCATGCCCACGGCCCGGACGGCGTGCGTTTCTATACCCAGCTCAAGACTGTGACCCAGCGCTGGCCGGACGCGCCGGACGATGCCAACGCCTTCGCGATGCCCACGCACTGACCGAGCGAGCCTGGCGCGGACCGGCGTGAACCGGTTCGCGCCAGGCCATCGGACGGGCGGCTCAGTAGCCGAGTCCGCGATCGACGACACCGTGCATGGGCTCGCCTGCCTGGTAACGCCGTAGATTGGCCAGCAGGACCTCGAAGGCCGTATCGGGGTCGGTCATGGCAGCGATGTGGGGCGTCATGAGAATACGCGCGTCTTGCCAGAACGGGTGGTCGTCGGGCGGCGGTTCTTCACCGACGACATCGATCACCGCGGCGCGTAGCTGGCCGTCGTTGAGAGCGGCGATCAGGTCAGCCTCGACCAGATGGGCGCCGCGCCCAATATTGATCAGCCCGGCGCCACGCGGCAGGCGTGCAAACAGGCTGCTGTCGAGTAGGCTGTGCGTGCTCTCGGTCAGCGGCAGAATGTTGATCAAGATGTCGGTATCGGCCAGCAGCTGGTTGCGGCCGTCGGCGCCGTAGAAGCAGTCGATACCGTCGATCCGATGCGCCGAGCGCGACCAGGCGCCGACCTGGAAGCCAAGTGATCGCAGCCGTTCGGCGATTGCGCGGCCAAGCCGGCCCAGACCCAGGATGCCGATCCGTCGCTGGCCGGCGGCGACCGGCCGATGCGGCTGCCACAGGCCGGCGCGCTGCTGGCGTTGATAGCGATCGATATCCCGATGCAGATAGAGGGTGGCGAAGCTTGCGTATTCGACCACGCCGCGCTCGATCTGGGGATCGTGCATACGCACGATCGGCACCGAGGCCGGAATCCGGTCGAAGTCGAACTGGTCGACCCCGGCCGAGGTCGCGAATATGACTTCGAGGTTGGGAAACCGCTGGGCGATATCCTTGGGCGGTCGCCAGGCCAGTAGAAAACGCACCTCGTCTGCATCGGCGATCTCGCTGGGGCGTTTGAAACGCCATTCCGGCGCCCGTTCTGCAAACAGCTGGGCCCAGCGCTCAGCCCGTTCGTCATCGTAGGCCCAGTACAGTAGCGTCATATCAGATTCCCATCGATTGCACGGTAGGGCGATCGCCTACGATCGCTTTGGTTTCGGTGAATTCAGCCAGGCCGTATGCCCCGTACTCGCGACCGTTGCCGGACTGTTTGTAACCGCCAAACGGTGCCGCGCCGTCCCAGGCTGGTTCATTGATATGAATGCTGCCGGCGTTGATACGGCGGGCTGTGGCTTGCGCGGCCTGGGGCGCGCCAAAGATATAGGCGGCCAATCCATAGGGCGTATCGTTGGCGATCTCGATAGCCTGCTCGACGTGGTCGTAGGTCATAAGGGCGAGCACCGGCCCGAAAATCTCCTCGCGCGCGATCGTCATGGCGGGGTCGACGTCGGCGAATACGGTCGGTCGAACATAGTATCCGTGCGTCATCGACTGCGGTCGGCCGGTACCGCCGGCGACTAGGGTCGCACCTTCGCTGACGCCGCTGGCGATCAGTGCCTGGATATGGTCGTACTGTGCTGCGCTGACCACCGGCCCGAGATCGGTATCGGTTTGATCTGGCGCACCGACGCAGAAGGTAGCCGCTGCGGCGCGGGCCAAATCGACGGCCCGATCGCGATATACGTGGGGCACCAGCAGCCGCGACGATGCGTTGCAGGACTGGCCGCTGTTTTCGAAGCAGCGGGCCACAGCGGCAGTAACGGCCGGTGCGAGATCGGCGTCGGGTAGCACCAGATAGGGTGATTTGCCGCCCAATTCCTGATGCACGCGTTTGACCGTGGGGGCCGCGGCGTTGGCGACCGCCACCCCGGCGCGGGTCGAGCCAGTCACCGAAATCATGTCGATATCTGGATGAGTAGCCAGCGCGGCCCCGACGTCGGCGCCGTGCCCTTGTACGAGATTGAATACCCCGGGTGGCACGCCGGCTTCTTGCAAAATCTCTGCGAACAAGACGGCATTGAAGGGCGCGATCTCCGACGGTTTGAGCACCATCGTGCAGCCGGTAGCCAGGGCCGGCGCCACCTTGCAGGCGATTTGATTGATCGGCCAGTTCCAGGGCGTGATCAGGCCGACCACGCCGATCGGCTCGCGGAGGATGGTCGTGCTCGACGGGCAGCGTTCGAAGTCGAAATCGGCCAGGGCCTCCAGGGTATGCTTGAAATGGGCGATGCCCAGATCTACCTGGGCGCCCCGGGCGACGGGCGTGGGGGCACCCATTTCCTGGCTCAGGGTGGTCGCGAGTGCGTTGCGATGGCGCTCGAGCCCGTCGACGACCCGAGCCATCAAGCGCCTGCGCTCGGCCAGCGGGGTCTGTGCGAACCCAGGCTGGGCCCGCCGGACGGCTGCGATCGCCCGCTCGATATCTTCGGCGTCGCCTGCTGCGATCGTATCGAATACGGCGCCGTTGGCCGGGTCGATGACGTCGATGGTGTGCTTTCGAGCGGGTTCGACCCAATGGCCATCGATGAAAAAACAGTGGCGATGCGACATGGGCGGTCTTTAGGTCGGAATTATTCGGAACGTATGGCGTGTGCGATGCGTTCGGCGATCATCAGGGTTGGTAGATTGGTGTTGGCACAGGGAATCGATGGCATGAGAGAGGCATCGCAGACGCGCAGGCTGGTGACGCCGTGTACACAGCCGGTTGGTGAAGTCGCGGCCTGTGGATCGTCGGCCTGGCCCATACGGCAGGTTCCCGAGGCATGCCAGGTGCCGCCCACATGGGAGCGCACGAACTCGGTGAGGGCTTGGTCGTCGGCCAGCAGCCGTTCGATGGTGATGCCGTTCGACACCGCGGCGCTTATCACGCGGTGCCGATGCCGGCCGGCAAGATCCAGAACACCGGCAAACAGCCCGCGTTGAACCCGATTGACCCAGCCCGGCATGGCCAGGGCGGCGACCCGCGGCGAATAGCTGGCCGGAAACACTGGGCCGCCATAGGGTTCCATGCGGTGATGCTGCAATGTGCGTGCGCCGAGCCGCAGCGCCATTTTCAGACGCTCCAGATCGCGAGTATCGCCGAGCATGTCGAACTCGATCTGGGGCGGCCCATCGACGTTTGATGGGTTTAGCGCAACTCGGCCGCGCGAATACGATTTGTTGACCCAAAAGAACAGGCTGCCGACGCGCTGGCCGACCGAATGCCAGCCAGAGCGCGCGAGGATAGACGCGTGCATGTCGCCGGTCGGGGTGCCCGGCAGGGCTGAGGAAAACCGCCAGACGCCTTGCTCGTGGTGTTCTTCGTCGTTGGATTCGCGGGCGCTCGATCTGAGATAGCTGGCTACGGCGATCGAGGGATGCTCCATGAGATTGCTGCCGATTGCCGGGCAGTCGGCCACCGGCGTGATGCCACAGGCCGCGATCTGTTCGGCTGGACCGACGCCGGAGCGCATCAACAAAGTCGGCGAATGGATCGCGCCGCTGGCCACGACGACTTCCCTGGCATAAATCGTCTGTGGTGCGCCTGTTTTATGTGCCACGACGGCGCCGATGGCACGACGACCGTCGAATACGATCCGCTGGGCCTGGCTTTCGGTGACGATCTCCAGGTTCGGGCGCTGCCGAACTTCGGGCGTGAGCCAGGCCACCGAGGTCGGCAGCCGCTGGCCGGTGTCACTGGCGGCGATCGTGGCCTTAAAGGTGCCGTCTTGCCAGGCGCCGTTCTGGTCGGCTTGTGGCGGATAGCCTTGTTCGGCCAGGGTCTGCATGACGCCGGCGACGAACGGCGACAGATTCGTATCGGCGATGCGGCGAATCGACAACGGCCCGTTGTGGCCGTGGTCGGGGCCTTGGCCATCGACATCGCGTTCGATGGCGATGAACCAGGGCAGGCAGGCCTGCCAGTGCCAGCCGGTCGCCCCGAGCGCGGCCCATTCGTCGTAATCGGCCGGGGCGCCGCGATTGGCCATGAGCGCGTTGATCGCCGAACCGCCGCCCAGCAGTTTGGCTTGCTCATAGCGGCGCCGGCTCGTTGCCTGCCCACGATCCGGGCGCGCCGCAAACTGGGCTTTGAGGTGGCCCCAGATATTGCGCGGATCCAGATAAGCCCGGCCCGGATAACGACTGGCAATCGCTGCGGGCATGTCGTCGGCGCCGATGTTGCGACCGGCCTCGACGAGCACCACGCGGCGTGTTGCGTCCTCCGACAACCGGGCGGCCAGCACGCATCCGGCCGAGCCGCCGCCCAGGATCAGATGATCGATCGCCTGGGGTGATTCGCGATGCGATGCAGTGTCATCCATGCCGGTTCAGCATCGACTTCAACGACGACGCAGCAGGGCAGCGAACGCCGTCAGCGTCAACGTGCCCACAATCAGCATGGTGCTGATCGCGGCGATGGTCGGGTCGATTTCATCGCGTAGGCGGGTGAACATCACTTTGGTTAGGGTCTGGTTCGAACCGCCCGAAATGAATAGGGCGACGATCGTTTCGTCCAGACTCCAGATGAAGGCGAAGATCGCCCCGGAAATCACGCTGGGCTTGATCTGGGGTAGAACGACAGCGAAAAACGCCCGGAGCCGGTTCATGCCGAGGCTGCGGGCAACCATCTCCTGGCTCTTGTCGAAGCCCTGCAGGCCAGCGCCGACCGAGGTCACGACAAAGGGCAGGCTCAGCATCACGTTGGCCAGCACCAGTCCAGTGATCGAGGCCCAGAGACCGGTCTTCGCGAACGCCAGGAACAGACCGGCCGCCACGATGATCAACGGAATCATCAACGGCAGCATCAATATCACCCGCACATAGCGCATGCTCCAGTGGTGGGTGTTTTCTACGGCATAGGCCGCGGCCACGCCCAGTGGCGTGGCGATCAGTGTCGCCAGCACCGCCACCGTGAGACTGGTCTGGGTGGCCTTGAGCCACTCGCTGCTCGAAAAGAAGGCGTCATACCAGCGCAGCGAAAAATCCGGTGGCGGGAACGTGATGAAACGCGCATCCGAGAACGACATCGGGATGACGATCAGCACGGGGACGATCAAAAACAGCAGTACGCCGACAACATAGGCCCCGAGAATCAGGCGTCGTAGAGGAATGCGCTGCATTAGGAACCCCCTCCGAAGATACGATCGACCGGTACGACCCGGCTCGCGATATAGAAGATGAGCAGCACGAATGCCAGCAGCACGACACTGACCGCGCTAGCCGCGCCCCAGTCGTTGAACAGCTCGACGTTTCGGCTGACCACCATCGATGCCATGACGGTCTTGCCGCCGCCCATGAGCTCGGGCGTGATGTAAAAGCCCAGGCACAGTACGAACACCAGCGCCGAGCCGGCCATTACGCCGGATAGCGACAGTGGGAAATAGATCCGCCGAAAGGCATAGAACGGCGAGCCGCCGAGGCTGGTACCGGCGCGCATCAGATCGTCCGGGATCTTCTGCATCGCTGAATACAGCGGCAAAATCATGAACGGCAGCAGGATATGGATGGTCGCGATGATCGTGCCGAACTCGTTGTTGACCAGTTTTAGCGGTGCGTCGACCAGGCCTGATGCAGTCAGCAGGCTGTTCACGATCCCGTTGTGGCTAAGCAAAATGAGCCAGGCATAGGTTCGCACCAGCACGCTGGTCCAGAACGGCAGCACTGCGATGACTAGCACCAGGGTCGCCAGACGCCGCGGCAGCACACAGGCGGCATAGGCCAATGGATAGCCGAGCAGCAAGGCGCCGAGGGTAACGATGACGCTAATACGAAAGGTGAGAATGAAGGTGTGCCAATACACCGAGCCGGTGAAGATGCGCTCGTAATTGGCGAATGTGAAACCGTTGGCATAGATCGACTGCCAGAACAGCCAACTGGTGGGAACGACCAACAGAATCAGAACGATGCATATCGCGGGCGCCATCAGCAGCGCCATCAATGCTCGGTCTTTTCGGTGGTGGTGGGTTGCGGCATCGGCCATCAGGGCATCTCCCTATGCTCGCGTTGCGACCGGGGCGAGGCCGGCCGCAACGCGAATCAGCATGTATTGCAGTGGTTTATTGCTGCATGAAACGCAGCCAACGACGCTGTGCCTGCTGACCGGCCTGAGATGCCCACCACTCATAGGACAGCGCTGCCTGTTTCTTGGCGTTTTCCGGCGAGCTGGGCAGTTCGGCGGCGCGCTGGTCCGAAATCTTGCCGGTATCGTAGGCAGCCGGATTGGCGGGGCCGTAATCGATGTATTTCGGCAGGTTCGCCTGGTATTGGGGCGATACCGCGGCATTGACGAACTGATAGGCGGTGTCGGTATGCGGCGAGCCTTTGAGTATGCACAGCCCGGTGCGCTGTCGAATGCCGTTGTTGTATGTAAAGCCGATGTTCGGATCGTCTTCCATCAGAGCGCTGACCCGGCCGTTCCACATCATGATCATGTCGACCTCGCCGTCGTGCAGCAGCTGGGCCGACTGCCCGCCGGAGGTCCACCACGTCGTGATGTGTGGCTTGATTTCCTTGAGCTTGGCAAAGGCACGATCGACATCCAGCGGATAGAGCTCGTCGCGGGGCACGCCGTCGGCCATCAATGCGGCTTCGAGCGTGGCGACCGGGTAGTTGCGCAGCGCGCGCCGACCGGGGAATTTCTTCACGTTCCAGAAATCGGCCCAGGTCTTGGGCGGATTGTCGCCGTATTTCTTTTTGTTGTAGGCGATGACGCTCGAATAGTTTTCGTAGCCCACCGAGTACTGCGTGCGGGCGTCGTCGCCGAAATTCTTGGCAGCCGGCAGGCGGCTGAAATCGAGTTTCTGAACCAGGCCCTGCTTGCCCGCCCGGATACAGTTGAAGGGCGGGGTATCGACCACGTCCCAGACCACTTTGCCGGTCATGCCTTGGGTTTTGATCATCGGCAGCGCGTCGGGGGCGCTATCCTGGTTGATGGTGATGCCGAGATCCTTCGAGATCGGGTCCAGGATGGCCTGGGTCTGGGCGCGCTGGTAGGCGCCGCCCTGGGATACGAAGGTCACGGACTTGTCCTGCGCGAGGGCTGAGTGGCTCGCGCAGACTCCGAGTGAAATGATGACACTGGTCATCAATGATTTGTTCATCGCTATGCCCCTTTTTTGGATTGCGCCTTGGATCGATGACGTTGGGCACTAGAGCCCTATCGCATCGAGAAACTGATACCAACCGGCCACCGAGCGTATGCCGAGTTGGCGCAGTGGATAGAACGGAATGCGCTGCAGGTTGGCTACGTCGAGCGGGCCGACCTCCGGCGCCTCGCGTAGAGCGAATGCACCGGCATATCGCCCTAGCAAGGTCGACAGGGCGACCCCAGCCCCGTTATAGCCCAGAGTGCAGCACACTCGGTCATTCAGCCGACCGACGTGCGGAAACTTGTCGGCCGTCATCGCGACGTGCCCGGACCATTGGTAGGCAATGCCGGTATTCGCCAGTTCCGGGAACAGCGCCACCATGGCCCGCTGCAGGGCCTGGAACGCAGAAGCCGACTCCTTGGTGCCGAAAGCGCCCCGGCCGCCGAATACGAAGCGATCGTCGACCCGCCGGAACCAGCGCATCATGCGACGGGTTTCGGTATAGCTGCGGCGTTGTGCGAGCAGCCGTCGGTCGAGTTCGGCGTCCAGCGGCTCGGTGGCAATGATTGCGCTGCGAAACGGCACCAGCGTGCGTTCGATGGCCGCGGTCGCCGGTGTCAGCGACGAATAGCCGTTGCTGGCCAGTATCGCTTGGCCGGCCCGGACTCGGCCCTGCGGGGTATGCAGTATCAGCCCCTGGTCGATGGTTTCGATACGCTCGACAGGGCTGTTCTCGAAGATCAGATCGCTGCCGTAGCCCTGCAGCCCGGCCGCCAGGCCGCGGGCATAGGCCAGCGGCCGGAGTCGACCGACGTCGGCGGCGAGAACACCGCCAACGAATGCGTTCGAGCCGGTTTCTTCGACCACCTGATCGCGAGACAGGATCGACATCTGGCGATCGCCGAGCTCGCGACGCTGCCACTCGGCGGCGGCCGCGATGGTCGACAGACTGCGCGTGTTGTGCGCGCAGCGCAGATTACCGGCTCGGGCGAACTCGGCGTCGTGCAAGTCAAAGCGCTCGATCAGTGATTCCACCAGATCCACCGCCTCGTGACTGATGCGGTGCATGAGCTGGGCGGTTTCGAGCCCGAAGGTCTGGGCGATGGCTGGGTACGACACGCGGTATTTGGCCGAGACCACGCCGCCGTTGCGGCCGCTGGCCCCCCAGCCGATGCGATCGGCTTCGAGTACCACCGGTCGCAGGCCGCGTTCGGCCAGGTAATGGGCCGCCGACAGACCGGAATAACCGCCGCCGACAATCGCGACATCGGCGTCGATCTCCTGGTCCAGCTGGGGCAGGTCGGGCCCCGGGGCGGTTTGTGCCGCCCAGAGGGAAGGGATCTCGGAGTGCGGCGAACTCATGATCGACGTGGCCTCGTAGCTCAGGCGCTCGCTGTGCTTCGCTCGACCGCGTCGGCCAGCTGAGCGAGCGAGGTGAAGTGCATATCCGGTTCGGTCACGCGGGCCGGATCCGGCGTGCCACCAAAGCCCCGCTGGTCGTGCCGACGCTCGATCCAGCACACGGTATAGCCCTGCTCGCGGGCCACGCCGATATCGTGGTACTGGCTCTGGGCGACGTGCAGGATCTGATCCTGGCGGAAGCCGCGGGCGTACTGGCGGCCACGGTTGTAGGCAAAGAACTGCGGATCCGGCTTGGCGATGTCCGTTTCGTCGAAGGTCACGCTGTCGTCGAACGGCCAGCCCAGGCGCTGGGCATAGGCGGTATAGGCGGTGCGGTCGGCATTGGTCATGGCGACCAGCTGGAAATGGCGCCCCAAGCGCTGCATCGCCTCGACCGAATCCTCGAACTCCGGCCAGTTGATCACGTCGAGCTGGAAGGCCTCGGCCCGGGCATCGTCGGCCGGCAGGCCAAGTTCGCTGGCCAGATGCCGATAGACGTTGGCCATGGCCTGGCTGGACCGACCCGGATTGGCACTGCGGCCGGCCTTGTAGGGGCCGAAGATTTCGTCGTCACTCAGCTGGGCCGCGGCGTCGCCGCCCAGGCGGCGGACCGAATCGAGCACCCCTCGCTCGAAGTCGATCAGGGTTCCGACCACGTCGAATGTCAGAACACGGAATTGGCTGTAATCGATATCGCTCACGTTATGTCTTCCCTTGCGGTTGCGTATAAGAATTCGAATCGGCGTGTCGCACGACCACGGTGTCGTTGGGATGCAGGGCCAGGGTGATCGGCGCCCCGGATTCCGGAACCTGGCCCCGTGCGGCGTCGTGGGTCGGATGGTTGAGTTTGAGCTGGGCCCCGTCCGGCAGCTCGACCAAGACCCGCAGGGTCTCGCCCTGGTAGACGATTTCCGAGACCTGTCCGTTGATGCGGTTGAACTCGGGCGCGAGTTCGCCGGTATCGACGATCAATTTGGCGGTCTGGACCACCAGCTGCAGGGCCTTGGCTTCGGGCACGCTATGCCGGCATTCCAGCGTCAGCCCGTTGTAATCGACGCTATGCTCCGCTAGGCGCGTGACCGGCAATAGTTCGGATTCGCCGATGAAATCGGCGACGAACGAATCGGCCGGCTGATCATGCAGCTCGCGCGGCGTGCCGATCTGCACGATCTGGCCGTCGCGCAACACCGCGATCCGGTCGCTCATGGTCAGCGCTTCGCGTTGATCGTGGGTGACATAGATGATGGTCGCGCCGAGTTTCTGATGTAGGCCGCGCAGCTCCATCTGCATGGCTTCGCGCAGCTGCTTGTCGAGCGCGGACAGGGGTTCGTCCATGAGAATGAGTGCTGGCTCGAAAACGATCGCCCGTGCCAGGGCCACGCGCTGGCGCTGGCCGCCCGACAGCTGTGAGATATGGCGTTCGCCATAGCCGCCCAGGCTGACTGTGTCCAACGCTTTTTTAACCTTGGCGTCGCGTTCGCTTTTCGGCACCCGACGCGCCCGCAGCGGAAACGCCACGTTTTCACCGACGCTCATGTGCGGAAACAGGGCATAGCTTTGGAAGACCACCCCGATATTCCGCTTGTGCGGCGGCATATATGTCACGTCGCGATCGCCGATATAGATTGCCCCGCCCGAGGGCATGACGAACCCGCCGAGCATGCCGAGCAGCGTGGTTTTGCCCGAGCCCGAGGGGCCGAGCAGCGAGATGAACTCACCGGCGGCGATATCCAGGTCGGTGGTATCGACCGCGGTCGTACGGCCATAGGTCTTATGGGCTTTTTGAATGCGTACGCCGACGCTTTCTCTATCGTTCAATGGGATACTCCGGCTGTCTGCAGCATGAGTTGGCTTTATACCTGCACGCATCGGCATCGGGCGTTAGACCTAAGTCGACCCTCGCTGCTTCTGCTGGTGAGCCGATTGCCCCAAAATCATCCCTATCTGCACGAATTTCGAACATATCTGAGCCATCACGGGGCTTTAGGCGCCCTCGAAAATTAGGTTCCATCCGAACTTAGAACAGCGAGTCGGCGACTGGCAATTGAAAAATTATCAGATGGGTCATAACCTGAGCTCATGACCTCGCTACGACGCTACTTCCCCAGCGCGCATGCCCTATTTGTGTTTGAGGCCGCAGCACGACGCGGTAGCTTCACGGCCGCGGCTACCGAGCTGTATGTGACCCAGCCCGCGGTCAGCCGAATGGTCGCTCGGCTTGAAGATCATATCGGGGTTGCGCTATTTCATCGCCATAAAGGCCAGCTGCGGCTGACCGACGATGGAGAAATCCTCTATCGGGGCACTGCGGTCGGTTTTCGTGAAATCGAATCAGCAATCCAAGAAATAAACGAGCGCAATCGCGCCAGCGATACGGTATCGCTGTCGGCCTCGACGGCCTTCACTACCCACTGGCTGATGCCGCGTATGCATGAAATCCAGGCAGCCATGCCCCGGCTGGACCTGCGTTTCCAGCTGATCTCTGGCTCCATCGGCGGCCCGGTGGACGATGTCGATATGGGGATGCGTTTCGTCGATGGTTCGGACGAAGGCCATTACGCACGCCTGATCTGTCCGGAAATCCTGATTCCGGTCTGCAGCCCGGCCTATCGTCGTACGCGCACTGCGGATGTAGGCCGGATGGACGATCCGGGGCCGACATTGATCAACTTGAGCGATCGGTCGGTAGACTGGTTCGAGTGGTTTCCGGCGCTTTCGGCCGCCACTGCGACCAATACGCTCACATTTTCAGACTATGCGGTGGTATTGCAGGCCGCGCTGATGGGCCAGGGTATTGCCGTAGGCTGGCTAAACGTGGTCGCACACTGGTTGAAAACTGGGGCCTTGGTGCCGGCCATCGATGAATGCGTCACCACCCAGCGGCTGTGCCATTTCGTTTGCGCGCGCGATAAAGCCCTGCGGGATCCGGCGATCCAGGTCCAGGACTGGATCATCGATAAGACCCGGGCCGATATCGAGGCAGTTGATGCGGCCTATCCCGAATTGAAGATCGGGCAGATTGTCTAACCTCGCCCTGCCAACGGGCGATAACACTGGATAAAAAAAGCCCTCGGCCCGAAGGCCGAGGGCTTATCCATCAGGTCGAGTGCTAGCGCTCGACTTGCTGCCAACGACTGGCGGCTTCATCGTAGGTCGCCAACGTCGAATCGCTGGGCCGGGTCAGCAGGCTGACGCAAAAGATCGCCAGCGCGCAGAACAGAAAGCCGGGAACGATCTCGTACATCTCGAAGATACCGCCGGACAGCTGTTTCCATACGATCACCGTGACCGCGCCGACGAACATGCCGGCTAGGGCGCCCCAATTGGTGGTCCGTCGCCAGAATAGCGAGAACAGGATCACCGGACCGAAGGCCGCACCGAAGCCGCTCCAGGCATAGGAAACCAGATCCAGCACGCTGGAGTCCGGATTGCCGGCGATCAGCAGCGCGATAATAGCGATCGCGAGTACGCCGAAGCGGCCGATCCAGACCAGTTCTTTTTCGGAGGCATGGGGCCGGATGAAGGCTTTGTAGATGTCTTCGGCCAGCGCGCTGGATGAGACCAGCAGCTGGGAGCTGATCGTGCTCATCACCGCGGCCAGGATTGCGGCCAGCAAGAAGCCGGCGACCCAGGGATTGGCCAGGGCAGTGGACATCAGGATGAAGACTTTCTCGCCGTCCGGCAGCGGGTTGTCGGCAAAGTAGGCAATGCCGGTATAGCCGACCGCGATCGCACCGAACAACGAGATCACCATCCAGGCGATGCCGATCAGACGAGCGGTGGGGACATCGCGATGATCGCGCATGGCCATGAAGCGCACGATGATATGCGGCTGGCCGAAATAACCCAGCCCCCAGGCGGCCAGCGAGATGATCGAGAACAGCGACATGCCGCTGAAGATATCGTTGTACGAGGTCTTCATCGCGCCGACCTCGGCAACCGTCTGGGTCCAGCTACCCTGGGTCGTAATAGCCAAGGCCGGGGCGATCAGCAGGGCGAAGAACATGATGATGCCCTGGACGAAATCGGTCCAGGCCACGGCTAGAAAGCCGCCCAGAAAGGTATAGGAGACGATGATCGCACCGCCGCCCCAGAGCGCCCAGTAGTAGTTGATGCCGAAGCTGGCCTCGAACAGCTTGGCCCCGGCGACCATGCCGGCCGAGGTATAGAAGGCAAAGAACACCAGAATCACCAAGGCCGAGAGTACCCGTAGGGCCCGGGTGCGGTCCTCGAAACGGTTGTGCAGAAAGTCCGGCACCGTGATCGAGTCGTTGGCGACCTCGGTATAGATGCGCAGCCGTCGGGCTACGAACTGCCAGTTCAGATAGGCGCCGATGGTCAGACCGATCGCGATCCAGGCACTAGACATGCCCGAAGCATAGATTGCGCCGGGCAGGCCAAGCAGTAGCCAGCCACTCATGTCGGAAGCGCCGGCCGAAAGTGCAGCAACCCCGGGCCCGAGGCTGCGCCCGCCGAGCACATAGTCGGACAGATTGCGGGTCAGTTGATAGGTCGCTCCGCCGATGGCGATCATCGCGGCCAGATAGACCAAGAAGGTGATGAGCGTTGGTAGCGCGATATGCATGCGCCGATCCCCTTGAAAAGATTGTCGTTGTGTTGAATGGGCGGATTGTCGCCGCGGGCGATGCGCTGAGCTCGCCTGGCAATACGAGCACCGCGCAAGCCGAAACAAAGCCAAACCATGGTCCGGCTAAGAGCTACGCAACGCCTGGGCTAGGCAAGACCCAGCAAGAGTCGCGGTTGTATTGCTCTAACAACGGCGGACGATCCGACCGCCGGGCGGACGTCAGTCGATAAGCCGCAGTTTGGTAGGTCTTGTTTAGCGATGCGCCCGGCGTGGTGTTCGGCCAGGAAAGCGCGTGGCGGCCCGTCGGCATGGGCTGTATGCCGGGTTCGGTCTTGAGCACTGTAACCGGAGCAACGGCGACTGGCCGACGTTCAGGCAATTCAAACCAAGACGTTAGTGGCGGCTGGTTTGATGCCGGATGAAACTGATCAGACTGAGTAGTACGCATAGTGGCATGGGTATGGCCAGCCACAGCCAAGTCGCTGTGGTGAGCGATTCCTGCATGGTGAGAGCCCCTTGTGGGTCATTGTGGTGAGGGCCGCCACCGGCGGCGGCCCCGGTGGTGGCCTATTTGGCCGGTTCGGTTTCGCGCTCGCGTACACGCTCACGGTTCGGCGCGCGATTGAGTCGTTGCGGCTCGGGTGTGACGAAGGCATGTTCGGTCGGTTCGTCTTCCTCGAGCGACATCAGCGACGCATTGCCGCCGGCGGCGGTGGTATCGCGGGAGACGGCCCGTTCGGTAGCGAAACGGTGCAGGTAGTGCGGCCCGCCGGCCTTGGGGCCGGTTCCAGACAGGCCTTCGCCGCCGAACGGATGTACCCCGACCACGGCGCCGATAATGTTGCGGTTGACGTAGGCATTGCCGACCTTGAGTCGTTTCAGAACCCGCTCCACCGTAGTGTCGATCCGGCTGTGGATGCCGAAGGTCAGGCCGTAGCCTAAGCCGTTGATATTGTCGACAACGTCGTCGATTTCGTCGGCTTCGAAGCGAATGATATGCACGATCGGGCCGAACTGTTCCTCACCGAGCTCATCGATCGATTGCAGTTCGTAGATACGTGGTGCGATATAGGTGCCCTCGCCGGTGTCCTCGCTCAGCTGGCAGGTATACAGCGGCTTGAAGGTCTTATCGGCATATTCGGCATAGGCGGCCAGATTATCGCGGGCCTCGGCGTCGATCACCGGGGTGACATCGGTGCCCAGCCGCCAAGGGTCGCCTACCGACAGTTCGGCCATCGCGCCGGAAAGCATTTCGATCAAGGTATCGGCGATATCCGACTGGACATAGAGCACGCGCAGCGCCGAGCAGCGTTGACCGGCGCTCTGGAAACCGGAGCGAATGATATCGGCGACCACCTGCTCGATCAACGCCGATGAGTCCACGATCATCGCATTCTGGCCGCCGGTTTCAGCGATCAACGGAATGATCGGGCCGTCGCGTTCGGCCAGCGTCAGGTTGATCTTCTTGGCCGTGGCCAGCGAACCGGTAAAAGCCACCCCGGCGATGCGTCGATCGGCGACCAGTTTGGCCCCGATATCGCCGGCGCCGGGGAGATAGGCGAGCACATCACCGGGAAAGCCCGCTTCGTGCATCAGCTCGATCGCCCGGGCCCCGACCAGACAGGTTTGCTCGGCCGGTTTGGCGATCACGGCGTTACCAGCGGCCAGCGCGGCCGCCACCTGGCCGGAAAAGATCGCCAGCGGGAAGTTCCACGGGCAGATCGCGACGAATACGCCGCGTCCGTACAGGCCATAGGTATTGCGCTCGCCGGTGGGCCCGGGCAGGACATGGTCGACCGAGAATTCATCCTCGACCTGGACGGCATAGTAGCGACAGAAATCCACGGCCTCGCGGACTTCGGCCACGCCGTCGGCGAGATTCTTGCCGGCCTCGCGGGTGCAGCGTGCCATCAGCTCGCCCATATGCGATTCCAGCAGATCGGCATAGCGACGCAGACAGGCCGCGCGTTCCACGGCTGGGGTCGAGGCCCAGCGCGGCGCGGCCGCGGCGGTCGTGGCCAGTGCTGCCTCGACATCGTCGTCGTCCGCAAAAGCGACCTGACCAACGGTACGCTCGTTATAGGCCGGATTGCGGATCCCATTCGCCTGGCCGTTGCTGAGCGCATCGGCCGCCCGCTTGGGCAGCTGGCCGCCAATCAACGGACCGGCCTGCCAGGTCTGCTGCTCGGCCTCGGCCATGGTCTGCGATAGCGATTCGAGATGGCGCAGGTCCGACAGATCGATGCCCTTGGCATTGGGTCGGCGTTCACCGTAGAGGTGATGCGGCAGCGGAATACGCGGGTGCCGGATCTGGTTCTGCTCGCGCACGGTGCGCACCGGATCGGCCACGATGTCCTCGATCGGCTCGTTCTCGTCGACCAGACGATTCACGAACGAGCTGTTGGCGCCGTTTTCCAGCAGCCGTCGGACCAGATAGGCCAGCAGGTCTTCGTGGGCGCCGACCGGGGCATAGATTCGACAGCGCGGGCGGTTGTCGGCATCGCCTTTTTCCACGATTTCGGAATACAGATCCTCACCCATGCCGTGCAGGCGCTGGAATTCGAAATCGTTTCGTTCGCCGACCAAGTGCCGGACATAAGCCAGGGTATGCGCGTTGTGAGTAGCGAACTGGCCATAGAACACGTCCGAATGCGCTAGGATGCGTCGGGCACAGGCCATGAACGAGACATCGGTGTTGATCTTGCGGGTGAACACCGGATAGTCGGCCAGGCCGCCTTCCTGGGCGCGCTTGATCTCGGTATCCCAGTAGGCGCCCTTGACCAGCCGCACCATGATCCGGCGGCTATGGCGGCGGCCGAGTTCGGCCAGCCATTCGATCACGTCCAGGGCTCGCCGCTGATACGCCTGGACCGCGAGCCCGAGGCCTTGCCAGTCGCCGAGTTCAGCGTCGGCCGAGGCCATCTCGAACAGCTCGAGCGACAAATCCAGCCGGTCGGCCTCTTCGGCATCCACGGTGAGATTGATGTTGTACTGGGCCGCCAATCGGGTCAGTTTCTGTAGACGGGGGAGCAGTTCGTCGAGTACGCGCTGGCGGTGACCCAGCTCGTAGCGGGCGTGCAGGGCCGAGAGTTTGACCGAGACGCCAGGAGCATCCTCGGGCCCCCGCTCGCGGCTGACTTCGCCGCAGGCCACAATCGCCCGGTGGTAGTCGTCGAAGTAGCGCTGGGCGTCGGCATCGGTGCGGGCGGCTTCGCCGAGCATGTCGTAGGAATAGGAATAGCCGCGTTTTTCCAACGGTTTGGCGTTGCGAATCGCCTCGTCGATCGAGCGGCCCATCACGAACTGATGGCCCATGACCCGCATCGCGCGGCGTACCGCCGAGCGAATGAACGGCTCGCCCGAGCGACGGACCATGCGTCGCATGGTGCTGCGGAAGTTGCGTTCGGGCAGATCCTCGCGGCGCAGCATGCGCCCGGAGATCATCAGCCCCCAGGTCGAGGCATTGACGAACCAAGATTTGGATTCGCCCATATGCGATTCCCAGTTGGAACCGCCGATCTTGTCCTCGATCAGCTTGTCGACCGTTTCTGAATCCGGGATGCGCAGCAATGCTTCGGCCAGACACATGAGCACCACGCCCTCGGCGCTGGATAGCTCATATTCCTGCATGAATGCATCGATGCCGCCGCCCTCGGTGGCTTTTTCGCGTACCACTTCGACCAGCTTGGCAGCGCTGGCCTCGATCTCACGGGCGGGTGCCTCGTCGAGGGCGGCGATATCGAGTAGACGTTCGACCTGTTCGGCCTCGTCGACCCGATAGGTGGCGAGCACGTTCTGATAGCTCGGGTCCTCATAGACTCTGGGGGCTGACCATTGCATTGCGCGACTCCCGTGATGAAAATCCAGCACCGTATTCTCGTAATACGGCGCGCACGTCGCGACGAAACGCTGCGGCGAACGGGGGCCCGACACGCCCCTGGGCCGCGCCTGTGTCCGGGCGGCATGCTCTTTGAGCCTATCGCTTATTGGGACGGCGATGTTGTTTAATTTTGGCCGAGCATTGTTCGAAACAACATCGGCGCCGTGTTTTCGCAGTGCTAAGGCGAGCGCCTATGAATCAGACCGACGCAAGATTGAACCCGGTCCAGCTGGGCCAGGGCCAGCACCGACACGGGTTTACGCAGCTGCTGTTCGGGCTGAGTGGCGCTGTTGTCTGTGATATGGCCACCGGGGCTTTCGAGGTCTCGGCCCACCAGATCGGCATCGTGCCGCGCAATGCCAGCCATTATTTCGCTGGCCGAACCGAAAACAGCCGGCTGTTGGTGGTGGATCTGTTTCTGGACGACGATGTCGTGCGTCAGATTCAAACGCTGGACGCTAGGCAGTCCTTCGACGATGTCTTCATGGCGCCGCGACTGTTCGGCCTGCCGAGCGAGCTGCGGCCGATGGTCGATTGTGCCGTACCGCAGCTGGGGCACGCGGCGCGTACCAATCGGCTGTTGTCGCATCAATGGGCGACCATGCTCGCCGTTCAGGTCTATCGACTATTGACTGCGGCCCCGGAACGGCGCCCGCGCGAGGAGCGGTTTCAGCATTTGATTGATTGCCGGCTCGATACGCCGCCGAGCAACGCCGAATTGCAGCAGCATCTGGAAATGAGCGGCTCGGCGCTCAATCAATGGTGTCGGCGCCGCTATGGGTTGTCGCCGCAACAGGTGGTGATGCGACGACGGCTGTACTGGGGCATGGATCGGCTCATCAACTCAAATCACTCGATCGGCCAAATTGCCCATGACATGGGCTTTGCCGATGCGCCGAGTTTTACGCGTGCCTTCGGCCGGGTGTATGGCACGTCGCCCGGGGCCGCGCGGCGGGCCGGCACTGAGCACGCCGATGGCAGCCTCATGAATCCACGTCGGGCCAATGCTCGGAGCACTGTAGCCCTTGGGCCTGGTGGGGGTTCGTGCGAGTCCACGTCAAGCGCTGTCATACGGCACGACCCGGCGTAGCGAAAGCCGTATTGCCGTGCCCGCGCGCGACGGCGGTCGTCGTGCCTTGGGACTGGGGCGCCTATGCCAACCGAACCCGGGCGGCCTGTGCCACGCGGATCCGTGGTACGTCACGATCCAGACTGTGCCCCTCGCAGAACATGCTAAGGCGCACGCGAATGCGGCACGGACGACACATCAATAGCCCTTGGATGTCGGCGCTGTGCTGCTGCGATCTGGTCTCGGCTATTTGGTATAAAGCCTGAGATTCTGTACCCGAGCTCGATAGGCTTCCATACGTTCGCGCAGCCCGGTCTGGTGGGCTGAGGCCACACAGTGCAGCAGTACGTTGAGCGCACTGGTCAGCCCGCCCGTGGATTCCAGGATTAGCCCGGTCTGGGTCTGCATGCTCACGATGTACGGGGTATCGATATAGCGGGCGATACCGTACTCGTCGCTGAAGACGACGAGATCGGTCTCATTCGCCAGACAGTCGTTGGCGAAGGTAATGCCGGCCTCGGCGTAGGGCGTGATATCGATCAGCACGACACAGCAGCGTTCGTTGCGGCTGTCGATCCACTGGCCGAGCACGCCGCTGTACAGATCGATGAACTCCACCCCGGGCCGGACCAGGGCCAGCCGATTGGCAAAATCCTCGGCCAGTCCACGTACCGTCTGGAAGCCACACACGAACACCCGTTCGGCTTCGGCGACGCGTGCCACCACGGCTTGCCAGTGGGCGCCGCTGAGTTGTTCGGCAAAGGCCTTGAGCGCATTGATCTCGGCGTTGAGATGGCCCATCAGATCGGCCGGCTGGTTCTCGACGCGTTCGATGAGCGTGGCATTGAGCAGCGAATGCGAACGCACCTCGTCGCGCAGGGCTTTTTTGAGACCGTCGACGCCCTTGTAGCCCAGCCGGCGCAGGAATCGGCTCACCGTATTCGGGCTGACCCCGCTCTTTTCGGCCAGGCTGGCCCCGGTTTCGAACGCCAGGTTCTCGAGATTGGCTTCGAGTGTTGCGTAGAGCGCGCGCTCGGCCGGCGACAGGCCGCCATCGAGACGGGCGATCTGCTCGGCTAAGAGCGACGATTGTCCGGTATTTGACATTCGTATGGCATCCGAATTGTTTATGGTATTTGCATGTCACGCGGTTCTACATTGGTACCTGACGTCCAAGGCCGATCGCCCCGAAGCGCGATGGTCTTGAATGCCGTGACCCGCGTGAATGGTCGGCGGCCGAGCAGCGCGTACTGTGCTTGCGGTCTGGGCTTTGCGGTCATTCTCGCACTGTTCGAGGAGAGGTTTTGCGAATGAATCGACTGCGTGCCCGCGAGCTGGGGCTGCCGATGCCGGGTGTGACCGGGCCCTACAACGCCATCACCGATGTGAAAGACCTACAGGTCGGCTACACCACGCTTGACGATACCGCGGCCAACGGCCGACCGATCAAGACCGGTGTGACTGCGATTCTGCCGCGCGGACGCGCCCGTCGGCCGATGCCGGTCTGGGCCGGATTTCATGCCCTGAACGGCAATGGCGAGGTCACGGGGACGCACTGGATCGAGCATGGCGGTTATTTCGTTGGCCCGGTCTGCCTGACCAACTCACACAGCGTGGGGATCGTGCACCACGCGGCCACCCGCTGGCTGCTCGAACATCATGCCGCCACATATCATGCGCACCATCTTTGGGCGATGCCGGTCGTGGCCGAGACCTACGACGGGGTGCTCAACGATATCAACGGTCAGCACATCGAAGCCCACCACGTCCACGATGCCTTAGCAGCAGCCAGCGACGGGCCGATCGCCGAAGGCAACGTCGGCGGCGGTAACGGCATGATCTGCTATGGCTTCAAGGGCGGCACGGGCACAGCCTCGCAGCGCATTACCGTGGGTGATGTCAGCTATACCGTGGGGGTGTTGGTACAGGCCAACCACGGGCGGCGCGATTGGCTCACGGTCTGCGGGGTGCCGGTCGGTGAGCGTTTACGCGACGAGGACGAGCCGGCGGAGCTCAATCGTGAGCGCGGCTCGATCGTGGCCGTGATCGCCACCGATGCGCCGATGCTGCCGCATCAGCTCAAGCGGCTCGCCCAGCGTGCCGGCTTGGGCATCGCGCGCTCCGGCACCCCGGGCGGTAACGACTCGGGCGATATGTTTCTGGCCTTCAGTACCGCCAACCAAGGTCCGCTTCCCCAGCTGGCGCCCGTGCAGCAACAGATGCGCTATCTGAACAACGAATATTTCGATCCCTTCTATATGGCGGTCGTTCAGGCGACCGACGAAGCGGTGCTCAACGCCATGCTCATGGCCGAGGGCGCCCCCATGCACAAACCCGCCGGCTGGTGTCCAGCGCTCGATGCGATGCGCTTAGCGCCGCTATTGGATGCAGCGGGGATCGCCATCCGCACCGGCGACGTTTGATTTTGTGCCGATCGCACGGCGGTCGGACTCGTTCAGCGAGGCAACCCAGAGGACTTGGTTCATGACAACTGCCCAAACATCTTCAACTTCGCCGGGGGCGAGCAATCGTCTGTCCGGCCAACTCGGCACCGCAGGCGTGGTCTTTATGGTGGTCGCGGCGGCCGCACCGTTGACGGTAGTCAGTGGCAACGTACCGCTGGCGATCGGTCTCGGTAACGGGGCTGCGGCGCCGCTCGGTTTCGTATTCGCTTCGCTGGTGCTGCTGCTGTTTTCGGTCGGCTTCGTTGCGATGACGCCATACGTCAAACAGGCCGGGGCGTTTTTCACTTATGTTGGCACGGGGCTGGGTGCCCGGGCCGGCCAGGGTACGGCCTTCGTGGCGTTAGTCACCTATACCGCGATTCAGCTCGGTATCTATGGGTTTTTGGGCTGGGCAGTCAACGACACGGTGGTCTCGATGGGCGGCCCGGCACTGCCGTGGTGGCTGTATGCCGGCATCGCCCTGGCGGCGGTCGCCGCACTCGGCTACCGGCATATCGAGCTCAGTTCGAAGGTGTTGGCCGTGGCTCTCATCCTGGAAATCGGCGTGGTGTTGATCATGAACATCGCGATCGTGGCGGAGCCGTCGGGCAGCGCGCTGGCCAGTCTGGCGCAGCCGCCGAGCGCGGCCGCCGAGGCCGGGCCCTTCGGTATCGCTGTGCTGTTCGGCGTGACCGGCTTTATCGGTTTCGAGGCCACCGCCGTGTTTCGCGACGAAGCCCGCGATCCGGATCGCACCATCCCGCGCGCGACCTATCTGGCGGTACTGATCATCGGTGCGTTCTATACCCTGTCGTGCTGGTGTCTGGTGCATGCCTGGAGCGCGGACTCGGTGCGCCAAGTCGCCAACCAGTATCTGTCTAGCGGCGGCAATATGGTGCTCGATACCGCCCGCTTTTATACCGGCCACGTATTGGCCGATCTCATGCAGATTCTGTTGTTGACCAGTCTCGTGGCCTGCGTACTGTCGTTCCACAACATCGTGGCGCGCTATCAATTCGTGCTGGCCAACTTCGGCATCCTGCCGCGTAGGTTCGCAGCCACCCATGCACGCCACGGCTCGCCGCATGTCTCTTCGCTTTTTCAGACTGCCACGGCGATCGTGCTGGTCATGCTGTGTGCGATCAGTGGCGCTAGCCCCTTGGTGGGGGTGTTCGGTTCGATGGCCGGTATCGCTACTGTGGGCATCGTCATGCTCATGCTGCTGACGTCGCTTGCCGCGGCTGCGTTCTTTTTCAAGGCTTCGGGCAGCAGTATGACAACCCGCTGGGTACCGGTCGTGGCGACTGTGCTGCTGGCTTTCATCCTGTATCTGGTCTTAGTCAACTTCACCACCGTGACTGGCCTCGGTGTCGGCATCAGCACGCTGCTGGCGATCATCCCGATGGCAGCGTTCGGCTTAGGGTTCGTAGCTATCAAGCAGACCTCGTTGAACAAGCTGGCGGTGCTGTCGACGGTCGAT
Source organism: Salinisphaera sp. SPP-AMP-43 (assembly GCF_049568105.1). GTDB lineage: Bacteria > Pseudomonadota > Gammaproteobacteria > Nevskiales > Salinisphaeraceae > Salinisphaera. Next base: position 969,814 of record NZ_CP145335.1, read on the forward strand.
TAGATCGGCACGGTCTCCGCCCCAAACAAGACAGCCCGCTGGAAGCGGGCTGTCTTTGTACGGCCTGAAGCTTTACGACCCGGTCAGACTTCGAGGTAGTCGAGAATGCCCTTGGCGGCCTCGCGACCTTCGAACACGGCCGTGACCACCAGATCCGAGCCGCGCACCATGTCGCCGCCGGCGAAGATCTTGGGGTTGGTGGTCTGGTGCTTGAAGCGACCCTGCTCGGGGGCGATCACTCGGCCGCCGTCGTCGCATTCGACTTCGTGGGTGTCGAACCAGTCCTGCGGGTTCGGGCGGAAGCCGAAGGCGATGATCACGCGGTCGGCTTCGATGACCTCTTCGGTGCCAGGGACCGGCTCCGGGCGACGACGGCCGCGCTCGTCGGGATCACCGAGCCGGGTGGTCACCATTTTGATGCCTTCGACGTGGGTATCCCCTACGATCTCGACCGGCTGGCGATTGAACAAGAACTGCACGCCTTCTTCCTTGGCGTTTTCGAACTCGCGGGCCGAGCCCGGCATGTTCTCTTCGTCGCGTCGATAGGCACAGATCACTTCGGTCGCGCCCTGGCGGATCGAGGTCCGGTTGCAGTCCATAGCAGTATCGCCGCCGCCGAGAACCACCACGCGCTGGCCGGACATGTCGATGAAAGGATGCTCGCCCTTCACACCGATCTCGCGATTGATGTTGCCGACCAAAAAGGGCAGGGCTTCGTGGACGCCGGACAGGTCTTCGCCGGGGAAGCCCCCCTTCATGTAGGTATAGGTGCCCATGCCCATGAATACGGCATCGTATTCTTGCATGAGCTCGTCGATCTGGATGTCACGGCCGACCTCGCAGCCGAGCCGGAATTCCACGCCCATGCCTTCCATGACTTCGCGGCGAGTTTCCACAACGTCTTTTTCGAGCTTGAAAGGCGGGATGCCGAAGGTCAGCAGACCGCCGATGCGCGGGTACTTGTCGAAGACCACGGCCTTGACGCCGCCGCGCACCAGAATATCCGCCGCCCCCAGCCCGGCTGGGCCGGCCCCGATCACGGCGACCTTCTTGTCGGTCCAGACCACGTCCGAGACATCTGGCCGCCAGCCTTGCTTGAAGGCTTCGTCGGTAATGTATTTTTCGACCGAGCCGATGGTGATCGCGCCCAGGCCGTCGTTCATAGTGCAGGCGCCTTCGCACAGGCGGTCCTGCGGGCAGATACGGCCGCAGATCTCGGGCAGCGTGTTCGTGGCGTGCGACAGTTCTGCGGCCTCGAACAGATTGCCCTCGTTGACCATCTTGAGCCAGTTCGGAATGTAGTTGTGCACCGGGCACTTCCATTCGCAGTACGGATTGCCGCAGGAAATACAGCGTCCGGACTGCTGGACGGCCGTTTCCTTGTCGAACTGACCGTAGATCTCGGCGAACTCGTGGATACGCACGGGCACGGCCACCTTGGCCGGATCCTGGCGCGGTACGTCGAGAAACTGAAGATTGTTCTTTGCCATCGATGTCCCTTGTCGCGATGCAAAAGCGGGCCGCGGTCGATCCGCGGCCCTGCTGGCGGGCGTTTGGCTTAGGCGGCGCGGGTCAGTGTGTCGAGAATGGTCTCGACGCTTTCCGCCTTTGGCTTGACCAGCCAGAACTGGCCGACGTAGTCGCGGAAATCCTCGAGGATCTCCGAACCCCAGGCACTGCCCGTGGCGTCTACGTAGGCTTCGATGAGCTGGTACAGATAGTGCCGGTGGGCTTCCATGTTCTCAGAGACCACGCGATGAATGTCGATCAGCTCGTGGTTGTAGCGATCGACGAACTCGCGTTTTTCATCCAGCACATAAGCTGCACCGCCGGTCATGCCGGCCCCGAAGTTCACGCCGGTGCCGCCAAGCACGACCACACAGCCGCCGGTCATGTATTCACAGCCGTGATCGCCTACGCCCTCGACCACAGCCGTGGCGCCCGAGTTGCGTACCCCGAAGCGCTCCCCGGCCTGGCCGGCCGCATACAGCGTCCCGCCGGTAGCGCCGTACAGGCAGGTGTTGCCGATGATTGCCGCATCGCGGGCCACGAAGGCTGCGTTGTCGGCCGGCCGGATGATGATACGGCCGCCGGCCATGCCCTTGGCCACATAGTCGTTGGCGTCCCCGGTGAGATGCAAATGCAGCCCGCCGGCGTTCCAGACGCCGAAGCTCTGGCCGGCGGTGCCGGTCAGCTCCAGTGTGATCGGCGTGTCTTCCATGCCAAGGTTGCCGTGACGGGCGGCGATCTCGCCGGATACACGGGCGCCGATCGAGCGGTCGCTGTTGCGCACGTCGTAGGCGAATGTGCCTCCGGCCTTGTTCTCGATCGCTTCCAGGGTATCCGCGACCATGCGCTCGGCCAGTTCGCCCTTGTCGAAAGGCTGGTTGTGCGGCGAGACACAGTACATTGGATTGTCGTCGGCCAGCCCGCCTTTGGACAGCAATGGCTTGAGATCCAGCGCCGATTGCTTGGCGGTTTCGCCGGGCAGGATTTCGAGCAGGTCGGTACGCCCGATTAGATCCTCGAGTTTCTTCACGCCGATCGAGGCCATGATCTCGCGGGTGTCCTGGGCGATGAACTTGAAAAAGTTCTGCACCATCTCGGGGATGCCGATGTAGTAGCGATCGCGCAGGGTTTGGTTCTGGGTGGCCACGCCCGTCGCGCAGTTGTTCAGATGGCAGACCCGCAGGTACTTGCAGCCGAGCGCGACCATCGGCCCGGTGCCGAAACCAAAGGATTCGGCGCCCAAGATCGCGGCCTTGATCACATCCAGTCCGGTTTTGAGCCCGCCGTCGGTCTGGACCCGGACCTTTTCGCGCAGATCGTTGGCGCGCAGCGTCTGGTGGGTTTCCGACAGGCCCAGCTCCCAGGGCGTGCCGGCATAGCGCACCGAAGTCAGTGGTGAAGCGCCGGTGCCGCCGTCGTAGCCGGAGATGGTGATCAGATCGGCATAGGCCTTGGCCACGCCGGCTGCGATCGTGCCCACGCCAGGCCCGGCCACCAGTTTGACCGAGACCAACGCCTTCGGATTGACCTGCTTCAGATCGAAGATCAGCTGGGCAAGATCCTCGATCGAGTAGATGTCGTGATGCGGCGGCGGGCTGATCAGTGCCACACCCGGGCGCGAATAGCGCAGCCGGGCGATCATCTCGTTGACCTTATGGCCGGGCAACTGGCCACCTTCGCCGGGCTTGGCGCCCTGGGCGATCTTGATCTGCAGCACTTCGGCGTTGACCAGATAATGCGGAGTCACACCGAAGCGGCCGGAGGCGACCTGCTTGATCTTGGACATCTTCTCGGTGCCAAAGCGAGCCGAATCTTCGCCGCCTTCGCCGGAGTTCGAGCGCCCACCCATGCGGTTCATGCCCTGGGCCAGCGACTCATGAGCTTCGGGCGATAGGGCGCCTAGGCTCATGCCGGCGGAGTCGAATCTGGGGGTGATGTCCTCGATCGACTCGACCTCGTCGATATCGATAGGGGCCAGATCGTCGCGCAGTGCCAGCAGGTCGCGGAACACGGCGACCGGGCGGCCCTGTACGACCTGGGCATACTCCTGATACTTGGCGTATTCGCCGGAGGACACCGCCTCATGCAGGGTCGCAATCACGTCCGGGTTATAGCAGTGATATTCCTGGCCATAGACGAACTTGAGCAGTCCGCCCTGGTCGATCGCGATACGCGTATTCCAGGCGTTTTTGGCCAGATGCGCCGCATCGGCCTGTAGATGCGCAAAGCTGGCCCCGCCGATGCGCGACACCGTGCCGGCAAAGCACAGATCCACGACCTCGTCGGCCAGACCCACGATTTCGAACAGCTGGGCTCCGCGGTAACTGGTGACCGTCGAAATGCCCATCTTGGACATGATCTTGTATAGGCCCTTATTGATGCCCTTGCGATAGGCCGCGCACAGCTCGTCGGCATCGCGGTCTTTGATCTGGCCGACCGTGGTCAGATCGTTGAGGCATTCATAGGCCAGATACGGATGGATCGCGGTCGCACCGTAGCCGATCAGGCAGGCGAAATGATGGGCATCGCGCGCGCTGGCGGTATCGATGACCAGGTTGGCATCACAGCGCAGGTTCTCGCGGGTCAGCCGATGATGGACGGCGCCGGTGGCCAGCAGAGCTTGGATCGGCAGCTGGCCGGCTTCGACGTTGCGATCGGTGAGCACGATGATCGTTTGGCCATTGCGGACCTCGTCAACCACGCGATCGCATAGCGCTACGATCGCCTCGCGCAGATCGCCGTTGGCCGGATAGGTCAGGTCCAGGGTGACGTGGGCATAGTCGTCATCGTCGACCGACAACAGACGCCGGAACTTGCCGGTGGACAGCACCGGTGAATCGATGACCAGCCGCTTGGCGCGATCCTCCGACTCGTCAAAGACATTGAGTTCGCGGCCGAAACAGGTCTCCAGCGACATCACGATCCGCTCGCGTAGCGGATCGATCGGCGGATTCGTGACCTGGGCGAACTGCTGACGGAAGTAGTCGTAGAGCACGCGGTCGACCCGCGACAAGACCGGGAATGGGGTGTCGTCGCCCATCGAGCCGGTCGCTTCCTGGCCGGCTTCGGCCAGCGGGCGCAGTACCTGATCCCGTTCCTCGAACGTCACGTGGAAGAGTTTTTCCAGCGACTTCAGGCGGCTGCGTTCCATCCAGGCTTCATCGCGGGTATCGGTCAGCCGCGATTCCAGAATCCGGGAATGCTTTTTCAGCCAGCGCTTGTAGGGCGCACGGCTGGCCAGGCGGGCATCGATATCACGTGGGTGCAACAGTTCGCCGTTGTCGGTATCCACGGCCAGCATGTCGCCCGGTTTCAGCCGACCCTTGGCGACCACGTCCTCAGGATCGTAATCCCAGACGCCGATCTCGGAGGCCAGGGTGATATGGCGGTCCTTGGTGATCACGTAGCGGGCTGGGCGCAGGCCGTTGCGGTCCATGCAACAGGCCGCATAGCGGCCGTCGGTGAGCACGATGCCGGCCGGGCCGTCCCAGGGTTCCATATGCATGGAGTTGTATTCGTAGAACGCGCGCATGTCGGCCGACATGTAATCCACGTTCTGCCAGGCTGGCGGCATCAGCAGCCGCATGGCATAGAACATGTCCATGCCGCCGGCCAGCAGGATCTCGAGCATGTTGTCGAGGCTGGATGAATCCGAGCCGGTCATCGACACCAGCGGCTGGATGGCTTCCAGATCCGACAGTTTCTCGGAGGCGAACTTGGACGCGCGCGCGGTCGACCAGTTGCGATTGCCGGTGATGGTGTTGATTTCACCGTTGTGCGCCAGATAACGGAACGGCTGGGCGAGCCGCCACTGCGGCAGCGTATTGGTCGAAAAACGCTGGTGGAATACACACAGCGCCGTAGTCAGCCGTTCGTCGGCGAGATCCTTATAGAACACGGTGAGATAGCTTGGCATCACCATGCCCTTGAAGGAGAACACCCGCGCCGACAGCGACGGCACATAGAACGTGTCGTCTTCCGGCAGGGCGTTTTCGGTACGCCGACGGGCGATGATCAGCTTGGTCTCGAAATCGTCGCGGCCCATTTCCTGCGGGGCGTTGACGAAAACCTGCTCGAAGCGCGGCAGGGTCTCGAGCGCTTCGGCGCCACAGGCCGATTCGGCATCGGTCGGCACATCACGCCAGCCGGCTACGGTCAGCCCTACGAATTCGAGTTGCCGGGCCAGCTCGGCTTTCGCAGCGCGGGCGGTGTCGTCGTCCTGGCTCAGGAACACGATGCCGCTGGCATACAGTTCGGCCAGCTCGATGCCGAGCTCGTCGGCGATCGTACGTAAAAATGAATCGGGTTTTTTGATCAACAGCCCGCAGCCATCGCCGGTCTTGCCGTCGGCTGCTACTGCACCACGATGGGTCAGGCGCTCCAGTGCGCCAATCGCGGTATCGACCAGCCAGTGGCTCGGCTTGTCGTCCATATTGGCGATCAGGCCAAAGCCGCAGGCGTCTTTCTCGAACTCTGATGAATAGAGTCCGCCTTGGAAATTGTGCATAGTCCATTCCCTTGGATGGGCTAGAGTCGTCGCAGCACCGGCCGCGGCCCGTTGCGGTCACGCAGTTGAGATAAGCGCGGATTCACTGACGACGGGAGCGCACGTTTACTCGACGCGCGCAAGAGCGGTTGCACCGCGTCATTCAATATAAAAGGCCAACGGTCGACAATCAATCGGCCTGGCCGACCCGCTCAGACTATGCTGCCAGATAATGGTGCAGCGTTTGGTCGAGTGCGTCGCCAAAATCGGTGTGGCGTACGGCGTGGCCGATATCGGCCAGCAGAATCAATGGCAGGGCTCCGGCCGAGACTTTTTTGTCGCGGCGCATCAACTCGAAGATGCGGGCCGCGGAAGTCTGCGGCGGCGGGGCGGTCGGCAGGCCGGCTGCGGCGATCACGGCGTTAATACGTTCGACCTGGGCGCTATCCAGCCAGCCCAGGCGCTGCGAGGTGTCTGCGGCCATGCACATGCCCGCGGCAACAGCCTCGCCGTGCAGCCAGGCGCCGTAGCCGAGCTCGGCTTCTAGGGCGTGCCCGAAGGTATGGCCGAGATTGAGCAAGGCGCGCTCGCCGGCTTCACGCTCGTCGGCAATTACGACTTCGGCCTTGTTGGCGACCGAACGGCGGACGATTTCGGTGATCAACTCTGGCTCGCGGGCGTTGATTCCGGCCATGTTGGCTTCCAGCCAGTCGAAAAAAACCGCATCGCGAATTAGCCCGTATTTGATGACTTCAGCCATGCCGGCAGCGAATTCCCGCTCCGGCAAGGTGACCAGAACGTCGATGTCGGCCAGCACCCGCTTGGGTTGGTAGAAAGCCCCGATCATGTTCTTGCCCAGCGGATGGTTGACGCCGGTCTTGCCACCGACCGAGGAATCGACCTGGGCCAACAGGGTAGTCGGTACCTGCACGAAATCGATGCCGCGCTGATAAACGGCCGCGGCGAACCCGGCGACGTCGCCGATCACGCCGCCGCCGAGGGCCACGATCGTGGCATCGCGTCCGTAGCCGCCGGCTAACAGGTGTTCTGCGACGGTATCCAGCGTCGCCAGGGTCTTATAGGCTTCGCCGTCCGGCAAGATCAGCGTATCGACGTCATGTTCGGCCGTCAGTGCCTGTTCGACCGGGGCGCGATAGTGTTCGGCGACGGTATCGTTGGTCACGATCAGGACACGGCGCCCGCGAATGGCACCGGCATAGGCCTGTGGATCGGCGATCAAGTTCGGGCCGATATGGATATCGTAGCTGCGTTCGCCGAGGGCGACATGCAGCGTAGCGGTTGCGGCCTGATCACTCATCCTTTCATCCTGTAGCGGTGGGCGTTGACGTTGGGGTATCGAAGATCGCGACGGCCTGTGGGCGTACGACGACCGCTCCGGCCAGCTTATCGTGCCAGCCTTGGTTGCAGGCATCGATATCGATTCAGAGCATGCCCAGCCCACCGGCAGCCAAGCCCCCGTAGTCGCCGAGACCGCACAGCCGATCTTGCCGTTCGAACGGCAAACCGATGCGCTGTGCATCGACAAGGCGCCTATGGATCATCATGTCGCCACCAGGCCCACCTGCACAGGATCACGATGGCTGTGGGCCGGATCGCGTATCACGGGATGGGCATCGGCCCGGACAGGAACAGGTGCGGTATGGTCGAGACGCCCTAAGGGGAAGCGGTGCCCCGATGACGACGGCGCTCCCGGCACTGGACATCCGGCGCACAGCCATATACCACGGGCACAGCCGCAGGGCGCTATCGATGAAAGCAGCCCATGGCCGGACCCGGAAGCCGGCATAGACCTATTCGCCCTGTGCCGGCCTGTCGCGACGCATCAGGCCGTGCCAATCGCTTCCAGTTGTTCGACGATTTCACGGGCCAGCTTGCGTGCCTGCTGATCGCCGGTCGCGACCACGACGTCCGCGATCGAGCGATACAACGGATCGCGCTCTTCCATGAGCTGGGTCAGCGTCGTCTCCAGATCCTCGCTGCCGGCCAACAGTGGCCGATCGGCCGACTTGCGGGTACGGGCCAGCTGTTGTTCCAGCGAGGTTTCGAGATAGACCACGACACCGCGGGCCGAAAGCAGATCACGCGTGCTGGCTTCCAGTACGGCGCCGCCGCCGGTGGCCATGACGGTGTTCGGTTGTTCCGACAGCTCGGCGATCATCTCGCGTTCGCGCTTGCGAAAGCCTGCCTCGCCTTCCATGTCGAAGATGAAGGAGATATCCACGCCGGTACGTTTTTCGACTTCGTGATCGGAGTCAACGAAGCTCATGCCTTTGAGCTCGGCAATCCGCCGGCCCACCGTGGTTTTGCCAGCCCCCATGGGGCCGACCAGATAAATATTCGGGTTTGCTGCCATGTACTCGCTATCAATAGTTGAATACGAAAGCCACGATCACGGCTCGTCTCCGGGTTCCGGATCGTAAGTCGTCGCGCATACGCCATCCGTGCCGAACGGGCTATTGGGCCCGGAGAATTGCCGTCGATACTGGTTCTGACGTCTTGTGAAGCGGCAGGCAGAACGAAAAGGCGTTCTGCGTGGTCTCGCTGCCCTGCACGGAAAGCCTTGGCACGAAGACGTACTTTAACCCAACCGAAGTGGTTTTTTGGATAGGTGTATTAAATTTGGCCGTACCGCTCGGCGTTCATGAGCAGCCGTGCACATGCGCTTATGTACATGGCCGCTAGCAATTTTGCCATTTTTACTCAAGCTTTCGCCACCATGGCATGGCTTTGGCGGATGGCCGCGGCAGCCGATTTGATCTCCCGCTTTGGGCTTGGGTTCCGACTTGCCGACTGGGGCCAAACCCGGTTCGGTGCGCAAAATCGCGCCCATGACGTCCTCCAGGCCGGCCGATCGGCGCTGCCTGGCCCGCGTCTTTGGGTCGGCGTCTTAGGGCCGGCGCCGCGGCAGCCGGGCCAGGGTGAGACATCAGCGCCTGCCGATGGCCAGGTTGCTGTCGAGGATCTTCGGAGTCACGAAGATCAGCAACTCCTGTTTATCGCGCTGGCGGGAATGGCTTTTGAACAGGGCACCGAGCAGGGGGATCTTGCGTATGAACGGTACGCCGTCCGTTTCGTCGCGATTGGTCTGCTCGAAAATGCCGCCCAGCACGACGGTATCGCCGTTGTCGACCAGGACCTGGGTGGTCAAGCTGCGGGTGTCGATCGAGGGCACCGAGCCGCCCTCGGAGGTCGGCACGTATTCGCCGACCGAATCCTGGGTAACGTTGAGATTCATGATCACTTTCTTGTTCGGCGTGATCTTGGGGGTGACGTTCAGGCCCAGCACGGCTTTTTTGAACTCGACGCTGGTGCCCTGGTCGCTGCCTTCGCTGCCCGACTGGTAGGGGATCTCGCGACCCTGCTCGATATTAGCTTCCTGGCCGTCGGCGGTAATGATGCGCGGCGAGGAAATGATCTCGCCGTTGTTTTCCGACTCCATGGCCGATAGCTCCAGGTTCAGGCTGAACGTATCGGAGATGATGCTGGTCGACAGCACGCTGGTGGCATCGGTGGCCGGCAGGCTGACGGCATAGCCGCGGTTGTTGGCGTTGTAATTGAAGTCGTCGGACAGGGCGTTGTTCAAATTGGAATTGTCCACGCCGGTCTGGGACACGCCGAGATTGCGAGAGAAATCGCGGTTGGCCACGACGATGCGCGACTCGATCAGTACCTGCCGAACCGGGATGTCTAGCCGATTGATGAGGTCGCGGACCTGATCGATCTTGCCTTGCGTATCGGTGAGCAACAGGCTGTTGGTGCGATCGTCGACAGTCACATGGCCGCGTGGCGACAACAGCGAATGTTGGTCGACATCGCTGTTGCTGATCACCGAGGAGCTGCGCTGATTGGCGGTGGCGATCTGCGACAGGGCGGCATCGACATAACCGCTCGTGCGATCGCTATTGGGCGACGGTGTAAAGGTTTTGGTGGTCGTACGCGAGTCGGACTGCAGAATATTGGCGATGTCGGCCGCATTCGCGTAGTTGATCTGAATGATCTCGGAATGCAGCGGCGCCAGTTCCTGGCTTGCGGCTCGTGCCTTGGCCTTGGCCTGTTCGCGGCTGGCGATTTCAGTCAGTGGGGCGACCGTGATGACGTTATTGCTGTGGGTCATGCCCAGACCCTTGGCATCGAGAATGATATCCAGCGCCTGATCCCAGGGGACGTCTTCGAGTTGTAGCGCGATGGTGCCGGAGACGCTATCCGAAACCACCATGTTCACATTGGCGACATCGGCGATGATCTGAAGCACCGAGCGGATCGGAATATTTTGGAACGACAACGAGATCTGCTTACCGTCGTACTGCGGATGCGTCTGCTGCTGTTGTTGTTTTTCGGTCTCGGACAGCGGCTGCAGTTCGATATAGAGCTGATTCCCGGTCTGGTAGGCCAGCCGCTGAAACGGGATATTGGGTTCGGGAGTGATCACCAGACGGGTATCGCCACCCGAGGACAGGGCATCGATGGTTTGGACAGGGGTCGCGAAATCGGTCACGTCCAGGCGTTTTTTCAGCCTGGACGGTAGCTCTATGCCCGGCAATCGGGCCACGATCTGGCCGTTCGCGCGGCTGATGTCGACCGGGGCATTGCTGCCGTCGAGCGATACGGCGATCCGGCCCGTGCCCTGGCTGCCACGGCGGAAATCGATGTTGCGAATCGTGCGTGCCGGGCCGTGCCTGGCTGTAGCGCTCGAGCCCGAGGCGCCGGGTTGGGCTGCGGGAGCGCGCTGGCCGGTACGGCTGCCACCAATGGTGACGACCATCTCATTGGCCCGGCGCTGGATATCGTAGGCCGTCATTTGGGTGAGCTCGATCACCACCCGGGTCTTATCGTTGCCGGCTGCGGCCGTTACGGCTTCGACCGGGCCTTCGCCGATACGCTGATAGCGCTGGTCCAGCCCCAATGTCGTATCGGGCAGGTCGATCGATAGCCGCGCCGGGTTGTCGACCGTGAACACCGAGGGCGCCGGCGCCGGCCCCGATAGATGCAAGCGCAGCCTGACTTGCCCGCTGCCCATGGCCGCAGTATCGATCGAGGTCAGTGCCGGCCCGGCATAGGCGATGCCGGTGGATAACAATACGCCGCACCAAACAGCCACGGTCTGGAACAACACAAAGCGGAGCAGGGGCGTCATGGCTTTCATCTTGACTCGCTGTCTCGGGTCGCGGGCGCCAGAGCCGCACCGCGTTTGACGTAGCCGCCGTTACCGTCGGGTACGATCTCGGTCAGCGTCAGTCCGTTCGCGCCGATCGCGTCGATGCGACCGTAGTGGCGCCCTAGATGCATGCCGGCGGCTACGCGATGGACGACCTGGTCGGGGGCCGAGATCAGGGCGTAAGTGGTGCCGGCCATCGAGATTGTGCCGACCATCTGCAGGGCATCCAGCGGGAACTGTTCGAGCGGATCGAGCGCCCGGTTCAAATTCGGCCGAATGCCGTTGTCGCGGCTGTGCTGATCGGCGTGGGGCGCAACGAACGGGGATCGTCGTCCGGCCGGTTGGTAGCTGGCGGGTTGATAGCTTGCGATCTCGGGCATCGGGTCGATCGGCTGTGGTTTGCGGGCGTCGATGTGCGCGACATAGGCGTGCAAGTCGTCGGTATCCGAGCCGCAGGCCACCAAGCTCAGGCAAAGCCCGCACAGGATCAAAGCGCGACTCGCATAGTAGGCCGGCGCGATCACGGCCCGGCCTCGGCGCTGTCGTGGGTGCCGAGATAGCGATAGGTGCTGGCGGTCAGGCTCATGCGTAGCAGGCCAGGGCTTGAAGCATCGGTTGGCTGCGGCGAGCCGGGGCGAACCGATTCGATATGGACGTCGCTGATCGTCACGATGCGTGGCAGGGCGGCGACATCGGAGACGAACTGGCCGAAGTCGTGGAAATCGCCGGTCACGATCAGTGCGTTGGGCAGCACGGCATAGAAATCTTTTTGGATTTCAGGTTTCGGCTTGAACAGCTCTTCGTCCAGCCCGTTTTCCGAGCGGGTCTGGGAAATATCGCGCAGCAGCGAGGGGACCTCAGTCCTGCTCGGCAGCTGGGCCAACAGATTACCGAACTCGGCGCGCATCGCATCCAACTGGTCGCGATAGGCATCCAGGTTGGTAACCAGATGCTGTTTGATCTTATAGGTCTGCTTGAGTTGACTTTCCTGGCGGCGGGCATCGGCCAGCGCATCGCGTTTTGGCAGGACGAAGTACCAAGCCGCGATCAGCATGATCACCAGCGACACTACCGAAATCGCCAGACCATAAGCCCAGGTCGGCCAGCTGCCGATATTGTTCTGATCGAGACTGCGCAGCTCGTCGATGTATTCGCCAAGCGCTCTCATGTCGGGGGCCTGCTGGCCGGCGCAGCGGTCGCCTGTGTCGTGCGCGAGTCGGGCGAGCTGCTATCGACCTTGAGCGTGAAATCGGCCCGCCGTCGGCCATTGCGGTCATCGCGCTTGATCACGATCAGCCGCGGATTGGTGAACCACGGTGATTGGTCGAGATTGGTCATGTACTGCGATACGCGTGCATTGGACTCGGCCACGCCATCTAGGGTCGTGGTGTCGCCGTTTTGATCGAGCGAGATGAGATAGACCCCGTCTGGGACGCTGGCGGCGAGTTGGTCGAAATAATGCACGATCGCCGAACGCGAATGCTGTAGCTCGCCAATCACCTGCATGCGGTTGACCAGATTCTGCCGGGTCTGTTTGAGCTCGCGGATCTCGGTCAGGTGCTGTTCGGCCTTGCTGATCTGTTGTTGCAGATAGCGGTTGCGGGTCTGTTGGGCATCGAGTAGATGGCCGTAATAGAGCACGGGCAGCACGCCGACCACTACGATCGTGGCGATGGCAGCGCCCACCAGTTGGGCGATGAACCGCTTGCGCTTGTATTCGCGTTCGGCGGCCCGCCAGTCGAGCAGGTTGATGCGTAGCGCCAAGCTCATGCCACGCCCCGCAGCGCCAGTCCGGCTACGACCATTAAGGTAGGCGCATCGGTGCCGACATGATTACGCCGGGCAGCGGTACTGGCGAGCATGCCGTCCAGCGGATTGCCGAGCGTGAACGACCAGGGCAGATAGGGCGTCAATGCCTCGTCCAGGCCGGGAAACAAGGTGGGATCGCCGGCGATGACGACATGGTCGATCGATTCATCGCTGCCCGCGGCCGCCGATTGGTAGAACGACAGCATCCGATCGATTTGGATCGCCAGGCTTTCGGCGAAAACGCGCAGGTCGGCCGCGATGTCCTGGGCGCTGAGTTCGCCGGAATAGATCTTGGCGCGCAGGACGTCGAAATCGGTCAGTTCGTGGCGCTGGATGAGTTGCTGGGTGAGCTTGTTGCCGCCGAAGCGGAATTCCCGGGTATACACACTCTGGCCGTCGCGCTGGATAGTGAGTCTGGTGTGTTCCGGTCCGACATCGAAAACGGCAAGATTATGATCGATACCGAGCGCCGGCAGCTGTCCGGATAGCAGCCGGCAGGCGTTGCGCAGGGCGTATTCCTCGACGTCGACCACATGCACCCGCATATGCGCCATTTCCAGTGCTGCCGTACGCATCTCGATATCGTCGCGCCGGCAGGCGACCAACAAGACCCGGTTGAAGCGCGGACTGTCGGCATCGGCGCCCAGCACCTGGAAATCGAGGCTCACTTCTTCGATCGGATGCGGAATATGATGCTCGGCATCGAACAAGATCTGTTGCTCGAGCTCGGTATCGTCCAGCCCGGCCGGCATGAGGATGGTCTTACTGAACACAGAAGGCCCGGATACTGCGATTACGGCATCTCGAGTGCGGCTGCCGCTGCGCTCGAGCGCGCGCAGAATGGTCCGAGCGACCGCCTTCGGATCGACGATCTGAAAATTGTTGACGGCGTGCTGGGGCATGGCCTCACTGGCATAGGCCAGTACCCGATAGCCGTCGCCGGCTCGGTCCAGCTCTAGTAGTTTGACGCGGGTCGCGCCGATATCGACCCCCATCAGCGAGCGCGGCTCGCGACGCAATAGACTGAGTAGTTGCCCCATTGATTCGATCCGGCGTGGGTCCGCCGCCGTAGGCGCGGACCGTCGCTTCGAAGCCCCCAAGTCCGCACTATACCTGACGCGTTACGTCAGACAATCTATGGAATAGAGGGCAAAAACACCCATTTACGGCAGCTTGAAAATTACGCGTGCGACATTCTTATCCTTGCGTCGGTATGATGCGTAGCTTCGAGCGAATGCAATGCACGACGCGCAGGGATGGCGATGTCGATGAAAAAAGGATCGCGCGGCGTCCGGATCTTAGTAGTTCTGTTGGCCGGGCTGTTGTCGGCTGCCACCCTGGCAGTCTGTGTCGTGGCGGGGGTCTATCTGTATTTTGGCCCCCAGCTTCCGGAAGCCGGAGATATCGGCGAAACCCAGCTCCATGAGCCGCTGCGCATCTATACCGCCGATCATAAGCTGATCGGCGAGTTCGGTACCGAGCGCCGTTTGCCGGTCACCTACGACCAGATTCCCCAGCAACAGGTGAATGCGTTCGTGGCCGCCGAGGACGATCGGTTCTGGCAGCATCCTGGCGTCGACTATCAAGGGCTGACGCGGGCCGTGGTCCATCTGGTTACCACTGGGCGCAAGACCCAGGGCGGCTCGACGATCACCATGCAGCTCGCGCGCAATATGTATCTGACGCGCGATCGCACCTATACCCGCAAGATCAAGGAAATGATCTTGGCGCTGCGGCTGGAGTCGAAGCTGACCAAGAAGCAGATCCTGGAGCTGTATCTCAACAAGATCTACCTCGGTCAGCGGGCCTATGGCGCCGGGGCGGCGGCCAAGGTCTACTACGGCAAGTCGCTGAGCCAGCTCAATCTGCCGCAGGCCGCGATGTTGGCAGGGCTGCCCAAGGCGCCGTCTGCGTTCAATCCGATCGCCAACCCGACCCGGGCCAAGCAACGTCGCAACTACGTGCTGCGGCGGATGCATGCGCTGGGCTATATCGACGATGCTGCCTGGAAGTCGGCCCGCAACGCTCCGGTGAGTGCGGGCGAGACCTCCGGCGAGAAGAACCCGGTACGCTACGACGCTCGCTATATCGCCGAGATGGTGCGCCAGGACATGGTCGCCCGCTACGGCGACCAAGCCTATACCGGTGGTTACAAAGTCATCACGACGTTGCACAGCAAGCGCCAGCGCGCCGCCGATCGGGCCTTGCGCAAGGATTTGCTGGCCTACGATTCCCGACATGCCTGGCATGGTCCAGAAAAAACGCTCGATAGCGCCACCGTCGACGACAAGAAAGCATTGCAGGATCAGCTAGACGATATGGGCCGGCGTGGTGGTCTGGTACCGGCCGTGGTGCTGTCGACCGATGGACAGCACATTACGCTGGCCACAGCCCAGTATGGCGAAGTACAGATCGGCGCCAGCCAGATCCCTTGGCTGCACGGCAAAAAACAGGCCGATTCCCTGGTCGATAAGGGCGATGTCGTCCGCTTGGCTTATACCGGCTCCGAGGATAAGTCCAAACAATGGACGCTGGCCGAGGTGCCCAAGGTACAGGGGGCCCTGGTCGCCATGAATCCGCGTACCGGGGGGATTGAAGCCCTGGTCGGCGGCTTTGATTTCCGGCTGTCCAAATTCAATCGCGCCGTGCAGGCCCGCCGCCAGCCCGGATCCTCGTTCAAGCCGTTCCTGTATTCCGCGGCCCTGGCCAATGGCTTTACCGCGGCGACCATCGTCAACGACGCCCCCGTGGTCTACGACTCGCCGGGGCTGGATAATTCGTGGCGGCCCCAGAACTACTCGGGCAAGATTTTTGGCCCGACACGGCTGCGTGAAGGTCTGGTGCATTCGCGCAATCTCGTATCCATCCGAGTGCTGCGCCGAATCGGTGTCGGCAATGCCATCAACTACATCAGCAAGTTCGGTTTGCCCAAAAACCAGATGCCGCACGATCTGTCGCTGGCGCTTGGTAGTGCGACTTTTTCGCCGCTGCAGATGGCAACGGCCTTTTCCGTGCTGGCTAACGAAGGCTTCGAGATCAAGCCGTATTACATCAGCCAGATCACCGACGGCCGGGGCAACGAAGTATTCAAGGCCAAGCCCAGGGTAGCTTGCGAGCAAGTCATGGATTGCACCGCATTGCAACAGACCCATGGCGCCGACAGCGAGGCTCGCCTGGCGCCCCAGGTGATCGATGCCGATAATGCCTATATCGTGGGCGATATGATGCGCGATGTGATCAAACACGGGACCGGGCGGGGCGCGCTCAAGCTCGGCCGCAAGGATCTATCGGGTAAAACGGGGACCACGAACAACCAGATCGACGCTTGGTTCTCGGGCTTCAATGCCCATCTGGTCACCGTGACCTGGGTCGGCTTCGATAAACTCAAGCCCATGGGGCATGCTGAGACCGGGGCGCATGCAGCGCTGCCCATGTGGGTAGACTTCATGGGGACAGCCCTGTCCGGCATGCCCGAGGCCATGCCGCCCAAGCCGGAGGACATCGAAACCGTCAACATCGATTCCAAGACCGGGCAGCGAGCGCTGAATGGCGGCGGTATTCCCGAAATCTTCCGCAAAGGGCAGGCGCCTACGGTCGAGGAGGCGCGGCATTCCGGCAAGCATGACTCGACCAACGAGGTTCAACAGCTTTTCTAACGCCGTGGCCGACAGGCCGCAGCGTCGGCAGCAGCCAATGGAGGCGATCATGGCCAGTGCCCGCAAGCAAACCGCCCAGCGTCAACAACTGGCGCAAGTGGCCGCGCGCCTGATGGCCGAGCAGGGCATTCGTGATTTCCGGGTCGCCAAACAGAAGGCCGCCCAGCAGCTGGGTATCGATGTTCGCCAGTCGATCCTGCCCAAAAACAGCGAGATTGAAGCCGCGCTCGGCGAATATCAGCGTCTGTTTTCAGGCGAGGAGCAGCCAGGAGAACTGGCGGATATGCGCCGGGCGGCCCTGTCGGCGATGCGCATGATGGCGGATTTCAAGCCGCGCCTGGTCGGCGATGTGCTATCCGGGCTGGCCAACGCCCATTCGGATATCCAGCTGCATGTATTCGCCGAGCATTCGGAAAGCTTTGATCTGTTCCTGGACAGTCGGGGGATCCCCTTCGAAATCGTGGAGCGACGCTGTCGTTTTTCCGAGGGGCATCGCTTCTACCCGGCGTTCCGGTTCGTCGCCGGCGAGCATCGTTTTGAGGCGACTCTGTTTGCCGATACAGAAATCCGTGAAGCGCCGCGCAGCCTGGTCGACGGCTCGCCCATGGACCGCGCCAATGCCAATCGCGTAGCCCAGTTGATCGCCGACGCTGAACTCGAGGATCGGCTGGCGAGTCTTTGAACGGCGACTCGTGCGGCAAGCCGGTCTGTTGATTGACATGATCGGCGATAGCGCTATCGAAGACAGGCGCTGGCCAAGGAATCGAGGCTTGGTAGCAGGAGTTGTTATTGGGCCGTGGTAGCTTGCCAAGGCCAGCTATCGGCCAAGGATTTCGGCTATGAAACAGCGTTCGGCCAATAGCCAGATGACGACTACCCGCGCACCGTGGTATTACAAAATCGTCAAAGCATTGGTTCGATGAGGGGCACCATGCAGAATTTCGAAACGATTCTTCTGGCTTACGATGGCAGCGAGCAGGGGCGAATCGCGCTGCGCCGTAGTCTGCCGCTACTCAGCGCAGGAGAGGTCAAGACGCATTTGTTGGCGGTCGTGCCGTTGACTGGGGCAGTGGCGGCAGCCGAGGGGTTCTATACGGAAAGCATGTATGAATCCGAGCGGGAGCGCGTGGAGAAGATCCTGGCCGAAGGGGTCGAGATTCTCAACGGCAAGGGAATCGCTGCCGAGGGCTATCTCCGGGTCGGAGAGCCGGCCCACCAGATCGCCAAGCTTGCGACCGAGTTAGAGGCCGATCTAGTGATCGTCGGGCACCAGCGGCGCGGCGTGCTGGCGCGCTGGTGGCAGGGCTCGGTCGGTGCATCGCTTCTGGACCGACTCGATTGCAGCCTGCTGATTGCCCAGGATGCCTCGGTCGAAACATGAATCGGCTGCGGCGGTCTGTGCTGCCGCAGCCATGGCGTCTTACTTCGGGATATAAGACAGCCAGTCGTGGCGGTCGTCGCCATAGGCGATGAACCAGTCGTTGAGCAGGCTATCGGTCTCGTTGTAACGCAACGGGCGCCCACGGGCGTCGGTGACATAACCGCCCGCGGCCTTGAGCACGGCATGGCCGGCGGCGGTGTCCCATTCGCTGGTCGGTCCCAGGCGTGGATAGTAGTCGGCCTGACCTTCGGCGATGACGCAGAACTTGAGCGACGAACCCATGCTGACCGGGTGGAAATCCGGCATCCGGGCCAGCAACTGTTCGATCGCATCCGAACGATGCGAGCGCGACACCAGAATTCGCGGCTTGTCGGTCTGTGCTGCGCTGACCGTGATCGGTTCGATCTCGCCTTCGCCCTCGCGGCGCCAAGCGCCGAGTTCGGCGGCGCCGAACCAGAGCGTATCCAGCGCCGGTGCATAGACAGCGCCCAGCACCGGTCGGCCATCCTGGATCAGTGCGATGTTGATCGTGAACTGGTCGTTTTTGTTGATGAATTCCCGCGTGCCGTCGAGCGGGTCGATCAGCCAGTATTCCCGCCATTCCGAGCGCGTGTCATACGGGATCTCACTGCCTTCCTCGGACAGCTGCGGCGTGTCCGGGCTCAGTTCGGTCAATGCGGCTGCAATGGCGTGATGCGCAGCCAGATCAGCCTGGGTCAGCGGGCTGTCGTCGTCCTTGGTTTCGACGTCGAAATCGCCTTGATAGATCGGCAATGTCCGAGCGCCGGCATCGACGGCAATACGGCAGACAGAATCCAGCAGTTCGCGGGTGATTTCCATGGGCGCACGCAGTCTCGATCACAATGAAACACTGCATCATACCGGCCTGCCTGCGACAGACAAGCGCGGTACCGGCATCGCTCAATCCTTTTTGGATCTGGGTTTCTGGCCCGGCTTGCCACGACCACGTCGTCCACTGTTGCCGCCGCGGGGTTTGCGTCGTCGCGGCGCCGGCTGTTCGAAATCGCGGGCGAAATGTTCTTCGGGCGGCATCTCGGCGTCGATCTTGTGCTCGATATAGGCTTCGATATCGGGCAGGGAATAGACGTATTCCTCGCAGGCAAACGACACAGCATGGCCGGTGTTGCCGGCTCGCGCGGTGCGCCCGATGCGGTGCACATAGTCCTGGGCATCCTGCGGCAGGTCGTAGTTGATGACGTGCGATACGTCCGGGATATGCAGGCCGCGGGCGGCGACATCGGTCGCCACCAGGATCGGCAGCTCGCCCTGCTTGAATTGTTCGAGCAGACGCAGACGCTTGTTCTGGGCGACATCACCAGACAACGTCGCAGCCGAGAAGCCATTGGCGACCAACGTATCCTGGATGCGTTCGGCCATGCGTTTGGTGTTGATGAAGATTAGGGTGCGGCCGCTGTCGATCCGACGCAGCAGCCCGATCAGCAGCGCCATCTTGTGGTCTTTGGAGACGTGATAGAGCTTTTGTTCGATGGCACCGATGTTGACTGTTTCGGTATCGGTGCGCACCAGTTGCGGATCGTTCATGTGCTCGTAGGCCAGTTCCAGAACGCGGTGCGAGAGCGTGGCCGAGAACAGCAGATTCTGGCGTTTATCGGGCGCCGGCATCTTGCGGAACAGATAGCGGATATCGTCGATGAAGCCGAGATCGAACATACGATCGGCTTCGTCGAGCACGGCGACCTCGATCGCCTTGAGGGTATAAACCTTTTGCTTGTAGTAATCGATCAGCCGGCCCGGCGTGCCGATCAGAATATCCACGCCTTCGGTGAGCGCTTGGCGCTGCGATTCATAGCCGGTGCCGCCGTAGCAGACCACGCATTTAAGACCGGTATCGGCGGCCAGCGGCAGGGCATCCTGGTAGATCTGGTCGGCCAATTCGCGGGTCGGCGCGAGAATCAGCGCCCGCGGCTGGGCAGCCTCGGCCGGGGCCCGCTCGCTGGGCTCGGGGGCAGGTCGCATCAGCCGGTCGAGGGTGGCCAGCAAGAAAGCGGCAGTCTTGCCGGTGCCGGTATGTGCCTGACCGGCGATATCGCCGCCGGCCAGTGCCAGCGGCAGCGTTTCGGCCTGAATCGGCGTGGCATGGCTAAAACCGCGCTGGTTCAATCCGGCCACGATGGTTTCATGCAGCCCTAGAGCATCGAGTCGGGTATCGGTGACCAGCTTGCTTGGGCTGGCCGTATCGTCGGTGGTTTGGGTTTCGCTCATTCGGATTCTCGGTCGTGCCGGTCGCGCACAAGGGGTCCGTTGACGTTTGCCGTGGTTGTATCGTGTTCGCCCGATGAGGCATCGCGAATCATGTTCAGCCGCATTATGTGCGACCATTCGTGGCGGCAGGCTGGCCCGCGTTCGCGCGTTGCGGCCGCGGATCGCCAGGGCCGGTACCGGCCACGGCAAATGTCAAAAGACCCTTGGCCCGCGATTGCGGCAAAAGGGTTGAAAAAATGCTTGAGATAAGCTCCAATACAAGACAAGATTATGCATGCGGCGAACCGCTGCATGCTCGAGTTGCATCAACTCGCTTTTCCGGCGCTTGTTTTGTGCAACCCGCACTATAACAGCTTATGGCCCTGGCGACCGGGTCGCTGGTCATTCGCGCAGCTTGCAAATATTTCCCGCGCCCTTAACTAGGTGTTAGACGTGCACCGATCATTCGAAGATCGGCAGCCTGCACGCCACACGCTTTCTTCCAATTGGTCCTGCTCACAGTGAGGACGTTCATGAGTGAAAATATCGTCAAAGTCAGTGATGACAGCTTCGAGAACGACGTGCTGTCCGCCAGTGGTCCGGTTCTTGTCGATTACTGGGCCGAATGGTGCGGCCCCTGCAAGCAGATCGCGCCCGTGCTCGACGAGCTTGCCGACGAGTACGACGGTCGGCTGACTGTTGCCAAGCTTAACGTCGACGAAAACCCCGAGACGCCACCGCGTTACGGCATCCGAGGCATCCCGACGCTGATGCTGTTCAAAGACGGCGAAGTCGCCGGTACCAAGGTCGGCTCGGTATCCAAGAGCCAGTTGGCCGAGTTTGTTGATCAGCACATCTAAATGCCTGACAGAGATCGGCGCTGCCGGCCCGAGCCGGCGGCGCCTTGATCTCTCCATCCTCGAATCGTTGTCCGTCCGGGCGGCGAAAATCCCGAATGAGCGTGTATAACCGTGTCCGAAGAAACTGTTGAAGAACGCCAGACCAAGGATTCTTCCACTACCTCCAATAACAACAATACGGGTGGCAGTGGCGGTAACGGTGGTGGAAACAACAACCGCCGCGGCCGGCGTCGCAAAAACAACAACGGCGGTCCGAATAACAACAACAACAATAATAAGAAGAGCAGCAGCAACCGCGGTCGCTCGGGAGGCAACAAGGGGCCGAACAACCCGCCGAACGAGGATATCGACGAAGCCGAAT
This sequence comes from Salinisphaera sp. SPP-AMP-43, assembly GCF_049568105.1. Classification (GTDB taxonomy): domain Bacteria; phylum Pseudomonadota; class Gammaproteobacteria; order Nevskiales; family Salinisphaeraceae; genus Salinisphaera. The sequence continues at coordinate 991,275 of NZ_CP145335.1, forward strand.
TCGAAGCCTATGCCGGCGCCGCCGGCGACGGACCGATCCTCAATCTGACCGAGCTCAAGCGCAAGACGGCAGCCGAGCTGATGGAGATGGCCCAGGACATGGACCTGGACAACATCTCGCGGCTGCGCAAGCAGGAGCTGATCTTCGCCATGCTCAAGGCGCACGCCAAATCCGGCGAGCGCATCTATGGCGATGGCGTACTCGAGATCCTATCGGACGGTTTCGGATTCCTGCGCTCGAACGAATCCTCCTATATGGCCGGGCCGGACGATATTTACGTCTCGCCGAGCCAGATCCGGCGCTTTTCGCTGCGCACCGGGGACAACATTCGCGGGCGTATTCGGCCGCCGAAAGAGTCTGAGCGTTATTTCGCGCTGCTCAAGGTCGATGACATCAACGAGGATCCGCCCGAGAAGTCCAAGGGCAAGGTTCTGTTCGAAAACCTGACCCCGCTGTTCCCGACCGAGCGGCTGCATATGGAGCTGGGCAACGGCTCCACCGAAGACATTACGGCCCGTACCATCGACCTGGTCGCGCCCTTCGGCAAAGGCCAGCGCGGTCTGATCGTCTCGCCGCCCAAGGCCGGCAAGACGATGATGATGCAAAACATCGCGCAGTCGATTGCTTATAACCACCCGGACTGCCACCTGATCGTGCTGCTCATCGATGAGCGCCCGGAAGAGGTGACCGAAATGGAGCGCTCGGTGCGCGGCGAAGTCGTGTCTTCGACCTTCGACGAGCCGGCCGCACGCCACGTCCAGGTGGCCGATATGGTCATCGAAAAAGCCAAGCGTCTGGTCGAGCACAAGAAGGACGTGGTGGTTCTGTTGGATTCCATTACCCGGCTGGCACGCGCCTACAATACGGTCGCGCCGTCGTCCGGCAAAGTGCTGACCGGTGGTGTCGACGCCAACGCCCTGCAGAAGCCCAAGCGGTTCTTTGGTGCAGCCCGTAACGTCGAGGAAGGCGGCAGCCTGACGATCATGGCCACCGCGCTGATCGAGACTGGCTCCAAGATGGACGAAGTCATCTACGAGGAGTTCAAGGGCACCGGCAATATGGAAGTCCATCTGGATCGCCGTATTGCCGAGAAACGCATCTACCCGGCTATCCATGTCAATCGCTCCGGCACGCGCCGCGAGGAGAAGATGGTGCCGCAGGACGAGCTGCAGCGTATGTGGGTGCTGCGCAAGCTGTTGCACGGCATGGACGATCTGGCCGCCATGGAACTGCTCATCGATCGCATGAAGCAGACCAAGACCAATGCCGAGTTCTTCGAGTCGATGAAGCGCTAGTCGGCACCGACCGGAATCGGCAACAAGAAAAGCGGGCCCCTGGGCCCGCTTTTTTAATGTCCGCTCGATCGTTCCGGAGAAGGACGATGGAAGGGCATCAGCATGTGCCGATTAGTGCTGTGTCGCGCGCTGTTCGAGTGCGCTGCCTACGTTGGAAGCGATCGAGTCGCCGACTGTCTGCCAGCCCTGCGATAGGCTGGAGACCAGCGCCGGATAGCCGTCGCGGGGTAAGGGCGTACGGCGTTTGAAAGTGCGGCTGGCGACGGTGGCGCCCTGCGGCCCGATCAGCGTCCAGCGCCCGGCGACGACGGCGTTGCCGCCGTAGTGGCCGAAAAAACTGTCGATATAGGTGCGTAGTCGATAGCTTGCATTTTGTGCGTTGGCTGGCCGACTTAGGTTCACGCCGGGCAGTTCGGAAGCCAGCACGCCATACAGCGTATCGGTGAGCTGGTCGGTAAGCGGTGCAGCCCAACGATTGTTGTTGGCGACGACGATGCGATGCACCTCGGTCTGGTACACGATGCCGCCCTGGTCGAGATAGGACGCCACCGCCACCGGTGCGATCGCCAGGCTTGGTGCGCCTGGGGTCGAGGTCTTGTCTGGCGCCGACGGCCCATCCTCGAGAACGAACAGCGACGGCGATCCGTCGTCGCCTGTCGTCGCGCAGCCCGAGATCAATAATAGGGCCGCGCTGAGCAGCAGTATCGATGTGGCGCGCATAGAACGATCGGTCATTGATGGGCCTTGGGAACGGGATCCTCACCCTCGGGGCGGCCGAAGATCAGCGAATTGGGATGATCGCGCAGCGTGCGGGTCAGCGGCGCGGCATCGTCGAGTACCTGATTGAGCTTGTCCAGCGTGTGATTGAGCTGTTGGTATCCGCGCGAGCCCTGCTGGAAGTTGTCGAGCGTGCCCTGCAGCCGTTCGAGGGTCTGGTTGATCTCCTCGGGCAGCTCCTGGGTACTGCGCTGGCCGAGCAGGTCGTTGACGTGATGGGTCGACTGGCGCAACTGTTCGAGCGTGTCGTTGGTGGTGTTCACCGTGTCCTTGAGCTGGTTGACGATCGGGGCGACATCGAGATCGTTGAGTTTGTCCATCAGGTTCGATAGTTGCTGCTGGATACTCGTGATCTGGCTCGGCTTGCTCGGGAAGACCGGATACTGGCCGACCTTCTGTAGCGTGACCTCGTCGGCATGATGGTCGAAGTTCAATTCGATCATCATCGAGCCGGTCAGCAGGTTGGAGGATTTGATGGTCGCGCGCAGGCCGTGCTTGAAAAAGCGCCGGTTGTGCATGCGCCATTCTTCATCGCTCCAATGCGCCCAGGCCAGGCTCGGCCGCTGTGGCTCGATCGCAATCAGCACAGGGATCTTGAAATCCGCAAAGCCGTCGAGCTTGAAGTTGTCGCGATAGAAGGGCACTTCTTCGACCGTGCCGACGCGCAGCCCGCGATATTCGACCGGGGCGCCGGCCGACAGGCCGCGGACTGAGTCGTTGAGCAGGACGACGTATTCGATCTTGCGATCGAATCGATCCTGGACGGCAGCATTGCGCGTTTCGTACAGCTCGAACTGGTGGCCATCGGCGACTGTTTGGCCGGCTGCTACATCGTCGGCTAAGCCAAAGGTAATGCCGCCAGCCAGCACGCTTTGCAGTGAGCCGAGCCGGACGTCGAGGCCGTCGGAGCCCAGCTTAAAATCCACGCCGGAGCGCAGCCAGAACTGGGTCGAGGCCGTAATCAGTCTCGAAAATGGCTCACGGACAAAGATGGTGTAGATGGTCTGGCGCTTGTCGACCGAGAATTGGCTGTCCTCGATACGGCCGACGTTCTGGCCCTGATAGACGATCGGGTCGCCGACCGACAGCGTATTATCACCGGAGTTGACCAGTTTGATGGTCACGCCCGGTTGATTGCTCGGCGTCGGCGGCGGGTTGTCCTGGATCTTGAAGCGGCGTTTGTCACTGCCGGTTTTGGCCGGTCGCATTTCCAGATAGGCCCCCGACAGAATGGTATTCAGACCGGTCACGCCTTCTGGCCCGACCCGGGGCTTGACCACCCAAAATTTGGCGTGGTCGCCCAGCAAATCGGTGGTCTCCGGATTCATCTGTACCGTGATCACTGCGCCCTGGTAATCGTCGGCCAGCTCGACCTGGGTCACGTGGCCGACCGTCACGCTGCGGACCTTGAGATCGGTGTGGCCGGCCTCGATGCCTTCGGCGGTGTCGGCATGCAGTACCACGGTCGGCCCACGCGAGGCGAAGTTGTCGTAGACCAGCCAAGCACCGATCAGCAGTGCGGCCAACGGAATCAGCCAGACCGGCGAAATCCGCCAGCGGCCAGTGTCATCGGACAATTCGGCGGTATCGTCGGGCGGGTTATCGCTCATGGGCATGCGACTCATTGGGCCAGAGCAGCCGGGTATCGAAAACGAGGGCGGCGATCATGGTCAAAACCACGACCGACGCAAAAGCGATCGCGCCAGGGCCGGGCTGGATCGATATCAACGAACCGGCCTGTACCAGGGTGGCCAGTACGGCCACCACGAAGACATCGATCATCGACCAGCGGCCGATCTTTTCAGTGACCCGGTACGCCCGGGTATGGGTTAACGATGCGTTCGGACGCTTTTCGCGTGCGGCCATGATACATAGCCAGCCCATAGCGATGATCTTCGAAATCGGCACCACGATACTGGCCAGGAAAATGATTGCCGCGATCGGCCAGTCGCCGGAAGCCGCCAGATGCAGCACGCCGCCGACAATGGTCTGGGGCTCGGTATTGCCCAGCTGTTCAGTGGACAAGACCGGGTAAGTATTGGCTGGAATATAGGCGATCGTGGCCGTGACCAGTAGCGCCCAGGTCCATTGCAGGCGATTGATATGCCGCAGCCGATGATGTTTGCCGCAGCGCGGGCAGGCCGTCGGCGTTGCGGCCACGAACGGGGTGTCGCAGGCACGACAGGCCACCACCGATTGGCGGTGCCCAGGGGCGCCGGCGGTGACCCCCGGGGGCGGCTGGGGTGGAGGCACGAGGCTGTCCCATAGCCGCACCCAATCGATCAGGCGCATGGCCTGGATTAGGGCCAGCGAGTAGCCGCAGAATGCGATGAATGAGGCATGCACCTGGATATCGGCCAGCGAGATGATCTTGATCAGGCTGACCAGTACGCCGACCACGAACACATCGGTCATCATCCACGGTTCCAGAGGCCGTATCCGGCGGGCGATGGCGATCGCCCCGGGCAGGCGCCGGCCCGGTCTCGCGCCGAGACAGAGATAGAGCAGGGCGATCAGATACAGGCCTGGTAGGCCAACGGTCGTGGCCAGCAGCAGAGCCGCCAGAATGCCGTAATCGTCGGCGACCAGGGCGCCGACGGTATCGGCGAAATTCATCGTGTGCCCGACGCCGTGCGAGGAAAAACCTAGAAACGGGAATACAAAGACCAGCGCGAGCAGAATCAGTGCGGCACAGAGCCAAGCCAGAAGCGGCTGGAGGCCCGAGCGCGCCGGCCCGGTCAGATGGTGGTAGCAGCGCGGACAATGGGCGCGTTGGCCGAGAGCCCGGTCTGGCAGTCGCACCAGCCAGTCGCACTCGCCGCATAGCGCCAGTCGCGGCGCAGCCCCGGCTGCCGGGTCGGCCATTTCAGACCGACCCGGCAGCTGGGGCCACATCGCAGGCAGTCGATCGTTTAGCGATTGTCGATATCGACGTAGTCACGCAGGGTGTAGCCGGTATACACCTGACGCGGACGGGCGATACGCATCTTCGGATCGGACATCATTTCGCACCAGTGCGAGGCCCAGCCGACCGTACGCGCGATGGCGAACATCGGCGTGAACATGTTCAGCGGGATACCCAGCGCCTGGTAGATGATGCCGGAGTAGAAATCGACGTTCGGATACAGCTTGCGCTCGACGAAGTAGTCGTCTTCCAGCGCCACCCGTTCGAGCTCCAGGGCCAGTTCGAACAGTTTGTTGTTCTGCATGTTGTAGTGTTCGAGGATCTGGTGGCAGTAGCCCCGAATCACCTTGGCCCGTGGGTCGAAGTTCTTGTAGACACGATGGCCGAAGCCCATCAGCTTGAACGGATCGTCCTTGTCCTTGGCCTTGTCGAGATACTTCGAGACCTGCGAGGCATCGCCGATCTCGGCCAGCATATTGAGCACGGCCTCGTTGGCGCCGCCGTGGGCCGGACCCCAGAGTGCGGCGATACCGGTGGAGATCGCGGCATAGGGGTTGGCACCGGTCGAGCCGGCCATGCGCACGGTCGAGGTCGAGGCGTTCTGCTCGTGATCGGCGTGCAGGATGAACAGCACATCCAGTGCCTTGGCGGCCACCGGATCGACTTCGTATTCCTCGGCCGGTACCGCGAACATCATGCGCAGCAGGTTCGAGGTGTAGTCGAGATGGTTTTTCGGCCCGATCTTGGGCTGGCCGATCGAGTGTTTGTAGGCCGCAGCCGCGATGGTCGGCATCTTGGCGATCATGCGATGGGCGAAGATCTCGCGATGCTCGGGATCCCGGATGTCGGTCTTGTCGTGATAGAACGCCGACAGCGAGCCCACGATGCCGGTCAAGATCGCCATCGGATGGGCATCGTAGTGGAAGCCGTCGTAGAACTTCACCAGCGATTCGTTGAGCATCGTGTGATGCGTGATCGCGTCCCGGAAGTTGTCCATCTCGTCCTTGCCGGGCAGCTCGCCATTGAGCAGCAGGTAGCAGACTTCGAGATAGCTCGACTTGTCGGCCAGTTCCTGAACCGAGTAGCCGCGATACATCAGACGGCCGTTTTCACCGTCGATGAAAGTGATGTCGGAATCACAGCTGCAGGTCGCAGTGAAGGCCGGGTCGTAGGTGAATACGCCTTGCTTCTGGTTCAGGCCACGCACATCGACAGCCGGTGTGCCCAGCGTGCCTTCGACGAGGGGTAGTTCGGCGCTGTTGCTGTCGTCGCCGTTCGTCAGTTTGTATGTCTGGGCCATAGTGGGTCTCCCGAAGGTTGCCGCAAATTCGCCTACTGATCGGTAATGTCGATCGCAGGCTGCGGATAATGCGAAGGGTAGTCGGTGCGTGCTACGCCGGTTTCCTCTGCGGCAGCAGCGACCGCCGGCGGCACGAAATCGATCAGGCGCGGGTCGAAGGGGCTCGGCACGATATAGTCCGGTCCGAACGACATGCGGTCTTTGTCGTGGGCTTCCAGCACGGTGTTGGGTACCGGCCGACGGGCGAGCTCGCCCATGGCGCGGGCGGCGGCGACGCACATCGACATGTTGATGCGTCGCGCGCGCACGTCCAGCGCGCCGCGAAAGATATAAGGGAAGCCCAGCACGTTATTGATCTGGTTCGGATAGTCCGAGCGTCCGGTGGCCATGATCAGGTCGTCGCGCACGGACTTGGCGTCTTCCGGCGTAATTTCCGGATTGGGATTGGACAGCGCGAACACCACTGGCTTGGCCGGCATGGCGCCGATCTGTTCCTTGGAGACCGTGTCCGGCCCGGACAGGCCGATGAATACATCGGCGATCGCCATCACATCATCGAGTGTGCGCATGTCGGTGCTGGTGGCGAACTTGGCCTTGTATTTCGATAGATCGTCGCGGCCGTTGTGGATCACGCCCTTGCTGTCGCACATGAAGATATTGTCGCGGCTCGCACCCATTTCGATCAGCAGATCCATCGATGCGATAGCGGCCGCGCCGGCACCCATGCACACGATCTTGGCCTCGGACAGAGTTTTGTCCTGCAGTTCCAGGGCGTTGATCAGGCCCGCGCCGACGATGATGGCGGTGCCGTGCTGGTCGTCATGAAAGACCGGAATATCGAGCCGCTCGATCAGCGCGTTCTCGATCTCGAAGCAATGCGGGGCGGCGATATCTTCGAGGTTAATGCCGCCGAAGGTCGGGGCGATCCGGGCGACCGTGTCGATCATCGCCTCGGCGGTATCGGCGTCGACTTCGATATCGAATACGTCGATATCGGCGAATTTCTTGAACAGGACGGCCTTGCCTTCCATCACTGGCTTGCTGGCCAATGCCCCGGTATTGCCAAGTCCGAGCACCGCGGTGCCGTTTGAGATCACCGCGACCAGATTGCCCTTGGAAGTATAGCGATAGGCGTCTTCGGGATTATCCCGAATCGCCTTGACCGGTTCGGCCACCCCGGGGGTATAGGCCAAGGACAATTCACCGTAGGTGGTGAACGGTTTAGTCACCGAAATACCCAGCTTCCCCGGCTTGGGGCGGGCGTGGTAATCCAGAGCTTCCTGTTTACGCGAATATTCGGCCATAAAGCCCGCTCGTCCGTCTCAAGCCGTCGTGCGCTGCCCGCGGCATCTGTACAAGGCAAATGACGGTCGAGTATAGACCGCCACCTGCCCGGCGACCAGCCTCGCCGAAGATCGCCTTTAATCCCAGTGAGTTAGGCATTTTCCGGCTCGGTTTCTATGGTTTCGAGCTGGCCGGCGCCGTCGGTCACCACGCTCAGCACGATCGGCTGACAACACACGAAGCAATCTTCGACATAGCGTTGATCGCCGGCCGTAGCATCCACCACCACGGTGATGGTTTCGCCGCAGTAAGGACAGGTTACGCTTGGTTCTTCGATCATGAAATGAGTGTTGTCCTTAGGGGGCTATCGGGGGATCCGGCGTATCGAGTCCGGCCCGCGACAGGGGGCGCAACATATTGAGGCTGTATATTAATCGCGGCTAAACCAGCTCAGCGAGTATCGAATCAAGAAAATACCAGCCGTGCGGGCTCGCACGCACCCCGGTCTTGTCGGCCATGATCAAACCGCGCTCGATCGGCACGGCGAGCGTATCGAGCAGATTCGGCCAGTCCAGACCGGTTCGGGCCTCGTATTCGTCCCGGCGCAGGCCCTGGCGACGACGCAGGCCGTTGAGCAGGGCTTCGAAGCGGGCATCGTCGGCTTCCAGGGACCGAGTCTCGACGATCGCGGCCGGTGTGCCGGCCGACTGCATATAGCCGGCCGGCCAGCGTTGGCGTGCGGTGCGCAGAATCCGGCCATCGCCCTGGGTCTGCTTGCCATGGGCGCCGGCACCTACGCCAAGATAATCGCCAAAGCGCCAGTAGTTGTCATTATGGCGGCAACGATGATCGCGGCCCCAGGCCGAGACCTCATACTGCGTGTAGCCAGCGGCCGTTAGTCGTTCGGAGGCCGCCTCGAACAAATCTGCGATCGTGTCGTCGTCGGGGCGCACTGGGGGGCGACGATAAAACGGGGTTCCTGGCTCCAGGGTGAGCTGATAATAAGAAATATGCCCCGGGTTGCGCTCCAGCAGAGTCTCGATATCGGCCAGGCCAGAGTCCAGATCCTGGCCGGGCAAGCCGAACATCAGGTCGCAGTTGAGCTGGTCTATGCCCGCCGAGCGCACATCGTCGATCGCTGCCAGGGCTTCTTCCGGGCCGTGGATACGACCGAGCGCGGCAAGGCAGCCCGAATCCAGGCTTTGCAGCCCCAGCGAAATGCGATTCACCCCGACTGCGGCCAGGTCGGCGAAGCGGCTGCGTTCGGTCGTACCCGGGTTGGCTTCCAGGGTGATTTCGCAGTCTGCGCTCAGGCCTGGCGAGTCGGCCAGGGTCTCCAGAATGCGTTCGATGGCAGCCGCCGAGAACAGGCTCGGGGTACCGCCGCCGATGAACACGCTGTCGATTGAGCGACGCTCGCCGGCCGCCGCGATCGCCCAGTCGGCGACCAGCGCATCGACATAGGCGGTTTCGGGCAGTGTCGCCGGTGCCCGATGCGAGTTGAAATCGCAGTACGGGCATTTTTTGACGCACCAGGGCAGATGCACATAGGCCGACAGCGGCGTCGCCGTGGCATCGGCCCGGGCGGATCCAGCCTGTGTTGGGGCGTCAGCGACGCTCACGGAGCTCGTCGATGAGCTTGATCATGGCACGGCCGCGATGGCTGATAGCGTTCTTGCGCTCGGCGGGTAGTTCGGCGGCACTGGCATTTTCCTCGGCGACCCAGAATAGCGGGTCATAGCCAAAACCATGCTCGCCGCGCGGGGCCTCAAGAATATGCCCGCGCCAGCTGCCATGGGCCACGATCGGGGCCGGATCGATCGCCGAGCGGGTCGCGACCAGGCAGCAATGGAATGCGGCACCGCGATCGGCTTCGGCTACGTCGCCGAGCTCGTCCAGCAGCTTGGCGTTATTGGCGGCGTCATCGCCGTGGGTGTCGGCATAGCGGGCCGAAAAGATACCGGGCGCGCTGTCCAGGAAATCGACGGCGAGCCCGGAATCGTCGGCGATCGCGGGTAGGCCGGTCGCCGATGCGGCATGCCGGGCCTTGATCAGAGCGTTGTCGACAAACGACATGCCGTCTTCCACGGCATCCTCGACGTCGAACTCGGCCTGGGAGACGAGTTCGATATCCAACTCGGACAAAAGAGCAGCCATTTCGGCCAGCTTGCCGCGATTGGACGAAGCCAGTACCCAGCGTTCACTCATGATCAGGCTCCGGTGAGTGCGTTGCGCTGGATCGCGATCAGTTCGCCGACGCCTTTTTCGGCGTGGCCGAGCAGGGCATCAAGTTCGGAGCGGGCAAACGCATGGCCTTCGGCAGTGCCCTGGACTTCGACGAAGCCGCCGGCTTCGTTCATCACCACATTCATGTCGGTCTCGGCCTGGCTGTCTTCGGCATAGTCCAGATCGAGCACCGGCGCGCCGTCATAGATGCCGACCGACACCGCAGCGATCTGGCCGTGCAGCGGGCTGCTCTTGAGCTTGCCGTTGGCGACCAGACGGTCCATGGCATCGACCAGCGCCACATAGCCGCCGGTGATGGCCGCAGTGCGGGTGCCGCCATCGGCCTGGATCACATCGCAGTCGATGGTCACCGAACGCTGGCCCAGTGCCTTCAAGTCCATGACCGCGCGCAGACTGCGCCCGATCAGGCGTTGGATCTCCACTGTGCGCCCCCCCTGTTTGCCACGGGCGGCTTCGCGGCCGCTACGGGTACCGGTCGCGCCGGGCAGCATGCCGTATTCGGCGGTCAGCCAGCCGGAGTCCGAGCCACGCAGCCACGGCGGCACGCGATCGTCGACGCTGGCCGTACAGATCACGCGGGTATCACCGAACGACACCAGTACCGATCCGGCGGCATGCTTGGTGAAATGGCGCTGGATGGTCACGTCGCGGAGCTGGTCGGCGGTGCGGCCGCTGGGTCGTTTGCTCAAGTTCGCCTCATGCAATGGCTGGCAGATAGCCCGCTAGTGTATCAGCGGCCGGCCAGGCGCATGTTTTCAGCGTTCGCTCGATCGACCGGTCGCTACCGGTTCGGCGGCCGGTGCAGAGGCGCCGACGCCGACATGGTCCAAGGCCGCGTTCGGCAGCCAGCTATGCGATACTGCGCGCCCACTGAAGCGGCCGGCCGCGGCCGCCAATCGATTGAGGCCCGCGTATGACCCGCAGCATGACTGGATTTGCACGCAGCCAGAGCCAGGGCGAGTGGGGCGAGCTCGTCTGGGAGTTGCGTAGCGTCAATCATCGTTATCTCGATGTCTCGCCGCGCCTGCCGGAGGCGCTGCGCGCGTTGGAGCCGGCCATTCGTGAAAAGGTGGGGGGCTATGTCGGCCGTGGCAAGCTCGAGGTCACCGCCCGGCTGTCGACGGCCAAGCCCGACCAGACCATCGAGATCGATACCGAGCGCTTGGCTGCGTTGTCGGAAGCCATCGATACGGTGCGCTCGACGGTAATCGATTGTCGCTCGCCGGATGCTTTGCGTCTGCTGACGTTTCCCGGGGTGCAGCACGACGCGGAGCCGGATACCGAAGCGCTACAGGCGGCCGCCTTGGCCTCGTTGGACGAAGCGCTGGCTGCGCTGCGCGAAATGCGGGCGGCGGAAGGCGAGCGGCTCGCCGAAATGCTCCAGTCCCGCGCCGTGGCGATCAGCGAACACGCCGAGGCCGTACGCAGCCGGATTCCGCAGGTGCGGGCCGAGCAAGCCGACAAACTGCGCGGCCGCCTGGCCGAGCTGGATGTCGATGCCGATCCGGCGCGTCTCGAGACCGAATTGGTCATGGCGGCCCAGCGCATGGACGTAGCCGAAGAACTCGATCGGCTCGATGCCCACGTCAAGGCGCTGCATGAGGCCCTGGGTAAGAGCGAGCCCATCGGCCGGCGGCTGGATTTTTTGATGCAGGAATTCAATCGCGAGGCCAACACGCTCGGATCCAAATCGGCCGATGCCGAGGTGACCGCCCATGCCGTGGAAATGAAGGTGCTCATCGAGCAGATGCGCGAACAGGTTCAGAACATCGAGTGATGACAGCGATCGAACAAGACCAGCGAGCCGGCCGCCTGTATGTGATTTCGGCGCCCTCCGGCGGCGGCAAGACCAGTTTGACCCGAGCGGTTATCGATCGGCTTGGCGAAAGCGGCCGGACGGCACGTTTTTCCGTGTCCTATACCACCCGAGCCGCACGCCCGGGCGAGACCGAGGGGCGGGATTATCATTTCGTCTCCTGGGACGAGTTCGAGGCCATGATCGAACGCGGCGAATTCCTCGAATATGCCCGCGTGTTCGATCGCTACTACGGCACCTCGGCCGGGGAAACCGAGCGCTGGCTGGCGGCCGGCCAGGATGTCGTGCTGGACATCGACTGGCAGGGCGCAGCCCAGGTGCGCGACCGCGCGCCCGAGGCGATCACGATCTTCATCCGGCCGCCCTCGCGCGAGGAGCTAGAGCGCCGACTGCGGGCTCGCGGCTCAGAAGACGAGACCGCCATCGCCCGCCGTCTGGCCGAGGCTGATGACGAATTGGCGCATGCCGACGACTACGACTACCAGATCGTCAACGACTGTTTCGAGCATGCCCTCGACGAGCTGACGTCGATCTTCGAACGTACGGCGTAAAATACTGGTCGGCAGTACGCCGACACGCTACAATGCACGATTGCGCTCGATTTGCGAGGTACCCATGGCGCGCGTAACTGTTGAAGATTGTCTCGATCACGTCGAGAACAAGTTCGAACTGGCGACGATCGCATCCAAGCGAGCCCGGCAGCTCGCGCGCGGTGCGCATTCGGAGCTCGAATGGGAAAACGACAAGCCTGCCGTGCTCGCGCTGCGCGAGATCGCCGAAGGCTTGGTCTCCCGCGACGTTCTGAAAGAGCCGGAGTTGCCGCCGGTATCAGCCAGCATGGAAGCACCCAAGCCGGCCGAGCCGACTGAAGAAGACTTCCAAGTCGGCGAGAAACAGGCTGCGGCCAAGAAAGCCGCGGACTCCGGGGAATAATCCCGGCGCCCGGCACGGGATACCGTGCCGGGCCATGCGTTCGACGCCAAAGCTTGCCGGAAAGGCCTGTTAGAAAAGCTCGCCAGAGTCGAACGTTCGAAGTAATCTAGGGCCATGGAACTGAATGGCCTGACCCGTATCCAGAGCAAGATCCGGACGTCGCGTATTTCGCGCGAGTACGGCATCGATGCGCTTGCCGAGCATCTCGAGTCGTATATGTCGGCCGAGCAGATCGGCCAAGTACGTGCGGCCTACGAATACGGCGCCGACCAACACCGCGGCCAGTTCCGCAAGACCGGCGAACCCTATATTTATCATCCGCTGGCGGTTGCCCGCATTCTGGCCAATATGCGCCTGGATGCGACCACGCTGATGGCGGCGATCCTGCACGATGTGATCGAGGATACCGACGCTGCGCGCGACGAAGTTGCCCAGCGTTTCGGCTCGGAAGTCGCGGCCCTGGTCGACGGTGTATCCAAGCTCGACAAGGCCCAGTTCCGTAGCCGCGAGCAGGCCACCGCCGAGAGCTTTCGCAAGCTGATGCTGGCCATGACGCACGATATCCGTGTGATCCTGGTCAAGCTTGCCGACCGTCTGCACAACATGCGCACGCTGGGCGGCATGAATCCGAAAAAGCGCGCCCAGATCGCCCGCGAGACGCTGGATATCTATGCGCCGATCGCGCGCCGGCTTGGTATCAACACGATTCGCGAGGAGCTGGAAGAAAAAGGCTTCGCCAATCTGTATCCGCGTCGCTACGAGGTATTGCGCCGGGCCAGTCGCTCGATCACCGGCGACCGTCGTACCCTGCTGCGCGAGATCGAAGAAACTCTGTCGCGGGCGCTGGCCGCCGAGGGGCTGTCGGCGGTGGTTCGAGGCCGGCGCAAGAATCTGTACAGCATCTATCGCAAGATGCGCGAAAAGCATCGTCGTTTTCTCGACGTGCTGGATCTGTACGGGGTGCGCATCATCGTCGACACGGTCGATGAATGCTATCGCAGCCTGGGCATCGTGCATCACCGCTATCGCCCGATCTCGGAGTTGTTCAACGACTTCATTGCCAATCCCAAGCTCAATGGCTATCAGTCGCTGCACACCACGTTGATGGCCCGCGGCGGGATCAAGTTCGAGGTTCAGATCCGCACCCGCGAGATGGACCAGATCGCCGAATCCGGGATCGCCGCGCACTGGCAGTACAAGCTCGGCGAATCGGTCGGCAAGCTCGGCAATCTGGATGCCGAGGCCTGGCTCGGCCATCTGGCCGAAATGGAAGAGGGCGAGCGCGATTCGCTGGCGTTCGTCGACAACCTGCGCATGGACTTGTTCCCCGACGAAGTCTATGTGTTCACGCCCAAGGGTCAGATCATCCAGCTCGCCAAGGGCGCGACCTGCGTGGATTTCGCCTATGCCGTGCATACCGAGCTCGGCAACCGCTGTGTGGCGGCCCGGGTCGATGGCCATCTGGCACCGCTGAACAACCAGCTCGAATCCGGTCAGACGGTCGAGATCATCACCGCCAAGCATGCTCGCCCAAACGCGGCTTGGCTGCATTTCCTGAAGACCGGCAAGGCCCGCTCGGGCGTGCGCAACTATCTGAAGAATCAGCGCGACGACAAGGCGCGCGAGCTCGGCGAACGGCTGCTGGAAAAAGCGCTCGCCGATCTGGGGCTGTCGCTGCGACGGTTGTCGCGTACCGATATCGACCGTGGCCTGGCCGAGATGGGCGAGGCCAGCCTGCCGGCCCTGTATTCGGCGATCGGCCTCGGTCGTCGGCTGGCACCGCTGGTCGCCCGGCACTTTTTGGCCAGCGATGCCCCGGTGGCGGCTGGCAAGCGGGCCAAGCCTTTGGCCGTACAGGGTACCGAAGGCCTGGTGGTGGAATTCGCCAAATGCTGCCACCCGGTACCGGGTGATGCGATCCACGGCCAGGCCAGTGTCGGCCGTGGGTTGGTAGTGCACCGCACTGGCTGTGCCTATTCCTCGCGCAAGCGCGCCTCCAACGACCGGGTCGAGCTCACCTGGGCCGATAACGTGTCGGGCGAGTACGACGTCGAGCTGCGGGTGACCGCGGCCAACGAACGTGGGCTGCTGGCCAATATTTCGTCGCGTATCTCGGATGCCGGCTGCAGTATCGAGAACGTGAATTTCCCGGAGCGGGGCAATTCGCTGGTCACGATCCGGTTTTTGATCGGGGTCCGCGATCGTCACCACCTGGCCAGCGTGATCCGTCGTATCCGCCGGATTCCACAGGTCGAGAAGGTCGAGCGCAGCTGATTGCGCGGCGGTCCGGCGGGGCGCTGGGCGGCAGCGGAGTGCTGTGCAAAAATACAGCCTCTTTTTATCAGCGGAGTGTTGCCATGCCCTCGAGCCACCAGATCATCAGCACCGAAGCCGCGCCGTCGGCGATCGGCCCCTACTCGCAGGCGGTCCGGCACGGCGATACCGTCTATATCTCCGGCCAGATCCCGCTCGATCCAGCGACGGGCGAACTGGTCGACGGCGACTTCCGGGCTCAGGTCGAGCGGGTGTTCGATAATCTGGTGGCAGTAGCCGAGGCTGCCGATGCCAGCCTGGCCAATGCGGTGCGCATCGGCCTGTATCTGACCGATATGAGCCAGTTCGGCATCGTCAACGAGGTCATGGAAGCCAAGTTCGATGCCCCGTATCCGGCCCGGGCGGCGATCGGCGTGGCCTCGCTGCCCAAGGGCGCTGCGGTCGAGGCCGACGCTATCCTGGCCGTCGAGTAATCGCGACAGGCTCACTGTGGCCGGCGAGCCATTCGGGATGAATCGTGGGACAGGAGACTAACGCAGCTTCGGCGGCCGCCCAGGCCGGCAGCTTGACCGCAGCCGCTGGTGTGCGTCGGCTGGCTGGGGTCGGGCCCAAGCTCGCCGAGCGGCTGGCCGATCTGGGTATCGTGTCGATCGGTGATGTGCTGTTACACCAGCCGAACCGGTACGAGGATCGCAGCCGGATCACGCCGGTGGCCGAACTCTGGCAGGGCAGCCCGGCACTGGCTGTGGTGCGCGTGGAAGGGGCCGAAATCCGCCAGGGGCGACGGCGGAGCCTGTTGGTCACCACCAGCGATGGCGCGGCGCGTCTGTGGCTGCGGCTGTTTCACTTCGGTCCCGACCAGCAGGCGCGGCTGGCCCCCGGTACTTGGCTGCGTCTGTACGGCGAGCCGCGCTCCGGCGCCTACGGGATGGAAATGGTCCACCCCGAGATCCAGGTGGTCGATAGCGAGGCTGCCGGCTACGATATCGTTGCCCGGCTGGTGCCGGTTTACCCGACCGTATCCGGCGTATCGCAGAATCGGCTGCGCGATCTGGTCGGCCAGGCCCTGTCGCTGCTCGAACAGCCCGGTTTCTGGCTCGAGAGCCTGCCGGCCGATCTGACCGGGCCAGCGGTGTCGATGTCGGCCAACCAGGCGCTGCGTCGTATCCACGATCCGCCGATCGATAGCGACGTTGCCGCGCTGGCCGAAGGCCGCGATCCGGCCTGCCAGCGGCTGGCCTTCGAGGAGTTGCTGGGCCATCAGCTCAGCCTGCGTTCGCGGCGGCGCCAGATCCGAGCTGATCGAGCGCCGGCCATGGGCCAGCCGGGGCGCGGTCTGGCGCCATTGTTCGACGGCCTGGGTTTCTCGCCGACCGGTGCCCAGCGCCGGGTGATTGGCGAAATCCTGGCCGATATGGCTGGTCGTTCGCCGATGCTGCGTCTGGTTCAGGGCGATGTCGGCTCGGGCAAGACCGTGGTCGCAGCCGCTGCACTGCTGACCGCAGTGGACAATGCTTGGCAGGGCGCTTTCATGGCGCCGACCGAACTGCTGGCCGAACAGCACCATGCAGCCCTGTCGCGCTGGCTGGAGCCGCTCGGGATGCCGGTCTGGCTGATCACCGGCAAGCGCAAGAAAGACGATACGCTGCTGGCCGAGATCGCCAGCGGCACGCCCGGCGTGGTGGTTGGCACCCATGCTCTGTTCCAAGAGGCGCTAGAATTCGGCGCGCTCGGGCTGGCGGTGATCGACGAACAGCATCGTTTCGGGGTCGACCAACGCCTGGCATTGCGCAACAAGGCCAAAAACGGTGGTGCTACGACCGCCCACCAGCTGATCATGACCGCCACCCCGATCCCGCGAACATTGGCAATGAGTGCCTATGCCGATCTAGATACCTCGGTGATCGACGAACTGCCCCCGGGGCGCACACCGATCACCACCGTGGCGATACCCAATACCCGGCGCGACGAGGTCGTTAGCCGCATCGGCGACGCAGTCGCCGAGGGCCGCCAGGTGTACTGGGTGTGCACGCTGATCGAAACCTCGGACAAGCTCGAGGCCCAGGCCGCTGAAGCCGCTGCCGAAGCGTTGTCGGAAGCCCTGGACGGCGTGCACGTGTCGCTGGTGCATGGCCGCATGAAAGCCAACGACAAAGCCAGGGCGATGAATGCCTTCAAGGCCGGCAGCATCGACGTGCTGGTGGCGACCACGGTGATCGAAGTCGGGGTGGATGTACCCAATGCCTCGCTGATGATCATCGAAAACGCCGAACGCCTGGGCCTGGCCCAGCTGCATCAGCTGCGTGGCCGGGTCGGTCGTGGCTCGACCGCGAGCCACTGCGTGCTGCTGTATCAGGGCCCGCTATCCGATACCGCTCGTTCGCGGCTGACCGCATTGCGCAAGACCTCGGACGGTTTTGCCATCGCTCGCGCCGATCTGGAGCTGCGCGGGCCGGGTGAAGTGCTCGGCACCCGCCAGACCGGGGCCCAGGAATTCCGTATCGCCGATCTGGTGCGCGACGCCGATCTGGCCGAGGCCGCGCTGGCCGTGGCCGACGATGTGCTGGCCTATCATCCGCGCGAGGCGGAGCTGCTGATCGAGCGCTGGACCAGTGCCGCGGCCGCCTACGCTCGCGTCTAACCGCGGTCGGCGCACCCTGTGGGCGGTGTCGTCGATGGTCGAAATCACAGATCGGCTGTCGGTCCCGGCCGTGCCCAGGCATTCGGAATCGTTTGTCGCAGCCCGGCGTGGTCTGGGGGCACGGCCGATAAAAGCTCGGCCTGAATGTGGCTCGCGGGCGACCCAAGGCGAGCAGCAGGCGGCCGACCGACGGCGTGCATCCACCGGGTTCACCGCCTAAGCTGGGGCATCGCCGATCGATACCGCCGGAACGAGGCCGGCCGTATGTCCTTATTACGTCGTCTGCGCCAGATCATTCAGTTCCGTGTCGAGCAGCTGTTGCTGCGCAGTACCGCCTCGCGGCTATCGGTCATCGCCCTGGCCATGATATTGATTGCGGTCGGCGCCGGGCTGCTGGTGTTCGTTGCCGCCCCGGGCAAGACTTATCCGGACGCCGGTTCGGCGGTGTGGTGGGCATTTCTGCGGCTGACCGATTCGGGCTATCTCGGTGACGACCAGGGACTGCTGCTGCGCACGGTTTCGACCGTGCTCACGGTGCTCGGCGTGGTGCTGTTCGTCGGCGCGCTGATTGCGACCATGACCCAGTGGCTCAACGAGACCATCGACAAGCTCGAGGCCGGCTATACGCCGATCGCTCAGAACGACCATATCCTGATCCTCGGCTGGAACAACCGCACCGGCGAAATGGTCGAGCAGCTGGTGGAGTCCGATGGCCGGGTACGCCGTTTCTTGCGTGCCCGTCATATCTGGAGCCTACGTATCGTGGTGCTCGCCGAGCGGGTGACTCCGGCCTTGGCCGCCGAACTCAAAGACCGTCTCGGGCGCGGCTACAGTTCCCGGCGCATCACCCTGCGTTCCGGCAGCGCACTGCGCGCCGACCACCTCAAACGCGTCGACTACCGGCACGCCGGAGCGATCGTGCTGCCGGCCCGCGAGTTCGATGCCGAAGGGGTGCCCGATGAGCGCACCATCAAGACGCTGATGAGCGCAGCCACATCGAGCCACGAGATCGCCCCGGCCGAGCTGCCGCTGGTGGTCGCCGAACTGTTCGATGCCGATCTGCTGGAGACCGCTCGGGGCGCTTATCCAGGCCCGGCTGAGTTCATTGGTACACCCCAGATCATCGCGCGATTGCTGGCGCAGAACGCCCGCCTGCGCGGACTGTCCGGGGTCTACAACGAACTATTGGCCAGTATCGGCGACGATCAGGCCAACCAGATCTTCGTTCGCTCGGCCGAGAATCTGGCCGGCGAACGCCTGAGCGATCTGGCGACGTGTTACGACCATGCCATTTTGCTGGGCGTGGCCCGCGACGGCGATTTCTTGCCGCTGTATGCCCAGCCGGAGCAAGTCGTAGCCGAGCACGATCGGCTGGCTTTCATCGCGCGGCGCTACGAGCACTGCGCTCCAGATCGGGCCCCGGCGCCGGCCGAGATAGTCGGGCGCCCGATCGAGCCGGCGGTCGAGGAAGGCCGTATCGCACGTCGGGTGCTGGTGCTGGGCTGGAACCAGAAGGTGGTCTCATTGCTGGCCGAGTTCGACCGGCATAGCGGCGAGGATGCAACCATCGATGTGTTATCTCGGGTTCCGATTGCCGAACGCGAAGCCATTCTGGCGCGCCGCGGTTTGGAACTGCGGCATGCAGTGGTCAACCAGGTTGATATCGATATCACCTCCTATGCCCAGCTCGCGGTCCGTGAACTGGGCAGCTACGACACGGTGATCCTGGTCGCCAGCGATTGGTTGGGCTCGGCCGAGGCCGCCGATGCCCGTTTGTTGGCGGGCTATCTGGTGCTCCGGCGCGCGTTGGCGGCAGCCGGGGCGGATCCGGCGTTGATCGTTGAAACCATGGCCGAGGATAATGCGCCGTTGTTCGCCGGCGGCCAGGCCGAATGTTTGGTCTCGCCGGTGGTTCAGTCGAGCCTATTGACCCAGGTCGCACTGCGCCGCGAGCTGCACTGGGTGGTCGAGGATATGTTCGGCCCGAAGGGGGCTGAACTGGCGTTTCGTCCGGTGCCGCGCAGCGTGCTCGGCCAGCCGCCGGCCAGTTTTGCCGAGCTGGCAGAGCGCTGCGGCGCAGCCGGCGAAATTCTGCTCGGCATCATGCGGATCACCCCGGGTGGACGAGCCGTGCAGCTCAATCCGGCCCACAAGCACGAAGCCCTCGAGCTCGGCCGCGAAGACCAATTGATCGTGCTCGATGGCCGCCCTGTGGTCGCGGAAGCACCCGCTACCGGGTCGTCGCGGATCTAGAGCCAGCGCTTGCGCTTGAAATAGAACAGCATGCCGATCACTAGCAGCAGAATCACGCCGAGCAGCACCGGATAGCCATAGGCGAACGACAGCTCCGGCATGTTCCAGGGATAGCGGGTGTCGAAGTTCATGCCGTAGACGCCGACCAGAAACGACAGCGGCATGAACACGGTGGCGATCAGGGTCAAAACGCGCATCACATCGTTGAGCCGGGCTGAGGCCAGCGACAGATGGGTATCGAGCAGCGAGCCGACAGTGTCGTAATAGCCGTCGGCCAGGTCGACCACGCGCTTGGCGTGATCCTGGACGTCACGAAAATAGGGGCGGTTGTCGCTATGTAGCAGCGGATGCTCCAGGCTGACCCAGCGCACCAGCAGTTCGTTCTGCGAAACCAACACTTTGCGCATGCCGATCAGACGCCGACGCAGATCATGGATGACTTCGATCAAGTCGTCGGTGCGGTCTTCGAAGATTCGATCCTCGAGTGCCTCGATGCGGTCGTGGTAGTCGGCCAGTACCGCGAGCCCGGAATCAACCACGACATCGACCAAGCAGTAGCCGAGATAATCGGCCTCGGCGTGGGCGATACGGCCGTGGGCGGCATGGATGCGCTCTCGCACCGGGGCGAACACATCGTGCGCGCCAGCATGAAAACTGAGTACGAAGTCTTCGCCCATGAACAGGCTGACCTGCTGTAGTACCAGCCGCTCGCCCGCCATATACGGCAGTACCAGAGTGACGAACAGGGTGGCGTGGTAGACATCCAGTTTAGGGCGCTGGCCGTGGTTGAGCACGTCCTCCAGGGCCAGCGGATGCAGCGAGAAATCGACGCCGAGCCGGGCCAGCTGGGCCGCTGTGACATCGCCTTCGAAGTGCAGCCAGGTCAGCGGATGGCGGCTGGCTCCAGGCACGGCCAGGGCACGCTCGAGATCCTGCTCGCAGCGCTCTTGGATGGCGACCTGGCCGCCGAAGTCCATACGATAGATTGTGAGTTTGCCGATCTGTTGTTCGGGCGTCGGATCGACCAGGGCGCCGGGCCGGGCGCCCGGCGCTGGGCGGCGAGACAACAAATAACCGAGCATGGCAGTTTTCCAGGCGAGCGATGCTGTCAGTAAATCGCAGCCGTCGCGGCGACAGCAAGGCCTCGGTCACGCCCGGGCGACGCAGTACACCACTACTTCGCGGGCGCCGGCCTGGCGGGCCGATCGCGCTAGGGCAGCCGCGGTCCGGGTTGTGGTCATCACATCATCGATGAGTGCGACGCGCCGACCATGGAGCGCGCGCTGCGCTATGAAAGCACCGCGCATATTGGCCGCTCGGGCGTCGGCATTCAGTGTGCTTTGACGCGCTGTATCGCGAATCCGTGTAAACGTGTCGCTATCCAAAGGCCAGCCGAGCCGACGATGCACATGCGCGGCGATCCGTTCGGCCTGGTTGAAACCGCGCCGACGAAAACCCGCGGGATGCAGTGGCACCGGCGCCAGCAGGTCGGGCATGGCCTCGGCGCTCAGCCGAGTCGCGAGTAGATCGCCGAGCACTCGGGCATAGGCGAGTTGATGGCGATATTTCAAACCGCCGATCAGCCAAGCCACCGGATCACGATAACGGCAGGCTGCCAGCGCCCGATCGAAACGAGGCCGTCGCGCACAGTCGGCGCAGACGCGGGTCTTGGCCTCGGCCGTCAACGGCAGTGCACAGTGTTGGCACTGGATCTCGAGCCATGGCAGCTCGCCGGCGCAGCCCGCGCAAAGCCCAGCCTCGGCGTCGATCGTGGCCGCACAGATCGGACAGCAGGGCGCCAAGACCGCGTTTTGTGCAGTTTTTATCCAGTTGTAAAGAAATTTGCTCATTTCAGGTTGACGATAGGCTGGTGCTCGGCAAAGCTATCCCGGACTGCCAAGTCCAAGGGATATCCTGCCATGAGCAATGTCGAAACGGCCGGCGCTGTGCGCCACGACTGGTCGTATGAAGAAGTTAGCGCGCTGTTCGCGCTGCCGTTCGCGGATCTGATCTATCGGGCCCAAGCCGCGCATCGCGAGCATTTCGATGCCCGCGACGTCCAACTGTCGACGCTGCTGTCGGTCAAGACCGGCGCCTGCCCGGAAGACTGTGCCTATTGTCCGCAGAGCGTGCGCTTCGATACCGGCTTGGAACGCGAAACCCTGCTGCCCACCGAACAGGTGCTCGATGCCGCCAAGCGGGCCAAGGCCGCCGGTGCGACACGATTCTGCATGGGCGCGGCCTGGCGCAGCCCGAAAGACAAGGATCTCGATCGGGTGATCGACATGGTCGAGGCGGTCAAGGCCGAAGGGCTGGAAACCTGTGTCACGCTCGGCATGCTCAAGGCCCGCCAGGCCCAGCGGCTGGCCGAGGCCGGTCTGGACTACTACAACCACAATCTGGATACCTCGCCGGAGTACTACGAGCAGATTATTTCCACGCGCACTTACGAGGACCGGCTGGATACGCTCGAGCATGTTCGCGACGCCGGGCTCAAGGTCTGCTGCGGCGGCATCGTCGGCATGGGCGAAGCCCCCGGTGACCGGGCCGAGATGCTGCGCCAGCTCGCCAATCTGCCCGAGCATCCGCAGAGCGTGCCGATCAACAATCTGGTCCAGGTCGAGGGCACGCCGCTGGCCGGCACCGATCCGATCGACGAGCTGGATTTCGTACGGACCATCGCGGTGGCCAAAATCATGATGCCGGCCTCCTATGTGCGCCTAGCGGCCGGGCGTGAGGAAATGTCGGAAGCGGTCCAGACGCTGTGTCTTCTGGCCGGGGCCAACTCGATCTTCTATGGCGACGAGCTGCTGACCACCACCAATCCGGCACACCAGGCGGATCTGGCCTTGCTGGACAAACTCGGCATGCGTGCCGAGGCCAGTCCCAAGTACACCGATCTGGAGCCGGGTGTCGAGCCCAGCGCCGAACAGGCGCCCCAGGCCGCCCGCGCCTGACCCCGGCGTGAATAGCCTGCATGCCGTCTGCCGCGAGCGGCTGGATGCGATCGCCGAGGCCGGCCGTGAGCGCCGGCGTCGGGTGATTACCGGCGCGCACGGCGCGTGCGTGATCGTTGACGGCGAAACCAAACGCAATTTCTGTAACAACGACTATCTCGGGCTGGCCGCCGAGCCACGCATGGGCCAAGCGCTGGGGCGTGCGGCGGCCCGCGTTGGCAGTGGCAGCGCGGCCTCGCAGATGGTCACCGGCTACAACGCTGAACAGGCCGCGCTGGAAGCCGAACTGGCCGACTGGGTCGGGCGCGAACGGGCGCTGGTATTCGCCACCGGCTACGCCGCCAATGTCGGCGTGATCAGCGCACTGGTCGGCAAGCATGACCATATCGTGGCCGATGCGCTCAACCATGCCTCGTTGATCGACGGCAGCCGCCTGTCCGGGGCCGCCAAGCATATTTATGCCCACGCCGATGCGGCAGCTGCCGATACGGCGCTGGCAGGCGCTGCCGGCGGCCATCGGCTGCTGGTGACCGACAGCGTGTTTTCCATGGACGGCGATACCGCGCCGTTGGCCGACCTAGCGCGTGTGGCGACCGATCGCGATGCCTGGCTGATGGCCGACGATGCCCATGGTCTTGGGGTGTTCGGACCCGAAGGCGCCGGGCGCGTGGCCGAAGCCGGACTGAGCAGCCACGAGGTACCGCTGGTGACTGCCACGCTCGGCAAATCGGTAGGTGCGGCCGGCGCTTTCGTGGCCGGCGACGACGTCGTCATCGAAACGATTCTGCAGACTGCGCGTTCGCTGATTTTTTCTACGGCCATGCCGCCAGCAGTGGCGGCCGCGGCCCGGCAGGGCGTGGCGATCGCGCGCGGCGACGCTGCCCGGCGACACCGCTTGCACGATCGGATCGAACGTTTCCGGGGCGGCATGGCCGATGCCGGGCTGCCGCTGGTCGCCTCCGACAGCCCGATCCAGCCGGTGATCGTCGGCGACGAACGCGCTGCGTTGGCGCTGTCGGAGGCGCTGCTGGCGCGCGGCTATCTGGTCGGGGCAATCCGGCCGCCCACGGTCGCGCCCGGCACCTCGCGGTTGCGCATCACGTTGTCGGCCGCCCATACCGAGGCCGACGTCGACGGGCTGGTCGCAGCTCTCGCATCGGCCTGGCAGGATAGCGATAATTCCAAAGCCGTCGGCTTATGAGTCCACATCGAGCGTTGCCTTCCACCGATATCGTCGCCCTGCATGGTTGGGGGCTGTCGAGCCGGGTCTGGCTGCCGCTGGCCGAGCAGCTGGGGCCGCGTTTGCACGCCTTGGACCTGCCGGGTCACGGCGAGCGCGATCTTGTACATGGGTTGGATGCCTGGGTCGATGCGATCGCTGCGGAGGCCCCGGACTCGGCGGTCTATCTGGGGTGGTCGCTCGGCGGTCTGGTCGCCTGGGCGATGGCCATGCGCTATCCGGACCGGGTGCGCGGTTTGATCCTGACTGCCGCCACGCCGCGCCTGATGCATGCCGCGGACTGGCCCTGGGGCATGGCCGAAACCACTCTGCACGGCATGCGCGCCGGGCTGGATACGAATTTTTCGACCACATTGCATCAGTTCATCGACCAACAGGTTCGCGGCACACCCGATGCCGCCTCGGCCGCGGCGCGTTTAAAAGCCGATCTCGGGCAGCGACCGCCGGATCGCGACGGGCTTGAAGCAGGGCTGGACATCATCGCAGCGAGCGATCTGCGCGATGCCTTGCCCGGGATCGATGTGCCTAGCCTGCTGATCGCCGGCGAGCGCGACCGGCTGGCGCACCCGCGAGCGATGCAGGCGGCGGCCGAGGCCATGCCCAAGGCCCACTTCGTCGAAATCGAACGCGCCGCGCATGCGCCGTTCGTTTCGCACCAGGACGAGTTCGCGGCGTTGGTGACTGATTTTATCGACCGTATCGAGCTGCACTGATGACCGCCCGTACGTTATTCGTGACCGGCACCGATACCGAGATCGGCAAGACCCGGATCGCCACTGCACTGCTGCGCGGCCTGACTGCTGCCGGCTATACGGCGGTGGGGTACAAGCCGGTGGCCAGCGGCTGCGAGGACACGTCCGAGGGCCTGCGCAACGAAGACGCACTGGCGCTGGCGGCGGCCGGCTCGCCGGGATTTGGCTACGACGAGATCAACCCTTATGCGTTCAGCCCGGCGATCGCGCCGCATATCGCGGCCGCCGAGGCCGGGGTCGCGATCGATGTCGATGTGCTCAACGCCGGCCATGCCCGATTGGCCACGCGCGCCGACTGGGTGATCGTCGAAGGCGCCGGCGGCTGGCATGTGCCGCTCGGGCCCGAACTGGATTTTGCGGGCTGGGTCGCCGCCCGCCAGTGGCCGACGCTGCTGGTGGTCGGCATGCGGCTGGGCTGTGTCAATCATGCGTTGCTGTCGGGCCGGGCGATCGCGGCGCGCACGCGCTTGGTGGGCTGGGTGGCCAATATACTGCCGCCACGCCAGCCTCGGCTGGATGACAACCTCGCCTGGCTGGAGGCGAACATGCCGGGTCCCTGCCTGGCCCAGGTGCCGACCGATCCGCCGGTCGACTACGCAATCGAGCCGGGCTGCTGGATCGGCCGCGCATCGGGCTGAGTCGGGTCGCTCGTATGCTGAATGCTTGAGGCACAATAGCCGCGCGGCGCGCTCCGAGGGTGGGGCCGGCCGTGTGTCATCCGATCCCGGCCCGCTGCATGTTCTCGATGCCCCGTCTTTTTGTCTCCCGTCTAGCCTGGCTCGTGTTGCTGCTGGTGATGACGGCGCCGGCCGATGCCGCCTGGCAGATGAATCTGACCGAGGGCGTGACCGCCATGACCCACAAGGTGTGGGATCTGCATATGGCGATGCTGGCGATCTGTGTGGTCATCGGCGGCGGTGTCTGCCTGGTGATGGCTATCTCGATTGCGCGCCACCGCAAGGCGCGGGGGGTCACGCCGGCTTCGTTTCGTGAGTCGGTCGGGTTGGAAATCGCCTGGACGGTGATTCCATTCGCGATTCTGATCGGCGTAGCGATTC
Organism: Salinisphaera sp. SPP-AMP-43; assembly: GCF_049568105.1. Lineage (GTDB taxonomy): Bacteria > Pseudomonadota > Gammaproteobacteria > Nevskiales > Salinisphaeraceae > Salinisphaera. The sequence continues at coordinate 1,017,007 of NZ_CP145335.1, forward strand.
CGGCCGCCAGCCTGCTGATCTCGCTAGCGGATACCGGCAATGCGGATATGACCATCGATGTGACTGGCCATCAATGGCTCTGGGAATACGAGTATCCGGGGGCGGACGTGCATTTCTATAGCCGCCTAGCCAGCGACAGTCGGGCGGCCAATATTCCGGGCAGCGGTACCCAGCCGGCCGATGTGAAGCACTATCTGCGCGATGTGGATCAGCCGATGGTAGTGCCGGTCGGGGCCAAGGTAGCGCTCAACATCACCTCGGACGATGTCATTCATTCCTGGTGGGTGCCTGCGCTCGGCGGCAAGATGGATGCCATTCCCGGCCAGACCAACCACAAATGGTTTCGTGCGGACAAAACCGGCGTCTACCGCGGCCAATGCGCCGAGCTGTGCGGTCGCGGCCATGCCTTCATGCCGATCGTGGTGCGCGTGGTGTCGAAGTCGGATTATATCGCCTGGCTAAACGAGCAGGGCGGTCATCTGCCCGAAGGCATCGATCTGCCGGATCGCGGCCAGGCCGATGAGAGCGCGCCGCCCGCGGCCGGTACGCCGACGCCCGAACGCGATCATGGCAGCGATGCACCGCTGAGCCATGAACAACTCATGGCCCGTGGTGAACAGATCTACGACAATGTTTGTGCGGCTTGTCACCAGCCGGATGGCTCTGGCCTGCCGGCGGCCGGTTTCCCGGCGTTGACCGGCAGCGATATCGCCACAGGCCCGGTTGCCGCGCATATCGATCGCGTGCTGCATGGCAAAAAAGCGATGCCGGCGTTCGGTGGCGTCCTGTCGGATGCTGATATCGCGGGCGTGGTGACCTATGAGCGCAATGCGCTCGGCAATGACACCGGCGATACCGTGCAGCCGGCCGATGTAAAGAAACGACGATGAGCACGACTCGGCCCCCTGCAAGCCCTGCGCGCCTGGGCGACGGTTTCGGCCCCTGGCTGGGGCGTTGGCTGCTGTTGGCCAACCACAAGGACGCCGGCTTTGCCTATCTGGTGCTGGCCGCGATCATGTTTGCGGTCGGCGGCGGGCTATCGCTGGCGATCCGCAGCGAGCTGTTTGCGCCGGGTATCCAGTACATCGACCCCGGCGTGTACAACCAGATCGTGACGCTGCACGGGCTGATCATGATCTTTGGCGGCATCGTGCCGGCGTTTCTGGGCTTTGCCAATGTCATGTTGCCGGTCATGATCGGCGCGCCGGGGCTGGCCTGGCCGCGCGCCTCGGGGCCGGCGTTCTGGCTGTTGCCGATCGCGTTTAGCGCGCTGCTGGTCAGCCCGTTCGTGGCCGGCGGCGCGCCGCAGACCGGCTGGACCCTGTATCCACCGCTGATTCAGCAGACCGGGGCCGCGCTGCCATTGTTCATCGTGGCCGTGCAGCTGTTGGCGCTGTCCAGCGTAGGATCGTCGTTGAATGTGTTGGTGATGCTGCTGCGCCGCCGGGCGCCGGGTATGCCGATGCTGCGCATGCCGATGTTCGCTTGGAGTTGGCTGGTCACGGCGTTTTTGATCGTTGCGGTAATGCCGGTGCTGGCAGCGATCCTGCTGATGATCGGCGCCGATCGTTATCTGGGCAGTGGTTGGTTCGGCGCCGAGGGCAGCCCATTGCTGTATCAGCATCTGTTCTGGACTTTCGGCCATCCGGAGGTCTATATCATGGTGCTGCCGGCCTTCGGCCTGGTGTCGACAATTCTCCCGAGCTTTGCGCGCAAGCAGCTGTTTGGCTACAACTCGATGGTCTATGCCACGCTGGCAATCGGCCTTTTGAGTTTCATCGTCTGGGCCCACCATATGTTCACCACCGGCCTGGCGTTGCCGGCGGAACTGTTTTTCATGTTCTCGACCATGATCATTTCGGTGCCGACCGGGGTGAAAGTGTTCAACTGGGTCGCCACCCTATGGGGCGGGGCAATGACCTTCGAAGCGCCGATGCTGTTCGCGACCAGTTTCGTGGTGCTGTTCATGATCGGCGGTTTTTCCGGTCTGATGGCGTCGTTGTCGCCGGTCGATTTCCAGTATCACGATACTTATTTCGTGATCGCGCATTTTCACTATGTCCTGGTGCCGGGCTCGATTTTCGCCATGATCGCCGCGCTGTATTACTGGATGCCGAAATGGACCGGCGTCATGTATTCGGAGCGGCTCGCCCAGGTGCATTTCTGGTGGAGTGCGGTCTGGATCAACCTGCTGTTTTTTCCCATGCATTTTCTTGGCCTGGCCGGTATGCCGCGACGGATCGCCGATTATTCGAGCCAGTTCGCCGATTTCAATCAAGTGATCTCGATCGCGGCGGCGATGTTCATCGCTGGCCAGCTGCTGTTCGTCTACAACATGGCGCGCTGTCTGTTGGGCCGGGGCGCAGCCGCCCCGGATCGGGTCTGGGACGGCGCCCGCGGCCTGGAATGGACGCTGGCCTCGCCTTGGCCGTATCGCACGTTCGCGACGCCGCCTCGGGTTGCCGCCGACGAGCTCGCCAAGCCGGACTGATACGGAGAAGCCCCCATGCAAATCGGTTCTTTTCGCTTCGCGCCTCCTTGGTGGGGCGTGCTGATCGCAGCGGTCGGCGTCGTGATTCTATCGGCGCTGGGTCTCTGGCAGATCGAGCGCGCACATTACAAGCAAGGTCTGGTCGCCGAGCATCGCGCGGCCGAGCGCGCCGGACCACAGCAGCTGGCGCTCACACCCGAGGCGGTGCGCCAAGGGCAAGGCGCGCGGCGCGGCTATCGGTATATCGTCAGCGGCCATTACGACGCAGCCCATCAGCTGTTGTTATCCAACCAAGTGACCGGTACCCAGACGGGTTATCGGGTATGGACGCCGCTGGTTCTGGATTCCGGAGTACGGATCATGGTCGACCGCGGTTGGGTCCCCAAGACCGACGGTCGCAGCGCGCCCAAGCCCGACCCCGAGGCGCCGCGTGGCTCGGTGAGCATTCGCGGTTACTGGCGTGGTTTTCCGCAGCCGGGGCTGCGTATGGGCGACGATCAGGAATGCGATCGCAGTGGCTGGCCGCGGGCGTTCAACTATCCAACCACGGCGACGGTGCGCTGTCAGTATCGGGCGCCGGTGGCTGACGGTTTGCTGCTGCTCGATCCCAAGGCGCCGGGCGGCTTCGTGCGCGACTGGGATGAAGACACCATAGGGCTACGCCCGTGGGCGCATTATATCTATGCGTCGCAATGGTTTTTGATGGCGCTGATCGCGGTGATCATTCTGGTGGTGGTCAATACCAAACGACGGCCGTGAGCCGCGCGCCGGGGCGCAGCCGCTGGGTTTTGATCGGGTTGCTGGTGTTATTCGCGCTGCCGGTGTGGGCGGCTTGGGGGCTGTACTACGGGCTCGGCTGGCGCGGTGACGGCGCGGCCGCCGCCGGCCAGCTGGTCTCGCCGGCCGTGCCGTTGCCCGATCTGGCGCTACGCCGGCGCAACGGCCAGCCCGCCGGGTCGAGCACGTCGCGCCTGCGCGGTCGCTGGCATGTCTTGCAGATCGCGCCGCAGGGCTGTGCCACAGGCTGTCGACAGCGTTTGGCCGAAACACGACAGGCCGTGGCGTTGCTACATATCGACGCACCCCGGGTGCAGCGAATGCTCGTGATAGGCGATAATGCGCGCCCATCGAGCCTGTCGGCGCAACCGGATCTGGCGATCTACCGTATTCAAATGAAGCCCTGGCTGGCGCGGTTGCGACAGGCCGGGCTTGACGAGCCGGCGGATCGGGTCTATTTGATCGACCCCGCAGGACGCTGGATGGCCTATTACAGCGCGCCCGGGCTGGGCGATGCCCTGCATCGCGATCTCGTGCATCTGTTGTCCCGGCCGGCTGCCGGCGAATCATCGGACACCTTATGACCACTCGTTTTTATCTCAATCTGTTCGCGCTGGTGCTGACTCTGGCCGTGATCATGCTCGGCGCCTATACGCGGTTGTCCGATGCCGGTCTGGGCTGTCCGGACTGGCCCGGCTGTTATGGACAGATCGATGTACCGAGCTCGGTCGACGATGTCGCCAAGGCCGATGCCAACTTCTCGCGCCCGGTTGAGGCCGGCAAGGCGTGGAAGGAGATGATCCATCGCTATTTCGCCGGCACGCTCGGGCTGGTGATCCTGGCACTGGCGCTGCTGACGCTCAAGCGTACGAGCAATCCGTACGAGCAGCGTATCCTGCCTTGGGTGGTCGTGGCCGTGGTGGTGTTTCAAGCGCTGCTCGGTATGTGGACGGTCACGCTGCTGCTCAAGCCATTGGTGGTGACTGCCCATTTGCTCGGCGGCATGACGATTTTCGCGCTGCTCGGGCTCTGTCTGTTCCGCCAACGACCGTTGTTTTATGGCTGGGCGGCCAGCGGCCTGGCCAACCTGCGTACGCTCGCCGGTGCCGCGCTGGTGCTGTTGATCGGCCAGATCTTTCTCGGTGCCTGGACCTCGACCAACTATGCGGCCTTGGCCTGTCCGGATTTTCCGACCTGTCAGACCCAGTGGTGGCCGCCGACCGACTTCGCCAAGGCCTTTACCCTCTGGCACGGGCTGGGGATCAACTATGAATACGGCATCCTGTCGAGCGTGCCGCGCCAGACCATCCATTGGACGCATCGGTTGGGCGCCTGCGTGATCGCGATCACGATGCTCGCGCTCGCGGTGCGTCTGTTCATGGCCGCGCGCCACGACGGGCGCTGGGCCGGTCTGGCTGGCGTTCTGATTGCAGTGGTGGCCCTACAGATCACGCTCGGGATCTCGACCGTGGTGTTTCATCTACCGCTGCCGATCGCCGTGGCTCACAACGGCGGGGCGGCCCTGTTATTATTGACCCTTGTTGCCATCAATCACGCTGTCTGGAGTGCGCGCCATCATGTCTAGCTCGTCGTCCTCCGCTGCCTACCGGCCGACTCTGTCGCAGCGGCTGACCGACTACTACGAGCTGTGCAAGCCGCGCGTGGTGCTGCTGATCGTGTTTACGGCGATGGTCGGCATGTTTCTGGCGACCCCGGGCATGGTGCCGATCGATGCCCTGGTCTTCGGTACGCTCGGCATCGGTTTGATGGCGGCTTCGGCAGCCGCGGTCAACCAAATGATCGATGTGCAGGCCGACTCGCGGATGAAGCGGACCCGTAAGCGGCCGCTGGTCACCGGCCATTTGGATACCCGTCGGGCGGCGATCTTTGCCTTTGCCATCGGTGTGGCCGGCATGGTTATCCTGCTGACGTTGGTCAACGCGCTGACCGCCTGGATGACTCTGTTCGCACTGGTTGGCTATGCCGGCATTTATACGATGTATCTCAAGCGGGCGACGCCGCAGAACATCGTGATCGGCGGGGCAGCCGGGGCTGCGCCACCGACTCTCGGCTGGGCAGCGGTTACTGACTCGGTCACCGCGAACTCGTTGATCCTATTCTTGATCATCTTCATCTGGACACCGCCGCATTTCTGGGCGCTGGCGATCGACCGGGCCAAGGAATATGCCGAGGTTGATATTCCGATGCTGCCGGTCACCCACGGCATTGAGCATACCCGCACCCAGATCCTGATCTATACGGTGATTCTGTTCGCCGTGTCGCTGCTGCCGTTTGCGACCGGCATGAGCGGTTGGCTGTATCTGGTGAGTGCGGTGGTACTGTCCGGCTGGTTTTTGGTCTATGCCGTACGCCTGAAATGGTGGCCGAAGCCCGGCCTGGGCATGAAGACCTTCGGTTACTCGATCGTCTATCTGATGGCGCTGTTCACGGCGCTGCTGATCGACCACTACATCCCGGCGATTACCGGCTAATAGGCAGTCTTTTGGAGTTGGCCCGCTCGAGGCCGGTCGGCTTAGCCGGTCTGGCGTTCGACGAGCCGGTCGAAGGCCGCCAGTACTTCGGTTACACGCTGCTCGGCAGTCGAACCTTGGTCCAGCTTGGCCTCGGCCATGACCGCGATGCCGCTGGCGCCGGGCAATGGCCCGCCGGCTTCGATCAGATCGCGCATCCGTGGCACGAAGATGAACTGCAGCCACTGGGTGAATTCCAGCGTATCGGCACAGAACGGTGTACGGCTGGCCATGGCGGCCGGGGGTGGGGTTTCGGCATGCCAGAGCCCGCCGCCGCGCATGGCCTGTTCCATGGCCAGCACGCAGTCGGCAGCTTGGGAGAGGGCGTTCGAGTCGCTGTTCGGCGTCATGGTCTCAATCGGTCGCGAAAATTCTAAAACGGCCACCACCAATGGCCGGGGTGTTCGAGCTCCGAGCGGCAGCTGCTCAGTTGGCGGCCATAGCGACCGGCACGGTTCTGGACCCGCCGCGCGGTTTTCATCAGCCACGGCTTGCGGCGATAGGCACCGCTGCGATAACCGCCCTGGCCGACATAGTAGGCCAGATACTGGCTATAGGCATCGGCTTTGGAAATACCCAGAATGCGATGGCTCTGGTCGACATACCAGCCAACGAAGTCGGTGGCATCGCCGAAGTCGTCGCGATCGGCGAATGGGTGGCCGGTCTTGGACTTGTAGTGATCCCAGGTCGAATCCAGGGCCTGGGTATAACCGTAGGCCGAACTGATATGCGTCCAGGGGATAATCCAGAACAAATGATTGCGCGGCGGTTTGGCGTCCCCGATGTACTGCGATTCTTGGTAGATGATCGACATCTGGACCGGGATCGGCGCGCCCCAGCGCTGGTCGGCGGCCTTGGCGTCGTCGTACCAGCCGCCTTTTTCGCGGAAGATGCTACAGAGATTGGAGGGATTGCTCGGTGGCGCAGTTACGCAGCCGGTAAGCAACACGGCCGGCAGACACAGCAGGATCAGGATACGCATGCCGCGGAGCCTAGCAGAGCTGGCTTAGGCACGGTATGCACAACGCGCTACAATAGGTCGCTTGGCGCTGTTGCGCCGCGTCATATATTTTAAAGTTATATAAAAATACAAAAACAAAGGTTTTAATTCGTAGGCGGTCGCGCTAGCCTCTGCCTCCGCCTCGGGTACGCACGAACCCCCATGGTCATGAAAGCAGTAACCATCGACGAACACAGCAGCCCATTGGATGCGCAGCAGGCCGCGCAGCTGACGACGCTGATCCAGAGTCTGAACCCAACCCAGGCCACCTGGATCAGCGGCTACTTGGCCGGGCTGAACGCCCAGGCCGCGGTTGGCGAAGTCGCCCAGCCGGCAGCCGCGCCGGCTGCAAGCGCTGCGGCCAGCGCGCCGCTGACGGTGCTCTACGGCTCCCAAACTGGGAACGCCGAAGATATCGCCGAACAGCTGGTCGCGCGTGCCGAAGCCCAGGGCCTAACGGCTCGGGCGATCGATATGCTCGATTACAAGCCGCGCGATCTTAAAAAAGAACAGAATCTCGTGATCTGTGTCTCAACCCACGGCGAGGGCGATCCGCCCGACAATGCCGAAGAGTTGCACGAGTTCGTGTTCGGCAAGAAAGCCCCCAAGCTGGAAGGGCTGAATTTCTCGGTGCTGGCTTTCGGCGATTCGAGCTACGAGCATTTCTGCCAGACCGGCCGGGATTTCGATGCCCAGCTCGAGAAGCTGGGTGCGAACCGGATCGTCGACCGGGTGGATCTGGACGTCGATTTCGACGATGCCGCCGAAGCCTGGATCGGTGACGTCGTCGCCAAGTTCAAGGCAGAGGCCGGCAGTGGCGAGGCCGAGCATGCCAACGTCACGCCAATGCCCGGGGCTGCCGGCCAGGCTGATACCGGGGGCCAGGCGCCGACCCGCAAGAACCCCTATCAGGCCGAGCTGCTGACCAACGTGGTCTTGAATGGCCGCGGCTCGGACAAGGAAGTCCACCATATCGAGCTCGACACCGAGGATTCGGGGTTGGTCTGGGAGCCCGGCGACTCGCTGGGGATCATTCCTGCCAACGACCCGCAGGTGGTCAAAGAATTGATCGCTGCGCTCGGCGCGCGCGCAGAGGATGAAGTCACCGGCCTCGACGGCGAGGTGTCGCTGTCGCATGCGTTGACCCATCAGTACGAGATCACCACGCTGACCCGGCCGTTCATCGAGAAATACGCCGAGCGTGCGGGCAGCGAGCAACTCAACGCACTGCTCGCCGAAGACCGCCGCGAGCAGCTGGCCGAATATATCGACGGCCGCTTCATCATCGATCTGGTCGAGGACTACCCGGTCGCCGACATGACCGGGGCAGATTTCGTGCGCCTGCTGCGCAAACTACCGCCGCGGCTGTACTCGATCGCCTCCAGCCATGCGGCCAACCCAGATGAAGTGCATCTGACCGTGGCCGCGGTCCGCTACCAGACCCATGGCCGCGATCGGCACGGCGTGGCCTCGATCCAGCTGGCCGATCGCAGCGAGGATTCGTCGGTTGCGGTCTATATCGACCACAACAAGAACTTCAAGCTACCGGCCGACGACGCGCCCATCATCATGGTCGGGCCAGGCACCGGTATCGCCCCGTTTCGGGCCTTTATGGAAGAGCGTGAGGAACGCGAGGCCAGCGGCCGCAACTGGGTGTTTTTCGGCGCCCAGCATTTCCGGACCGACTTCTACTATCAGACCGACTGGCTGCGCTGGCGCGAGGCCGGGCTACTGACCCGCATGGACGTTGCTTTTTCCCGCGATCAGGCTGAAAAAGTCTATGTGCAGGATAAGATCCGCGCGGCCGGGGCCGAATTGTTTAACTGGATCGAATCCGGTGCCAGCCTGTATGTCTGTGGCGATGCCAATGCCATGGCCGCAGATGTCCACGACGCGTTGCTGGCGATCATCGGCGAGCACGGCGGTCTGGATGCCGAAGGCGCGGCCGGTTATCTCAAGAATCTGCAGAAAGAAAAGCGCTACCAGCGCGACGTTTACTAGCTTCGACTCGTAACTCTTTCTGTATTGCCAAGGCCATGGCCGCCGTGGGCGGCCGGTCGACCCATCAGCGAGTGACCGCTATGAGCGACACCAAGAATTTGTCTCCCGTCGAACACATCAAGCTGGCCAGCAACTATCTGCGCGGTACTATCGCCGAGGGTCTGGCCGACGAATTATCGGCCTCGATCGCCGAGGACGATACCCAGCTGACCAAGTTCTACGGCTTCTATCAGCAGGACGATCGCGACGTCCGCGCCGAGCGCAAGGCTGCCAAGCTGGAGCCGCACTATCAGTTCATGCTGCGCCTGCGTCTGCCGGCCGGGGTCGTGACCGGCGAGCAGTATCTGGCGATCGACGAACTCGCGCATAAATATGCCAACGGGACGCTGCGGCTGACGACCCGCCAGACCTTCCAGTATCACCATGTCTCGAAGTGGCAGCTGCGGCCGTTGCTGCAGGATGCATACAAGATCGGCGTGGACGCCCGCGGCGCCTGCGGCGACGTCAACCGCAACGTAATGGCCGCGGCCAATCCCGAGCGCTCAGCCGTGCATGCGGCGGTTCACGATTGGTCGGACAAGATCTCCGAGCACCTGGCCTGGAAATCGCGTGCCTACGAAGAGATCTTTCTCGAGCAGAAATCGAGCGGCGAGCCCGATCATGAACCGCTGTACGGCAAGTCTTACTTGCCGCGCAAGTTCAAGATCGCGATCGCGGTGCCGCCGGAAAACGATGTCGACGTATTCGCCAACGATATTGGCCTGATCGCGATCGTCGACAACGGCGAGCTGGTCGGCTTCAACGTCGCCATCGGCGGTGGCATGGGCACGACCCATGGCGAGCCGGCAACCTATCCGCGGCTCGGTACGGTGATCGGTTTCGCCGATCTCGACAACGTGCTGGCCACGGTCGAAACCCTGGTCACCATCCAGCGCGACTACGGCGATCGCGAAAACCGCAAGCATGCGCGGTTCAAGTACACGATCGACGATAACGGCCTCGATTTCATCCACGCCCAGCTCGCCGAGCGGGCCGATATCGAACTCGAGCCGGCCCGTGATTATCACTTCGACCGCAATGGCGATCCGCTGGGCTGGCATCAGTCCGACGACGGCCATTGGCAGCTTACGCTGTTCATCGAGAACGGCCGTATCGCCGACTTCGACGACAACGGTCTGGCCCATTACGGCCAGTATCGCGGCCGGCCGGGCTACAAGCTGATGACAGGGCTGCGGGAACTGGCCAAGATCCACAAGGGCACGATCCGCCTGACCGGCAACCACAACGTGATCATCGCCGGCGTGGCCGAGGCCGATAAGCCGGCCATCGAAGAGTTGGTTGAGCACTACGCCCTGGATGATGGCCGGGCCTACTCGCCGGTCCGGCATGCCGCGATGTCTTGCGTGGCGTTCCCGACCTGCGGCCTGGCGATGGCCGAATCCGAGCGCTATCTACCGGATCTGGTAGCCAAGATCGAAGGCGTGATGGTGGATGCCGGGATCGGGGACGAGCCGGTCGTGATCCGCATGACCGGTTGCCCGAACGGCTGTGCGCGGCCGTTTCTGGCCGAGATTGGCTTCGTTGGCAAAGCACCCGGCAAGTACAATATGTACCTGGGCGCGGCGTTCGACGGTTCACGTTTGAATAAGCTTTATCGGGAGAATATCGGCGAAGACGAAATACTCGCCGAGCTGACCCCGATGATCGAGCGCTTCTCGGCCGAGCGGGAAGACGGCGAGCATTTCGGTGATTTCGTCGTCCGTACCGGCATCATTGCCGAAACCACCGAGGGCCGTTACTTCCATGACAAGACCGGACCTGCTGAGGCGGCATGATCGCCGAATGAAATGGCGACGAGCGGCCGGCGCGATTGCGCTGGCGCTCGTCGCGCCGGCGACGACGCTGGCTGCCGATGACGTAGCCCGCCCGTCCGCTATGACTGCCGAACAGACCGGGGGGCCGACCACGGCATCCGAGTCGGCGGATATCGAGCGCAGCCAGTCCGAGCTCATTCACCGATTGGTCGCACTGACCGATTCACCCCAGATGCGGGCGGTGTTTTCAGAGCAGCTCGTCGATCGAGTTTCCAGCGCGATCTCGATGTTCGGGCCGACCCTGAACGAGCGTACCTTGAACATCGTCCAACAACAGACCCGGACCGTGGTCGCCGAGCATATCGCCGACGGTGATGCCCTGTATTCGGTGCTGGCGCCGATCTATCAGAAGCATTTCAACCTGGTCGAACTCAACCAGTTGGTCACGTTCTACCAGTCACCCCTCGGCCAGAAGCTGGTCCGCGTCTCGCCGGAGTTGCTCACCGAAACCCTGGATCTTGGTTCGCAGTGGGGGCTGTCATTGGTGCCGGAGATCGTCGACCGGGTGCAGGCCCGGCTCGATCAGCACAGCGGGGCGGCAACCGATACCGCGCCTTGAGCCTCTGGCCGCGCCGGGTCGGCGATCAGCTCTGATGGGCGCTGGCGGTGTATTGTTCGGGGGTAGTGATCTGGCTGTTCCAGTGGCCGACTCCAAGAAAAATGACCCGCAGCTGTTTTTCAGCGCGCAGCATCAAGGCATCGTCTTCGGCGTTGTCCGGGGCCACATCCAGGATGCGCTCGGCCAGGGCGATCACCGTATTGACCACCAGCTCGGCGATCATGCGCAGATCGGGCATGTCGATATGCGAGAACTCGCGAAACTGCGATAAATCTCGCGCGAGCTCGACGATCAGGGTGGTGATATGCCCATGAATAGCGCTGCGCATCGCCGTGCTGCCGGCATAGCGTTCCTTGATCAGGAACTGAAACAACAGCCGGTGGTCTCTAACGTGATGAGCGAACAGTCGTATCGAATATCGCGTCAGCCCCTTAAGCGGCATGGACGGCAGATCGGCGTTGTGTAGCAGGCCGCGCAGTTCGGTGAACGTACCCTCGACCAGCGCGATGCCGAGATCGTCCATATCCTGGAAATGGCGGTAGAACGCGGTCGGCACCACGCCCGCCTGGCGGGCGATTCGGCGCAGCGACAAGGCCGAGAAATTGGCTTCGCTGGCCACCAGTTCCAAGGCGGCCTGCATCAACGCAGCCCGAGCCTCGCCGCGCCGCGGCGGGTTACGTGGCGACTGGTCCGTACGTGGTATGGAGCGGGTCATGCGCGTGGTTTTAACAAATTTATCGACAAATCCCCAGCAAGAATCTATGGGAACCGACGTCATTGTGCGTCGCACCATGGCTGCGGACAAGTCGTCGCCGCAGGCGGCGCTGTTCTTGTCGTCACGCAACAAAGGTTCTAATCTTTTCGGATCGCGGGCCAGCGTGGATGAACGATGCTCAAGCTGCTTGAAACCCTCAAGGATTCGACCGAGTCAGCGATCGACTCGGCGGTCGTGCGCATGGAAAACTGCCATCGCCTGATCGGCGGGTATCTATCGCGTCGGCGCCGTCGGGATCGATGCCTGCCCACGGTGGTCGGGGCGGATCCGCGCGGGCCGGCCCGGTCGATCTACGATGTACTGCGAGGCGTCAACCGCGAGATCGGTGAGTTCGGCACCGATATGTTCGAGATCATCGACGATGCCCGGGCACGTCACCAGGCCGAGCGCTCGCGCTAAGGCCTATTGATAGTGCGTACGCGCCCATGCCACGCCCTGTCGTGTGCTCAGACCCAGGATAGCGAACGTAGCCGGGTGGTGCTACGCGAGCCTGCGCCAGATGGCGCCACGCCGGCGCCTGTCCTTGCGCATGGAGCGGTCCATACACAATCGACCCTAGATGCCCTGTGGCGCGAGCCGTCGGCAGGGGGACGCCATGACGCCGTTCCCCGCGCCTTACGGGCTTTGCTGGGCACACGCGGCGCTCGGATGACACCGCCACCGGCGCTAGGGCGATCGAGCCGGGATCGATCCGGTGGGGTGGCGTGTCGAAGCATGGCCGGCGCGGCACCAGCCGGCGGTCGCGTACGCCGCAATCATCGGGCCGGATCGCAGCGCCCGATGCCCGCCGCCCGTTCCTGCGGGCTGAGATCGGTGATGTCCTGTGCGGGCCACCGGGTTGGCCTGTGGCAAGCGTCCCAGGGCTGCCGGCGGTATTCGCAGGGGCCGCACGACCGTTCCGGGCGGGTACAACAGGTTCATCGGCCCCCGGGGCAGATGATGAATTCCCGATTCGGACCGAGCGTTCGCCAGCGCTCGGGACAGGTCGTAAACTAGCGGCCGTCGAGTCAGACGACACGCCTCGATCGGAACCGTGTTCATGCGTCACTTCTCATCTTGCGGAGCATCACAGCGGGTTGGCCTGCTCACGTTGGGACTGCTGGTCACATTGGTCGTGTGGATGGTCGCAACGGCCGCTGCAGCCCAGACCGCGACACCGGCCAAGGATTATCAGAAAGAGATTTCTCGCTTCGAGGAGCAGATCAAGTCTCTGAAAGCCGATCAGGGGCTGTCCGATAGCGTGCGCGAGCATGCGCTCGAGACCTACAAGCAGGCGTTGTCGGCGGCACAATCCGCCCAGTCCAGCCACGAACAGGCTGAAAAGCTGCGTAAGGAGGCTGTCGAGGCGCCCAAGCAGATCGAGCAGGTTCAGAGCGAGTTGGCCGATCTCAGCCAGCCGACCTCGCTGGAAGACCTCACCAGTCTGTCCTTGAATGAACTGTCGACTCGCGCAGACAAGCTGCAGAGCCAGTTGTCGGATGCCCAGGCCCAGCTCTCCGATCTGCGCGATCAACTGACCCAGGCTGCCCAGCGCCCGGATGAAGCGCGCCAAGCGCTGGCGGATACGCGCAGTCAGCTACAGTCGCTGGTCAGCGAAAACGCGACCGATCTGGCCGAGCCGCAGGGCCTGCGTGCACAGGCCAAGAATGCGCTCAACACGGCGCGACGGGATGCGCTCAATGCCAAGATCGAGCGTCTCCAACAGGAGCTGTCGGGGCTGGATAGCCACGAACGGTTGCTGGAGGCCCGGCGCTCCTTGGCCGAGGCTCGGGTCGCACGCCTGAACGAGTCGGTCGCGCGCATTCAGACCGCGTTGAGCCGTAAACAACAGGCCTCAGCGCAGTCGTTGAAGAATGCCAGCGAGCAAAAGCTGGATGAATTGCGAACATCGCTGGGCCCGATCAGCGAGGCCGCGCAGCGCAACGTCGAGCTCACCCACGACCTGGCCGAACTCAGCCAGAATACCCAACAGCTTGGTCAACAGCAGTCCGAACAGCGCGCGCAGGTCGATAATCTCGAGCGTCGATTGAATCTGGTGCAGCGCCAGCTCGAGATCGGGGGCGGTTCGGTGGCGCTCGGCGATGTACTGCGCAACCAGCGCCGACGGCTGGCCAATCCGGTGCTGCCGTTCTTGTCGAGCTCGAGCTCGAATGGCGGGCCGGACATTTCCTCGGCAGAACTCAAACGTTTCCAACTCCAGCAGGACCGCGCCGAACTCGACAACCCACGGGCGATGGCCCAACAAATCGCCGACAAGGCCGGTGTCGAGCTCAGCCCCGGCCAGCGTGAATCGCTGGTCAATCTGTTCGAGCAGCGCCGTTCGATCGTCTCGATGCTGATCGACGCCGAAGGGCGCTATATCGATCTCGGGCGAGATCTGCGCAGCTTGTCGAAGCAGTACGACAATACTCTGTCGTCGTTCAATCGTCTGTTGGATGAACGCCTGTTCTGGCTGCCTTCGTTTCGGCCGATTCATCTCGACTGGCCGGGGCGCGTTGCCGGCGACCTGCCATGGATTCTCAATCCCAAAAGCTGGCAGCAAACGGTGTCGTCGTTCGTGGCCGGTATCGTGGCCAAACCGCTATGGGCCGCGGTGGGTACGCTGTTCCTGGGCGTATTGATCGCGCTGCGCCGGCCGATGCGTCATCGCATGCGCAAGCTCGGCGAGCCGGTAGGCAATGTCAGCCACGACACTATCTGGCTGACCCTGCGCACGGCATTGATCACCGTGATGCTGTCGTTGCCGAGTATTTTGATTCCGTTGCTGGTGGGCTATCTGACCCGCAGTGCGCCGAATGCCTCGAAGTTCACCCAGGCAGCGGCGGCCGGTGTGTTTCAACTCGGGCTGCTGTGGTTGTTCATCGAGCCGTTCGCCAACGTCTGTCGGGCCCACGGACTGGCCCATCACCATTTCCAATGGCCAGACAGCGCCCGCATCGGCCTGCACCGCAATCTGCGTTGGCTGTTGGCGGCACTGGTCATGCCGGTGCTGGTGATCGGTCTGACCGAAGCATTCGACGACGATGCCAAGCGCGAGACGATCGGTCGGGCAGCGTTCATGATCGGAGAACTGTCGATCGCGGTCGTGGCCTGGCGCATTCTGCATCCGATCCGCGGGGCGTTGGCCGACGTCATGACCCCCGAGGACAGTACGCACTGGCGGCTGGGGTATCTCTGGCTGCCGATCGCGGTCGCTATACCGCTGGCGTTGTCGGTGCTGGCCGGATTGGGCTATTACTACACAGCGTTGCAGCTGCAGAGCCGGTTTTTTTATTCGGCCGCGGCGCTAGGGGCCTCGGTGGTCATCTACAGTCTGATCGTGCGCTGGCTGACCGTTGCCGAGCGGCGTTTGGCACTGGCGCGTGCCCTGCGCAAGCGTGAAGAAGCTCGCGAGGCCCGGGCCTCGCGCGAAGCGGCCGCGGCCTCGGGGGATAGTGCGCCGGATACGCTCGAGGGCCTAGAGATTGATCTGGTCCAGATCAGCGAGCAGACCCGCGGTCTGATCAAGGTGGTGATCACATTGATGATCGCGGCCGGCCTGTGGTTGGTCTGGTCGGGTACGCTGCCGGCACTCCAGCTGCTGGATAACGTCGAACTCTGGCAATACGCCTCCCAAGTCAACGGCGAGACCCAGATCACCAATGTCACGCTGGGAGCGTTGCTGTTGGCGGTCGCGGTCGGCGTGGTCACGGCGTTGGCTGGGCGCAACCTGCCGGGCTTTCTCGAGATCACCGTGCTCCGGCGGTTTTCCATGGACTCGGGCAGCCGCTATGCCATGGCCACGCTGTTCCAGTATGCGATCGTGATCTTCGGGCTGCTGGTCGCGGTCAATCTGATCGGGCTGCATTGGTCCTCGATTCAGTGGTTGATCGCAGCGGTCGGCGTGGGTCTCGGTTTCGGTTTGCAGGAGATCTTTGCCAATTTCGTATCGGGTCTGGTGATTCTATTCGAACGCCCGGTACGGGTTGGCGACACCGTCACGGTCGGCACGCTGACCGGCACGGTCTCGCGTATTCGTATTCGTGCGACTACGGTCACCGATTGGGATAACAAAGAGGTGGTGATTCCCAACAAGACCTTCATCACCGAGACCGTGATCAACTGGACGCTGACCGACGACATCACCCGATTGATCGTTCGAGTCGGGGTGGCCTTCGATTCGGACGCCGACTTGGTCGAAAAGCTGATCTACCAGGCGATTCAGTCTGAGCCGGTCGCACTGGATAACCCGGCGCCATCGGTGTTCATGGTCGGCTACGGCGAAAGCGCGATCCTGTTCGAGGCGCGCGTGTTCTATCACGATCTCTACAACCTGCTGCCATTGCAGCATGCGCTGTATCGTCGAATCCATGATTCATTCCGCGATAACGGGGTCGAAATCGTATTCCCGCAGCAGGATCTGCATATTCGCTCGATCGACGACAACGTGAAGCGCCATTTCGGCGAAGAGCGCAAGCCGGCGCGTCGGATTGGTCGTTTCAAACGCAGTCGGGACGCCGGTGAAGGAGATGCCTCAGACGGCGGCGGTTTGCCGGAGGCATGAGTCAGCTAAAACGGCAGGGACCGCGATACAAGCGCTGCCAGCATGCTCTGGCTTGAAGCCTGTCGGCAATGCCTGTGGACGTCGGTCTGTGAGCCAGATACGGCGAGTATGGCCATAGAGCGCGCCGCCGGTAAGCGACAACCCCGGACCGTAGGCCAGTTCGTCCTCGTTTTGAAAAAGCGGGCCGAAATCGCGTCTGGGGCGTGGTTGATCTTGATCGGGGACGGCTCGGATAGCGGTTCGGGCCCTGCATATTACGAGTGGGGGCGCGGCGACGCTCGGTAAAACCGCGATGCGCCCGGGTTGTTCGGCTTTGGCCTGAAACGCCGCGGATACGCCTGTATTGCTTTTGGGCAGCGAGGGCGGTGTTTGGAGCGAGCGGCGTAGGAGCGTATTGAGGTTTCGTGAGCGTCGCGTTGCCGTCCTCAACTCGTGGTTGATAAGGCGCAAGCCGCCGGTTCTGGGCGTGCCCTGATCAAGGCGCGTTACGTGGCCCGGTAGCGACTGGGGCGCAATCCTTCGAAAAAACGGCTTGCACGAAACCTCAACACGCCTTGGCGTAGGGTCGTCCGGGCATGATTCGGCAACTCGCGCTCGGCGGGTATGTGCTTTGGGTAAGCCGGTGGCGCGGCCTGGGGGCGGGCCGCCTGTGGGATTCGAGGTACAGGCCCGATCAGGCAGGTCTGGCCCATATCCAAAAGATAGGGCGATGGCGGATCAAAAACGTCGATACCTGCCCGGCCAGCCCTGGCTTGGGGCAAGTATCGTTGTCGAGATGCTATAAGTCAGGTTGCGATGCTACTTAGGCGGCGGCCATCGCGTTGCGCAGTTTCTTGATCGCCGCGACTTCGAGCTGGCGAATACGCTCGGCCGAGACCTCGTATTTATCACCCAGTTCCTGCAAGCCGATCTTGCCTTCCTCACGCAGCCAGCGGGATTCGAGAATATCGCGGCTGCGTTCGTCGAGATGGGCCATTGCGCGTTCGAGATTGGCGTGCTGATAGGTCTGCCAATTATCGTTTTCGATATCGGAGGCCGGATCATCGCCGTCGTCGGAGGACAGATAGTCCTCGGGCGCGTAGGCGGTTTCTTCACCCGCGGCCGGCAAGGCATTGAACGACTGATCGCCGCCGGACAGGCGCCGCTCCATCTGCAGCACGGTCTCGGGTTTGACGCCGAGATCACCGGCCACGGCTTCGACTTCGTCGTGGTTCATCCATCCGAGCCGTTTCTTCGAACTGCGTAGGTTGAAGAACAGTTTGCGTTGGGCCTTGGTGGTCGCCACCTTGACGATGCGCCAGTTACGCAGGATGTATTCGTGGATTTCGGCGCGAATCCAGTGCACAGCGAACGAAATCAAACGTACGCCCACGTCGGGATCGAAGCGCTTGACGGCCTTCATCAGGCCGATATTGCCTTCCTGGACCAGGTCGGCCAGCGGCAGGCCATAGCCCGAATAGCCGCGTGCGACATGCACCACGAAACGCAGGTTGGACAGAATCAGCTTCTGGGCCGCCTGGATATCGCCTTCGTCGCGCAATTTGCGGGCAAGCTTCTGCTCGTCGTCCTGCTCGAGTACCGGAATGCTCGATACTGCCTGTAGATACGATTCGATGCTCGCCGACGACAAGGTCGGCAGGTTCATCTTCGCAGGGGACAGGGAAACATCGTTGGCCATGTGTCAGCCTCCTTGGGCTAATGCCATATAGCCCCTATTTTAGCAAACTAGGGGCTGACCAGTAGCTCAGAGAATTCTATTGTTCAGACCACGAACCATGCCTTGGGTTCCCGGCAATAGCGATGGGCATTTGTTCGGAGTCGCGCCAGGCCGTAACGACAGTGCCTAGCGACGATACGGTCGGTGCAGCGCGCACGCCGCAGACCGTACAGCCGCCTCTGTGGCCACCGCTCGGCGGGTTAGGGTGATGCGCTGAACGAACGACAGACCGAGCTAGCGCGGCTCGATTTCGGCCAAGCGCCGATTGACGGTGATTGCGCAACCGATCCAGCCTAGGGCAACGCCGATCAGTAGCACGCTGAAGCTGCCGCTGATGCCCAACCCGCGCAGATCGAGGCCATCCTGGTAGGAATCGGTCAGGGTCGACAGCGGTCCGCCGAGGGCCAGATAGCAGCTGCCGATGACGATCAGTGCCACGACCGCGCCGAGTAGCCCGTACCATACGCCGCTGTAGAGAAATGGGCGGCGGATGAAGGCATCGGTGGCGCCAAGCAGCTTCATGACCTCGATTTCCTGGCGACGATTCTCGATATCCAGGCGGATGGTATTACCGACGATGAAGACCACGGCCGCCGACAGCAGTACGCCGATGACCCACGAGGCCCGCCAGATCAACTCGAGGATTGCGCTAAGCCGGCGCAACCAGGCTTGATCGAGCGCGGCATGATCCACCGGGCTGCGTCGGGCGAGCTGATCGACGAGATCGCCAACCGCAGCCGGGGTCAGCCGAGCTTTCGGTGTGACTTCGATCACGCCGGGCAGGGGATTGTCGCCCAGGGCATCGAGAGCAGCTCCGAAGTTGCTCGCCTTGCGGAACTCGGCCAAGCCCTGATCGGCCGAGATGAACCGGGTATTCGAAATATCGCTTTGGCCGCGTAGATCCCGGGCCAGTGAGCGGCCCGCGTCGGCCGAGACGTCCTGTTCCAGGTACAGTGAGATACGTACCGACTGGTGCCAGCTGGTGGCCAGGGTATCCAGGTTTTTGACCAGCACATAGAGCCCGGTCGGCAGCGCCAGGGCGATGCCGATCACCAGCGTGGTCAGCAGGCTGGCCACCCAGCGCCGATGCAGGCGACCGAGTGATTCGAACAGACAGCGGGCATGTGTGGCCCCCCAACTGCCCAGTCGGCTGTGCGAGGTGTTGGTCTGTTGCGACGAACCGCGGCCGCGGGCACGGCTATGGTGGGGCGGCCTGCGCTCAGCCATCCTCTTGGGTCTCCAGATGGCCATGATCGAGGGCGATGCGGCGGTGGCCCATATGCGTGACCAGATCAATGGCATGGGTCGCGATCATGATGCTGGTGCCGGTTTCGTTGAGCCGCGTGAACAGCCGCATGATGTCTTCGGACAAATCGGGGTCGAGATTGCCGGTGGGCTCGTCGGCCAGCAGCAGATACGGCCGATCGACCACGGCTCGGGCGATACCCACGCGCTGCTGTTCGCCGCCCGATAGGGTGATCGGAAATTTCTTTTCGTGCGAGAGCAGGCCGACCGTATCCAGCGAAGCGCGTACCCGGCGTGCGATATCGCGATGGCCGAGGCCGCGGATCACCAGCGGCAGCGCCACATTATCGAACACGGTTCGATCGTAGAGCAGATTGTAGTTCTGGAAGATCAGCCCGACCCGCTGGCGATAGCGTGGGATATGCCAGCGTCGTACGCGCGCCAGATCGGTGCCGTTGATGATCACGCGGCCGCGGGTCGGCCGCTCGATCAGGCCGATCAGTTTCATCAGGGTCGACTTGCCGGCCCCGGAATGGCCGGTCAGAAAGGCCATCTCGCCGCGAGCTAGAGTCAACGACACACGATCCAGGGCCAGCTTGCCACCGGGATAGCGTTTGACCACGTTGTCGAAGGCCACGATGTCGGTCATCGGCTCTTGTCTGCCCGTCGTGTGTCGCAATCCTCGGGCAGGACCGGCGCTTTGGCAAGCCGGCCCGCCAGGATCACCTCTGGCGTTCGAACAGCGCGTCCATGAAATGCTCGGCTTCGAACACGCCCAGATCGGCAACCGTCTCGCCCACGCCGATAAAGCGCAGCGGCAATTCCAGCTTCTGACAGATCGCGAATACCACGCCGCCAGAGGCAGAACCGTCGAGTTTGGTGACCGTGATGCCGGTCAGGCCAACTGCATCGTTGAACGCCACGGCCTGCTGTAGTGCGTTGCCGCCGGTGGTCGCATCGACTACCAGCATGATCTCGTGCGGCGCTTCGGCGTTCTGCTTGCCGAGCACCCGCTTGATCTTTTTGAGCTCCTCCATCAGATGGCTCTGGGTATGCAGGCGCCCAGCGGTATCGGCAATCAGCACATCAGTGCCGCGGGCCGCCGCCTTGGAATAGGCATCGTAGACCACCGAGGCCGCATCGGCGCCGCTGCCCTGGGCGATCACGGGCACGTTGTTGCGCTCGCCCCAGTCGGAGAGCTGCTCGACCGCGGCCGCACGGAAGGTGTCACCCGCGGCCAGCATCACCGACTGGCCGGCATCCTGTAGCTTCTTGGTGAGCTTGCCAATGGTCGTAGTTTTGCCCACACCGTTTACGCCTACCATCAGGATCACATATGGTTTGACGTCGTTCGGGATCTCCAGCGGTGCCTCGCAGGGCTCGAGGATATTGCCCAGATGTTCGCGCAGGGCCTTGCCGAGATCCTTGGAGGTGCGTAACTGGCCGCCGTCGTACAGGGTCTGTAGCCGGCTCATCACCTGGCCGGTCGCATCCACGCCGACATCCGACAGCAGCAGCTGGGTTTCGAGTTCATCGAGCGCATCCTGGTCGACGGTTTCGCCGGGCAGCAGATTGCGCAGGTCATAGGTGAGCCAGGAATCGCCTTTGTTGAGGCTGGCCCGCATCCGGGTGAAAAAACCCGGCTGCTTGAGTTTGGTGGTCTGGCGTTTGGCGTCGGGTTTGGCCATAGCGGTGCGGCGTTACGACTCTAAATCGGTGGAAACGAAATCGGCTCGGAACCAAGGCCGGCTGCATGGGCGCCGTTACGGGCCTCGGCACGGATCCTAATGGGGCGCTACTTTAGCATCGACGCCGTGTGCTTGCGTCCACATCAGCAGCGGTACGGCGGCATTGCCTGCCGCTGGGTCGGACTGGCTTGATCGACGATGGCCGATCCCGTGGCGGGCCAGGTTGGCCGCCAGAAACGAGCGGGCGCTGGCGTAGCCGCCTTCATCGCGCGCTGTCGCGACCATGAACAGCTCATGTCCAATGCGCTGGGCATCGACCAGCCCGACCCAGATCGGTAGGCCTTGATCGGCGGTCACGCGATGGGTTGGCCATAGGCGCAGCACCCAGCGCCGTCGACTGTTGTTGGTGACCGGATGCACGACCACGATCGACGGTCGACGACCGCGATGGATCCACGGCATGACCGGCAGCGCCTCGATCGGTGGATCCGGCGCCAGACTATGCAGGGCGCCGACCGCGCCCAGCGCCGGCGGCGTATGCCAACCGGCATAGGCCAGCGCTGTGCGCAGTCGTTTCTCGGGGCCGGCGGCCTGGACGTTCAACGGCGCGCCGCCGCGGCCTTGCAGGGTCTCGATATGGGCCGGTAGATCGCGATAGCCGCCGCCGACCCAGGCCGCGAGCGGTTGGGGCGCGGTATCGCGCTCGGGCCCGATCGTGCCAGGCAGATCGCGCAGGGCGCCGCCGGGAAACAGCACCAACAGCGTGGCCAGAGCCACGCCCCCGCCGAATGCGGCGAGCACCGGCCGGCCGCGCACCGGCCGCGGCCGCTGGCGCCGATAGCCGATCATGAGCACGTTGATCCACACAAACGCCACGCCCAGGCCGATGATGCTGTCGCTGGCCCAGTCCAGGCCTAGATACAGGCGTGCCAGGGCGATCAACACCACGCCGGCCACGGTCGCCGAATAGTAATAGGGCCGCAGGGCCTCCGGCTGGCGGGTGCCCACGATCATGCCTGCCAGCCCGTAGATCGTGGCACACAGGATCAGATCCTGGCCGCCGCCGGCCAGATACAACGGATCGGCTACGGAGACATGAAAAAACAGCGCCGGCGAGGGAATCGCCAGCAGCCAACGCAGCACCACGGTCACGGCCGTCGAAAAACCGACCGCCACGCCCCAGTGGGCCGCGGCCCGTCGGTTGCCGATCAGGCTCAGCCCGAGACCGACCATGATCGCGAACGGCAGATAGACCAGCGGCGAGCCCAGTTCCGAAACCAGGCGCGCGATGACGCTGGTCGGGGCGTTGTGCAGGCTGCTGACCAGATAGAAGGCCAGGGCATCGAAGCGGCCGGGATAGCGCGGGCCGCCGATATTCCAGAGCAGCCCATAGATAACGGCGACCGTGATCATGAGCAGGGTAGCGGCCACGGCCAGCGCCGGAATTTCCGGCTGGCGCGGGTCGGCCAACGCCGGGCCGAGCAGCCCCAGGCGCCGGTGGCGGCCGCTCCAACGCATCAGACGTTCGGCATAATGGCGGCCGAAACTGCGCCCGGCAACGATCAGAAACCGTGCCAGGCTGGTCAGAATCCAGACGATCGCGGCACTGCCGATCAACAGGATCGCCAACCGGGTCGCGACCTGGGCCGCCAGATCCAGCGAGGCGCCGAACACCAGGCCGGGGCCGATATACAGCGGCGCCCAGAGCGCGGTGGCGATGATTTCCATCACCGCGAAACGGGTTATCGACAGGCCCGCCGCACCGGCCACGGTCGGCATGACCGGGCGCAGGGCGCCAATCAGACGGCCGAGGATAATGCCCTTGCCGCCGTGCCGGGCAAAAAAAGCCTCGCCGCGGGCGACCCCGCCGGGCACCCGCGACAATCCTGGCAGGGCATGCAGACGGCCGCGATAGCGCCGTCCCAGGGCATAGCTGGCGGTATCGCCCAGCAAGGTGCCGAGAATGGCGGCCGTGAAGGTCGGAACAGCCGCCAGCGCATGGCTGCCGATCAGCGCACCGAAGGCGAACATGAAGATCGCCCCCGGAATGAGTAGCCCGAACAGGAATAGCGACTCGGCCACGGCCACGGCGAATACCACGGCCAGGGCCCAGGTTGGATGCGCCGAGACCCAGCCTAGGATCTCGGCGATAATGCCGTGCGCCACGGGAAAAGCCCGGCCGCAGGCTAGCCGGCGGCGACTGCCGCGAACGCTTGATCGGCAGCGGCGAGCGTGGCCTCGATGGCCGCGTCGTCGTGGGCGCGCGAGACGAAGGCAGCTTCAAAGGCAGCCGGCGCCAGATACACGCCGTTGTCGAGCATGCCGTGGAAGAACCGCGAAAAAGCATCCAGGTCGCAGGCCGCGACTTCGTCGAAGCGGGTTATGGCTGCGGCGTCGGTGAAGAACATACCGAACATCGCCCCGGCGGCTTGGGTCATGAACGGTACGCCGTGTTGTTTGGCGCGTTGTTCCAGCCCTTCGCGTAGGGCGCTGGTCTTGGGCTCGATCGCGGCATGTACCGAGCCGTCGCGGATCTGCTTGAGCGTGGCGATACCGGCGGCCATGCCCAACGGGTGGCCGGACAGCGTGCCGGCCTGATAGACCGGACCACTCGGCGCCAGCGTTTCCATTACTCGATGCGGGCCGCCGACCGCGCCGACCGGCATGCCGCCGCCTACGATCTTGCCCAGCGCGGTGACATCCGGGGTCACGCCGAAAGCAGCCTGGGCACAGCCGGGATGGACACGGAAGCCGGTCATGACCTCGTCGAAGATCAGCAGTGCGCCATGCTGATCGCACAGGGTGCGCAGGCCTTCGAGAAAACCGTCGACCGGCGGCACGCAGTTCATGTTGCCGGCCACCGGCTCGACCATGACCCCGGCGATCTCATCGCCGTGCTCGGCGAAAGCCTGCTCGACCGAAGCCAGGTCGTTATAGGTCGCCACCAGGGTGTCTTCGACCACCGAGGCCGGTACGCCCGGTGAGCCTGGAATGCCGAGTGTGAGCGCGCCCGAACCAGCGTTGACCAGCAGGGCGTCGACGTGGCCGTGGTAATTGCCGGCGAATTTAAGGATTTTGTTGCGGCCGGTATAGCCGCGGGCCAGGCGCACAGCGGTCATCGCGGCCTCGGTGCCGGAGTTGACCATGCGCACCGATTCGATCGAGTCGACCATCTCGCTGATCAGCTCGGCCAATTCGACTTCGAGGCCGGTCGGCGCACCGAAGGACAGTCCCTTGGCGGCCTGCTGCTGAACCGCCTCGACCACCGCCGGGTCGGCGTGGCCGAGGATCATTGGGCCGAACGAGCCGACATAGTCGACATAGTCGTTACCGTCGACGTCGGTGATCCAGGCGCCGCTGGCCCGATCGATGAAGACCGGGGCGCCGCCGCCCACGCCGTTGTAGGCGCGCGCCGGTGAATTCACCCCGCCGGGGGTGAAGCGCTGGGCGCGCTCGAACAATTCGATCGAGCGGGGGCCGGGGCGGGCGTGCTGCTGGCTCATTACAAACTCCTTGCCAATAGAATCGCTGCTTATTCTAGGGCCTGTTGATGTTTCATCCGAGCGCCGCGTTGGCCTTCGCCAACCGTGTCCTGCAAGGCGCCAGTCGCCCGATCGTGGCGTGCCACGAGCCGGCCGTGCAACGCGACCGGCTGCCGATGGTCGATTTTCGATGTACCGCCGGGCCCGGTGGATGGCGCCCGCCCATCGTGCCAGGCGGCGTTGCACGCTTTGACTGTGGGGCCCGCTACGCTCGTCGGCCTGTGCCTTGCCCGACCCGATGGCCGGGCGTCATGCGTTGGCGTATCTCGTGACGACATGCCCTAGGGCCGGCGCCGTTCGGCGAAATGCGGTGTCGTCCTCCTGCCTGCATAACTCGACACCGAATGCCGGCCTGCTCGCCCTGGCAGGGGCTCGTGCGCTACCGCGATGGCCGTCGCCATGGCGCTGCGGTTCGCAGTCGATGCGGGACCGCGGGCGAGTGGGCCGATCGGCGGGGTGAAAATTCGCCGAGAGGCGCACACCGCTCGTTCGGTGCGCGCCGAGCGGCCTGCCCGCGACATATCGGGTAGGCGTCGAATCGCGGCTGGGCGCGGTCTTCGGTGGTCAGCCCGACGGATCGAACAGGCCCGCGAGTTCAGCCGCGGCCGCGCCCGGATCAGGGGCTGCGAACAGCCCGCCGGACACCGCGATCAGGTCGGCACCGGCGGTGATCAAGGACCGGGCGTTGTAGCGATTGATGCCGCCAATGGCGACGATCGGTGCGCCCAGTTCGCGTGCCGCGGTCAGCACCGCAGGAGCGGCCGGGGGGGCGTCCGGTTTGGTGGCCGAGCTGAAAAAACGCCCAAAACTGATATAGCTGGCGCCGGCAGCCAAGCCGGCCCGGGCGCGTTCGATGCGGTCTTGGCAACTGATGCCGATGATCGCCCGTTCGCCAAGAGCCGCGCGGGCCTCGGCGACGTTGCCGTCGTTTTGTCCCAGATGCACGCCGTCGGCACCGATCTCGGCGGCTAGCGGCCAGTCGTCGTTGACGATCAGGCGGGCATCATAGGCGCGAGTCAGTGCGGCCAGTTCGCACAGCAAACCGCGGTCGGGGGCGCTGTCGCGTTTGTCTCGATATTGGAGCCAGAGCGCGCCGTGGGCGAGGATTGCCTCGACATGCGCCAGGTGATCGCCGTCCAGGCTGGCTCGATCGTAGATCGCATATAGTCCGCGTGGCATGTTCATTCGCCCCGCGAGGCCCAGCGGTTGGGGATCGCCTGGCCCTGGCCGGCCAGAAAACTGGTTTCCAAGGCTTGCCAAGTGAAATCCTGGCCTCGAGCCACGGCCTGTTCCAAGGCGTCCCCCCGAGCGAGGCGGGTGGCGATGCTGGCCGCCAGCGTGCAGCCGGAACCGTGAAAGCGGCCCGCGAGGCGGGGCCAACGATCGGTACGGCTGCCGCCCTCCGGGGCATACAGATGATTGATCACGTCTTGGACTTCTTCGTCGCCGCCGGTGATCAACACATGACAGCCGTGCCGGGCGAGTGCGGCGCCACAGCGGTCGATATCGGTTTCACCGTCGCATAGTCGTCGTGCTTCGCCGGCATTCGGCGTGATTAGGGTCGCCCGGGGGAACAGATACTCGCGGGCCGCCCGGCCGACCGGATCGGCAGCCAGTTCGCCGCCACCGGCTGCGGTCAACACCGGATCAACAACCAAAGGCAGCTCGGGATGGGCCGCCGCCAAGCGGGCGACGGTCTCGACCTGGGTGGGGCTGGCCAATACCCCGGTCTTGATCGCCGCTATCGGCATATCGGCGATCACGGTGTCGATGCATTCGGCGAAAAACGTATCGTCGACCGGCGAGACCGCATACACATTGCGTGTGTCTTGGCGGGTTAGAGCAGTAACGACTGAGGCCGCATGGCCGCCGTTGGCTGCCACCGCTTCGATATCGGCCTGCAAGCCCGCGCCACCGCTTGGATCGTGACCGGACAGGATGAGCACGTTCGGTGGTCTCATGACGTCAGCCTAAATTCTGTATGAGGTGATGGGCTGCAGTGGTCCAGGGGCGAACGGGGCAAGCACCAATCGGGTGCAGCGGGGCCGTATGAATCGCGACCGACCTGCAGGGTTGTTCTAGATCGCTAGCCTACAACCGAGCGATCGGCTTGACGAGCCTGCGACGGCTTTGGGCCGGTCGGGAAACCGGTCGGGGCCGCTGTTAAAAAGTTTGAACAGCTGTCTCGACTGCGCAAGACAACGCATGTTATGCACAATCACGGCGCAATAGATCGCCGGCTTGGTCCAAAGATTTAACAGCCCAAGACAAGGCACTGAAAGTATGCGTAAGCAATTGAATATAAATAATTGTGTCGTACTGGTTACAATTTCGCCGGTTTGTATAAGTGACTGCCTTGGCGCCTTTCGGCGCGCCCATAAAGCGATCTCTCCACAGACTTATCCACAGCAATTGTGAATCTAGCCTTTTTATTCTTTATATTCAGAGAGTTATATTTTAGCAACCGATTTCATACCGGCCTGTTTCTAAAAACCTTTTTTTGTCAAGATATTGTGGCTAGTCCAAAGGTCTGATACCCATCTAGACCTTGCTCGACTGGCCGTGGTTGCGGTCAGTCGGTGCCGCGCCGTTCGGGGCCTTGCACCATGGGGCAGCGATGCACAGTCGTGGTGATACGGCCGTCGGCTTCCAAAGCCAGCCAGCGATAGCCGGGGGGCCGGGTCGGGTCTTCGGCAAAATCTGGGCTGCCGGGTAGGAACTGGCGCATCGTGGCGGGCGTTGTCCATCCAAGGCTGTGTTCCAGCCGATGTTGGCTGGCCTGATGTACATGGCCGGCCAGGACACCTCGGACATGCGCATGCCGGGCCAAGACCGCACGAAGCGCCGGCCCATCGTTCAAGCCCATGGCGTCGATCCAGGCGCTGCC
The DNA here is from genome assembly GCF_049568105.1 of Salinisphaera sp. SPP-AMP-43. GTDB lineage: Bacteria > Pseudomonadota > Gammaproteobacteria > Nevskiales > Salinisphaeraceae > Salinisphaera. The sequence continues at coordinate 1,044,637 of NZ_CP145335.1, forward strand.
GACGGCGAACGGCGGATGATGGACGCAGACCAGCGTAGGCGAGCGGTCGGCGGCGAGCCGAGCCTCTAGATCGTGCAGGGCAGCGCTACCGATCAAGCCATCCTCGTGGCCCGGCCGGTGGCTGCACAGCCCGATCAGGCGCCAGCCGCCCAGGCACAGTTGGTCGTGAACGACCGCCGAGTCGAGCCGGCGGGCCATCGCCTGTGGATCGTCGTGATTGCCGGCAATCGCCAGCACCGGCCGTGCGGTGGTGGCCAGCACGTCGTTGAGCCAGTGATAGCCGGCGTCGCTTTCATCGTCGACCAGATCGCCCCCTAGCACGATCGCATCGGTCTCGGGATAGCGATCGAGGGCATGCGCGAGCACGCACTCGAAGGCCGCTGCGACCGACCAGCCATGAAGCTTACCCTCGCGGTCGGCAAGCAGATGACAGTCGGTGAGATGCAAAATCTGGCGTGTGTCGTCCATGAGTTACCGCAGACGGGGTGGTATGGCGTATCCTGCCAGCATGTCAGATGAGGCAGAACCGGCGGCCGTTGATGCACGGCTGCGGGCATATATCGACGAGATCGGTGATCGCGAACCCGCCTATCTGGCGGCCAATCGTCGGATTACCGAAGCCTCCGGCCAGGCGCACCTGCAGGTCAGTCCGCGCCAAGGCCAGCTCATGGCGCTGTTGGTCGGGTTGGCCGAGGCCCGGCGCGGCATCGAAATTGGTGTCTATGCCGGCTATTCGACGCTTTGGCTGGCCGATGCAGTGGGCCCGGCCGGGCATATCCTGGCCTGCGACCACGATGCCGAGATTACCGCGCGTGCCGCAGCCGATTGGGCTGCAGCTGGGGTCGCCGATCGCATCGAACTGCGTATCGATGATGCGCTGGCGAGCCTGGACGCCGAGGTGGCCGCAGGTATGGCCGGCGCCTATGATTTTGCCCTGATCGATGCCGACAAAACGCGCTATATCGAGTACTACGAACGCTGCATGGCACTGATACGCCAAGGCGGGCTGATCATGGCCGACAATACGCTCTGGTATACACGCGTGGCCGATCCGGCCTGCCGCGATCAGGACACTGAGGCGATACGCGCCTTCAACCAGCACCTGCACGCCGACGAGCGGATCGATCTGTCGGTGTTGCCGATCGGCGACGGCCTGACCGTTGCACGCAAGCGATGAGCAGCCGAATCGGCGATCAATCGGCGGCCGATCGCAATAAGCGTCCGATCTTCGATGCGCTGGTGGAGTGGATCGTGCCACAGGCCCGGGTGTTGGAGATCGGGGCCGGCGACGGTACCCACGCCCGCTATGCCAGCCAGCGTCTACCCGAAGTGCATTGGCAGACCAGTGAAGCGCCGGCCCATCTGCGGCGGCTGGTCGCGGCTTTGGTCGATGCAGACCAGCACCGACTACCGGCGCCGTTGGCCCTGGATGTACGCAGTACCTGGCCGGCTGAGCATTACGACGTCGTATTCGGCGCCAATATCGCCCACATCATGACCGAGGACGCCGTGGCGGCGCTGTTCGCCGGCGCGGCTGCGCATCTGCGCACGGACGGGTTGCTGTGTCTGTACGGTCCGTTCTTCGAACAGGACGTGCCGCCGGGCGAAGGCAATCTGAGCTTCGACCGAGCCCTGCGGGCCCGCAATGCCGGCATGGGCATCCGTATGTTCGAAGCACTGGATGCGCTGGCCGCCGGCTACGGCCTGGTTTCGGTGGCGCGTTTGGCCATGCCTCGCGATAATCGCCTGCTGATCTGGCGGCGCGGCTAGCGTGGCACCGGCCCGGCCAGCTCCGGCCGGGCCGCTATCGATCGGCTCAGTTTACCCGCCGGCTGTCATCGCCGGCGCAAAAGACGGCGATGTTATCGGCGACGCCATCGATCACCCGCTGGCGTGCGGCCCGGCTGGCCCAGGCGGTATGCGGCGTGACGATCAGGTTGTCCAGTTCGGCGTCCAACAGCGGATGGCCTTCGCGCGGCGGTTCATGATCCAGGACATCGATCGCGGCGCCGGCGATCTGCTGCTCGCGTAGGGCCGTCAATAGCGCCTGGCTGTCGACGATCGGGCCACGGGCAGTGTTGATCAAGAAAGCCGAGGATTTCATACGGGCCAAGGCATCGCGATCGATCAGGTGGTGGGTAGCTTCGGTCAGCGGGCAATGCAGCGACAGGAAATCGGCGCGTTCCAGTACTTCGGGGAACGACAGACGTGAATCGCGCACCTGCTCGGCGCCTGGCCGCTCGGAAATCAGCACCTCCATGTCGAAGGCGGTAGCACGGCGGGCGACGGCGGCTCCGAGTTCGCCGTAGCCAACGATGCCCAGCGTCGCGCCCGCCAGTTCCTCGATCGGATAGTCGAGCAGGCAAAAGAACTCAGAGGCCTGCCAAGCGCCACGGGCCACGGCGCGGTCATAATCGTGCCAGCGCGTGGCAAAGGCCAGCATCAGGGCGAGTACGTGCTGGGCGACTGCAGGAGTCGAGTAGCCGCTGACGTTGATCACTGGAATGCCGCGGCGTGCCGCGGCCGCCGTGTCGACGTTGTTGGTCCCAGTCGCTGCCACACAGATGAGTTTCAGCTGTTCGGCCGCGTCGATCGTCTCGGCATCCAGTATCACTTTGTTGGTGACCGCGATATCGACATCGGCCAGACGCAGGGCGACTTCATCGCGCTTGGTATTGTGAAACCACTGCCATTGGTCAACGGCGTTTTCGAGTTTGGACCAGTCGAGGCGTTCGCCGACTGAGCCGGCATCGAGAAAACAGGCGCGCATAGGGTCATCCTTGTATCGGTTTCGCAGCGTTGCGGGCACAGGTTCGGGATTAAATAAAGTTTTACGATAATCTACGACTATAGTTTTTCAATCTGACCGGGCGCGTTAAGCTAGGCTCAAGTCGTACATTATTAGTCTTATTCACCAGAGGCGCACAGGGACCCTGACGCAATGAAACGTCGTTCTGAACAGAAAGACCCTTCCTTGGGCAACCATCTGCCGGCGACTTGCCCGTCGGCAGAGGCGCTCGAATACGAGTTGGCCTTTCTTGTCCGCCGGATGGAAGCGCTACGGCGTCGATTCCACTACGGGCTCGAACGCGCTCACTATCTGCTGTTGATCCTGCTCGAGCGCAATGATCGGCAGTCGGTCGGGGCCTTGGCCAATCAAGTTAATCTGGATGCCTCCACGGTCACCCGGCAGGTCGCGGCAATGAAAAATGCCGGGCTGGTCGAAAAACACGACAATCCTGACGATCGGCGCGGCGGCTTCGTCACCATTACCGAAGCCGGCCGCGATGCGGCTGCCGAGGTTCGTGGCCGGCGGCTTGAACGGGTCGAGGAAGGCTTTCAGAACTGGTCCGAGGAAGACCGTCGCGAATTCGCACGTCTGACTGCGCGCTATAACGATCAGTTGCGGGATATGCTCAACGACGAAGAATGAGCGGCTTGAGTGCAACGCAATAAAAAACCCGGCCTTGGCCGGGTTTTTTATGGAAAGCACTTCAGAAAAGCCGCGATGGGATTAGGCCGCGTTATGCGCAGCCGTGCCCGGTAGGTTGAGATCGTGCCAGATAGTGGCGGTGGGTTCGGCCTTGTTGAGGGCATAGAAATGCAGGCCTGGGGCGCCACCGGCCAGTAGCCGTTCGCATAGACGGCCGATCAGCTCGCGGCCGAAGGCCTGAACCGACGCCTTGTCATCGCCGTAGGCTTCCATCTTCTGGCGTATCCAGCGTGGGATATCGGCGCCGCACATCGCAGAAAACCGCGAGATCTGGCCGAAATCATTGATCGGCATGATCCCTGGTACGATCGGAATATCGACGCCCTTGGCCGCGACTTCGTCGCAGAAATTGAAGTAGGCGTCGGCATTATAAAAATACTGGGTGATCGCCGAATCGGCGCCGGCCTCGACCTTGCGCACGAAATTGTCGACATCCTCGGCCGGGGAAGCCGCGGCCGGATGGTACTCGGGATAGGCGCCCACTTCGAGATGAAAATCATCGCCGTGGCGTTCCTTGATGAAGGCCACCAGTTCATTGGCGTAGTTGAATACGCCGGGCTTGTCCATGCCATCGGGCAGGTCGCCCCGGAGCGCGACGATCCGCTCGACGCCAGCGGCCTTGTAGTTATCCAGCAGGTCGCCGATCGACTCTCGAGTACCCTCGATGCAGGACAGGTGCGGCGCTGCCGGGCGGCCGGTGATCTGCATCGCCTTGTTGACCGTGTCGAGCGTGCCCGAGCGGGTGGTGCCGCCGGCGCCGAACGTAACCGAGAAAAAGGCTGGATGCAGGGTGGCAAGCTGTTTCAGCGCGTCTTCCAGGCGGGCTTCGCCCTTGGGGCCCTTGGGCGGAAACAACTCGATCGAGAAATCGTTGTGCGAGACATCATGGCTCATGGCGTCTCCCCTTGTGTTGTCTGCGACGCAGTGGCGCCGATCGTGATGCGCATAAAAAACCCGGCCCACGCGGGCCGCGGGCCGGGCTTGGCCAGACCTTGGCGGTCGTTCCAGGCCTAGTAGCGGTAGTGATCCGGCTTGTACGGACCGTCGACCGGCACGCCGAGATAATCCGCCTGATCCGAGGTGAGCTTGGTCAGCTTGGCGTTGACCCGCTCCAGATGCAGGGCGGCGACTTTCTCATCGAGATGCTTGGGCAGCACGTACACGTCGTTGTTGTAACGCTCGCGGTGGTTCCACAGCTCGATCTGGGCCAGCACCTGGTTGGTGAACGAGTTGGACATCACGTAACTCGGATGGCCCGTGGCACAGCCTAGGTTCACCAGCCGGCCCTCGGCCAGCAGGATGATCTTCTTGCCGTCGGGGAAGGTGATGTGGTCGACCTGCGGCTTGATCTCTTCCCAGTCGTACTGGCGCAGTGCTGCGACATCGATCTCGTTGTCGAAGTGCCCGATATTGCACACGATCGCTTCGTTCTTCATGCGCTTCAAGTGATCGTGGTTGATCACATGATAGTTGCCCGTGGCGGTCACGAAGATATCGGCCTGCTCGACCACGCCCGGGTCTTCCAGATCCACCACGCGCAGGCCTTCCATGGCCGCCTGCAGGGCATTGATCGGGTCGATCTCGGTCACACAGACGGTCGCACCCAGACCACGCAGCGACTGCACGCTGCCTTTGCCGACATCGCCATAGCCGCAGACGATGGCGACCTTGCCGGCCACCATGACGTCGGTGGCGCGCTTGATGCCGTCGACCAGCGATTCACGACAGCCGTAGAGGTTGTCGAACTTCGACTTGGTGACCGAGTCGTTGACGTTGATCGCCGGGAAAGTCAGGCCGCCTTCCTTGGCCAGATGGTACAGACGATGCACGCCGGTGGTGGTTTCTTCGGACACACCGGTGATGGCAGCGCCAAGCTTCTTGTAGAAGTCCGGCTGTTCGGCCAGGCGCTTCTTCATGACCTTGAACAGCGCCTTTTCCTCGTCCGAGCCCGGGTTGTCGAGCAGCGAGGGGTCGTCGGTGGCCTTGACGCCGAAAGTAGCCAGCGTCGTAGCGTCGCCGCCGTCATCCAGAATCAGATTCGGCAGGCCGCCATCGTGCCAGTCCATAATGGCATGGGCGTATTCCCAGTATTCCTCGGCGGTCTCGCCCTTGTAGGCATAGACCGGCACGCCGGATTCAGCGATCGCGGCCGCAGCATGATCCTGGGTGGAGAACACGTTGCAGGAGGCCCAGCGCACTTCGGCGCCGAGGGCGACCAGCGTCTCGATCAGCACGGCGGTCTGGATGGTCATGTGCAGCGAGCCGGCGATGCGCGCGCCTTTGAGCGGCTGCTGGGCACCATATTCCTCGCGAATGGCGACCAAGCCGGGCATTTCGGTTTCGGCGATCTCGATCTCGCGCCGGCCCCAGGGGGCCAGGCTGATATCGGCGATCTTGTAATCTTCGTTGAGCTTTTCGGCAGGGCTACTCATGAATTCGTTCCTGTCGTTTGAAATCGGTTAGCGGGCCGGCCGGCGACGTGGCACCGACCGGCGAAAGGCGAAATGCCTGCGATCAGGCCGCCTGGATGCCGGCATCGTCGGCCAGTGCGGCGGCCTTGTCGGTACGTTCCCAGGGCAGGTCCACGTCCTCGCGGCCGAAGTGGCCGTAGGCCGCGGTCGGCGCATAGATCGGACGCTGCAAGTCCAGCATCTTGAGGATGCCGTAGGGACGCAGGTCGAAGTGGTTGCGGATGAGCTTAGTCATCTTTTCGTCGTCGATCTTGCCGGTGCCGAAGGTCTCGACCCAGATCGAGGTCGGCTCGGCGACGCCGATGGCATACGACAGCGCGACTTCACACTTCGAGGCCAGGCCGGCGGCGACCACGTTCTTGGCCACATAGCGCGCGGCATAGGCCGCCGAACGGTCGACCTTGGACGGATCCTTGCCGGAGAAGGCGCCACCACCGTGGCGGGCCATGCCGCCGTAGGTGTCGACGATGATCTTGCGGCCGGTCAGGCCGGCATCGCCCAGCGGGCCGCCGGTGACAAAGTTGCCGGTCGGGTTGATGTGCACCGTCGGGTTGTCGGTGAGCATATTGCCGATGACCGGCTTGATGATGTGCTCGTGCACAGCTTCCTTGAGATCGGCCTGGCTGATCTCGGGGTTGTGCTGGGTCGACAGCACCACCGCGTTGATCGCGCTCGGCTTGCCGTTGTCGTACTCGAAGGTGACCTGGGACTTCGCGTCCGGGCGCAGCCAGTCGAGGGTGCCGTCGGCCAGCAGTTCGGACTGCTTGCGCACCAAGCGATGGGCATAGGTGATCGGCGCCGGCATGAGCACGTCGGTTTCGTCACAGGCATAGCCGAACATCAGGCCCTGGTCGCCCGCGCCCTGTTCTTCGGGGGCGGCCCGCTCGACGCCCTGGTTGATGTCGGCGGACTGTTCGCCCAGCACGTTCATCACGGCGCAGGTATCGGCATCGAAGCCCATGTCGGAGCTGGTGTAGCCGATCTTGCGGATCGTATCGCGCACGATCTGCTCCACCGGGATGTTGACCGGCTTGGACGTCTTGATCTCGCCGAAGACCATGGCGAAGCCAGTCTTGGTCGCGGTCTCGCAGGCGACCTTGGCGGTCGGGTCCTGTTCGAGGTAGGCGTCGAGAATGGCATCGGAGACCTGATCCGACAGCTTGTCGGGATGGCCGCCGGTGACCGATTCGGAAGTAAACAGAGTGCGACTCATAGGACTATATCTCTCCATCCGGATATCCGGATGGACTATACGTCATATATTTCGATCATTCCACTGCGTAGCCATCGATATGCGCTGGCGAGCGCTTGGGCTGGCTTCGACGGCCCGCTAAACTGCGTTTCTAGTTTCTTTTATGGCTTGAGAAAAACCATGGCGCTGACCGATTCCACCATGATGCCGCTGGGCACGCCGGCCCCCGATTTCGCCTTGCCCGACGCAGTGTCGGGCCAGACCAAGACTTGGGCCGATGTTGCCGGCGAACGTGGCACGGTGGTGATGTTCATCTGCAACCACTGCCCGTATGTCATCCACATCGCGCGCGAAATCGCGGCCGTGGCCGCCGAGTACGATCCCCGCGGTATCGGCTTCGTGGCGATTTCGTCGAACGACGTCAATGAACGGCCCGAGGACGGGCCTGAATACATGCGCGAGTTTGCCGAGCAGTACAATTTCATCTTTCCCTATCTCTATGACGAGACCCAGCAGGTCGCTAAGTCCTACGACGCGGTCTGCACGCCCGACCTATTCTTGTTCGATGCGGCTGGCCGCTGTGCCTATCGCGGCCAGTTCGATGCCTCGCGCCCGAAATCGGCCGAGCCGGTAACGGGCGCGGATCTACGAGCCTCGCTGGATGCGGTGCTGGCCGGGGACCCGATTCCCGAAGAAGCCCAGGTGCCGAGCCAAGGTTGCTCGATCAAGTGGAAGGCGGCCTAGCTCTTTAGATGCACGCCCCGGCTGGGCCGGCACGACCTTGTGAAGCTAGGCGTGCTGGCGCCCAAGCGTTGCGGCCTGCGCCGACAGCGTTGGCACTGCCTGAATCGGTCGGTCGGGCCGCGGCAGCGGCCGGTACAGGGATATGACCGTGACGAGATCCTGGATGGGCCGGGCGGCCCTCCAGCCGGCCGTATAAAGCGGTGGGTTGAAAGGCTCGCTCACAGCGCACCAAAAGCGTGAACGCCTCCGGGTTTCTGCTGCACTGATAGGTCGGGACTCGATGGCGAAGTGGGTCAGCGGGGCGGTTTTGTCGGATCGGCCCACGGGCTGGATCGCATTTGCGTTCGAATATGCGACAGTAAGCCTATGACCTATCGGGCCAACACGGGCATGCCTGCTGTTTCGACCGGCCGCTATTATGCTGGGCTGAGTTCTGATGAGCGACGTAGCGCGCGCCGGGAAGCCCTGATTGCGGCGGGCCTTCGGGTGTTTGGCAGCGTTGGCTTTCGCGGGGCGACGGTCAAGGCAGTCTGCCGTGAAGCCGGTTTGACCGAGCGTTATTTCTACGAATCGTTCGCCAATAGCGAGGCCTTGTTCGCCGCAGTCTATCGCGACTGCGTGCAGCGTCTGGAAGATGATCTGACCCGGGGCATGGCCGAAGCCGGCGATTCCACCGAAGCAGCGACCCGACATAGCCTGCAGACGTTTTTCGAGCATATTTCGGATCCGCAGACCGCGCGCGTGCTGTTGATCGAGATTTTCGGCATCAGTGCCGAGATCGACCGGGTCTATCGTTCCACGACCCTGCATTTCGCCGGCTTGATCGAGGCGCTGCTCGGCCGGGTCTATGCCTTGGATCGTCTGCCCGCAGCCTGCGATCGCCGCATTTTGGCGATGGGCTTGATCGGCTCGACGATTCATATCGCGATGTACTGGGCGCTCAACCATTATCGAGACCCGCTCGAGACTATAGTCGAGACCAATCTGGAACTGTATCGAGCGATGCAGGGCGCGCTAGAGAATATGGCCTGACAACAGCGCTGATCGCCGCAGGCGGCCAGAGCGTTCAGAAGGACAGGCGGTCGACGTGATGTTCGAGATGCGACCAGAGATAACGTTCGATGAGATCGGCGACGGTCGGCGCATGGCTCATGATCGCCCAGTGGCCGGCATCGATTTCATCGACCGTCAGATCGGCTACCCAGTCGGACATCAGCTGTGCAATTGCTGGGCTGACGAACGGGTCACGGCGGGCCACGATCGCCTGTACAGGCATGAGCGCTCGACGGGCTCGGGGCCGGAGCAGCCGCGGCACCACATTGGCGCGATAGAGTTGGATACCGTATCGGCCATCGTTGGCCAGGGTCGGGGCGACCGGCAGCGTCTCGCCCTCCAGGCGTGCCAGGGTCTGTGGCCAGCGTCCGGCGAGCAGTCGGCGCCAGAGTAGGGGCGCAACGATCGGCAGGTGAAACACGCCGATGTACCAGGAACGGCGAAGCTGTTGTAACAGCGCGGCCGGGCGGATCGCTCGCGCGCTTCGCAGATAGCGGCCAAGATGGTCGAGACAGGGCCCAGATAGGGTCGTGAAGGTCGCGATCCGCTCGGCCATGGCCGGATCGGTGGCGGCTTCCCAGCTCTGGATTGATCCCCAGTCGTGGCCGATCAGATGGATCGCCGCGGTGGGTGAAGCCCAGTCGATAACCGCGGCCAAGTCGTGCTTGAGATGCTCGAGACGATAGGCCAGCGGCGAGTGGGGCCGCTCGGAGCGGCCGGCACCGCGAACATCGTAGCGCACGCAGAAGAAATGCCGGGCCAGACGATCGATCAGCCGATCCCAGACATGGGCTGTATCCGGATAGCCATGCACGAATACCAACGCAGGCTGTGCCGGGTCGCCGTCCGTATAGCAGGCCAGCCGTACATTGTCGCCGTCGATGACGGCATCGGGCGCACGGTCGGGGCTATACACCACAGTGGCCTTGGACGGCATGACAGATCCGCAACGGGCGTGGGCCTAAGAACGTGGCACAAGCCGGCGAGGTGCGCAACGAGATAGGCCCAGGCGCGGACAGAACTAGGCCGCTGGTCCGGTCGCATCCGGCCAAAGAGCGGGTGCGTTGCGGTAATATCTGGTGCCGGGCGGAATGGCCGAGCCGCCTCCTGCCACGGTCTATCGCGATCGACGGCCCCATTCAATGGATCGGGGCATCGTGCGATCCGCGGAACGCCGTAGCGCGCCGGCGCTTGGCTGCCAACGCTTCTGATCTGTCCAGGCGCGGATGGGTTCTACGACCGCAACAGTGCCCGATGCGCCGGTCGAAAAACCGGCAAGGGTTGGAGGCTCCGGGCGAGGTTGGACCAGCCAACCGCGCCCGGAGCGTTTCTAATACGCAGGCCGTGGCCTGGGAATCAGGCGTAGGCGCTGGTATCGCGGCTGAGTGCGTTGTCGCGAAAGCGCGCGATTTCGTCGATGGTCAGTACCGGCATGTCGTAGCGGGCCGCGTAGGCCTCGATATCGGCGTTGCCGGCCATGGTGCCGTCATCGTTCATCAGCTCGCAGAGCACGGCAGCAGGGCGCAGGCCGGCCAGAATCGCGATATCCAAGGCGCCTTCGGTATGCCCGCGCCGGGCGAGCACGCCGTCGTCGTTGGCACGCAACGGAAAGACGTGGCCAGGGCTGACGATAGCCTTCGTATCGCCATCGAGGGCTTCTAGAGAAGCCGCGATCGTGCGCACCCGGTCGGTGGCGGATACGCCGGTAGTGACCCCGGTTGCGGCCTCAATGCTCACGGTAAAGCCGGTATGGTTTTTCGATTGGTTGTTCGACACCATCTGCGGCAGACCCAGGGCATCGATCTCGGCGCCGCGAAAACACAGGCAGACGATGCCGGAGCCATCGCGGATCATTTTGGTCATGGTGTCGACGGTCAGATTTTCTGCTGCGGCGACGATATCGGCTTCGTTTTCGCGGTCGGAATCGTCGAGCAAAAGCACGGGCCGGCCGGCTCGATAGGCAGCGATGGCGGCGGTGAGCCGCGGACAATCGTGGGATTCGATAGATGCTGACATGAAACGTCCTCTTGTCATGGAGTCAACGTTTCAGGGCTAGGCGAGAAGGCTCGCACCGACCATGGGCCGGACTGCCGCCACGCGTCTTCTTTCATCCGGACTATCACCGTCGGCTCTGGACTCTGACCAGATCTGCTGACCTTCCGCGAAAGCGAAAGCGCTCGTGGGCTCGGCCGTCATCGCGGCCCTACCACCGGTGGGGAATTGCACCCCGCCCTGAAGACGCTGTCGATTGTAGCCGACCGATCGTCGCGACGCACGGCCTGCGTCATACACCCCGTCGGCAGGTGGCCGCCAACGGGGTGTACGAGCGTGATCGTGCGATCAGCCGTTCTGGTCGCCGCTTTCGGTGAGCATGCCGTTGGTGCCGGCCGGGAAGAAGGCAGCCTCGGGCACCGAGCCCATGCTCGGCCCGACTGCGTTGCGGGTCAGGTAGGCAATGTTGTGTACCTGCTGCGGCGTACGGCTGAAGGTAATGCCGTGGCCATCGGTCGGCACGATATTGCTGGCCTCGTAGTCGGTCCCGTAGAGGGTGACCGAATCGTTGTCGCTGGCAATGCCCTGATCGTCGTCGCTGTCGCCATCGAGACTATCCCGCGCATCGGAGATCGCATCCACGATGGCGCCGACCGTGATATCGCTGCCGCTGCCCTGATCCTGAAATACGACTTGATCGCCCATGCCGGTCAGCAGTGTTCGCACCAAGCCTGCGTGATAGCCCTCGACCGAGAGGATACCCGCCGCGGCAGTCAGATAATCACGATCGCGGATATACGCCGCACCCCCTTTGTAAGCGGTCACGCCCACGTCTTCGAAGATGAAAGCGCCCAGTAGAAACTGTAAAGGCGAGGCGAACGGGTTGAAGGTAAAACCATCCGGCGGGGTCACGCCGGCGCCGTCGAAGGCGGCCGCGGCCGCGGCCTGAAACGAGCTCTGCAGATTGATCGCCGGGCGCGCCACGGCACCGTCGCCCAGGGCGCTGCGCAGGAATTGGACATGATGCAGTTCGTCGGCCGCGATTTCGGCAGCATAGCGGCCGATCAGCGCTTCGCCGCCGAAATCGACCTGTGAGCCACCAGTAACGTCGCCGGCATTGCCATTACCCGAAATATCGCGGTCCTGGAGACCGCTGCCGGTGACCGCGCGCAGATAGAACTCGGCTTCTAGATATTCGAGATTGAGAGCGAAATTCAGTACCGCCTGATCGCTCGGGCCGTTGATGACGACCGTATTCTGGTCGTTGCCGTCGTCGGCGATGGCGGTGTTGTCGTCATCGCTGCAGGCGCCGAGCAGGGCACTGCCGACCAGCCCGGCGGTATACATGCCACTGTTGGCCAGAAAACGACGCCGACTGCGGCTGACCGGCCGGCCGGTCGTGGCATCGATGATTTCCGGGTTGTTAACGCTAACGTCTGAATTGTTCATGGTTGGGTCCCCAAGCTCACACTGAGTTCGTTGTTGTTGGATGCGCTCGACGAGCGGGCGTGTTGCTATGTTTCGGGATTCGATCACCCGCAGCCGCCGAGCCTGGCGCACTTATGCGCCTAGTTAGGAGTTACGTGGATTACGCAAAACGGATTCAAAAAAACGCATCTATACCGCGAAAGTCTTAGATCGCGATGTTTTTCGGAATAGATGAGCCAGACGGGCAGCGTTGTCATGGGCGCGAGCGTGCGCAGCCGGGCGACTATTGCCCGGCGTACTGATGGGCGCATTCGCGCTGGGCGCGGTTTTGGCAGGCCAGTATTCCAAACGTTGTTGCTGGTTCGCCTTTCTTTAGTAGACAATGGCGAACCTTTGTCAAGACGTAGTCGGGGATTGTTGTAATGCCCTCAAGACGAGATCTCGCTAACGCGATTCGTATCCTGGCCATGGACGCTGTCCAGAAAGCCAACATCGGTCATCCGGGTATGCCGATGGGCATGGCCGACATCGCGGAAGTGCTGTTCAACGATCATATGAAGTTCAATCCGGCCAATCCGGAATGGGCCGATCGAGATCGCTTTTTGCTGTCGAACGGGCATGGCTCGATGCTGCAGTACGCCGCGCTCCATCTGACCGGCTATGATATGTCGCTCGACGACATCAAGAACTTCCGGCAGCTGCATTCAAGAACGCCGGGCCATCCGGAAAACACCGAAACCCCGGGCGTGGAAACGACCACCGGTCCGCTGGGCCAGGGGTTGGCCAACGCCATTGGCATGGCGCTCGGCGAAGCGGTACTGTCCTCGCAGTTCAACACCGCTGATCACCAAGTGATCGATCACCACACCTATTGCTTTGCCGGTGATGGTTGCCTGATGGAAGGCATCTCGCACGAAGCCTGCTCGCTGGCCGGCACGCTGGGCCTGGGCAAGCTGATCGTGTTCTACGATGACAACGGCATTTCTATCGATGGTGAAGTGAAGGGCTGGTTCACCGACGATACGCCGGCTCGTTTCGAAGCCTATGGCTGGCAGGTGGTGCGCAACGTCGACGGCCATGACGCCGGCGAAATCAATACCGCCATCGAGACCGCCAAGAAAGAAACGTCCAAACCCACCCTGATCTGCTGCAAGACGGTGATCGGCTACGGTGCGCCCAACATGAAGGGCACCGCCAAGGTCCACGGCGCGCCGCTGGGCGACGAAGAAGTCGCGGCCAGTCGCAAGGAACTGGGCTGGTCGGACGAAACGCCCTTCCATATTCCGGACGATATCTATAGCGCCTGGGATCATCGCGACGCCGGCGCTGCCGTCGAGAAATCCTGGAAGGATGTTCACGATGCTTATGTGAAAGCCAACCCCGAACTGGCGGCCGAACTTGATCGCCGGCTATCGGGCAAGATGCCGGCGGACTGGGAGTCGGGCATCGCCAAGCTGATCGAATCCACCCAGGCCGATGGCAAGCGGACTGCGACCCGTAAATCTTCCAAGGCCGTGCTGGGTGCGGTATGGAACCTGCTGCCGGATCTGTTCGGCGGTTCGGCCGATCTGTCGGGCTCGAACGGCACCGATTTCGACGGCCATAAAGCGATCACCGCCGAGGATTACAACGGCAACTATGTCTACTACGGCGTGCGTGAATTCGGCATGTCGGCGATCACCAACGGCCTGAGCCTGCACGGCGGGTTTATACCGTTCGGGGCCACGTTCCTGACGTTCTCCGATTACGCCCGCAACGCGGTGCGCATGGCTGCGCTGATGAAATCGCGCAATGTGTTCGTCTATACCCATGACTCTATCGGCTTGGGCGAGGATGGTCCGACCCATCAGCCGGTCGAGCATCTGGCCTCGCTGCGTCTGATCCCGAATCTGCATGTCTGGCGGCCGGGCGACGATGTCGAGGTCGCGGTCGCCTGGAAGGCGGCGATCGAACGCGAGGACGGGCCCTGTGCGCTGGCCCTGTCGCGTCAGGACGTCGACCACCAGGATCGCGATGCCGATACCGTTGCTGCGATCGCGAAGGGGGGGTATGTGCTGCGTGATACCGACGGCACCCCGGACGCGCTGGTAATGGCCACTGGCTCCGAGCTGGAACTGGCGGTAGCCGCGGCCGACAAGCTGCGCGACGAGATCGCAGTGCGGGTGGTATCCATGCCCTGTGTGGACGTGTTCCGGGAACAGCCCGCCGCGTATCGTGATAGCGTTCTTGACCCGTCGGTTACGGCCCGCGTCGCGGTGGAAGCCGGGGTGTCCGATGGCTGGATCGGCTATGTCGGGCCGACCGGTCAGGTCGTTGGCGTGGACCAGTTCGGTCTATCGGCGCCGGGCCCCGAGGTCTACAAGGAACTCGGCGTGACCGTGGATGGCGTGGTGGCTGCACTACGCCATCAGGTCGGCAGCTGAGCGCACACGAATACAGTTCAATTCCAAGTTCGAGGAGCGAACATGGCAGTCAAGATTGGTATCAACGGCTACGGTCGTATCGGCCGCAATGCGTTGCGTGCCCTGTATGAAAGCAAGCGCACCAACGAAATCGAGATCGTGGCGATCAACGACCTGGGCGATGCGCAGATGAACGCGCATCTGACCCAGTACGATACTGCCCACGGCGCCTTCCCCGGCGAAGTCAAGGCCGACGGTGAAGACCTCGTTGTCAACGGCGACCGTATCAAGGTGCTGTCCGAGCGCGACCCAGCCAACCTGCCCTGGGGCGATCTGGGGGTCGAGGTCGTGCTGGAATGCACCGGTCTGTTCACCAGTGAAGAAAAAGCCAGTGCCCACCTCAAGGGCGGCGCCAAGAAGGTGTTGATCTCGGCCCCGGCCGGCGACGCCAAGACCGTGGTCTACGGCGTGAACCATGAAACGCTGACCGCCGACGACAAGGTCGTGTCGAACGCGTCCTGCACCACCAATTGCCTGGCGCCGCTGGTCAAGCCGTTGCACGAAGCCTTCGGCATCGAGTACGGGTTGATGAACACCATCCACTCGTACACTAACGACCAGGTGCTGTCGGATGTCTATCACAAGGACATCCGCCGGGCCCGTAGTGCGACCCAGAACATGATCCCGACCAAGACCGGCGCGGCCGCCGCGGTGGGTTTGGTGCTGCCGGAGCTCAACGGCAAGCTGGATGGCTTCGCGGTGCGCGTGCCGACCATCAACGTCTCCTTCGTTGATCTGTCGGCCACGGTTTCGAAGGATGTCACGGTCGAGCAGGTCAACGAAGTCCTGAAGAACGCCGCCAACGGCGAACTCAAGGGCGTGCTGGCCTATACCGAAGAAGAGCTGGTCTCCCAGGACTACAACCACGATCCGGTATCGTCCACGGTCGATTCCAAGCTGACCAAGGTTGCCGGCGGCCGGCTGATCAAGGTCTGCTCCTGGTACGACAACGAGTGGGGCTTTTCCAACCGTATGCTGGATACGGCTCTGGCGCTCGCCAACGCCGGCTGATCGGCCGACGACAAAGCAAGCCTACAAAGACCGGACACTGTCCGGTCTTTGTTTTTGCGGCGACTGCCCGCAGAATCTTTTTGAATACGAGCCGGAGACGATCGACTCCGGCCGAGACGCAATCGTGACCAAAGGACCCGATATGACCATGCTTTCGATGGACGACGTCGATCTCGCCGGCAAGCGCGTACTGATCCGGGAAGATCTCAACGTGCCGGTAAAAAACGGTGAAGTGACCTCGGCCGCGCGTCTGCGCGCCTCGTTGCCGACCATGCAAAAAGCCATGGCAGCCGGGGCCAAGGTCATGGTCATGGCCCATCTCGGCCGGCCGACCGAGGGCGAACCCTCGGAAGAGGATAGCCTGGCGCCGGTCGCGAAATGGCTGTCCGAAGAGCTCGGCCGCGATGTGCCGCTGGTCAAGGATTGGCTGGACGGCGATATCCAGGTCTCGGACGGCGAAATGGTCGTCTGCGAGAACGTGCGCTTCAACGTGGGTGAGAAAGCCAACGACGAAGCGCTGGCCAAGAAGATGGCCGATCTGTGCGATGTCTATGTCATGGATGCCTTCGGCACCGCCCATCGCGCCCAGGCCTCGACCGAGGGTGTGGCCCGTTTTGCACCGGTCGCCTGTGCGGGTCCGTTGCTGATGGGCGAGGTCGAAGCCCTGCAGGCTGCGATGAACGATCCGAAGCGGCCGCTGGTGGTGATCGTCGGCGGCTCCAAGGTCTCGTCCAAGCTGGAGCTGCTTAAGTCGTTGTCCACGCTGGCCGATCAGTTGATCGTCGGCGGCGGCATCGCCAACACTTTCCTGGCGGCGGCTGGCTATGATGTCGGCGGTTCGCTGTATGAGGCCGACCTGGTGGATTCGGCCCAGGCCATCCTCGAGGATATCCGCTCCCGCGGCGGCGATATCCCGTTGCCGCAAGACGTGATCGTGGCTAAGGAGCTGTCCGAGAACGCGACCGCGACCGAGCGGGCGATCGATGCGGTCGGCGACGATGAAATGATTCTGGATATCGGTCCGAAAGCCCGCGAAACGATGGGCGATATCCTGAAGAACGCTGGCACCATCGTCTGGAACGGCCCGGTCGGCGTATTCGAGATCGATGCCTTCGGCGGCGGCACCGAAGCTTTGTCGAAAGCGATCGCGACCAGCGATGGGTTTTCGATTGCCGGCGGTGGCGATACGCTCGCGGCGATCGAGAAATACGGCGTAGCCGATGATGTGTCCTATATCTCGACCGGTGGTGGTGCCTTTCTGGAGTTTCTGGAAGGCAAGACCCTGCCGGCGATCGCCGTGCTGCGCGAACGCGGCCAGTAAACGGTCATGGCCACCGATTTCCAGGGCACCGAGCGCTATGTCGCCACCGATGATCTGAAGCTGGCCGTCAATGCGGCCGCGACCCTGGCGCGGCCGCTTCTAATCAAGGGCGAGCCGGGCACCGGCAAGACCATGCTCGCCGAGGAAGTCGCGGCCGGGCTCGGCAAGCCGCTCTATCAGTGGCATATCAAGTCCACGACCAAGGCCGCCCAGGGGTTGTACGAGTACGATGCGGTCTCGCGGCTGCGCGATTCCCAGCTCGGTGATGCCCGGGTTCACGATATTGCCAACTACATCGTGCCGGGCCCGCTTTGGGAATGCTTCGTTGCCGATACCCAGCCGGTGCTGCTGATCGACGAGATCGACAAGGCCGATATCGAGTTCCCCAACGATCTGTTGCGAGAGCTCGATCGCATGGCCTTCGATGTTTATGAAACCCGCCAGACCATCGAGGCCCGGCACCGGCCGATCATCGTGATCACGTCGAACAATGAAAAGGAGTTGCCGGACGCCTTTCTACGGCGCTGTTTTTTCCATTTTATTGCCTTCCCCGATAAAGACACGATGCGCGAGATCGTCGGCGTGCATTTTCCCGACATCAAGAAGCAGCTGCTCTCCGATGCGCTGGATCTGTTCTTTGACGTGCGTGAGGTGCCCGGGGTCAAGAAAAAGCCTTCGACCTCGGAACTTCTTGACTGGCTGAAGCTGCTGCTGGCCGAAGATATTCCCACCGAGACCCTGCACGGTGAGACCGGTGATGCGCTGCCGCCGTTGCACGGCGCACTGCTGAAAAATGAACAGGATGTGCATCTGTTCGAGCGGCTGGCCTTCATGAGCCGGCGCGGCCGTCGGTAGCCGGTATCGACCGTGCTGGTCGAGTTCTTCTACGAGCTACGCGAGGGCGGTCTATCGCCTTCGGTCACCGAGTATCTGACGCTGATCGAAGCGCTGGATGCCCATGTCGCCGGTATGAGCGTGCTCCAGTTCTACTATCTGGCCCGGGCGTCGTTGATCAAGGACGAGGCCCAGTTCGATCGCTTCGACCAGATCTTTGCCCATTACTTCGAAGGGATCGAGTCGATCGCGGCGGATCCGGCCACCGCCATTCCGGACGACTGGCTGAAGCGGCTCAAGGAACTCGATCTGAGTGAGGAACAGAAAGCCCAGATCGAGTCTCTCGGCGGCTGGGACGAGCTGATGCAGACCCTGCGCGACCGCCTGGCCGAACAGGGCGAACGCCACGAAGGGGGTAATAAATGGATCGGCACCGCCGGTCGCTCGCCGTTCGGTGCCTTTGGCTACAACCCGGAGGGGGTTCGCATCGGCCAGGACCGTTCCCGTCATCGCCGGGCGGTCAAGGTCTGGGATCGACGCGAGTTTGCCGATCTGGACGGCGACCAGGAGATCGGGACCCGCAATATCAAGATGGCCCTGCGCCGGCTGCGTCGTTTCGCCCGTGAGGGCGCAGCCGACGAGCTGGATCTGAACGCCACGATCCGGGCAACCGCCAAAAACGCGGGGTATCTGGACCTGCATATGCGCCCGGCCCGGCGCAACGCGGTCAAACTGCTGATATTTTTCGATGTGGGCGGTTCGATGGACGACCATGTGGGTATTTGCGAGACCCTGTTCTCGGCGGCCCGGGCTGAATTCCAGCATCTGGAATACTTCTACTTTCACAATTTTCCCTATGAAGGGCTGTGGCGGGATAATCGCCGCCGGCGCAGCGAAGTGTTCGAGACCTGGGAGGTCTGTCGAACCTTCGGCGACGACTACAAGGCGATTTTCGTCGGCGATGCGACCATGAGCCCCTACGAGATCGCCTACCCGGGCGGTTCGGTCGAGCATTGGAATAGCGAGGCCGGTTCGGTTTGGCTGGGCCGTTTGCTCGAGGCATTTCCGAGCGCTGTCTGGCTCAACCCAGAGCCACGTCAGCGTTGGGAGATCACGCCATCGATCCAGATGACCCGAGAACTGATCGACGACCGGATGTTCGAACTCACTCTCAACGGTCTGGATGAGGCGATCGCGAGCCTGGTAGGGCGCCGTGGCGATTGACTGTCTTTGGCTGGTCGTCGATTCTTTTTAGAGTCACTCGCCTCGAGGGGTGCTATGGCGTTGCATCAACACAGGGCCGCGATCGATCGTATCGACGCGTTGCCAGGCTAGCGGGCGGTCGCGACGGTGAGCCGGATATCAGCCATGCTGCGCTGGGCGGCAGCGATCCTGGGTACGTTGTTGCTGCTGGGCATCGCCGCCAATGCGTGGGTGCTCGGTTCGACCCGCGATCTGATCTTCGACGATACGGCGCGTATGCCGGTCTACGACTTCGCGGTTGTGCTGGGAACCAGTCCGTATACCCATACCGGCAATCCGAATGCGTTGTTCACTAATCGCATCAAGGCGGCGGCCCGGCTGTATCACCGTGGCCGGGTGCGCCATATCCTGGTTTCCGGGGCCAATCCAAGCCAGGCCTATAACGAGCCGCGCAAGATGTATCAGGCGCTGCGTCGGCACGAGGTGCCCGATGCCGCGATTACGCTCGACTATGCTGGTTTTCGGACCCTGGATTCGATCGTGCGCGCCGAGCGTATTTTCGATCTGCAGGCCTTTGTGATCGTCTCCCAGCGCTATCACGAATACCGTGCCCTGTTTTTGGCCCGTCACGAGGGTATCGAGGCGATTGGTTATACCTGGCCCGGTGAAGACCGGCGCCAGCCGCTGCGTACCGAAGCCCGTGAGTATCTGGCGCGTATCAAGGCCGTGCTCGATCTCTATATCCTGGATACGCGGCCGCGGTTTCTTGGGCCGCAACGGCCGATCGATCTCAAGCCTGCGTTGCCGCGGGGCTATATCGCGGATACCGACCCAGCTCATACGGAAGGCGATTAACGGCAGGCTAAGCCTAAGGATCTGCTGGTCGCTGTATAGCAGACCGTGTGGCCGCGGCGATATTTGCGGCGGGCTGGGGGGGCTTCGGTTGGGAGGGGGCCATACCGCGGCGCCCCTCGGGGAGGCGTATGGATCTGGGCTCGCCAACGATCGGGTCGATGGCAGGGCCGCTAGCCGTGAGAACGCCTCGCGATGGCCCTGACTTTCGGCAAAAAGTTAGGCCGGTGTGCGTTCGCTGACGATGAACAGCCCGCTCAAGACCGCATCGACCTTGGCTTCCATGACGTAGTCGATGGAGAAGGTGGCGGGGTGGCGTAGACTGCATTCATACAGGCCGACGATATAAGCGATGATCACATCGGCGGTATCTTTGGGGGTCAGCACGAGCTGGAGTCTATCGGTCTGCGCGATCTCGTTGCACAGTGAAATCAGCACTTCACGGCTGTCGTCGAACATGGCGCCGATCAGAGCGCCGGTGGCGTTGCCCTGCTCGGTGATCTCGCAGCGATGGAATACGATATGGCAGACGCGACGATGCTGCTCGTCATTGGCCAGGCGTGAAATACCGTGCAACAGCATCTCGCGCAGCAACCGCATAGGTTCGTCGCCAGGGATGTGCTGGCCAAGACATTCCCGCAGGTCGCGCAGGGGTTGGGCGGTGCGTTGAACCATGGCTTCGAGCAGCGCGCCCTTGTCGGCGAAATGCCAATAGATGGCGCCCCGGGTCACGTTGGCACGCCGGGCGATACGCTCGAGCGACGTCTGAGTCACGCCGCGGGCAAGCATCTCGATCTCGGCTGCATCGAGGATCTGGGCCCGGGTCTGGGCCGACTCCAGTTTTGTTTTACGTGCCATGACCGTCTCTGTAACGCGCGCAGCCATCAATCGCTGCTTATCGTATCTTACATACATACACGAATGTATGTAAGATACGCACGGTACAGGGACCCACCTCAGGAATTGGCGGTATGCGTACGGATCACCTCCAGACAGCGCGACAGAGCTTCGCGCTGCGGACACTCATCGCTATGGCGACGACGTTGGTTGTTACCGCCTGCGGCAGCAGCGGCGCAGGCGATGGGTCGCAAGGCCAGCAAAAAACACCGCCGACGCCGGTTCATACGGTCAAGGCTAAGCCGCACACGGTACCGGTGTATTCGGAATACCCGGGTCGGGTACGAGGTAAGCAGACCGCACAGGTCATCGGCCGGGTGACCGGGGTTCTGGAATCCAAGAACTACGATGAAGGGGCGATCGTCCACAAGGGCGATCTGCTGTTCAAGATCGATCCGAAGCCTTACCAGGCCACGGTCAATCAACGTAAGGGCGAGCTGGCCAGCGCCAAGGCCGCGCTCGCCAACTCGACGCGCATCTGGGAACGGACTCGCAAGCTGTACAAGGCCAACGCGGTCAGCCAGGCCGAGCGCGACCAGGCGTTGTCGGACTACCAGTCGGACAAGGCCGCGGTACAGCAGGCCAAAGCCAATCTCGAGTCCGCTCAGATCGATCTGAACTACACCAGCGTAGAGGCCCCGCTGACTGGCGTAACCAGCCTGCGCGACGTGGACCTGGGCTCGTTGGTCACGGCCAACCAGACCCAGTTGACCACGATTACCCAGCTCGATCCGGTGTACGTGCTGTTCGCCATTCCGGAGGACGATGCCTTTGCCCGGCAGAAGGCACTCAAAGAGATGGGGCAGCAGACCACCAATTCCGCCACACGGGACGCCACGATTATTCTCAACGATGGTCGGAAGTTTCCGCATAAAGGCGAAGTCGACTTCACGCAGAGCACGATCGATCCCAATACTGGGACGGTTCAGCTGCGGGCTATCGTCGACAACCCCGACAACGCACTCATGCCGGGCCGTTATGTCCGGGCCCGGATCCGGGTACGCACCCTGCACGATGCGATTACCGTGCCCGATCAGGCGATCGCCAGCGGTGGCCAGCGGACCCAGGTCTATATCGTAAAAAATGGCAAGGCACAAAGCGTGGCCGTGGATCTTGGCCCGCAGACCGATGAAGGTCAGGTGATCAGCGACGGCCTGTCGGCCGGCGATCAGGTGATCACCACCGGTCTGGGTACGCTCAAGGCTGGGGCTCCAGTCAAGGTGCAGCCTGGGAGTGGCATGGCCGATTCCGGCAAGAAGGCCAAAGGTCAGGGCAGCGGCGCACAGAGCAGTGCCGGGTCCGAAACCAGCGACTCCTCGCAGAACAGCTAGCAGAGGTCTCGTCTAGTGCTATCGAAGTTTTTCATCGACCGGCCGGTCTTCGCGACCGTGCTGTCCATCGTCATCACGCTGTCTGGCGTTCTGGCGATGCGCTCGTTGCCGATTTCTCAGTATCCGGACGTGGTGCCGCCGCAGGTGGTGGTCCGCGCCAATTATCCCGGCGCCAGCGCCGAGGATATTGCCGCGACCGTAGCGGCGCCTCTGGAAACCGAGATCAACGGCGTCCAGAACATGATCTACATGAAGTCGACGTCCTCGGACGCCGGCACATTGCAGCTCAACGTCACGTTCAAGATCGGGACCGATCCTGAACAAGCCACGATCGACGTCAACAACCGGGTCCAGTCGGCGCTATCGCAGGTGCCGAATACAGTGCGTCAGAACGGCGTGACAGTCCGTAAGCAGTCCACCAGCATTTTGCAGGTGGTGACGCTGTACTCGCCCAATCAGAAGTTCGATACGACATACATCAGCAACTACATGCTGGTGCACGTCATCGATCCGCTGAAGCGTGTCCAGGGCGTGGGTGACGCGAGACTGTTCTCGAACGAGGACTACTCGATGCGCATCTGGCTGGACCCAGCCAAGATGGCGCGCTACAGCCTTACGACTACCGATATCGAAGACGCGATCAGCGAGCAAAACTCGCAGTTTGCGGCCGGTAGTTTCGGTGCGCGTCCCTATGGTGGCGCGGATATCGCCTTCACCTACACGGCCAGTACCGCCGGGCGTTTTTCCAATGTCGACCAGTTCCGGAATATCATCCTGCGTTCACAGGATGACGGCCGCGTTCTGAGGCTCAAGGATGTCGCCCGGGTCGAGTTAGGGGCCCAGTCGTACACTACTAACCATAGTTTCGACGGCCAGCCTGCGGTGCCGGCTGCGATCTATCTGCAGCCGGGCGCCAATGCGTTGGCGACTGCGCAGCGGATTCGCGACGAGATGGCCAGTCTGGGCGAGAATCTGCCCCAGGGCCTGGAATACGAAATTCCGTTCAACACGACCCAGTTCGTGCATGCGTCGATCGAAGAGGTGGTATTCACCTTCTTCATCTCGCTGGTGCTGGTGATCGCGGTCATCTACATCTTCCTGCAGAACTTCTGGGCGACCCTGATCCCGATGCTCGCGGTGCCCGTGGCCGTGGTGGGGACGTTCGCGGGCATTTACCTGCTCGGCTTCTCGATCAATTTGCTCACCCTGTTCGGCCTTATTCTGGCGATCGGGTTGGTAGTGGACGATGCGATCATCGTGATCGAGAACATCGAACGCATCATGACCGAGGAGAAAGCGCCCCCCAGACAGGCGGCCATCAAGGCCATGGAAGAGGTGACCGGCCCGGTGATCGCCGTGGTGCTGGCGCTGAATGCGGTATTCGTGCCGGTCGGCTTTTTGGGCGGCCTGTCGGGTCAGATGTACAGCCAGTTCGCAATCACGATCGCGGTGTCGGTGATCATTTCCGGCTTCGTGGCGCTGACGCTGACCCCGGCCCTGTGTGCGATCTTCCTCAAACCCAGTAAGGAAGAGAAGAACTGGGTGTTCCGCAAGTTCAACCAGGGCTTCGATAAGGCCAACAACGCCTATCTCTGGGGCGTGAACTTCCTGCTCAAGCGGGCCGTGCTCGGCGTGATTCTGTTCATCGCCGTGATCGGTGCGACTTGGTTAGTGTCGACCCGGGTGCCGGGCGGCCTGATCCCGCAGGAGGACCAGGGCTATATTTTCGCGGTCTACCAGTTGCCCCCGGGGGCGTCCCTGCAGCGTACGCAGGCAGCCAGTCAGGCGTTCTATCACAAGGCCGAGCAGAACATGAACGGCCTGGATGGCGTGATTAGCGTACCGGGGTATGACTTTCTGGCCAGTGCCCAGCGGACTTGGTCGGGGATCATGTTCCTGACGCTCAAGGAATGGGGCGAGCGTGAGTCCAGCTCGTTCGACTTGGTCGACCAGACGTTCGCGCTCGGTGCCCAGGTGCCCGAGGCACAGATCATCGCCTTCAACCCGCCGCCGATCATCGGGCTGTCGACGACCGGCGGTTTCGAGGGCTATCTACAGAGCCTGAACGGTGAGGATTACAACGCCGTCTACGACCAGGCCCAGAAGCTGGTAGCCGCAGCCAATAAACGGCCAGAGCTACAGCGTGTGCGTACGACCCTCAACGTCGACGTGCCGCGCTTTAAGGTCAAGGTCGACCGTGAGAAGGCCCGCAGTCTGGGCGTACCGATCAATCAGCTGTTCGATACGCTGCAGTCCACCTTCGGCCAGGTTTACGTCAACCAGTTCAGTTTTCTGGGGCGTAACTGGCAGGTCCGCATGCAGTCGGATGCGCCGTATCGCATGAAGCCGGACGACCTGCGACAGGTCTACGTCCAGTCGAACAAGACCGACGACATGATCCCGGTCTCGTCGCTGGTCTCGACCGAACGCACGACCTCGGCGGACGTGGTGGAACGCTTCAACGTGTTCCCAGCGGCCAAGATCATGGGCTCGCCGGCACCGGGCTTTAGTACCGGGCAGGCGAACACGGCCATTCAAGAAGTGGCGAGCCAAGTGCTCGGATCGGGTTACCAGTTCGAGTTCACAGGCACGGCCTATCAGGCCAGCCATGTCGGTAACGCTGCGGTTCTGGCGTTGGCGTTCGGCGTGGTCATGGTGTTCTTGATTCTGGCGGCCCAGTACGAAAAATGGAGTTTGCCGCTGGCGGTGATCACGGCCGTGCCGTTCGCTGCACTCGGCGCTTTCATTTCGGTCTGGCTGCGAGGGGTAGACAACAACGTTTACTTCACCGTCGGTATGCTGGTACTGATCGGTCTGGCGGCGAAGAACGCGATTCTGATTGTCGAGTTCGCGGTTCTCGAACGAGAGAACGGCAAGACGCCGGCCGACGCGGCCTATTCGGCGGCGGCCCTGCGTTTCCGGCCGATCGTGATGACTTCGCTGACGTTCGTTCTGGCTTCGGTGCCGCTGGCGATCGCCAGCGGGGCGGCGGCCAACAGCCGGATCGCGATCGGGACCTCGGTCATCGGTGGCATGCTGGCGGCGACCTTCTTCGCCATTCTGTTCGTACCGTTGTTCTACGATTTGATCGAACGCGGCTCGGATAAGCTGGCGGACATGCGCGGCAAGAACCGGGGCAACCAGGATTCAGGCGACAACGACGGCCGCACGCTCGAACAGGGTGACGATACGAATGACAGGAACAACAACGATGCGTAGCGCGCTCATCTTGTGTGCGTTGGTCGTGCTGACCGGCTGTGCGGTCGGGCCCGACTACGAGCGGCCGGATATGGATCTACCCGATTCGGCCTTCGACTCGACGCTGCTGAGCGATCAGCAGCAACAGTCGCTGGCCTATTGGTGGACCCGCTATCAAGATCCGACGCTCAACAAACTCATCAGTCAGGCGTTGGATTCGAACCTGGATATCGCGCTGCAGGTGCAGCGGGTTCGCCAGGCCCGAGCCGAACTCGGCTATCAGAATGCCCAGCTGTACCCGTCGATCTCGGGCCAGGCCCAGGGCATGCGCGAGCGAGTCGGCAGTGCCGTGCCCAGTGGCGGCGGTGGGGGAGGCTCCTCGTCTTCGGGCGGTTCCTCCTCGGGCAGTTCGGGCGGATCGTCCAGCGGGGGCTCGAGCGGCGCCAGTGCTGGTGGTGGTGGATCGGCCGGTGGCGGCACCCAGCGTTACAACTACTACTCGATTGCCGGATCACTGAATTACGAGCTGGATATCTGGGGCGCGCTGCGTCGCTCGGATGAACAGGCCCGGGCACAGCTGCTGTCCTCGGCCTATACCCAGGATTCGATCCGGCTGCAGACAGTCACGGATGTTGTGACTAACTATATGTCGCTGCGGTCTCTGCAGCGCCAGATCCGGGTGACCAAGGACACTATTCGGACCCGTGTGGAGGGTCTGCGTCTGGACCAGAAACGCTACGACTACGGCGCGATCGACAAACTGACACTGTTGCAGACCCGTTCGCTGCTGGAGTCGGCCCGTGCCCAGCTGCCGCCGCTCAAGCAGCAGGAGTCGCAGGTCCGCACGTCGCTGGCGATCCTGACCGGCAAGACGCCGCGCCAGATCCTGACCCAGACCCAGATTCCCAAGGGCGATTTCAGCGATATCACGCTGCCCCGGGATCTGCCGGTGGTGCTGCCGTCGACCTTGGTCAATCGTCGTCCGGACATTCGGGCTGCGGAAGCCAGCCTGATCGCCTCGAATGCCAACGTCGGCGTGGCCAAGGCCCGCTTCTTCCCGACCTTTAACCTGTCGGCGATGATCGGTACCCAGGCCCTGGACGTGGACGATCTGTTCCAGCCGTACTCGAAAATCGAGCAGTTCGGTGGTTCGATCACGGCGCCGATTCTCGACTTCGGCCGGATCAACGCCCAGTATCGAAGCGCCAAGGCTCAGAAGGCCGCTGCTGAAATCCAGTATCGGCAGGCCGTACGCCAGGCGTTCCAGGACGTGCACGATGCGCTGGACGAGGTCAAATACAGTCGTAAGCGGGTCAAGGCGGTTCGGGATCAGGTCGATTCCTATCGCGAAACGCTCAAGCTGGCGCAGCTGCGCTACAAGGTCGGGCGTACGAATTATTTCGACGTACTCGATGCCCAGCGCAACCTGTTCTCCAGTCAGCTCGATCTGGCCGAGGCTGTGCGTGATCGCTTTACTGCGACCGCCGATCTCTACAAGGCACTGGGCGGCGGCTGGACCGAGAACAGCGATTCGCTGACGCCGGCGATGCAGGAAGTTGCCAACGATTATGCGCCGGTCGACGACGCCAAGGATGGCGCCCATGCCGCGACCAGCAACCTACCGGTGCCGGGTAACGATCCCTGATCGGGGCATGCCCTGGCTATCGTGGCTTGCCGCCCTGTACCATCTTGCGCCTCGACCGTGCTTCCGACCGACAGGTGGCAACGGTCGTGACGTGAATTAGCATGGGAGCGGCAGGCGGTTGATCAGCGCACGGATTACATCGAGGCCACAGTGATGGCCGATAGCGATCTCTATCACATAGAGCGGCAGACCGATGGTTCCGTGCTCTGGTTGGACGGTGACTGGGCTCGGGCCGAGCGCCCGCCTTCGGCGCAGGGGGTCGGGCGCGAGCTCGGAAACGCGGACGTCGTGGTTATCGACGGCAGCGGGCTGGATAGCGGCCACCCCCGGGTCGCGGCCTTCGTTCACGCGCTCAAGCAGGCGCTGGCCGATGCCGGCACCCGCGTCGAAGAACGGGGGCTGCCGGAGGATGTCGGAGCGTTGATGGCCCTGGCCAGCCCGCGGCCTGAGCGCTCGGGTGCGGGCAGCGGCCGCTTGGGGTTGCTCTCGCGGCTCGGCCTGCGCATGCATCGGCGGCTGCAGACTGGGCGCGATACGGCCGCTCTGGTCGGTGAGGCGCTGGCGTTGACCCCGGCCCTGGTCTCGGGCCGTGCCCAGACCCGGTGGCGCGATTTCATCGAACTGGTTCGCGAAACCGGCGCCGCGTCGCTGCCGGTGGTAACCGTGGTGAACCTGCTGATCGGCGCCGTGCTCGGCTTTATCGGCGCGGTCCAGCTCGAAACCTTCGGCGCCGGGATGTATCTGGCCGACCTGGTCGGTATCGCTTCGGCCCGCGAGATGGCCGCGATCATGACTGCGTTCATCATGGCCGGACGTATCGGGGCGACTTTTGCAGCCCATCTGGCGACCATGGAATCGAATGAGGAGATCGATGCGCTGCGCATGATCGGCGTTTCGCCGTTCGAATTCCTGGCGCTGCCACGGCTGGCGGCGCTGACCCTGATGATGCCGTTGCTCTATCTTTACGGCACTGCGCTGGCGATCGCCGGCGGTATGGCGGTGGCCCATATCGTGCTGGGCACGCCACCGGTAGCGTTCATCGAACGGCTGCAGGATGCCGTGGCCGCCCGACAGTTTGTCATCGGCTTAATCAAGTCCACGGCCTTCGGCGTGCTGATCGCCCTGACCAGCTGCTATATCGGTCTGCACGCCGGGCGCAACGCGGCCGAGGTCGGCCGCGCGGCGACCCGGACCGTGGTGGTCTGTATCATCGGCATTATTTCGATCGATGCCGTTGCGGCATTGTGTACCAATGCTCTGGGGATCTAGTTTTGGCTAGCGCTCGCATCAAAGTGCCCCGCGTGCCTATCTCGAGGCCGGCGTCCTGATGGCTCGGCTCGACGAGCACGACAACCCGTCGCGTGGGCTGGTGGTACGCAATCTGCGCCTAGCCTTCGGCGATACTTTGGTCCAGGACCAGGTCTCGTTTCATGTCGCCCCGGCCCAGATTTTCGTCATCATGGGGGTGTCGGGCTGCGGCAAAAGTACGCTGCTGCGCCATATTATCGATCTACAGCGGGCCGAGGTCGGCGACATCAGTTTCGATGGCCAGCGGCTGATCAGTGACGATCGGGCCGAGCGGGCGGCCCTGCAGGAACGGATTGGCGTGCTGTTCCAGTCAACCGCACTGTGGAGTTCGATGACCGTCGGTGAGAACGTGGCCC
Organism: Salinisphaera sp. SPP-AMP-43; assembly: GCF_049568105.1. GTDB lineage: Bacteria > Pseudomonadota > Gammaproteobacteria > Nevskiales > Salinisphaeraceae > Salinisphaera. Next base: position 1,073,428 of record NZ_CP145335.1, read on the forward strand.
TACCGATGCAGCTACACACCCGGATGCGGGCTGCCGAGATTCAGGATCAGGTGGCCTTCAAACTGGCCTTGGTAGGGCTGGCCGGCCAGGAATCTAGAATGCCGAGCGAACTGTCGGGAGGGATGCAGAAGCGGGCCGGCCTGGCGCGGGCGATCGCACTCGATCCCGACTACCTGTTTCTCGATGAGCCCAGCGCTGGCCTGGATCCGATCACGTCCCAGCGTCTGGATGCCCTGATCATGCGCTTGCGCGATGCACTGGGCCTGTCGGTAATTGCGGTCAGCCATGAGCTGCCCAGCATCTTCACTATCGCAGACGATAGTATCTATCTGGATAATCAGTCCAAGACCCCGATCGCCCACGGCACCCCGCGCGATATGCTCGACAGCACGGTCGATGCGCGGGTGCGTGCTTTTTTGAAGCGGGAGCCGATCGAGGACGCCGCCCAAGGCGCCGACGCATGACGGCTCGAGCGCAGGCGATGCATTGCAACGAGAGTAACCGCATTCATGGCGAGTAACCGCAGCTATACGATCATCGGGGCTTTCCTGCTCGGCGCCATCGCGCTGGTGGCAGTAGGCATTCTGACCTTCGGCAATACCGGTTTGTTCAAGCAGCAGCGCCAGGCTGTGATTTTTTTCAATCAGTCGGTACTCGGCCTGACCAACGGCTCGCGGGTGCTGTTTCGGGGTGTGCAGGTGGGGACAGTGCGCCGGGTGCAGCTGCGGCTAGATCCGAACGGCGGCGCCAAGATCGCAGTGACCATCGAGATGTCGGGTAACGATGTGGTCATGCAAAGTGGACGCCGTCTGCCCAATGACCTGACTATCGAGCAGATGGTCAAACGTGGGCTGCGGGCCCAGTTGGTCGTCTACAGCTATGTGACCTCGCAGCTGGCCGTCAATCTCGACTTCCAGCCTCAGAACGAGCCGAATTTCGTGGTGCCCCCGGGCGAGCTCGACCTGCCGGAGATTCCAGCGGTACCCTCGGAAATCGCCCAGCTCAAGGATACGGTCGCCCAGATTCCCTGGAAGGACACGCTCAACCGGGTCGATCAGACCATGAAAACCATGGTCCAACTGGCCCAAGATATGGACCAGACCATCAATACGCTGGGCCCGACTCTGAATCAGACCACCCAGACCACTCAGAAGACGCTGGCGACGGTGCAGAAAGCAGTCGAGCAGAATAATCAGCAGCTGCAAGCGACCTTGGCCAGCGTGCGCAAGCTGACCGACAACGCCAACGACCAGATCACCAAGCGCGACGAGCAGATCGACAAGCTGCTCAATAACGCTGAACAGACCAGCCAGAATATGGCTCAGCTGTCGCAGAATCTGGACCAGTTCACCGATCCGGAATCCGGTACTCGTCAGGATGTGCAGAGTACGATCCGGGATTTGTCGGCGGCTGCTTCGTCACTGCGGCGCTTCACCCAGAAGATCGAGCGTAATCCGCACACATTGCTCTATGGCGGCTAGCCGGCTCGGCCTTGTCTGCGCTCGCCGGTTCAGCGAGTGTTGGTACGTCAGAATCGTAAAGGAACGCCTGTGAAATCCGTTCGTTTTGTTCGCCTGCTGGCGGGACCGGCCGTCATGGCTATGCTTTTGGCCGGCTGTAGTTCGATGCCGCCGCTCAAACACGTGATGCTGTCGCCGCCGCAAACCCAGCGTCTGGCCTCCCAGTCCAGCAACTGGGATGTACGTCGGGTGCAGATGCCTGAGTATCTCGATAACTACGAGATTCAGCTGCGTACCGAAGACTATGTGCTGACTCAGCTGCCCAACGCCCGCTGGGCCGAGCGGTTACCGGTAGCCACGACGCGCCTGCTGCAACAGACCATCAACGAGAAGCTGCAAAACGGCCGCGACAAACACTACGAAGTGCATGTCGATATCGATACCTTTGAACCGCAGCCGTCCGGAAACGTAGTGCTCGCGGCGGAATGGCGGGTCACCGACGCGGCCGATACAGTGGTCGCGCACGACGACACGCTGATCAAACAGCCGTTGGCCGAGGGGGATGCAGAATCATCGCAACCCAGTGCCGGCGAGATCGGACGATCCATGTCGTCTGCGATTCGTGAACTGGCGATGCAGATCGTGGCCCGCACAGGCTAAACCACGTCCGAAATAGACCCGCCGGGCGACAGTGGGCCGGGTTGGGATGATCGATGACCGAGCTGTGCGTATCGACCCGTTGAGCGGCCAAGCAAACCCTGGGTGAGGAAATCACGAAGGGGCTGCGTCGCGGGTAGGAGGCGAGCTGCGCCGGGTCTGGTACAGCTCGAGGAGCGCACGACCGTAGCCTGTCGATACCGAAAATGGGGCAAGCCTGTGTTGGCTACTCGCATCGCGATTCAACGCAGCGACTACTGAGTCACAAGCGTTGGTTGTCGGCGCTTACGCGATACTACGATGACCATGCTCACGCGCTTGGGTTGCAGCGCGTTGGCGACTCGAGAGATATCGTCTTTGGAACTGCAGCCCGGCTCGAGATAGGCCACAGCGGCTGCTTGAAAAGATATCGCGATGCCGGCCCGCTCGGGCCAGGGACTCGGGCCAGGGATAGGCCGAACGGCCACAACTCATGTGATGTCAAAAGCGCGGTACCCCGGACGCCAAATGCGGTCGTCCTTGCGATTGGGGCACAGCATACCGCGCTGGGCCTGACATCAACGCAGCGCTTTTGAAACTCAAAAGCCGGCCCTAGGGCCGGCTCCAATCGAGGGCGTGGTGCGCTTTGCCTAGAAACGCATGCCGAACGAGACTTGGTAGATCACGGCCCGGAATTCGTTGGTCGAGCTCACGCTGCCCACATCGACCGGCCCGAAGGTCGGGCTGAGGGTGGGCGAGTTGACCTGGATGTCGTTGACTCGCGATTCAACGTCTGCACACCCGATATATTTCACGTCCGCGTTCAGGAACATATTGTTCGGCAGATTGAGATCGGCGCCGAGCTGGCCGACGCAGGCGACCGGCTTGTTCAGGTACAGCTCCGGTTCGCCGAGTTCGTTGAGCACCGTGTTGTTGACGTCGGTGTCGTAGGTATACAGATACATCGCCCCGGCCCCGATATAGGGCTCGACCATGGTATCCACCCAGGGCCGATAGACCAGCGTGAAGTTCGGCGGCAGGGCCTTGAACGTGCCGATGTTGCGGCCGAGCGGCGGCACGCCGGTCGGGATCGTCTGGCCGTTGGCGCCGTTGAGCGCGGTGGGTGCCAGGGATTGATCGACTGCATCGCCGGAAACCTGGAAATCCAGTTTCAGCGGTGGCGCCAACAGCACCTCGACGGCGAGATGGTGATTGGTTTTGGGCAGGTACAGACCGATCACGCCCCCCAAAGACGTCTTATTGCCGGCCGATGAGCCAGTCCCATCCAGGTCGCTACCCCCGGGGCCGAAAGCTTGGGCGGCCAGCCCGGTCGCATTGTCGACATGCAGGTCGGTGCTACTGCCGTAGTAATGAAAATGCAGCACCCCGAGACGGCCGTAGGTATTGTTTGCGACATAGTCCATGGCCGAACCGAAAAAGCTCTCACCGCCATCTGCTTCGATCGCGGTCTGGTTCGGATCGGGCCGATAGTCTTCAGCCGCGATGGCCGGGGCCATCGCGCCCACAATCATGCCCCCCAGAGCGAGTGCGCAGGCCCGGGATGCTACCCGGCTTGCGCTCGACGATTGGTAACCCGTCATCTCCCTTGCTCCTGTCTTTATGTTTATCAGTCTTGATATTAGTAGGCCCCGGCCGCATAGCGGCCAGGGCGTTTATCGGCCGATCAACGCTCGGGATAAGCGCGTCCACCATGTGCTGCATTGCCGGTCAGCTGATAATTCAACCCAGCAGGGGCGATGGTCGCCTGGGCTGGTAACAGACCCAGAGCCGTGGCATCGAGCGAGAAGGTATTGGCATTGCGCAACGAGATCACCAAACGACCGTTCTGTTCGAAGGTCACCGGCCCGACCACGTTGGCGGTCAGATCCTGCTGAGCGAGTGCCAGGCCCTGACCATCCGGTGCGTTCGCCACCAGCTGCAGGGAAGCCACAAAGCAGGGTGCGAAATCGTAGCCCACGCCGTTCAGGCTACCTTGGCATTCCGGCACGATATAACCCACCTGGCTCCCGGCATCGTTACCGCTGTCATCCGCTAGATCGGGGAAACGCAGAATGATGCGACCGGTCTGTAGCGGATAATCGCTGGTCGGATCGATCCCGGCCGACTGCAACAGGCCGGCGAGCACTTGTTCAGTACCGGGCAGGTTGTTGAGCGCGGTCAGCGCGGAGCCGATCGTGTTGCTGGGATTGGTTGGATTCAGGGCGCTACTGATGGTGTCGGTCAGCCCTGGTATCTCAGGCAGGCCAGACAGTCCGCCAACGATATCGCCAATACCTGGGACCTGGCCCAGCGGAGTTGCTGCGCCTTGCGGGCTGTTCTGAGCAGCCTGGCTGAGGGCCTCGGCAATCGGCGATATTGCACTGTCGAGAGTGCTATTCAACGGGCCGCCGAGCGAGCCAGCCAAGGTTTGACGACCGATTTCGATACTGGTCAAGCCGGTCTGTCCGCCGGGCAGCAATTCGACAGGAATACACTGGCTCGGCGAGGCGCCGACCACCGAATTGCCTGCGTCATCGACAACGTTGGCGATGGCATCGCATTGATCGAGCGTCTGCCCGATCGCGATCGGCCGAGTCAGCGACAGATAGGCCGGATAGCGGCCATCGCTGCGGTTCGGGTTGTCGATCGCGACGGTGCTGCCCAAGAAGCTAGAGGTGAGTTCGACCAGCGACTGATTACCCGGCTGCGGCCGCTCATCGGCGTCGCCCGGGGTATAGGCGCCATCGCCGTTGGCATCATCGAACCGACCATTGCCGTTGGCATCGGCCGCTGGCAGCGTGAATAGATCGGTGTAATAGTTCGCACTAGACTCGGTGACGTCGAACGGCATCACGATATCGGGGCCGCCGGCGATATCCTCGCTCAAGGTGTTATCGGTTGAACCGCTACCGCTGAGCGGGTTGGTGTTCAAGGCCCGCCCGTCGGTATCGACGATCGAGCTACTGCACAACGCCCCTTCCGTGCCGCAGAGTACGATCCGATAGCGAGCATCAACCGCGAGATCGTTGGCCGGACGAATCGTGAAGCCGCGGGTCGCCTCGCCATCGCGATTGGCAAACGCGACGCGCGCCGTGGGCACGCCCGTGCATTGGCCACTGTCATCGATGCGCTCGAGGGCGACGGTCGCATCGTCGACGTCGTTATCGCCGTTCAGACAGCCGTTGGCCAATACGATCGAATCCTTGGCCACGAGCTTGGAGAACGATACGTTGACGGGCACGTTCGCCGGACTCGTGAACACCGCGAGTGCCCGTGTGGTGTCGTTGTCGGCATCGCCGACGCAGCGTCCGGCGGTATCTCCACCGCTGGTGAAATCGCCGCCGGTCAGAGCACATGGCACGCCAGGGCTCAGTTCGCCGAGGATCGGCGGTGTTGCAGCCGTGTCGACTAGGGGCTCGGTGGTGAACCGCAGGCTCTGGCCCGGGCCGATACCGGTCGGGTTGTCGGTCAACGTATTGCCGGCCAGATCGGTGATATCGGCGCCGCTGCCGAGGGTGAGGGTGTATTCGGCGTTCGGCCGCAGTGCCGCGTCGGGATCGACTACGACCGACGCACCGTCGACTTGGAACGTAACCGGTGTACTGCCGGTGCTGCCGTCGTCGGCGGTATAGCTGAGCTGGATGCTCGAATCGTTGATCGTGGTCGGGTCGACCGGCTCGCTAAACACCACGGCCGGATTGGCTTCGATGGGGAAGTCGTTGATGCCCGAAGTCGTATCCAGAACGCCGCCCTGATTGAGCACCTGCAGACAGGCTTGTTCGGGAAGAGCGGTCGGTGCCGTGCCGTATTGCCCGTAGGCCGCCTCGTAGGCCGGGGTGCCAAAGGTATACAGGCAGGCGCTGGGTGACTGGGCGATCAGATAGGGCGGCGTTTGATCGGTCTGCACCGGGGTTTGATCGCCGCCCGGTAGGGTCAGGCTGAGTTCGAAATCGACCGTTGCATGATCGGTTCGGTTGACCAGCAGTGGAAAGGTACCAAGCACATCGATCTTGAGGTCGCCGTTGTCCTGCGGAATCGCCAGACCGGCGGCCTGAATATTGAGTATGCTTTGATTGAACACGCCGTTGGACAGCATCTGGATCAGGGTCGTGCTCTGATCGGCGCTGGCGGCGATAATGGTGCTGATGGCCAGGTCGAAGCGCAGCCGTACTGCGGTAGGCGTGGTGATCTCGCTCAGATCATTGGCCTGCAGATAGACGTTCGCATCGCTGGCGAATTCAACCCGGATCGGGCCGCTGGTCACCGGGGTCGGTACGTCGCCGTTAAGACGCAGCGATAAGGGGGTGAGTTGGAACTTCTGGCCGGCGCGGATGGTGGCCGGAATGGTATCGCCGAAGCCGTCCAGGCCGGGCTCGGCCAGCGTGGTTTGCAGCCCCTGCAGTTCCGGGATATTCATTGCCGGCTGCGGATTCTGGCCGATCAGCTGGCTGGAAATAGAGACCAGATTGATCGGGCCGCCGTTGAGGTCGTTGTCGGGCAGATCGTCGACATCGTCGGACGCCGGCGTGATCGTAAGGTTCTCGGTCGAAGTATTGCCGGCGCTCAGGACGGTCTTGGTCTGGCTGAAATCGCCCAGCGATTTGCCGAACTCCGAGGTCACGCCGTCGGTAAGCGCCAGTGTGTACTGGCCCGGTTCGAGATCGTCGGTCGGGTCGAAGGTGAGTTGGTGACCGATTACGGTTAGGCGTCCGGGCACCTGGTCGCCGTTGCTGTCGGTAAAGCGAAAGGTGTCGCCCAAGCGTACAGTGGAGGGATCGGTCGCCTCGGAAAACACGACATGGATCGAGTTGAACTGAGCGAACAGACTCTCGCGGCCGGTCACCGGGTTGGTGTCGCCTGGCGAGGTTTCTACCACTTCAAACTGATCCGACGCGCCCGGCCGGCCGGCCATAGGCCCGGTCGTAAACTGGGTCAGCGTTTCGCCTTCGCTATAATTCGTATCCGCGAGATCAGCGGTGGCGACGATGTAATACGTCGTATTCGGTACCAGATCGGTGGCCGGTGTGATCGTCAGGATACCGGCCTGATCGTTGCCATCATCCTGGTCTACCGTAATCTCAGCGGCCGCGTTGTCGGCTGACGGGGAGCCTGCGCGTAATGCCACAGACTGGTCGGCATTCGCGGCGAGCGCCTGTTCGAACTTGACCACGATCTGGCTGTCGAGCGTGACGTCCTGTTGGCCATCATAGGGATAGGATAGAACCAGCCCGGAGGCCTGGCCTGCTTCGGGTACGGCGTTGTCGCCGCCGTTGCTGCTACTGCAGGCACTCAGGCCGGTGGCGGCGACCGCCAGTAACAGACATAGACCGACACCCCGTCCCAAAGGTGTGTTGCTTCGACTGTCCCCCAGAACTGTCGTTGGGCGAAGCGCGCCGTTTTGTAAGACGCGCGAATCCCCGAGAAGTCGCATTCTCTGCACGATAATCTCCCTTTTTGAAGCAGACGCGTTTACGGATTTTCGACATGCCGTATTTTTAGAATCGCGCCTGGTTGAGCGTAGCGAACCGTACGAGAATGCGCTACAGCCGCAATTGAGATCTTGCAAAGGCGCGCGGCTATGGCGGCAATTCGTGGGCTGCTTAGAGTCTAAATAGCTTGTGATACGGGCTTTGCGATACGAAAGCCCGAGCTAGACCGCCCTTCGATAGTCCCCCTAGATGATGGTTTATACCTTGGTATGAGACCTTATTTTAGACCGATAGAACAGCCTAAATGCGCAACATGGCTGGGTTTGGGTAATTTATGTTTCCTGGTCGGGCATGTCGCTTCGGCCCGGGTGGCCGGTCAGAATGGCCACCGGGGCCAACACAGGACAGTCTCAGGCGGCATCAGCCTGAGGGCCGTTTTTTTTCTTGGTTCGCGAGCGCATTTCTTCGGGGTCGAAATCATCGACGCGAATCACGGCCATCTGGAGATCGAATGCCTGGCGCAGACGCTCGGCATCGTTGGCGCTGAGCAGTTGTCGCTGCTCGGCCTGGTCGATCTGTTCGCGTGGGTGATCGGCATCGAGATCGCCGGTCTTGCGGGCTTTGACCAGAGTCTTGTGCAGCTCGGCGGTATCCAGCGTGGCGGCCATGGCGCGTTCGAACAGCGCCGGCGCCGAGTCGGGACGAGCTTGGGAGATATAGCAGCGCGGTGTCAGCCGGTCGCGCACCGCCCCTGGCGTCTGGAGCAGCCGGGCGATGCGACGGCCGAGTCCGTCGCTTGGCAGGCGCGCGGTCCGGCCCAGCGGAAAGATCAGCAGACCGGCGACTACGGCGGCGGGCCGGTTGGGCAGATGACGGAGCACGCCGGCCAGGGCCGATTCGATCTCGGCAAACGCGGTTTCGCAAACCCAGGCCACCAACGGCAGGTCCTCGGCGTGTTCGCCGTCCTCGATGAAACGCTTGAGCGTAGCGCTGGCGATATACAGATTCGACAACACGTCGCCGAGCCGTGCTGAGATCGATTCACGAAACTTGAGGGTGCCGCCCAGCGTGGCCATCGCGATATCCGACAGCAGCGCCAGATTCGCCGAATAGCGGTTCATGGCCTGATAGTAGGGCGCGAGCTGGGTATTGTGTCCGGCCGCCGAACCGAGGCCGCCGGTGAATCCCATTACTAGGGAACGCGCTGCAGCGCTCAGATCGTGGCCGATGTGCCGGTACAGCAGATCGTCGAAGACATCGAGCGCTTTGGTCTGGTCGCGGTTATTGGCGGCCTCGATTTCATCCAGTACATAAGGGTGACAGCGAATAGCGCCTTGCCCGTAGATCATCATCGAACGGGTCAAGATGTTGGCGCCCTCAACGGTGATATTGACCGGCGCCGCCTGAAAACTGCGGGCGATTGGGTTGGACGGACCGAGCATGACCGCTTTGCCGGCGTGCACGTCCATTGCGTCCTTGGCCACGTCCTGAGCCAGGGTGGTCACGTGATACTTGGCGATCGCCGAAGCCACCGAGGGTTTCTCGCCGAGATCCACGGCGTTGGCCGTGAATCGACGCAATGATTCGCAGGCATAGGTCTTGCCGCCGATCCGGGCCAGGGCCTCGGCGACGCCTTCGAACTGGCCGATCGAGATATCGAACTGGCGGCGCGTGACTGCATAGGCACCGGTGAGGCGGGCATTGGCGATGGCATCGCCGGTCGAGCCCGACGGCAGTGAGATCGAGCGGCCCACCGACAAACATTCCATGAGCATGCGCCAGCCCTGGCCGATCATCTCGCGTCCGCCGATGATGTAGTCCAGGGGCACGAACACCTCGGTGCCCCAGGTGGGCCCGTTCTGGAAGGGCGCGCTGGCCGGAAAGTGGCGGCGCCCGGTATGGCAGCCGGGCGTATCGGTCGGAATCAGGGCACAGGTCACACCGAGTTCGGCCTCACCGCCGAGCAGCCCGTCGGGGTCGTACATCTTGAAGGCTAGGCCCAGTACGGTCGCGATCGGAGCGAGCGTGATATAGCGCTTGTTCCAGGTCAGTTTCATGCCAAGGATCTGTTCGCCTTGCCACTCGCCGTGACAGACCACGCCGCGATCCGGAATCGCGCCGGCGTCGGAACCGGCGAACGGGCTGGTCAAGCCAAAGCAGGGGATTTCCGTGCCGACCGCCAGCCGCGGCAGATAATGATCGCGTTGGGGCTCGGTGCCATAGTGCATCAGCAATTCGGCCGGGCCGAGCGAATTGGGTACCGCCACGATCGGGCCGAGCGTGCCCCCAGCCGGGCCGGAGCCGACCTTGGCCAGCACGCAGGAATGGGCATAGGCCGAAAATTCCAGACCGCCGTAGCGTTTGGGAATGATCATGGCCCAGAACTTGTGGTCCTTGATGTACTGCCATGCTTCGGCCGGCAGATCGGCTTCTTCGTGGGTGATCTGCCACTCGTCGCACATATCCAGCAGGGTTTGCACGGGGCCATCCAGAAACGCCTGCTCTTGCTCGGACAGCTCGGCCGGCGGCAGCTCCTCGAGCCGCCGCCAGTTCGGCAAGCCGGAAAACAGCTCGCCTTCCCACCATACGGTGCCGGCTTCCAAAGCGGTGCGTTCGGTCGCCGATAACGTGGGTAGGACCCGACGAAACAATTCGAGGGCCGGCCGCGTGAGATAAGGCCGGCGAATCGCGTCGATATTGAGTGCGCCGAAAATCGCGGCATACGCCAGCCAAAGCAGCCCGCCGAGCAGCCAGCCGGTGCTGGTAACGGTGCATACGATCAGCAGAATACCGACTGCAGCGGTCGTGGTCTTGAGACTGGCACGGCGATACGCCAAGGCGATAAAGGAGGCCAGGAAAGCGACAATCCAGAGCAGTGCAATCATGTCCGGGCTCTCACGCCGGAATGAACGGCCGGCGATTGTGAAAAGTTGCGTTTTTTAGCATAGGCAGGCAAGCCCGACTAAGGCAACTCAGCCGGGCGTTTCGATGCGCGCCAGAAAGTCGTTGATATGGGCCGCGACATCGCGTGGCGCCTGAATATGCAGCATATGTCCACAGCCGGGCAGGCTGTGTTGGGTCATATCGGCAAAACAGGCGCGCCGCTCGGCCATTTCCTCGGCGCTGATCAGTCGGGCGACCGGCGAGCGGCCGCCGTCCAGGCAGAATACCGGACAAGCAACGTTCTGCCAGATTGCCTTGGCCTCGGCAGCGCGGAATCCGTAGGGCATGCGGCCCTGATGCGATGGGTCCACGTGCAAACGCCAACCTTCCGGGCCCGGAACCAGCCAGTGAGCAGCCAGCTCGCTGCGCTCGGATTGGTCGAGTTCCGGGTAACGCCGGGCCAGGCGGGCTATCAGTTGGTCGGGGTCGTTGTAGACGGTCGGCTGACGCGCGGTGCTGTGGTGCCGGGCATTCATCCAGCTGCGATAGCGTGTCGGCGCCTCGCCCGGATCGCTGTCGGGTATATTCAGGCTGTCGAGGGCAATCAACGCCGCGCTACGCTCCGGACGTACGCCGGCAAACAGACTGGCGATCTGGCCGCCCATGCTGTGGCCGATGAGCACCGCCGGCCGCGCGATGTCCAGCGCATCGAGGAGGGCATCCAGGTCAGCCAAGTAGTTCGGGAACCAGTATTCGCCCGGCGTGGCCTGGCTCTGGCCGTGGCCGCGCCAATCGGGGGCGATCACGTCGAAACCGGGATCGCCGTCGACGGCCAGTGCATCGACTAGCCGGGCGAAGCTGGCACTGGTATCCATCAAACCATGCAGCAGCAGCAGGGGCTGGCCGCCGGGTGAGCCGACGCGGCGATAAGCATAGTTCAGACCGCCGATATCGATCGTGCTCAGAGAGTCGAGGAAGCGTTGTCCGCCGGCGTTGAAAGAGCGCATTCGGCTCATGTCGATATCGTTTTCGGCTCAGCGCCGATCAGGTCGTGAATGAAGGCCAGCTTGTCGCGCGCCGCGGTATTTAGAGCGAACGGATAAGCATCCGGCAGGCCCATGCTGCGGTTGACGGCGTTGACGGCGATTGTGAGCTGGGTCCACTGATACATGAAGGCATCGAAATCGTTGTCGCTACGCTGCCAGGGATAGCGCACTACCAGATCGTGTTCGAGCGCGGTTTCCAGGGTATCGCGCATGTGCAGATAGTGGGCCCAGGATTCGGCCCAATCTTCCCAGGGATGCGCTGAGGCATAGGGGGTGATGAAACGCGTGCTCCAGTCGCGTGGCACGCCCTGCTCGTAGTGGCGGGTCAGGGCTTGGCCGTAGTCGGCCCGTTCGTCGCCGAAGCGCCGCCGGAAGTCTGCTAGGGCGACAGGCTGTTCAGCGACCAGGCGCATCCAGTAATAGTGGCCGATTTCATGGCGGAAATGGCCGAGCAGGGTACGGTAATGTTCGCCCATCTGTTCGCGCATCCGTGCCCGCGCGACATCGTCGGCTTCGGAAATATTGAGCGTAATTAGCCCGTCGGCATGGCCGGTGGTGACCGGTTCCTGGCCGGCAAGCGGCTCGGTGAATTCGGTATCGGCATGGGCATCGGCCAAAAAATCGAAGGCCAGGCCCTGGCTCGGATCAGTATCGCGGCCGATGATCGCCAGATCGAGAACCTTGAGCGAATACAGCACATGCCGCTTGGCGGCCTCGATTCGACGCCACAGCTCCAGATGCCGCTCGACGTTGAGATCGGGGATGGTGCGGGTCAGCCGACAGGAGGCACACAGCGGATTCGGATCTTCGACCGGCACCAGCCAGTTGCAGGCATCGTAGATTGCGGTGTTCTCGCACAGCCGGTATTCCCGGCCCGCGATTTGGCCGGCGGCCGGTACCTGCCAGCGACCGTGGCCGATCGGCTCGATTGCGGTCATGGCCAGGGCCGAGGGCACGTAGCCAACGTTGCGGCTGCATTGAAGACAAAGATTATTCTGAAAATACAGAGTATTGCCGCATTGGCAGGCAAAGTCGCGCATGCAGGTCGGCCTCAGGCGTGGGCGCCGTCGAAATAACGCGCGGCGATCGCCTCGGTCAACGCGGCGATCTCGCTCTGGATTCGGTCCAACAGATGTGTCAGTCGTTCGCCCGACAGGCGACTGGCATCGACGCCGTTGACCGTACGCTCGACCCGGGCGAGCTGGATCTTGGCCGGCCCCGGGCTGGGCAGCCGGGCCAGTTTGTCGCCGGCGCTTTTGAGACAGAACCAGGCCGAGCGTGGAAACGCTGGGTCGGTCAGCAGAAACGACACCACCGATGGACCGGTCACACGGCTACGAACATGGCGCCGATACATCTGAAACGCCGACAGCGACTTGAGCACGCTGATCCACTGGGCGTTGCGATAGGGCGGTAGCGCCTCGGAGGTCTGTGGCAACAGATCGGCGGTTCGCACGTCGAGAACGCGCGTAGTCATGTCCGCGCGTTCGATGGCGATGCCCAAAGTCAGCATGTCGTAGGCGGCATCGCGGCTCATGCCAGCGTTAATATGGCCATCGGCGATGCGGGCCGAGCGAATGATGCGGTCCATGACCTGACTCCGTTGGACGCGGCGACGCACATCGGCGGACTCGGCCATGAACAGATGCAAGGCATTGATTTCCTCCCACAGTTCGCGCGGCACGTGGTCGCGGGCACTGCGCAGGTTTTCGCGGGCCGCAATCAGCGAGGCCGCGATCGAGCCTGGATGGTCGCGATCCATGGCCAGGTAGTCCATGACCCGTGTTTCATCGGCTGCGTCGTAGCGGGCATCGAAACCGGCCTCTGCGCCCATGATCTCGATCAGCGTATGCCAGTGGAAGTCGCGCTCGTCGGGCAGATCGAGCAGCAGCAGACCGGTAGCGTTGATCAGGCGAGCGCTGGCTTCGGCACGCTCGATATAGCGGCCGGCCCAGAACAGATTGTCGGCGATACGGGACAACATGATCAGACGCGCTCCTCGGCGGTGGTATGCGAATCGTCGATGATCCAGGTGTCCTTACTGCCGCCGCCCTGGGAGCTGTTGACCACCAGCGAGCCCTCGCGCAGAGCGACCCGGGTCAGTCCGCCGGTCGTCACATAGGGCGGGTGATCGGGGCGTGACACGATAAACGGCCGCAGATCGACATGGCGCGGGGCTAAGCCTTCGTCGATCAACGTCGGCGCGGTCGATAACGCCAGGGTAGGCTGGGCGATATAGTTGCGCGGGTTGGCACGGATCAGCTCGGCAAAGTGTTCACGTTCGGCGTCGGTCGCTCGTGGACCGATCAACATGCCGTAGCCGCCGGATTCGTTGGCCGGTTTGACGACCAGTTCATCCAGATGGGCCAAGACGTACTCGCGTTCGGCTTCGATCATGCAGCGCCATGTCGGCACGTTGGCCAGTGTCGGCGCCTCACCGAGGTAGTAGCGGATGAACTCGGGCACGAAGGCATAGACCACCTTGTCGTCGGCGACCCCGGCACCGGGGGCGTTGGCCAGGGCGACATTGCCGGCTCGCCAGGCGCGCATCAGGCCCGGCGTGCCGAGCATTGAATCGGCACGAAAGACTTCCGGGTCGAGAAACAGATCGTCGACCCGGCGATAGATCACATCGACCCGCCGCAGGCCGTAAATGGTTCGGGTATAGACACAGTCGTCGTCGCCGACATACAGATCCGAGCCCTGAACCAGCTCGGCCCCCATCTGCCCGGCCAGCCAGACGTGCTCGAAAAAGGCGGAGTTGTAGATGCCCGGTGTCAGCAGGGCCACGTTCGGGGTGATATTCGGGCGCGGCGACAGGGCCGCCAGGGCATCCAGCAATTCCGAGGGATAGTCGTCGACCGGGCCGATCACATGGGCATCGAACAACTCTGGGAACACCCGCTTGGCCACCATCCGGTTCTCGACCATATAAGACACCCCGGAGGGCACCCGCAGGTTGTCTTCGAGGACGTAGAAATCGCCGTTGTGATCGCGCACCAGATCCGAGCCACAGATATGGGCCCAGATATCGCCAGCTGGCCGCATGCCTACGCACTCCGGGCGGAAGTTGACCGACTGGTCGAGCACCTCGCGCGGGAACACCCCGTCGGCGATCACCCGCTGCTCGCCGTAGATATCGGCAATGAAGGCGTTGAGGGCAGCCACGCGCTGCGCCAGACCGGCAGCCACTCGACGCCACTGGCTGGCCGGAATCACCCGCGGGACGATATCGAACGGCCAGGCCCGGTCGATCATCCCGGCGTCGGAATAGACCGTAAAGGTGATCCCCATCGACTTGATATCCAGACCGGCTGCGGCACGTCGGGCCGTCAGCTCGTCGCGGTCGAGCGCGCCGATGCGCTCGGCGAGTTCGGCGACTGCGGCATGTGGGCGGCCGTCGCCTGCGATCATTTCATCGAAGAAACCGGGGCTTTCGTAGCCCTGCCAAGCATCACCGGGCATGGTCAGTCGTCGAGTGGTCGAAACGAAGTCTTATCTATACTCGATCGCGCCGTAAAATGCAGGATGTCGCGCTCGATCAGCATGCTAGACTCGCGGCTTTAGCGAATACGACTCGGGCATGGCGCAAACCAACAGCTCCGCGGAATCCGGTGTGATCTTCAAGGGGCGGATGATGACGTTGACCGTCATCGAAATCCGCGAAACCGATAGCGAGGCGATCGCCACTCAGGTCAACGAACAGATAGCGCGTGCGCCGGGGTTTTTCACTCGCCTACCGGTATTGCTGTCGCTGCCTGACACGCTGCCCGATCTGGGCCGGGTGGTCGAAATTTTGCACGAGGCCGAGCTGGTAGTGGTCGGCGTGCTGGATGCCTCGAGCGCCGTGGCCGAGGCCGCCCGCGCGGCCGGTCTGGGCGTGATCGAATCGCCGGGCAAGCGCGCCGGCGCGGCGGACGCTGGCCAGGAACGGCCGAAGCAGGCAAAAAAATCGTCCAGCGACCAGCCCGCCGCCACCCCCGAACCAGAGGCGCCGGGCCGAACGCCGACCCGCTTGGTCACCAAGCCGGTCCGCTCCGGCCAGCAGATCTATGCTCGGGGCGGGGATCTGGTGATCGCGACCTCGGTCTCCGAAGGCGCAGAAGTATTGGCCGACGGGCATATCCATGTCTACGGCGCGCTGCGCGGCCGGGCCCTGGCGGGCGCTTCGGGCGATGCCGAAGCCCGGATCTACTGCAAGCGCTTCGAACCCGATCTGGTTGCGATCGCCGGCTGTTATAAAGTCGCCGATGCCATGGACGAGGGGGTGCGTTCCAAGCCGGTCCAGGTCCGGCTGGAACATGACAATTTGCTGATCGAACTGCAGGAGTAATCAGTGTCCAAGATTATCGTAGTCACGTCGGGCAAGGGCGGGGTCGGCAAGACCACGACCTCGGCGTCGTTCGCCGCCGGCCTTGCCATGCGCGGGCACAAGACGGTCGTGGTCGACTTCGACGTCGGCCTGCGCAATCTGGATCTCATCATGGGATGCGAGCGCCGCGTGGTGTTCGACTTCGTCAACGTCATTACCGGCGAAGCCAACCTCAAGCAGGCGCTGATTCGCGATAAGCGTATCGACAACCTGTATATCCTCGCCGCCTCCCAGACCCGCGACAAGGATGCGCTGACCGAAGAAGGCGTCGAGCGGACCCTCGATAAGCTGTCCGAAGAGTTCGACTACATCGTCTGCGATTCGCCGGCCGGTATCGAAAAAGGCGCGCTGATGGCGATGTATTTCGCCGACGAGGCGCTGGTGGTGACCAATCCGGAAGTCTCCTCGGTGCGCGATTCCGACCGGGTGCTGGGCATGCTATCGTCCAAGACCAAGCGCGCCCAGGAAGGCGCGGATCCGGTCAAGGAGCATCTGGTGGTCACCCGTTATGCGCCGAGCCGGGTCGGCAAGGGCGAAATGCTTTCGCTCGAAGATATCAGCGATATTCTGGCGATCCCGCTGCTTGGCGTGGTGCCAGAATCGGAAACCGTGCTCAACGCCTCTAACTCTGGTATGCCAGTAGTGCTCGAGAACAACGCCGACGCCGGCGGTGCCTACTTCGACATGGTGGCCCGCTTTCTGGGCGAAAACCGGCCGATGCGTTTTATCGAAGCCAAGAAGAGTTTCCTTGACCGACTGATGGGGAGATAAACCATGGGTTGGCTAGACGTTTTTCGTTCTTCCGAGAAGAAGGGGTCGGCCAAGATGGCCAAGGAGCGGTTGCAGGTGGTGGTCGCCCATCGCCGGACCGGACAGGGCGATCAGCCGGCCTACTTCCCGCAACTTCAGCAGGATCTGCTCCAGGTACTGCGCAAGTATGTCGAGGTTGGTGACGACGCCGTCCAGATGGAGATCGAGCGCGAGGGCGATCTCGAAGTGCTCGAGCTCAATATCACGCTGCCCGAATCGCGCCACTAGGAGCGATGCGTATAACAGGCGATAGGCTTTTGTAATAAATGCGCTGCGCAGGAGCTGCCCATGGTCGACACGGAACAGGTCTATGACTATGTAATCGTGGGGGGCGGCTCGGCTGGCTGTGTGCTCGCCAATCGCCTGTCGCAGGATTCGTCGGTCTCGGTGGCCGTGCTCGAAGCCGGGCCACCGGATCGGAACCCGCTGCTGCATATCCCGATCGGCATCATCGGCCTGATGTGGTCGAAAACCCTGAACTGGGCCTACTACACCGTGGCCCAGCCCCGGCTGGCCAATCGTCGCCTGTTTTGGCCGCGCGGCAAGACGCTCGGGGGCTCGAGTGCCATCAACGCGATGTGCTATACCCGAGGCAATGCCAGCGACTACGACCACTGGGCGGCGCTCGGCAACGCCGGCTGGGGCTATCGCGACATGCTGGCCTACTTTCGCAAGTCCGAGGCCTTCGAGGGCGGGGCCAACGAGTATCACGGCGCCTCGGGCGGGTATGCGGTCAGCCGCGGGCGCCACAACAACCCGCTCAACGAGAAATTCATCGCGGCCGCCCAGGCTTGTGGTTATCCGCGTAACGACGATTTCGGCGGCGCGACCGACGTCGGCGTCGGGCTGTACAACGTCGCTCAACGTGACGGCCGGCGCTGTTCCAACGCCGATGCCTTTCTGCATCCCATACGCGATCGTCGTAATCTCACCGTAATCACCCGGGCGCAGGCGACCCGGCTGCTGTTCGATGGCCTGCATGCTACCGGGGTCGCGTATCGCGATCGGCGCACGCAATCCGAGCGGCAACTCCGGGCCCGCCGCGAAGTATTACTGGCCGGAGGCGCAATCAACTCGCCCCAGATTTTGTTGCTGTCGGGCATCGGCCCGCGCGAAGAGATCGAGCCGCAGGGTATCGAGCTGCGCCACGAACTACCTGGTGTCGGCCGCAATCTGCAGGATCATCTGGATATCAGCGTCATCGATCGCGAACGGACCCGGCTCAGCCTGCGCCTGGGGTTCAAGTTCTTGTTCGTGGATGCACCGCTCGCGCTTTGGCACTACTGGCGCCACGGCCGCGGGTGGCTGAGTAGCAATGTCGCCGAATCCGGCGGTTTCATCAGTAGCACGAACGATCCGGCGCTCGGCGATCTGCAGCTACATTTCATCCCCACGATCGAACAGGATCATGGGCACCGACTTTGGAACACGATCCGCTATCACGGCTACACGCTACGGATCTGTGATCTGCGGCCCGGTTCGCGCGGGCATATCGGTCTGAACAGCGCCGACCCGATGGCGCCGCCACGCATCGATCCGAACTATCTCGACGATCCGCAGGATCTGGCGCAGTTGGTGGCCGCGGTCAAGATTGGCCGGCGCATCATGCGCAGCCCGCCGCTGGCCGAGCACCGTGAAGTCGAGCTCGAACCCGGCGATACGGTCGAAGGCGATACCGCGATCGAGGACTACGTCCGGCGTCGGGCGGAAACCATCTACCATCCGGTCGGGACCTGCCGCATGGGTCACGACAACATGGCCGTGGTCGACGATCGATTGCGCGTTCATGGCATGACCGGCCTACGGGTGGTCGATGCGTCGATCATGCCGACCATCGTCGGTGGCAATACCAATGCGCCGACCACGGCGATTGCCGAAAAGGCCGCGGACATGATCATCGCCGACAACGCCTGAACGCAGACCGCGACCAAGAGTACGGCTGCGGATCGCGGGCGTCGCTTGGTTGCGGTGCCGGCGCCGTGCCGGGCTCGTCGTCGTATTCTGCAATGCGCGAATTGCCGGCTCTAGGCAAGCCGCCCAAGTGCCGTACGCCGCAGAGCGACCGGTAGCCCCGGCCCGTCGTGACAAGCGCTATCGTTCTGGCGCGTTGGCAGCGGCTATGCCTTGTTTTGCCGCTACACAGCGCCCGGCGCAGACCCGCACGCCCCATCGACAGGCCCTAGTGTTTCGGCGCATTCGATAAACGCAGCCACGCGGGCGTCGGCCTCGTCGCGGCGCCAGTACAGGCCCTGTTCGATTAACGGCGAACCATCGATGGCGACAAACACGATCTCGTCCATACGCAGGCGAGATAACGAAGCCGGCACCAGCGCCACGCCGAGCCCTTCGGCGACCAGCGAAACGATAGTCTGCTGTAGGTGGGTCTCGAGCCGAATTCTGGGTACGAACCCATGGGCAGCACAGCATTCGAGCACCGCCTCATGCAGTGCCGGGGCGGTGCTGCGCGGCAGGGTGAT
This sequence comes from Salinisphaera sp. SPP-AMP-43, assembly GCF_049568105.1. Classification (GTDB taxonomy): domain Bacteria; phylum Pseudomonadota; class Gammaproteobacteria; order Nevskiales; family Salinisphaeraceae; genus Salinisphaera. Next base: position 1,092,541 of record NZ_CP145335.1, read on the forward strand.
GAAGTCTTCGTCAGCCAAGCCCGCAACGTCGACGACCGGGGCGTCGGCCTGCGGGTGGCTGCGAGGCAGCACTGCACACAGTGGCTCCCGGGCCAGGGCACGGTAGTCGAGCCGGCCTGGGCGACCGAGCGGCATGCCGATGCCGATATCGAGGCGATGTTCGAGCACGGCCTGTTCCATATCCCGCGGCAGGATCTCTTCTAGGCTAAGCGTGATGCGCGGCCGAGCCGCGCTGAATACGCGCACCAGCCGTGGCAATAGGCTGAACGCTGCATACATGGCAAAGCCCAGACGCAGCTCGCCGATCGCTCCGGCCTCAGTGGCCCGGGCCGACTGGCTGGCACGCTCGGCATCGGCCAGTAGCCGCAGGGCATGGCGATAGAAATCGTCGCCGGCCGGCGTGAGTGCGACGTGGCGCGAATGGCGCTCGAATAGCCGCACGCCGAGGTCTTGCTCGAGGGCGGCGATCTGGCGGCTTAACGGCGGCTGGGTGATATGCAGGCGCGCTGCAGCCTGGCCGAAGTGCTGGGTCTCGGCTAGAGCCACAAAATATCGGAGCTGACGAAAATTCATCATCGATGCGGCTTCGGTATGGATCGGCGATTCAATTGATATTAGACGGTATCAGAACGCCGCCTTAGCCTTGTCGGCCTGTCGTTCCAACCTATGAGGGCCGTGCCGATGTATTCGGTCACCCACGTCGTGCTGCCGATCTTCGGCTTGATCCTAGCCGGCTATGTTTGTCGTCGCAGTGGCTGTCTCGGAGCGACCGCCGCTTCTGAGCTCAATCGGTTCGTGGTCTGGCTATGCCTGCCGGCGCTATTGTTCGAGGCGACCGCGACCGCCAGCTGGCACCAGATCTGGCATCCGCGCTTCGTTGCTGTCTTCGCTCTAGCCACCATGGCCGTGTTCGCGATCACAGTCGTGCTGCGGCTGCGTTCGCCCCGACATCTGGCGGACGCCGGCATCGACGGCCTGAGCGCGGCCTATGCCAATACCGGCTATATCGGCATCCCGCTGTGTGTGCTGGTGCTGGGCGACGACGGCCTGCTGCCCGCCCTGATCGCGACGCTGATCGTGGTCTGCGTATTGTTTGCGATCGCGGTGGTCTGCGTAGAAATTGGGCTTCAGGCCGAAACGACGCTGCACCATGCGGTCGGCAAGGTGTTGCTTGCGCTGGCCAAGAATCCGCTGGTGGTGGCGCCGATCCTGGGGGCGCTCTGGGCGGCCAGCGGCCTCGCGCTGGCGCAGCCAGCCGATAAATTTCTGCAGCTGCTCGGCGATGCCACCACGCCCTGTGCCTTGGTGTCGCTGGGGGCGTTTCTTACCCAGCGCCACAGCCCGGGCGCCCAGCGCAGCGCCTTGAGTCTGACTGCAGTGAAACTGATCGGCCAGCCAGCGATCGCCTGGGTATTGGCGGCCTATGTATTCGGGCTGTCGCCGCTATGGACCAAGGCCGCGCTGTTGCTGGCAGCGCTGCCGACCGGCACCGGGCCGTTCATGCTCGCCGAGTTTTATGCTCGCGAGGCCTCGGTGGTCGCTGGCACGATCCTGTATTCCACCGTCGGTTCGCTGGTTACGTTGAGCCTCTGTCTGTACCTGATCCAGTAAACGCCTCGGGCGCTACTGGCTGCGCAGGTCCTTGCGCAGGATCTTGCCGACGTTGGACTTCGGCAGCTCGTCGATGAACACGACCTGTTTCGGCACCTTGTAGCCAGTCAATTCGCTGCGGCAATAGTCGATGAGTTCGTCTTCAGTCAGGCTGTCGTCGCGTCGGACCACGAACACTTTGACCACCTCGCCGGATTTGTCGTCCTCGACGCCGATACAGGCAGCCTCGAGCACTTTCGGATGCGAGGCCACCACGTCTTCGATTTCGTTGGGATAGACGTTGAAGCCCGAGACCAGAATCATGTCTTTCTTGCGATCGACGATATAGAGATAGCCGCGATCGTCGAACTGGGCGATGTCGCCGGTGCGCAGCCAGCGTTCGTTGAAAAAGGTCTTGGCGTTCTCTTCGGGTTTGTTCCAGTAGCCGGCCATCACCTGCGGGCCATCCACGCACAACTCGCCCGGCTGGCCAGGCTCGACCTCGTTGCCGTTTTCGTCGCGAATGGTGATTTCGGTCGACGGGATCGGCAGGCCGATCGAGCCGTTGTAGCGTTCCAGATTCAGCGGATTGATCGCGACTGCCGGCGAAGCCTCGGTCAGACCATAGGCTTCGATCAGGGGCACGCCAGTGATCTGTTGCCATTTCTCGGCCACCGCTTTCTGGACCGCTGCGCCGCCGCCGAGCGCGATTTTCAGCCGGGAGAAATCCAGCTTGGCGAAGTCGTCGTTATTCACCAACGCATTGAACAACGTGTTGACCGCAGTAAAGGCGGTCGGCCGGTGCTTGTCGAATTCCTTGACCAGCCCGGCGATATCGCGCGGGTTGGTAATCAGCACGTTCTTGCCGCCCTGTTGCAGAAATACCAGGCAGTTCGCCATCAAGGCGAACACATGGTAGAGCGGCAACGGGGTGATGATGGTTTCGTGGCCTTTTTCGGTCCACGGGCCGAGCCAGGCCTGGGCCTGCTCGATATTGGCGACCATGTTCCGGTGCAGCAGAATCGCGCCTTTGGCCAGGCCAGTGGTGCCGCCGGTGTACTGTAGAAAAGCGATATCGTCGGGGCCGACCTCGACCGGCTTCATCGACTGTTTGGCGCCGTCGGCCAGCACCGTGTTGAACGCGATCGCGCCGGGCAGGTTGAACGTCGGCACCATACGTTTGACGTGCTTGACCGCGAAATTGGTGATGGTGCGCTTGACGGTCGGAAAGCAGTCGCCGATCTGGGTGGAAATGACCGCTTCGAGGGCGACCTTGTCGACGACCTTCTCGAGGGTGGCGGCGAAATTCTCGACGATCACGATCGCCCGGGCGCCGGCGTCGGAGAGTTGGTGCTCGAGTTCGCGGGCGGTATAAAGGGGGTTCACGTTGACCGCTACCATGCCAGCGCGAAGGATGCCGAACAGGGCGATCGGATACTGCAGCAGGTTGGGCATCATGATCGCAACGCGATCGCCCTTGGCGAAACCGAGCTCGTGCTGGAGATAGGCCGCGAAATGCCGAGACCTGGCTTCCAGCTCGGCATAGCTCATCTCTACGCCCATGTTCGAGAACGCCGGCGCATCGCTGAATTCTCGACAGCTGTCCTCGATCACGTCGACCAGGGTTCGGCCGCTGTCGACGTCGATTTCGGCGGGCACCCCGTCCGGGTATTGTGCGAGCCAGGTTTTATTCACGGTCTCTCCTCTGACAACCGTTGTCATAGAGCGTGTTCTCGTCGCCATGCGCTCGGAATGCCTGTCTGAGCGCTGCCCGATGCGTGACGAGAACATGTTGTCATATCTATTGCCCCGACGCGTCAGTCGTCGCCGGCGTCGTCCACGAGGCCAGCGGCGTTCGATCGCTGGCTTCAGACTGGCGCCCATGCAGGGAAAGCGCAAGATCGCGTAGCGAGCGATCTTCGTAAGCCATTGCTCTGCTTCTGTCGAGCCGTTCGAGCAGCGTGTCGACCGCCTCGGCAGTCGCCGCATCCCGCGGGTTCGGACGAGCCGCGGGCGCCCCTGAGCGCACGGTATCCAACACGGTGGTGATACGCACTTCGGCGATGTCGCGGCGGGGCAGCAAGGTATGACCAAGCGCGCCAGTAGCGACCAACAGATCGCCCTCGACCAGCTGGTCGGCGATATCCTGTATGTGGTCGGTGGCCGCGCGCAGGGCATGCGCCAGTGCGCCGACGGTCCACGGGGTGCCCCCGCTGATGAAGCGATCGGCGATCAGCGCGCTCATCAATAACGCCAACCGTTCGCGTTCGGCCGCCCCCAGCCGGGGCGGATAAGGCTCGCGGGTCAGCCGCTCCGTATGCTGGAGCAGGAATGCGACCCGACAGCCGAACAGTAGAATCATCCATGACACATACAGCCAGATCAGCAGCAAAATCAGGATGGCGAAGCTGGAATAGATCGCGTTGACGTTGCCAGCGTTCTTGGCGAACACGGCGAAGCCGAGGCTCGCGGTCTGCCACAGCACACCGGCGAAGATGCCGCCTCCGAGGGCCGGGCCGAAACGGACCTGGGTATTCGGCATGAACTTGAACAACAGCGTAAAGGCGATGCTGTACAGCACGTACGGCAGAATTCGGCCGGCCAGATATAGCGCGGCACCGAACGGCTCGACCGACGATAGATAGGTGACCGTACTGTTCGATGTGACCGTCGCGGTCATGCTCGCCGCCGCTAGAATTACCAGCGGGCCGGCAATCAGAACGCTCAGATACTCGGTCACGCGGCGGCCGATCGAGCGTGCCTGACGGACGCGCCAAATGTAGTTGCAACCGGTCTCGACCTTTTGGATCAGCGACAGGACCGAATAGATCAGCATCACCACGCCGATCGCCCCCAGTACGCCGACCTGGACGTTCTGCACGAAATCCACGATCCGGTCGATGATCTGCTCGCTGCCGGAACCCAGCGGCGATAGAAAACGCTGGAGCACCGGGCGCAGGGCATTGTCCACGCCGAATGCCTTGAGCAGGGAAAAAGCCAGCGCCAGCAGCGGCACCAGCGAGACCAGCGTGGTATAGACCAGGCCCATGGCGCGCATCGGGATTTCGCCGGCTTGGAAATCGCGGACCAGCGCGGCGCCAATGCGCACCGTGACCAGTAGCCAGCGCTTGGGGCCGCGCACCCGCTCTAAATCGGGCTGCCAGACGATTCGATCGATATGACCGCCTAAGCCCTGCAGCAGCGCCATGCATAACTCGCTTGAAAAATCGGTGACGCCATTGTAACCATCAATTCCGGGCCACGGACGTCGGCCCCCGGCCGGCGCATCGCAAGGAGGCCGTCTTGGTCATACAGCAACAAGCGCTCGAACGCGCGGCACCTCTGGACCGCGGCCCTGTCGCGGGTGAGATTCCGGGTACATTTCCGACCGTCGACAATGGCTGGTCGGACATGCGCTGTGCGATCGGCGAACTGCTGGTGCTGCTGGCGCGGCACCCCTGGGCCGCGGTTCGGATCGAGGCTCGGTTGGTCGCGCATTTGGGCGCGATCGCACTGGGCCGGTCGCGGTTGACGCCGGCTGCTGAGGATCCACGGTTCAGGCATCCGGCCTGGCAGGACAATCCGCTATTCCAGCAGCCGCTGCAAGTCTATCTGGCGCTGTCCGAGGCGCTGCGCGATCTGGTCGCCTCCAGCGGCCTGCCGCAGACCCGGCGTCGCCGTCTGGCGTTCGCGGCCGAGCACCTGATCGCGGCTCTGGCGCCGTCGAATCTATGCCTGACGCACCCCGAATTCTACGAGCGGTTGATCGCCAGCCGCGGACGTTCGGCGCTGGCTGGGGTGTATCACCTGCTCAGCGATCTGCGCGACAACCATGCCTTGCCCAAGCAGGTTGATACTACGGCTTTCCGCCTGGGGATGAATATCGCCGCCACGCCGGGCGCGGTGGTGTTTCGCAATGAGATCTGCGAGCTCATCCAGTACAGCCCGCGTACGCCGCAGGTCGATGCCTGTGCCACCTTGTTCGTGCCGGCCCAGATCAACAAGTACTACGTGATCGATCTGGCGCCCGAACACAGTCTGGTGCGTTATGCGCTGGACGCCGGCCAGCAGGTGTTCGCGCTGTCCTGGCGCAATCCGACGGCGGCCCAGCGCTGCTGGGGCCTGGGCGACTACGCCACCGCGGTTGATCAAGCCATTGATATCGTCTGGCGGATCACCGGTTCGCATCCGGTCAAGCTGGCTGGGGCCTGCGCTGGGGGGCTGACGGCCACGGTGGCCCTGGCACGGCGGGCGGCCCAGGGCCGGGCCGCCCAAGTCGCGAGCCTGTCGTTGTTCGTTACCCTGCTAGAGTCGCCCAGTAGCCTGGTCGGTGTGCCGACGGTCGATGATGCCGCGATCGATCGAGCGCTGGCGCGTTCGGCCCGGCGCGGCGTGCTTGATGGCGCCGAGATGGCGCGCTCGTTTGCTTGGCAACAGCCGGATACGCTGATCTGGCGGTTCGTCACCCACAACTACGTGCTCGGCCAAACGCCACCGGCCTCGGATATCCTGTACTGGAACAACGACACCACGCGCCTGCCGGCCCGTCTGCATGCCGACTTGCTGGGTATCTATCGTGACCAACAGCTGCGTGAACCCGGCCGGATTGTGCTGGAAGGCGAGCCGATCGACGTCAGCCGCATTACCCAGGATGTATTTGTGGTGGCCGGCGCGCGCGATCCGATCGCACCGTGGCAGGCCTGCTATCGGTCGATGCAGATGTTTTCTGGGCATCGGCGCTTCGTGCTCGGTACCGGCGGTCATGCCCAGGCAGTGATTTGCCCGCCGGCCAGCGATACCGGCCAGGCCAAGCGCCCCGGCTTCGTGACTTGTGACGACTACGACCTGCCGCCCTCGGATTGGCAGCGCGCAGCACGCTATACCGGCGATTCCTGGTGGCCGGAATGGATGGCCTGGGCCCGTGAACACGGCGGCCCGGAGCACAACGCCCCCACGGTATTCGGCAACGACGACTTCGAACCGATCGAAGCCGCGCCCGGTCGTTATGTTCGCCAGCGCTGAATCTGCCGCGATCGACGAGATCGTGATCGCCGGCCAGCGGCTGCGGGTCGCCGAAACCGACGGCCATGGCGAACGGCCGCTGGTGATCTGCAACGATTTCCTGGCCAATCTCGATATTCTCGACGAGTTTTGTAGCGCGCTGGGGCGGGCAACGCTGCGCTTCGATCTGCCTGGCATCGGCGGGGCGCCCGGGCCGGCGCGCATGCAGCGGATGGCCGGTCTGGCGCGGTTGGTGGCCGAGTTGGTCGCCGCGCGGGGCCACGACCATTTCGACCTGCTCGGCGTCGGCTGGGGCGGCCTGCTGGCCCAGCGTATCGCCCGCGACTATGGGATTCGCGTGCATCGGCTGGTGCTGGTCGCGACCTCGGCCGGCCAGCTCATGTTTCCGGGGCGGGTCGCCAACCTGCGCCGGCTGGCCTCGCTGACCGGTCTGCAGCGGGCCGCGATCGACGCTCAGGACGTACGTTCGGTATTTGGCGGTCGGCGCAGAGAGGAATGCGAGATGGTGGCCCAGGCAATGGCGCGGGCGATGGCCCCCAGCCGACGCGGCTATCTGGCGCAGTGCTATGCGCTGGCCGGTTTTTCCAGTCTGCCCTGGCTGCATCGCCTGACCATGCCGACGTTGGTTCTGTCCGGCGATGACGATCCGATCGTGCCGCTGGTCAATGCGCGTGTTCTGACCTTATTGATGCCGCGATCGGAATTATCGGTCATGCGCGGGGCAGGGCATTGGTTGCTGCTGGAACGCGCCGACGAAGCCGCGCGCCGAGTCGCGGCGTTTCTCGATTTGGCCCAGCCGTTGCATTCGCATGGCAACGACGTATAAATCTCGTATTAATGGACGAACGAGGCGGACGAGCGGTGATGACGCCAGGCAAGAACATCAAGCCCGAAGCCACCTCCTCCGAGCCCTTGGCCGCGGCCCGACGCCTGCCGCCCGAGTTGAGCGTACTGCGGCGGCGAACGCAGATGCAGGTCGACTGGATCGATGTCGACGGCGTGCGTCTGCGCTATGGCATCCGCCGTGGCCGCGGCCGGCCGATGCTGCTTTTGAACACGATCGGCGGCAATCTGGACATGCTGATGCCGCTGGTCAATGCGCTGGACGATGTCGAAGTGGTCGTGCCGGATATGCCCGGCGCCGGGCGATCGCCGGCACTCAAGTTGCCGCATCGGGTGACCTGGTATGCACGTCTGATCGCGACACTGCTGGATCGGCTCGGCTACGATGAACCGATCAATCTCACCGGCCTGTCCTGGGGCGGCTCGCTGGCCCAACAGTTCGCATTGGACTATCCGGAACGGGTGAACCGTCTGGTCTTGGCCTCCAGCTCGGTCGGCTGGCCGTCGATGGCGACGCGTTCGAATACCTTCAAGCGGATGGCCATGGCCCGCTACTACCGGCGTGCCGAATCACTGCCGCCGGGCCTGTCGGCGATCTATGGCGGCTTAGTCAGACGTCGCCCGGAACTGGTCGGCCGGCGCGGCGAATACGCTGGCGGCCCGAGCATCCGCGGCTATGCGTTTCAGATGCTCGGGGCGGTCAGCTGGACCAGCATCCATCGCCTGCATGCGCTGCCGTGTCCGACCCTGGTCATGGGTGGCGACGACGATCCCATCGTGCCGCTGGTCAACAGTCGGCTGCTGTACTGGCTGATTCCGAAATCCTATCTGCACGTGATGCGCGGCGGCGGGCACTTGTTCTTGCTGATGCGGGCCAACGAGTCGGCGGCCGTGATCAAGCGCTTCATCAACGAGCGCCGCTACGACGGCACCGATGGCGCCGACTATTTCGCAGCCCGCGGGCTGGGTGCCGACGGCGCGCTTATTCCGCGCCTGCCGTCCGGCCTCTGACACCGCGCGAGGCCGCCACGGCCTGACGGTGGGCCACAGCCATGCGGGCGGCCTCGGCGAGGCTGCGTCGATCGTAGCCGCGCGGATCGAGTGCAGCGCAGACCCGTATTTCGGCGTGAATCTCGCGTAGCTTGAACAGATCGCGGAAGTGCGGCCAGAGCGCGGCTTCGTTAACCCACGGCGCCAGCGCATGGTGCATGCCGGGCGGGGTCGTATCGTCGCAGTAACGTAGGCTCACCGGCAGCACGTTATAGCCGCCGTCGATAGCGGCCGCGAACAGCCGGGCATGAAAACGCCGCGGATTCGGGTCCGGCGTAGTGGTGCCTTCGGGAAAGAACAACACCGAGCGTCCGGAGGCCAGCATGTCCTGGATCGAGGTGCTGGTTTCGCCGGTCTTACCCTGGCCGCGATCGAGAAACAGCGTGCCGCCGGCCCGGGCGAACGAACCCACCAGCGGCCATCGGCCGACCTCGGCCTTGGATACGAAGGCCGTGTTGAACACTCGCCCCAGCACGAGAATATCCAGCCAGGAACAGTGGTTGGCGACCACCAACATCGGCCCCGAGGGGACGTTGCCGTCGATATCGACCCGTACATGCAGGGCATTAAGCATGCGCCCTAACCACCAGTTGATCAGGTACTTGCTACGCCGCCCGAGCAGCGGGACCGCCGGCAGCAGAAGAACGCCCAGTAGCAGCACACAGGCAAAGCGCACGGCCTTGAAACCCAGGGCGACGCGGCCGAGCAGCGGATGATCGGTGGCAAAAGACGATGTCGTGGACATACGGCGGGCTAAATTAGCGGCTTGCGAGGGGGCTCACAAGTCATGGGAACAACGAGTGACGTCATCAGGACTGCGGATGCGGTGGCACCGCTTCGAAGATCGGTTGGAAGCGATTGACGATGGTGCAGAACAGCCGTGCCGTCTGCTCGGTATCATAACGTGCCGAGTGGGCGGCTTCGTTATCCCAGGACATGCCAGCCGCAGTGGCTGCGCGTCGGAGCACAGTCTGGCCGAGAGCGACCCCAGCCAGGGTGGCGGTATCGAAACAGGAAAACGGATGGAACGGGCTGCGCTTGATGCCGGTCCGCTCGATCGCAGCATTGAGAAAGCCGAGATCGAAGTGGGCGTTGTGCCCGACCAGTACCGCGCGCTTGCAGCCGTCGGCCTTCATGGTATCGCGGACCAGCCGAAATATACGGCCCAGGGCGTCGCGCTCGGGGATCGCCGGACGCAGCGGATGATGGGGATCGATGCCGTTGACCTCGAGCGAGGCCGGTTCGATGTTCGCCCCCTCGAACGGGGTCACGTGATACGAGGCGGATTCGCGGACCGCGAGCTGCCCGTTGTCGTCGAAACCGACCGTCACGGCCGCGATTTCGAGTAGCGCATCGGTCGCCGAATTGAAGCCGCCGGTTTCTACATCAATCACCACCGGCAGAAAACCGCGGAAACGATTGGCCATCCGCGGCGTGGCCGCGCCTGCATTGTCGAGATCGCTCATGCGCGCATGGTATCAGTTGGTTTGCCCGGGTGGGACTGCCTGGCGAGCGTTTCTGTATACTGGCCGATCTTTCATCGATCAGACATTCGACAGCGGATCGCAGCAATGAGCAGTGACGTGCGCAAGGTCGTGCTGGCCTATTCGGGCGGCCTGGATACCTCGGTCATCTTGAAATGGCTCCAGGACGAATACGATTGCGAGGTGGTGACCTTCACCGCCGATATCGGCCAGGGCGAGGAACTCGACGAGGTCCGACCCAAGGCCGAGGCGCTGGGCGTCAAGGAAGTCTATATCGACGACCTGCGCGAAGAATTCGTGCGCGATTTCGTCTATCCGATGTTCCGGGCCAATGCCCTCTACGAAGGCGAATACCTGCTCGGCACCTCGATCGCCCGGCCGTTGATCTCCAAGCGTCTGGTCGAGATCGCCCAGGAAACCGGTGCCGATGCGATCGCCCATGGCGCGACCGGCAAGGGCAACGACCAAGTCCGTTTCGAGTTGTCGGCCTATGCGCTGATGCCAGGCATCAAGGTGATCGCGCCCTGGCGCGAATGGGACCTGAACTCGCGTGAGCGGCTGTTGGCTTATGCCGAGGACAACGGCATCGACATTCGCAAGAAGGTCGATGGCGGCTCGCCATATTCCACCGACGCCAATGCCCTGCATATCTCCTACGAAGGCGGGGTGCTGGAAGATCCGTGGACCCCGGCCGAGGAATCGATGTGGGAGTGGAGCGTGGCCCCCGAGGCTGCACCCGATGCGCCCCAGGAAATCGATCTGACCTTCGAGCAGGGCGACATCGTAGCCATCGACGGCGAAAAGCTGACGCCCTATCAGGTGCTGGCCAAGCTCAACGCGATCGCTGGCGCCCACGGGGTAGGGCGGATCGATATCGTCGAGAACCGCTATGTCGGGATGAAGTCGCGCGGCTGCTACGAAACGCCGGGTGGCACGGTGATGCTGCGTGCGCATCGGGCGATCGAATCGATCACGCTGGATCGCGAGGCCGCGCATCTCAAAGATGAGTTGATGCCGCGCTATGCCAAGACCATCTACAACGGTTATTGGTTCTCGCCCGAACGCGAGATGCTGCAGGCCGCGATCGATGCCTCGCAGGCGCACGTCAACGGTGTGGTCCGGGTCAAGCTCTACAAGGGCAGCGTATCGATCGTCGGTCGAGCCTCCGAATCGGATAGCCTGTTCGACGAAGCGATCGCGACTTTCGAGGACGACCGCGGCGCCTACGACCAGAAAGATGCCGCCGGCTTCATTCGATTGAATGCACTGCGTCTGCGGCTGGGTCATCGCCAGGGCTGATGGCGCCGGCGGTAGATGTTCTTTTGCTGACCAAGCCTTTCGAGTAGGCTTGCGATGCGACAACGGATAGGAATGAATAGGCCATGAAACGAACGATTGCATTGTTTGCTTGTGCACTGGCACTAACGGCGTGCGGCAATCAGTCGGGCTCGGACAGCGATCAGTCGGGCAGCGACGACAATGCCGGCCAGTCGAATGCGACCGAGGCCAGCAGCCAGAACGGTGGCGACAACGCTTCGGGCCAGTTCGCCAACCAGCAGGCCAAGCGCAGCTATGCCTTGGGCATGGATATCGGCAACTCGCTCAAAGATTTGCCGATGGATGTCGATCTGGATCAACTGACCCAGGGCGTGCGCGACGTGGTTGGCGGCGGCGACACCAAGCTGACGCAAACGCAGCTGCAGCAGGTCATGCAGGGCGTGGTTTCCGACATGGAAGCAGCCCAGAAGCAAAAGCAGAAGCAGCAGTCAGTGGCCAACCTTAAGGCCGGGCAGAAATTCCTCGCCGAGAACAAGAAAAAAGACGGCGTGAAGACGTTGGATGACGGCCTGCAGTACAAGGTCATCACCAAGGGCGACGGCCCGTCCCCGGATGCCAACGACAGCGTGACGGTCGACTACACCGGCAAGCTGATCGACGGCACCGTCTTCGACAGTTCGGAAAAACGTGGCAAGCCGGTGACTTTCCCGGTCAACGCGGTGATTCCGGGCTGGACCGAAGCCCTGCAGCTGATGCACCCCGGTGGCGAGTACAAGCTGTTCATCCCGCCGGACCTGGCCTATGGCGAGCGCGGCGCCGGTTCGCAGATCGGGCCGAACGAAACCCTGATCTTCGACGTGAAACTGATCAGCGTCGACAAGAACAAGGGTACCGGCCAGGATGGCGGTGATGGCCAGGACACCAACCAGGGCAGCGGCGATCAGTAGATCGCAGGCCTGGTATACGGCCTGAAAAAAAGCCGCCGCCCTCAGTGGGCGGCGGCTTTTTTTATGACCGGCCTGGGCAGCACCTATGTATGGCGGGCTGGTGCTCGGGCGGGTTAGCGCTCAATGCGTAGCGGCGAGTCCGTGTAATGGCTGGCCGCGATTCAATGCGCGCCTCAGGCAAGCGTCCATTCGGCGCTCTCCAGCCCTGGGCCGGCCAGTCGTAGATGCTGGCCGGCTGCGATCGGGCCGACCCCTTCCGGCGTTCCGGTAAAGATCAGATCACCGGGCTGTAGTTGCCAACTGCGGCTGACGACCGCGATCAGATCGGTCACGCCAACCAGCATATGCGCGGTATGGCCGGACTGACGGACCGCGCCGTCCACGCTCAGTTCAAAATGCAGATCGGCGAGATCCATATCCGAGCGCAGCGCGACCAGCGGCCCGAGGGGGGCGCTGTGATCAAACGCCTTAGCCCGCTCCCAGGGCTCGCCGCTGCTTTTCAGCTCGGTCTGGACGTCGCGCAGTGTCAGATCCAGGCCCAGGCCGATGCCGCGGATATGTTCGCGGGCGGCCTCGGGCTGGATAGCGCGCCCACCTTGGCCGATCTCGACCACGAGCTCGGCTTCGTGATGGATGTCGCCGACGTGGTCAGGCAGCCGGATCAGCTCACCCGGGGCCACCAGCGACGAGGCCGGCTTCATGAAGATCACGCACTCGGCGCCAGGCAGGGTGCTGTTCAGTTCCTCGATATGCTTGGCGTAGTTGCGGCCGATACAGAAGATCCGCGGCGCATCGCGGTGTGAAAAAGCCTCAGCGGTTCGGGAATCAGTCATCAACGCACTCCTTGTTCGGATAGGTTTTTGTGCTTGTATTCGCAGAGATCGACGATAACGCAGTCGTCGCAGGCTGGGCTGCGCGCACGGCAGACATAGCGGCCGTGCAGAATCAGCCAGTGGTGGGCATCCTGCAGATAGGGCTTGGGCACCAGTCGCAGCAGCCGATCCTCGACTTCGCGTACGGTCTTGCCGGGGGCGATGCCGGTACGATTCGATACCCGAAAGATATGCGTATCGACCGCCATCGCTGGCTGCCCGAAGGCGGTATTGAGTACCACGTTGGCCGTCTTGCGCCCCACGCCGGGCAGGGCGGTCAGTTCGGCCCGGGTCGCTGGCACCTCGCCGTCATGCCGATCAAGCAAGGCACGACACGTCTTGATGATATTGGCGGCCTTGCTGTTGTAGAGCCCAATGGTGCTGATGTATTGCTTCAGCCCGTCTTCGCCGAGATCGTAGATCGCCTGCGGCGTATGGGCGACCGGGAACAGCTTGCGCGTGGCCTTGTTGACGCCGACATCGGTGGCCTGGGCCGACAGGATCACGGCAATCAGCAGTTCGAACGTCGAATCGTATTCTAGCTCGGTCTTGGGCGCCGGGTTGGTGGCCTTGAGCCGTTCGAATATCTCGGTGCGTTTGTGTTTGTTCATGGCTTGGTTCTGGATAACGTTCACGCAGTGACGGCGTGATCGTAGCGATCGGCAGGCGGCGATGCGATCACGATAAAACCGTCGCAGGTTGTGCAGCATACAGGTCGAGCCGGCTGCCGTTGATCGTCGTGGCCACGGCCAGCGCCGATAGTGTGTGGCCCAAGTATGCAACGGCGGATGCGACGCCTGGCGCCCTAGGGCGTCTGTTATGACGACACGCCCTGGGGCGCAGAGGCCGGGCTGCGGTGCAGGCCAGACGGCCGGCGGCCAGTATTGACCAGACGACCTGGTTTGCCAGGGGCGGGCGGTCTTGGAGCCAGCTCAAGCGGACCTCGGTACCGGCCCGGCGCCAGGGTGTGTTGCGGTTTCGTGCGAGTCCGCGCCAAAGGCTGTTGGCTGCGGGCCGGGGTGCCGCGAGTGCAGCGTAATGGCGCGACGTTCGTGAGCGGCAACGCGGGATGGCGGCCCAACAGCGGTTGTTTCGAAGGGTTGCGCCCCAAATCGCGGCGGGCCGCGTTACGCGCCTTGACCGGGCTACGCCCAGACCCGGGGCCCGCGCCTCGCCCGCCACGATTTGGGGCGGCAAACGCAGCGCTCGGACGAAATCTCACCACACTCTAGGACGCGTCTCGCGACGACGTGCCCTAGAGCGTGCTGGCCGGTTACAGTTTATTCAGACGCAGTTATGCGGCGTTTGAGTTCGTGGACTGGGGTGGCCAACATGCTGATGGCGAACAGCACAAAGCCAACGCCAGCGATCGCGTCGGCGCCGGCGTTCAGGCTCTGATAAAGAATCGGCACTGCGATCAGCGTACCGATGGCGGCTAGGATCTGAATCCAGTTATGTGTCGTCATAATGCATTTCCTTGTTGCGAGAGTCTGTCGCTATTTCTGGCGAGACCCGTGTCGGCGGCTCCTTCGGGCTGGCGCCATCGAGCGACAAGCAGTCGCGGCGTACTGCGCTTGCTGCAAGACAGCGCTCAGTGCGGTTCATGTGACGCTTTTAGGCCACGAAGAACACGACGAGGCCGATAAGGACCGACACCAGCAGGAACAACGGCAGGGTGGTTTTGAGCACGTCGCCTTCGCGGCCGAGGATGCCGGCGGTGGTGGTGCCAAGCAGGACGTTGCCCGGGGCGATCATATTGCCGGCGGCACCGCCCACGGTCTGGGCTGCGAGAATGGCGGGCTTGCTGAGGCCCACGGCGGTGGCGGTCGAGGACTGGAACGAGCCGAACACCAGATTCGAAGCCAGATTCGAGCTGGTCATGAACGCGCCGAGCCCACCCACGAACGGCGCGAGCACGCCGTAATAGGGTCCGGTGGCCACCGCGACGCCGTGGGCCAGAACCTGCACCGCGCCGGCGCCGGCGAGCACTTTGGACATGGCGATCAAGGCCACGATCGCGATCGTCGAGGGTATGGCCTTTTCCAATGTGCCTTTGAGGATGCGGCTCAAACTGCCGGACTTGAGGGTCTGCATCCGCGAAAACGCGATATAGGCGATGACCGCGGCCGCCAGCAGGAAACTGCCGGGATGGGTGAGCACGCTGATCGAGGCCTGGCTGGCGTCGCTATGGAAACCTAGGCCGGTCAGGGTCGCAGGAAAACCAAGCGCGACCGACACATTGCCGAGTGCGTTTTTGACCGGCGGAATCAAGAGCACGCCGAAGGTCACAACGAGCAAGGCATAGTAAGGAATGAACGCTTGATGCAGCGTCATCGACGGCCGGCGAACTTCGGCAGCCCCGACCGAGTGGGCGCCAACGCCTGTAGCCCCGGTCTCGGCGTTTTGTCGATCTTCGGTAAAGATATGGCTGATGGCCGCACGTGGCTGGCGGTACATCGGCAGCCGACCGATCAAAAAGATCGCGATGAAGGCGGTGCTGGAGGCGATGAAGCCGTTGAGCACATCGCTCCAGGGCGCCAGCAGGACGGTCAGCCCGCCCTGGATGAGCGACATGATGGCGATCGCGGGCAGGCCGCGTCGGATACCGCTCAAGCCGGCGTAGATCCAGCACACCAGCAGCCCACCCAGGATATTGAGCACCCAGATGAACGCTGCGGCATAGAGGGCCGTATGGGTGGCCGTGACCGGATCAAGCCCGGTGATTTGTTTCAGCCCCAACCAGGCGACGGCCAGTGTGCCGAAGGTGTTGTTCCAGGCATGGCCGATCAGCGGGATGATGACCGCATACAGAGGGCGAACCCCGATGCCGACCAACAGCGGCGCACAAACTGCGATCGGTACCCCGAAGCCGGTGACGCCCTGCAGGAAGGATGCGAATGCCCAGCCAAAAGCCAGCGTCTGGATCAATGGATCGGGCAGCAGCCGTGTGATGTGCCCGCGTAGCGGTTCGAACGCCTGGCCTTCGCGTGTGACCTCATAGATCAGGATCGACGCCCAGACCACATAGAGCACGGTCAGGGCGCTCCAGGCGCCGGCCACGCTCTGAAAACCAATGGCCTGCCAAGGCGATTGGAAATAGGTCGCGGCGACCACAACCGCCAGTAGCCAGGCGACCGGGCCGGCCTCGGCGATCCCCCAGCGCTGTACGAGCATAAGGATGAGCAGAGCGGCCAGGGGCAGGAAGGCCAATGACCAGCTCGTGAGTGTGACGGGAATATCCACGAATCAGCTCCTGAATGTCTTTGGCAAATCGTTCACCAGCCGAGCGCGATGCCTTCGCCGCGCGGATCTGCGGCGCCCTGCAATAGCCCGGTGGTGGGATGGATATGAATGGCCGCGGCATGGCCCATGACGCTGTCCCAGGCGCCCACGCGTTGTACGGCGTGGCCGCGTGTCGTCAGGTGAGCGTCGATCTCTGGGGCAAAACGCGATTCCACGCGCAGGGCGTCGGTGGCCGCGCCCCAGGTCCGGCCATAGAGCCAGCGCGGCGCATCGATAGCGCGCTGCGGATCCAGGCCGAAATCGGCAATGCGGTTTAGTAGGGCGGTGCTGGTCTGGGGCTGGCCTTCGCCGCCCATGGTTCCGTAGACCAGCCAGGGGCGGCCGTCGCGATAGGCCATGCCCGGCATCAGGGTATGGAACGAACGCTTGCCCGGTTCGAGCCGATTGACATGCGCCTCGTCGAGCGAAAAGAAAGCGCCGCGGTTCTGCAGCAATACACCGGTATCACCGGCGACGGTGGCCGCTCCCCATTCGTGATAAAGGCTCTGGATGAGCGATACGGCGTTGCCCTGGCCGTCGACCACCATAGTGGCCGTGGTATCGCCGCCAGCGGCCTGGGCTTGATAACCGTTCGGCAGGTTCTGCTTGATGCGCTCGGCGCATTCGTCGGCGAACGCCTTGGACAGCAGTTGCGACAACGGTATGTCGTGGAAAATCGGGTCGGTAAGGTATCGATCGCGAACCGCGAAGGCCTCGCGGGTCGCGGCGACGACCAGGTCGATGTACTCGGCCGATTCATCGCCGAGGGCGGCCACATCGAACTGCTCGAGGATGTTCAGCACCAGCAGATGCGCGAAGCCCTGCGAGTTCGGCGGCGCCTGATAGCAATCCAGGCCGCGGTATGTGGTCGCAACCGGTGTCTCCCAGCTGCCATGGTGTTCAGCGAGGTCAGCGAGCGTCCACTCCTGGCCGGCGGCATTCAGATGCCGAACGATTTCGGCAGCGACCCCGCCTTCATAAAACCCGGCGCGGCCCGAGCGGGCGATGGTTTCCAGGGTGTCGGCCAAGGCCGGCTGGCGCATCATCTCCCCCGCGCTGGGGGCAAGGCCTTCGGGCAGAAACTGCTTCGCGGCCTGCGTGCATTGGCCCAGCGCCTGGGCCGCTTCGGCGGTGAAGCGGGCCTGCGATTCGCCGACTGGATAACCGTGACGGGCATGGCCGATCGCCGGTTCGAGCAGGGTCGTCAATGGGAGGCGGCCGTATCGCGCATGTGCCATGCACCAGCTGTCCACGGCGCCCGGTACGGTCAGCGCGGCTAACGGCCCGCGTAGCGGGATCGCATCCAATTCGCGAGATCGATACCACTGCCGGGTGGCAGCGCCGATCGCTCGTCCCGAGCCATTGAGTGCGATCGGCGAGGTCGATCCGTGCGGGTGAATCAGCCAGAACGCATCGCCGCCGATCCCGGTCATATGGGGAAAGACCACGCCCAGGGTGGCATTGACTGCGATGGCAGCGTCGACTGCCGAGCCGCCCTGACGCAGGATATCCTGTCCGGCCGCGGTCGCCAGATAATGGGGAGAGCAGACCATGCCGTGAAACGACATGGCAGTGGGGCGTGTCGGGTGCTGCATGGTGATCGGTCTACCGTTGGGTGCTCTGACTAGGCGCGATCGAGAAATCGACCCGTCTGGCATGCTCATGAGAAATAAAAGGCAATATCCATGCCCTTGTATAAAAATCGGATCCTCTAGGCGCTCTAGGGCATAGGATAAAAAGCTGCTTTAATTGATATATCCGTATTTTTAAAAATATTAAGAAGCGGTTTGATAATCTATTTATACTGCGCACTAAAAGACGGTGTATGAGCGAGTTTTATTGATTTAGATTGGTTTTTTTGGAGTCTGGTCGAAAGGTATTTGAAAGCCGAGCCTTGCGTCGCCGAGTGCGCATGTTTTAGCCAAGGAAAAGCGCGCCATAGCCGAGGCCGAGACAGACCACAAAAGCCGGATGGATGCGGGTGCCCAATAGCAGTGCTGCTGCGACTGCGCCGATGCCCAGGGTTTGCCAGAGCCCGGCGCCGTCCATGCCTTCGATAAAAAACGACACCACGAGATACCCCATGAGCACGGTGATCACTGGCCGGACCCATTGGCTCATCGACTTGACCTTGATCGAGTCGCGATAGCGATACAGCACGCCGATCGCGCACAGCATGAGAATCAGCGAGGGCGCCACGGTGCCGAACAGGGCGATAAGCGCGCCGGGCACGCCGGCCACGTCGTAGCCGATATAGCCGGCCATCTTGGTCGCGATCGGGCTGGGCAGGGCATTGCCGAGCGCCAGGGTCTGGGCGAACTGCTCGGAGGACAGCCACCCGTAATGACCGACGACCTCGTTCTCGATCAGCGGGATGATGGCCGGGCCGCCGCCGTAGCCGATGATGTTCGGCACGAAGAACGCTAAAAACAGATGCCAGTAGATCATGAGCCGCTCCGGCTTGGGCCGTCTTCACCGGAGGCGTTCGAGGCAGTGTTCGAATCCTTGCTCGGGCTGGCTGGCTCGGGGCGCAGCAGGGCACCGATCAGCAAGGCACCGATCACCAACCCTGGGTGGATGCCTAGGCCGTAGATCAGGCCGGCCGATGCCAGCGCCATGCTGCCGGCCACCAGCCAGCCAAGCGAGGCGCGGGATTTTTCCCAGAAATCCCAACTCAGTTTGAGCATCATGATCATGACCACCGGCACCACGCCCTGGCCCATGCCGGCGATCCAGCGCTCGTCGCGATGGCTCATATACAAGCCGAGCAAGGCGATCATGGCCACCACACAGGGCAGGGTGACGGCGAGTACGGCGCCGAGGGCGCCGGCGTAGCCGCCGACCCGGTGGCCGATAGTGCCGGCCATCTTGGTGGCGATCGGTCCGGGCAAGGTATTGCCGATCGCCAGCACGTCCGAGAATTCGGTATCCGACATCCAGCGATAACGCTCGACCACTTCGGCGTGCACCAACGGAATCATCGACGGTCCGCCGCCAAAGCCGAGCAGGCCGATTCTTGTGAAGGCCAGCACGAGCTGACCTTGTTTCTGCCAATCCATAGCGCCTCGATGGGAGCGGGTGATCGCTTCGGCCGGCATGATCGGCCCAGCCCTTCCGGATCGGTGTTGTTACACCGGAGTAGAGCGTGCGGCCATCAATATCGACAAATCGAATAAAAATCGATTTTATTTTCGAATATGGATTTGCAAGGATCGTGCCCAGAGCCGGGCCTATCCGGATAACGCGTCTGTATCAGCAAGCGAAGACTTGGGGGCGTCGTCACGAGATACGCTGCTAACATCCGCGGCCTGCGCCTTGCCTAACCTGATGGGCGGGCATCATTCGACGACGCGCCCTAGAGCGCGTTGAGGTTTCGTGCGAGCCCTGGGTCTGAAAGGTTGTGCCCTAAATCGTGTCGGGTCGGATGACGAGCCTTGATCGTGGCACGCCCAGAACCGGCGGCTCGCGCCTTGCCCGCCACGATTTAGGGCGACAAAGCGGCGCTCGGACGACACCGCAATACGACCTGGGACCGACGAGCCGCGAAGCCATCTGGGTCAAGGCTTGCAATGCCGATAGTGGCTCGCAAGCAAACGCTTCAATTATGCTGGTATGTTTGGAAACGCTTGGCCGCCATGACCGACGAGTCGCGCTGGAACCTCTACCATAGCCTGCGCCGCGATCTGATCGACGGTCGCTTCGAGGCCGGCCAGAAGCTCGCCATAGGCGCCTTAAAGGAGCGGTACGGCGTTGGCCTGAGCCCATTGCGCGAAGCACTCAACCGATTGGCGGCCACGGGCCTGCTCGATCAATCCCATCAGCGTGGTTTTCGTGTGCCGGAGCTATCCCACGATAGCCTGGACGACGTGGCCAATCTCCGACGCGAGCTTGAAGGTCAGGCGCTCGCCCAGGCGATCGAGCAAGGCGATCAGGAATGGGAGGTTTCATTGGTCGCTGCACTGCATCGACTCAAACAGGCCGAGCCTATGTTCGATTCCAGTGCACATGATCAATGGGAACAAAGACATTCGGATTTTCATCGGGCACTGATCGCTGGCTGCGGTTCGCGCTGGCGGCTGCGTTTTATCGAACAGCTCCATGATCAATTCGATCGCTACCGGCGTTCGGCGCCCAAGATCGAGCGTCGCCGGGAAAAACTGGATGATCAGCATGCCAAGCTGGCCGAGTATGCCTTGGCGCGCGATAGCGAAAGCGCCTGTGCGTTGTTGGACGAACATATCCGGCTGTCGTGGCGAGTCGCGATAACCAGCCTGCCGGAGGCCGAATAGAAGGCAGGCCATGGTGATATACCGCCATTCCGGCCGGGGGCAGGCTCGTGCACGGCAGAATAGTTTCGGTCGTACGAGATGGCGACGGTCAGGCCGGCGTGGACCGGCCTAACCTGGATACGTCGGCGGCGAAGCAGCGTCTTTGATGCCGAGAATAGAAACCTTGGCGTAGCCTTTGCGAGGTCGGGCGCCGTATTGGCGCTCCGAATTATGGCGGGTCAGGCGCGTGCCGTGGCCCGATCATAGGGGCCACGCCGCCGGCCGCGATCGGATAGCGACGTTCGGAGCTTCGGCGCCAGGGCTGCCGGGCTGCGATTCTATATGGCCGTTCGTTTGCGGTCGCGCGGCTATGCCGCGCGCGCTGCCTTCGGCAAGCAGTCAAATAGCCCTGGGTACGGTTTTGTGTGAAGGCTCGATATGCCCTGGGCCAGCCAATGCTTCGGCAAATGGTCAGTCTTGCCGTTGGCCTCGCTTGGCCTTGGCTCGGGCGATCGCATCGGCAATGGTCGATTTCTTGGCGGCCGAGGTGGCCGCAGCGTCCTCGCGGGCATCGTAGGTCGACTCGTGGCGATTCGCGCGGCGCTGGCGCGTGGTGTTGCGATTGAGCCGTTGCTGTCGGGCTTCAAACAGACGCCGGGCGCGGGCAGCGCGTTCGGCATCGATCGGCCGCTCGGGCGGCCATAGCGGCTGGCCGGTTTCGGGCGTCGATTCCGGCATGTCGATGCAGTCGACCGGGCAGGCCGGCACACAGAGTTCGCAGCCGGTGCAGTCGGCCTCGATCACGGTATGCATCTGCTTGGCCGCGCCGATGATGGCATCGGTTGGGCAGACCTGGATACAGCGGGTGCAGCCGATGCATTCGTCTTCGCGGATGAACGCAACCTTGGCCACGCTGGCGTCGCCGCACTCCGGTTCCAGCGGTTTGGGCTCGATGCCGGTCAGCTCGGCCAGGTTGTCGATCGTGGCTGGCCCGCCCGGCGGGCAGCGGTTGATATCGGTTTCGCCGGCGGCGATCGCCTCGGCATAGGGCCGACAGCCGTCATAACCACAGCGCCGGCACTGGGTCTGAGGCAGTAGGGCATCGATAGCGTCGACTGAAGCGTCGGTCATGTTCGGATCGCGAGGCGCTTGCTAAAACGGTTCATCCGCGGATGACGCCAAAGGCATAGATCAAAGCACACCAGGTCGTGCCGGTGCATGCCGAAACCCTATGGCTGTGGCCGCGGGGGGTGAGCCCGCGCGCCACTCCTTAATAATCTGTGACATCTCTGTCATCGGTGGGATGCATTGGCGAACAAAGTATCGTAGCCCGACATTCACGCCGGGTTTGCCGATTTACTTGATCTTGTCACCCGGCTTGGCGCCGTCGTCCGGCGACAGCACATGCGGCGAGTCGCCAGCAGCCAGCACCATGCCTTCGGAAACCCCAAAGCGCATCTTGCGCGGCGCCAGGTTGGCAACCAGCGCCACCAGCCGGCCTTCCAATCCCGACGGATCGTAGGCCGATTTGATGCCGGCGAATACCTGGCGCTTGCCCAGTTCGCCCACATCGAGCTGCAGGCACAGCAGCTTGTCGGCGCCTTCGACATGGTCCGCGGACTCGACCCGGGCGACCCGTAGATCCACCTTGGCAAAGTCCTCGATGTCGATCACGCCGTTGCCTTCGGTCTTCGGTTCGGGCTGGTCGGCCGGTGTCTTGTCGCTGGCCTTGGGCTGTTCGTCTTCGGTCTTGGCCGGGGCCGCAGCGGCTTCGAGGTCTTCTTTGCTGGCCTCGATCATCTTGTCGATGGCGGGCTGCTCGACCCGGCGCAGCAGCGGCTTGAACTTGGCGATCTCGTGGTCGAGCAGGGGCGTGTCCAGATCGGCCCAGGCCAGCGGCTCGACCTGCAGAAATGCCTCGGCGCGCTCGGCGGTGGCCGGCAGCACCGGCTTTAGATAGATCGTGAGCTGGCGGAACAGATTCAGCGCGGTCGTGCAGATCTGTTGTAGTTCAGCCTCGCGGCCTTCTTCCTTGGCCAGCTGCCAGGGCGCACGCTCGGCCACATAGGCATTGGCCTCGTCGGCCAGCGCCATGATCGCGCGGATGCCCTGGGCATAGCGGCGGGCCTCGAAGTGCTCCGCGATGGTCTCGCCTTCGGCGGCGAAGCGCTCGAACAGCTCCGGCCGGTCGAGTTCGGCCGCGAGACGCCCGTCGAAGCGCTTGCTGATGAAGTTCGCACAGCGGCTGGCGATGTTGACGTACTTGCCGACCAGATCGGAATTGATCCGGGCCAGAAAATCCTCGAAGTTGAGATCGAGGTCTTCGACCCGGTGGGTCAACTTGGCCGCGAAGTAGTAGCGCAGGAACTCGGCGTTGATATGTTCCAGCCAGGTGCGGGCCTTGATGAAGGTGCCGCGCGACTTGGACATCTTCTCGCCGTTGACCGTGACGAAGCCATGGGCATGGATCGCGCTCGGCGTGCGATAGCCCGCGCCTTCCAGCATCGCTGGCCAGAACAGGGCATGAAAATAGACGATGTCCTTGCCGATGAAGTGATACAGCTCGGCGTTCGAATCCCGGCCCCAGAAGCGGTCGAACGTCAGCTCGGGATCGCCGCGCTTGTCGACCAGGTTCTGGAATGCCGCCATATAACCGATCGGCGCATCCAGCCAGACATAGAAGTATTTGTCTTCGGTGCCCGGGATCTTGAAGCCGAAGTAGGGGGCATCGCGGGAGATGTCCCAGTCGCGCAGACCGGTGCCGAACCACTCGTCCAGCTTGCGGGTCATTGACTCCTGCAGCCGATCGGCGCGCATCCAGTCGCGCAGAAAGGCCTCGAAATCGGCGAGCTTGAAGAAATAGTGCTCGGAGTCGCGCTCGATCGGTGTGGCACCCGAGAGCACCGACACCGGGTTGCCGAGCTCGGTCGGCTGATAAGTCGCGCCGCAGACCTCGCAGGCATCGCCATACTGATCGGCCGCGCCACAGTTCGGGCACTCGCCGCGGATGAAACGATCCGGCAGGAACATCTGGGTTTCCGGATCGAATGCCTGGGAGATGGTACGCCGGGCGATATGGCCTTCGGCGGCCAGTTTCTCGTAGATCGCCGACGACAGCTCGCGGTTCTCGTCCGAATGCGTGCTGTGATAGTTGTCGTAGACCACGTAGAAGTCGGCGAAATCGCGCTGGCGCTCGGCCGAGACCCCGGCGATCAGTTCTTCTGGCGAGATACCCTGATCGCGCGCCTTGAGCATGATCGGCGTGCCGTGAGCATCGTCGCCGCAGACCGCGATGCAGTTATTGCCGCGCAGCTTCTGAAAGCGGACCCAGATATCGGTCTGGATATGCTCGAGCATATGCCCCAGGTGGGTTGCACCGTTGGCATAGGGCAGGGCGGATGTCACCAGAATGTCGCGCGCCATGACTCGTTCGAACGTGGTCAATCGAAGCCGGCCAGTATGCCATAGCGGGCCACCCGTTTCCCGCCAGCGAGTTGCTATCATTGGCCGCTGACTATTCACCGAACAACTACCCGGTGTGATCATGAGCGATACGACTCGCCAGGCCGTCGAGGCCGAACTGGGCCGCTACCATGAGCCCTATCTAGATACCGATCTGATGAGCGCGCGCGCTGTGCGCTCGCTCAACGTCGAGAGCGGGCATGTCACCCTCGAACTCGATCTGGGCTTTCCCTGTGGCCAGTACGGCCAGGAGCTGGCCGAGCGTTTGCGCCAGAAGCTCGAAGCACTCGAAGGCGTGAATCAGGCTGATGTCACGGTCGGCTTTACCGTGGCCGCGCGCTCGGTTCAGCCCCAGCTCAAGCGCATTGAGGGCGTAGCCAACATTATCGCCGTGGCCTCGGCCAAGGGCGGGGTTGGTAAGTCTACGGTCGCTGCCAATCTGGCGCTGGCCCTGGCCGCCGACGGCGCCAACGTCGGGCTGCTGGATGCCGATATCTATGGGCCCAGCCAGCCGCGGCTGATGGGCATCGATACCCGGGCCAAGGCCGCCGGCGAAAATGTCATCCAGCCGGTGGATGCGCATGGCCTCAAGACCATGTCGATCGGCTATCTGATCGACAAGGACAGCCCGGCGATCCTGCGCGGGCCGATGGTGACCTCGGCACTCCAGCAGATGTTGTTCCAGAGTGCCTGGGGCGAGCTGGATTATCTGATCATCGATCTGCCGCCGGGTACCGGTGATATTCAGCTCACGCTCTCGCAGAAGATCCCGGTCTCGGGCGCGGTCGTGGTCACTACGCCGCAGGATCTATCGTTGATCGATGCCCGCAAGGGGGTAGAGATGTTCAACAAGGTCAACGTGCCGGTGCTGGGTATCGTCGAAAACATGAGTACCCACATCTGCTCGAAGTGCGGCCACGAAGAGCACATCTTCGGCGAACACGGCGGCCAGAACCTGGCTGACGAATACGATGTCAGCCTGCTGGGCGAACTGCCGCTGGATATCTCGATCCGCGAATATGCCGATTCCGGCAAGCCGACTGTGGTGTCTGCCCCCGATTCGCAGATCGCGTCGGCCTATTTCGATATCAGCCGCAACACAACCGCCCGGCTAGCGCGGCAGAAAAAGGACTACGCCAGCAAGTTCCCGAACATCAAGGTCGAATCCACCTGATCGTAGGCTCGATCGGCGGCGGCATGTCGTCGCCGTCGCTCGAACCCGCTTGCCAAGCCAAGGGCCTGGGCCTTGGCCAGACTATGGCCGAGTGGTTTTGCCAACGGCGATCTGGTCTTTGTTGGGCAGGGGCGGGTTCTTTATCCAGCCGAGGGCGGTCGCCGTGCCATACGAGCGCTAAGTCGGTGCTCCTTGCGAGCTGGCAAGGCGCGAGCCGCTGTATCGTAGTGTGCTTCCCGGTCAAGGCTCGTCATGCGGGCCGATGCGATTTGGGCAGCAATCCAGCGTTGCCGTTCACAGACGAAGCGCCACTACGCCGCACTCGCGGCGCCTCGGCTTGCAGCTTGACAGCCCTTGGCGCGGACTCGCGCGAACCCTCAATATGCTCTAGGGCGCGATGGGCGGGCTTCACCCACAGGGCCGCAGCCCTGTCGCAGCCATCCGGCGTTATCGTCGCTCACGTGCCGGGCCACGCAACGCTCAAGAAGCCTTGGCTCACCCACCACAAGACCGCGGCTACGGCGGCGTGCCTCGTGACGACGCGCCCTAGGGCGGTTCGCATTGTTGTCACGGCCGGAGCGGATTGCCCAGCAGTAGGCATTTGATCGCTGGGCGCCGGCCTATGCTTACCGGAGTTTCGCGACTTCCGGGAGGCTGGGATATGACAGCAAACCCAGATCGTGGTTCGCGTCCCCGGGGCAGGCGCTCCAGCGCTCAGGCCATGCGGCTGAGGTTTGGCATGGCACGGCTGCCTGGGCAAGCCGGGCATCAGTTTCGACAACCGCTGATCACTTTTCGGCGGCGGTCGGTTGGCCGAGGGTTCGCGGCCATCGTCGTTGCCACTGTGGTCATGCTCGCCGGGCCTGCAGCGCTGGCCCAGCCGGCGTCGAACAATGCTCAGGAACTGGCCAAGGCACTGTCGAATCCGGTGGCCAGTCTCATTTCCGTGCCGATACAACAGAATTTCGATTTCGGCTTTGCCTCCGATAATGATGGCTGGCGCTCGACGACCAATATTCAGCCGGTGGTGCCGATTTCGATCAGCGAAGACTGGAACCTGATCTCGCGCACGATCTTGCCGGTGATCTATCAGGACGGGGTGACCCGGCGGCATCGCGATCAATTCGGCCTAGGCGATACCGTGCAAAGCGCCTTCTTCTCGCCCAAGCAAGTCGGGCCGTCGGGCATCATATGGGGCGTCGGACCGGCGTTTTTATTGCCGACCGCGACCAAGCATGTGCTGGGTTCGGAAAAATGGGGCATCGGGCCGACCGCCGTTGCCTTGAAACAATCCGGGCCGCTGACCATGGGGGCGTTGGCCAACCATATCTGGTCGTTCGCCGGAGACAATGACCGCCGCGATGTGTCCTCGACGTTCATGCAGCCTTTCATCGCCTATACCAATAAGAACGCCACGACGTTTACCGTCAATTCCGAAACGACCTACGACTGGAAGGCCAAGGACTGGCTGGTGCCCTTCAATTTCCAGGTCAATCAGCTGCTCAAGGTCGGCCAGCAGCCGATCCAGATCGGCGGCGGCGTGCGCTACTACGCCGACAGCCCGCGCCATGGCCCCGACTGGGGGCTTCGCTTCAATCTTATCTTCTTGTTCCCGAAGAGCTAGGGCGGGCCATCATTAAGAGATGCCGCCGTACGACGTTCGCCCCTGGTGTCAGGCAAGACATAGGCCTCTGAGCGTAGCGGGCCCACGCCCAAGGCCGGCAATGCCGCATGGTGCGGTGGGCGGGCATCGCCCGGAGGGGCCGCCCCGTGCCTCTAAGGCGGCCATCCGGCGTTATCGTTCGCTCACATGGCTGGGCCACGCCACGCTCAGGATGCCTTGTCTTGCCACCTAGGGGCGCGGGTGTAGCGGTGGATCTCATGACGACATGCCCTAGGGGTGTTGCTGTGTCGTAGCTTGCCGTGCCCCAGATTCGGAACGCTGCAGGGTGCGATAGGCGCTCCAACCCGGCTGGCCAAGCGCTCGTAAATGAACGACACGGCGGCAATCCGGCGTTGTAGCGCCCTCATGTAGCGCGGTTATGCCACTGCTGCTACGCCTCGCGTTGTGGCATAACCGCGCTTGGCGCGGGCTCGCACAACGCAGCCATAGGCCCCAGTGGCCGATCACTCGGCCGTAGTGCCAGCATTGGCCGCCGGTATCGCGATGTCGTGCCCAGCCGGCAACGCTTTCGTGTCGTAAGTGTCGGCCATCCGGCTGGCCGACGCTTGGGCCTAGCGTGGAGCACCGCACAGGCGTATCGCCCATCCGCGTATTGGTGCGCGTATCGGCTCGGGCGAGGAGAAGGGTGAAATAATCCCGCAACAATGTCGCAAACGTTCAAGTCGGCCGATTGCCACGATCGATTTAATCCAGTCATAAGGCTTAGCCAAGCCGAGACAGGAAGACGTGGCGATGCAGGACTACAGCACAGCACCGGTAGTGGCCGACGCCGAACTCGAAGCGGCCCTGGACAATATGCGCACGCAGCGCGAGATGCGTATCGATCTGGTCGGCCCGCCGCCGTCGCGCCCCGCGCCGCTGCGGGCGCGATCGAGCCTGATCGTGCAGCCGAATGCGGTCGAGGCGGTCGAGGCGCTGGCGCTCGAGCGTGCCCGTCGGCTGTTCAGCGCCGACTACGCCAGTATGCGGCCAGCATCGACGAGCGCAGCGCTTGCCTTGATTGCCGATCGGCTGCTCAAGCGCGGCGACGGCCTGCTCACGGTCGGTATGGAGCAGGTGTTTCTGCCGCCGGGCAGCGAGCGCTATCGGCTGACGAGCTGCGATCCGGATATCGATTCCGGCCGGCTCGACTACGACCGGCTCGAATCGCTGGCGCTGTATTTCCAGCCCCGGCTGATCGCGGTCGGCATTCCGCCGCATGCCCGCGGCTACGATTGGTCCACGCTGCGCCGGATCGCCGATGCTGCCGGTGCCCGGCTGGTGGTCGATATGAGCACGGTGGCTGGCGGCGTCGCAGCCCATCTCCATGCCAATCCTGTGGCCTCGGCGCATGCCGTGGTCACCGCCGCCGAGAGTCTGCCAGGTGGGCTGCGCGGCGGGCTGTTGCTGGTTGGCCATGACGCCGAACTGGCCGACCGGCTCGACCGGGCCGTGGCCGACGACATGCCCGAGGCGCCGCTGCCGGACGAAGCCCGGGCCCTGGCCTTGGCCTTGGGCCGCTGTATGCAGCTCGACCATGTTCGGGCCCGGCGCGCCTCCATCGCTCATGCCCAGGCTATGGTGCGCCTGCTTCGTGGCCGGGCTTTCGATGTTATTTCCGGCGGCACCGACGATCAGCGTTTTCTGATCGATCTGCGCCGCCAGTCGCTGACCGGCCGGCGCGCGGTGAATGCGCTGGATGCGGTGCACGTAGGCGTACGCGCCGAAGCGCTGCCGGGGGCACCGGGCTGGCCGTTCGCCAGCGTGGGCCTGGTGGTCGATGCCACCGCACTCGGCGACCGTGGTTTCGACAATGCTGCGGCCCGCCAGCTGGCCGGTGTGATCGCCGATGTGCTCGAGGCCGTCGACGATGCCGAGGTCGCAATCCGCGCCCGGCGCCAGGTGCGTGCGCTTTGCGAGCGCTTTGCTACGACCGAGCAATTCTACGATCCCGAGGTGGGTCATGGCAGTTAGTGTTTTTGAGCTGTTCAAGATCGGCATCGGCCCATCGAGTTCTCATACCGTGGGCCCGATGCGGGCCGCCGCGCAGTTCGTCGGCGAGCTCGACGCGGCCGGTGATCTGGAGGCTGTGGTCACGGTCGAGGCCGCGCTCTACGGCTCGCTAGCGGCCACCGGGCGCGGCCACGGTTCGGACCATGCGGTAATGCTCGGCCTGGAAGGCGAACAGCCCGAGAGCGTAGACGCCGAGGGCATGGGCATCCGTATCGAAACCATGCGCGAGACCGGGCAGCTGAGCCTGAACGGGCGGCGGCCGATCGCTTTCGATATCCGCCGCCATCTGCAGATGAAAAAACGCGAGCGCCTACCGGTGCATACCAACGGCATGCGGTTTTCAGCCTTCGACGCCGAGGGCCAGAAGATCGCCGAGCGAACCTTCTACTCGGTTGGCGGCGGTTTCGTGATCGAGCCGGATGCCCACGGCGAGGCCAAGCTGGTGGCCGACGAGACCCCCCAGCGATTTCCGTTTACCTCCGGGGCCGATCTGCTGGTGCACTGCCAGCGCGAAGGCCTGCCGATCAGCGAGATCATGCGCGCCAACGAAACCGCCTGGCGCGACGAAGCCGAGATCCGGGCCGGCCTACTCAAGATCTGGGCTGCCATGGCGGACTGTATCGACCGCGGTCGCTCCCGCGAGGGCGTGCTGCCCGGGGGCATCAAGGTACGCCGCCGGGCGGCCCAACTGGCCCGTGACCTGGAAGCCGCCGAGGAGGCCGGCGATCCGTTGGTCGCCATGGACTGGGTCGGGCTGTATGCGCTGGCGGTCAATGAAGAAAACGCCTCCGGCGCCCGGGTGGTGACCTCGCCGACCAACGGTGCGGCCGGGATCCTGCCGGCGGTGCTCAACTACTACGTGCATTTCTGCGGCGGCAACGACGACGCGGTGGTGCGGTTTCTGCTGACCGCGGGGGCGATCGGCGTGCTCTACAAGGAAAACGCCTCGATCTCAGGTGCCGAAGTCGGCTGCCAGGGCGAGGTCGGCGTGGCCTGTTCGATGGCCGCTGGCGCTCTGGCCGAAGTGCTCGGCGGCACGCCGGCCCAGGTCGAAAACGCTGCCGAGATCGGTATGGAACACAACCTGGGGCTGACCTGCGACCCGATCGCCGGGCTGGTGCAGGTGCCCTGTATCGAGCGCAATGCCATGGGTGCGGTCAAGGCGATCCAGGCTGCCCGCATGGCGCTGCGTGGCGACGGCGAACACACCGTCTCGCTGGACAAGGTGATCAAGACCATGCGCGCCACCGGCGCCGACATGAAGACCAAGTACAAGGAAACCTCGCGCGGCGGCCTGGCCGTCAACGTCATCGAGTGCTGAGCTGGAAAGCCCCGGAGCCCGGACATGAAGAACCGCTATTCAATTTTTACGCTGGCCCGCAATGCCTTGTCCCATCACGAAAAATGGGATAAGGCCTGGCGCAGCCCCGAGCCCAAGGCCGAATACGATGTGATCATCATCGGCGCCGGCGGCCACGGTCTGGCCACAGCCTATTATCTGGCCAAGGAACACGGCATTACCAACGTCGCGGTGGTCGAGAAAGGTTGGCTCGGCGGCGGCAACACGGCCCGCAACACCACCATCGTGCGTTCGAACTATCTCTACGACGAATCGGCGCATCTGTTCGAGAAGTCGCTCAAGCTTTGGGAAGGGCTGTCCCAGGAGCTCAACTACAACGTCATGTTCTCCCAGCGCGGGGTCTATAACCTGGCCCATACGCTGCAGGAGGAGCGCGATACCAAGCGGCGTATTAATGCCAATCGCCTCAACGGCATCGATAGCGAATGGGTCGACGCCCGCCAGATCAAGGCCGAAGTGCCGTATATCGATACTTCGCCGGATGCCCGCTATCCGATCCTTGGTGCCTCGCTACAGCGTCGGGCCGGTACTGCCCGCCACGACGGCGTGGCTTGGGGCTATGCCCGGGGCGCCGATGCGGCCGGCGTGGACATCATCGAAAACTGCGAGGTCACCAACATCCTGCGCGACGGGGGCAAGGTGACCGGGGTGGAGACCACCCGCGGCACGATCAAGGCCGACAAGGTCGGCATCGTGGTCGCCGGCAACTCGGGCGTACTCGCCGAGATGGGCGGTTTCCGGCTGCCGGTGGAATCGCATCCGCTACAGGCGCTGGTCTCCGAGCCGGTCAAGCCGATTCTGGATACGGTGATCATGTCCAATGCCGTGCATGGCTATATCAGCCAGTCCGACAAGGGCGAGCTGGTGATCGGCGCCGGCATCGATGCCTACAACGGCTACGGCCAGCGCGGCAGTTTCAACATCATTGAAGAGACGATCGCGGCCATCAAGGAGATGTTCCCGATCTTCTCGCGCATGCGCATGCTGCGCCACTGGGGCGGGATCGTGGATACCACCCCGGATGCCACCCCGATCATCGGCAAGACCCCGGTCGACAATCTGTTCATCAACTGCGGCTGGGGCACTGGCGGCTTCAAGGCCACGCCGGGCTCGGGCTGGGTATTTGCCCACACCCTGGCCACTGGCGAGCCGCATCCGATCAACGCCCCGTTTTCGTTGGACCGCTACACCACCGGATATCTGGTGGATGAACACGGCGCAGCCGGCGTCGCCCACTAACCCTCGCGGCAAGGAGACCATCCCATGTTTCAGATCGATTGCCCCTGGTGCGGCCCGAGAGACCAGCAGGAGTTCGCCTATGCCGGCGAGGGCGGCATCAAGCGCCCGCAAGACCCCTCGGCGCTGACCGATGCCGAATGGGCCGACTACCTGTTCATGCGCGCCAATCCGCGCGGCCGCCACCACGAGCAATGGCGCCACGTGCACGGCTGCGGCCAGTTCTTCGACGTGGTCCGCCATACCGTGACCTATCGCATCGAATCCGTGGACCTGCCCGGTCGACCCGCTCTCGGAGACGCCTCATGAGCTCGCAGACCCATCGCCTGCCGCACGGCGGTCGCATCGATCGCGACCGCGAGATCAAGTTCACCTTCAACGGCCGCGAATACACCGGCTATGCCGGCGATACGCTGGCCTCGGCGCTGATGGCCAACGGCGTATCGATCCTCGGGCGCAGTTTCAAATACCACCGCCCGCGCGGGCTGGTCGGCGCTGGCCCGGAAGAGCCCAATGCCATCGTGCAGGTCGGTGTCGGCGGCCAAACCCGGCCGGACCAGCGGGCCACCCAAGTCGAGCTGTTCGACGGGCTGGTGGCCTCGACCACCGCCCGGCTCGGCTTTGATCCGCTGGGCATCAACAACACGTTTTCGAAAATGCTGCCGGCCGGTTTCTATTACAAAACCTTCAAGTGGCCGGCCAGCTACTGGCCGAACTACGAAAAACGTATCCGCCAGGCTGCCGGGCTCGGCAAGTCGCCGACCGAGCCCGACCCGGATCGCTACGACCACATGAACGCCCACTGCGATGTGCTCGTGGTCGGCGGCGGCCCGGCCGGTTTGACTGCTGCGCTGCGGGCGGCCCGGGCCGGCGCTCGGGTGATGTTGGTCGATGAAAACGCCGAGTTCGGCGGCTCGCTGTTGTCCGAGCGCCATGCCGAGGGCAACAACATCGACGGCCGCGACCATCGCGACTGGATCGCCGATGCGGTCGCCGAGCTGTCGGCCATGCCCGAGGTACAGCTGTTGTCGCGAACCACGGCCTTTGGCAATTACGACCACAACTTCCTCGGCCTGATGGAAGACAAGGCCGACTATCGCGGCGGCCCGGCCGCCGGCGAAGTCCGGCACCGGCTGTGGCGGGTGAGAGCCGCGCGCGTGGTGCTGGCCACCGGCGCGTTGGAACGCCCGCTGGTGTTCGGCAACAACGACCGGCCGGGCATCATGACGGCCTCGGCGGTGTCGACTTATCTCAACCGCTACGGGGTCAGCCCGGGCTGGCGGGCGGTGGTGTTCACCAATAACGACAGCGGCTATCGGACCGCGCTCGATCTGAAGGCGGCCGGCCGCGAAGTGGCCGCGGTGGTCGATGTACGCTGCAAGCCGAGCAGCACGCTGGTGGCGGCTGCCCGCGAGGCGGGTATCCCGATCCGCGACAGCAGCGTGATCATCAAGGCCCGCGGCTCTCGACGCGTGAAGAGTGTCCAGATCGCCCGGGTCAAATACGGCGAGCTGACTGGCGATCGCGATACCATCGCCTGCGACTTGGTCGCGTCTTCCGGCGGCTGGTCGCCGGTCGTACATCTGCATTGCCATATCGGTTCCAAGCCGCTCTGGGACGACGAAGCCGCCTGCTTCTTGCCGGGGCCGGACAACCCGGGCCAGAGCTCGGCCGGCGCGGTTACCGGTGCCTTCGGCCTGCGCGAAGCACTGATCCAGGGCTTCGAACAGGGCGGGGCGGCAGCCGCCGAACTCGGTTTCGAGCCGGCCGCGGGCCAGGCGCCATCGGCGCCGGCAGCCGGCGAGGTAATGCCGATCGAGCCGTACTGGCTTGCCCCCAGCGGCCAGCCGCTCAGCCGCGGGCCCAAGCAGTTCGTGGACTACCAGAACGACACCACGGCTGCGGATATCGCGCTGGCCGTGCGCGAAGGCTACGAGTCGGTCGAGCACGTCAAACGCTATACCGCGATGGGCTTTGGTACCGACCAAGGCAAGCTCGGCAACATCAATGGCATGGCGATTCTGGCCTCGTTGCTCGGGCAATCTATCCCCGAGACCGGCACCACCACCTTCCGCCCGGCCTATACGCCGATCTCCTTCGGCTCGGTGGCTGGGCGCACTGCCGACCATCTGTTCGATCCAGTCCGTAAGACCGCGATGCACGACTGGCACGTCGCCCACGAGGCCCTGTTCGAAAACGTCGGTCAGTGGAAGCGGCCTTGGTACTACCCGAAGGGTGAAGAGTCGATGCAGCAGTCGCTGGATCGCGAATGCCATGCCACCCGCAACGGGGCCGGCGTGCTAGATGCCTCGACGCTCGGCAAGATCGAAGTCCATGGCCCGGACGCCAACCGTTTTCTGGACATGATCTATACCGGCGGCCGACGCAAGATGAAAACCGGTACCTGTCGCTACGGGCTCATGCTGCACGAAGACGGCATGATCTTCGACGACGGCGTGACCGCCAAGCTGGATGAGAACCACTACTACCTGACCACCACGACAGGCGGGGCCGCTGGCGTGCTCAACTGGCTGGAAACCTGGCACCAGACCGAGTGGCCGGAGATGGACGTGTTCTTTACGTCGGTCACCGACCAGTGGGCGACCATCGCGGTCAACGGCCCGAAGTCCCGCGATGTGCTGCAAGCCCTCTGCGACGACATCGATTTCGATCGCGAGGCGTTCCCGTTCATGACCTTCCGCGAAGGCACGGTGGCCGGTGTGGCCGCCCGGGTGTTCCGGATCAGCTTCACTGGGGAGCTGGCCTTCGAGATCAACGTCGATGCCAACTACGGCCGGCATGTCTGGGAGGCAGTGATGGCAGCCGGCGAGCCCTATGGCATTACGCCCTACGGCACCGAGACCATGCATGTGCTGCGTGCCGAGAAGGGCTTCATCGTGGCCAGCCAGGATACCGACGGCTCAGTGACGCCGATCGACATGGGCATGAACTGGGCGATCGGCAAGAAGAAGTCCGACTTCATCGGCATGCGCTCGCTATCGCGCTCCGACATCGTCGATGCCGGCCGTAAGCAGTACGTCGGCCTGGTGCCCACCGACGGCGATATCGTGCTGCCCGAAGGCGCCCAGCTCGTCAGCGACCCCGAGGCCGAGCTGCCGATGCCGATGGTCGGGCATGTCTCGTCGAGCTACCACAGCGTCACGCTCGGCCATTCCTTTGCGCTGGCCGTGGTCAAGGACGGCCAGTCGCGCCACGGCGAGACCGTCTACTCGCCCCAGGTCGATGGCAGCGTGATTGCCGCGACCATTACCGACCCCGTGTTCTACGATCGTGAAGGAGCGCGTCAAAATGTCTGAGCCCAAAATCGAAAGCCCGCTGGTCGACCAGCGTGAAGCCGCTACCGGCAACGACGCGCCCGCCAATGCCGGGGTGTCGTTGACCGAGCATCCATTCCTTGGCCAGTTCTCCTTGCGCGGCAAGACCGACGACGCCGCATTCGTTGCAGCCTGTGCCCGGGTGTTCGGCTGCGAGTTGCCCACCCGGCCGAATACCTTTGCTGAAGGTGAGGGGGTTGTCGTCGGCTGGATGGGGCCGACCGAATGGCTGGTGCTGGTCGAAGGCGACAACAAGGCTGCCTGGCTATCGGCGCTGCGCGAAGCCCTGGCCGGCGTGCATTCGGGAGTCGTCGATCTATCCGGCGGCCAAACCGTGATTAGCATCGCCGGAGACCATGCCCGCGACGTATTGGCCAAGGGCGCGACCCTCGATCTACATCCGCGGGCGGCCCATACCGGTTTCTGTACTCGTTCGCTGCTGGCCAAGAGCGCGATGTTTATTCGTGTGGTCGAGGCAGGCAATCGGTTCGAGATCGTCGTGCGGCGCAGCTTTGCCGACTACCTCTGGCAGTGGCTGGTCGATGCCAGTCAGGAGTATGGCTTGGCGATCCATCCGGCCGAGTCCACGCTGTCGTTCGCCGGTCTGCAATCGGCTGCGATGCCGCAAGCGGCAACCGGCGCATGAGCTCGGCCGTCGCCGTGCCGGCTGCCGCCAGCGGCTATGTGCTGACCGCCACCGGCCCGAGCATCCGCGGGCAGGTGGCGGCCCTGAGCGAAGCCGTGGATCGGCACGGCGGCTATATCGAAGAGCTGGACCAATACGACGATCCGGATACCCAGCGTTTTTTCGCCCGGCTGCTGTTCCATGTCGATAGGCTCGGTTTCGACGCCGAAGGCCTGCGTGCCGAGCAGGCCCGTCTGTATCAAGCATTCGGACTCAACATCGCGCTGGCCGCCGCCGAGCAGCCGATGCCCGTACTGATCATGGCCTCCAAGCTCGATCATTGCCTGCGCGATCTACTGTATCGCCATGCCCGGGGCGAACTGCCGATGACCATCGCGGCGGTCGTATCCAACCATCGGGATTTGGAACCGCTGGCTGCCCAGTACGGTTGCCGCTTCGTACACCTGCCGGTCAGCAAAGACACCCGGGCCGAACAAGAAACCCAGCTCCAGACGCTGATCGCCGAAACCGGCGCCGAGCTGGTCATCCTGGCCCGCTACATGCAGATCCTGTCCGACGAACTGGCGTTATCGTTGGCCGGCCGGGCGATCAACATCCACCACTCCTTCCTGCCCGGCTTCAAGGGCGCCAAGCCCTACCACCGCGCCCATGCCCGCGGCGTCAAGCAGATCGGCGCGACCGCCCATTACGTCACCCCCAACCTGGACGAAGGCCCGATTATCGAACAGAGCGTGGCCCGCGTGCGCCACAACGACCGGGTTGGCGACCTCATCGCCACCGGCCGGGATTGCGAATGCCGGGCCCTGTCCCGGGCGGTGAAGCTGCATATCGAGTCGCGGGTGTTCATCAACGGCGAGCGGACGGTGGTATTCGGCTAGCGTCAGCGCGGCGTGGGCAGAGTATTTGGTTGGCGATTGAGCCAACAGGTGGGGGCGGCGCCAACCTCCAAAGCCGTGTTTTATAAATGAGTTGGGTAAGCCATTCGCGAGTTTGTTCGTATGTTGTATTCGTAAAGCCATGTTGAATTGGCATTAAGCGCGGTATATCAGTTCGAAAACAAAGTTCGAAGAACAGTGGTCGCAGCCAGCCGCTCATAGCGATTGTTGTGCTATGTCGCAACATACGTACGAGTCGATAAAGCAGGTTAGCGGGCAATACACGCTGCAAAACCTGGTTCCCCATGTTTGGGCGATTGCACCCGCTATTGTCTGTTATACCCCCTTAGCGAGCGCACAACGGCCAAGCGTGTCTCGCCGATCACGAAATGTCACGCTTTCGAAAATCCATATTTTGCAAGCAGATAGCGCACCGTTTGATGGCCGCCCCCAGTCTTTGGCTTCAATAACCAAATAAATCGCGCTAACGTCGCCCCATGCCAAGGCGAGGGGGCGCCTGTGGAAACACGACTACATCTCAAGCCCGGCCAGAATGGGACCAAGCAATTGGTTCAAAAGTATGGCGAGCGGCTAGTCTGTGTGCGTTATCGCTATGACAGCGAGAACGGCCTGCGCCACAAAACCGTCGAACTCATCGAAGAGACCGTGCCTTGGCGGCCCGCGAATACTCGCGAGCAGCATTTAATGCAGCGGACCGCCGAAGAGCCGGTGCTTATCAAGATCGCCTACGAAGAACGAGAGCTGCGAGAGCTGCGAGAGCAGGTGAGGCAGGCGGGTGGTCGTTGGCAACCGGCCGAGCGAGCCTGGGCGGTGCCTTATCGCGTAGCGGAAACGCTTGGTCTCCTCGACCGGGTCGTTGGAGATATATAAATACGGATGGGTATATATCTAGTATTAGATATATGTCGTCGAATTGGCGTTAGCACCCGCAATTCCAGCACTTTCGGAGCGTAACAGATTTGAAGATATTTGTTTGCAACAGAACTATCGATTCCGAGGCAACAGACGCGGTTTTGGATGAGCTTCTCTCGATCGCATGCGATTCAATCGCGGTTTTGAGAGAGGCCGAGCATTCCGAGAATTGGAAGGAAAGGGTCGAAAATCACTTCAAAGAAGTTGATTTTATCGTCTTCTTCGTTGGGAAAAATACTTTCAAGAGCGAGCCCATGAAATGGGAATACGCTAAAGCGAAAGCTTTGAATAAACAAATTGTCGGTATAAAGTTGCCGTCTGCTTGCGAAGACTCGGTTCTTTTTTGTCAGGGGTTTCCAGTCTTTAGACAGCCAAATGGTTGTTGGGCGTACCTAGAACAAACTTACCAAGAAGACCGTCAGCTCTTACTTGAGCAATACAAAATAATGGTCGGATCAACTGAAAAAGTTACCGACCAACGAATGCGGGTAAACAACTTATTTTTTACGGTTACGTCATCAATCCTTTCTGTTTCACTAGT
The DNA here is from genome assembly GCF_049568105.1 of Salinisphaera sp. SPP-AMP-43. Taxonomy (GTDB): domain Bacteria; phylum Pseudomonadota; class Gammaproteobacteria; order Nevskiales; family Salinisphaeraceae; genus Salinisphaera. The sequence continues at coordinate 1,130,415 of NZ_CP145335.1, forward strand.
AGTCGGCAAGTCTTTTAAATTTTCCTTGGTTGGCGCCATGGGAATGTTGGCCCTTTCAGTTATGGCGTTTGTAGTTACTTTTCTATGGGAGAAGCTTGTACGCTCCTACGGCAAGCTAAATACAGGGAAGTTCACCGTAATTGATCAAGTAGAAAAGCGGCTCCGAACCAACATGTTCGAACATGAATGGAATGTGTTACAGCAGCAAGTAGGTTACGAGTCTAATACTGAAACCGAAGCGACCGTAGTAAGAAGGTTTCGGTGGTTTGTTCTACTCGTGATACTGGTGGAAGCGGCATACGTAATCATCCAATCTGATGTTATTACATTAATAAGCCAGATCGAATGGGCATCACTATTGTGCAAAACCGAAGGAGGATGAAATGGCTAAACGAATTTTTACTAGCTTTGCAATTGAAGACGAAAGAATGAGAGATCTGTTTGTCGGTCAAGCGAAAGCTAAACGGGTCCCTTATGATCTAGTGGATATGTCTGTAAAGGAGCCTTGGAGGGATTCATGGAAAACGCGCTGTCGAACTAAAATTAAGGGTTGTGATGGAGTCGTTACCCTTATTACAACGAATCTAAATCAGGCAGGTGGAGCGCGATGGGAGATTAAGTGCGCAAAAGACGAAGGTATCCCCGTCATTGGGGTATATATTGGCGGTGCGACTGCTAATAATGCTCCAGCGGAGCTGAACGGCATAAAAAAAATCACGTGGACTTGGGACGGAATAGCGAGTTTCGTCAATAGCCTTTAACAGTGCTAACAAATCGCTGCAGTTGACCGCCCAAAGCCGCTCCGCGCTTCGGGTCCCCTCCGCAGCCTTCGGCTGCTCCGGCGGCAACTGAGCTTCGGCGTTGGGTAGCTCTTGTCAGTAGGTACGTTGTTCTTCAGGGAGAGAGGATGCGACCATTTATTATTGTGATGGCGGTTTTATTGCAAGCTTTTGCTACCTCCGCCTCGAGTGCGCAAATCCAACGGCACGTGATGGGGGATGATGATAACTCACTGACTTATTTCACCCTTCAAGGCGAAATCACTTCGGGCGATCACTTCGATTTTGACCACATTAATGATAAGCCGCTCGTTATCCTTAACTCAGTTGGTGGAAATATGGAAACGGCGATGGCACTCGGCCGCGAGTTGCGAAAGGCGGACGCGAGAGCCATCGTGCGAAAAACTGAAGTTTGTATTAGTGCATGCGTTTTCGTTTTTGCTGGCGCCGTAGACCGAACTGTGTTTGGACGTATTGGCATCCACCGTCCTTACCCGACACGAACTGGCGATGAGACCCAAGAGCAAGCGCAGCAAGAATTTAAGCAGATGAAATCTAAATCTCAACGCTATTTGGAACAAATGAATATCTCAGTGTCGCTGTTGAATGAGATGATTCGAGTGCCTTCTTCCCGCGTTCATTATTTAAGTGATGGAGAGCTAGCCAAGCTCGGATTAACCGGTAAAGATCCGGCTTACCAGTACAAACAGGACAGTGAAGATGCAGCACGCTACGGTATCAGTCGACGGGAATTGCTACGCAGAAGACGAAAATCACGAGCAAAATGCAGTTCGATAAGTGCAAAATATCATCCGTGGAAAAAAGTTCAATGCGAAGACGCCACCATGTGGGGTTTGTCAGTATCCGAAATGAAACAGCGTCAGCAACTTGTTCGCACGCACTGCACAAAGCAAAAATACGGCGATAAAGGCCAAGCACTGAAATGCCAGATTAGTATTATGCAAAACGGGTTAAATTCTCAATGAGGTTGATATAGCTCGATAGTGTCGGTATCCAACACTGAGCTGGCTGGCAGCGATAATTGCAGATCTATACAGTCACCCAACAGGTCGCTGCAGTTGACCGTCCAAAGCGCTGCCGCGCTTCGGTCGGCAACTGAGCTTCGGCGTTGGATTACAGGGAGAATCTATGAGTTGGCTACAAGATCAAGTGACGATACTTCGAGCGAAAGAAAGTCTGATTGAGGCATTTGGTGTCGTGCTATATACCGCACGCGATGCAAATATACGGAAGGTTCTAAACGACCAAGATTATTGGCAGGCGTTCGACGAGAGATCCGGGGAGAATTGGGCGGTAATCGCCACTCGTATTTGGCAAGGAGAGTATGAGTTCCCATCTACACCACCAGATACGCTCGCAATGATGGTGCCTATATGGCGAGAGCCATCTGCTAACAAGCAGATCCTTGAAGAATTTGGCTTAGAAGAATCTAAAGATACTCCTTGCCTGCTCATATTCGCCGAAGATGAAGACGGGGAAATTCTGTCAACACATGTAAAGCTAGATGATACATCAATTGAGAGTGCCTATAGCTCTATATCGAACTTGCTCGATGCCCTCGCGGCTTCAGTCGCCGGAATAAAGAAAGAGAATTATAAATCAGCGGTTGGATCGTTTTCAGCGCTGTCGCGTGCGACAAAAGATCATAAAGAATGGAAATTGGTTAGGAAATATTTACCTCTGGCTCGTTGGGCTTCGGGATTTCTGTAACTTGAAAATACCTAACGAATCTCTGTAGTTGACCGTCCAAAGCGCTGGGGCGCTTCGGCCGACAACTGAGCTTAGGCGTTATATCGATTGGGGGAGGGGCGGGCAATCCATCCAACCCAGTTTTCTTTAACTTGGCCGCAATCGCTGCTGTATGAAACGAAATGCAGCATTTCGCCGGCATTGCTTACGCCGGCACCTGCCTATGCTTATCGTAAGAGGCTGTTGATATCGAGCCGGCTAAGAGGCGGTCGGGTGTGGATATTCCTGCGAAACAACAGCGGTGGTAGCACGATGAAGAATTGGGGATTGAGCCGTCGGCGCATGCTGGCGGGCAGTTTGGCGGGCGTGTTGGGCTGGGCCGCCACCCCGCTGCGCGGGGCGTGGGCCGGTGATACGACCGAGCCCGAGATGGCTGCACCTGTTGGCCGAAACTGGAAGATCGAAGGTGCCACGGTGTTGTCGATGGATGCGGATATCGGCGATCTCGAACGCGGCGATGTACTGGTCAAGGATGGGGTGATCCAGCAGGTGGCGCCGCATATCCATGCGCCTGGCGTGCCCGTCGTCGATGGCCGGCATCGGATCGTCTTTCCCGGCTTTATCGATGCCCATAACCATATGTGGCAGACCCAGATGCGCGGGGCCTTCGGACAAGCTAAGAATAGTCTGTTCTTTCCGGTGACCCAGCGTTATTCGCCGTTGTTTCGGCCCGAGGATATCGAGATCAGCGAATATGCCTCGGCGATGGAGAATGCAGCCGCCGGCATTACCTCGAGCAACGATTTCTTCGACAACAACCGTCATCCGGATTATGCGCAGGCGGCGCTGCGTGGCCTGGCTGCGGCGCCCACCCGGACGCGGCTGCTGTATGGCAACCGCAGCAAGACGGATACGCAGATGATCGATCTCGATGATCTGGCCCGCTGGGTCGGCCTGGCTGCGGACGGCAAGCTCGGCCCGCGCCTCGATCTGGGGCTAGCTTGGCGGCTGCCCCGCGACGTGAATGATGACAAGGCCATGCGCACCAAGCGCCAGGAGTATGATTTCGCGCGCCAGCACGCGTTGCCGATCGCCGTGCATATCAGTGGTCGCAATCATGCCGCGATGTTCGATCGGCTCATCGACGGCGACTATCTGGCGCCTGGCGTACAGGTTATTCATGCCACCGATGCCCAGCCCGGCCAGCTCGATGCACTCGCCGAGTCCGGCGCCAGCCTGGCGATTTCGCCGGTTACCGAGCAGCGCGTGGCCTACGGGCTAACGCGCTATGCGCGCTTCAAGGACGTGCCGCGCCTGGGGCTGGGGATCGATGGCAACGGTCTGGCCGGCTCGGCGAATATGTTCGAGATTATGCGGCTGCTTGCCTTGACGGAGATTGGTGCAGCGACCGACCAGACCGCTGTCGATATGCGCCGGATTTTTCATTGGGCTACGCTCGGCGGGGCTGAATCGATGGGCGTTGCTGATAGCCGGGGTTCGATTACGCCTGGTAAGGATGCCGATCTGGCGATGGTCGATACCCGCGCGCTCAATCTCGGAATGCTCGGGCAAGAGCCGTATGCCGAGCTTATTTTTGCAGCGCGGCCGGAAAATATTGCGTTCGTGTCGATTGGCGGCGACATCGTAAAGCGCGATGGGAGGCTGATCGATTTCGATACCGACGAAGTTATGCAGCGCCTGCGCGCCTCGATCGAACACCTGAATGCGGCGGCCGAGGCCGGCAAGGGTTGAATCGGCTTCGGTTCGCTAGGCAGCGGCGCACCGTATAAAGGCGCTGGCATCACCGGGCCGATTCTTATGCCATGGACAGGGGTGGCCGGAGATCTCGGCCTTCGCTCGCGTGGCGAGCCGATACTCGTTGGCGCTATCGGTCGGTCCGATAAAGACATAGCCAGCCGCGCCTGTATGGGGCCGCGCTCGCGAGGCCCGGTTGATAGCCGCACAGGAAGCTTGCTCCGCGAAGTTTTAGGCACGCATGAAGGATTACGGATTCTCTTTGTCGGATTGGCTGGGCGACATCGCCATCGGCGTGCCGACTTCGGCGGTTTGCGTCTGTTTGTCGTAAGCGCAAAGCAGCTGTTGTTGAGCGGTGCTGCTTAGGGCATGGCCGGTCAGCCGAGCCAGACCATAGTGCTGGGAGCCGAACGGATCGACGGTGATGGTTTGGGTATCGAAGCCGTCGTCAGCAGCGGCTCGACAGGCTCGGGCGACGTCGGCACGGAACTCTTGCCAAGCCTGATGGCTGGAAGCGATCGCGGCTGGAGTGATAAGAGCGCTGCCTATGGCGGCGGCGACCACCACCATATGGCGTGGTTTGTTGTGGCCCATGATCGGCATGGCTTTGGCGATTTGCTCGCTATCTTCCCTGGCTTGGCCGAGCCCGGGCTGAACGGGGTATATGGCTTGCCGTGCGAAAGACAATACGCTGTTGACGAACTGGCACTGGGGGCTGGGCATCGTTGCGCGAATATGGCCCGACCATTCGATAGACCATTCATAGCCAGAACGGCATAACAGCTGGCTTAACCCCGCGCGTGGTGTGTACTGCGCGTTGTCTTGTGCGATAACCGGCCTTGGCGTGGATGCGCCTAGCTCCTAGGCTGATTCGGTCTTTTGGTTTGGAGTGGTCATGTCGCCTGCATTGGAATTCTCGTTTCGTATCGAGATCGCCGTAGAGGCGCCGACCCGGGTGAGCAACGATCCGGTCCATGGCAAGCGCCAGCTGATCCCGATTCGGCAGGGCTGCCTCAGCGGTGATCTCGAGGGCTGGGTATTGCCGGGCGGAGTCGACAGCCAGGTCATCGATCGCCACGGGCTTTGTCGGCTTTCGGCACGCTATGCGGTAGAGACGTCCGACGGTGAGCGGGTCTATATCGAGAACAATGGCATCCGTCGTGTGCCACCCCAGTGGCGCGAGCGGTTGTTCGATGCCGATATGAGCTTTTTCAACGATATACCACCCGAGGAGATCTATTTTCGTGCCTCGCCGACGTTCGAGGTCTATAGCGATCGTCTGCGTTGGCTAACGGAGAGTCTGTTCGTCTGCGACGGCCAGCGCACGGCCGACGGGGTGTATCTGGATATGTACCGGGTGGTTTGAACCACGAGATCGGCCCGGGCGGCGGTCGGCCGCCGTGGTCCGGGGCGTTGCGGCAAGCCGGCTTGGCCGGACCTGTGCTGTCGAAGCCGATTCAAGCCCGGTTTCCTGGTTGGCGGCGATGACACGCATCGGAGCGGTTGGTCTGTTCGTTTTCTGAGCCGCTACGGCGGCAGGTCGTGCCCGTATATGAAGCGGCGCCTGGCTGCCACGCCGGCCGCGGCGGCAGCCGTGATCCGGAGCATGCGCAGGCTAGGTAATTTCCCCTGCCTGTTTTCGATCTTTTCCGGGCGCTTATGAGCGTGCTGTTGTTGAGAACCGTTGTACAGTCGCAGGGACAGGCGTCGTGCCTTGGCTTGGTTCGGGAGTTGTCGTCGCATGCATGTATTCAATAATCCGGTCGGTGCCGGCTCGCTCTGGTTCGATAATCTCGCCACCGCCGAAGGTACGCCAGTCGCCTACGATCCGCAGGCGCGGGCATTCCTGCCCATGCCGCCGTTTTGTGCCAACCGCGAACGCATTGGTTGTAACTGGATCGCGCCGGCCGAAGGCGCGCTGTGCCGGGCCTGTGCAATGACTGCGCTGACGCCGGATCCGTTGGTCGAAAACGCGATCGCGAACTGGGCCGAGGCCGAAACCGCCAAGCGTTGGGTGCTGGATAACCTCGGGCGCTGGCACTGGTTTCGCCCCGAGGATCCAGGCACCCGGCCGGTATTTCATATGCTGGCGGAATACGACGAAAAACCAGCCCCGATGGGGCATGCCGAAGGCGTGGTGACGATCAGCGTGGCCGAGGCCGACCCGGTGGTGCTGACCAAGCGCCGCGAAGCGCTCGGCGAGCCGTATCGCACTATGATCGGCCATATGCGCCACGAGATCGCGCATATGCTCTGGTGGCGGCTCAGTTTGCGGGCCGACTTCATCGAGGCGTTTCGGGCGCTGTTCGGCGATGAGCGCCAGGACTATGCCGACGCGCTCCAGCGCCACTACCAGCACGGCCCGCCGGCCGGCTGGCAACAGCATTATCTATCGAGCTATGCCTCGGCCCATCCGCATGAGGACTGGGCAGAGACGACTGCGCACCTGCTGCATCTGACCGATATCACCGATAGCTTCGTCGCCGCCGGCCTATCCTTGCCCGATCTGCCGGCTGCGAACTGGGACCCCTACAACGAAACGGATTCGCAGCGGCTGATCTACACCGGCGCCGCGGTCGCGGTCGGTATTAACCACGTCAATCGGTCCATGGGGCTACGGGATCTGTATCCGTTTCTGCTGGCCGAAGCCACCCATCGCAAGCTGGCGTTCGTGCACGGCTGGCTGCGCCGGGGTGCCCAGGGGCTGTGATCCGTCGCTTGGCAGCAGCCGCAGGCCGGCGCTGGCAGTTTTTGTTCTCGCGGGCCGAAAGCTTAGGCCGAAGGCCGGTCGGCAGTGTGTTTGGCGAATTGGTGTGCTGTTGTTCAGTCATTGGCTGCTATTTCACTTCGATGACGCTCCTGTGAAATTCCGCGTCGCAACTGAGGGCTTGCCTGCCGTAACCCGCTCATAGACTGGACTCGTCCAAACGAAAAACGCTCGGGAGCGGGCATGACGATTCGCGCTGTTTTGAACGTCGATCAAGTCGCGCCACCGGCGCGCGGGCGCGGTGTGGCATGAGTCAGTTCGACGCGCTTTTCCAGCCGTTGACGATCAAGAACGTCACCCTGCGCAACCGCATCGTCAGTACGCCGCACGGCGAGGTCTATACCGAGGGCGGCATGCCCACCGAGCGCTACCGCGCCTATCACACCGAAAAAGCCAAGGGCGGCATCGGGATGACGATGTGCGGTGGCTCGTCTTCAGTATCGATCACCAGCCCCACGCCAGTCTGGTGGGGCGCGGTGGACGTCAGCCACGACCGCATCATCCCGTACTTCGAAAAGCTGTCGTCTTCGGTGCAGGGCGAGGGCGCCGCGTTGATGATCCAGCTCACCCATATGGGCCGGCGCACCAGCTGGCACGGCGGCGGTTGGCCGCATTTGGTCTCGCCGAGCGGTATCCGTGAACCGGTACACAACTCGACCTGCAAGACCATCGAGACCGAGGAAATCGAGCACATCATCGGTGAGTACGCCCAGGCCGTACGCCGGACCAAGGAAGGCGGCCTGGACGGCGCCGAAATCTCGGCCGCCCACCAGCATCTGATCGACCAGTTTTGGTCGCCGCGTACCAACCAGCGCACCGACAAGTACGGTGGCAGCCTGCAAAATCGCATGCGCTTCGGCTTGGAAGTCTTCGAGGCGATCCGCAAGGAGGTCGGCGACGATTTCGTGGTCGGCATGCGCATGGCTGGCGACGAGTTTCTACCCGACGGGCTCGGCCAGGAGGAACTGCTGGAGATCGCCAGCACGTACGCCGCCTCTGGCATGGTCGATTTCATCGACGTGATCGGCTCCGGCGCCGATACCCATGCGACGGTCGCCAACTGTATCCCCAACATGGCTTATCCGCCGGAGCCGTTCGTCTACCTGGCCTCGGCGATCAAGGCCGAAGTCGATGTGCCGGTCATCCATGCCCAGAACATCAAGGACCCGATGTCGGCCGCGCGAATCATCGCCGAAGGGCATTGCGATCTGGTCGGCATGACCCGGGCGCATATCGCCGATCCGCATTTCATGAATAAGGTCCGCGATGACAAGGTCGACCAAATCAAGCAATGCGTGGGTGCGAACTACTGTATCAATCGGCAGTACGACGGCCTGGACGTGCTCTGCGTACAGAACGCGGCGACCGGCCGCGAGCAGACTATGCCGCACCAAATTGCGAAGGCTGAGGCCCAGCGCCGGGTGGTGGTGATCGGCGGTGGCCCGGCCGGGCTGGAGGCCGCCCGGGTGTCGGCCGAGCGCGGACACAACGTCACTCTGTTCGAAAAGAGTGAGCGTCTCGGCGGCCAGGTCGAGATCGCGGCCAAGGCGCCGGCCCGCGACCAGATCGCCGGCATCACCCGCTGGTTCGTCATGGAGCTCAAGCGCCTCGGCGTGGATATCCGGCTGGCGACTGAGGCGGGTGCGGAGGACGTACTGGCGCTGGCGCCAGACATCATCATGGTGGCCACCGGCGGCCGGCCGTATCTGGATCAATCGCCTGGCTGGCATGCCGATGAGAATCTGGTGGTCAGCAGCCACGATATTCTTTCCGGTGCGGTCGAGCCCGGCGCCAATGCGTTGGTCTTCGATGTGACCAGCGGCTATGCCGGGGTGAGCTGCGCGGACTATCTGGCCAATCGCGAATCGCTGGTCGAGATCGTCACCCCCGATCTGGCGGTCGGCGAGGCCACCGGCGGGACGACCCAGCCGGTCTACAACAAGCGATTGATGGCCCAGGACGTGGTGTTCACGCCCAATACCTCGCTGGCCGATGTCTATCGCGAGGGCGACCAGCTGATCGCGGTGCTGGCCAATGAATACACCGGCGCCGAGGAAGAACGGGCGGTCGATCAGATCGTGGTCGAGAACGGCGTGCGACCGCGTGAGGATCTGTATTACGCGCTCAAGGCGGGCAGCCGTAACAACGGCCAGGTGGATACCGAGGCGCTGTTCGCGGCCACGCCGCAGCCGGCCCTGCAGTCGCTTGGCGAAGGCGAGGGCTATCTGCTCTATCGCGTCGGCGACTGTGTCTCGCCGCGCAATATCCACGGCGCGATCTACGATTCGCTGCGCCTGGCCAAGGACTTCTGAGGACGTGTGGTCATGACTGGCACGAACCCGGCCGGCTGGATGGTTTTCGCAAGCCTGCTGGCGCTTGCCGCGGGTTTGGCCTGGCGGGCCACGCGCTGGGCCGCCGGGCGCTCGCAGCCGATTCCCTGGTCCGGCTTGCTGCAGGTGCCCCGACGCTATTTGGTCGATGTGCATCATGTGGTCTCGCAGAATCCGCTGACCACCGACGACGAAGACGATACCGGCGAGCGCGTGGCCCGCATGCACATGCTGACCGCCGGTGGATTCGTCGCGGCGACGCTGTTCGTGCTGCTGCGGCATCTGCTCGGTGTCGGCGGTGTGGTGACCGCCTGGCTGATCCTGGCGTCGCTGGCTGCGATGGCTGTGGGCACGGCCATCGAATGGCGCCGGCGACGGCGGCGCAAGGCGGCTCGGCTGTCCGGGGGCGGTTTCGATCGGCTGCCCTGGTCGCTGACCGCGTTCATTGTCTTTTTCGGCGTGGCTACGCTGCCGGCAGCCGGTATCACGCCAGCGATCTCTTGGCGTTCGATCGCGGCCTGGCCGTTGCTGGCCGTCGGCATTTGGGCCTGTGCCGAACTGTATGTCGGTATGGCGCTGGGGCCGATGAAGCATGCACTCAACGGCGTGCTGCATCTGGCTTTTCATCCGCGCCCGCAGCGCTTCGAGCCGGGTGTTCGCGATACCGCGTTGCAGCCGGCCGATCTCGAGGCCGACAAGATCGGCGCCGAGACCGCAGCCGATTTCGACTGGAACCGGCTGCTCGGCTTCGATGCCTGTGTGCAGTGCGGGCGCTGCGAAGCGGCCTGTCCGGCCTTCGAGGCCGGCCTGCCACTTAACCCCAAGGCGCTGATCCAGGATCTGGTGTCGGCCGAAATGGGCGGCGGCGTAACCGGCGAATACCGTGGCCAGGGGCATCCGGATCGACAAGGCCGGCCGCAGTCGCGCCACGGGGCGCTCATCGATGCCGATGCCGGTATCCATCCCGATACGCTCTGGGCCTGTACGACATGCCGGGCTTGTGTCGCCGAATGCCCGATGATGATCGAGCACGTCGATGCCGTGGTCGATATGCGTCGCTTCCAGACCCTGGAAGCCGGCGCGACGCCGGCCAAGGGCGCGGCCGTGCTCGACGAACTGCGCGAATCCGACAACATGAGCGGTCGCCCGGCTGCACGCCGAGCCGACTGGGCCGTGGATCTGAAAATCCCGGTACTGGCCGAGCGCGGTTCCTGTGATGTGCTGTTGTGGATGGGCGAGGGCGCTTTCGAGCGGCGTAATCAGCGCACGCTGCGCAGCCTGGTCAAACTGTTGCGTCGGGCCGGCGTCGATTTCGCCATTCTCGGTGCCGAGGAAGCCGACTGCGGCGATCTGGCCCGGCGGCTGGGCGACGAAGCCACCTTCCAGCGGCTGGCGGCCCAGAACATCGCCACCCTGGATCGCTACCAGTTCAACGAGATCGTGACCGCCGATCCGCATGTGCTGCAGGCGCTCGGCCAGGAATATCCGGCGCTCGGCGGCCATTACAAGGTGCGCCACCACACCACTTTCCTATCCCGGCTGGTGGTCGAAGGGCGGCTGCCGGCCGCCGCCGGCGAAGCCATGGCGCTGACCTATCACGACCCCTGCTATCTCGGTCGCTACAACGGCGAGACCGAGGCCCCGCGCAAGCTGCTCGAGCATATGGGCCAAAGCGTCACCGAAATGCATAAATCCGGCGAGCGCTCGAGCTGCTGTGGCTCCGGTGGCGGCCTGTCGGTCACCGATATTCCGGGGCGGCGACGTATCGCCGATGTGCGCATGGAGCATGTGGCCGCGACCGGCGCCCAGACCGTGGCCGTAGCCTGTCCGCACTGCGCGACCATGCTCGAGGGCGTGGTCGAGCCCCGGGCCGAAGTCGTGGATATCGCAGAACTGCTGGCGAATGCGGTCGAAGCCGCCGGTCCGGCAGAGGAGGTCTGGCGTGAGAGTGCGTAGACGAGCCCGCCGGAGCCTGGGCCCGGCCCAGAGCCACCGCCCGCGGCGTGATCCGCGCCAGGAGCGACAGTGGGATGCGGTGATCGGCGCGACGGCCATCGCCTATGGCCCGACCGGTTATCCGCGACGCAACCCGCGCACGATACGTCGCCAGGCGATGACCTCGGCAGCCGGGCGGCTGCGAATCGATCGTTCCGGGCGCCAGGTCGGGACGGTCGGCCGTGCCGGCGTGGCTACGGCTGTTGCCCAGGGCCCGGCGATCACGCGTATCGAGGCCCCGGATTACTGGATCGTCGTGGTGCCGGATTACGAAGAAGGCCGGCTGTCGGCCCACGATCGCGATGTGTTCGGGGCTGCTCGCAAGTTGGCCGATCGCGACGGCGGCGCGGTGCTAGCGGTGGTGTTCGAACACGGTGAAGATCTCGGGGCCGCCGGCGCCGATCGGGTGATCTGTTTCGACGATTCGGCCTGTGCTGGTTATGTGCCCGAGGTGCGCGCGGCCGCGGTCGGAGCGGTCGAGACCGAATTCGCCCCGCGCCATCTGTTGTTCCCCGATACGATCGTCGCAGCGGGCGATATCGGCCGCCGGATCGCTGCATCGCTGGGCGTCGTGCCGGCGACGCGCGTCCATCGGCTGCGGGCCGACGAGGCAGTCGGCCGCGGCGACGGCGAACGATCCGACTATGCGCGCACGCCGCCGCGGGTGGTGCTGTTGGCCCCTGAATGCGAGGAACCGCTTGGCCCCGAGCGTTGCCACGAAGGCCGATCGGTCGAAGCACCTGCGCTCGCGCTGGGTAAGACCATGATCCGCGATCGCGGCCTGCAGCCGGTCGATCCTGGCACGGTGCCCTTGGCCGAGGCCGATTTCGTGATCAGTGCCGGCAACGGCGTGACCGACTGGGATGCGTTTCATGCTCTGGCCAAGGCGCTAGGCGCGGCCGAAGGCGGCTCACGGGTGGTCTGCGATGCCGGGCTACTGCCGCGCGAACGCCAAGTCGGTGCCTCGGGCACCCTGATCGAGGCGCGTTGCTATCTGGCCTTCGGGATCTCGGGCGCGCCCCAGCATCTGCAGGGCATCGCGCGCTGCGAAAAAGTCGTGGCGGTGAATACCGATCTGCATGCCGAGATGGTCAAGCGCAGCGATCTGTCTGCGATCAAAGATGCCCAACAAGTCATGCCGGCGTTGACCCGGCTGCTACAGGCCGAGGCCCGTGATGCCTGATATTACCGTGATCTGTTCGCTAGGCCGGCATCCGGCCTCGGGCCGGCCGCGCGCCGCGATCGCCGATGCCCGTGCATTGGCGTTTGCGTTATCGATCGGCGATACCGTGCGCGCCGTGCATGTCGGCAACCCCGAATCGCCGGGATTGCGCGATTATCTGGGCCAGACCGCCGCCCGCCGCTCGCTGGATTGCCTGGACGTCATCGAAGTCCTAGAAGGGCGGGATATCCGGCCGGCGCTGATCGACTACCTGCGTACGCAGCAGCCGGGCCTGATCTTTGCCGGCACGCGCGCCGAGGACGGCGAGGGCAGCGGTATGCTGGCCTATGATCTGGCGGCCGCGCTCGGGTATACGCTGGTGCCGGCGATCGACGGTCTCTCGCCAACGGTCGACGGGCGTTTTGCGTTGACGCAGGTGCTACCGCGCGGGCGTCGCCGTGCGCTCGAGGTGGCCGCGCCGTTGATTGCAACGGTCGATGCTGCGTCCGCACCGCGGCCGGTGTTTGCCCAGGCGAGGGCGCGCCGTGGGCGCATCCAGACGATCACGCCGAGTGTCGAATGCCCGGAAATCGAGGCGCCGACGGTCCGCCCGGCTCGGGCGCGGCCGAAGCGGATCAAGGTTTCGGGCGGCGGCAGCGCAGCGGATCGCCTGCGGGCGGCCAGCGAAACCCAGGCCGGCCAGGGGCAGCTCATGATCGATCCGGACGCCGAAGATGCCGCGCGCGCGATCGCCGATTACCTGCGCACGGAAGGTTTTTTGGCACAGCGCTAAGCGGTCGGCGCGGGCGCCCGTTCAATGCTCGGAATAATCCGGGCTGTGCACGGCGGTTGCCGGAGGGCGTTCGGCCGCCGCGAACTTGGCGCTTTGGCGCCGACGCTCCTGGCTCGGTGGCAGGGCGTAATAGTCGTGGTAGCACTTGCTGAAATGCGGCGACGACGAGAAACCGCAGGCCAGGGCGACATCCAAGATCGACATCGAGGTTTGCAGCAGAAATTCGCGGGCCCGCTTTAAGCGCAGTTCCAGATAGTAGCGGGTCGGCGAGCGATCCAGATGGGTACGAAACAGCCGCTCGAGCTGGCGTCGCGAGATATTCACATAGTGCGCCAGTTCGCTGAGGGTGAGCGGCTCCTCGATATTGGCTTCCATGAGCGCCACTGCTTCCAGCAGTTTGGGCTGGTTCGGCCCGACCCGGGCCCGTAGCGGCACGCGCTGGGCATCGCCGACGCCGCGGATGCGATCGTGGATGAATTCTTCGGAGACCGAAGCGGCCAGTTCGTTGCCGCACTGCTGACCGATGATGTTGAGCATCAGATCCAGCGGCGCGATGCCGCCCGAGCAGGTATAGCGATCGCGGTCGATGACGAACAGTTTGGAGCAGAAGATGGTATGCGGGAACTCGGTTTCTTCGTTGATGCTCGAGATATGTTCCCAGTGCACCGTGCAGCGATAACCATCCAGCACCCCGGCGCGGGCCAGGATATAAGGGCCGGTGCATAGCCCGCCAAGGGCGACTCGGCGCTTGGCCATGTGCTGCAGCCAGCTGAGCAGACGGCGGTCGCAGCTTTGCTTGACGTTGATCCCGGCACAGACGAAGACCATGTCGAACTCGTCGTCCTGGTCCAGCGCCTGGGTGGGCGATGTGCTCAGCCCGTTGCTGGCCTCGACCGGCTGGCCATCACAGCTCAGCACTCGCCAGTCGTAGAGCTGTCGATCGGTGAGCTGGTTGGCCATACGCAGCGGCTCGATCGCGCAGGACGACGAGATCGCCGAATAGCCAGGCACATGTACGAATCCGATTCGGCACGGCCGGCCCGTCTGAAATGGGCTGAGCTGCATAGCGACCTATCGTCCGCTTGCCGCGGATTTGTATGAAGCTTGGAGTATAGCAACGTGATTTCGCTCAAAAGCAATCAGTTTTATTTTTTTGTGACGAAAAAAGCACGATGTCGCACAGAAGAATAAGGGAGTCGCCTGGGAGACGATCGCCGTTTTCGGGGCCGGATAATCTGCAACTCAAGGTCATAACAAAAATGTTGTGAACCGGCCGAAACCCGCAGCCAAGAATCGGGCGCGATCGCCTGTCAGGAGACGTAAACATGAGCGACGAGGTGCTGACTCCATCCATCGTCGACGGACTGAATGCCCCAGTGGATCAGGCGATCTGTCTGCCCAACGAGGCTTATACCAGCGACGATTTTCTCCAGCGTGAACGCGAGCAGGTCTTTGATCCGCAATGGGCTTTTGCCGCCGTGGGCTCGCGTCTTCCGCGTCGTGGCGATGTGTTTCCGGTCAATGTGGCGGGGCGCCCGCTGGTGCTGACTCGGGATCGCGACGGCTCGATCAATGCTTTTCACAATGTCTGTCGCCATCGCGGTTTAAAACTCGTCGAAGAAGGCAAGCGCGGCTGTGCCACGCTCGTGTGTCCCTATCATGCCTGGACTTATGCCTTGTCCGGCGAGCTCAAGAAGACGCCACACTTCGGCGGCCCGGATTGCCACGACATGGAAGGTTTCGATCGTAGTCAGTACGGCCTGATGTCGGTGCGCTGCGATGTCTGGAACGACCTGGTATTCGTCAATCTGTCGGGCGACGCGCCGCCGTTGGCCGAAGTCATGGCGCCGATGGGCGAGCATTGGGCGAACTACGACTTCAGCCAGCTTCGCCATGCTGCAAGCGCAACTTTCCATGTCGACACCAACTGGAAGTTGGCGATCGAGAACTTTCTGGAAAGTTATCACCTGCCCTGGACGCATCCGGAACTCAACGAGTTCTCGGAAATGTCGGCCCACTTCAGCCTGCTCGAACCCGGCTTCCTGGGCCAGGGCAGCCGCGACTACGACTCGACGGTTGCCGGCCATCCCGACCTGCCGCTGTTCCCTGATCTGAATGAGCCGCAAAGCCGGACCGCGGAATATCCGTATGTCGGACCCAATCTGATGATGGGGATGCATCCGAGCTACTTTTTCGTATTCAGTATTCAACCGGATGGTTCGGGTCGAAGCGTCGAACAATTCGAGTTTTATTTCGTGGGCGACGCCGCGATGACCGAAGAACTTTCAGGCCAACGCGAACGGGTGATCGAAGCCTGGCGCAACATCAATGATGAAGATATCACCATGATCGAGGGCATGCAGCGCGGGCGCCATTCGCCCGGCTACCAGCACGGCCGTTTCTCGCCCTATCACGAAACCACCACCCATGAATTCCAGCGTCGCCTGGCCAACCGAATGGCCATGCACGACGTACCCACGCGCGCTGTCGCCGGAGGAGGCTAACCATGACAGCCAACAAGCTCGATCCCATTGTCGTCGTTGGCAGCGGTCTGGCCGGGTATACGATGATCCGCCAGTTGCGCCAGCACGATCCGTCGCGGCCGGTGGTCTTGGTGACCGCCGACGGCGGCGAGGTCTACTCCAAACCCTTGCTGTCCAATGCCCTGGCCAAGCACGAAACGCCCGATTCGCTGATTCAGAAGACTGCCGAGGACAAGGCGCGTGAACTCGATGTAGTGCTGGTCAGCCGTTGTCGGGCGCTATCGATCGACGCCGAGCGACGCATCCTGCATACCTCGCGCGGCGATTTCGCCTACAGCGATCTGGTGCTGGCTACGGGGGCGTCTCAGCGCATCATCTGGCCCGAGAACGCCGAGCGCGACTGGATCGATACGGTGAACAACCTGGACGATTATCGCCGTTGGTACGGCAAGCTCGGTGCCGGGGCCAAGCGGGTACTGTTGATTGGCGCCGGCCTGATCGGCAGCGAGTTTGCCGACGATCTCATGAGCCGAGGGGTCGACGTGGACTTGGTCGATCCAGCCCCATGGCCGCTCTCGCGCTTGCTGCCCGAGGCGATCGGCCAGCGCCTGGCCCAGAACTTCGACGCCGCCGGCGCTCGCCTGCATATGGGGCGTTCGGTCAAGCGTCTGGATCGCGACGAGGCTGGCCAGTATGTGGCGCGGTTGGATAATGGTGAGCGGCTGAACTGCGATCTGGTGCTGTCGGCGGTCGGGCTTGTGCCGGAGACCGATTTGGCCGCCAGCGCCGGCGTGGCGATCGGCCGGGGCGTGAAGGTCGATGAGCACCTGCGGACTTCGGATCCACATATCTTCGCTATGGGCGACTGCGCCGAAACTACGGCTGGGGTGCTGCCTTATATCCTGCCGTTGATGGCTCAGGCCAAGGTTCTGGCACGGGTACTGGCCGGCGCCGAGCAGCGGCTAGAGATGAAGGCGATGCCGGTGACGGTCAAGACGACCAGCCTGTCGCTGGTGGTCTGCCCGCCCAATGCCAACGTGTCTGGCGGCTGGTCGGTCGAAGGCCAGGGCGATGACTTCGCCGCGGTCTTCCGCGATAGCGAGGGCATGCCGCGGGGCTTCGCGCTATCCGGTACGGCCGTGGACCGGCGCAGTGAGTTCGGCCGTCAGATGCCGGCGCTAATCAGTTGAACGCTCGGCGACGACGCATCGGTCGCCGGCGCACGGAGTTTTGTGTGTCGAGTCAGGAGTCGTGAGATGTCCAATATCTGGGTAGTGGATCGAGAAGGGGTCGAGTATCAGCTCGAAGCCAAGTCGGGGGCCAAGGTCATGGAGATCATCCGTGGCGCGGGGCTGCCGATCGAGGCGTCCTGCGGCGGCTGCTGTGCCTGTGCGACCTGTCATTGCTACGTCGATCGGGAATGGCTGCCCAAGCTCAACCCGGCTGACGAAGAAGAACTCGACATGCTCGACATGGCCTTCGACGTCAACGATCAGTCCCGACTGACCTGCCAGATTCGGTTCGCCGAATCGCTGGACGGCCTGCGGGTCACCCTCGCTCCGGTTTAGGACCGCTCGACTCCGTGCTCGGGCTGCTGTGCTGCTATCTTTCGAGCGCAGCATGGCAGCTCGGCGGGCTCAGGGCTGGTTGGCCCATGCCAATGAACGAACGGTGGCGTTGCCCGGTTTGATCGTGGCGCGTTCGGCGCCCCATGGCCGCTGGCGCTACCTCGCCTACCAGAAAGCCGGTTGCGGTTGATGATGCGCCTATGCCAAGCGTCTTGTAGCGGCCGATTCACATTGCGCTCCCAGCGACTGTGCGGAGCCAGCGCACTGGATTGCCGTATGGCGTGTGCTCTACAGGGAGTAGCCGGAGTCATGCCATGGCAGCGGCCGTAACAGGCCATATCGGGTGGCTGTGCCATGTCGGCTGCGTCCGGCTCAACGCTTGCGTGGTGGCTGAATGCCCAGATCCCGCTAAGATCGGTTGATGGTTGGTGCCAGCGCCGCGTTGGAGACCGCGAATCGCCGGTCGGCGCGCGTCATAACCTGGACTCGCAACGTCGCGAGGTGCCCTGGGTTGATGTTTATGGGCGGCCCAAGCCTTCGCGATAGGCGCTGTTTTACGACCGTTCAGCGTTTCGCTGTTTTGCATAGCGCCAACGCTACGTTCGCGATACGGCAAGATAGCGCTGGGCACAGACTCGTGCGTGACCCCAGCAGGCCTTAGCCACGGCCGGGACTTCAGCGCCGCGACAGCCGTGAAAACAGATCCGATAGTTCGCTCTCGTTGGGCATCGGCGCTTCAGGTTCGGCATGGCGCTCGATGCTGGACGGCGAGCATTCGAACTGGCGCTTGAACTGGCGCGTGAAATGGGCGTTATCCGAGAAACCACATTCGGCGCTGATTTCGGTAACCGAACGCCGCGTGTTGCGCAATAACCACAGGCCGTAGCGCAGCCGCAGATCCCGCGAGAACATGCTCGGGCTCATACCGAGTTCGCGCATGAAGCCCCGCTCGAGCTGACGCTTGGAAACATCCAGCATGGTCGCCAGCGCCGTGGTGCTTGGCGGGTCATTGAGATGCTGCTCGATGATATGGATGCCGCGTCGTACCCGATTGTCCTGAACCTGATCGTGCACGGCCGGCTGGGGCTGGGCGGCGTTGCCGCGGCGGGCACCGTCGATCAGCATGATGTGCAGACTCTTCTGGGCCCAGGCCCGGCCGATGTGGCGCTCGATCAGCCAGGCCGCCAGATCGGCAGCGGCCGTACCGCCGGAGCAGGTGATGCGATCGCCGTCGACCACGAACAGGCGATCGGCGACTGGAATCACGTTGGGATAGCGCTTGGTCAGATCACTGTAGTGATACCAACTCACGCAGCAACGGCGGTTGTTCATCAGCCCGGCATGGATGAGGGCGAACGGGCCGGTACACAGGCCGATCAAGGGCACCCGCCGGGCCGCGGCCTGTTTCAAATAAGCCACGGTCGCGGCATCGGCGGCCGGTTTGTCATCCAGTAGGCCGCCGCAGACGACCAGATAGTCGAAGTCCTCGACCGACCGATTTTTGTACGGCTCGCAGGGGCCGACCTGGGCGCCGTTGCTGGCCGTAGCCGGACGCCCATCCGGGCTCAGAAAACGCCAGCGGCAATGCACCGGTCGGCTGGTATCTCCTTCGTCGGCGGCCAGGCGCATGCAATCCACGAAAGCTGCGAACGGCAGCATCGTGAACCGGGGCAGCAGGATGAACCCGACCGACAGCCGGGCCCGGGGCGTCTCGACCGGCGTGTTCATAGCCGAGGTTCGGCCCGAGGTGGGGGCTGTGGGCATCGCGCAGCGCGATGCATCGTTAGCGACTGCGAACGATTCATTCAGCCTCCGGATCGGGCTCGGGGCGAGCGGGCCTCGTGGTAGGCACGGCCGCATGACGATACGCTGAAAACCATCATGCCTCGGGCGGTATCGGCTGACAAATCGATCGATTTCGGGACAGCCGCCGGCTGTTCCGCGAACCAAGCGGGCTGCCGTCAGATCTGGCAGCGCGAGCCGGTCGATGGCTGGTGGGCCACCCAGATTCCTGCCAGCGAGTGCCTACTCGGTTCGAGGTATCGAGGGCGGGTGGGTTTGTCCGCTTTGATCCGGGTCGAGCCACCAGGTCATTACGAACGAGACGGCATATAGCGCCACGAAAGCCCAGACTACCCCGACATTGCCACCCCAGGGTTGGACGAGCGCCACCACCGCGGTGCCCAGAAAGGTCGCACCCCCGGCAGCCGTAGTATACATCGCCATGGCGGCGCCTTTATGGGTCGGGGTCAGCGCTGGCAGGATTGCGCCCAGTGGCACGAAACCGGCCAGCAGCATGCCGAAGCACATCCCGGCAAGCACCGACACGATATAGCCCCAGTCGGAGCCGGCCGGCACCCAGTGCGAGACGTACCACCAAGCCAACAGGCCAAGCGCCGATCCCACGACGCCGAACCAGCGCACGGTTCGGGTCCAGCCCCAGCGGTCGCCGATCGCGCCGAATACGGCGTTGAGCAAAATATTGCTGGCGTAGATGATGCTGGTCATCAGCAGCCAGCGGGATTGGCCCCAGCCGAGATCATCGGAAATCACGGCCGGCATGATGACGAACATGCCGAACTCCGGTGCGGTGTTGATCAAGCGCACCAGAAAACCCATCAGCACCTGTGGATTACGCAAGCTCAGGCGCAGCCCGGAAAACACGACTTCGCCGGCGCTTTCCTCGGCTGGTGCCAGCCGCCCATAGCCGGCCGAATCACGAACGCCGAACCACACGATCAGAAAACCGAGCGTGACCAGGCCGATGGAGGCCCACATGGCCAGGGCCTCTCCCTCGGAGCCGCCGCCGAACAACGGAATCGTGCCGGCTGCGAATAGGGCGCCCAGGGTAGGAAAGCCCCCGGTGAACATGACATAGAACCAGCCGACGGCCGTGCCGTTGCGCTGGATGGGCACCACCGCATTGATCCAGACCAGAAACGCAAAAGCGAAAAAAGGAAAACCGAAGCCACGCAGAAAATAGGTAGCAAACACGAGCGTAACCGAGCCGGTCTGCAAAGCACCCAGGAACAGGGCTTCAAAGACCGCCCAGATCAGAAAACCCCAGAGCATGACTTTGCGCGGCCCGAACAGATCCGCAAGCGCGCCCGAAAGATACGAGGCAATGAGTGCGGCCAGGCTGTACATGGCGAGGATCGTCGGTACCAGTTCGGCACCGGCGCCATCGAGCACGTGCTGCATATGCGGCGCGATGATGTTGGAGTCCACGCCGTTACCGGTCATGAAAATCAATACGCCCAGAAATCCCCAGCGGATCGAATGCGGTATGCCGATACGATCCAGCCAGGTTTCACTGTGTTCTGTCTTGGAGCTCAATCTAACCGCCTGACTTCTAAATATATTCCAGGTGGTGAGAAAAATTTCACAAGGATCGAAGGGCGACTATAATCGGTTCGTCGCATACCGCTGGGAAGTGGCGCCATGCCAGCGATAGACCGGTTCAACCCGCATTCAGAAAGCCGGTAGGCCGATCCGGATATAGATTGAACGCGTGTTCAATAACGCCTGGCTCGTGAACATGAGCGTGGCGGTCGAACTACTGTGGCTCGGTATTGCCTCGCTCCAGTGGCCGGGTTGGCTAGGAACAGCCATTCATAGCGCCCGGCTACGCCGCTAGACGGGATTAAACCGGTTGATCGGCCGCGGTGGGCGCGATACCGGCCGCGATAGCATAAGCCAGGCGTGAACTTACGGTCGGCGTGTATTCACCGCCTGGCTCGCAGCACTTCGGCGGCGACCGCCCCAAATCGGGTCGGTCGCCGCCGAGCGATCATGCAATGGACGGTGTTTGGCGAGCTATACCAATAGCGGCCGTGTTGCCGAATCTAGAGCCGCCGGGCTTCGTCGCTGATATCAATCACGATTTTCCCGACCGCGGCACCGGTTTCCAGATGGCCGTGGGCCGCACCGACATCGCCTAGGTTGAAGCGGCGTTCATCCAGCAGCGGTGTCAGCCGACCGGCCGTGGCCAGCTGTGCGGCCTTGGTCAGAATCTCGCCGTGATGCGCCGGATGCACGCCGTGCAGCATCGCGCTCAGCATGAACACGGTATGCAGTGTCAGGCTTTTGGTATGCATCGGCGTGAGGTCGGCCTGGTACTGCGACACGATGGTCGCGACCTGGCCGTTAACCTTGACCGCCTGGAACGACTTGGCGATGTCGGAGCCGCCAGTGGCATCGAAGACCACGTCGAAGCCCCGGCCGTCGGTCAACCGCTCGACATAGTCGGCCACCGATTCGTCGGGATAGTGGATCGGCTCGTCGGCACCGCCGCGGCGTGCGATATCGGCCTTGGCGGCGGTCGAAACCGTGGTCGCCACATGCGCGCCCTGAGTCTTAGCCAGCTGGATCGCGATATGGCCGACACCGCCAGCCCCACCATGAATCAGCACATGGTCGCCCGGGCAAATGCGGCAACGATCGATCAGGGCTTCCCAGGCGGTGATCGTGACCAACGGCAGAGCCGCGGTCTGGCGCCAATTCAGCGCTTTAGGTTTGTGGGCCATCAACTCGGCATCGACCGCGACGTATTCGCCGTAGCCGCCGCCGCGCCCGGCCACGCCGGCGGCACAGCCATAGACGGCATCGCCTTCGGCGAACTGCCGGACGCCTTCGCCCACAGCATCCACGATGCCGGCTACGTCACAGCCAAGCACGGCCGGCAAGGCCGGTGCGATCGGCGGCCCGGCAGCCCGAATCTTGGTATCGACCGGATTTACGCTGGACGCGATCTGACGCACTCGGATTTGGCCGGGACCCGGCTCGGGCATGGCGACGTCGGCGGCTTCGAATACATCGGGGGTGCCGAATTCACGTATCTGTTGGACTTGCATGGCTCGATCGATCGAAAAGCTTCGTTGTTCAACATACGCCATCGCGGCCGATTCGGCATAGCCGCCAAGCAACCGAGCCGCCGGCGATTTCGACCATGGTCCAGTGTCGCATTTCGCGCCGTGGGCTCATTTTGTGCCCACGGGGTTCGGCCGCGCCGGGAGAGCGTTCCAGGCCGAATCGGATGCGAGTCAGGGGGAACTCATGAAACCGATCTGGAAGCTCTGTGTCGCCGCAGCCGTGGTGCTGGCGCTCAGCGCCTGTGGCGACGATAACGATAATAATGACGATAACGACGACCTGGCCAGCGCGCCGGCGCCGACCGCGGCCAGCCTGTATTCGCCGGTTGCCAGCGAGGCCGTGCTGCCGTTTCCAAACAATCTGCTGTTCGTAGATCGCGACAACACCAGCGGCGAACTGGCCGGGATCAGTGCCGATGGCACGCTCAATATTCCCGATGAAAGCGGCGCTAACCCGCTGATTCAGGACGTGAACCGGCTCGATGGTTTTTCGAGCACCGACAATCTGTATGCCGATTTCTCCGGTGCCTCGATCGATATCGACAGCGCCAACGACGGCGGCGTGCGGGTGATCGAAGCCGATACCGGCACCGAGCTCGAAGCCGGCACGGACTTCGACGTGATCCGCTCGCCCGTGGTGGTCGATCACAGCCGGCTGCTGATCCGGCCGCTCAGGGCGCTATCGCCGAGCACCACATACTACGTGGTCATCACCGATCGGCTGACGACGACCGACGGCGGCGCGGTCGCGGCCAGCGAGCAATTCCAGATCGTCGACTCGGCCGATACGGTCGGCTCGGAGGCCAACCCTGCGGCCGACTATAGCGCCGAGCAGCGCAGCCAGCTCGAGTCGATTCGCAGCCGCCAGGTTCGGCCTATCCTGCAGCAGGTTCCGGGCGCGGGCAGCGATAACGTGATCCTGGCGTGGCAGTTCACTACCCAAAGTATCGGCAGTTCGCTGCGTTATATCGCGGCCCAGCCAACGCCGAACCCGAACGATGCCGACGATGGCGGCATTCGCCTACAGCCTCTGCCGGATGGCCAAGGCGGCCAGTTCTCGACCGGCGAAGCCCGGGAGGGCCTGGCCGATACTGCCGATCTGTATCAGGGCACGGTCGATCTGAGTTATTACTTGGAAGCCGATAACGACGACGGCAGTCGGCCGGCGCCGATGTCGACGTACTGGATTTCCAACGGTGAGGCCGCCAGTGGCCGCGCTACGCTGCGTACGCCCAGCGGCGGTTCGATTCCGTGCAGCGTGCTGAGCGCCAGCGATTCGACCACCGGCTGTTTTCCTTATCCACAGCGCCGTTCGGTACAGTCGGTGCCGGTGCTGGTGGCCGTGCCCAACGCCAACAGCCCGAGCGGTGGTACGCCTCCTGAGGGCGGCTGGCCGGTGGCGATTTTCCAGCACGGCATCACCGGCGACCGGACCAATATGTTCGCGATCGCGCCGACCTTGGCCGCGGCCGGTTTCGTAACCGTGGCCATCGATCTGCCGCTGCATGGGCTGGCCCCCGACAATGCGCTGGCGATTAGCGGTGCGGAGCGGACCTTCGATCTGGATGCCGACGGCGATGGGGTGGTCGATGCTTCAGGTGTGAATTTCATCAATCTGGCCAGCCCGATTACCTCGAGAGACAATCTGCGGGAAGCAGTGGCCGATCTGATCGATCTCAATGCCACGCTCATGCAAGGCCAGATTCCGGTGGCCGATGGCTCGGTGATCGCGCTCAACGGCCAGTCCAGCCAGTTCGTCGGGCATTCGCTTGGTGCTATCGTCGGCGGCACGCTGATGGGGGTGACTTCGCGCCGTACCTTCAATGCGGCGAGTTTGGCCAACCCGGGCGGCGGTGTGATTCGCCTGCTCGACGGCTCGGCGTCTTTCGGGCCGACCATCTCGGCGGGTTTGGCGGCCCAGGGCGTAGGCGAAGGCAGCGCGGACTATCAAAGCTTTTTGCGTCTGGCCCAGACCGTGGTCGACGGCGGCGATCCGATCAACTATGCCGCCACGGCCGAAACACGGCATCCGCTGCATTTGATCGAAGTGGTCGGCGGCGCCAACGACGGTACGAATCCACCGGATCTGGTGGTGCCCAACGCGGTACCGGCCAACGTCGGGCCCGATTTTTCGCCGGCCACCGAAGGCGCCTGTCCGCCGAGCTCGGACTACACGCCCACGCTGGATACGGTCTGCGTCGGTGGGCCGGTTTCTGGCACTGATCCGCTGGTTGCGGCCATGGGGCTGGATTCGGTAGATCTGGATGTGCCCTATGAAGGCGACAGCCAGCCGGCCGGCAGCGTCGTGCGGTTTGCCAGTGGCGCGCACAGCACGGTTTTGGACCCGACTGCGGGCACCGCCGACGGCCGCGTCGATCCCCAACAGGGCATGGCCACGACCGCCGAAATGCAGTGCGAGATCGCCGGCTTTCTGGCCGCAGCCGCGGCCGGTGCCGAAGACCCGAGCATTCCGCTGGGCTGTGCACAGTAGTGGCCTGGATCGGTGCCTGGCGATGTCGCTGGGCGCCGTTTTTCTGAGCGGTTAGACTAACCGGCCGAATCGCGCCGCCAGAGCATTGCCCCGATGAGCATCAAGTCCGATAAGTGGATCCGCCGCATGGCCGACAGCGAAGGCATGATCGAGCCCTTCGAGCCCGGCCAGATCAAGGAACGCGACGGCGAGAAGATCGTGTCCTATGGGGTGTCCAGCTACGGCTACGACGTGCGCTGCTCGCCGTATTTCAAGATCTTCACCAATATCAATACCGCGGTGGTCGATCCCAAGGGCTTCGATCCGAAAGGGTTCGTGGATTTCGAAGGCGATACCTGCATCATCCCGCCGAACTCGTTCGCGCTGGCCTCGACGATCGAGTATTTCCGTATCCCGCGCAACGTGCTGACGATCTGTCTGGGCAAGTCGACCTATGCGCGCTGCGGCATCATCGTCAACGTCACGCCGCTGGAACCGGAATGGGAAGGCCACGTCACGCTTGAGTTTTCCAACACCACACCGCTGCCGGCCAAGATCTACGCCAATGAAGGCGTTGCCCAGATGCTGTTTCTGGAATCCGACGAGGTCTGCGAGACGTCCTACGCCGACCGAGACGGCAAATATCAGGGCCAGCGCGGCGTGACCCTGCCACGCGCCTAGCCAGCAGGGCGTCGCCACACCCAGATCGACAGCGATCCGGAGCGGCGCACCTGCCGGGCTGCCGCGCGAGCTGGATCGCTCATCAAGGCATGACTGTCAGGTCGGGCCAGAGGATGCCCAACGATGGGCCTCGGCGCAATAGACCTGCGGCAGCTCGCGAACGCGATTAGGGCCTACGCTCATCGAAAACAGGTCGTCGAAGCCGAACGGTGCATAGACGTCGTATCCATGCCCGTGGCTGCGCAAGCCCCACAAGACGATCGATTCAGGAAATGATCGATCCCGTCGGCAGTACGATCAGTGGTCGCTACGCGATACCGCACTTTTGTGGCCACCCGAGATGCCCGTGTGCCTGGTTGCGGATCTGAACGTCGATATCCAGATCGCCCAGGATCTTTGCGCTGTGCCGAATGACGGCGTCTTCGGCTTGCCAGCTGGTATCCGCGGCATCGTGGTTGAACACGTCGTAGTCGCGGATGCCGGCGGTCGCATTCTGCCCGCTGAGGTCGTTCCAGACGGTCTGGAACCGACCACCCGCCACCAGATCACAGTCCGGCAGCTGCAGTTCCGGCAGCCTCGAGCAGAGCCCGGTTATACGGATTGCGCGTGACCGCGTGTTCCGGGTCGGAAGCCCTTGTTGGCAGAGGCGACGGCGGGCCGAAGGATCGTTATTTGGACCGTGACAGGGATTTTAACCGCAGGCTGTACTGGGCGCTGCCGTTGTCGATCTTGTCGACCCGGATCGGCATCCAGTCGGCGTTTTTGGCCAGCCAGAAGGTCAGGCCGTCGGCCTCGTCGCCGCCGCGGACCAGTTTGAGCGTATCGTAGCGGCCGGCCGGGGTCTGGATATCGCCGCCGTCGCTGAGTACCGCGGTGTAGGTATCGATGCCGTCGTCGTCGGCCAGCGGAAAATTCTTGTTGCCGGCATTTGCGGGATTGCCCGATTGGGCCAGCCAGCGACGGGCTGCGATTTGGAGCGACAACGGGTCCTGGACGCCTTTTTGTATGGCGAAGGTCCGGCTGCGGCCGGCCTCGTCGTGATAGCGCACTTTGCCGGCCGACCAGTCGAAGTCCAGGGTGTAGCTCTTCTTGGGTTTGCCATCGACGTGATGACGAAACGAACGCGGCTGGACCTGGCCGTCGACGATACAGAAATGTGATGCGTCCTCGATGTTGCCGAGAAACATATGCACCAACGCATTCGGATCTGCATGCCCGCTATAGACATAGCAGTTCGGCTGGTCGCCGGCGGCGAGCTGGAACCGGGCGTTGCCCAGCGGCAGCCCGGATTTGGTGGCCGTAAACTGGGCCACGAAGGCATCGGTGGGGCTGGCCTGAACCGTCGGCGAAACCGCGGCGAACAAGCCAAGGCCGGCGAGCGAGCCGGCGATCCAATGGGGTAGGCGCATTGCGCTGATCCTAATCATAGTCGGTGACCAGTGGCTGGGTCTGGCGCCGACCGTCGCGATAGACGCCGTCGTCCTGCCAGACCACCCGCCCGGAGACCAAGTCGTCTAAAGCCGCAGCATAGAGCCGCTGCTCGATCTGCGCCATTACGCGATCGGCCAGCGAGTCTGCGGTGTCCTGTTCGGTGATGCGGATTCGGCCCTGGCGAATCACCGGGCCGTCATCGAGCGTGGGGGTAACGAAATGCACACTGGCGCCGTGTTCGGCATCGCCGGCATCCAGGGCGCGCTGGTGGGTATGCAAGCCCTTGTACTTGGGCAATAGCGACGGATGAATATTGACGATCCGGCCGGCAAAGCGGGCCACGAAAGCGTCGCTGAGCACGCGCATGAAGCCGGCAAGCACGATCCAGTCGGGCTGGGCGGCCGCGATACGTTTGGCCAGGGCGGCGTCGTAGCTTTCGCGATCGGCAAATTCCTTGGGCGAGATACTGACCACGTTCAACCCGGCCAGGCGTGCCTTCTGCAAACCTTCGGCACGGATACGGTTACTGGCGACGAGCACCACCTCGGCGTGCAGCGTGCCGGCATCGATCGCGCGTAGGATCGCATCCAGATTGCGCCCCCGGCCGGAGATGAGAACGACAAGACGGGCAGGGCGGTTGTCGGCTACCGCTGCCATCAGACGATCGACACGGCCGGTGCCTCGGCGGTACGCGCCTCGATCTGCCCGATCTGGAAAACACGCTCGCCGGCGGCTTCTAGAATGCTACCGGCCGTTTCGGCCTGATCGGCCGGCAGAACCACGCAATAGCCGATGCCGTTGTTGAAGGTGCGAGCCATTTCATGCTCTGCAACGTTGCCGGCCTCGGCCAGCCAGTCGAAGACCGCCGGGCGCGACCAGGCCGAGCCGTCGATAGTCGCAGCCAGGCCTTCGGGCATCACGCGGGCCAGGTTTTCGGCCAGACCGCCGCCGGTGATATGGGCCATGCCGTGTACGGTCGTCTGTGCAAGCAGGCTCTGGATGGCCGATACATAGATTCGGGTCGGGGCCAGCAGCGCATCGATCAGCGTGCTGTCGCCGACCGGCGTATCCGGGGCGGCCCCGCTGTGATCGAGAATACGGCGTGCCAGCGAGTAGCCGTTGGAATGCGGTCCGCTCGAAGCCAGGCCGAGCACGACGTCGCCTTCGGCGATGGCCGAGCCGTCGATGCGCGCATCGTGTTCGACCACGCCCACACAGAAGCCGGCCAGATCGAAGTCGCCGGCGCTGTACATGCCCGGCATCTCGGCAGTCTCGCCGCCGATCAGGGCCGCGCCCGCCTGGCGACAGCCTTCGGCGATGCTGGTGATGACCGGGGCAGCGACTTTGGCCTCTAGATGGGCGGTGGCGTAGTAGTCGAGAAAGAATAACGGCTCGGCGCCGGTGACCAGCACATCGTTGACGCACATGGCGACCAGGTCGATGCCGATACCGTCGAAACGTTGCTGCTCGATGGCCAGGCGCAGCTTGGTGCCGACCCCATCGGTGCCGGAAACCAGCACCGGGCGACGATAGCGCTCGACCGGCAGCTCGAACAGGCCACCGAAACCACCAAGCCCGCCCAGCACTTCAGGCCGACGGGTTGCTTCCACCGGGCCGCGAATGGCATCGACGAGACGGTTGCCGGCATCGATATCGACGCCGGCATCGGCATAGGTCATAGAAGGGCGATCGCTCACGAGCAGGCCTATCGGATTGCGTGGATGAAGCGCCGGTCGACCGGCGGTGGCGTGCTATTGTACCGGTTCGGCGTGTCGGGCTGGGTGGCTCCGGATACGTCCTCATCATTCGACGATGCCGAACGAGGCAGGAAACCATGCGCGGTCGCACACTCGCCCTGATCGCAGCAGCCGGGGTGGTATTGATCCTGGTGCTGTTGCACAGCATGTTGCTGCCCTTCGTACTCGGCGCCGGTCTGGCTTACGTCTGCGATCCGATCGTCGATCGCCTGGAACGGCTGCGGCTGACGCGCACGCTGGGCGTGATCATCGTATTCCTGGCGATGATCCTGATCTCAGCGTTGATGATGTTCCTGCTGCTGCCAGTACTGCAGGCCCAGTTCAATACCCTGATTCAGAGCCTGCCGCGCTATATCGACTGGGCCCAACAGACGTTCAATCCCTGGATTCGTCGCCTGGCGCCGGGCGTGGACGGCATCAATGCCGATTCGTTGCGTCAACTGATTACCGAGAACTGGGGCAGCGCCGGCGGTCTGGCATCGGCCGTGGCCAAGCAGGCGTTTTCCTCCGGCACAGCCTTGTTTTCCTGGGCCATCAACCTGTTGTTGGTGCCGGTGATCATGTTCTATCTGCTGCGCGATTGGGACCATATGACCGCGTTCATCCGGGCCCAGCTGCCGCGCCGCTATGTCGGCACCATTACCGATTTGGCGGTCGAAACCGATCAGGTGCTCGGCCATTTTATTCGCGGGCAGGCCCTGGTGATGCTGGTGCTCGGCTCGATCTATATCGTCGGGCTGTGGCTGGCCGGGCTCGATCTAGCGTTGGTGATCGGCTTCGGGGCTGGCCTGATCAGCTTCGTGCCTTATGTCGGGGTGGTCAGCGGCCTGACGATGGCGACCGTGGCCATGCTCGTGCAGACCGGCGATCCGTTCCAGGTGGTCTGGGTATTCGTGGTGTTCGGTATCGGACAAATGATGGAACAGATGGTGTTGCAGCCGCTGCTGCTCGGCGAAGCCATCGGGTTGCATCCGGTATGGGTGATCTTCGCGGTGCTCGCCGGCGGCCAGTTGTTCGGCTTTATCGGCGTGCTTATGGCCTTGCCGACGGCCGCGGTGATTGCAGTACTGGTGCGCTACGGCGGACGACGCTGGCGGGCCAGCCGTCTGTACCTGCAGCACTGAACGCAGCGGGCTTGGTTGCCCGAACATCGAACTCCCGGCATGCTGGGCCTGTTTTTGGCTTCGTTCGAGTCCGTGTCGGGGCCGTAAGCCGAGGCGCTCATGCCATGGTCGGCCGAACCGGCCTGGCATAACGACAGCGCCTGTGGCGCAAAGGGGGCGTTGCCAATCGTGCCGGAGGGCGTGACTTGTCTAGATCGTGGGCGGCTGCGATCGACCGCTTGGATCGTATCGGGCACGACGGGCAGCCGTATGGCGGCGCGCGCATCAACCCAAAACAGGCCCTGGCCGGTCATCGTTTCCGGCGGGTGACCGTCGATACACGTATGGCAGGTCCGTATGCCCGTTCAGCTCATCCTCGGTGTCCAGCTGCCGGCCTCGGCAACGCTCGAGGCGTTCGTGGGGGCAACCAATGCGGATGCAAAAGCCGCGGTCGCCGAAATCGTGGCCGGGCGCAGCGAGCGTTTGTTCGTCGCAGGGCCGCGCTCTAGTGGCAAGACTCATCTGCTCCAGGCTGCTTGCCGGGCAATCGGCGATAGCGGCCGGCGCAGCGTGTATCTGCCGCTAGCCCAGGTGGCCGAGCCGATCGGGCCGTTGATCGAAGGCTTGGGCGATATGGACTGTGTCTGCGTGGACGACGTCGATGCGATCGCTGGCGACCGCGAAGCCGAGATCGGCCTGCTTGGCCTGTCCGATCAGCTGCGCGCTCGCGGCAGCCGGCTGCTGGCTGCCGGGCCGACCGTGCCCCGGGAGCTGGGGCTTGAACTCGACGATCTGGCCAGCCGACTCGGCTGGGGGGGCTCGGTGGTGTGTCATCCGCTCGATGATGCCGACAAGCAGGCCCTGTTGATCCGCCGGGCCGCGCAGCGCGGCATGGATATGCCGCAGGCGACTGCCCGCTGGCTGGTCCGCCACGGCGATGCCGATGTGCCCGGGTTGATGAAGGTGCTCGATACGCTCGATCAGGCGTCGTTGTCGGCCCATCGCCGGCTGACTATTCCGTTCGTCAAGCAGGCACTGGGCGAGTCGCGCTAGCGGTCGCCCGGCTCTCGGGTTGGCAGCTTTTCAGTCGCGGGCCAGTTTGCGCGCGGTCTCAGCCACCCGGGCGCCGAGATTACGCGCCAGTTTCTTTTCGATATCGGTCAGCGGCTTGTCACCCAGAGTGCCGGAGACATGGCTGGCCCCATAGGGGGTGCCGCCGGAGTCGGTTTCGGCGAGTAGGTCATCGGCGGTATAGGTCAGACCGGTGATCAGCATGCCGTGATGCAGCAGCGGCAGCATCATCGACATGAGCGTCGTTTCCTGGCCGCCATGTAGGCTGCCGGTCGAGGTGAAGACCGCGCCGGGCTTGTTCGCCAGCGTACCGGACAGCCACTGTCCGGACAGCGTATCGATGAAGTACTTCAACGGTGCCGCCATATTGCCGAACCGGGTTGGTGAGCCCAGGATCAGACCGGCGCATTCTTCCAGGTCGTCGTGTTCGGCATAGGGTGCGCCGGCGTCCGGGACCGCCGGCTCGCTGGCTTCGATGGTCGGCGAGACCCGGGGGACGGTGCGCACCCGCGCGGCCATGCCATCGACCCGCGATACCCCGCGCGCGACTTCGTTGGCCAGTTGCTCGGTGGCGCCGTTGTAACTGTAGTACAGGACCAGGATTTCTCGGCTCATGACAGGCGATACGATGATTGGCCTGCCTATGCTGGGCATCCGGCGCGTCGACGTCCAATCCGGTGCTGCGGGCCCGGTCGGTACCGGTCGCGCCATCCGCTTTGATTGAATTGCGTAGGCGAGCCCTGCGCAGGCGCTTCGTGGACTATGAACAAGCCGTGGCTGGCTTCGCCGAGGAGCGACGATTGGCGCGGTCGATAACGCGGAGCCGGTCGTGCGACGCGCCGGCGACACACCAAGGGTTCAAGGAATCTGCCAATCGCGACGTAGCGCAGTCTCGACGCGCATCGGGTACCAAAGTTGGCCGAGACTGCCGTTGTAACGCGCCAGGGCACGGCTGCGATCGCCGTGTTCGAGCTTCAGATAGTAGGCCAGGATCGTACAGCCATAGCGTAGATTGGTTCGGCGTTTGAACAGGTTGTCGTCCGGCTTGCCAATTTCTTTGCGCCAGAAGGGCATGATTTGCATCAGGCCCTCGGCGCCGGCCGAGGACAGGGCAAAGCGTTGGAAGCCGGATTCCACCTGGATCAGAGCCAGCACCAACTGCGGCGACAGGCCGGCTTCGTCGGCTGCGGCATGAACATCGCGCAATAACGCCAGCCGACGCTGGACATTGGGTACGCGCGCAGCCAGCCGATGTGACATGTCGACCAGCCATACCTCGGCGTCGAAGCGATTATCAAAGCCGCGCGACTCGGCGATGGCTTTCTTGAGCGCCGCCCGCATGGCTGGATCGACGTGCCCGGGCACCGCAGCTGCGCCTGAGGCAGGCGGCGAGGCGAGCGCGATGCCGGCGGCCAGTACGGCGCCGCAGACCACCGGCCCCGGTCGCCAGTGGTCTGCGACTCGAAACAGGCAATTGGAAGCTGCACCGATGCCGGCGGCCCAAGCGGAGCGCCCCGGTCGCCTGGCGGTCGGCGCGATCCGGGCCGCTGGCCGCCGATCGTATTCAGCTGCCGTGGACCTGGGCCTTGATGGCTGCGGCATCGTGCGCGATCTCGCTGGCATCGGCGTCGCTGCGGCCCTTGTATTCCAGCATGCCAGATTCGAGCCCCCGGTCGGAGACCACCACCCGGTGCGGGATGCCGATCAACTCGGCGTCGGCGAACATCGGACCCGGCCGCAGGCCACGGTCGTCGTAGGCGACATCCACGCCGGCGGCCTTGAGTTCCGCATACAGCGTCTCGCAGGCTTCGCGTACCGCGGCCGATTTATCGGCCTTGATCGGGATGATGACCAGTTCGAATGGCGCGATCGCGCTCGGCCAGCAAATACCGGACTCGTCGTGGCATTGTTCGATGGCCGCCGCGACCACCCGCGAAACGCCGAAACCATAGCAGCCCATCTCCGGCACGACCGCATTGCCGGCCTCGTCGAGCACGGTCAGGTCCAGTGCTCGGCTGTATTTGTCGCCGAGCTGGAAGACATGGCCGACCTCGATGCCGCGCAGGATCTCGAGCGTGCCGGCGCCGCTCGGGCTGGCATCGCCGGCAACCACGTTACGCAGATCGGCAAAGCGCGGCTCGGGATGATCGCGGCCCCAGTTGAAGTGGGTGAAGTGGGCACCGTCGTAGTTGGCGCCGACCACCATGTCCGAGGCATGGGCGAGGGCAAAGTCGGCGATCACCTCGACGTTGGTGTTGACCGGCCCGATCGAGCCGGGGCCGGCACCGAAGTGGGTGCGGATAGTGGCTTCATCGGCCATGGTCAAAGGCGCGGCAATGCCGGCCAGGCCCTCGGCCTTGATCTCGTTGAGAGTATGATCACCGCGCAGCATCAACAGCACCGGATCGCCGGATTCGCCCATCACCACGATCGATTTCGCCGTGGCTGACTCCGGTACGCCCATATGTTCGGCCAGGCCAGCGATGGTCGTGACCCCGGGCGTTTCGATCTTTTTCAACTCACCGGTGGGAGCAGCGCGTTCGCCTTCGGTCATGACCGTGGCGGCGGCCTCGATGTTGGCGGCATAGCTGCCGTCGGTCGAGACCGCGAGTTCGTCCTCGCCCGAAAGAGCCAGCACATGGAATTCCTCGGACTTGGCGCCGCCGATATCCCCGGAATCGGCCGCTACCACGCGATAGTCCAGCCCCATGCGTTCCAGGATTGCGACATAGGCCCGGCGCATGTTCTGGTATTCAAGCCCGAGATCGTCGCTGTTCATATGAAAGGAATAGGCATCCTTCATGATGAATTCGCGGGCCCGCATCAAGCCGAAGCGCGGCCGGATCTCGTCACGGAACTTGGTCTGGATCTGGTAGAAGGTCACCGGCAGCTGCTTGTAGCTGCGGATATCGCGTTTGACGTAGTCGGTGATGACTTCTTCGTGGGTAGGGCCGAAGCAGTATTCGCGCTCGGCGCGATCTGTCATGCGCAGCATCAGCGGACCCATGGAGTCCCAGCGGCCGGTTTCGCGCCACAGCTCGGCCGGCTGGATAGCGGGCATGAGCATTTCCAGGGCGCCGATCGCGTCCATTTCTTCGCGCACGATGGCCTCGACCTTGCGCAGTACCCGCATGCCCAGCGGCGACCAGCTATACAAACCGGCACCGAGGCGCCGGATCATGCCGGCACGCAGCATCAGTTGATGGGAGACGATCTCGGCGTCGGCCGGGGTCTCCTTGGTGGTAGCCAGAGCAAAAGCGGAAAGACGCATGAGCGGCGGGCGGTTGATGGGATCGAGCCCGCGATTCTACTAGGGGCAGGGGGTGTTTCATACGCTAGGGCGTGTTGAGGTCTCGTGCGCATCGGCGCCCAGAGCTATGTGCAGGGCTGTTGGGCTGTAAGGGGACGCGCCGCGAGTGCGGCGTAGTGGTGCTACTTCCGTGAGCGGCAACGCTGGATTGCGGTGCAACCGCCGTTGTCCCGCAGGTCTTGCCCCAAATCGCGTCGAGCCGCGTTACGAGCCTTGCGCGCTACGATTGGGGGACGCAACGCGGCGCCCGGACGACACCTCTACATGCCCTAGCGGTGTTGCCGGTAGCGGCAGACGGCCTGGCAAGGATGTTTGTGCGTTAATCGGCGTCGCGGGCGTCGTGCCAGGCGCCGGTATGCCAGGTCAGCTCCAGCTCCTTGGCACCAGCATCATCCAGACGCCAGGCCCGTAGACCCGGCCCCGACAGGGCCCGCGGGGCGATGATCAGGGCCGCGGCCTGTGGGTAGCTGTGCCCACGGATATCGTGGCGGGAGGGCACGGCCTCGCCGATCGGATGGGAATGATAGATCGCGATCAGCCGGGCCCGTCGTTCCCGCATGCACCGAAAAGCCGCGATCTGTTCGGCCGGGTCCATATCGAAGCGATCCGCCAAGCGTTCGCTGCGATTGGTGATGATATGGCGTATCAGCCCGTCGTCGCCGCGCGCTAAAAAACCGCAGATTTCGATATCGGGGGCGGCCCGGGCCTCGGCGACCAGGCGCTCTCGGAGGTTATGCGGCAGGCTCAGGTCGGACCAGGCGCTCACGTCGGCCGGGTCTCGACGCAGTAGCGTTCGAAGGTGGTATCGCAGACCGGCACGAGCTGGAAATCGAGTAGTCGCCAGTCCATCTGCTCGATGTGCTCGCGTGCGGCTTCGAAGCGCGCCAGTGTGGCGGTGCTTTCGTGAGGGCAGATCAGGGCGATACCGGTCAGCAGTCGGCCTTCCTCGCGCAGGCGTACCCGTGCCTCGGCGATCCAGTCGCAGCCTTCGAGATAATCGCGGATTGTGGTGCCCAGCGGATCGGGTGTCTGGCTGCCAATGCGGCGGGGCACTTCGTCGATCAGGTCGCAGACCGCGGTATACAGATGCCGCAGGCCGTGGCGAAGCACGTCAACGGCGATCACCAAGGTCGCTGCGTAGTCTAGCCACCACACCCCGAGGCCGATCCCGAGCACGCCGATGATCGCCGCGCTGCCGGCCAGCCAGTTCACTCGGCCCATGGCAGCGTCCGCATACAGGCCTTTGTCGTGCAGGGCGATGGCGAGTTGCTGGCGGCGGCGGCCGACAATCCAGGGCACGGCTACGCTGTAGCCCAGGGCTGCGATGATCCACCAGCCATGCCAGTGCGCCCAGCCGCCCATCGCTTCGATGGTCGCCAGCTGTGGTTCGTGCTGCTCGATCAGCGAGCGCATGCCGGCGAACAACAGATAGCCGCCCATGCAAGTCAGTGCCAGAGCAGCGGTGAGAAATGCGATGCTGCCGGCTCGATAAAAACCGTAGGGAAAACGCTCGGTCGGAGGCTTGGCTTCGATCCGGGCCGCGGCGAGAAAAGCCAGCGGCGGCAACAGCGACCACAGGCTTTTCAGCCAGACCGCGTGCAGAGCCTGGCTGCTGCCGAGTGCAGCGTATAAAGCGGCCACGACGCTGATACGCAGGGCCAGGGTCGCCCATTCCTGACGACGGGCCTGATCGAGTTCATGTTTTTTGTCGTCCGGCAGTGGCCCAGGCCGGCGCGGCTGTGGGCGCGAGCGTTCGGTCACGGATAGATATGGATCGGGGTGCCGTCCGGAACGCGGGCCCAGATCTGATCGATGGCAGTATTCGAGACCGCGATGCAGCCGTGGGTCCAGTCGCCGCTGCGAGGGCGGTCGTCGTAATCGGGCTGGCCGTGAA
The DNA here is from genome assembly GCF_049568105.1 of Salinisphaera sp. SPP-AMP-43. GTDB lineage: Bacteria > Pseudomonadota > Gammaproteobacteria > Nevskiales > Salinisphaeraceae > Salinisphaera. The sequence continues at coordinate 1,166,345 of NZ_CP145335.1, forward strand.
TCATGATGTTGTTGCCAGCGGAGACCCCCAGCTCGGCGGCCCGTGACTGGTCCTCGGCATCCGGATACGAGATATGGATCGAGCGATGGAAATCGCTGTTCGGATTGCGCCAGTCCAGGGTATAGGCACCGATCGGAGTTTTGTCGTCGCCGCGCATGCGCTTGGTGCCGATCGGCGCCAGCCCGAGCGCGATCGGATACTGGGCGAGAATCAGCCCGTCGCGATATAGATACAACTCGCGTTCAGACTTCATGACCACGACCAGGTCGGCGGCCTGGGCTGCATCTTCCGGCTGGCCCGGCTGGGGCGAACTCGCCTGCGCCAGGGAGAAGGCGGCGATGTTCAGGGCAACAGCCATCAGCGTGACGCCGAGCCGCGAGACCGTGCGCATCATCGACCTATCCTCTTTATCAACCGTCGGCGAATATCCGAAAAGCCCCCTATCCAGTATCGGGGCGACATGCTGTTAGAATGCCACATTTATCGGTCCAGGCGATGCTGAGTTCGGCGTCGGATTCGGCTATCGATCAAGGGGAATAGGTTATGGCGAGCACTCCGTTGACAGTCATTAAGGGCGACGGTATCGGGCCGGATATCGTGGATGCCGCGCTCGAAGTCCTGGGCTCGCTTGATCTCGATTTCGATTACGACTATGCCGAGGTCGGCCAGGCCGCCTTGGATGCTGGCGAGACGGATCCGTTGCCACAGGCCGCGATCGATTCGATCGAACGCACCGGTCTGGTGCTCAAGGGGCCGGTGACCACGCCGGTCGGCCAGGGGTATCGTTCGGTCAACGTATCCATGCGCCAGCGCTTCGATTTGTACGCCAATGTGCGGCCGACCATGTCGTTGCCGGGGACGAAGTCGCGCTACGACAACGTCGACATCATCACCGTGCGCGAGAACAAAGGCGGGATGTATTCCGGCGAAGGCCAGGTGGTGGTTGACGACGGCAACCGGGCCGAAGCGCTGTCGGTGATCACCCGTGAACAATCCGAGCAGATCGTGCGGTTTGCCTTCGAGCTGGCGCGTTCGCACGGCCGCAAGAAAGTGACGCTGGCGCACAAGGCCAACATCATGAAATCGACCTCCGGCTTGTTTCTCAAAGTCGGTCGCGAGGTCGCCGAGGAATACGACGATCTCGAATACGATGAAGTGATCGTCGACGCCTGTGCCATGAAGCTGGTCATGGCCCCTGAAGATTTCGATGTCATCGTCACGACTAATTTGTTCGGCGACATCATTTCCGATCTGTGTGCCGGCTTGATCGGCGGCCTAGGGTTGGCGCCAGGCGCCAATATCGGCGACCAGTACGCCATGTTCGAGGCCGTACACGGCAGTGCGCCCGATATCGCCGGGCAGGGGATCGCCAATCCGACATCGGTGATTTTGGCCAGCGCGCTGATGCTGGATCACCTGGGCCGCAATGACCAAGCCGAGCGGATTCGCACCGCCGTGCGCGGCGCGATCGCCGAGGGCGACCGGACCACGCCGGATCTGGGCGGTAACGGCGGTACTCGCGACTTCGCGGCAGCCGTTGTCGAGCGGCTCAAGTAGTGCCAAGCGAATTGGAGCCCATAGCGGGCGGCTTGCCGGCCGCTATGGGCATGTCTTACCTATATCCAGTTCACTAACGACAGTGTTCTGATGCGTCGGCCGAATCGACCCCGGGGTTAGCTTATGCGAGCGAGTCATCACGGTTGTGTAGCCCTGCCGGTAACGGGTGCCTGCCGCGGTTGTCGGTATTGGGGAACGTGATGGACGAGCTTAGAGCGGCCGCGGGCGCCGAGATCGAGGCGGCGGGTGGATTATCGGCCGAGCCGGTGACCAGCGGCCCCAGTGGTCTGGTCGTGGTCGAACGGGATGGCACGATCGTTCATGCCGATAGCGCAGCCTGTGCTTTGTTGGGGCATACCCACACCACGCTACGGGCCCTGGATTTGGCGAGTCTGCTGGATGTCGAACCCAGCCAAGTCGATACGTTTATCGCTAAAGTCGCCTCTGGGCACGGCGATGTCACGACGGTCATGCCGTTGCAGCGCGCTGATGGGCAGATCTGCGCTGCCGAATTGAGTGCGACTTCGTTTGCGTTGCCTGCTGACGATGAGATGCTCGTCGGCGTACGGCTGAGCGATCTAGCCTTGGGCGCCCGTAATGTCGGCGATTTGTCGTTGGCCAACACTTTGTTGCATGAGGTCGATCAGGCTGCGCTCGTGGTCGATGCTGATGCTCGGGTGCTGTCGCTCAATCAGGCCTATACCGAGATTACCGGTCATCAGTCGGCCGAGGCGCTCGGCCGGCAGCCCTGCCTGGGCGAGGCTGCGGATGGTGCAGAGGCCACCGTCGAACGGCTCATCGCCCAAGCACGTCAGAAAGGCATCGTTGAATGCGAGATAGCCAGTCATCGTATGGATGGCAGCATATATCCTGCGCAGGTCAAGATCCGGTCGGTCGCGACCGAAAACGGACTGCGCTATGCGATCGTGTTTCGCGACCGTTCGGCCGATCAAGCTTATGAAGAACGCATCGACTATCTGGCCCACTACGACGCGCTCACCGGGCTCGCCAACCGGACCCTGATCGAGAAACGCATCGAAGCCGCGCGATTGCATGCTGCTCGCGAAGGGCGCTTTCTGGCGCTGCTGTTTCTTGATCTGGACGGCTTCAAGGCCGTCAACGATTCGCTCGGCCATGCAGCTGGCGACGAATTGTTGAGGCTGGTGGCCCGACGCCTACTGGCAATCGTCGGTGAGCGGGATACCGTGGCCCGCCAGGGCGGCGATGAGTTCGTGGTCCTGCTCGATTCAATCGCCCGGCCGCGCGATGCAGCCTATGTCGCCGGCAAGATCATGGCCGCGCTCAAGGTGCCACTGACGCTCGAAGGTCAGACCGTATTCACCACTGCCAGTATCGGGATCAGTTGCTATCCCGAAGACGGTCACGACCTGGCTGTGCTGCTGCACAACGCCGATATGGCTATGTATCGGGCCAAACGGCTTGGGCACGATCGCTACGAATACTACCGGCCCGAAATGAACGAGAATGCGCACTGGGTACTCAGCTTGCGCAATAACCTGCATCAGGCTCTGGAGCGCAAGGAATTTCGGGTCTATTACCAGCCGTTCGTAGATATGGTGACCGGGCGGGTGACCGGTATCGAGGCTTTGCTGCGCTGGCAGAACGCCGAGCTGGGTATGGTCTCGCCGGCCGACTTCATTCCGATCGCGGAAGAGACTGGCTTGATTTTGTCGGTCGGCGAATGGGTATTACGTGAAGCCTGTCACGAGCTCAAGCGGTTGCACGGGCTGGGCTACGACGATCTGCGGGTAGCGGTGAATCTATCCGCGCGCCAGTTCCGTCAGACCGATCTGGCCCAGCGGGTGCTCGAAATTCTCGAAGAGACCGGTCTCGAAGGACGCTTTCTGGAACTGGAGATCACCGAAACGGTGCTCATGGAGCAGGCCGGGACTACCCTGGAGACGCTTTATCGGCTGGAACAGATGGGCGTAGCAGTAGCGCTCGACGATTTCGGTACCGGTTATTCGTCGCTCAATTATCTCAAGCGTTTCCCGATCAATTACCTCAAGATCGACAAATCGTTCGTCGACGGTATCCCGGCCGAGGAAGGCGACGTCACGATCACCCGCACGATCATCGGTATGGCTCGCAGCCTAGGCATACGTGTGACCGCCGAAGGCGTGGAAACCGATGACCAGCGGGTTTGGTTGCGCGACAAGCAGTGCGAGGAAGCCCAGGGGTATCTGTTCAGCATCCCCCTAGTCCCGGACGACCTGCAGTGGCTGTTGGCCCAGCACGCCGTCTTGCCGGTTCAGGACCAGACAGTGCACACTGGCTTTCCTTCCTCGATGGGTTGCAAGGATTCACGACTTGGCCAGTAACGGCGAACGAGGTACGACTCGGCTCCCGACGTATGTCGACGGGCTCGATAATCTGCTCGATGGCGGGCTGCCAGATCGGCGGCTGACGCTATTGTATGGCGGCACCGGGGTGGGCAAGACCGTGTTGGCCCTGGAGGTCGTGGTCAATAATGCGATGGCCGGCCTGCCCGGGGTCGTGGTCGGGTTCGAGGAAAGCCCGGAAGAGCTGATCGACAATCACGCCTCGTTCAACTGGGAGTTGGCCGATAAAGTCGGCGACACCATCCACTTGTTGGGCGCCCGGGTCGAAGACGAGTTCCGAGACGTCGGCCGGTTCGAAATTTCTGGCCTGCTGGCCTCGATCGAGGCCAAGATCCGCCAGACCGGGGCGCGTTGGGTGGTCATCGACGGCCTGGATGCGCTGCTCGGTACGCTCGGCGACCGGGTGGTCGCCATGCGCGAGCTGTTCCGGCTCAAGCGCTGGCTGACCGGCTGTGGCGTGGCCGTGGTCGTTACCGCCAAGCTCGACCAGCCTGATAACACTGGGGCCACGCATTTTCGCGATATGCCGTATGTCGCGGACTGCGTTGTCACGTTGCGCAATACGGTTCATGAGCGCACCTTCCGGCGCACGCTGCGTGTGGTCAAGATCCGGGGTGGGCAGAGCAGTAGCGCCGAAGTGCCGTTCGTCATCACGCCCGAGGGCGTGATCCTCGCTCGGCGCGAAAACCGACGCATGGACTACCAGGCCATCACCGAACGGATCACCACCGGTGTCGGGCGTCTGGATACGCTGCTGGACGGCGGTTATGTGCGTGGCAGCAGTATTCTGATCTCGGGCGCGCCGGGCACAGCCAAAACCACGCTTGCGGCCTCATTCGCTGAGGCCATGGCCAAACGCGGCGAACGCGCACTGTTTATCAGCTTCGACGAGGCCGGCCCGCAGATCGCGGCCAATCTGCGCTCGGTGGGTATCGATCTTGAAACCCAGTGCGCCGAGGGCCGGCTTGAGATCATGGGGCTGATGGCCGGCGCGACCAGCGCCGAGGCGCACTATATCGACATCCGTCGGGCAATCCAGCGGTTCGACCCACAGCACATCATCATCGATCCGATTTCAGCCTTGGCCAAAGCCGGTGGCAATCAGCTGGCTGCAGACGTGACCGAACGCCTGCTGGATCTATCGAAAAGCCACGGGGTGACCTTCGTGTTGACGTCGCTGCTCATGGTCAAGGATCGGCTCAGCGAAGCGACCGAAAGCCATGTGTCGACGATCGCCGATGTGTGGCTCAACCTGACGTTCAACATTAACCAGGGCGAGCGCAACCGAGCGCTGACCGTGGTCAAGGGGCGGGGCATTGCGCATTCCAACCAAGTGCGAGAACTGCTACTGACCCGCGACGGCCCGGATCTGGCCGACGTCTATATCGCCAGCGGTACCGTGTTGATGGGCACGGCGCGTATCCAGAAAGAGCAGGAAGTCGAAGAGCGCCGACAGCAGGAGGTCGAAGCCTTCGAAAAGCGTCGCGGCGAGCTTGAAGAATCGATCGATCAAACTGCCGAGCAGATCACGACCTTGAGCCGAAAGCTCGAGCAGCAGCGCACTCATCTAGAGCGCTTGGACCGGCAGGAGCAAAACAATGCCCAGCGTCATGGCGACTACGCAGAGCGCCTGCTGCGCAGCCGTGGCGCCGATGCCAACGATCGGCGCTTCGTAGGCGAAGAGTACGATGGGTGGAACGGAGTTGACTGAGGAACGCGTGAGCCACGACTCGTCGAAAAAGCATATGAAAGTCCTGCTGTTCGTGGCCGGCGATTCGCCCAGTTCGCGCCGGGCCCGTCGAGCCATCATGACCCTGATGAAAGAAAACGGCGATGAGATCGACCCGGTGCTCGAGATCGTCGACGTACTGCGCGAGCCGGATCGCGCGCTGGAATCGAATCTGCTGGCCACGCCGACGTTGATCATCCATAACGGCGACGAAGTCAGCCGCTATGTTGGCGATTTGTACGACCAAGAAGAACTGGCCACGGTGCTGGCCGTCGACGAATGATGCGGAGTGAGGTGCTGGGCTGAAAATGCCCGGCGCCTGGTCTTTGGCCGTTTGCGTATACGGCCCGAATGCCATGATGGATCCGCCGTCGACCGTGTCATGCCCCGAGGCTAGTCGCCCCGCTATGCGCGTGTAGCAACAGCCATGGCAGTCGCGTTGTCGCGCATATATCTCGACGCTGCCCGCTAAAGTGGGCGTCGGCCCAGCGTGACCCGCGGCTGCCGGCCCAGATCGGGCAGGGTCTCGATGGCCTCAAACGCTGGTTCGAGCAGGGTTCGAACCGTCGGACCCTGCTCGAAACCATGCTCCAGCATCAGATAGCCGCCGGGGCGCAGGTACGAACAGGCAGCGACCGCAATACTTGCGAGATCGGCCTGGCCTTGTTCGGCAGCCACCAGGGCACGCTGCGGCTCGTAGGTCAGCGCTGGCGCCTGCAGGTGAGGATCGCCCGAGTCGATATACGGCGGATTGGAGACGATGGCATCGAAGTTCTGGCAGGGCAGCGCGGCGAGCCAGCTGCCCTGGGCAAAGCATAGATTGGTCAGGCCCAGCCGTACGGCGTTGGCCTGCGCACAGTCGAGCGCGCCGGCATCGATATCGGTTGCCCAGATCTGCCAATGCGGGCGTTCGCTGGCCAGTGCCAGAGCGATCGCACCGCTGCCGGTGCCGAGATCGGCCACGGTGGCGGGCTGATCGTCGAGCCTTTCGAGTACGGCTTCAACCAGGGTTTCGGTATCCGGACGGGGCACGAGAACCCGGGCATCGACCTGGAGGTCGAGGGTCCAGAATCCGATCTCGCCGACCAGGTAGGCGATCGGTTCGCCCGCCAGCCGGCGTTGCAGCAGGGCATCGAGCTGCTCGAGTTCGGCTGCGGACAGGCGGCGCTCCGGGTGGGCGATGAAATCGACCGCGCCGATGCCGAGGATATGTTCGAGTAAGCGGCGCGCATCCAGGTCGGGGCTGTCGCTGTGCGCGGCCAGCTGTTGTCGCGCACAGCGACGAGCACTGTCGAGGGTGTCGCCCACGGTCGGCTTAAGCGGCCCCCATCTCGGCCAATAGATCGGCCTGGTGCTCGCTGGCCAGTGCATTGACGATCTCGTCGAGATTGCCCTGCATTACATCCTCGAGCTTGTAGAGGGTGAGATTGATGCGGTGGTCGGTGACCCGGCCCTGAGGGAAGTTATAGGTCCGGATACGTTCCGAACGATCGCCGCTGCCGACCAGGCGCTTGCGGGCATCGGCCTGTTCCTGGGCCTGCTTGTCCTGCTCGGCGGTCAGTAGCTTGGTCTGGAGCAGGCTCATCGCGCGGGCGCGGTTTTTATGCTGCGAGCGTTCCTGCTGGCATTCGACCACCACGCCGGTGGGCAGGTGCGTGATCCGGATCGCCGAGTCGGTTTTGTTGACGTGCTGGCCGCCCGCGCCGGCGGCACGGAACGTATCGACACGCAGTTCGTTTGGATCGATCTTGATTGCCTCGATCTCGTTCTGCTCCGGCAGGACCGCTACGGTGCAGGCCGAGGTATGGATACGCCCCTGGGATTCGGTGGCCGGTACCCGCTGGACGCGATGTGCGCCGGATTCGAACTTCAACCGCGAAAAGGCACCGCTGCCGATCACTCGCGAAATCACTTCCTTGTAGCCGCCGTGTTCGCCGGACGACTCGGACAGGATTTCGACCCGCCAGCCTTGTTTTTCGGCATAGGTCGAATACATCCGCAGCAGATCGCCGGCGAACAGGGCCGCCTCGTCACCGCCGGTACCGGCCCGAATTTCCAGATACAGATTGGCGTCGTCGTTCGGATCTTTGGGGATCAGATGGCGGCGCAGGGCGGCTTCGAGTTCGCTGAGCCGTTCGCGAGCCTCGGTCAGTTCCAGCTCGGCCATCTCGCGCAACTCGGCTTCCTCCGAGTTCTCCATCTCTTCCAGATCGGCGATTTCGTCGGTCAGTTCGCGCCAGGCGCGATAGTCCGCGGCCAGCGATTCGAGCTGGGCGTATTCCTGCGACATTCGGCGGAACTTGTCCTGATCGCCGATGACCTCGGGATCGGACATGGAATGCGCCAAGTCTTCGTGGCGTTCGACCAGTTCCTCGAGTTTCGCGCGCAGAGAATCCTTCATGATGGGTCAGGCCCGGTTGTCGGAAAAACGGACGCCGCCGGCTGGAATCGATGTGATCCCTTGGCGCGTCGCGCGCGCAGTGTAGCCGAGTTGGCGCGGCGAGCGACACTGGCCGCGGTCGGCGCCTGTCGGCCAACCACATTCGAATCGATGGGATGGACGCTCATGCGGCCGCTGCGGGACGCGCTCAAGTCGCATTCGACGAGCCGGTATCGTCTTCTTCGTCATCGAGGTCGAACAATTCGCGCGCCGGGCCGAGCAGCCGTTGTTGGCGGGCGCCGACCGCTTTGCGCAGGGTGGCACTGGGAGCGTGCATGAGCTTGTTGGTCAGTCGCCGCGAGACGTCCTCGAGCACGGTCTCGGGGTCGGTGCCCCGCGCCAGTTCGCGGCGTGCCCGATCCATGACTTCGGCTCGGTTGGCCTCGGCCGCCGCCCGCATGGCGCGGATCGTGTCGGTGGCCTGGCGGGAGTCGACCCACTCTAGATACTCGTCGATCCGGGCTTCGATGATCTGGTCGGCCTGGGTGGCAGCCGCGGCCCGCGAGCGTTTGTTTTCGTCGATCACGCTCTGCAGGTCGTCGACCGAATACAGATAGATGTCTTCCAACCGGGCCGCACTGGGTTCGATATCCCGGGGTACGGCCAAGTCGAGTACGAACATCGGCTTGCGACGGCGCTGGCGGAGAGCGTTTTTCAGATCGGCGGTATGCACCAGATACCCAGGGGCGGCGGTCGAGGCGATCAACAGATCGGCTTCGGCCAGATGGGCGGGGATATCGTCGAGCGAGATTGCATAGCCGCGGTAGCGGGTAGCCAGTTCCTGGGCCTTATCGAGGCTGCGATTGGCAAAGATCATCCGGGACACGCCAATTTCGGACAGATAGCGTGCAGTCAGCTCGATGGTCTCGCCGGCGCCGATCATCATCGCGCAGGAACTGGCCACATCGGTGAAGATCTGGCGCGCCAGACTCACCCCGGCATAGGCCACCGACACCGGGTTGGCGCCGATGTCGGTGCGGCTGCGTACGGCTTTGGCGACCGTAAAGCTGTGCTCGAACAGGCGCGTGAGCAACGGGCCCGCGCCGCGTGCGGCCTGAGCCGAGCGATAGGCGTCTTTCATCTGGCCAAGAATCTGCGGCTCGCCCAGGATCATGGAATCTAGGCCGGCGGCGACCCGCAGGCTGTGGCGCACCACATCGCGGCCGTGATGAATATAGAAACAGCCGGCCATGCTGTTGTGCTCGAGCCCGCGTTGCCGGCACAGCCATTCGCGCAGCAGGGCGTCTTCCGCATGGGTCGCGTGGTCGTCGACGATCGCGTAAAGCTCAGTGCGGTTGCAGGTCGATAGAATCGCGCCTTCCCGAATTTGGGGCAGACGCAGAAACTCGTCCAATGCACTGGCAAACTGATCCGCCGGAAAAGCGACCGCTTCGCGAATCGACAACGGAGCGGTATGGTGATTGAGGCCCACGGTCAGCAGCGACATGGGCTCATTCTACCGTGCGCGCGATAGGTCTGGGGTATTCATGATGACAAGTTCTAGGCATGCAAACTATCGACGGCGCCCCGTGCTGGCCGTCAGCGCCATACTGGCGGGCGTGCTTGGCTTGGGTGCCGGCTGGCCAGCGGCCGCGGTCGCCGACAACCCATTCGGCGATGCGTCGATCGCAGCGCCGCTGTCGTTGCGCGAGCATTTCGATGCCAACGCCCGAGCCCGGGGCGAGTACCAGATACTGCTCGGCGAACTGGCGTTGACCGCGGGCGATACGCAGCGCGCGGCCCAGGCCTATGTGGCGGCGCTGTCGTCTTCCGAGGATCCGGCACTGGCCAAGCGAGCGACCCAGATCGCACTGGCCGCCAACCGCCATGATCTGGCTTATCGGGCTGCACAGGTCTGGGCCCAAGCCCGACCCGATGACGAACAGGCCCAGCGCGCGGCCGTGCGCCTGGCCTTCGTCAACGACGATGCAAAAGGGCTGGCACGGGCGGCCTCGGCGTTGGTCGCCAGTGCCGAGTCGTCGCGGGCCGGTTACGAAGTGCTGGCGCAGATCCTGAGCGACAAGCCGGCCAAGGCGGATTTGGCGGTCAGCGTGCTGCAGAAACTGGCCTCAGCGCATGCCGGCGATGCGGCCGCCCAGTATGCGTTGGGACGTTTAGCCTTGAATTACAATCGATTGGATGTGGCGGCCCAGGCAGCGGCCCAGGCGGTCGACACCGATCCGGGCTGGGCCGAGGCAGCACTGTTACGCACAGCGATTGACGTGCGCCAGGGCCACTTCGAGCGCGCACGTCAGCGCGTCGACGGTTTGTCCGGAAGCAAAAACGATCGAGCCCAATACCATGTCGCGCTGGCGCGCATGTTGCTGCAGGCCGGTAAGAACCAGGCCGGGCTGGATGAGTTCAAACAGGCCGTGTCGATCGATCCCGATTTTCACGACGCACGCTACGGCCTGGGATTGGTCGCGCTGTCTCATAACGCGCTGGATACGGCCGCCACCCAGTTCCAGCAGCTTTACGAGGCCGATTCGCATCGCGATGATGCGGCCTTCTATCTCGGTGTGATCGCCGAACGTCGGGAGCAGCCGGCCAAGGCACGCGACTGGTACGAACGCGTGACCGAAGGCGACCATGCTTTCCAGGCCGAGGTGCGGACTGCCCAGATCCGGTATCGACAAGGAGATCTGGCCGGGGCGCGCAAGCAGCTTCACGAGCTGGCCGAACAGTATCCGGACCAGAGCGCACGATTGCATGCCGTCGAGGGCGGACTGTTGGTCGAGGCGGGGCAGCCGAAAAAAGCGTTGGCGGTCTATAATCAGGCACTGGCCGATCAGCCCGAGGATGGCGATCTGCTGTATTCACGCTCGTTGGTCTACGAGCGGCTCGGCCGGATCGAGCAGGCCAAGGCCGACCTGAAAAAGATTTTATCCAAGGACGACGACAATCCGGCGGCCTTGAACGCGCTTGGCTATTTGCTGACCAATCACGGCCACGACTATGCCGTGGCCGAGCGCTATATCCGTAAGTCGTTGGCGCAGGACCCCGACAACCCTGCGGTGCTCGATAGCCTGGGCTGGGTGGAGTACAAGCAAGGCAAGCTGACATCGGCCCGCAAGCATCTGGAGCGCGCCTACCAGGGCAGCAGCGATCCTGAGATTGCCGCGCATCTGGGTGAAGTGCGCTGGCAGCAGGGCGATCATGAGGCCGCGCGTCAGATATGGGACAAGGCAATGGCCAAGTACCCGGGCAACACGACACTCAAGCAAACCATCAAGCGGCTGAGTTCATGAGGACATTTTTATTGCTGGTCGCTATGGTGGCCTGGTTGGGCGGCTGTGCGATCATCCACGAGCCAGCGCCCAGTGAACCCGGGGTAGCCAACAGTAGCGCTTGGCAGGTGCGCCAGAATACTCTTGATCAGTTCTCGAATTGGTCGTTGCAGGGCCGGGTGGCGACCGGTCAGCTGCTCGGCTGGACCGGGAATCTGAGTTGGCGTGAACAGGCGCCGCGTTTCGATGTGCGCCTGGCCGGCCCGTTGGGCGCGGGCGGCATGCGCGCGCACGGCACGCTGGACCGAGTGACCATTGATACCGATGACGGTAAGCATTTCGTGACCGACGACCCGGATGCGCTGGTCGAACAGACCCTGGGCTGGTCGTTCCCGCTCGAGCCGTTGAGCTATTGGGCCCGCGGGCTGCCCGCGCCAGGCGGATACGACGAGATTTCGGTCGACGAGGCAGGGCGGCTGCGATCGCTGACGCAAGCCGGCTGGACCGTGTCGTATCTCGACTATACCCGGCCGAGCGGTGCGCCGACGGCTCTGCCCGAGCGCATCGTGCTGGATAACGGCGATACCCGTATTCGGCTGGTCGTGGATCGCTGGTTCGATCTGAAAGCGACTTCCGGGGCCGCCACCGACGCCGGTCACCAGAATTGACCTGGCGAGCCAGTGCCACGGCGGCACCGAGCTCGGTGGTTACAGCAGGCAGCGATCCGCGGGTCCGGCTGGGCGGTCTGAGCTGGGCGCACTTCGTCAACGATGGGGCCGCCAATTTCCTACCGGGGGTATTGCCAGCCATTCTGGTCGGATTGCATCTGCCGATCGCCTTGGCCGGTACGTTGATGGCCGCTCTTCTGGTCGGGCAAGGATTACAGCCGTTCGTGGGCCTGATCGGCGACCGCATCGGTGGGCGCAGTCTGGTCCTGTTCGGTTTGCTGGGGTCGTCGTTGGGGGCTGGTCTCGTGGGCTGGGTGGCCAGCCCGGCAGCGCTGATTGCCGTGTTGGCCCTGATCGGCGTATCGAACGCCATGTTTCATCCCCAGGCGCTGGCCGGGGTGCGCCAACTGGCCGATACCCGCCAGGGTTTAGCCATGTCGATTTTCTTAGTGGGCGGCGAGATCGGGCGCGGTGTATGGCCGGTTTTGGCCGGTCTGTGTGTTTCGCTGGGGGGGTTAGCCTGGCTCGGCCTGCTGGCCGTGCCCGGTCTGTTGAGCTTGGCGGTGGTGTGGTCTTGTGCGCCGGCGTTGACGCCGCGTTCGCCTCAGGCCGAGCCGATCGCCTGGCGTATCCATATCGGGCCGCTGGCGCGCTTAGTGGGCTATTGTGCGCTGCGAGCATTCGTTATCTTCTGCTCGGTCACGCTGTTGCCGCTGATGTGGTCGGCAGACGGGGGATCGCTGACCGCCGGCGCAAGCCTGATTACCGTACTGCTCGTAGTCGGCGTGTTCGGCAATCTCAGTGGTGGCTGGCTCGCTGATCGACTCGGATCGCGGGCATTGTTGATCGGATCGATGCTGATCGTCGCGCCGTGCGCGGCCGGGCTGGGCTGGGTCGACGGGATAGGACTATGGGTGTTGACCGCGGTACTGGGGATTGCGCTGTTTGCGACCCTGCCGCTGACCATCTTGATCGCCCAGGACGTGCTGCCGGAAAACCGTTCCTTTGGTTCCGGGTTGGCGCTGGGGCTGGCCAATGCCTTGGGGGCCGTGGCCGTGATCGGCGTCGGTCCATTGGTCGATAGCGCCGGCGCCGCGGCGGGTTTCATGCTCGCAGCAGCCGCGGCGCTGGCGGCCGCTGTCCTTGCGATATGGGTGCCGCAGCATGCCTCGAACGAATGAGCAGGGCCGCTGCGCTCGTCAAGTGCCCGCTACGAACCGAGCTATAGACGATATGGGCCGGCGCTGTGCGCTCGAACATCGTGCAACGAACACAGGCAGATCAAACCGCAGAGCTGGACGGTGGCGTGCCCAGGCGGCCGCGGCGCTCCGCTCGTCCGGCGCTTTGGACAGCCAGTAGGCCTGCGCTCGCGTACTGCGAGGCCCGTCTGCTGGGTGTTCGAGCCGGTCGGACATCCGAAAACATGCGCTTTTAATTGACACTGACCGGATTGGAAAAGAGAATACCCGCCTGATTGAGCCAGCGGTGACCGATTCATGGCGTCACGGCTGCGATTTTACTGGGGCGTAGCCAAGCGGTAAGGCATCGGGTTTTGATCCCGTGATTCGCAGGTTCGAATCCTGCCGCCCCAGCCATTATATTGTTCGCGAAAGCGGACACAGTGGAGTAACAGAAAGCGCAACTGGAGGTTCGATGAGTTCGCGACAGCGAACCCGAGCCAATCGCGCAGCGAGGCTGGCCCGATGGGCGAGTCATTGCCGCCACCAGGCCTTTGCGTTGCTCTAGCTATCGAGACGTCCGGCGCGCGCCAAGGAAATAAAAAAGGCCCGCGCCAACCCCGGTCTACCAAGGCAAGGCCGGCGGCCAGGGCAGCGCGCCGCCGGGATGCGGCCCAGACATTTTGGAAAAATAACGGCGGTAATCCATGGCGGACTCCCGATTGATGGTCTTCACCGGCAATGCCAATCCGGCGTTGGCCCGGGACGTGGCGGGGTATCTCAAGCTGCCCATGGGCAAGGCCAGCGTGAGCCGTTTCTCCGACGGCGAATGTCAGGTCGAGATCGAGGAGAACGTCCGCGGTCGCGATGTGTTCGTGGTTCAGTCGACCTGCCAGCCGACCAACGACAACCTCATGGAACTGTTGATGATGGTCGATGCGCTGCATCGGGCATCGGCAGGCCGCATTACCGCCGTAGTGCCATATTTTGGCTATGCTCGCCAGGACCGTCGTCCGCGCTCGGCGCGCGTGCCGATTTCAGCCAAGGTGGCCGCAAGTCTGCTCGGCACCGTCGGGACCGACCGGGTGCTGACCGTCGATCTGCATGCCGACCAGATCCAGGGCTTTTTCGACATGCCGGTCGACAATGTCTATGCCTCGCCGGTACTGCTCGGCGACATCTGGCGTCAGAAAGAGCGCGAGGACAATCTGATCGTGGTCTCGCCCGACGTTGGCGGTGTAGTACGAGCCCGCTCGCTAGCGAAGCGGCTGGATGAAGCGGACCTGGCGATTATCGACAAGCGCCGGCCCAAAGCCAACGAAGCCAAGATCATGAATATCATCGGTGATGTGAACGGCAAGAGCTGCATCATGGTCGATGATCTGGTCGATACAGCCGGTACGCTGTGCCAGGCTGCCGATGCGCTCAAGAATCAGGGCGCGACCAAGGTGCGTGCCTATGTCACGCATCCGGTGCTGTCCGGCAAGGCGGTCGACAATATCAAGAATTCACGGCTCGACGAGCTGGTGGTCACCGATACCATCCCGTTGTCGCCCGAAGCCCAGGCCTGCAATAAAATTCGGCAGCTGCATATCGCGGCGCTGCTGGCAGAAACGATTCGGCGGGTGAGCGCCGAGGAATCGGTTTCGACGTTGTACGTCGACTGATTCGAACGCTGAATCGGGCCATGGCCGGCCGATGCGCTAATTTTTAGCGCGCGAGCTCGTGCAATCGGCCGTGAAACGCGTATACTACGCGGTCTTTTAATCCGGGCAGAAGTCGATGCTTCTGCTCTTTCGACAACCGACTGACCGGCCGCACGACAACGCCAGCGGCCAGCCAAGCTAGCTGGAGCGAATCGATATGGATGCTTTCGAGCTCAACGCGGAAAAACGCAGCACCACCGGCCGCGCCGAGAACAAGCGGCTGCGCAAAGGCGGTCGGGTGCCGGCCATCATCTACGGCGGCAACGGGGATCCGGTGAAGCTGTCGTTCGAGCATAACGACCTGGTCCATCATCTGGACAATGAGGCGTTTTTCTCGCACATCATCAAGATTCACGTGAACGGCGGCGATACCGAAGAAGTCGTGCTGCGTGATCTGCAGCGTCATCCGGCCAAGCCGTTCGTCGAGCATGCGGATTTCCTGCGCATCGTCGCCGGTGAAGCCCTGCGCATGAGCGTGCCGTTGCACTTCGTCGGCGAAGAAGAATGCCCGGGCGTGCAGGAAGAAGACGGTATTATTCAGCACAACATGAACGACATCGAAATCGAGTGCCTGCCGCGCGATCTGCCGGAGTACATCGAAGTCGACTGCCGTAACCTGGCGCTGAATGACGCGATCCATCTGTCGGAGCTGGTGCTGCCGGAAGGCGTGCAGGTCGTCGAACTGATGGGTGAAGAAGACGAGCAGAACGATCTGACCGTCGTCTCGGTCCAGATCCCGCGTGCCGCGGTCGAGATGGAAGCTGAAGAAGAAGCAGAAGCAGAAGCCGAGGCCGAAGCGGAAGCCGAGGCCGAGGAAGGCGAAGCCTCCGAGGAAGGCGGCGAGTCCGAGTCTGGCGAAGACGACGACAAAAGCTAGCTGGTTGCGAACGACGGCCCTGGCTGACTGGAACTGATGAGCGACCGCATTCGTGCGCTCGTGGCGCTGGGTAACCCCGGCGCCGATCATGCCCGAGACCGGCACAATGCCGGTTTCTGGCTGGCCGACCGATTGGCCCAGCGCTGGGGGGTGTCGTTTTCGCACGAAAAGAAGTTCAAGGGCGATCTTGCGCGTGCCGGCCGGGGCGACGATACGCTCTGGCTGCTCAAGCCCACGACGTTCATGAACGCCAGCGGCCAGGCAATACAGCCGCTAGTTGCCTTCCATAAGATTCAGCCTTCGGAAGTGCTGATCGTGCATGACGAGCTGGATCTTCCGGCGGGTACGGCCCGCCTGAAGGACGGCGGCGGCCACGGCGGACACAACGGGCTGCGCGATGCGCACCGGGTACTCGGTTCCGGCTACCGGCGGTTGCGGGTCGGCATCGGCCATCCAGGGCATGCCTCGCAGGTGTTGTCGTATGTTCTGGGCACCCCGTCTCCTGACGATCAGATCGCCATCGATACGGCCATCGACGCCGGCGCTGACGCGGTAGAAACCATTCTGGACCAAGGCTGGAATCGGGGCGCGCAACAGTTGAACTCGCGCAAGCCGTAATCGGCAATCCGCGTTCGCCCATTGGCGAGCGCCTACAAGGTAGCACCACTATGGCTCTTCAGATCGGCATCGTCGGCCTGCCCAATGTCGGCAAGTCGACGCTGTTCAATGCGCTGACCGCGGCCGAAATTCCGGCCGAAAACTATCCGTTTTGTACTATCGACCCGAACGTGGGGGTGGTCACGGTACCCGATCCGCGGCTGGATCGACTGGCGGAGATCGTCAAACCCGAGAAGGTGTTGCCGACCGCCATCGAATTCGTCGATATTGCCGGTCTGGTAGCCGGGGCTTCGACCGGGGAAGGGCTGGGTAACCAGTTTCTGGCCAATATCCGCGAAACCGATGCAATCCTGCACGTCGTGCGTTGCTTCGAAAACGACGATGTCATGCATGTCGCCGGTCGGGTCGATCCGATCGCCGACGTCGAAACCATCGATACCGAACTCGCACTGGCCGATCTGGCGACCGTGACTCGTGCCCTGGACCGGGTGGCCAAGGCTGCCAAGTCCGGCGATAAGGATGCTAAGCGCCAGGCCGATGTGTTCACCCGGGTGCGCGATCATCTGGACACCGGGGCGCCGGTGCGGGCGATGAGCCTGTCGGAGGACGATCATCTGGCGCTGCGCGAGTTGCATCTGATTACCGCCAAGCCTGCCTTGTTCGTCGCCAACGTCGACGAAGACGGTTTCGAGGATAATCCGCTGCTGGATCGTATTCGCGAGCATGCCGAAGCTCAGAATGCGCTGGTAGTACCGGTGTGCGCGGCTATGGAAGGCGAAATCGCGCAACTCGATGGCGATGACAAGCTGGAGTTTTTGTCCGAACTGGGGCTCGAAGAGCCGGGCCTGAATCGGGTGATTCGGGCCGGGTATGCGATGCTCGGTCTACAGACGTTTTTCACTGCCGGCCCCCAAGAGGTTCGAGCCTGGACGGTACGTGCCGGTTCGACCGCGCCGCAGGCGGCTGGGGTGATTCATACCGACTTCGAGCGCGGTTTCATCCGGGCCGAGGTGATTGGCTACGACCAATACGTCGAACTGGGCGGCGAAAAGGGGGCCAAGGAAGCGGGCAAACAGCGTCTGGAAGGCAAGGAATACCGCATGGCCGAAGGCGATGTGGTGCACTTCCGTTTCAACGTCTGAGCCATTTGTAAAAAAATCGCCGTGGGTCCTTGACTGAAACGGCGTGTCCGAACATAATTTCGCGCCTTCGCGGCCATGTAGCTCAGGGGTTAGAGCACAGCATTCATAATGCTGGTGTCGCTGGTTCAAATCCAGCCATGGCCACCAAACATCGAAGCCCGGTGCCAGCCGGGCCTCGAGCACGATCCGCCAAGTTGACGTGCGCCGGTATCCATCGGATACCGGGTCAGGGGTTCGGTTGGTTGCCGCGCCCCTTTTTTGTATCTGGCATCGCTCTGTGGCAGTTGGGTCGGCCCGCAACACACCGGATGGTCGAGCACGGCCAAGCTGCTAGACTCACGCCTACGCGGGCAAGCTAGCGAACTTTATGGCGAATAAATCCGAGGGCGACAGACGCAAGCCGCTCAAGTTGAAAACCGGCTCGTTCGATCGCAATGCCGCCATGGCGCGCATGGGCATGGTCGCTGGAGCCCAATACGCCGGCCATACGCTGGGTAATCTGTTTCGGAGCAAGTCGGGGCGCGAGGCGCGCAACCGCGAGTTCTATGTGCGCCAGGCGCAGTATCTCGCTGATGAACTCGGCCAGCTCAAGGGCAGCGTGATGAAGGTCGGGCAGATGCTGTCGGTTTACGGCCAGTATTTCATGCCCCCTGAAGCGGTCGAGGTACTGCGCAGTCTGCAGGACGACAGCCCCCCGGTGGCTTGGTCGGATCTGGAACCGGTCGTGGTCGAGCGGCTTGGGCGCCGGCGTCTCGAAGAACTCGAGATCGATCCGGAACCGCTGGCGGCAGCGTCGCTGGGGCAGGTGCACCGAGCGCGCCGCAAGTCCGACGGCCGCGAGCTGTGTATCAAGGTGCAGTACCCGCGGCTGGCGGACGCGATCGATTCCGATATCCGTACCCTGACCAACATCGTGCGCCTAGCGCGGCTCGTGCCTAAGGGCGTCGAGTTGCATTCGGTGATGGAAGAAGTCCGGGAGATGATCTATCGCGAGGTCGACTACGACCGCGAACTGCGCATGACCCGGGAATACGGCGATCGCCTGGCCGGCGACGAACGTTATGTCGTGCCTGAGGTGTTTCCAGAATACTCGACTGAGACCGTGCTGGTGACTTCCTACGAGGCCGCTGATCACGTCCAGAGCCAGCGCGTGAAGGATCTACCCCAGGAGCGACGCAATCGGCTGTCCGAGTCGGCCCTCGAATTGTTCTTCCTGGAGTTTTTCAACTGGGGTATCGTCCAGACCGATCCGCATTTCGGCAATTACAAGGTGCGTATCAACGACGATGGCAACGACCAGTTCGTGTTGCTGGATTTCGGGGCCACGCGGGAATTTCCGCCGCGCTTTCTCGGGGCCTACTACGATACGGTCGCCGGGGCCTTCGAGTCCGATCAGGACAAACTCATCGACGGCGCGATCGGCATCAATCTGCTGCGCCGCGACTCGCCGCAGCGGGTGTTCGACGATTTCGCCCATGTCGGCATGCTGATCATCGAGCCGTTCCGCAAGCAGCCGCCGGCCGAACTCGCCACGTCCGACGGGCGCTACAAATGGGGCGAGTCGGATCTGTTCTGGCGGGTTTCCAAGGCCGTACAGGACGCCGCGATTTCGCGCTGGTTCCGGATTCCGCCGCGCGAGATCGTATTCCTGCATCGGCGTCTGGGCGGGGTGTTTGTGCTGCTGTCGGTGTTCGACGCCGAGCTCAACGCCCACGATCTGCTGGCTTCTTATCTCTACCAGAAAAACGGCCGTCTCCGGCCCGACGCCTAGCGCGGGCCCGGCCTGTCACAAGGACCCCTTCAATGAAGTTCCAAGAGACCTTCGATTTCGACTATCCGGCTGCCGTCATCCTGCGTATGTTCGGTGACAAGGATTACTACCTGGCCAAGTATCGAGAAATGGGGGGTGAGGCCCCTGAAGTGCTCGATACCAAGGCCGAGGACGACAAGTTCTCGATCACCGTGCGCCATGCATTGGATGCCACCCGATTGAAATTTCCGGATTTCATCAAGAGCCGGATGGGGGATCAGCTGTTTCTGCGCCAGACCGATGCCTGGCAGCTCAATCAGGCCCGTGGGCGGATCCATACCGATATCGAAAAAGCGCCAGTCGAAATCGTGGCCGACATGCATCTGGCCGATACCTCGGGCGGCTCGCGGCTGACCATGGATTTCCATATCGAGGCGTCGGTGCCGCTGATCGGCGGCAAGGTCGAAAAAGCCGTGGCTGGCCCGATCACCCGTCATACCCAGAAAGATCTGCAGCTCACCAACCGCATGGCCGCCGACTACACCGACTAGTCGGTCGGCCGCCAGAGTCGTCGACGGCCCGCGCCGCCGACGGCTCTGGAGCGCCTCAGCGCCCCAGCAAGTTCTTCAATTCGTAGAGTTTGGCCAGTGCCTGGCGTGGGGTGAGATCGTCGCAGTCGAGCGCTTCCAGGGCGTCATGTACCGCATCGGGCTCGGGTTCGGCGGCTGGTCGCGGTCCTTCGAACAGCCCCAGCTGCGGGCTGGCAGTCTCCAGCGAGGCAGTTTCCAGTTCTGCCAGATGTTTTTCGGCCTGCCGGATGACTTTTTTCGGTACGCCGGCGAGCGCTGCCACCTGCAGTCCGAAGCTGCGCGAGGCCGGCCCGGGGCGGATCGCATGCAGGAAGGCCAGCTTCTGTTCGCCTCCGGCATCGGCGTAATCCGCTACTTCGAAATGCGCGTTTTTCGAGGCCGGCCAGTCGGCTGCGATTTGGGTCAGCTCGAAGTAATGGGTTGCGAACAGCGTATACGAGCGATTGTGGTGGGCGAGCCGTTCGGCAACGGCGCGTGCCAGCGCCAGCCCGTCGTAGGTCGAGGTGCCGCGCCCGATCTCGTCGAGCAGCACCAGCGAACGCTCGGTGGCATGGTGCAGGATCTGGGCGGTCTCGCTCATCTCGACCATGAAGGTCGACTGGCCGGCGGAAAGATCATCGCCAGCGCCGATCCGGGTGAAGATCCGGTCCAGCGGGCCGATGGTCGCTGAATCGGCGGGTACGAACGAGCCGATATGCGCCATCAGCACGATCAAGGCAGTCTGGCGCATATAGGTCGACTTGCCGCCCATATTAGGGCCAGTGATCAGCAACAGCCGGGTGTCGTCGTCCAGTTCTGTGTCGTTGGCCACGAACGGCGCATCCGAAACCCACTCGACCACTGGATGCCGGCCGCCACTGATATGGACCCCTGGCACATCGGTCAGTTTTGGCGCCACCCAGCGATAATCTACGGCACAGCGTGCCAGCCCGCCCAGCACATCCAGCCGGGCCAGGCCGTCGGCGATCGACTGCAGCCGCGACATATGCGTGCCCAGTTCGGTCACCAGCTGTTCGTAGAGATGCTTTTCGCGCGCCAGGGCCCGCTCGCGAGCCGAGAGCACCTTGTCCTCGAAGGATTTCAGTTCCGGCGTGATATAGCGTTCGACGGCCTTGAGCGTCTGGCGGCGCTGGTAATCGAGCGGGGCCTTGTCGGAATGGGTGCGGCCCATTTCGATGTAATAGCCGTGGACCCGGTTGTAGCCGACCTTGAGTGTGTCGACGCCGGTACGCTCGCGCTCGCGTGCCTCGAGTTCGGCCAGATAGCCGTCGGCGTTCGACGACAGTTTGCGCAGCTCGTCCAGGGTATCGTCATAGCCGTCGGCCAGTACCCCGCCATCGCGGATCACCACCGGCGGCGACTGCACGATTGCTCGGGCCAGCAGGCCGGCCAGGTCGTCGGCCGGGTCCAGCGCGGTATCGATGCCGGCCAGCAGCGGCGCATCCAGCCCGGCCAGCTCCGTTTTGATGCCCGGCAGACCGGCCAGGGCCGCAGCCAGACCCGATAGATCGCGTGGTCTGGCCGAGCCCAGCGCGATACGGGTGGCGATGCGTTCGACGTCGGCCATCGAACGCAGTTTGTCGGACAGCGTCACGTAGGCGCCGCGCATCAGGGTTTCGATCGCCTGATGACGATGGGCCAGGGTATTGAAATCGCGAGTCGGCTCGGCGCTCCAGCGGCGTAGCGCTCGGGCGCCCATAGCGGTCGCGCAGCGATCCAGCAGGCCGATCAGGCTGTGCTTGGTATCGCCGGTCGCACTCGCCTCGATCTCCAGGTTGCGGCGGGTTGCCGCATCCAGAATCAGCGTATCGGTCACCGCATAGGTGCGCATCGATGCGATATGCGCGAGCGCGGCCTGTTGGGTGGCCTCGACATAGTCGATCAGTGCGCCGGCCGCAGCGATCGCCCGCGGTTGATCGCCGCAGCCGAAACCGTCGAGCTGGGCGACGCCGAAAAAGCCTTCGAGCTTGCGCCGCGCCGAGACCGCATCGAACAGCCAGGCTGGTCGCTCGGTACGCGCGGTTTCACCCAGTGAAAGCTCTAGCGTCGAGTTGTCGGCGAGCACGACTTCGCGCGGAGCGAGCCGGCCCAGTTCGGCGTTGAGCGCGGCTTCGTCGGCAACCTCGGTAACCGCCAGATCGCCACGTGCGAGTTCCAGCGTGGCGATGCCGATGGCCCGCTTGGCTGGGGCGATCGCCACGATCAGATTGGCGCGTCGGGCATCCAGCAGCGCATCGTCAGTGACCGTGCCCGGCGTGACCACCCGGACCACTTCGCGCTTGACCGGGCCCTTGGTCGCCCCGGGCGCTTCCATCTGTTCGCAAATCGCCACCGATTCGCCGCGGGCGATCAGCCGCGCCAGATACGATTCGGCCGAGTGATAGGGCACGCCGGCCATCGGGATCGATACCCCGCCGGATTCGCCCCGAGCGGTTAGGGTGATGTCCAGCAATCCCGCGGCGCGCTTGGCGTCGTCGAAGAACAGTTCGTAGAAATCGCCCATGCGGTAGAACACCAGCATGTGCGGGTATTCGTCCTTGATCGCCAGATATTGGCGGATCATCGGCGTGTGGTGGGCGTGGTAGTTCGCCGTATCGCTCATGGGCTATCGTCGTAACGGTGTGCGTGGCGCGGATCGCGCGTTGGATAGTCGCGGATTGTAGTCCCAGCTGCCCGATTTCGCAGGACACGAGTGGCATAATAGCGATATGACTGCGCTATACGACCCCGATCGTTCGATCACCGGCCTGGTCGAGCAGCTTGCCACGCTGCTGCCGGCCCGCGATCAGATGCTGGCGACCGCTGAATCCTGTACCGGCGGCCTGATCGCAGCGGCCTGTACCGATGTGTCCGGCAGTTCGGCCTGGTTCGAGCGCGGCTATGTGACCTATTCGAATGCGGCCAAGCAACAGGATCTGGGCGTCGCGCCCGCGCTGCTCGACGATCACGGCGCGGTCAGCGAGGCCGTAGTGGCTGCGATGACCCGCGGTGTGCTGGCGGCATCGATTGCTGACTGGGCAATCGCCGTTTCTGGCGTGGCGGGCCCGAACGGCGGCAGCGACACCAAACCGGTCGGCACCGTCTATATCGGTTGGCAGCAACGCGGCGGCCAGGCCGATGTGGTCCGCTATGATTTCGACGGCGATCGAGGGGCTGTGCGCCGGGCTTCGGTCCTAGCGGCCCTTATGGGCCTGCGCCAGCGGGTCGATGCGCTCTAGCGGCCGTTAAGTCAGCCTAGAGGCCGCGTCAAACCGTGCTGTGCCGGTTATACGGACGCGCTGTCGTCGGCGGAGCGTCCGCAATGCTCGGGCGGTTTGGGCAGCCCAAGCAAGACCGGCAGGTTCGCTCTGTGATGCCTTGGCATGCCACGACAACGAACGGCGTGGCTGCCGGCTGCGTCGCCCTCGCCTGGGTACTAGGCCGACCGGGCCAAAGGTGAGTGCAAGCCATGTCCGACGTCGATAAAGCCCCGACCCAGCGGCTGTTCTTTACGGCTTGGCCGCCGCCTTTGGTTGCGGATCAGGTTGCCGAGCGCGCCCGTGTCCTGGACCTCGCGGGGCGGGCCGTCCCACGCGATAAACTGCATCTAACGCTGGCTTTTCACGGTCGCTGCGATGTCGGCCAGCGCCTGCGCCTGATCGAGATGGCCGATGCGATCGTATTGCGGCCGTTCGAGTTGGTTTTCGACCGGCTGGATTGTTTCGTACGGCCGCGCATTGTCTGGCTCGGCGTCTCCGAGATACCGACAACGCTGAGCGAGCTAGCCGAAAAACTAGCGGGTGAGCGGGTTGATCGACGCGGGTTTGTGCCGCATATCTCAGTCATGCGAGACGCCGAACCGGTGGCCGCTCGAGCGATCGAGCCGATCGTCTGGCCGGTCGCCGACTTTGCCTTGGTCGAAAGCGGCGCACACGGTCAGCCTGGCGGCTATCGCACCCTCGCACGCTGGGCGCTGACCCATGATCGCGCTCCGGATATGAAATAATCTAGGGCTAGACACATTTCGCGTTGCCGCGCTCGCACGCGAGCGGCGCTCGATCCCAACGGACTCAATCACTATGGATGAAGATCGCAAGAAAGCATTGGCCGCTGCGCTGAGTCAGATCGAACGCCAGTTCGGCAAGGGTTCGGTGATGCGCATGGGCGACGTCGACAATTCCAACGTCGCCTCGATCTCCAGCGGCTCGCTGACCCTGGATATCGCACTCGGCATCGGCGGTTATCCGCGCGGCCGCGTGGTCGAGATCTATGGCCCGGAATCCTCGGGCAAGACCACGCTCACGTTGCAGGCGATTGCCGAAGCCCAGCGTAATGGCGGCACGGCTGCATTCATCGACGCCGAACATGCGCTGGATCCGACCTATGCCGAAGCACTCGGCGTGGATATCGAGAATCTGTTGATCTCCCAGCCCGATACCGGCGAGCAGGCGCTGGAAATCGCGGACATGCTGGTGCGTTCGGCGGCGGTCGATATCGTGGTCATCGACTCGGTGGCCGCGTTGACGCCCAAGGCCGAGATCGAAGGCGAGATGGGCGACTCGCACGTTGGCCTGCAGGCGCGTTTGATGAGTCAGGCCCTGCGCAAGCTGACCTCGAACATCAAGCGCACCGGCACTACGGTGATGTTCATCAACCAAATCCGGATGAAGATCGGCGTGATGTTCGGCTCGCCCGAGACCACCACCGGCGGCAACGCACTGAAGTTCTATGCCTCGGTGCGACTGGACATCCGACGCATCGGATCGATCAAAAAGGGCGACGAGGTCATCGGCAACGAAACCCGGGTCAAGATCGTCAAGAACAAGATGGCGCCGCCGTTCCGCAAGGCCGAGTTCGAGATCCTCTATGGCGAGGGTTCCTCGCGCGAGGGCGAGATCATCGACTTGGGTGTCGCCAACAATCTGGTGGAAAAAGCCGGTTCCTGGTATTCCTACAATGGTGATCGGGTCGGCCAGGGCAAAGACAACGCTCGCCAGTTCCTCAAGGACAATCCCGAGATCGCCCAGCAGATCGAAGCTGCCCTGCGCGAAAAACTGCTGCCCAAGAAAAAGAAGAAGGGCGAGGAAGAACCCGCCGAAGGCGAAGCGGCGACCGCCGAGGCCGGCGATACCGACCTGCTCAGCAGCAGTGGCAACGGCAACGGCAAAAAGAAAGGCGGCTGAGTCAGCCTGAGCCGGACGCAAAATGAGTGATGAGCTCGACAACCGCCAGCCCGACGAAGCGGAGGCGATCGCTGCCGAGCATTTAGCGATCCGCAAGCAGGCCATGGATCTGTTGGCCCGGCGCGAGCATGCCCGGGCCGAGCTCGTGGCCAAGCTCAAAAAACGCGAGCACGGGGTCGATGACATCGAGATCGTGCTCGAGGAGCTGGCTGCCGAGGCCCTGCAGTCGGATGCGCGCTATGCCGAGGCCGCCGTAGCCAATAAGGCCCGTCGCGGTATCGGCCCGGTGCGCATTCGGGCCGAGTTGACTGCGGCCGGCGTAAACGATGGCGATATCCAAGCCGCGCTGGCGGCGGCCGAGGTCGATTGGGATGCCATAGCCGATGCCGCCCGCCGCAAGCGCTTCGGCGATGTGCCGCCGGCTGATTTTCCTACCAAGGCCAAGCAGATGCGTTTTCTGCAGCGGCGCGGTTTTGACCCCGATCAGCTCGCGGCCGCCTTCGACGACTGAGAGCCTGCTTCCGGGAAGGGCCGGATATCGTCGCTGGCCTGTTCCGATGGCATGATCAAAGATCGGACGATCTGCGATGAGGTTCGCGATGAAAGTAACCGCCGAAATTTGTGTCATCCCGATGGGCGCGGGCGTCTCGGTGGCCGAGTATGTAGCCGCCTGTGGCCCGATTCTGGAAGCGGCCGGCCTGAACCCCGAACTGCATGCCTACGGCACCAACGTCGAAGGCGAATGGGACGATGTGTTTGCGGCGTTCAAGGAATGCCACCAAACCATTCACGATCTGGGCGCGCCGCGGGTGTTCACGACCATCAAGGTCGGTACCCGAACCGATCGCGAACAAACCAACGCCGACAAGATCGCGGCCGTGCGCGGAGGTAGCCCTAAATAATACGCAGCGCGCCGTATGATCAGTGGGCGGCGTGGCTGGTCGTAGCCGTCTGTGCGACTGAAAGCGAGACTGGGGCCGAACCCTGCCTTTTGCTAGACTGACGCGCTATTTAGAGGGTGCACCGGAGACGCGGCCCATGATGACCACCAACGCGCTGCGTACGCGTTTCATCGAGTATTTCAAGGCCAACGAGCATCGGTTCGTGGCGTCGTCGAGCCTGGTGCCGGCGTCGGATCCGACCTTGTTGTTCGTCAATGCCGGCATGGTGCCGTTCAAGGATATGTTCCTCGGCATCGACCGTCGCGATTATGTCCGTGCGGTTTCGGCCCAGCGCTGCGTGCGCGCCGGCGGCAAGCACAACGACTTGGAAAACGTCGGTTATACCGCACGCCACCATACCTTCTTCGAAATGCTGGGCAACTTCAGCTTTGGGGACTACTTCAAGCGCGAGGCGATCCATTTCGCCTGGGAATTTCTGACCGGCGAGTTGGAACTGCCGGCTGAAAAGCTCTGGGTCACGGTCTACGAAGATGACGCCGAGGCCGAGGCGATCTGGAAAGACGAGATCGGTATCCCCGAGGATCGTCTAGCGCGCATCGGCGCAGCCGATAACTTCTGGCAGATGGGCGATACCGGCCCCTGCGGTCCGTGCTCGGAGATTTTCTACGACCACGGCGCCCATATCTGGGGCGGCCCGCCCGGGACCCCGGAAGAGGATGGCGACCGTTTCGTCGAGATCTGGAACCTGGTGTTCATGCAGTACGATCGCCAGCCCGACGGCGAAATGCGCGATCTGCCCAGCCCCTCGATCGATACCGGCATGGGCCTGGAGCGCATTGCTGCGGTCATGCAGGGCACCCACGATAATTACGGCATCGATGTCTTCCAGACGTTGATGCGTGCGGCTGCCGAGGCGGTAGGGATCGACGGCGAGCCGAGCGAAGCCCAGCTGCCCTCGCTCAAGGTCGTGGCCGACCATATCCGGGCCACGGCTTTTCTGATCGCCGACGGAGTGATGCCTTCCAATGAAGGGCGCGGCTATGTTCTGCGCCGCATCATGCGCCGGGCGATTCGCCACGGCTACAAGCTCGGGGCGACCGGCACCTTCTTCTATACGCTGGTGAACCCGCTCAACGAATTGATGGGCGAGGCCTACCCTGAACTCAACGACGCGCATACCCAGATCGAGCGTGTGGTCGAGCAAGAAGAACAGCGATTCTCCGAGACCCTGTCCCAGGGCATGAAGATCCTCGAGGACGCCATCGCCACGATGGCAGGCACCGAGATTCCGGGTGCGACTGTATTCAAGCTCTATGACACCTACGGTTTTCCGGTCGATCTGACCAACGATGTGGCCCGTGAGCGCGAGCTGACGATCGACGAGGCTGGCTTCGAGCGCGAGATGGATGCCCAGCGCCAGCGTGCCCGGGCGGCCAGCCAGTTCGGCGCCGACTATCATGCCAAGCTGGACCAGGTCGGTGAGCCCACCGATTTTCTTGGCTATACTGAAACATCAGCCCGCGCCCGGATCGTGGCGTTGCTGGTGGACGAGCAGCCGGCCGAAACCATCGCCGCGGGCAGCCAGGGGGTAGTAGTACTGGATCGAACGCCGTTCTACGGCGAGTCCGGCGGCCAACTCGGCGATATTGGTACTCTTGCCGGCGATGATTTTGCGTTCGTCGTGACCGATACCCAGAAACAAAACGGTGTGTTCCTGCATTTCGGCTATGCCGAGGGTGGGGCGGTGACGCCGAATGTCGAAGTGGCTGCCGAGGTCGATACCGAGCGCCGTCGGGCGATCGAGCTCAACCATACGGCGACCCATCTGCTGCATGCGGCGCTGCGCGATACGCTTGGCACCCATGTGCGCCAGAAAGGTTCGATGGTGGCGCCGGATCGGTTGCGCTTTGATTTCTCGCATTTCGAAGCAGTGACGCCCGAGCAGCTGGCCGCCATCGAAGCTCAGGTCAACGAGCGCATCCGCGACAACATCGAAGGCCAGTTCTACGAGCGCAGCTACGACGACGCGATCGCCGAGGGCGCATTGGCGTTCTTCGGCGAGAAATACGGCCAGAACGTACGAGTCGTGCGCTTTGGCGACTACTCGGTAGAGCTGTGCGGCGGCACTCATGCGCCGGCGACTGGCGCGCTCGGTTTCGTCAAGATTACCGAAGAGCGGGGCGTCTCGGCCGGCAATCGGCGCCTGGAGGCGGTGTCCGGTAGCCAGGCCCTGGCCTATGTTCAGGACATGCTCGATCGCCAGACCCGGGTCGCCGATCGGCTCAAGGCCGCACCCAGCGAGCTTGAGGATCGACTCGATCGCATGCTCGAGCGCGTGGCGGGGCTGGAAAAACAACTCGAAGCCGCCAATCAGAAATTGGCCGCAAGCCAGGGCGATGACTTGGCGGCCTCAGCGGTCGAGATCGGGGGCGTCAATCTCGTGGTCAAGCGTATGGACGGCGCCGATCGCAAAACGCTGCGCGAGACCGTCGATGCGCTCAAGAACAAACTCGACGATGCTGTGGTGGTGCTTGGCGCGGCCGAGGATGGCAAAGTGGCCCTGATTGCCGGGGTCGCTAAAGCACAGTCCGATGCCGTACCGGCTGGTGAGCTGATCAACCACGTCGCCAGCCAGGTCGGTGGCAAAGGGGGCGGCCGTCCGGATATGGCCCAGGCCGGTGGCAGCGAGCCGGAGCATCTCGATGCGGCCTTGGCAAGCGTGGCCGATTGGGTCGGCGAGCGATTGTCGGCGCGATCCAGCTAGTATGAATGCACGGGCGGCAGAGCGTCGTCCAAGACAAGGAAAAACGATTCCATGGCACTGATTGTCCAGAAATACGGTGGTTCCTCAGTCGGCTCGATCGACAAGATCAAACGCATCGCCGACAAGATCAAAGGCTATCGCGATCAGGGCGATCAGGTGGTCGTGGTCGTTTCGGCTATGGGCGGCGAGACCGATCGTCTGACCGAACTGGCCGACGAATTGTCCGGCCGCCCAGTGCCGCGTGAAATGGATGTCCTGCTGTCGACCGGCGAGCAGGTCACCATCGCATTGCTGTCGATGGCGCTGTCGCATATCGGGGTCAATGCGCGTTCGTATACCGGTTGGCAGGTGCCGATCACCTCCGACGATTTCCATTCGCGGGCGCGCATCGAAGAAATCGAAGACAAGAACCTGCGCGAGACCCTCGATAATGGCCAGGTCGCGGTCGTGGCGGGCTTTCAGGGCATTACCAGCGACGGCTCGATTTCGACGCTCGGTCGCGGCGGCTCGGATACCACTGCCGTAGCGTTGGCTGCAGCGCTCAAGGCCGATGAGTGCCAGATCTATACCGACGTTGATGGCGTCTACACGACCGATCCGCGCGTGGTCGAAGGGGCGCGCCGGCTCGACAAGATCACGTTTGAAGAAATGCTCGAGATGGCCAGTCTCGGCTCGAAGGTATTGCAGATCCGTGCGGTCGAGTTCGCCGGTAAGTACGGTGTCCCGCTGCGCGTGCTGTCGACCTTCGATGACGGCCCCGGCACGTTGATCACTCTGGAGGAATACGTGGAAGAACCGATTATTTCAGGCATCGCCTTTACCCGGGACGAGTCGCAGCTGACCGTGCTCGGCGTACCCGACCGGCCGGGCATTGCCTATTCGCTGCTCGGTCCGATTGGCGAGAACAACATCGAAGTCGACATGATCCTGCAGAATGTCTCGGGGGATTCGTCGAGCGACTACACGCTGACCGACTTCACCTTTACCGTGCACAAGCGCGATTACGAGACCGCTAAAACGCTGTTGGAAAAATCTGCACCGGATGTCGGCGCACGCGAAGTCACCGGTACCCCGGATGTCTGCAAGGTCTCGCTGGTTGGCGTGGGCATGCGCTCGCATGCCAACGTGGCCGCGCGGATGTTCAAGGCCCTGGCCGACGAGAACATCAATATCCGTATGATCTCGACCACCGAGATCAAGATCTCGATCGTGGTCGAGAACAAATACCTCGAGCTGGCCGTGCGGGCGCTGCACGACGAATTCGATCTGGACGAAGAGCCGAAAAAGGTCGAGTCCGAACTGACGCCGGCAGCCGAGCAATAGGGCAAACCAGCGAGAGCCGGAGCCTCGTTATATCGGGGTTCTGGCATGCTCGAACGGCCATCGAACACGCGACGGAAAATTATTTGCCGCAAAGGGTTTACCCGGGCGCCCCAAGCCGCTATTATGCGCAGCCTCGATTGATCGATCGCGGATGCATCGCACGGTCGCTTCATTCGAAAGTCGCTTTGTTCGACGGTCGACGTAAAAGGAATTCTCATATATCCTTTGCGTCGCACGAAACAACGGATTTTTCGGGAGAGGTGGCCGAGCGGTCGAAGGCGCTCCCCTGCTAAGGGAGTAAGGGGTTTATAGCCCCTTCGAGGGTTCGAATCCCTCCCTCTCCGCCATACAATATGTTTATGCGCCCGTAGCTCAGTTGGATAGAGCGTGCGGCTACGAACCGCAAGGTCGGGAGTTCGAATCTTCCCGGGCGCACCATATAGTAGAAAAGCCCTCCGATGATCGGAGGGCTTTTTTTTTAAGCTCATCCCTTGTTGCGACTCCTGAAATGAACGAGTTCGACCACTGCACTGCGTGTGGTCGAACGGGCGATACCCACCGTACTGGTTTCGAAAGGACTGGTGCCGCGAATAATTCTTTCGGCGCACCTTATAGTAGTAGGAAGATCCGTCGATTATCGGGCGGTCTTTGGGCATATCTGACATGCCGGAGCCGAATGCCCGGTGGCAGGTTGGGGAGCACTGGCTGGCGTATCCGCAACAGCCGGCCGCCGCTCCGGTTTGAACAGCGCGATACGGTATAGCTCGGGTTCGGATTATTGGCCATGCGTTGAATCCGAGGTATCGAGTATTGATGGAACGCCGCCGGCCGCTGAAATTGGTCGAGCGATGACCACTGCCTGTAGCGTGTCTCCCGTGCCAGGACCGGGCCAGGCGATGCTTGCCGGCAGGTGTGCCAGGCGGCATCCGCCGCTCGTCCGAGGTTTTCGTGGCCCTACGAGTGGCTATGCCGGGTCGCCTGGGCCGGAGACCGCTAGCGCGGCACGGCAAAGTCCACGGAGCGTTCGCCGGCGCGCAAGGCGCGGCGCGCTTGCCGCCTACAAATCAACGAGACACGGTATGAATTCAGATCCCGTATCGGCATCCACGGCCTCGGCCGCCGAACCCGCAACCTCTGAGCATCAGGGGTGGCATGTATTGGCGATTCTGAGTCTCTTGATGGGCTTTGCCTCGATTTCGACCGATCTCTATCTACCGGCCATGCCGGAGATGGCAAAGGCCCTGGGTGCGGATACCGGCATGATCGAATTGACGGTGTCGGGTTATTTGATTGGTTTCAGTCTGACTCAGCTCATCTGGGGCCCGGTCAGCGATCGCTTCGGACGGCGGGTGCCGGTCGCTATCGGCTTGCTGTTGTTCATTATCGGCTCGGCGGGCTGTGCGCTGTCGACTAGCGGGGCCATGTTGATCGGCTGGCGATTCGTGCAGGCGCTTGGCGCCTGTGCCAGCGTGGCGCTGTCGCGAGCGATGGTCCGTGATTTGTACGAAGGC
Organism: Salinisphaera sp. SPP-AMP-43; assembly: GCF_049568105.1. GTDB lineage: Bacteria > Pseudomonadota > Gammaproteobacteria > Nevskiales > Salinisphaeraceae > Salinisphaera. The sequence goes on from NZ_CP145335.1 coordinate 1,197,852, forward strand.
AAGCGTGCTGCGCAGATGATGTCCACGCTGATGACCGTCATGGCCATCGCGCCGTTGCTCGGACCGTTGGTCGGCGGTCAGATCGCGGCGCTTGCCGGCTGGCGGTTCATATTCTGGACGCTCGTAATCGTGGGTGTGATCGCCGCGGGCTTACTGATGCTACTACCAGAGACCCTGCCGGCCGCCCGCCGCAATGATGAGGCGCTGGGGCGGGCTTTTCGGCGCTACGGGGAGCTCCTTCGACATCGGCGTCTGCTGGGCTATATCGGTGTCGGCGGTTTCTTCTATGCCGGTATGTTCGCCTATATCGCCGGTACGCCCTTCGCCTATATCGACTACTACGGCGTGCCGTCCCATCTCTATGGATTCCTGTTTGCCGCCGGCGTGGTGGGCATCATGATCGCCAATATGCTCAACGCCCGACTGGTGACGTACTTCGGCGTCAATCGCATATTGCTCGGCGGGGCGATCGCCGGTCTGGCCTGTGGGCTGGCCACGGCGATTAACGCCGCGACCGGCTGGGGCGGGCTGTGGGGGATTGCGGTCCCGCTGTTCGCCTTCGCCTCGGTGAGCGGTTTTATCGTCGCCAATGCCATTGCCGGCGCGCTCGAGGATTTTTCGCAGCGCGCCGGGGCCGTATCGGCCCTGGTCGGGGCAACCCAGTATGGCAGCGGTGTGTTCGGTTCGGCGCTGGTCGGTCTGTTGGCCGACGGCACCCCGTGGCCGATGGGCCTGGTAGTGGCGCTGGCCGCCACGGGCGCGCTGCTGTCGGCGGTCGGCGTGATTCGGGCCCACCGGCACTCGCACTAAACTCGCGGGTCGCCGGCGCAGCTTGCGGCTGGCCTGCGATGGCAAGCCCTCCTTATCGACGCTAGGCGTTGATAAGCGCTACGGCCTAGCTGCCATACGGCATCCGGTCGCGCTTGTTCCGTTGATGCTTTTAAAAACTGCGAGCACAGGGTATGGATAATGGTTTGCGGCCTACCGCGACCGCCAGGCGGCCTCGCGCCGATCGATGCCAAAATGTTGCTTTGGCTGGATCAGCGGCGTTCGAGCCGCGCACGGGCCGCTGCTAAAGAAACGACCGTTAGGGGCCACTTACGACAGCGGCCTAGGCTAGGCCGCGTTTGAACGGTGCCGGTCAAGGGCTGGCGAATTGATGTCTTGCAGGGCTCGTCGTATCGGCCGGGCGCGGCCGCTTCAGCTTCGAAACCGCGCGTTTTTCATCTCTAATCCGGAAGATCGAAATACTTCTTTCGAGCCCTTTGGACTGAGCGCTCAAGGCCTGTGCCGAGGCAGCCGATTTATCGACCAGGGCAGCGTTTTCCTGAGTCATCTTGTCCATGCTGGTCACGGCCTCACCGACCTGCTCGATGCCGGTGCGCTGTTCGCTGGCCGCCAGCGAAATCTGTTGCATGAACTGGCTGACCTGCTGAATCGCGGACACGATATCGTTCATGATCTCGCGGGTTTGATTCACTTCAACGCTCCCGGCTTCCACGCACTGGCGCGATGACTGAATCAAGGCAGTGATTTGGCGTGCCGAATGGGCCGAGCGTTCGGCCCAGGCCCGGACTTCGCTGGCAACCACCGCAAAGCCTCGGCCATGCTCGCCGGCGCGAGCGGCTTCGACCGATGCATTCAGGGCCAGGAGATTAGTCTGGAAGGCGATATCGTCGATCACGCTGACGATCGTATTGATCTGGGCCGATGACTCGCTAATCTGCTGCATCGTCTCGACTACGTTGCCGATCTGCTCGCCGCCGCGAGTCGCCGTGATCGAGGCTTGTTCAGCCAGCTCAGAGGCCGAGCGGGCGCTGTCAGCGCCCTGGGCGACAGTCGCGGTGAGCTGTTCCATGCTGCTCGAGGTCTGTTCCAAGGCCGCAGCCTGGGCCGAGGTGCGCTGGGCTAGATTCTTGTTGCCCTGAGCGATATCGACGGTCGCCGGTGTGACCACATCGATGCCCTGTTTCACGTCTTGCACGATATTGACCAGGCTATAGCGCATGACGTTGAGCGAGCTCATCAGTCGGCCGATTTCGTCATTCTTGCGCGTTTCTATTTCGGCTGTGAGATTGCCGGCGGCGATCTGACGACTCAGCGTCAGTGCCGAGGTGAGTGGCTGAATGATGCGCCGGTTCAACACGAG